>DASZDT010000027.1:0-248271 GCA_035941675.1 Chthoniobacterales bacterium
CGGGGTTTTCGGGCCTTCCCCCCCCCCCCCCCCCCCCGCTCCTTGGATTGCTATTGCCCGCACCTTTGGGCATTGCGATGCTTGTCGCCCATCCATGAGTCCGGAAAAACTGTTCGATTATCTCGAGGGAAAATTCGGCGAAGACGAGCGGACGGCGTTCGAGCAACGGCTGGCCACCGACCCGCAGCTTCAACGCGAGCTGGAGATCGCGCGCGAGATGCATCGGCGCGCCCGTGGTTCGCGCGAGGTCCTCGGCGAGCAGGATCCCGACATTCCGCAGCCGGCGACCGGGCTCGGCCGCAAACTCATCACGGCCTTCGCCGCGCTCGTTCTCCTCAACGTTCTCGTCGGAATCTTTTTCATCATTGGAAAAAAGAAGGGCACCGGAGAATTGCGCGCCCGCGAAGAAGCGACCCGGCAACAACTGGCGTCGACCTTGCAGAGAACTGCGGAGACGTCCCTGCCGCTGCCCACGATTGGGAACGAGATTCGTCTGATCGCCGCGGTAACGGAACGCGATCGCGTCGCCGACCAGGTCGTTCAGCTCGCGCAACGGGCGGGCGGCTCCGCCGCAAAGGCGCCGCCGGACGACAAAGGCGTGGCCATCGTCATCGATCTCCCGTCGACCCGGGCCGACGAATTTCGCCAGTCGCTCGCACCGCTCGCGCCGCCCGAGTATTCCCCCACGCCCGAGCCGTCGCCCTCGGCGGACAGACGTTCCATCCTTCAAGTCCGGGTCGGCGATTCTCCTTCCTCCCCCACTCCGTGATCGCGAGCGCTGATGATCGCGATCACTTTTGCCCTGCCTGCCGAGAGCTCGGATTTCGTCCGGCTTCTTGAACAGCCGCGAATTATTTCGCGCGAAGGGGTCGAGAACATCCGTGGCCGGCTCCATGGCAAACTCGTGGCGGTCATCCATACCGGCGTCGGCAAAATGGTTTGCCGCGAACGCATGGAAGTCATGCTGCGGCGGGAGCGTTTCGAGTACCTGATCAGCTCCGGGTTCGCCGGCGCGCTCGAAAAGGAACTGCGCGTCGGTCATCTGCTCGTGTCGGAAAATTATTCGACGCCGAAGATTCTCGAATCGCCCGCGCTCGAGCTGGCGAACGAAAGCACTTTTCTCGGGAAGCTGGCGACGGTGCCGCGGATGATCGAATCGGCCGGGCAACGCGAGACGCTGAACAAACGGACCGGCGCCGCGGCGGTGGACATGGAAACGGAAACGATCGCCGAACTCTGCGCGGCGCACGAGCTGCCGATGCTTTCCGTGCGCGCGATCAGCGACACCGCCGGGGAACCGTTCCCGGCGCCGGCCAACGTGCTCTTCGACCTGGCGAAACAGAAAACGAATTTCGTCAGGCTCGCCGGGTATTTGCTCACCCACCCGGGCGCGTTCTCGCGTCTCAATGCGTTTCGCGGCCGGATCGGCGTCGCGCGCAAACTTCTCGCCGATACGCTCGACAAGATTCTGCGCGCCGATCTGGTTTAACCGGCCGGCTCGATGTGGACCAGCACGTCGGCGATCCTAGAGCTGGTTTGCTTGATGGCGTCCTTGACCTGGTGCGCGATGTCGTGCCCTTCCCGCACCGAGATGCCGCCGTCCACCCCCACGTGGAGATCGACGTAAAACGAGATCCCCATCTTCCGCACCAGGCATTTCTCGACATCAATCACGCCCGGCACGGACGCAGCCGCTTCCTGGATCCGCGAAACGATTTCGCCGCGCGGCGCCGTGTCGAGCATTTCGTGCAACGCCGGAAAGAGCAGCCGGCAGCCGTTCGTGGCAATAACCGCGCAGGCGAAAAGCGCCGCCCAGTCGTCCGCGCTGTACCATTTTTCGCCACCGATAAGCGCCACCGAAATCCCGATGAACGCCGCGACCGAAGTGATGGCGTCCGCCCGATGATGCCAGGCGTCGGTTTGGACCGCGGTGCTCTCGACGTTTTTCCCAACCCGAATGACGACCCGGAACAGAAATTCTTTCACAAGAATCACGGCGACCAGGACGATGAGCGTGAACGGCGCGGGGCCGTGGTGCGGCGTGAAAATTTCGCGCACGCTTTGCACCGCGAGACCGACGGCCGCCATGATAACGCCCATGGCCACGATGGCCGCCGCCAGCGGCTCGGCTTTCCCGTGGCCGTACGGATGGGTTTCGTCCGGCGGGCGCGCCGCGAATTTCAAACCGCCCCAGATCACGAGCGAGCCGGCAATATCGAGGGCGGATTCGATTCCGTCGGCGATCAGGACGTAGGAATTGCCGAAGAGCCCCGCGGAAATTTTCGCGGCCGTCAGGACGACGTTGACCAGCATGCCGACGAGGGCGACGCGAGCGCCCCGTTGCATGTTGCTGGCCGGATCGTTCGCGATAAGCTCCCCTGCCTGCGCCATGATGGACAAAACTTGTAAGGCTGCCGTCTACGAAACGCACGGAATTCCCGCCGAGGTTTTGCGGGTCGTCGATCTGCCATTGCCGGAGCCGGGCCCGAATGAAGCGGTCGTAAAAATGTCGGCCGCGCCGATTAATCCGGCCGATCTGAACGGAATCGAAGGGAAATATCCGATCAAGCCGGCGTTACCGGCCACGCCCGGAATGGAAGGCGCCGGCGTGGTGATCGAAGTCGGCTCCGCGGTGCGCGATGTCGCGGTGGGCATGCAGGTCATTTTGCCGCACAACTTCGGGACGTGGCGCGAGCTCGCGGTCATCGCCGCGGACAGACTCTCCGCCACACCGAAGGAGATCGAGCCCGTCCAGGCGGCGATGCTGAAAGTGAATCCCATCACGGCCTGGCGCATGATCCACGATTTCGTTCCGCTCCAGCGCGGCGACTGGTTGATTCAAAACGCCGCGAATTCCGGCGCGGGCGAGTGTGTGATCCAGATCGCGCACGAGCTCGGAATCAAAACGGTGAACGTGGTCCGCCGGCCGGAGTTGGTCGACGAACTGCGTTCGTTAGGCGGCGACGTCGTCCTGGTCGACGGCGCGAATTTGCGCGACGAAGTCGCGGCCGCGACCGGCAAAGCGCCGATTCGCCTGGCGTTGAATGCGGTCGGCGGCGAGAACGCGGTCCGGGTCGCGAAATGCCTGGCGTCCGACGGAACGATGGTGACTTACGGCGCGATGAGCCTGCATCCGCTCTCCATTCCCAACGGCATGCTCATTTTCAAGAACCTGCGCTTCACCGGATTTTGGGTGAACAAATGGTACGAAGCCGCGACCCGCGAAGAGCGCGGCGAAACTTTTGCGCCACTTTTCGACATGGCGAAGCGCGGCCTGCTCCGCACGAAAGTGGAAGCCACGTATCCGTTGAGCGAAGCACAGGCCGCTATCGCGCACGCATCGCAAAACAAGCGGAGCGGGAAAATCGTATTCACGTTCTAAATCCCAAATCCCAAGCTCCAAATCCCAAAGAAGTTCCAAAAACCGAATCCCAAAACGTTGCAGCGAACTTGAAGCTTTAAGATTTGGGATTTCTTTGGAGCTTGGCGCTTGGGATTTGGAGCTTCCGGCCGCAGGCCGGCTACTGCGGCGCGGGTTCTTGCTTGGGCTGGCGCTTTAGTAACGTGATCTGTTTGATCCGGGCGGAATCGGAGGGGCTCCAGGTCGCGACCTCGGGATCGTCCTTGAAGGCGTTGTGGACGAGCCGGCGCTCGTAGGAATTCATCGGCTCCAACTGGAGCGAGCGGCCGGAAATGCGGACGCGTTCGGCCAGTTCGCGCACGCGCTGCACGATCCGATCCTCGCGCATGGAGCGGTAATGCTCGCAATCGACGATCACTTTCGGCGCGTCTTTGTCCTTCGCCTGGATGAGCCGGTTCAACAAAAACTGGATCGCCTCGAGCGTCTCGCCGTCCCGGCCGATGAGGGTGTGAGCTTCCTCCATGTAAATCTGGAGCGTCGGGTTGCCACCTTCGCTTTGGGTTTCGTCGATCTGCACCACGAACCCCAGATAGCCGAGAATCGTGTCGAGTAATTCCTTGGGCGTCATCGTCGTCCTTTTCGATCGCGTTTCCCTGGCGGCGCAACTTTCTCCAGGACCGGGGCGGGTTGTTTCCGGTTCTGATAAAGCTGCAGAATCGTGAACAGGTTCTGCGTCGTGTAATATAATGCCAAGGCTGCCGCGAAATTGTAGCAGAAAAATAAAAAGATCAGCGGCATGAACATCATCACCTTTTGCTGGGTGCTATCGCCGGTCTTCGGCGTCATCCGCATCAGCCAGAGGTTGGTCGCGCCCATGATCAAGGGCAGAATGTTGATCGGGAACCCGAGACCCGGGACGTGCCCCACGGTGTCCGGTTGCGAAAGATCGTGCACCCAGAGGAACGACGCGTTCCGCAATTCCGCGGCCTGGCCGAGCATGCTGAAGAGCCCGAAGAAAATCGGGATCTGGATCATCATCGGCAAACAGCCGCCGACTGGATTCACCCCGTGCTCCTTGTAGAGCTTCATGACTTCCTGGTTCATCCGGGTGGGATCGTCCTTATATTTTTCCTTCAGCTCCTGCATTTTCGGAGCGAGCGCGGACATCCTGCGCATCGATTTGTTGGCCTTGTTTTGGAGCGGCCAAAGCACGCCTTTCACGCACGCCGTGAGGAGAATGATCGAGATCCCGTAATCTTTCACCCAGCCGTGGATCAGGTTCATGAAGTTGAGGAGGAACTGGCTGACGAGCTTGAACCACCCGAAGTTCATGATCTCGGCTTCGTTGTGCTCGAGCCGCGCGAGGCGGCCGTAGAGCTTGGGCCCCACGTAAAGCTGGAAGCGCTGCGTCGTCGTCTGCCCGGGCGCGACCTGGAACGGCGGCATGCCCATCGCGCCCTCGATGCCGAGAAGATTGGGACCTTCCGCCTGTTTGATGTCGAACGGCTTCGCCCAAAGCTCCACGCCTTTGGTGTTCAAGGGCGTGACGAGGTCGGTGAAAAACTGGTTCGTCATGCCGGCCCACTCGAGGTTCTCGATCTTTTGCCGGTAGAAAGGTTGGGCCGCGCGTTTCTGCACGCCGATGAGCGGATAATTTTGCGCGGCGAACCAATTCACATCGATCCCTTCGGCCTTCCCTTTCGCGTACCAGGCGAGCCGGGTGTAGGTCGGCATGTCCTTCGGATGGATCGGGCGAGTTGAACCCAGGGTCACGAAGTAGCCGGGGTTGCTGTAGGGTTGCGTCCCGTCATTCCGGAAATCGATGTCCATCTCGGCGACGAAGTTGTCCTTCTTCTCGGTCGTGGCCGGGAAGAAAAACCGCTTCCGCACCGTCACGCCTTCCGGCGTCTTGCGCTCGAACTGGACGCTGCCATCCGCCTGTTTTTCCAGGGCGAATTCCGGGAGCGAAACGGCGTCGGGCTGGTCGACGATCGCGCCGATGGGCGTGCGATCGGGCGCGTTCAAGGCGACACGGTTGCCGTTGTCGACGGTGTGATTGACGAGAACGGCATCGACGATCGCGCCGCCGCGATTGGTAAGACGAAACTCGACGTCGCCGTTGGCCAGCGTTTCGGTTTTCTCCGCGAAAACGGGGGCGGTTTCCGTCGCGGCCGGCGACGGCGAGCTGTTCGCGGCTGGTGAAGCAGAGGCGCTCGGCGAAGTTGCCGGGCCTGGGGAATTACTTGCTGCTGTCGTCGCCGGCGTGGGCGACGCCGTGATCGGCGCAGGCTGCGGCGGCGGCAAATGCGAAGCCGTATAGGCGTACCAGCCAATCAGTCCAAGCACGCAAACGGTAATGGCAATCCACGCTTGGCGATCCATAATCGTTGCCCGCCGGGCTATTCACAGACGAGATGATGCGAATGCGTGGCCCCATCACTCCTTGGCGGAACCGGATCAGCCCCGCGACCGCCCCAGGGATTGCAGCGGGCCAGGCGATACAGACCGAGCCACGTTCCACGCAGGATGCCGTGCGTTTCCAACGCTTGAAGAAAATAGACCGAGCACGTTGGCTCAAACCGGCAGCCGCCCCCCGGCCCTGCCAAAAAGTGGAGCACCGGAGAGAGCAGGATTTGGTAGCCGCGAATAAAAAGACGGGCCAGAAAAAGCATCAGGGCGCTAGGATAGAAGCGCGCTCCGCGAGGCGCAACCACTCATCTTTTAGCTGCTCGTAGGTAGCGTTGACCGCGTAGGGCCGCGCCACCATCACGAGCCAGAATCCGGCGCGCAGCCGCATCTGGTTCGTCCGCAGAATGTCGCGGAGCCGCCGCCGCACCCGGTTTCGCACCACCGCCGTGCCGATATGTTTCGGCGTAATGAAGCCGGCCCGAAAGGCTTCCTCTTCATTAACCTTGGCCGCGCCGAGCACGAGGTAGCGACCGCGCTCCGTCGTCCCCTGCCCTTTCACCCGCGCGAATTCGGACGATAACGTCAGCCGTTTTGTTTTTGGAAATGAAAGGGTCTTGCTGCTCATCCTCTGCATCTTCAATGGAGGGCGGAGTTCCGCGACGCCGGATGCGTCGGGACTCGCCGGAGCTCGTCCCTCCATTCACAGCGTAGGAGCAAGCCGGGAAAAACAAAAGGCTTCCGGCGGCGAACCGCGGGAAGCCTTTTGTGAATCGACGAGCGTTAAGACTACGGGCTCGGGCTCGACGTGGTCGTAGTCGTGGTCGAGCTGGACGAATTCGACGACGGACTGGTCGCGGTCGTCGTGTTTGTGTTCGTCGTTTCCTTGGTCTCCTTGGTCTTTTCCGTGGTCGGATTTACGACCGTGGTGTTGTTCTCGACCTTCTTCTCCGGGGCGGGCGAAGTGCCGGGAGCCACAACGGTTTCTTTTTGTTCGCAGGCCGCGAGAAGCGCGGCGCTGGCTAAAATGCAGATTAATTTTTTCATAAGTTTTTTGGATTGGTTGCCCACTTGGGACATTGCTGAATCGAATCGAACAAAGCGTTTGGCCTTGCCGCCGAACGACTTTCGTAAGGCGCCTTAAAAGGGCGCTTTGTATTTGAGCCCGTGCGCTTCGGCCACCGCTGCGTAGGTGACTTTCCCGTCGCGAGTGTTGATTCCGCCGATGAGCGCCGGCTGTTTCTGGCAGGCGCCTTCCAACCCGAAATCGGCGAGAAGCTCGGCGTAGCGCGCGGTGGCGTTGCTCAGCGCCTGCGTCGAAGTCCGGGCATACGCGCCGGGCATGTTCGCGACGCAATAATGGGTCACCTCTTCTTTCACATAGACCGGATTCTGGTGAGTCGTCGCATGCGAAGTTTCGGCGCAACCCCCCTGATCGATCGCGATATCCACGAATACGCTGCCTGGCCGCATCTTCCGAAGCATCTCGCGCGTGATCAGTTTCGGCGCCTTGGCCCCCGGCACGAGGACCGCTCCGATCAGGAGATCGGTCGTCGGCATCAGCTCGGTCAGGTTCGCTTCGTTCGAATACAGCGTCTTCACGTTCGGCATCGTCAAATCGAGGAAACGCATCCGTTCGCCGTCCACTTCAAGAATGGTGACATCGGCTTTAAGGCCCAACGCCATGCGCGCGGCGTTGACTCCCGAAGTTCCGCCGCCAATCACGACGACTTTCCCCGGCAAAACTCCGGGCACGCCTCCGAGCAGGACGCCGTTGCCGCCATTGTGTTTTGCCAAATAAAACGCGCCCATCACGGTCGACATGCGGCCGGCGATCTCGCTCATCGGTTCGAGCAACGGCAGCTTGTTCCCGACCTGGATCGTTTCGTAGGCCACCCCGGTCACGCCCGATTTCAACAACGCCTCGGTTAACGGCTTGCTCGCCGCCAGATGCAGGTAGGTGAAAAGAATCTGTCCCTTCCGGAGCAGCCCGTACTCCGCTTTCAACGGCTCCTTCACCTTCACGATCATCTCAGCTTGCGCGTAAACTTTCCGGGCCGTGTCGACGATCTGCGCGCCGGCATCGATGTAAGCCTGATTGGAATAACCGGAGCCGACGCCGGCTTCCTTTTGCACGAGAACCGTGTGCCCTTTTCGCGTCAGCATCGACGCGGTCGACGGGATCAGCCCGACGCGATGCTCCTGGGCCTTAATTTCTTTTGGAACGCCGATAATCATTTGGCAGACAGTGACAAGCGACGTGTGACAAGTGACAAGCTAAAAATGCGGGGCGACCGGAGTTTTTTCACGTCACAGGTCGCTCGTCACTTTCCTAATTCAATGACGGATCGTCCGGCGCGGCGGCGAGCATCTTGTACCAGGGACCGAGGCCGCGCATGATTTCGAACCAAAGTTTCGGGAGGCGCGCGGGGGCGAGGGCGGATCGCGTCGGCTTTTGCAGGATCCACGCTTTCTGTTTCATCTCCGCTTCCAGTTGCCCGGCGCTCCAACCTGCATAACCGACAAAAGCGCGGATCGAGGCCGGATCTTCGTCCACCAATTGGTGGGCTTGGTCGATCCCGACGTTGTGGTTCAACTTGAGCCCTTCGCCTTTGTGCCATTCGAAGGCCGCGAACATGAGCTGCGATTTTCCGACCGGGCCGCCCAGAAAAACCGGGATGTCGCCCAGGCCCTTCGGCGGCGGATCGTTCACCAGGTCGGCCACTTGTTTGTCGAGGGGCCGATTTAAAATCACGCCGAGCGCCCCGTCTTCGGCGTCGTGCGCGGAAATGAAAAGGACGGCGCGGCGGAAGTTCGGGTCCAGCATGTTGGGGTGCGCGACGAGCAGCGAACCGGCCAGGCTTAGCGGCATTCCATCCCCGAGGTTGCGCATGAGAAACTAGAATGCCCGTGCTCCGGGGGCGCAACTGGTTTCCATTCGCTACCTTGCGATCAGCTGGCGGTCTCTCAATTCGAAAACCGGTCCGTCGACCGAGGTCTCCTGCCATTGCATGGTCGTCGCCGTCACCAGCTTTTGGGCATCCGCGGGCAGATTCTCGAGCAACGCATTCCGCCGAGCCGGATCGAGCTCGCCGAAAACATCGTCGATCAAAAGCAGCGGCGGGGTTTGTTCCTCCAGCGCGAACAATTGCGCCTGCGCGATTTTCAAGGCGAGCGCAACCGTGCGCTGCTGTCCTTCCGACGCGTATTGCGGCGCCTTTTTCCCCTCGATCACCAACTCGATGTCGTCACGATGCGGGCCGACGATCGTCTGGCGCAGACGCAATTCCTGGGCGGACGAATCGGCGAGGTCGCGCGCGAAGTCCGCTTCGTTTCCAGGAGCAAATCGAATCTCGAGATTTTCCGCGATGCCGCTGATCCTCTGATGCGCGTGGGCGGCGAGCGGGCCGAGACGCTCGACCAGCCGGCCGCGCATCGCGCCGAGCTTCGAGCCGTGCTCGACGAGCGGTTGATCGTAGGCCGCGAGTTCACGCGGTCGCGGCTGGGCTGACTTCAGAAGCGCGTTTCGCGAACGCAACGCCCGCTCGTAGGCGCGCAAGGTGGGCCGGTAGAGCGGATCGATTTGGCTGCCGAGAAAATCCAGATAGCGCCGGCGCGAATCCGATCCACCGCGGACGAGTTCGATGTCGGTGTTGGCGAAGGAAACGACCCGGCCGAGGCGCAGGTATTCGCCGAGCGTTCGCTGCTCGACCTCATCGATCGCCACTTTCCGGCGCAAGGCGCTGTAACGGAAGTCGAGGCGATGATTTTCGATGCGACCGGAAACCGCGAACGATTTTTCTCCAAATCGCACCACGGGCGCGAGGCTGGAACTACGCTGCGATTGCAACCGGAGAAGAACGCAGGCCGCTTCGAGGATCGACGTTTTCCCCTGCCCGTTGCGTCCCAGGAAAAAATTAAAGCCCGGCGCAAGGTCCACCCGGAGCGATTCGAAGCAGCGAAATTGACGGAGCTGAAGTTCGACGAGCATGGGCGGCACGAATGACCAATGACGAATGACGAATGACGAAGGACGAAGGAAGCCCGAATGATTAAATGACGAAAAGGTGATGGTGTACGCGCCAAACTTCCGATTTCGTCATTCCTTCGTCATTCGTCATTCGTCATTCGTCATTTCACAAATTCAGCAACTGCAGCTTACTCGTCATCTGCGCCGGGACGGGTTTCGCGTGATAGTAGACGCCACTGATCGGCGTGATGTCGCCGGGCGCGAGCCCCACCGCGGCGGCAATGAAATTGTGATTCGAGAGAACGCCGTTGGTGCCATCCATGCCGATCCAGCCGGCCCCGGGAAGGAAAACTTCCGTCCAGGCGTGGAGCGATCCTTCCGCGCGCTTGGTCTCCGAATCGCTTTCCCGCAAATAACCGCTCGTTAGGCGAGCGGCCAATCCCATCTGCCGCAGGATCTCCGCCAGCAGGACCGCAACATCGCGGCACGCGCCGCGCCCTACCCGAAGCGTCTCCGCCGGCGCGAGCGCTTCGCCTTCCTCGCGTCGTTCGTAGCCGATGCATTCGTGCAATCGTTTGTTCAAATCGACCAGCGTCTCGACCGTGCCGCGCCGTTTCCGCGTGGTCGGCGGGGCCCAGCCCGGGACCTTCAGCTCCTGTTTCCCACGCGGTTCGCGGTAGGCGGCGAGAAGAGCCCGGGTCCGCCCGTCGTATTCGAACGGCAGTTCCACCGCTTTGGGGTCGAGGATGAAATGGAACGGGTCCTTTTCATCGAGATCGAGATTGATCGCGAGGCGAAAGGTCAGTTCCTTCGAGCGTTCCGGAAAATAACAGGAAGCAACGGTGTTCTCGAAAAGATCGCGCCCATATCGGATGGTCGCTTTCGGCGTGGTCGAAAAGTCGAGCCGGCGCACGCGACTGAAGCGGTCGCTTCGCGGAAAGAGGCGCACCTCATGCGGAGAAAACCCGACCGGCTCCTCGTAACGATACGTCGTCTGGTAACGCAAACCCAGCTTCACAAAACAAGGTAGGGCACTCTGCGCGCGCGTCCGCGAAAAATAAGTAGAAGCAGCGGAAAAAAAAATTTGCGGTGGTGCATGGCGTAAGCTAAATGGGGCTCAGATTAAAAAATGTTCTGGGGGGAACAGCCGCCCTTCACGTCCATCGGACGTGGGGGGCGGTACTTTTTTGGGGACATGACGTCGTGAATCCAGACAGGCCAGCAAGCGGCCGCAAATTTTCCTGGCCCGCTGCATTCACCCTCAGCGTGCTGGTTCTCGCGACTCTTTCGGCCTTCATTTTTCTGCGGCTCGAGACCTGGCCGGCGCGGACGGCGAGCCAGGGCACGGCGGAATTGGAACGGGTCGGGCGCGATCTTCGCGACGCGCTTGTCGACATGGCGCAGCTCACGCCGCGGGTCAGCGTCAACAATCGAATTTACCTCGAGCGCACGACGGCCACGGCGCAGCTCGCGATTCTTTCGCGGCAGGTCGAAGTCGAACACGAGATGCTCCACACCTGGGCGGGCAGCACCAAGCGCGTAAAGCTCCACGCCACTTTCACTGCCAAGGCCGGGTTCGATCTGCAACACGACGTCACGGTCGATCTCCAGCCGGACGCGATTGCGATCAGCCTGCCGCACGCGACGATTCTCGGCGTCGAGCAAAAACAGGTGGAAGTCCTCACCTTCGAAAACGGTTTCTGGAATCGGATTTCAGCCGGGGACCTCGAAGCGGAGCTGGCGGTGCTGCCGGAACTGGCCCGCCAGCGAGCCACCGAAAGCGGAATGCTGGCGGAAGCGGAGACCTCGTTGCAGACCCAACTCAACAAACGCATCCAGGCCGGGCGCCCGGTCCGGCTGATTTTCCAGAACACCGCGGCGAAAGATTAGCCCGCGAAAAGCCGCGACTAATTGAATAGGCGCACGCGGCAAGGGCCTCTACATTTGCAGCCGCCATGCGCCTGAAACGAAGCGTGCTGTTCACGAGCGCGGCGCTGTTGATCGCCGCGCTTCTCGTTCTCTGTTTCGTTCCGTTTATCGTGGCCAGCGGATTGCGGATCTGGGTGCAGCGCGCGGCGCAACGCGAAGGTCTCCGGGTCGAATTCGGCGAAATCGAAGCGCCGTTCCTGCGTCCCGTCGTCATGCGAAATGTTCGTGTGCAGAGCGGCGCGGGAATGCCGTTCCAGATTGAGGGGACAGCGGCAAGGATGGAACTCGATCTCAGTCTGGCCGGCCTTTTCGAGCGTTCGAAGCGGCCCCTCCGCCACCTTAATATTGAGGGCCTCAATCTCGCCATTCGCGCCCAGCCGGGTGAAACCTCGCCGTCTCGCGGAGCGCCCTGGTCGATCTTGAAAAATCTGCAGGCCGACAGCTTTAAGTTCACGGCCGTCGATCTTCACCTCGAGAATGCCATGACGACGGTGGACGTGCGCGATGGCGCCCTCACCGGGTCCGAACTGGAAGCCGGCATTCTGACCGCTCGCGAGATCCGCCTGGCGTCGCCGTGGTTTCGGAAAACGCTGACCGATGTGCGCGGCGCTACTTCTTGGCAGGACAACCGGCTCTCGCTCGGCGCTCTCAGGCTGATGCGCGGGTTCGACATCGACACCCTCGCCATCGACCTCTCGCAGATCGGCGATAGCCGCCTCGGCATGGAGGTCAATGTCGATGCTTTCGGCGGGAAAATTCGCGCCCGGATTTCGAGCGACGACCGCGCTGGGAAACGCACCTGGGACGTCGTGGGCAACGGCTCCGGCATTTCGCTCGCCGAAATGTCCGAGGCGTTGGAATGGGAGAATCGCGCCAGCGGCGTTCTCCACGCCAGCAAGTTCACTTTCCGCGGCGAGATGAGCGATCTTCGAAATGCGACCGCGGCCATCTGGGCCGAGATCAGCGGAATGACCTGGCGCGATCGCACGGCGGACACGGTCATGATTGGAGCGTCGCTCTACAACCGCGAGGTGCAGGTCGAACAGCTCTACATCAAGCAGCGCAACAACCAGCTCACCTTGAGCGGCGAGTTCGCGTTGCCGGAAAAGTTAGGAAGCGAAATCAGGCCCGCTTTTCGCGGCGACCTCAGCGCCTCCATCAACGACCTGGGCGAGTTCGCGCGGCTCTTCGGCTGGAGCCCGCCGGATTTTGCCGGTCAGCTTTCCGCCAGCGGCGCCGTCAACGTGCACGAGGGCAAATTCGGCGGTCATCTTTCCGTGAGTGGAAATACTCTGGTCCTTTTCCGGTCGCCGATCGAATCGCTGGAGATGAAACTCGATTTGGAAGAATCGCGCGTGACCGTCGCCCAGTTCGAGCTGCGACAGACCGGTGACTTCTTCCATGGCGAGGGCAATTTTATGCTCACCGGCGACCACGCCTACAGCGGCGCCTTCCAGGCTTCAGCCGCGGAGATCGCAAACTACCGCGGGTTCATTCCGAAAACCTTTCGTCTCGAGGGATCCGTTGCCGCCGAATGGAAAGGCCGCGGTAGCAACGCCGGCGGCTCGGGGACATTTCAGGCGCACGCCCAGAACCTGCGCACGACCGATGGCCCGTTCGTTCCTTTCAACGTCGAACTGGATGCGGAGTATTCGCTGGGAAACATTTTCTTTCGGCAGTTCCACCTTTGGAATCGGCACGCTGACCTGAACGCATTTGTCGGCGTCGCTAAAAACTACATCCAAGTCCAGGACCTGCGCTTCGACTTAAACGGACATTCTCGATTAACGGGCAATGTCTTCCTCCCGGTCGCCGCTTCAAACTTTCGGGACAATTCTTCGTGGATTGCCGCGCTCGGCCCCGACCCATTCTTCGACGTCGATCTCACCGTGGATACGCTCGACCTCGCCGAGCTCGCTGCTGCGATAAAAACAAAACCCGATTTATCCGGCGGGGCCAACGTGCGGCTGCAGCTCTCCGGAATGCCGGGTTCGCTTCAGGCCAAAAGCCAAATTCAGTTACGCGATTTCGTTTTCGATAATTCGCCGGCATTGAGCGCGAACCTCGACGCCGGCCTTGCCTTTGGCGTGGTCAATCTGAAAAGCGATCTCGTCGTTCGCGGTTCCAATCCGGTCACCGTCACCGCGGCCGTGCCCCTCCGATTGGAGAAGCATGGAGACGAGTTTGCGCTCGCCAGCAACGGCCCGCTTTCCGCCACCGTAGATTTCCCGGCGCTTTTCCTCGCGAAGTTGCCGAGCTACATCGCGCGCGGTGCGTTCACGCGCGGGATTCTCAGCGGAAACTTCAATGTGTCGGACTCCGCGCAGGAACCCGAGGTGACGGGGAGCGTTAATCTCGTCGACGGCGGGGTTCTGGGCGGACCGGCCATCTCAGGTGGGATCGTTTTTTCGGGGAGGAACGCGGCCATCAATTACGCCCATTGGAAAGACCGCGACGTCGACCTTTCCGCCCGCGGCAAAATCGAATTCAATAATCTCGCTCACATTCACGTCACGGTTTGGCCGAACGTCGCGCTTACGCCGATGGCGGCATTGCGCCCGGATGATTGCGTGAACGCCGTCGCGTTTTATTCCTCGCCTTCGGTGTCACGGCTGACCGGCGCGGTGAACCAGATCGACCTCGAGAGAAAACGGTCAGGCGCTGGCTGGATTATTTCGCTGAGCGAGGAACCGCCGAAGGGCGACGAGGATACCGAAGCGCCTTGGCCGCAAGCGTTCCCGGTTTGTCGCGACGGAAAAACGCTCTCGCTCGGGGTGGTGCCGGCGTTATTGCCCTAGCCACGGGCCCAGCTTTTGGCGCAGCTCCGGCGTGAGATTAATCTGAAGATTCGCGTCCATTTGGACGAAGCCGCCGTCGGCCCGGCACAACATCAGGCGGACGGATCGCGTTCCCGGCGACCCCGCGAGGATCGTCTGGACCTGGCGCAATTCGTCCCCGGTCGCGGCCGGGGAAAAGGAAAGCACGAGGGGTGGCTCCTTCTCCGCATGGCCGTTGCCATTCGATTCGTTAGGCGCCGGACCGATTTTCGTCGCCAGAATTTTCGCCCGTTGGGCGACTGCCCGCAGGGAATCGTCGCGCCGATCCAGCGTTCCGTGGACCGCCAGGACCCGGCCCAGAACCAGCGAATCGGCCACCGGGTTATAGACTTCGTTCCAAAGGACAACCTCCAGCGTCGCGGTCAGGTCTTCGAGAAACACGACCGCGAACGGCTTGCCTTCTTTCTTCGTGAATTTCTTGTCCACCTGGACAATCGCGCCTGCGATTTTGAACGATGCCCGGTCCGGCAGTTCGTTCAGGGACGTGATCGTTTGGTATTTCCCTTCCGCCAGCACATTCGCGTAGGCATCCAGCGGATGTCCCGTCACATAAAAACCGAGAAGCTCTTTCTCGTAGGACATCTTCTCGTGCTCGGTCCAGGGAATGACGCGGCCGAGGGTTGGTTTCGACTTCGCCGGCGGCAGATCGTCGAAAAGCGAGACCTGCCCGCTCGCCCGATCGCGCTGGGAAGATGCCGCCGCGGCCATCGATTCATCGATGCAGGCAAACAACTCGGCCCGCTCGCGCCCGAGAAAATCGAACGCGCCGCATTTGATCAGATTCTCGAGGATCTTTTTGTTCGCGACCCGCGAATCGAGGCGCCGGCAAAAATCTTCGAGCGACGCGAACTCGCCGCTGGCCGCGCGCTCCTTGATCGCGATTTCCATGGCCCCCTGGCCCACGTTCTTGATTGCCGCGAGCCCGTAACGGATGGCGTTGTAGCCGGGATCGGTGATCCCGGCCTTCGGTGGGGATCCATTCTCTCGGCCGGGATCCTCGATCCCGGCTACAGCTTCCGGCGTGAACTTCAGGCTGCTGCGGTTCACATCCGGCGGCAGAATCGGAATGCCCATCCGTTTGCACTCGCCGACGAACGTCGAAATCTTGTCCGTGTTATTGATCTCGTTGCTCAGCAATCCCGCCATGAACTCGACCGGATAATTCGCCTTCAGGTAGGCCGTCTGGTAACTGATCAACCCATACGCGGCGCTGTGGCTCTTGTTGAATCCGTAGCCCGCGAATTTTTCGAGGAGATCGAAAATCGCGTTCGCCTTCTTTTCCGGGATCTTGTTTTCCCGCGCGCAACCTTCGATGAAATTGGCGCGCTCCTTGGCCATCTTCTCCTTGTCCTTTTTCCCCATCGCCCGCCGGAGAAGATCGGCCTGGCCTAACGAGTACCCGGCGAGCCGGCTCGCGGCCGCCATGACCTGTTCCTGGTAAATCATGACGCCGTAAGTGTCCGCGCACACTTCCTCCAGGAGCGGATGTTCGTAGCGGATTTTCGCGAGACCCTTCTTGCGCTTGATGTAATCCGGGATCAGGTCCATCGGCCCCGGCCGGTAGAGCGCGCTCAAGGCGATGATGTCATCGATCGTTTTGAAATCGAATTGCTTGCAGAACCCGGTCATCCCGCCTTCCAACTGGAAGATGCCGATGGTTTCGGCGCGATTGAGCAGCGCGAAGGTGGCGGCGTCATCGAGCGGCACCTGGGCCAGCACAAAATCCGGGACGCGCTGGCGAATCAGCTCCTCGGCATCGTGCAAAACGGTGAGCGTTCGCAGCCCGAGAAAATCCATCTTGAGCAATCCGAGATCGTTCAACGGGCCCATCGGATATTGAGTGATCACTTCCTTTTCTTTCGGGTCGCGCCGGAGCGGGACGTACTCGGAAAGATCGCGGTCGCCGATGACGATGCCGGCGGCGTGAACGCCAAAATTTCGTGACCGTCCCTCGAGCAACAGGGCGTGATCCCAGAGCTGCCGCGTGGCCGGCTCGGTCTCAATCGCGCGGCGCAATTCCGGATTCGCGAGAGCCGAGTCGGTGAGAGAAATATTCTGCTGGCCGGGACCGTTCGGGATCATTCGCGCGAGCCGATCGGCTTCGCCGTACGACAACCCGATGACGCGGCCGACGTCGCGGACTGCGCTCTTCGCATTCATCTTATTGAACGTGACGATCTGGGAGACACGCCGCTCGCCGTATTTCTGGCGGACGTATTCGAGGACTTCGCCGCGGCGATCCTTGCAAAAATCGACGTCGATATCCGGCGGCGAAACGCGTTCCGGATTCAGAAAGCGCTCGAAGATCAAACCGAACTGGAGCGGATCGATGTCGGTGATTCCCAAAACGTAGGCGACGAGCGAACCCGCCGCCGAACCGCGCCCGGGACCGACCGGGATCCCGCGCTGCTTCGCGAAATGAATGAAATCCCAGACGATCAGGAAATAGCTGACGAACCCGGTCCGCTCCAGAATGTCGACTTCGTAATCGAGCCGCTTGATCAGTTCCGAGTCGGTTCCGGCGCGCTCACCGTAGCGATCGTGCAGACCTTTGTAACAAAGCTCGCGCAAATACGCTTCGCGGGTCTTCCCTTCCGGGACCGGGTATTCCGGGTACTTCGAGACTCCGAATTCCAGCTTCAGATCGATTCGTTCGGCGATCGCCAGCGTGTTCGTGATCGCCTCGACATGATCCGGGAACAGCGCCCGCATTTCGTCCGCCGACTTGAAGTAAAGCTCCGGCGTATATCGCATCCGCCGCTCGTCGTGGACCATCCTGCCGGTGCCGATGCAGACCATGACGTCGTGCGTCTCGTGATGGCTCCGTTCCAGGAAATGGACGTCGTTCGCGGCGACGAGGCCGAGCCCAAATTCCCTGGCCAACCTCGGCAACATCTCGTTGCACTTCTGTTGCACCTCGATGCCGTGGTCGTGCATCTCGATGAAGAAATTTTCCGGGCCCAGGATGTCGCGAAACTCGGCGACGCTTTGCCGGGCCTTGGCGAGATTGTCCGACTGGATCGCCATGTTGATCTCGCCCTTGAGGCAACCGCTCAGGCCGATCAACCCGGCGGAATGTTTCGCCAGCAGCTCCTTGTCGATCCGCGGCTTGTAATGAAATCCGTCGAGATGCGCGGTGGAAATCATCTTCACCAGGTTGCGGTAACCGGCCTCGTCTTTCGCGAGAAGCGTGAAGTGATAGGCAGCGTCGCGCTGATTGTTCGGCCGATCTTTCATCGCGCCCGGCGCCATGTACGCTTCGCAGCCGATGATCGGCTTCAGTCCAGCGTCGGTCGCTGCCTGGTAAAACTCGATCGCCCCATGAAGATTTCCGTGATCGGTGATGGCGACCGCGGGCATTCCAAATTCCCTGGCCTTTCTCATCAGCTCCTTCATCCGCACCGCGCCGTCGAGGAACGAGTATTCGGTGTGGAGATGAAGGTGGACGAAAGAGTCGGAAGGCATCCGACCGCACTATAACCACGCGTCGTCCGAAGCGGTCAAATTTACGAGGGAACGCGGCTTTGCAATGTCATCCCGAGGCTGGCGCAGCGCGCCGAGGGACCTCACAATTGCAATTTGGATTACGCGTAATGAGCGGTACCACCCATATTGACGTAGACGTTTTCCGCCTTCGCGAAAGCGATTGAGCCGCTTGAGAGGTCCCTCGGCGCGCTTGCGCCAGCCTCGGGATGACGACTCTTCGTCTCGAAAAAAATTTCGAGGTTGCATGTTTTGGGCCGCGTTGTTAACAGAGCACGTGCGGCGAATCCCCGAAACGGATTTGAAAAACCCGTGGCGTTTCGGCAGGCTCGTTGTGCGATTGAAAACCAGACCCGCGCCGCCAATTTACCCGACATGAAAAAGCTCGAAGCCATCATCAAGCCGTTCAAACTCGAGGAAGTGAAGGAAGCTCTGGCCGAGCTCGGCATCGAGGGAATGACGGTCACGGAAGTGAAGGGCTTCGGGCGCCAGAAGGGCCACACCGAGATTTATCGCGGCAGCGAATACACGGTCGATTTTCTGCCGAAGGTAAAAGTCGAGGTCGTGCTCGCGGACGAAATGGTGGACAAAGCGGTCAGCGTGGTGGTGGGCGCGGCCAAGACGGGCAAGATCGGCGACGGAAAAGTTTTTGTGCTGCCGGTGGAGCACGCGGTGCGGATTCGCACGGAAGAAATCGGCGAAAAGGCGGTGTAGCTCGTTGAGAGGTTGAACGGTTGAGGGGTTGAGAGGACGCAGTGATGGCGCTTTCTCGAACCTTCAACCGTTTGAATTTTTTCCACTCAACCGCTCAACTGCCCAACCTCTCAACCTGATTCATGGCCAAAGACAAAACCGCCTCTGACGTCAGCAAAATGATCAAGGACCACGATGTGAAACTCGTGGATTTCAAGTTCACCGATCTGCCGGGCTCCTGGCAGCATTTCACCACCACGCTCACCGAATACAACGAGGAGATCTTCACCGACGGCCTCGGGTTCGACGGCTCGAGCATCCGCGGCTGGCGCGCCATCAACGCGAGCGACATGCTCGTCATCCCCGATCCGACGACGGCGTGGATCGATGTTTTCAACGCCGAGCCCACCCTCAGCCTCATTTGCACCATCGTCGATCCGATCACGCGCGAGCCTTACGATCGCGATCCGCGCGGCGTCGCCGAAAAAGCGGAGGCCTACCTGCAAAGCACCGGCATTGCCGATACCGCCTTCTTCGGGCCGGAAGCGGAGTTCTTCATCTTCGACGAAGTTCGTTACAGTTACGCGGGCAATTCTTCGTTCCACCTCGTCGACAGCGCGGAAGGGCATTGGAACAGCGCGCGGGAGGAGTTTCCAAATCTCGGTTACAAGATTCGCCCGAAAGAAGGCTACTTCCCCGTCGGGCCGGCCGACAGCCTGCAGGACATTCGCAATGAGATGTGCCTCGAGCTCGAAAAAGCCGGGATCCCGATCGAACGGCAGCATCACGAAGTCGCGACCGCCGGCCAGGCCGAGATCGATATTCGCTTCGCGCCGATGAAATCGATGGCCGACCAGTTGCAATACTACAAATACATCGTGCGGAACGTCGCGAAGAGGCACAACAAGAGCGTGACGTTCATGCCCAAGCCGCTCTTTGGCGATAACGGCTCCGGCATGCATACCCACATGTCGCTCTGGAAAGATGGGAAACCGCTTTTCGCTGGAAACGGTTACGCCGGCCTCAGCGAAATGGCGCTGTTTTTCATCGGTGGAATTCTGCGGCACGCGCCCGCCCTCACCTGCCTGACCAATCCGACGACGAACAGTTACAAGCGCCTCGTGCCCGGGTTTGAAGCGCCGGTGAACCTGGCCTACTCGGCGCGCAATCGTTCCGCGGCGATCCGGATTCCGACCTACTCGGCGAATCCGAAAGCAAAACGAATCGAGTTCCGCACGCCCGATCCAGCCGCGAATCCGTACCTCGCGTTCTCCGCCTTGCTCCTGGCAGGCCTCGATGGAATCCAAAGCCGCATCGATCCGGGCGATCCGCTCGACAAAAATCTCTACGAATTGCCGCCGGAAGAATTGGCCAACGTCCCGAGCGTGCCTGATTCGCTGAGCGGCGCGATCAAAGCGTTGAGCGACGACCACAGTTTCCTGCTCAAAGGCGACGTCTTCAACGCCGACTTTGTCGCGAACTGGATCGAGATGAAGCAAAAGGAATACGATGCTCTTCGCCTCCGCCCGCATCCGTACGAGTTCGCGATGTATTACGACGTCTAGGGCAACCGCTCTGGGTCGGCGCGAACTGTTCGCGGTCCTGTTCCTTCTCTCGCTCACAATCCAGGCACGGGCGGGGCGAGTCGTCGGGCCTGACGCGGAATTGCGGAAGGCGCTGATTGGGACGTGGGAGGTCCAGTTGCCGGCCAGGGAATTTTTTCCGTTGAAGAAAGGGTTCTCCACCTATCGCGGCGACGGCCGATTTCAACAATTGGCGATCGGCGATATGTCGGGGGTAGATATGCGTGTCGACATGGAGGGTCGCTGGACCGTTCAAAACGGCGTGCTGACTGAAACGATCACGAACGCACCTGTCTCGAGCGCGGTCGGGAAGTCTGACCGTTCGACGGTGATCTCTCTCGAGCCGAATCAGGTTACGCTGTTAGACGAGAAAAAACGACGAGTGACCCTGCAGCGATCGACGCTGCCGAAAAATCTGCCGCGGGTCTCGCCCTTGATGTCGGAGCTGCTGCGCTCGACCCAGTTGAAGAAAGATTATGCGATTTATACGCCGGAGCCCAGGTACCCTTACTCGTCCTTCAAAAATAACAGAGAAGGAAAGGGAATCTTCCGGGTCATCGTGAATCAGGATGGAACTGTCCGGGCGGTGGAAGTTGTGCGGACCACTGGGGATGGAGACTTGGACCAGGCGGCGACGACCGCCTTGCAGCATTGGCGTTTTAAGGCCGGATTGGTGAAGTCACTGGTGACCCCGGTCATTTTTACCATGCACCGGCTGTGAATCTATGTTGAAGGTAAACATCAAGGACGTTCCGGAAGATTCGTGCACGTCGCCGGGCGGAAAGTTCGGTAACTTCGGGAAGGAAATCTCGATCGCGCTCGGGCGGAAACCGTTTTCGACCGAGCTGAAGGAGCGGCATCCATTCGATGTGGAGCTGACGAGGATTCCGCCCGGAAAGATTCCGTATCCCTATCACGCTCACAGCGCGCAATGGGAATTCTACTACGTGGTGTCGGGCAAGGGCGTCGCGCGGCACAAAGATGGGACGACGGCGATCGAGGCGGGCGACGCGTTTATTTTCCAGCCGGAAGAACCGCACACTTTCATCAACGATTCGACCGAGGACCTCGTGATGTTCGTCATCGCCGATAACCCGATCGGCGAATCGGCCTATTATCCCGACAGCAACAAGTGGCTGGTCCGCTCGCCGGAGCGCCGGCTGATGCGGGGTGAGTCGCTCGATTACTTCGACGGCGAGGAATGATTGTAGCCCGGGATCGGTGATCCCGGCCGAGCTAGAATTTTCCGAGCTGGCGGAACCACTGGAGGGCGCGACGGACTTCCGACATCTTCAATTGATGGCCGCCGCCGAATTGTTCGAGCCGCACTCGCTTGAAGCCGGTTCGATCGAGCGACGCCTTTACGAGATTGTGCGCCTGTGGAGTGGCGATCGGGTCGCTCGATCCGCTGCTGAGCCAGACCGGGACCTCGAGCAGGCCGGCGCCGGGATGGTAGGTCTTGTAGGCTTCGCCGAGCCGGTCTTCGTTTATCCCGCTGAGGAAAAATCCGCAGACGCGCACCGACCCGCTCTTCGCCAGCATCACGCCGAGGACGCCGCTGCGTTTCGAGCCGCCGGAGAACCCGGCGAACGCCACCGGCCATCTGGCGGATTGCGGCCACTCTTTCCGAATCGCCTCGAGCGCCGCGCCAAGTAATCCGAGCCGCCATTGGGTCGAATCGAGGTGCGGCTTGATCGTGGCGTCCGGGCCAAGAACAATCCAGCCCTCAGCCGTCGCCGGCCTGCGATACCAATCAACATCCATCGCGCTCGTGCGATCGAAGTCGCTGGTCGACGTGACGATGAGAATCGGCCAGGGCCGCGACGGATCGAAGCCCGCCGGAAAAGTGAGAACCGCGCGCCCGTTTTCCGGACGCGGATTGCCGGCCTGGGAAGCGATGTCCTGAAAATATTTGGAGACCGGGAAATGAATTTCGATTTTGCCGCCGGGTTGGATTTGCTGGCCGGCGAGAGAGGCCGCGTCCGCTGCGTTTGGGGAACACAGACCGAAAAGCGCGCAGAGCAATAAGCGTCGATGCGCACGCCCGGCCGAATTCCCATTCGCCGAAAAGTCGCGACGCATCCTTCATTCATAGCATGCCCGCCGCCGCCAGGAAATGCCTTGCAACTTATGGCAATAGGCAGATGCTTGGCCCTATGAGCTTGTTCGCGTTGCTGCCCAATCTTGGCGGACCTGACCTGATCATCATCCTCCTGATTATTCTCGTGCTGTTTGGCGCGAAGAAACTGCCGGAGCTCGCGCGTGGGATGGGCTCGGCCATCAAGGAATTCCAGAAAGCGAAGGACGAATTTACCGACGAACTTCATTCCGCCGGCAAGACCGAAGTGCCAAAGCCGGGCGCTCCCGCCGCCACCGTTTCGCAGATCGAAAACCAGCCGCCCGCTTCCGCCCAGGCTCGCGTGGAGCCCGAGCCCACGCGCGTCCCCAATCCCGATCGCACGGATCGGATTTAATTCGGAACGCTCTTCCGCGGCGCGATCGTCGTTTGACGGCGCGCGAACCTTGCGACACAGTCGCCGCTCGCGACCGCCAATCCCGCGGCCCGCGAATCACTTTTAACCATGTCCGACACCGACCTCCGCAAAAGCATCAAGGAAATGCTGGTGAAGAACCTGATGCTGCAAACGACCGCCGAGGAAATTGGCGACGATTTGCCGCTCTTCGGCCCCGGCGGGCTCGGCCTGGATTCGATCGACGCGCTGGAGCTCGTGGTCAGCATGGAGAAGACGTTCGGCGTCGGCGTTCCAAATTCCGAGGTGGCCGCGAAAGCGCTCCGGAGCGTGAACACGATCCACGACTACATCGTGGAAAAACGCGCCGCGGCTTAGGAGCCGCCAGCGCTACGCCAGGTCCGACGCGTTGATGGCGTCGATCAGCTGACGGAAACGGCCGAAGCTGCGACGGTGCGGCGTGAAGATGAGCCGAGGCAGTTCCCAGATCTCGGGCTCGTTCTTTTCCTGGCGGAGCGCCCCGCCCTGCA
Organism: Chthoniobacterales bacterium; assembly: GCA_035941675.1. GTDB lineage: Bacteria > Verrucomicrobiota > Verrucomicrobiia > Chthoniobacterales > UBA10450 > AV80. The sequence continues at coordinate 23,264 of DASZDT010000027.1, forward strand.
CAATCGCGCCGGAGCGGAGAACGTCGGAAAACTTATCGTTCAGCGCGGCGACGGCGCGCGCGGAAAGTTTTTTTGCCAACCGAACCACCAGCTGTTCGCCGACCCAGCGCGACGATTGATAAACGCTGTAGAAATGGACGATCTCCCGGACCGCGCTGGCCACGTCCGGCACCATCTTGAACAAATGGAAATCTTCCTCGCCGATGTAGCCGAACTTAAAAAGATGGTCGGTCAGGAACTTCATCCAGGTTTCCCAATAACTCCCGCCCGGCCGGTCGAGCAGCACCACCGGAATGATCCGGGCCTTGCCCGTCTGCATGAGGGTGAGGACTTCGAAACCTTCGTCCATCGTCCCGAACCCCCCCGGAAACAGCGCGAAGGCGTGCGTTTCCTTCACGAAATTCAGTTTGCGCGTGAAAAAATAATTGAAGTTAATCAGCTTCGGATCGCCTTCGATGATCGGGTTCGCCCGCTGCTCGAACGGGAGCCGAATGTTGAGCCCGAATCCGTGCTCGCGCCCCGCCCCTTTTTGCGCGGCGCCCATGATGCCATCGCCGCCGCCGGTGATGACCATGTAATTTTGCGCGACCATTTCGCGGGCGAATTCCTCGGCCACCGCGTATTGCGCTTCGCTCGGCGGCGTCCGCGCCGAACCGAACACGCAAACTTTCCGGAACGCCCGGTAATTCGAGAACACCTTCGCGGCATAGCGCATTTCCTTCAGCGACCGGTTCATCAGCTTCAGGTCGCCGCTCCCCATTTTGTCCCGCGCCATCTTGAGCGCGGTGATGATCATCTCCTCGATCAGCTCCGGGGATTTCTCTGCCCCCCAATCCGCGACGAGCTGATGGATGCGCTCGTCGAACGGCGCGCCCAGTGAGGACTGCCGTCGCGCCGGCTGATCATGGGTCGCGCCCGCGGTAAAATCTTCCACCGTTGAATTTCGGCCGTGCCACCCTCCTGTGCACGCGAAAAGTGTCAGGCCATCAAATCGGCCAGGATTTCGCGGATATGGCGAATGGGAAGGGAGTAATGCCCCGCGTCTTCGATAAGATGGAAGTCGCAGTTGGGCAGGCGGCCCGCGACCTCTTTTGCCAAGCGGTAGGCGAAGGTTCGATCCTTTGTCCCGTGCCAAAGCGCGACCGGCACGCGCACTTCTTCGAGCGGAAATCCCCACGGCGTCGCGTAAATCTCGGCATCGGTCATTACTCCGAGCGCGGAGGAGCGCCACGCCTGCCGCGCGCTCTCGAAACAAACTTCGAACGACCGTGATTCGCGCAGCACGTTGGCGTCGCACGGCTGGAGAAACTTCAACAGGAGCGGCCGGAACCGGATCGGCATTCGCATCCGGACGAACGGGCGCGCCAGGTGGAACAGCGACTTCAACAGCCACGGCCGCCTTTCCCGCAGCGCCAGCATTCGCCGATGGATCGGCAGCAATCCGCCATGATCGCCGAGTTCGTCGAGCGGGGGCGCGCCACTGACGACGGCGATTTTCTGCACGCGTTCCGGCGTCATCCACCCGCTCGCATAGGCGTAGGGCGCGCCGCCGGAAATGGCGAGCATCCGAAACCGGCCAATTCCGAGGCGATCGGCGATCTCGCTCAGCAACGGCGGCCAATCGAGCAGCCGGCGATTCGGTTGAAAGGGCGAGTCGCGAATTCCGGGACGATCGGGCGAGATGATCCGCGCCCCGAATTCGTTGGCGGCCTCATGCGCCAGTTCCGCCATCGTTCGCGAGCTGGGCCAGCCGTGACAAAAGAAAACCGGCGCACCGTGAGCGTCGCCGTACTCGCTTAGCGCAACGGACGCGCCACTGCCCAAGGCGAGCGTTTCAGTTCGCGCGTTCATTGATCGGAAAACACGAGATTGCCATTCGCAGCGCCGCGCCGGATAATAAATAATTCAATGCGGACAGCGGTCATGCTTCCTTCGTATCTACTCATATGAACGATAACTCTCATCCGGCAGGCAAAATTTCAGTTCACGGCAATGGTTTCGGCGCCCCGTCGCCCGATGAAGTTGAGAAGAGAGCGCGGGAAATCGCGCTGATCGCCGAGCGCGACCCGGATGAATTCACGGACGCCGACTGGGACCAGGCGCGGCGTGAATTGCTCGGAGCGCAGTCGTCGGCCGCGCCGGAAGAAACCGACGCCAATGCCGACGTCGTCGAGGAATGGAACGTCGTGGCGTCATCGACCGGCCATCGGGCGCCGCGCATCGAAGACGACGAAAATCTTGGAGAGCAGCTTGTGGAGGACGGGATCGAAGAAGCGGCGCACGACCAGATGGTCGAGGCGCGCAAGGAAGAGCTGGAACAGGAAGGCTGACCGGTTTTGAAAGCGCCCGAGACCCTCGTGGCCGAGCCATCCCCCGGCCCCAGCGACGCGCCGCCGAGGCGATCCGATTCGCGCCCGCGCGCCGAGGAATTGCTCGCCCGTTATCGCGCCGTCCGAAATTTCAGCGCGCATCTTTGCCGCGATCTGGAGGCGGAAGATTGCGTCGTGCAGTCGATGCCGGACGTAAGCCCGACGAAATGGCATCTCGCCCACACGAGTTGGTTCTTCGAAACGTTCGTGGTCAAAGTCTGGATGCCGCGCTACCGGCCGGAGGTGCCGCAATACGCCTATCTTTTTAATTCGTATTACAACGCGGCCGGCGACATGCATCGGCGCGATCTGCGCGGCTTGATCTCGCGGCCAACGGTCGCGGAAACTTACCGGTTCCGCGAATCGATCGACCAATGCGTCGGCAAGTTGATCGGCGAAGCGAGCGAAGCGCTCCTGGCGGAGATCGAGCCCATCCTGACGCTCGGCCTCCATCACGAACAACAGCACCAGGAACTTTTGCTCACCGACATCAAGCACGTCCTCGCCCAAAATCCGCTGTATCCCGTCTTCCGCGAAGCGGCGGCGCCGCCGGAGACCGACTCAGTTGCGCCGCAGCGTTTCATTCACTTCGACGAAGCCATCGTGACGATCGGCCACGACGGCGCGGGATTTTCCTACGACAACGAAAGCCCGCAGCATCGCGCCCTCGTCCTGCCGTTTTCACTTTCGAATCGGCTGGTCACTAACGGCGAATACCTGGAGTTCATAGAGGCGGGCGGTTACAGCCGGCCAGAGCTCTGGCTTTCGCTCGGATGGACGACGGTGAACGAGCAACGATGGCGCGCGCCTCTTTATTGGGTGGAACGGGACGGCGCCTGGTGGAATTTCACCCTCTCCGGTTTCCGGCGCGTGAACGAGTTCGAACCGGTGACGCACGTCAGTTACTTTGAGGCGGACGCTTATGCGAACTGGGCCGGCGCGCGTTTACCGACCGAGTTCGAGTGGGAACACGCCGCGGCCGGATTGCCGATCGAGGGCAACTTTGTCGACGACGAACGCTTCCATCCGGCGCCTGTCTCGGAGTCGTCCGGCAACGGCGAGCTCCAGCAAATGTATGGCGACGTCTGGGAATGGACCCGGAGCGCGTATCTCCCGTACCCCGGATACCGCGCCGGCCCCGGAGCGCTTGGCGAATACAACGGCAAATTCATGTCCAACCAGATGGTGCTGCGCGGCGGCTCGTGCGCCACTTCGCGCAACCACGTTCGCCGCACCTATCGCAATTTCTTTCAGCCGGAAAAGCGCTGGCAGTTCACCGGCATTCGGCTCGCCCGCGACCCGTCATGAGCGGCGCTCCCGGACGCGTTGCCGTCCTCGACCTCGAGCCGGTCAGCGCCGATTTCCTGGCGGAAGTGCTCGCTGGTCTCTCGAGCTCGCCGCGGACGCTGCCCTGCAAATTTTTCTACGATGAACACGGCGCCGATCTCTTTCAGCAGATCTGCGAGCTGCCCGAGTATTACATCACCCGCACCGAAACGGAGTTGCTCCGCCGGTCCGCGCCGGAAATTTCGGAATCGATCGGCGCCAATGCCGCTCTGATTGGTTTCGGCACGGGCGCCGGCATCAAGACGCGGATGCTGCTGGAACATCTCCAGAATCCGATCGCCTACATTCCTGTCGATATTTCGAAGCAACGCCTGATCGATTCCGCGATCGAGCTGAGCCACGCCATGCCGGCGCTCGAGATTCTTCCGGTCTGTGCCGATTACCTCCAGGAATTGCAGTTGCCCAAGCCGTTGCGCAAACCCGATCACGTCGCGGTTTTTTTCCCGGGCTCAACCATCGGCAATCTCGAGCCGGCGGTGGCCCGGGATTTTTTGCGGCGCGTCTGCCAGCTCTGCGGGAAAAACGGCGGATTGATCATCGGCGTCGACCTGCAAAAAAGCCGCGAGATTATCGAAGCCGCCTACAACGACAGCGCGGGCGTGACAGCCGAGTTCAACCTTAACCTGCTGGTGCGGGCAAATCGCGAGCTCGGCGCGGACTTCGACCTGGCGCGCTGGAAACATCGCGCGGTTTACAACGAGAGCGAAGGCCGCATCGAGATGCACCTGGTCAGCGGCGGGGAACAAACCGTTCATGTCGGCGGCCGGGAGTTTCGGTTCGGCGACGGCGAAAAAATCATCACGGAGTTTTCCTACAAACATACGCTCGACGGCTTCGCGCGCCTCGCCGCTTCCGCCGGTTTTCGCGAAGCCTCCCGGGTCTGGACCGACGCGCAGCGGTTCTTTGCCATCTTCCATTTCGCGGTGGCGGAGTAGCCTGCGCGCGAATGAATGCGCTCGTCGAGCTAAACGGCGTCAGCAAAACCTATGGCCGCGCGATGGCGGTGCATCCCACGGACCTGGCCTTTGCGCGTGGCAAAACCACCGTGCTCATCGGCCCGAGCGGCTGCGGCAAATCGACGCTTCTCCGGTTGATCATTCGCCTGATCGAACCCGACGCCGGCACCATTCGCTTCGGCGGCGAAGTTGTCACGGCGGCGAATGTTTCGGAACTTCGCCGGCGCGTCGGTTACGTAATCCAGGATGGCGGGCTCTTCCCGCACCTCACCGCCCGCAAAAATGTTTTGCTGATGGCGAACCACCTCCACACGCCGGCCGACAAAATGAGACAGCGGCTGACGGAACTGTGCGCGCTGACTCGCTTCCCGGAAACCGCGCTCGATCGTTTCCCGATCGAGCTTTCCGGCGGCCAGCGCCAGCGCATCAGCCTGATGCGTGCGCTGATGCTTTCCCCGGAACTTCTCCTGCTCGATGAGCCGCTCGGCGCTCTCGACCCCCTGGTGCGCGCGGCGTTGCAGAAAGATCTGAAAGAAATTTTCGGCCGCCTCAACCAAACCGCCGTCCTCGTGACTCATGACCTGGCGGAAGCTGCCTATCTCGGCGACGAGATCGTGTTGATGAACGACGGCCGCGTTGTGCAGAGAGGCACGCTGCGCGAGCTGCAGGAACAGCCGGCAAGTTCTTTTGTAACCGAGTTTGTTTCCGCGCAGCGAAGCGTGGCGCTGGCACAGGACTCATGAGGCTTATTGGTCCTATTTTGCTCGCATTGGCAGCGCACTCGGCGCTGGCCCAGCCAATCCTCATCGGCTCCAAGAAATTCACGGAATCCTACGTTCTCGCGGAGATCGCGAAACGCTCCTTCGAAAACGCCGACCTAACGACCGAGCACCGCCAGGGAATGGGCGGCACGATCATTCTCTGGCAGGCCTTGAAGGGCGACCAGATCGCGGTCTACCCGGAATACACCGGGACGATTGCCGAGGAGATTTTGAAAACGCCGACGGCGAGCGAGAGCCAGATGCGAGAAGAACTGGCGAAGCTGGGCGTGGGAATGACCGGCGACCTCGGATTCAACAACACCTACGCGCTGGTCATGCGCCGCGCGGTTGCCGAGCAGAAAGCGATTCGCACGACCGCCGATCTGCGAAATCATCCGGAGCTGAAGATGGGGTTCACCCATGAATTTCTCGATCGCCGCGATGGCTGGCGGCCGTTGGCGGAAAAGTACCAGCTCGCGCCACCCAACGTCGTCGGGATCGACCACGGGCTCGGTTATGAAGCGCTTCGCAACGGCTCGATCGACGTGAAGGACGCGTATTCCACCGACGCGAAGATCGCGGAGAATGACCTGATCGTTCTCGAGGACAACCTTCAGTTCTTCCCGCAATACAAAGCGGTGTTTCTCTATCGGCTGGGTTTGCCGGCGAACGCCGTGGCGATCTTGCGCGGGATGGAGGGCAAACTGGACGCCAAACGGATGACCCGACTGAACGCGGAAGCGGAACGGACGAAAGATTACAGCCGGGCGGCGGCGTTGTTTTTTACCGATGGCAGCGCGGGCCAGACTTTCCGGGGCGGCGAATCGTTTCGGCACAAGCTCTGGCGCTGGACGTCGCGTCACCTTCAACTCGCCGGCCTCTCGTTGCTTCTCTCGATCGCGGTCGGTATTCCGTTAGGCATTGCCGCGAGCCGGGGCGGAATCGTCGGGCAGGTGATCCTTGGGTTTACCAGCGCGGTCCAAACGATTCCGTCCCTGGCCCTCCTCGCGTTACTGGTGCCGTTGCCGTTTTTCGGAATCAGCGTGCGCACGGCGATTGCGGCGTTGTTTCTTTACGGGCTGCTGCCGATCGTGCGGAACACCGCGACCGGGCTGCAGGACATTGGCCAGCCGCTGCGCGAATCGGCGGTCGCGCTCGGCCTCGAACCGCGCGCGCGCTTGTGGAATATTTATCTGCCGATTGCGTCGCGTTCCATTCTGGGAGGAATCAAGACGAGCGCGGTGATCAACATCGGCACGGCGACCCTCGCGGCGCTCATCGGCGCCGGCGGCCTCGGCGAACCGATCCTGAGCGGGTTGAACCTGAACGATCACGTCACCATTTTGCAGGGGGCGATCCCGGCAGCGGTGCTGGCGTTGCTGGTCCAGTGGGGTTTCGATTTGCTCGATCGGCTCTTGATTCCAAAAGGCCTGCGGCTGTAGGTGGGCCATGGCCATCGCTTCGACAAATCCCACCACGGGCGAAACGCTGAAGGAATTCGCGGCGCTCGATGCGGCCGGGGTCGAAACGAAACTGGCGCACGCGGAGCGCGCGTTCCGATCTTTTCGCAAGACTTCGTTCCGGGAGCGCGCGGCCTGGCTGAATGCCGCCGCGGATTTGCTCGAAAAAGAAAAGGACCACCTCGCCCGCGTGATGACCCTGGAGATGGGCAAACTCCTTCGGGCCGCGGAGGACGAGATCGTAAAGTGCGCTCGCGGCTGCCGATTTTACGCGGAGAAGAGCGAAGAATTCCTGGCGGAGAAGAAGGTGGATACCGAATCGGCGCGCAACTTCGTCCGCTACGAACCGATCGGCCCCGTGCTGGCCATCATGCCCTGGAATTTTCCGTTCTGGCAGGTCTTCCGCTTCGCCGCGCCCGCCCTGATGGCGGGCAACGTGGCCCTGCTGAAACACGCGGCGAACGTGCCGCAATGCGCGCTCGCCATCGAAGACATTTTTCGCCGGGCCGGATTCGCCGACGGCGTTTTCCAAACGTTGCTCATCGAAACCGAGGCGGTCCGCGCGCTGATCGACGATCCGCGGGTGAAAGCGGTGACGGTGACGGGAAGCGAGCGCGCCGGGAGCGAAGTGGCGAGCGCCGCGGCGCGCCAGATCAAGAAGAGCGTCCTCGAACTTGGCGGCAGCGATCCGTTCATCGTCATGCCGAGCGCCGACGTGGCGGCGGCGGCGAAAACCGGCGTCGCGGCCCGGATCCAAAACGCCGGTCAATCCTGCATCGCGGCGAAGCGCTTCATTTTGTCCGAGCAAATTTACGAACAGTTTTTGTCCGACTTCGTGGACAGGATGCGCGCGCTGCAGGTTGGCGACCCGCTTGATCCGGCGACGGAGATCGGGCCGTTGGCGAGCGAAGCCATTCTGAAAGGAGTCGAGGAGCAGGTCCAAAAATCCGTTGCCGCGGGGGCGCGGTTGCTCACCGGCGGAAAGCGCATCGACCGGCCCGGTTTCTTTTACGAGCCGACGGTGCTCGCGGAAATTCCGCGCGATTCGCCCGCTTACCGCGAGGAAATTTTCGGGCCGGTCGCGTGTTGTTTCCGCGCCAGCGACGCGGCGGACGCGATCCGGATCGCGAACGACAGCGTATTCGGACTGGGCGCGACCGCGTGGACGAAAGACGCCCGCGAGCAGGAGCTTTTCGCGTCGGAACTGGAAGCGGGCATGGTGTTCCTCAACAGCATGGTGGCTTCCGATCCGCGATTGCCCTTCGGCGGAGCGAAGCGTTCCGGGTTCGGGCGCGAGCTCGGCGCGGAAGGAATCCGCGAGTTCGTGAACATCAAGACGGTGTCGATTGCGACAGCTCCCTGATCCGGGGCACGTCGAGAATCCGAATCTCGCTCGGCGGATTGTCGACCGACCAAACGAGCGCGTTCAGCATTTGCGAAATCGTGACGAGCCCGAGGCGCAAAGCCGATTCGCGGGTGCGAGGCAAACGTTCGGCGATCCGGTAAAACGGCAGCAGCGCGTAAGGCCACCAATGGCCGGGCCCGAGCACGTACCAAGGGCGGACGAAGGTTGCCGGCATCGCGCTGGCGCGGAGGAGCGCTTCCCCTTCGGCGCGCACGGCGATGAACGCCTCCATCATCAGCGCGGGGTGCGCGACGCTCAGATAAATGAAATGCCGGATGCCGGCCTCGCCCGCGGCTTTCGCGGCCACCTCGACCGAGGGAAGATCGATGGCCCGGAACTGCGCCGCCTTTGCCGGGCTGGGATGGGGCACGCCGATCAAATGGACGAACGTGTCGCAACCGCGAATCGATTCGGTGTAGGAATCTTCGATCAACGGGTCGGCCGCGACGATCGAAACTTTGCCCGGAATTTTCTTCTCCGAGCCGGGACGGACGACCGCTCTTACTTCATGTCCGCGATCGGTCAGGAGCGGGATCAACCGCGAGCCGATGTAACCGGTGCCGCCGGTGACGCAGACAGTCGACACGGTTCAATTTCCGAGCGGCTTGATTTCGCCGGTCACCTCGATAAGCACCGGAAAACCTTCCAGCGTTTTGGGAATCGCTCGCTCCAGTTCCGCAGTCTTCGCGACGACCATTACTTTCAGGCAGGGCGTTTTCCCGTCGTCGCGCGTGCCGGCGTAGACGCCGACCACGCCGGTTATCGCGAGAAGCTCCCGATCGTGGGAGCGAAGGACCGCATTGATGTCGCGAGGATTTTCCTGGGCCATGGCGTCACCCAATAGAAGAGCAATCGCGGCAAAGGCGATCAAAAGAAAAGCACCCGTTCGCACGGGCGAACGGGTGCTTCGAAGTTTCAGTTGAGGGTTAGAGTCTAGTTTCCGACCATCGTCGCGTTGAGGAAACTCAACACTTGTCCGATCGGGTTGGCGATCGCGGTCGAGCTGCTGCCCGCGAAGAGCAAGCCCACGGCGCGCGGGTTGGTCGCGACGTCTTCGACCATCAACGAACCGGAATCGCCGCTGTTCAGGAACCGGCTGCCGTTGTTGGCGATCACGATTTGGCCGGTGAAGGTCTTCGTGAAGGCCGCGCCGCCGGCGCATTCGTTATCGTAGGCGATGCTGACGGTCGCGTTCAATCCCGAGATCGAGCTGCGGGTAAGCCCGGTGGTGCGGCCGCTCTTCTTCACGGCCTTATTCAACGACGCCGCGACGGTTGAGCTGGAGATCGTGCCGATCTCGAGGATCGCGCCGTCGGTGCGGACCTTGCCGGAGGCCACTTTCGCCACGGAGCAATCCACGTTGCTGTTGGGCAGCGAATGATGGACTTCGAGGGTCGCGACGGTCTGGGCGTTGGCCAGGGTGCAGTTCACGTCGATCAGGCCCGGTTGAATAACCGGATCGCCGGTAGTGGCGACGGTGTTGTTCCCGCCGGACACGATGTCGGCTTCGAAGACGTGATAGTTACTGAGGATGTATTGCGAGCCGGCAATGTTAATGAGCGAGCCGAGCGTGCCGCCGCAGCAATACCCGTTCGCGAGATCTTTGCTCCAACCGCCGGAGGTCCCGAGCTGGATCGGGGGCGTCTGGATTGCCGTGTGGCTCGTGCCCCCACCGCCGCCTGGTTTCGCCATGGCGCGGAATTTTTCGGTGAGCTCGACCTGCACGGCGACGCCGCCGTGGCTGCGGGGAAGATTGCGAATTACTTCGCCCGCATTTTTCGAGTCCTGGTCGACGTAAACGACGAGGGCGGTGTTGCCGGCCGCATCGAAGCCGACGGCAGTGCCGAGGACGGTCGCGTCGCGCATCCAGTCAGCGGTCACTTCTTTTTGAGCGGCCATGACGGCCCGCACACTGGCATGCGTTTCGTCGAGCACGCCAGGAGGCGGCGCGGCGAATGCACTGAGGGAAACAAATCCGGAGAGAACTCCGGCGGTTAGCGCCACGAGGGCGCGGAGGAACTGACGAGGTGTTATCATGTGCGTTTTTAGAGCAGGTTGCGTTGTAGCGGCAAGATTAAAACGGCGGTCGCGAAATTTGCCGACGCTGGCCAAGCCCCTGCTGTGATTGACATTAACAAGGGGTTGTGAATAACCTCCATCCACTATGCGCGCGATCTGGAAGGGCAGTATCAGCTTTGGCCTGGTTTATATTCCGATAGCCGTCTATCCGGCGACCCGGGAAGAGAAGCTCAGTTTCCGTCAGCTCCGGGCGACGGATCTCAGTCCCATCCGTTACAAAAAGGTCGCGGACGTGGACCAGAAGGAAGTGACCGCCGACCAAATCGTAAAGGGGTTCGAGTACGAGCGCGGCCGGTTCGTCGTCCTCAAGGAAGAGGACTTCGCCAAGGTGCGGATCGAATCGACGCATTCGATCGACATCACCGATTTCGTGGACCTGGCGCAGGTCGACCCGAAGTTTTTCTACAAGCCGTATTTCCTTGAGCCGCAAAAAGGAGGCGAGAAAGCATACGCGCTGCTGCACAAGGCGCTAGCCGGAACGGCCAAGATCGGCATCGCCAAAGTGGTGATCAGCAACCGCGAGTATCTCGCTTCGGTCAAGCCCGATGGGTTGTTTCTCGTCCTCGACCTGATGCATTTCGCGTCGGAAATCCTGACGCCGGAAGAGCTCAACAACGGCAGCTCGACGGCGATTACCGACAAGGAATTGAAGATGGCGCAATCGCTGGTGGAAAGCATGTCGACGCCATGGGAGCCGGAGAAATATCGCGACGAATACCGCACGGCCGTCATGGAGATGATCGAGGAGAAAGCCCAGCACAAGGAAGTGGCGAAGAAGCCCGCCGCGCCGGTTCGGACGACGAACGTGGTCGATTTGGTGAAGGTCCTCCAGGAAAGCCTGAACCGGAACCAATCGTTGAAGCCGAAACGCAACGGCACGAAGCCGGCCGCGCGTTCGACAGCGACGCTGGTGAAACAGAAGCGCCGCGTCGCCGCCTAGGGCTTGCTCTCCAGCCAGCGGCAACGTCATCCATCAAGCCCGCGCGCTGAGCAGCTCCATCAATTGCTTCGCAAGCCGGGGACCCATCCCGCTCTCTTCGTGTTTGAGATACACGAACACGTCGGGCCAGACCTTTTCGTTTTCCCTGATCGTAGCCGCCCAACGTTCCATATCGCCGTCGGTATAATCCTCGCGCCGCAGCCGCAAATAACCATAATCGGCGGTCGCGACGACGGGCGCGCTCAAGTCCGCGCTGTCGTTGATGCAGAGCGCAATGTTCCTGGCGTTCAGGACAGCGAATACTTCCTCATCGAACCAGGACGCGTGCCGGAACTCGAACGCGGCGCGGAGCCCGGCCGGCACCTCTTCCAGAAACGCCGCCAGCACGCCGGTGTCCTTCTTGAAGTTGGGAGGCAATTGGAACAGGACCACGCCAAGCTTTGCTTCCAGGTCGCTGATGACCTGGCAAAAGTAACGCATCGTGTCGCCGCAATTCCTGAGCTTGGCGAAATGCGTCACCTTCTGGGGCGCTTTCAGGCTGAACTTGAAGCGCTCCGGTGTCCCGTCGTACCAGTTCTGAATCGTCTTCGGGCTCGGGATCCGGCGGAAGGTGTAATTCACTTCGGTCGTTGTGAAGCGCTCCGCGTAGAACGCGAGCATTTTGCTCGCAGCCAAATCGTCCGGGTAGAAGGTCCCCTTCCATTCGGCGTATTGGAAACCCGAAGTGCCGATCCAGTAGTTCATGATTTCACCTGAGGATAATGGCGCGCCCGCCGCCGGATCAATTCAGCTTCGCGCATGAAATCGGGATTGCGATAAGGCTCGCCCACGCTTGGCCAGTTCGATTCCTTCCGCGCGATCGTGGAAAAGCAATCGATCAACCGCCGGCCGCGCCAGTTCACGATTTCCTGGCCAACGCATTTCAAGCCGTGGCGCTCGCAGTGTTCGCGAAACAGGCCGGCCGTCATCCCGGGATCACGCTGATGATCCGCGCCGATGGTTTTTCTTCCCGCCAGGGTCCGGGCGCGCCGCGAAAAGGAGGAGGCGAATTCTCCGAGGTTCGAATGGTGAATGAAAGCCAGCCCATTCGTTTTCAGTTTGGCCGGGAACTGAGCGAGATAGCTATCGATCGTCTCGGGTCGCACGTGCACCAGGGAATCGAAACTGAAAATGAAATCAATCGAGCCCTCCGGAATCATGGCGAGACTATCGCTCTCGTTCCGGTGATAGCTGATCCTGGCATCCGACCCGAAGCGGCGCCGGCAGAATTCCATTCCCTGCTCGTCCGGGTCGACCAAATGCAAGTGGGCGCCATGTTCGCGCAGATAAAAACTCCAGCGGCCAAAACCTGACCCAATTTCCAGAATGTTCTCCGCGGGCAGGCCGGCGTGAATTCGCGGAAGAATGCTGCCGAACCATTGCGCGGCGGACCCGCCCCACGGCTCCGACCATTCTTCGCCGGCTGCGATCCATTCGTAATCGGCTTTAGCCATCCGGCTTCCTCATTCAATATCCTGCGCCACGGGAAACGCGGAAAGATTGGCACGCGACGGCTTCTTCGATCCGCGCATGATGATCAAAAATAATCGGCATGCGTTGTTCCCCATTCATAGTCCTCGCCGGAATCAACGGCATGTTCGCCCCAATTGTCCGCCCCCGCCAGCACCGTGCTTCGGATCATCGCCCCCGATGGCGGGATATTAATCCTGATCGCGAAGTAACGCGCCACTCCCGTTGAAGCACGTTGGTCCGACGAAGCACGCGCCACCTTTCTGGATTCGAAACGATGTAGACAGTCAGCATTGACGAACTTCGTGCGGACAAGATAAGGTGGCGCCGGCAAAAGAATTGTTCCGGTGCTAATCGGGAGTGCCGACGTGATCGCCGTTACTCGTTTCGCGATGCCTGTCGACGCGCCTATCGACCCCAAAATATGGCAGACCAGAGCCTCAATTCCTCCGAACCAGCCCGCCCAGGCCAAACGCGACACATCAAGTACGTCTTCATCGATATAGTAAAATTTTCGGCGAATCGAAGTGTAGAGGCGCAGAACGATATCGTTAGGGATTTGAACGAAGCGTGCGTCGACTCGTTCGAGACGTTGATTCCCGGTGGTGACGTCATTTACGTACCGACGGGCGACGGAATCTGTACAGCGATTTTAGATATTCGGGCTCAACACGACACGCATGTCAGATTCGCCCTCGATTTATTACGACGTCTCACGGTTCGGAACGAGCATCTCGCGCAAACAGCGACTTCCGGAAATTATATGCGGCAATTCGAAATTCGCGTCGGCATTACCGAGAATGTGGATAGCGTCGTTAAAGACATCAATGGTAATCGCAACGTTGCTGGAGTCGGGGTAACACTCGCGCAACGACTAATGAGCCTAGCTGACGCGCAACAGATTTTGGTGTCGGACGCTACATATCAAACACTCAACGTCCGCGAACAATACATGGAGGGATTCCAGCATTTTAGAGCTGTTGTTAAACATGGCACTCAGCTTGATGTTTACCAACTCAGAGCGGCGCATCCAGGGTTAAACATTGAAGCGCCAGAAGTATTCCGAAACCGAGAGCCGATCGAAGATGATTTTGATCATTGCTTGAGAAATGATCACTCTACCTCCGGTCAGGTTCAGTGCATTCAAACAGCAATCCGACAATGGAGAGCGGAAATCGATAGTCGCATCTCTTCGCTAGCCGCAAGGATTGAGCCTAATCAGCAATTGCTTCTCGAAAAAGCGCAACGTGCGTGGACCAGGTATATCAAAACGGAGTTGGAGTTTGCGCAGGAATTTTACGCGAAAATGCGCGGAACGATGTGGCGTGTAATACGCGCCGACGTTCCGCACGATCATCTGGTGAAACGGGGCAAGGATCTCGCGGCCTATTTGCAAGTCGTTGAGGAACAACAAAACTTTACGCCGGAGGGAGATTCGGCATTTCACGACCCAAACAGGGACGCATAACAGTTCAATCTCTTTACATCTGCGGTGACCCCGGCAAATTCGCGGTTTCGGGATGACTTCGCGATGCCCGGAACGTGAGCACGGCACCAATCGCGACGGTGATGACGAGACCGATGCCGAACTCGTCGATGACGTAATTCGTCGGACCGGTATCGCGCGTCAGCGGAGTAAAGATCGATTGGATGAAGAGGTTGTGGCTGCCGTGGAAAATGGCGGCGGGCCAAAGGCTGTTGGAACGCAGCGTCAACCACGCGAGGATGAAGCTGTCGGCCACCACCATCAAAGTGAAACAGGCGAGGCTGTACCAAGCCGGCGCGCCTTTGTTGTAATCGCCGAAGAGCAGGACAGGGAAATGGTAGACGGCCCACATCAGGCCGCTAATGACACTGACGCCGGTGAACCCGACGACCTTGTTCAGTTCCGGGACAAGAAAACCGCGCCATCCGATTTCTTCGCCGAGCGCCCGCGAAGTTTTGCCCACGAGACCAACGGTTGCGGTCAGCACGACGAAAAGGAAAAGCGTTAGTGATGGTGGGAATGCGGACCAGCCGAACTGCGCGGCGGTGCGCTTCAGAAATTCCGGTTCGAGAAAGCCGCCGAGCGGAGTCAGCCAGGCGACGAGGTAAACCGGCAACGCGTAGGCGATCGGGATGAGATACGCGAGCCAGGCGTAGCGCGCGCCGCCCCACCTCCAGGGGAGATCGGAGATCGGTTCGCCGAAGATCCGCTTGGTTGCGAGGGCGGCGAGCCCCGGACTCCACATCGCTCCGGTCACGTAGAGCAAACCCCCAGCGTCCATTCCTCCAGCGAACAGCTCGAAAGCGTTGAAGATGTTGCTGAAAACCAGGGTCAGTCCGTAGAAGACGGCGATCTTCTTCCACGTCCGGGCCGCTGGTTCCTGGTCGACCACGGTATCGGCGGCTAACCGCGCAACGCTTTCGTGAACCGGACCAATTCGCCGGCCAGTTCTTCGATTCGTTCCCCCACCTGCGAATCCTTGAGATCGTCTCCCTCAAAGGCGCGCCCAGTCGCATAAACAAAACGCGGGATGATCACCGAACGAAAATCCAGCATGAGGCTGTTGGCGAACGCCATGACCGACATGTAGCTGTTCATTCCGCCGGCGGCGCAAAGGAACCCGACCACTTTGTCTTCCCACGCGCTCCCGGTCAGCTCGACGAGGTTCTTGGCGGTGGCGCTGACGTCGTAATTGTAAACCGGGGTGGCGAGCAGGATGCCGTCCGCGGCTTCGATCGCCTTGCGCACTTTCTTCGCGCTGGGCTGGGTGTAACAGGCATCGGCATCGCACAACGGCAGGCCGAGCTCGCTGATATCGAGCCAGGCACACGGCACCTTTGCCTTCTCGAGGTGGTGAAACGCGATGCGCCCCATCCGCCGGCTGTTGCTGTCGGGATTACCGCTCGTGCTGATAACGAGATGGCTGGCCATGGCTGGAGCGGGATTAGACCGGAAGCGGCCCGGCCCGTCAACCGCGGTCCCTCAAACGCGCATTGAAATAATCGATCGCGCTGAAGTAGTCTGCCTCGTGCGCATAACCAACCTGGTTCGTCCGGCCCTGGCGGCGCTCGGTATTTGTTCCATCTTCTGCTCCACTATGCGCGCCAACCCAACTCCGGCCGAACGCGTGGCCGAAATTCAAAAGGCCCTGCAGAGCGCGAACCTCGACGGCTGGCTGTTCTACGATTTTCGCGGAAGCGATCCGCTCGCGGCCCGCATCCTGAAACTGGGCGAGCATGCTTCCGGTTCGCGGCGCTGGTTCTATTACATTCCGAAGGCAGGCGATCCGACGAAGATCGTGCACTCGATCGAGCGCGGGAAACTGGACGCCTTGCCGGGCAAAGCAGCGGTGTACCGCGGTTGGGAGGAACAGCACCGGCAACTTCGCGAAACGCTGTCGAAGCAGAAACGGGTGGCGATGCAGTATTCGCCGAACAACGACATTCCCTACATCTCCCGGGTCGACGCCGGCACGGTGGAGCTGATCCGGTCGTTCGGCGTGGAAGTCGTGACCAGCGCCGAGCTCGTCCAGCAATTCGAAGCGGTCGTCACGCCGGAGCAACACCAATCGCACGTCGAAGCTTCGGACAAATTACATCGCGTCCTCATGGAAGCGTTCGCCGAAATCGGGCGCAACATTCGCGCCGAGAAACCGGTCACCGAATACGACATCCAGCAATTCATCGCGCGGCGGCTCGATGAAGAAGGGATGACCCGCGAAGACGGCATCGTGGCGGTGAACGCGAACGCCGCGAACCCGCATTACTTTCCGACGCGCGAAGCGTTCTCGCCGATCAAACGCGGCGATTTTGTTTTGCTCGATATCGTGAGCAAGCTCCGAAAGCCGGGCGCGATTTGCACGGATCAGACCTGGACAGGCTTCGTCGGCGACACGGTGCCGGAGGAATTCGTTCGCATTTTCAACATCGTTCGGGAAGCGCGCGACGCCGCGACGGAATTCGTCCGCAAGAATGTTCGAGAAGGAAAACGGATCCACGGCGCGGAAGTGGACGATGTCTCGCGCGGAGTGATCAAGCGGGCCGGGTATGGCGAGCAGTTCACCCATCGCACCGGTCATTCCATCGGCGAAGAATGCCACGGCAACGGGGTGAACATCGACAACTTCGAGACGCGCGACTCCCGTTTCATCACGGCCGGCGTGCTGTTTTCGATCGAGCCGGGGATTTATCTGGAAGGCAAGTTCGGCGTGCGCTCGGAGATCGACGTTTACGTGGGGGATAAAGACATCGAGGTGACCGGCCAGCCGATCCAGACTGAGATCGTGCCCATTCTCAAGGCGCAGTAGGCGACAGTCCGTTCGGGACCGCGGACGCGGCCGCATTTGTTTTGACACCGCTGCCACGGGGGTTGCACCATGGCGCCGTCGGCGCTCTGCCGGCGAACACCTCTTACCCCAATGAAAACTGGAGAATCCCGTCGTGGCCAGTCCAACTAAAAAGCCGGCATCGAAAATTCGGAGGCAAACATCCGGCGGAAACGCCAATACACCGATCGCGCCCGGACCGCGGAAGAATCAGCTGCGCGGAAAGCTCGGCCACATCTCGCGAAATCATAAGCGGCGCAGCGTCTGGTTTCAGGCCCGCGCCTCGTGGCCCTTGCGAGAGGCGTGCGTTGGCCAACTCGTTTCCGAACGCGCGCGCGTGGAAAAGGAATTCGCGGCCGCGCCCGGCACGACGCAGTGGGAAAGCATTGGACCGACAAATATCGGCGGACGCCTCACCTGCCTCGTTTGCGACCCGGCGAAACCGGACTCGATCTGGGCGGGTGCGGCCGGCGGCGGCGTGTGGCAAAGCAGCGACGCCGGCCGAAGCTGGAAACCGCTCTGGCATTTGCAAAGCGTGCTCAACGTCGGCGCGCTCGCGATTCATCCCACCAACCCAAAGATCCTGTATTGCGGCACCGGCGAAGCGAACCTCTCCGTGGACAGTTACGCCGGCGTCGGCCTTTATCGCACCACCAACGGCGGCAAGACCTGGAGGCTGTTCGCGTCCTCGGCGAAAACGGGAATCCCGAGCCGCATCGGGGTCATCGCGATTGATCCGCATGACGCGAATCACATTCGCATCGGCGGGATCGGGTTCGGCCGGGTCAGCCCGCAGGAAAGCGGATTCGGCGGAATGTATACGTCGCGCGATGCCGGCAAAACCTGGGCGCGCGAGACGTTCATCTCCGCGCAAAATTACTGGTGCCACTCGATCGTCTTCGACCCGGCGCAACCGCAGCGGATCTTCGCCACCTTCACCGCCCAGGGCGTAGCGAACGGCGTCTGGCGCTCGCTCGACGGTGGAGCGACCTGGTCGCACCTGACGAACGGATTGCCGCCGGGAGAGCAATTCAATCGCGCCACCCTCGCGATCGCCCCTTCGGATCCGAAAGTAATTTACCTTCAGGTCGCCGCGACGAACGATAAACTGCTCGGCATTTTCCGGTCGGGCAATGGCGGGAACACCTGGAAAAGCATTGCCGGCACGTATTTCGACGACGAAGGCCAGATGACTTACGGCAACTCGATCGTGGTCCACCCGACCAATCCGAACTACGTCCTTTGCGGCGGAGTGGACCTTCATCTCACCACGAATGGCGGCGGCGTATGGCAGAAGGCCACGCGCTGGGACGCCGAACGCGGCAAGCCGGATTATGCGCACGCCGATCATCATGCGCTGCTCATGCCGGCGGCAGCGCCGGGCCGGATTTACGACGCGAACGACGGCGGGCTCGACGTGAGTGATGATGCCGGAAGCAACTGGCAGAACCGGAGCGTCGGCCTCGGTTGCACCATGTATTACGACCTCGACGTCGCGCCGAGCGACCCGTTGAGTTTCGGCGGGGGCGCGCAGGATAACGGCACCCTCATCACCACCACGGGCGGCAGCAACGATCATTTCGAGATCCTCGGCGGCGACGGCGGCTGGATGGTTTACCACCCGACGAAGGCGAGCCAGGTCTACGCCTCGTATTACAACCTGAACATCTTCCGCTTCCGCGGAAAGCAATCCCGCGCCGTCTCGCCCCCCGCGACGAGTGCCGAGAAAGCTAACGTCTGGATGGTTTACATCACGCTCGATCCCAACCGTCCCTCGACGGTTTTCACCGGGTCGAATCGCGTCTGGCGCTCGAAGGACGACGGCGACAGCTGGGTCGCGGTTTCCGCTCCGCTCGATGGCAGCTCCATCAGTGCCATCGAAGTGGCGCCGGCCGATTCGCAGCGGGTTTATGTCGCGACGGAGAATGGCGGGTTCTTTCGCAGTCTCGATGGCGGCAAGACCTGGAGCGCGAACATGGCGGGGCCGGAGTTGCCCGGCGTGACCATCACGCGGCTCGAATCCGCGCCAACGAATGCCGATCTCGTTTTCGCGACGATCGCGAATTTTGGGAACTCGCACGTGTTTCGTTCCGATGATGGCGGCGCGCACTGGGCCGACGTCGATGGCGGCCGGCTGCCCGATGTGCCGCATCACGCGGTCGTAATTTCGCCGGACGATCCGCAAACGGTTTACGTCGCGAACGACGCGAGCGTTTACGTGTCCCACGATTTGGGCGGCACGTGGAGCAGCTTGAAACGCAACCTGCCTAACACGATGTGCGTGGACCTCGTCTACCACCAGGGCGCCGGCACGCTGACGACCGCGACCTACGGCCGGAGTATTTGGCGGCTGAAAGTGCGAGCGTAGGAACGCGAACTACTCCGAGCCGCCAGTTCGTTTCTGGAACCAATCGACGCGCCGGCGCAGGTTCCCCTCGCCTTCCGGAATTTTTTCCCGGGACGGCTGCAACGTTTCCTTCTCTTCGCGGGCGGCGTTCTTCTCAGAAGCAGAGGCGTCGTCTTCGGGCTTCGGGTTGTCCGGCGGGTTGGAAGGCATGGTTGGACGCTACCACGACCCGGGCGGAGCGCGATTGACAAAAAGCGGGCGAGCGACGTATGACCTCGAAGGTGATCGGGCGCCTTCTTCGCATTGTCGTCGTCACCTGCGCGTGTGGTTGGTTCGGCGCGAGCGACGCCGTCGCCCAGCAAAAGATTCGAGTCGTAACGAAACCGGTCGAGCCGTTCTCGTTCACCGAGGCGGGCAACGTGCGTGGGTTTAGCATCGATCTCTGGGAAGCGGTCGCGAAGGAGGCTGGGCTGCAGTTCGAGCTGCAAAACGTGGAGACCGTCCCGCAGATGCTGGACATCTTGAAGGCGCATCAGGCGGACGTGGCCATCGCGGCGATCAGCATCACCGCGGCGCGCCACGCCATCATGGATTTCTCCCAGCCGTATTACGATTCCGGGCTGCAAATCATGGTCGCGACGAATGCGGCGCGGAACGACAACTTCGGGTCGAATTTGTCCCGCCAGTTCATGAATTGGAACACGGCGAGAGTGCTCGGCATCGTTCTCCTCGTCATGTTCCTGATTTCGCATCTCGTCTGGTGGTTCGAACGCCGGCGTAATCCCGAAATGTATCCGGAAGCATACGGGTCCGGCGTTTGGGAATCGTTTTGGTGGACGATCAGCATGCTCTGCACGGGTGGCTGCGAAGCGAAAGGCCCGAGCGGCGTGCCGGCGCGGCTGGTCGCGATTCTCTGGATGGTCGTCAGCATTGTCCTGATCGCGTATTTCACGGCCGCGGTGACGACGGAGATGACGGTGAAAAGTCTTACCGGCGACATCAGTGGTCCGGGCGACCTGCCGGGCCTGAAAGTCGGAACGGTTGTGGGCAGCACGGCGGAAACGTGGTTGAGGAATAACAAGGCGAAGGTTTCGCCCTACCCGGATGTGGCCACTGCGATTGCCGCTTTGAACGGCGGAGAAGTGAAGGCGGTCGTCTACGATGCGCCGGTCCTGCGCTATTACCTGTCGAAGAAAATCGGGACGCGGCTCCGCCTGGTAGGTCCGACTTTCGAAAAGCAGTTCTACGGCATCGGGCTCCAGCAGGACAGCCCGCTGCGCCTGCCGATCAACCGCGCGCTGCTCGCTTTGAACGAACGCGGCTTCATGGATGAGCTGCAGAAGAAATGGTTCGGGGCGGTTAGCGAATAACGGTCGCGAACCAGAAGATAGTTGGCTGGGAGGGCTCGGGTCGCTACGCTGCGCACCCTATGAGAGCACGGTCCGTTTCGTTCGTTTCGCTTTTGCTGATCGTTAGCGCGTTGGCTGAGCCCGGCGGGAAACCG
This sequence comes from Chthoniobacterales bacterium, assembly GCA_035941675.1. Classification (GTDB taxonomy): domain Bacteria; phylum Verrucomicrobiota; class Verrucomicrobiia; order Chthoniobacterales; family UBA10450; genus AV80. The sequence continues at coordinate 44,251 of DASZDT010000027.1, forward strand.
CAGTACGGCGCGTGGGGGTTCGACACGGACGGAGCCGACCTTAAAACCAAGCCGGGCGACGATTTCTTCCGTTACGCGAATGGGGCCTGGCTCGATCGCGTCCAGATTCCGGCGGACAAGGCGGCGACCAGTTTGCGGCTCGCCATGAGTGATCTGACGGAGCAGCGGTTGCACGATTTAATGGAGGAGACGGCGAAGAAGGCGGACGCCAAGCCCACGACGATCGAAGGCAAAGTCGGCGCGTTCTACAAATCGTTCATGGACGAAGCGGGGGTCGAGAAGCTCGGTGGGGCTGCGCTCAAGCCGATGATCGACGAGATCAACGCGGCCAAAACGCGAGACGCGATCGCCGGTTTGATGGGACGGCAGAACGCGGATTTCCACGGCGGGATCTTCGGCGTGGGCGTCGACGTCGATATCAAAGACCCGAAGCACTACACGGTTTACCTCGGCCAGGCCGGACTTGGTTTGCCGGATCGCGATTATTATTTGAAGCCGGACTTCGCCGCGAAAAAAGAGAAGTACAAAGCGTACGCCACCCAGCTTCTCACGTTAATCAATTGGCCTGAGGCGGAGAAACGGGCCGCTGAGGTGATCGACTTCGAAAGTAAAATCGCGGACGCGAGCTGGACCAAGACGCAACAGCGCGATCCAGTCGCCAGCTACAACCCGATGTCGATCGCGGAGCTGGAAGCGTTCGCGCCGAAGTTTGCCTGGCGGAAATTCCTGGCCGAAGCGGCCCTGCCGAAAGTGGAGCGCGTCGTGATCGCGGAAAAGTCCGCCTTCCCGAAGATCGCGGAAATCTTCGACGCGACGCCGGTCGAAACGTTGCAGGCGTGGCAGGCATTCAACGTGGCGGACCACGCCGCTCCCTATTTGTCGAAGGCTTTCGTCGATGCCCTGTTCGAGATGCGGAACAAGACGTTGTCAGGCCAGGCGGAGCAACAGGTGCGGTGGAAGCGCGGGGTGCACGCGGTGAGCGGCGGCGATTATGGGGCAGGCGATCGTTACGATCGTTTCGGCAACCTCGGATGGGCCGTGGGCCAGCTCTACAGCGCCAGGCATTTCCCGCCCGCGGCAAAGGCGAAGATCGAAGAGCTCGTCGCGAACCTGAAGGTCGCAATGCACGAAAGAATCAAAGGCCTCGACTGGATGGGTGAAGCGACGAAGGCGCAGGCGTTGAAGAAGCTCGATACTTACAACATCAAGGTCGGTTACCCGGATAAGCCGCGCGATTATTCAAAGGTAGAGGTCCGCGGCGACGACCTGATCGGGAATGTCCGGCGCGCAGCTGCCGCGGACTGGGCCTTCAACGTGAACCGGTTGCCGGGCCCGGTCGACATGTCGGACTGGGGCATGACGCCGCAGACGAATGACGCTTACAACGGCGCGCTCCGCGACATCGTGTTTCCCGCCGGCATTCTGCAACCGCCGATGTTCGACGCGAATGCCGATCCGGCCGTGAACTACGGTGCGATCGGCGGAGTGATAGGTCATGAGTTGACGCACGGGTTCGACGACCAGGGCCGGAAGTTCGATGCCGACGGCAAACTCAACGATTGGTGGACGGCCGAGGACGCGAAGACCTTCGAGGCGCGCGCGAAAGTCTTGGGCGACCAATATTCCAAGTTCGAACCTCTGCCGGGCGCGAAGGTCAACGGCGAGCTGACGATGGGCGAAAATATCGCCGACCTCGGCGGCGTGGTGATCGCCCTCGATGCTTATCGCGCTTCGCTAAAAGGAAAACCGGCGCCGGTGATTGACGGGCTCAGCGGCGAGCAGCGGGTTTTCCTGGGTTGGGCGCAGGCGTGGCGGGGAAAACTCCGCGACGACGCGGTCCGGCGCCAGGTGGTGAGCGATCCGCATTCGCCGCGGCAGTATCGCGTGAATGGAGTGATGAGGAACATCGACGCCTGGTATGACGCGTTCAAAGTTAAACCCGATGAGAAGCTGTTCGTGGATCCGAAAAGCCGGGTCCGGATTTGGTGACGCCGCTACACTAAGAATTCGGGCCGTCGCGTGTCTAACTGGTGAAAGGACTAGTTATGACAACGTTGCTTTATCAGCCTGGAAAGAAATGGAGTTTCGGCGTGGCGCTTGGCGCCGCTGTCATTATTCATTTTGCAGCAATCGGCCTCGCCAAGGTTCGGAACGCCGAGCGCCCAGCCGCACCCGAGCCGCCGGGTTTCACTGAGATTAGTTTCGCCGACCCAGCGGCGCCTGACGATCCCGCGCCGAACGACATCGAGCCCTTGCCTGCGCTTCCGATAGTTGATGCGACTTATTTCGAACAAACGTTCACGCCTCCTCCGCGGCCGTCTGTCCACCCTTGGACGCCAATCCCGAGATCACGGAGCAACCCGACACCACGTTCCTTAAATTTGTCCTCGGCCAAAGTTCTCGCTCTCAACGCTCCTCGACCCGAATATCCTTATGAAGCCCGACGGCAGAAAATCACCGGCGACGGCATCGCCATCCTGACGATCGATTCCAATAGCGGCAACGTGATCGACGTCACCATGTCGAAGAGCACCGGTAATTCGTTTCTCGATAACGCGGCCGTGGCCGGCTTTAAACGGTGGCGTTTCAAACCGGGAACGGTTTCCTCGGTTACCTGCCCGGTGACCTTTACGCTGACCGGCGCGTCCTACTAGGCTTCAGCCTTTTCCAGCTGCAACTGCGCTTCGCGCAACTCCGAGGTCCGATCGCGGACGGCGTCGGCGTAGGCGGCCAGTTGGGTGTCGAGCTGGAGATGAAGCCGGCGGGTCTCGAGCAGGTTGCACATCCGGAGGAGGACTTCGAGTTGATCGAATGGTTTGAGAAGAAAGTCCGTCGCTCCGGCCCGTAACGCGCGCAGCTTCGTGCTCTCGTTCGCGTCGGCGGTCAGCACGATGACCGGCAAAAAGCTCTCGCCCGCCGCGGCCCGCAACGATTCCAGAATCGAGAAGCCGTCCACGTGCGGCATCATCAAATCGAGCAGGACGAGATCAGGCTCGAAGGCGAGACACGTTTCCATCGCGAGCCGGGAATCAGTCACCGTCTTTACCCGCGTGAATCCGCCATCCGCCAGCATGGCCTCGAGCAGCGCGACATTCGCCGGCTCGTCGTCGATCGCGACGATCTTCATCTTCGAAAACAGGGCGGCGTTCGGCAGCCAGCGCTCGTCCGTCTTTTCCGGTTCGAAATTCATAAACTAGGCGACCGCGGCCTCCGGTTGCCGATCAGGACTCCGCATCGTCTCATCGATGACTCGATAGAATTCGCGAACGTCCAAAGGCTTGGTGAGGTAATTCTGCGCGCCCGCCGTCATGAGCCGCTGAATCTGCCGAGCGGTGGCGTCGGCGCTGATGACGACAACCGGAATGGCGCGGGTGACGGCGTCCTGGCGTAAGCGTGCGAGGACCTCATGGCCGCGCAGATCCGGGAGATGCAGGTCGAGCAGAATCAGATCGGGCAAATGTTTGCGGGCAAGGTCGAGTCCGAGGCCGCCTTGCATGGCGGTGAGCAATTCGATGTGCGGCTGCTCCGCCAGCATCTGTTCGACGAGGGTAAGGTTGGAAAGGTTGTCTTCTATATAGAGAATCTTCCCGCCGCCCGCGGCCACCGCGTCATCCTTCGCAGCGTTACGACGTTTGGGCAAAGCGCTCAACGGCGAATCCACGGCGGGCAACTCGATCCAGAAAGCGCTGCCTTTCCCGACCACGCTCTCAACCCCAATGTTGCCCCCCATGGCTTGCATAAGACGCTGGCAGAGCGCGAGGCCGAGCCCCGTTCCTTCCACCCCCGATTGCTCCACGTCCAGGCGGTCGAAGGGCGTGAACAATCTCGCCAGCTTCTCCGTGGGAATTCCCGCACCCGTGTCGCTCACGACGAGCCGGGTGATGTTGGAGTGCGTCCGCTCGACTGACACCCTTACCTGCCCTCCCACGGCCGTGTATTTCACGGCGTTCGTCAGGAGGTTGAGCAGGACCTGTTTCAGCCGCTGCCGGTCAGCGAGCAGATGAAGATCGTTTTCGAGCTCCTTATCAACGATGAGTTCCATGGCGCGATCGGCCGCGAGAGGCCGCATCAAATCCAGCGCTTCCTCCAAGACCTGCGCCACAGCCACCGGCTCTACCGATAATTGCAGATGCCCGGCCTCAATGCGGCTGATGTCGAGCACCTCGTTTATCAAATTAAGAAGGTGTCTGCCCGCACTCATGATGTGCTCGACCCGCGCCCGTTGTTGCACGGTCGGGTTTTGGCGCTCGAGTAATTGCCCGAAGCCGAGGATCGCATTGAGCGGGGTGCGCAACTCATGGCTCATCCGGGAAAGAAATTCGCTCTTCGCCTGGTTAGCCCGGTCCGCTTCCATCTTCGCGTCGTGAAGCGCACGTTGAGTCTCGCGCACCGCCTCCTCGGCCCGCTTCCTCTCGGTGATGTCTTCCACCATGACCAGGAAATCACGGGCCTGGCCGTCCTTGTCCCGGATCACGCAGGCAGTCCGCGAAGCCCACAGCACGTCACCGTTCTTGCGCAGGTAACGCTTTTCCACCGCGCAGCGATCGGTCCCGTTGAGGATCGCCTCAACCGATCGCCTGGTTTCGGCGAGATCTTCGGGATGGGTGAGCTCCAGCGGCGTCCGCGCCATCAGCTCCTCCTCGGAGTAGCCGATCATATCCGCGAACGAGCCGTTGACCTGCTTGAACTTCTCCGTGTCGAGCGCCACAACCGCCATGCCGATGGGCGCGTCATCGAAAAGCTGGCGCGACCGCTGATCGCTGGCTTCCAAGGCAGCGGTGCGATTGGCGATGAACCGCATTTCCTTGATGCTTCTCAAACACGAAATAACGAGAAAAACATTTTCAAACACCACCCAGCCAGCGTGTTCAACTGAGCGAAGCGGGCTCGCGGCCAGAACGCCGTAAACTGAATACGGCAGGTAAATCCCCCGCAGAAAATGGTCGAGCGCGACGACCACAGTCGCGGGCACCAAGACCTTCCAATCCCGATAAAACGAGAGAATCACCAGCGATCCGAAGACGTGGAAGTGCGTCTCGATGCGGCCGCCCGTCAGCGCGATCAGCAGGGCCGACATGAGCATCTGCGCCACGGCGATCACGTGACGGGTGACGGCGGCGCCCGGCCAGACCCGCGTCATCCAAACCGGGAAAAGGCTGATGGCGCCCCCGATCAGGAGCGCCGACCAGACGTGAATGTGGACCCGACTCGCGGCCCCGTCCCACGTCTGCGGGGAAACGACGAGGGCGAGAACGATGCAGGCCACCCATTGGAAAAGCATCAACCTCGCGAAGAGTTGATCTGTCTGGCGGAAGATTTGCCGGCGATGCTGCTGAAACAGCTCTTCGGCGCGAGCCCCAGCCGCTCCCGGCACCGCGGTCATTTCGCCTACTTCGAACATAGCTTCCCTCCGGACATCGACGTACGGCCTGTGAGGGAACAGCCGAAGACCGGCGCCCGTTCCCGCCCAGTCGGCTCCTGCTTCAGCGCCGCCAAGACCGCGCTTTCGCCGGCATTCTCCCCGGCGTGACCGCGCGACGCGGTGATTCCGCCGCTAAAGATGAGCGTCCCGCTCGGGTCGAACACCAGGGTGTGGCCCGACGTTTCCGCGCCAAACCGTGCCGCCTCCGCCCCGTTCTCGTCCGTCAAAACCGTTACCCCCGGGATCGCGGCCGCGCTGTGCCGCAGGTCGGTATCATCCCAGTCGGGACCGGCGCCCGCCGGCTTCGTGAAAAGGACGAACGCGTTCGCCTTCCCGTAAGCGTGCGCCATGATTTGGGCCAGCTCCGCGATGCTCGCTCGCGTGCACGGACAATGAGGATGGGCGAGCATCAACAGGGTCGGCTTGCCGGTCACCCGCGGAACAGTCGACGACGCCGGCCAGTTTGCCGCGACCGGTCCGACCTGGCCTGCCGTGGTTTCGTATTTGAACAAGACACGCCCGCCGAAAGCCAGGGCCGCCATCCAGGCAGTCGCAAGCAGGCAGGTAATGAAAATGTTCTTGCGAGAATGAATCACGATGGTGCTTCGCCGGGCGCTGCCCATTAAGCAGCCGCCATTCCAGCGAAGCTGGCGATCACCACGGTTGGATCGCCCGGCTCGCTGGCGCACTCCGGCGCAACGTCAGCAGCCTCAGCAGCCTCATGGAATAGCGTGCGAATCCGCTTGTCGCGCCTCCGGCCTCTGCGCTAGGAAACCGGCTCCGCATGCTGTTCAACTCGCTCACGTTCGTCGTTTTTTTCCTGCTGGTGCTCGGCGCCTACTGGACGATGCGTTCGTGGGAAGCCCGCAAGAACCTGCTGCTGGTCGCGAGCTACATCTTCTACGGTGCTTGGAATCCGCCCTTCGCCGCCCTCCTTTTCGCCACCACCGCGCTGGACTTTTATCTGGGCCGCCAAATGGGAAAAGTGCACACGCCGGCCGAACGCCGGCTCTGGCTGGTGATCAGCGTGGTCGTGAACCTGAGCATGCTCGGGTTCTTTAAATACGGGAACTTCCTCCTGGAAAATTTCGTCTGGGTCCTGGCGCGTGGCGGCATCCAATACAAGCCGCCCCATCTCGACGTCTTCCTGCCCATCGGCATTTCCTTCTACACTTTCCACTCGCTCTCCTACACGCTCGACATCTATCGCGGCGTGATGCGGCCCACCCGTTCGCTTCGCGATTTCACCCTCGCGGTTTCCTTTTTTCCGCAGCTCGTCGCCGGTCCCATCGTCCGCGCCGGAGATTTCCTGCCCCAACTCGACGCCGCGCCGAAGCAACAGAAAGGCCGGTTCCTCTGGGGCCTTTTCCTGATGACGCTCGGCCTTTTCGAAAAGGTCGTCCTCGCCGACACGATGTTGTCCGGCGCGGCGGATCGCGTCTTTGGCCACGGCGGTCCGCTCCTCGCCCTCGATTCCTGGACGGGCGTGATCGCGTTCGCGGGCCAAATCTTCTTCGACTTCGCCGGTTACTCGACCTGCGCGATTGGCGCCGCCCTTTGCCTCGGGTTCCATCTCAAGGACAACTTCCGTTTCCCCTACGCCGCCATCGGGTTCTCCGATTTCTGGCGCCGCTGGCACATCTCGCTCTCCACGTTTTTGCGCGATTACCTCTACATCCCGCTCGGCGGCAATCGCAGCGGCGCCGCGCGCGCCATGGTGAACCTGATCATCGTCATGTTCATCGGCGGGCTTTGGCACGGCGCGGCCTGGACGTTTGTCGTCTGGGGTTTGTTGCACGGTTCGTATCTGGCGATCGAACGGCTCCTCAAGGCCACCGTGAAAAATGCGCGCTGGACCGAGAACTTCGGCGTCCGGCTCCTGATCGGCCTAACGACTTATGTCGCGGTTCTGATCGCCTGGGTTTATTTCCGCGCCTCGAACTTCGAAGTAGCCAGTCGCATGATCGGCGGAATGTTCGGCCGGCACGCGAACGGCGACGCGATCCTTAGCACCCGCGAAATCCTCCAGGTAACCATCGTCACCTTGTTCCTTCTCGCGGCCCATTGGGCTTTGCGCGACATCTCGCTCGAAACCGCGGTCGTGCGTCTGCCGCGCTGGGTCGTCACCACCGCCTGGTTCCTCATGGCCTGCGCCATCATCCTCACCCAGGGCAACAGCAATGCATTCATCTACTTCCAATTTTGAACGGGTAATCCCGGCGCTGCCCTGGCGCGGCATCACCGTCGTGGTGGCGGTCGGCGTGCTCATCGCGGTCGCCGCGTGGGAAATCTATTGCCGGTCGTTAGGTTACCAACCCACCTTGAACGATACCGACGATCTTTGGGCGAGCGCGCGGCGCCGGGTCCAGCCCGAATCCGTCGTGATCATCGGCGATTCCCGCGCCTGGTTCGATAGCGACCTCGACGAGCTCGAGCGCGGCCTGGGCAAACGCCCGGTCCAACTCGCCATGCCGGGATCCGGCCCTTACCCCGTCCTGGAAGACCTGGCGAACGACGAAGGTTTCCACGGAACCGTCATCTGTAGCGTGGTGCCGGCCCTGTTTTTTGCGCCGGCCGGTCCGCCCGTGCAACGGCCCGCCAACGCGGTGAAACGTTTTCATGGCCAGACCTGGGCACAACGGATTAGCCACCAGATCTCCGTGCCGATCGAGGAGAGTTTCGCGTTCCTCAAACAGGAGGACCTCACCCTGGCCGCGCTCCTCCTCGAACTCCCGATCCCCGATCGCCCCAACGCCCAGGTCCCGCCGCGGACTCCGCCTTACTTCTGCTCTATCGATCGCGAACGCCGCGCGCGTCTGTTCGAGAAAGCAGCCAAACCAGGACCGCTCCAGGACAAGATCAAGGGCCGCTGGCTCCGCCTGTTTACTCCGCCGCCTCCGCCAAGCTATGTCCCGCCCGATATCTTCGCGGCGAACGTGAAGGAAGCCATCGGCGCGCGCTTTCAAAATACGAAGGCCGCCGTCGACAAACTCCGGGCCCGCGGCGGCAAGATCGTCTTCGTCCGATTCCCGATGACCGGCCCGCTGAAAGAACACGAAGACAAGTTCACGCCGCGCGCCCAGACCTGGGAGCCGCTCCTCCAGCAGACCGGCGTGCCCGGAATTTATTTCGAAGATTTCCCCGAGCTAGCCCGCTTCGATTGCCCCGAATGGTCTCACCTGTCGGCCGGCGATTCCGTCGAGTTCACCAAGCGCCTCGTCCCCCATCTGCGCACCGCGCTGAAGCTGTAACGCCCGCGCCGAGGAGCCCTCGTACGAAGGACCCTATCACGATCCGATGATACGACGGCCGCTCGACGCTAAAGAGTGCAGTCTTGCTCGCATTACCCCTCGCCCTTTAGGCGGGTGGACAGTTTATTGAAGGTTGCCAATCGCGCTAAAATGTCGTGTTCAAGCCAACTTCTGTTCAAGTGCCCATCTTCCAGGTAGGCTTCCAGGTCGAGGCGCATTCCGTGAATTGATTTTCCCTCTCTATATTCGTTTCTAAGCTCGCGAATAAAGTCGTAAATCACCTGCCGGATTGCAGCGCTTCGCGTAAACATCCCACACTCAGTCTTCGATGGCTTCTTGATACTGGAATCGCTCTCACTCCCGGCGAATGCAATGTAACATGTTCCGAGCCTAGGATGACGTAAGACCCCACATTTTGGTTTCCGCGAAAGGAAATATAAAACCTGGATTTGTCTCGAAGTTCCTTTTCTTCGGCAAAGTCGGTGATCCAATCGACGACGTGCGAAACGGACAATGTAGTCGTGACCACATTCACTTTCCGAAACTTATCAACGCGCTTCTTTCGAATCGCTTCTTTAACCTCGCTGTGCAAATCCCAATTCTGTTCGTCTTTTCCTTGATCGTACCCGCGATAAATCTGAAGTTGACACTCCTCACTGGGGTCAACCCTGTGAATGTCTGCTTCCAGATGCGTAAAAAACGCCCTGGTCGTTCGCCAGGAACAGCTTACCCCTTCGCGATTCTCCCACTCCTCCAATTTTTTGTTTCCCTCCCAAACCAAGTCGAAGATCAACCCCGTCGTTATCGTCAACAACGCTAGATCCACCGCCGTGCCTAATGCCGGCCACAAATAGATAAGGACTAATGCGACCAGCCCAACAGCCGCGATGGCTAGCCTGATCTTCAAATCACGGGATACCCGTGGTTTCTTCGTCATAGGGATGATTAGTGGGGTTTAGAGGGGCGGCGATCGGGGGGAATTGAGTGCATTCGCATAATGAGCGAGGGCACGCGCTTTGCCAATCAATAATCTTTGCAAATCTGCACAATGACTTTCCTGCGACCCTGCGTCGCTCTGTTCCGTCCAGCCCAGCGCGGAGGGGCGAAGCTTCTCCGCGGTTCTTGTTTCCGCGAGACTACGGCGTCAGGAAAATTTTGCCGCTGAAAGGATCTTTGACTTCGGTTCCGCTGGGGAATCCGCGGACGTCGACGTAACCCGCCTTTGGCGAATAGGGACTGGTCACGAACCCCGGCTTGTTGGGCACCGGGATGCCATAAGGGATGTCGCGTTTCGAATTCTTCGTCGGCGGCGCGGAGGCCGGCCGAACCGGCGGCTGGCTCGTCGTGGCGGTGGCGGTTGGCGTCGGCGGAATGATGGGTGGCGGCGTCGGTGGGTACTCGGCCGGTTGTTCGTTGCCTTTCGCCTTCGTCTTTTTGGCCGGCGCTTTCGGAGCGGTCTTCTTCGTTTGCCCGGGATGCGCGATCGAGTTTCCGAGCGCCTTGAAGAAATCGCCCACGGAGCCAGCCCTCGCCTGACCAGGCGACGCCAGCAACGCGACCGTGATCGCACCCGCCAGGATTTTCCCCGTCACCCTTTTCATTTTGCGAGGGCCACTTTGCTGCACCCTTCGCTTCTATTCAACCGCACCCATTGCGGCGAATCGTTTCAGCGACAGAAAATCGATCGCGTGCCGCGATCCGCCGTCGAGGGCGAGGTCCGCGGCGATTTCGCCAATCACCGGCGCGAACTTGAAGCCATGGCCGGAAAATCCGCCGCAGAGGATGACGTTCGGATATTGTGGATGACGATCGATCACGAAGTTGCTGTCAGGAGTGAGGCTGTACATGCACGGTTTCGCTTCGCGAAAAGTGGCGGCCGCTCCCGGCATCCATTCTTCCATGGCGCGCGCGATCGGGTCGACATCGCGGGGCTGATCGATCTCGCGATCGAGCTCATCAGCGGCCGTGAGCTGGCCGAATCCATGGAAGGCAGCTTTGACGCCGTGGCCGAAATCGGGGAAACCGTAAAGGGGCGCGGGCAAACCGGCGCGATCGACCAGGAAGGCCGGGAACCGGCCGGCTTGGTACGATCCAGCGCTGGGCGAGAACCAGGCCTGGACATTTCGTTGCACGCGAAGCGGCACGCCGAGCGTGCCCATCGTTTCCTGGAACCAGGGGCCTAACGACAACACCAGCATTTTGGCCGACAGGCGGGCGCCATTATCGAGATCGATGGTTACGCCGCGCGCGTTCGCTTCCCACCGTTGCATCGAAGTTTGAAATTGCAGGTGCGCGCCCGACGCCTGCGCGAGTTTCAAATGCGCGCCGACCGCGCGTTCCGGGTTCAGGACTCCGCCATCAGGTTCAAAGAGTGCTTCCTCGTCGGGTAACAGCCGCACGCTCGGATAACGCTCTCGCACCTGTTCGCGGCTCAGTGTTTCCAACCGAAGTCCGTGCTCCGCGGCCGAGCGCTTCGTTCCCGCGACGATCTCGCTGTCAGCCCGACCCGCCGACAGGACTCCCGTGATCCGCAATAACTCTTCCGCCGTTTTTCTCTCGAGCTCGCGCCACAATTCGTAACTCCGAAGCACGAGCGGGACGTAGGCCGCGTCTTCAAAGTAAGCCTGCCGGATCATCCGGCTTTTTCCATGGGACGATCCGCGATCATGCGCCGGCCCGAATTGTTCGAGGCCTAAGACCGACGCGCCCCGCTCCGCGCAATGCGCCGCGATCGCGCTACCTATCCCGCCGAGTCCGGCGATGGCGACATCATGAGTCATCCCGCTCGCGTCCTCAATCTTCCAGGTCAGCTGTCCAAACCATGCCGGTGTATTGGCCCTGGCGATACCTGACCTTCACGCGATCGCCGACCTTCAGCTTTTCGTAGTGTGCACGATCGCTGTGGATCGTATGAGAGCGGCGCGCTTCGACAATGTCCACGGTGATCCGCCATTGTTCGTCCTTTCCGGCCCGCGGATCTTTGCTCGTTCCGCGGACTTCCTTTTTCATGACGATGCCGTCGACGGCGATCTCGTCCGGCGCCATTTCCTTCAGCACGACCTCTTCGCCTTCCGGCGAGGGTGTGGGTTGGACTTTCGCTTCGTCAGCGGCCGGCATCGGCGTTGGCGAAGGTTTGATCTCGGCCACGTCGATATGCTCTTTCGCGGTCACGATCGCGTCGCTTCGCTTCTTATCGCACCCGCCGAAAGCCAATCCGACCAGGGCGGCGATCGCGAAATACGGGGAGACGATCCGGCCGCGAAACAACATGACGCTCACAAGACCGAGCGCGTGTTTCTCGTCAAGCAACGGGCGGCTTTACATCACGCGTCGCGCGATTATCTCAACGTTGCGTATGGAATTTCTGATTCGCCACGACGGCCGCGAGCTCGGTCCGTACACCGAAGCCGAAGTGACCAGCCGCCTGAACGCCGGCACGATCGCGCTCTCCGACCTGGCCTCGGCCGACGCATCGCCGTGGGCGCCGCTTTCGACCTTCCGACCGTTCGCGCCTCCGGAACCTCCGCCGTCGCCACCGCCAATCCCCGCTCCGACAAAACCGCCGGTGCCGCGGGACAATCTCGGCGCTTATACCGCGGCGACGCTGCAATTCGACGAACGGCCGTTGCACCAAACCACGATCCACTGGATGGCGCTGAGCGGATCGGTCATCGGCGCGGTTCTGTCGCTCATTGTCATCGTCCCGATCGCCATGTTTGCTTCCTGGCGCGCGTTTTATTGGGCCTGGCTGCTTCTCATTATTCCGGCGGGCATTCTTCTCTCGGCGGCCATCACGGTCAGAACGAGCGAGCTCGTCATTACCGATCGCCGGGTCCTGATCAAGGTCGGCTTCCTCCAGCGCCACACTTTTGAGATGTTCATTTCAAAGATCGAATCGGTCGCGGTGTTTCAAAGCATGCTCGGCCGGCTCTTCAATTACGGCACGGTCGAGATTCGCGGCACCGGCGGTTCATCCGAATCGTTTGCCACGATCGCCGCGCCTCTGCCTTTCCGCGACGCGATCCAACTGGTTCAAACCAGTTCGGAACGACGCTGACAGGCCACCTAGCCCGTTACTTTCTTCACGAGTCCTTTGATCGCGCCGGTCACGCCCTCTTCATCCTTGCGGGTCTTCTTCACCGCTTTCTTTGCCTTCAGGTTAATGACCGACCGCGCCAGCTTCGTGAGCTTCTTGTCCGTAGCGCCTTCCTCTTGCAGCGTCGCATCGAGCAGCCGCGTCCCGGCTTTGTCGTTCAACAACTGCGCATAGGTGCGCGCGCATCCGTAGCCTGCGATCTCGTAATGCTCGACGCGCTGCGCCGCGGCGATCAGGCCCGCGTCGCGCACTTCGTTTTCCGCATCTTCCTTGGCCATCTTGTCGCCTTCGGCGATCAAGCCTTCCATGCCTTCGCATTTCGGCCCGCGGGTCGATTCGTCGTGGCTCTTCAGGATTTGCTCGAGCCGTTTCGCGTGCCGCCGCGTCTGCTCGAGATGCTGGCGAAACGCCGCCGATAATTGCCGGTTCGTCGCCGCCTTCGCCATTTTCGGCAGGGCCTTGATGAGCTGATTCTCGGCGCTGTAAAGGTCTTTCAATTCGTGAACGTAAAGGTCCTTGAGAGTTTCGAGTTCCATATGCGACAGAATCGCATCGGGCTCCCAGCCCGGACTCATTTCGCGTCAGCTTCTGCTTCGTGGCGGCATCGCAAAAGAAACGATCCGGCCGGCTTCGCGATGGTTCGTCCACAGGTTCTCGCCGTCGAAGGCCAGCGAGCGGCATTGGAACGGCACGCGCGCCAACTCGTGGATAACCGGAGTCGCTTCGCCGAGATCGAACCGGGCCAGTCGCCAATCGCCGCCATTCTGCTCCGTCCCGCGCAGAACATAGATCGATCCATCGACAAAGACGTGGCCGCTAATCTCCGCGCCGATGGCGATCTCGCGAACCATATTCCCCGCCGCGTCCAGTTTCACGATCCGGTGCTTATACCATTGGCTGAGATAGAGACAGTCGCCGTCGTAGCTTAAATAAGAGCCGGTGAAATCCGGGCAGGGCATTCGTTCTTTATCAAAGCCTTTCCCCACCTCGAACCGCCGCAGGTAGCGATCGTCGTCCGCGTCTTCGCCCAAAGTGAACCGAAGAGATTCCCCGGCGGACACGGCCGCCCACGGGATTCCCGGCGCTTGAATTTCCTCCACTACCTTCCAGCTCGCCCGATCCATCCGATAAACCCGCTGAAGGTCGCGCGAACCAAACCACAATTGCCCGGCATGCCAGGCGAGCGCCTGGGGCGTGGGCGCAGGAGAAGGCAACCGTTCCAATTCAGCGATGACTGGCAAAGAATTGCTCACGCATCCGAGATTACTCGACGCCACCCGCCGCAACAATGCGCTTTACAAAAAGGCGTCTGGTTGGGCAGTCTCTTCGCCACCCCATTGCTTTTCCTCGGTCTCATCGTCGCAACCCCGCAGCGTCCTTCCTATGAGCAATCCCAAACCTGACCACGACGGCAATCTCCTCCAGCGGCTCTGGTGGGCTCTCCGAAATCTCTACCAGGAGCTGAAACCGTGTCGCTTTAGTTTTATCGTGGCTCTGCTGGCCCTGCCGGTCTTCGTATGTGTAGCGCAGGGCACTGAAATTCTGCGCACCGTGGGCGAAGGCATGGCAGGTGACCAGTGGTATGCCCCCCGCGTCGCCGCTTTTTTCGGGACCCTCGTCCTGTGGGCGCTCTGCAGTTGGTACGCGGCGCGGGTTCTTCTCTACATCCACTTCCCCGGCACTCCGCGGGGCGAGCGTTACTCGAAGCGCGCCGAGAAACACTTCCCACGCCTGATGGGTATCGCGCCTTTCGTTATCGTGGGATGGGGATTCCTGGTCGCGGCCGCTCCGTACGACAGCGCGTCGCACGCGAAGCATTGGATGTTGCTCTTCGCCGGCCTTTGCGCCGTCCTCGCGTTCGTCTTCTACCTGCTGCTCATCTTCCGCCGCCGTTGGATCGGCAGAATTTCCGACCGCCAGATCGAGCGAATAAGAGACCTGGGATGGGCGACGAGCCTCGCGGTCAGCATCATGTTACTTGGATCGCTCCTGCTTTTCGTTCTCTTCGCCATCGATCCGGTGTCGATCCCGCAATGGCTGGGAATGGGCACGATCCTTTTCCTGGCAGCTGCCTCCTGGGTGAGCGCGGGCAGCTTCCTGGTTTACCTCGGGGGCCGGTGGCAATTCCCGGTCATCACGGTCCTCATCGGGGCGGCGGCGCTGTTTAGCCTTTGGAACGATAACCATGTGATCCGAACGGTCGCGCCGCAGGAAGTAAAGCGTCTCGATGTTATCCAATCTTTTCGCGAATGGTATGCGCTCGCCGAGAAGAACGACGGCGCGGGCGTCGTCCATCCGCTCTATGTCGTGGCGACAGAGGGCGGCGGAATTCGCGCGGCCTATTGGACGGCGACCGTCCTCGGCGGGGTCCAGGATGCCAATCCGACCTTCGCGTCGCATCTCTTCGCGATCAGCGGCGTGTCGGGCGGGAGCCTCGGCGCCGTCGTCTTTGATGCTTTGCTGGCAGAGCCCAGTCCGGCGCCCTTCAAGTTCAAGGAGAAGGCCGACGACATCCTGGGCCAGGATTTCCTTTCGCCCGCGCTCGCCTCGATGCTTTACCCGGATTTCATGCAACGCTTTCTCCCCTTCCCAGTTCCCTACTTCGATCGCGGACGAGCTCTGGAACTGGGTTGGGAGAAAGGGTGGCGGGACACGATGAAAGGAAACAACCGGCTGGCCGGCTCGTTTGTCGACCTTTGGAAACCCGGGGTGCGCGAATGGATGCCGGCGTTATTCTTGAATGGCACCTCAGTCGAAAAGGGCCATCGCATCCTCACGACGAACCTGCGCGTGACCAATGTCTTTCTCGACGCGGAAGACGCGGCCGATACTCTTGCGGAACACGGTCTGCCGGCGACCAAAGCCGCCTGTAACATTCCTCTTAGCACGGCCGCCGACATGAGCGCGCGCTTCACCTACGTGAGCCCGGCCGGCCGGTTCCCCGGCGGCTCTCATGTCGTCGATGGCGGTTACTTCGAGAACGCCGGCGCAACCACAGCGCTCGAAATCGTGATGCGGATCAAGGACGTATGCCGTTTTGCCAACATCACTAACGTCAGCGTGAAGGTCATCATGATCAGTAACAATCCGCGCAAAGGCTCCCTGATGATTGCGCCGGCCAAGCCGGGCCCGCCGCCACCGGGACCGAAGCGGTCGGAATCCGTGACCACGACCTCCAATTTCATGGGCGATCTCATGGCGCCGATCGATGCCTTGATGAATACGCGCGAAGCCCGCGGAGTTTATGCGCAGAAAGCCATTCGCCGCGAGCAACGCCCCTTCAAGGCGGACGCCGCCGACCAGGTGCCAAGCGACACGAAGGACATTGTTTACTTTGGACTTCGCGACACCGATGTGCCCCTCCCGCTCGGCTGGATGTTGTCTCGCGAAGCGGCCAAGACGATGCAGGAGCAGCTTTACCAGAACGACGACGTCGTTCACAACGGCGAAGCAATCGACGAGATTCTAAAAAGCCTGCCGCCGCCCAAGCCTCCCGGTTAGCGCCATATTGCCAGCGTTTCGGCTTGCCATCAGCGCCCTCTCTCATGCCTTTCGCCGGACGCTCGCGCTGGAAGAACCTGGGTCTTTCGGCTTTTCTTTCAATCTACCTCCGTGCAGTTTTGTCCGCATGAGCAGCGATGTCCCCGCGCCCTCAGCCGACACCGCGTGGCTCGAAGACGAAGCGGGAGCTCGAATCCCTCTCAAGAGACATTTCACCGTCGGCCGCGCCACGGCAAATTCCCTTACGCTGAGAGATCTTCAGCAACGCGTTTCCTCTTATCATGCGCGCATCGATTGGGACGAGGGTGGTCGCTATTTGGTGGAAGATCGCCACAGCACCAACGGCACCTTTGTGAACGAGCGCAAAGTCACGCGCCAGGAACTTTGCGATGGCGACCGCATCCGTTTCGGTTCGCCAGCCGTCTACATCTTTCGGGGCCCCCAACACGGGCACGTGCCGGATGAAGCGCCCGGCCTGGTCGAATCGACCATGCGACACTACGAAGAACGCGACTGCTGGTTCCTCATCGGTGACATTAAGGATTCAAGCCGCCTGGCGTCGTCGCTGGATGGAATCGCCCTGGCGCGGCTGGTCAGCGATTGGGCCGCGCGCTGCCGGAACGTGGCCGAGCGGCACGGCGGGGTAATGACGAATCGCACCGGTGACGGCTGGCTCGTTTTGTGGAGCGACGCGGCGGGGGTGGTGAGATCGGTCGGGGCGGCTCTTCAATCCCTCCGCGAGTTGCAACGTGCCGGCGTGCCCGCTTTTCGAGTGCTGGTCCATTGGGGACGCGCGACGATCGCCGGGGCCGTTCGCAGCGGCGAGGACAACGTGCTCAGCGCCGAGTTACATCAAGCCTTTCGCATGGAGAAAATCGCCGCCCGCCTGCAACAGGATATGGTGGCGAGTGAGGCGGCCGCGAAGCGCCTGGAGGAGGTATTGAGCTGCCGGGTGTTACCGGGAGTTTTTGAGTTGTCCGGCTTCACCGGCGGCCATCGGTTTTTCGAGGTTGCCTGGGAAGAGGCGAATCGCTAAAAGACAGGCAACCAACCCCCATGAACACGGATAATTCCCCGGAAGACGCGCTCGATCTCGGCGCGAGAGTCGACGCTTTTGTCGGCGGTCAAAAATTGCTAAATCGATACAAGCTTGCCCGCGTCCTCGGTCACGGCGGCATGGGCGTGGTATGGCTGGCGCGGGACGAAGAGCTCGAGCGCGATGTAGCAATGAAGTTTCTCCCGGCCATAGTCGTAAACGATCGTGCCGGCCTTACAGAGCTGAAACGGGAGACCAAGCGCAGCCTCGAGCTCACCCATCCCAACATCGTCCGCATTTACGACTTCGTGCAGGACAATTCGATAGCAGGCATCTCCATGGAATACGTGGAATGCGACACTTTACGCAACCGCCGGCTCGACCAGCCCTCCGGCGTTTTTGAAGCGGCGGAACTCGGGCCGTGGATCCGGCAGCTCTGCAGCGCGCTGGATTACGCTCACGGCGAGGCGGCCATTGTGCATCGCGACCTCAAGCCGGCGAACCTCATGATCAACGCCCGCGACCACCTCAAGGTGACGGACTTTGGCATCTCGCGCAGCTTGGTGGAATCCGTCAGCCAAATCAGCTTCCAGCGCAACATCAGCGGCACACTCGTTTATATGAGCCCGCAGCAACTCGCGGGCGAACGTCCAACTCCGTCCGACGACGTGTATGCTCTTGGCGCCACCCTTTACGAACTGATGACCAGCCGTTCTCCTTTTTTCAGCGGCGATATACCGGGCCAGGTGCAGGGGAAAACTCCTCCGCTGATGAGGCATCGGCGGGAGAGTTTTGGGATCCACGCGGGTGAAATCCCGGATAATTGGGAGACGGTGGTCGCCGCGTGCCTGGCCAAGGAGCCCCTGCAGCGCCCCCGCAGCGCCGGGGACGTGGCGGTGCGACTCGGGCTTTGCGCCGCAGCCGATATTACGATGCTGGATCGGGAAGATTGGAGGATGTTCGCGGCCGGCTCGTCCCCGACTCCGCCGTCGCAGGTCGCAGCGGCAGTGCCGATTTCGCCGCCCAGACGCGCACTTTTTTCTCGACGCAACGTCCTCGCGGGCGCGTTAGCCGGCGCCATCGCGCTGGCCGGAGCAAGCGTTTGGTACCAACTCCAGTACCTGCCACGGCGCGCTGAGCGTTTGGCCGCGGCTCGTGGGAGCATCGTCGTAAAGACTGAGCCAAGCGGGGCCACGGTCATGGTGGGCGATGCGCCGCCCCAACAAGCTCCCGCTGTGTTTGGTGGCCTGAAACTCGGGTCGCACTCGGTGCAGATCGAGCGCGAAGGTTACGAGCCAAAAACGATTTCCGCGGAAGTCGAGGAGAACCGCGCGACTGACCTTGGGACGGTCAGTTTGTTTAGGAGCAAAGGTTCGCTAAGAATCACCACAAACCCCGACGGCCTGGCGTGTGAGGTGAGGAGCGAGTCAAATCCTTTTCAACCCGTCTCTGGTAAGGCGCCGATGGAACTCAAGGACCTCGACACCGGTAACTACGAAGTCAAGGTGAGCCGCCTCGGCTGGCCGACCCAAACGCGCTCCTGCGTCGTATCGCGGGGCCCCTTACGGCAGGTGTTTTTCGATTTTGCAGGCGGCGAGATAACGATCGTAACCACGCCTCCGGGTGCCCTTGTTTTTCGTGACAAGGAACAGCTCGGCGTAACCCCGTTGCCGATCAAGGATCATCCACCGGGAGAAGTGAAATACATGCTCACGCTCGCCGGCTACGAAAACGCTGTCGTGCAGGGCAACGTTCAACCCGGTCAGTCCCTCGCGTTGTCCGAAACCCTAAAGAAAATACGTCCCAAGACCGCCCAAAACTCGCCACGCCGCTCGGATTCGGCGAGCTCCCGCAACAAGGATGAAAACGAGGAACGGAGCGAGCGAATCAAACGCGCCTTTATTCCATACTACGATGTCTTTCGGAAGTAGCCTTCTCGAAACCACCGCCGTATGCTGGCGGCGTGGAAAAAACAGCGGGTAGCGCAGCCAACCAAACTGTCATGACCGCGCCGGACGTAGTCGTGCGGGGCACCGCGAACGGATTTCTGCAGGAAGTCGTGAGCGGGAAACATCATTTGCGCGCGGATGAGCCGATCGCTTACGGCGGAAAGGATGAAGCGCCCGGGCCGTACGAGTATTTGTTGATCGCGCTCGGCACCTGCACCTCGATGACCGTCGGCCTTTACGCTCGTCGCAAGGACATTCCGGTCGAAAGCATAACCGTCTCTCTTCACCACTCACGGATCCACGCAAAAGACTGTGAGGAGTGCGAAACGACCGCGGGCATGCTCGACCGAATCGATCTCCACGTCGAATTGACCGGGACGCTGACGCCGGAGCAACATGCGCTGCTCATCGGCGTGGCCGCGAAATGCCCGGTGCACCGCACCCTTAAATCCGAGATCGATATCCGGCTTAATCCCGCCGGTTCTTGACTCGCCGCGGCCTTTCCTCTAGCAAAGCGACAGGTTTAAAGGGAAAGGAAATTTCATGTTCGTGCTTTCTTGCGGGTTCGTTGTCCTGGTCGCCGTCGTCCTCATCGTCTTCATCATCGGCGGTTACAATTCCCTCGTTACCCTGCGTAACCGTTACAAGAACGCCTACTCGCAGATCGATGTGCAACTCAAACGCCGTTACGACCTGATCCCGAACCTGGTCGAGACCGCGAAAGGTTATCTGGCCCACGAACGCGGCACGCTCGAAGCCGTGATCGCGGCGCGAAACACGGCCATTACCGCGAATAACCGGGCCGCCCAGAATCCGGGCGACACTTCGGCCATGAAAGAGATTTCATCGGCGGAGTCCGCGCTTTCCGGCGTGATGGGACGTTTGTTTGCCCTGGCTGAGTCCTATCCCGACCTCAAAGCCAACACCACCATGCTCAGCCTCATGGAGGAATTGACCTCGACCGAAAACAAGGTCTCGTTCGCGCGGCAGGCTTATAACGATTCCGTCATGGCTTATAACACCCGGCGCGAAGTTTTTCCCACCAACCTGATCGCGGGCCCGTTCAACTTCGGTCCGGCCGAGCTATTCGTCATCGATAACCCGGAACAAAAAGACGCTCCCAAAGTCTCGTTCTAGGTCTCGCTAACACTCGCGCGCGTGGACTTCTTCGAGCGCCAGGACAAGGCCCGCCGCCACACGGCGTTCCTCGTCTTCTATTTCGTGCTCGCCGTGATCCTGTTGATCGGCGCCGTTTACCTCGCGGTCGCCGTCATCTTCGGGGGCATTCAGTTGAAGGCCGGCGCCGACGACACAGCTACGGCGTGGTCGCAGGCCGAGATGTTTCTCGGCACCGCGATAGCGACGCTCGGCGTAATCGGGACAGGCAGTTTCTTCAAGACTCTTTCCCTCGCGCGCGGCGGCCGGGCGGTCGCGGAACTCCTCGACGGCCGCCTGGTTAATCCTAACTCGACCGAGGCGAACGAGCGCAAACTCCTGAACGTCGTCGAGGAGATGGCGATCGCCTCCGGCGTTCCGGTCCCGCAAGTCTACGTGATGGATGGCGAGCCGGGCATCAACGCCTTTGCGGCCGGCCATTCCGCGAGTGACGCCGCCATAAGTGTAACTCGCGGCGCCCTGACCATGCTGACGCGCGATGAGTTGCAAGGCGTGATCGCGCACGAGTTCAGCCACCTGCTGAACGGCGACATGAAACTGAACCTGCGGATCATGGGTCTTATCTTTGGGATCCTTTGTCTTACTGTCATAGGACGCATCCTTATTCGGACTCGCGGGAAGAAGAACCCGTTACCGCTCCTCGGCCTGGCCTTGATCATCATAGGTTGGGTCGGCGTTTTGTTCGGACGCCTGATCCAGGCGGCGGTTAGTCGCGAGCGTGAATTCCTGGCCGACGCTTCCGCGGTGCAATTCACCCGCAATCCAGCCGGCCTGGCCGGAGCGTTGAAAAAGATTGGAGGCATCGCCGAAGGTTCGCAGTTGCAGTCCGACCGCGCGGAAGAAGCGAGCCACTTCTTTTTCGCGAATGGATTGAAGAGCCGCTTCTTCGGTTTCGCCACTCACCCGCCCTTGCTTGAGCGCATCCAGGCGCTCGATCCGAGCTTCGATGGAAAATATCCGACCGTTGTGTTGCCAGATACTCCGACAACGGCGGCGCCGCCGCCTTTGCCGGGAGCTTCACCGTTAGTTCCGCCGCCGCCACCACCGCCAATGCCACCAGCAATGCCACCGCCTTTACCCGCGATGGGTCCGCCACCTTTGCCTGTTGCCGCGAGCAGCATCGCGCAAGGCGATGTCGTCGCGGACGTCGGCCGGCCGCGCGCCGAACATCTCCAATACGCGGTCGACCTTCACGAGGCAGTTCCTGTCGCCATCCAAAACGCGGTGCGCGATCCGCTCGGCGCGCATGCTCTCATCTGCGCCTTGCTCCTGGCCGACGATCCAGGCGGGCGTGAGAAACAACTGGCGGAGCTGAGCCGCGCCACGTCGGATGCCGTCCGTAACGAGACCGATCGCATCTGGGCGGACGCACGCGAAATTCCGGCCGAGGCGCGCATCCCCGTGGTTGATCTCACCCTGCCCGCGCTGCGACGCCTTTCACCGGCGCAGTTCGAACAATTCCGGACCGCCGTCAATGCGCTCATCGCCAGCGACGCGCAGACCGATCTCTTTGAGTTCATGCTCCAAAAGATCGTAATGCGGCACCTGGACACCCGCTTCTATCCCGAGCGCCGCCCCGTTACCCAGTTTTACGATTTGCGTCCCCTCGTCCGCGACGCCGGGATCCTGCTTTCCGCCACGGCCTACGCGGGTGCGGCGGAGCCGGTGCAAGCCCGGGCCGCTTTCGATAAAGGCGCGGAGTCGTTAGGCTGGATTGCGCGGACGGAAATACCGTGGCTGCCTCCTTCGGAATGCGACCTTTCCCATCTCGCTACCGCGCTCGATCGTTTCGCTCAATCAGTCCCGCAGATAAAGAAGAACGTCCTTGCAGCCTGCGCCGAGACCGTAGCTTTCGACCAGGTCATCCAGGCCCGCGAAGCCGAGATCCTGCGCGCCATTGCCGACAGCCTCGACTGCCCGCTCCCGCCTTTTCTCGAGTCCTGAGTCGTAGGAAAAAACCGAGGCCGTTCTACGGTTGCCGCATCCATGGAAAATGGCTAGGTCTGTCCCATGAATCCGAGCAGCCGCTGCTTTCACCAGTTATGAAGGACGACAAGGACAAGGTGGCGCTCAGCGCCGTCGAGGATCATGACGGAATCGTGACCATTCGCGGCGGCGGGCCACGCCGGGATTGGAACGGCATTCATTACAAACAAGGAATGTCGGCAAAGAATGTCGGGACGACGAAGTTATCGGCGAACATCGCCACCATCCCGCCGGGCGGCGTGGCTTACGCGCATATCCACGTGGGGTTCGAGCTGATCCTTTACATTCTCGAAGGCAAAGTCCGGCACGAGTTCGGGCCCGGGCTCAAACAGGTCCTGGAGAATGAGGCCGGTGATTTCATTTACATCAAGCCCGGTGTTCCGCATGAAGTCTTTAACATGAGCGACACCGAGCCGGTGGTTGCCTTCGTCGCGCGATCGTCAGCCAAGGAATGGGACGACATCATCCCGTACGATCGCAACCAGAAGGATGTCGCTGTCTAAATGAAGCGTCTGTTCCTGCTCTGTTTTTTTCCCATGCTTCTCGACGCTCAAACCGCCCCCCTCATCGAGCAGCTGGGCAAGACGGTCTTATACCGGGACATCGCGCTTTCGCCCGATGGAACTCATGTCGCGTGGGTCCAATCAACCGCCGCGACCACAACCAAGGTGACATACGTTCGCGCGATTTCCGGCAATGGAACGGCCACGATCCTCGACCTTGGAACGAAGGACAACCGCAGTGACTCCGACCCCGCGTGGTCGCCGGATTCAAAAACGCTCGCGGTATTTTCAACCGCCGGCGAGAAGGACCAGGCCCAGCTTTGGACCGTGAATGCCGATGGCTCGGCTCCGCGGAAACTCACGCAGCTCAAAGGTTACGCGGCCCGGCCGCGTTGGGCGCACGACGGCAAACAAATCGCGTTTCTCTACATCGAGAACGCCGGGGGCGGCGGACCGCTCTTCGCCGCGCCGGCGAACACCGGAGTCATCGACACGGCCATCCACAACCAGCGCCTGGCGGTTCTCGACGTGGCGACGGGAAAGCTTCGTCAGGTTTCGCCGCCGGACCTGCACATCTACGATTACGACTGGTCGCCGGACGACAAATCGTTCGTCGTCACCGCCGCGCCGGGTCCGGGCGATAACAACTGGTGGATCGCGCAGGTTCATGTCGTGGACATCGCGAAAGGCAGCGCCGCATCCATTTACAAACCTTCGCTCCAGGTCGCCATGCCCCGCTGGTCTCCGGACGGGAAGTCGATCGCTTTCGTGGAAGGCTTGATGAGTGATGAAGGATCTCACGGCGGCGACCTCTTCACGATTTCCGCGACGGGCGGCGAGGTCACGAATCGCACCAAGGGCCACAAAGGATCGGTCAGCTCGCTGTTCTGGCTGGCAGCCGATCGGATCCTCTGCACGGAGTACGTTGGCGGCGGCAGTGCCGTCTCCGAGCTCGCGCTGAAGGACAATGTTGTGCGTCCAATCTGGAATGGCGCGGAGGGTCTTCATGCCTTCGGCAACTTTCCTAACTTCGCCGTGTCGAACGACGGCAAAATCGGGGCGGCGGTCCGAAGCACGTTTGAAACGGCGCCCGAGATCTGGGTTGGACCTGTTGGAGAATGGCGGCAAGTAACGACCAGCAACTCCGCTCAAGTTCCGGCCTGGGCAAAGGCGCAAAATCTCGAATGGACCAACGACGGACTAAACATCCAGGGCTGGGTGCTTCCGCCGAAGCAAGTGGAGCCCGGCAGGAAGTATCCGATGATCGTCCTCATCCACGGCGGACCTTCCAGCCAGGAAACACCCGGCTGGCCCGCATCGTTCGGAATGTCGCGCGCCGTCGTCGGCGCCCTCGCCTCACGCGGTTATTACGTGCTCATGCCGAATCCGCGCGGCAGCTATGGGCAAGGGGAAGATTTTACCCGCGCGAACGTGAAGGATTTCGGTGGCGGCGATCTGCGCGATATCATGGCCGGCGTGGACGCGGCGATTGCGAAGCATCCGATCGACGCCGGCCGGCTGGGGGTGATCGGCTGGAGCTACGGCGGCTTCATGACGATGTGGACGGTGACGCAAACGAATCGTTTCCGCGCGGCCGTGGCCGGGGCCGGCATTGCCAACTGGCAAAGTTACTACGGCCAAAACCTGATCGGCCAATGGATGATCCCGTTCTTCGGCGCGTCGGTTTACGACGATCCGGCCGTTTACGAGAAGAGCTCTCCGATCCGGTTCATCAAGAACGTGAAGACGCCGACGCTGGTCGTTGTGGGGGAACGCGACGCGGAATGCCCGGCGCCGCAGTCCTACGAATTTTGGCAGGCACTGCGGACCATGGACGTTCCCACGCAATTGGTCGTGTATCCCGGCGAAGGCCATCTCTTCGTGAAGCCCGAGAACCAAACCGATCGTCTCGACCGCAGCCTGGGATGGTTCGACAAATACTTGAAATAGCTCTGCCAATTCTTCATTCTTAATTCATAGTTCCCATTGGCTTTGCCATGGATTACGTCATTCGCCCGCTCACCCCCAGCGACCAAACGTTGCTCTGGGACATGCTGTATCAGGCCC
Source organism: Chthoniobacterales bacterium (assembly GCA_035941675.1). GTDB lineage: Bacteria > Verrucomicrobiota > Verrucomicrobiia > Chthoniobacterales > UBA10450 > AV80. The sequence goes on from DASZDT010000027.1 coordinate 69,238, forward strand.
TCCAAACCGCGGAGGGCGCATCTTCCCGCGACATCCTGCAGCGCCCGGAGTACGCGCGCTACGTTGAAGGCTGGGGCCGCGAGGGCGACACCGGTTTTGTCGTGTCCGACAAGACGAGCAAGGAAGTTCTCGGCGCGGTTTGGTATCGGATTCCGCAGCCGCCGGACAAAGCGGAGGACGCGCGCGGCGTCACGCCCGAGCTCGCGTTTGCGGTAAAATCCGGCCAACGCAAACGCGGTCTCGGCGCTGCTCTGCTCACTCAGTTGGTGAAGGCGAACCCGCATCATTCGGCGGTTTCGATTCGTGCCTCCGCGAACAATCCAGCCGTTCGGCTCTACGACCGGTTCGGCTTCAAGATCGTGAGCGAAGACCAGGGCACGCTCATCCTGCGCCGGGAAGTTTGAGATTCGCGGAATGTGGATTTTCGCTCTCGCAATCGGCCTCGCAGCGGGACTGCGTTCGTTCACCGCCCCGGCCGTGATGTCATGGGCCGCCCACCTTGGCTGGATTAATCTCGAAGCGACCTCGTTTCGCTTCATGGGATCGACCGGCGCCGTCGCGGTATTTTCCCTGTTCGCCATTGGCGAGCTGATCGGAGACAAGCTGCCGAAGATTCCGAGGCGAACGGCGCCGGGGCCTCTGCTCTTTCGAATGTTGACCGGCGGATTATGCGGAGCGTGCCTGTTGGTGGCGGCGAATCAATCCGCCGCGCTCGGCGCGGTCTGTGGCGCGATGGGCGCGGTCGCGGGGGCGTTTGCCGGGTTTGAAATTCGAAAGCGATTGGTCACTCGGGCCGGCATCCGCGATCTCTTCGTCGCGATTCCGGAGGATCTAATTGCGATCGGCCTGGCCCTTTTTCTCGTCTCCCGTTAGCGCCCGGCCCGGCCGCGCGACGATGAGAACCCAGGCGGTAAGCGCGCTCCCCGCCGCGCACAGCGCGCCCAGCAGCATGATCCGGCGGAAGGCGCTGACGAACGATTGCGCGACCGCTGCCTCGACCGCTGGTCGAATTTCCGGCGGCGCTTGGGTAGTATCCGCCGCGGCCAGTTTACCGCGCTCCTTCACCAGCGAGTCTCGCGCGGCGGCCGGAACCGGGAACTCGGAGAGCTTCGCATCAAGCGCGTGGTTGAAGCATTGGAGCATCACGATTCCGAAAAGAGCGATCGCCAGCAAACCGGCCACGCGCGAAACGGCATTGTTGACTCCGGACGCAATCCCGGCGCGCTCCTGCGCGATCGAGTTCATGACCGTGGTCGTTAACGGCGCGACGCTGATGGCCATGCCGAGTCCGAGCACCAGGACCGCCGGAAAAAATGTCTGCCAATAATTCCCGCCCACGCCCGGGACCATGAAGAGCGTGAACCCAACCGCCGCGATCATCGGTCCGATCACGAGCGGAATCCTGGCCCCGTAGCGGTGGACCAATCCGCCGGACCATCGCGACAACAGGAAGATGATCAGGATTAACGGCAACAGGGCCGCTCCCGCCTGCGTCGGCGGATAGCGTTGCACCTGGATCAGGTTCAACGGGAAAAAGAAAAGGGTTCCGCCGAGCGCGCCGTAAAGAAAAAGCGTGAGGAGATTCGCGCCGGTGAAAGTGCGGCTTCGGAAAAGATCGAGCGGCAACATTGGCGCGGACAGGCGCGACTCGAGGAGAACGAACCCGCCGCCGCAGATCGCCGCGGTGACCAGAGAAGTGATCACCGCCGGATGGGCGAAACCCAGGCGGGACGATTCGATGAGCGCGAAAACCAGCGCGCCGAGACCGAACGCGGTCAGAACCGCGCCGCCGAAATCCAGCGGTCCCTTTCTGTTGCCGGTGCTTTCCGGCACGTGACGCAGCGCGATCGCGACCACCGGAAAGGCGAGTGGAAGGTTGATGAAAAAAACGGCCCGCCAGGAAACGTGATCGATCAGCCAGCCGCCCATCACCGGGCCGATGGCCGCGGTGATGGCGCTGAAACCGGACCAGGTGCCGATCGCGCGGCCGCGTTCTTCTTCCGGAAACGCGCTGCTGATGATGGCAAGGCTTCCCGGGACGAGGAGAGCGGCGCCAAATCCCTGGAGCGCGCGGGCCACGAGGAGCTGGGCGATGGAACCGGCGATTCCGCAGCAGGCCGAAGCCGCGGCGAACAGCGTCACGCCAATCACAAAAATCCGGCGCCGGCCGTAATGATCGCCTAACGAACCGCCGACGAGCAGGAACGCCGACAGCACAAGCGCGTAGGCTTCGACGACCCACTGAACATCCGCGAGGCTGGCGTTGAGATTCGTCTGGAGCGTGGGCAGGGCGACGTTGACCACCGTCCCGTCGATGAAGGCCATGCTCGAACCGAGAATCGTGGCAGCCAGCACCCACTTTCGCGAGGCCGGCGGGCAAGGCGCGTTCATGGTCCTGCCAGACGCTATTTGGCGTGCGCTTGCACGAAGGACTCGCACTCGCGGCAATAGGAGGTGTTCACCGGGCGGGAGTAAAGCTGGGTCCGCGTTCGGCTGACGCCAAACGGCAGAGCATTCGGCGAAGAGGCGCGCGCCTTTTCGGCCTTTGGAGTTGGTTGAACCAAAATGCAGATGGCCGGGTCCGGCCCATAGACGGTTGTCGTCTGCAACGCCGCATGGTGTTTTGCGCAGAGCCGCTCACCGGAAGCGCTGATCGTAACCGCCGGGCCGCGCCACCGCGGATTTGCCGCCGCCGCGAACGACGCCGAACAGAAAATTACCAGCAGAACGCGGATCAACATCGCTACCAGTGTCCGCGCGGTTTGGCCTTTTGGGTGGCTCCCCGGCGGGGACGCCATCCGCGATTGCCTTGCGCGGGATCGCCCGCGCCGCGCGCGGAATTCCCCGGCGATCGCGGTTCTATTTTCGGGGGAGAAACGCGGCGTTGTCCCCTGCCCTTGTCGTCGCGCGGCGGCGCGGCGGCGTTGTAATCGAAACCTTCCGCGCGTTTCCGCACAATCCCTCGCCCGATGAAACGCTCGAGCGAACGGAGCGGACCGTGATCTTCCGGCGTCACAAAACTGATGGCATCGCCGATGGCGAGCGCGCGGCCGGTGCGTCCGATGCGGTGGACGTAATCCTCCGGATGCATCGGGAAATCGTAATTCACCACGTGCGAAATCCCATCGACGTCAATGCCGCGCGCCGCGATGTCCGTCGCGACCAGCACTCGCACCGCGCCCGATTTGAAATCCTTCAGCGCCCGCAGCCGCTGGTTCTGCGAGCGATTGGAATGAATCGTCCCCGTCTTGATCCCGCTGCTCTCCAAGCGCCGCGCAATCCGGTCGGCGCCGTGTTTCGTGCGGGTGAAAACCAGCACGGTATCGAATTGCGGATCGCCGAGGAGATGAAGCAACAGCGCCGGTTTCAAATGAGCGCGCACTTCGTAGGCGAACTGCGTCACGGTCGCCGCCGGGTCCGCCCGCCGGCCGATTTCCACGATCTTCGGCGAATCCTGGAACTCGTGGGTCAGCTTTTCGATTTCGCGCGAGAGCGATGCCGAGAACATCAGCGTCTGCCGTTTCTTGGGGAGCGCTCTCACGATCTGGCGAATCGGCGCCAGGAAACCCATGTCGAGCATTCGATCGGCCTCGTCCAGGACGAGGAATTCGAGCCCGGAGAAATCCGCGGCGCGCTGGCCCATCAAATCGATCAAGCGGCCGGGCGTCGCGACGACCAGGTCCACGCCGGAACGCAAAGCCTCCAGCTGCGGGCGTTCGCTCACGCCGCCGAAAACCGTGGCCATGCGCAAAGGAAGATGTTTCGCGTAAGCGCGCACGTTCTCTTCGATCTGCACGACCAGTTCGCGAGTCGGCGCGACGACGAGGGTGCGGGTTCGCTTTCGGCCCGGCCGATCCTGAGCCGCGGCGGAAAGCCTGGTTAGAATCGGGAGAACGAAGGCCGCGGTCTTCCCGGTGCCGGTCTGCGCGATCCCGATGACATCGTGTCCGGCGAGAATGAGCGGAATGGCGGCGACCTGGATCGGGGTCGGTTCGGTGTAACCGGCCTCTTGGACGGCGAGCAGGATTTGGGGCGAGAGGTTAAGCGGTCGGAAAGACATGGATGGCGCGAGTATCGCCCGGGGCGGCGGTTTGAGCGAATGCGGGCGCCGCTGCTTGACATCGGCTCCGCCATATGTAACGACTGTTACATGGACACACGAGAACGGCTCCGGCGCGATTGCCTCCGGTATTTCCTTCGCCATGGCGTGGCGAATCTTTCCCTGCGCCCCCTGGCGGCGGCGGCCGGGACCAGCGCCCGGATGTTGCTCCATTACTTCGGCTCGAAGGAAGAGCTGATCGCCGAGGTCATGGCCGAAGTGCAGACCCGGTTGCAGGACGCTTTCCAGGAACTGTCCGGAAAGGGACCCGACGACGATCTGCTGCCGAAGTTCTGGAAGGTCCTTTCGCACCGGACCAACCAGCCTTCCCTGCGGCTCCTATTCGAAGTCCAGATGCTCGCGCTGCAAAACCCGAAGCGTTACCGGCGTTATCTCACCAGCACTTCGGCGAATTGGCGGCGCCTGATCGAACAGGCGTTGCCGGCCAAACGACGGAACGCCGCTGACGCCACGCTCTACAACGCCGTCATCGATGGATTATTGCTCGAGCTTCTTTCGACCGGCGACCACCGGCGGACCTCGCGCGTGCTTCTCCTTTTTGCAGCGAAATGCGGGCAGCCGCGAAAAAGGGGACGCGATGAACTGGGCTAAACTTTCGGTCGGCTTTGCCGATTCGGTTCCCGCGCCCCTCGCCTCCAACCGGCATCTTCGCCGTCTTCTTTATATCACGATCGGGATTGCGATCGCGCTGTTGCTCCAGGCGCGCAACGCTTCAGCCACTCCGGCCGTCTCCATCTCGAAAGTTCCCATGTATTTGATGCTGATCGGCGTCGAACTCGTGCTCGCGCGGTTCGTCACGATCGGCGCGAAAGCGCGCGGCTACCGTCTGCTCGATATCGTCGGCCAACCCTGGCGAAATTTGATCGATGCAATCAGCGACTTCGCCGTGGCCGCCGCGACGGTCCTGCTGCTCCGCTTCTCCAGCCCGGTGCTCTTTTATTTTCTCGGGCGCTGGGGTTCGAACACCGGCTTTCTCTTACCGAAAACTCTTCCTGAATCCGCCACGTGGATTGCGGTCTCGCTGGCCGCGGGGTTTTGTGAAGAGCTCGTTTATCGCGGCTATCTCCAACGGCAACTCTGGAGCCGCACGCGCAATCTGCCGCTGGCGCTGGTTTTGCAAGCGGCGATTTTCGCCTGCGGGCATTTGTATCAGGGGTGGAAACCGGCGCTGGTCACGGCGATTTACGGTCTCGTCTTCGGACTCGTGGCGGCGTGGCGCCGCAGCATTATTCCCGGCGCCATCGCGCACGCCGCCATCGATATCATGGGCGGGTTTAAACTGTGATCCGAATCAACTGAAGCGTCGCCGCAATGTTTCGGTGCGGTGCGCGAAAATCTTTTCGACATCACGCCGCACAAAAAGTTCGTGCACGAGAAAATCGAAAGGGACGGCGTATTGCACGCGATCGCGGACAAGAGTGCCGGCGTCACGTTCCTCGAAAACATGTTCGTGGCGCCAAAGCCGGTACGGTCCGCGGACTTGTTCGTCCACGAAACGCGCCGGGGGTTCCCAAACCGTGATCCGGCTCCGCCACCGAATCCGGACCCCGTGGATCCGGAGCTTATGATCGATCAACGTCCCGGGACCCATCTCGATCGGCGCCGGCGTGACGGTGTGAAAGTGCACCCACGGCGGCGTGATCGCGTCGAGATTGGCGGCGTCCGCGAAAAAGGCGAAGACTTCTTCGCGTGGGCGCGGCAACCAGAGCTCGGTTTGAAATTCGCGAATGCGCATCGTCAGGCGGCCCCCCTTCAAATCCGGCGTGAATCGTAAGCCCAATGGAGCAGGGCCTGGCGTTGGCGCGGACGACACGCGAGATCACGCGCGGCGCAATGCTTTTGCAACTGGACGACGTGGCGCCGCACTGCCCGCCAGCGTTTGATCTGCCGGAGATCGTCGGGGTGCCGCCGGCCGGAATAATAGCGGCAATACCATTGAAACCAGCCGCGCGGGTCGTCCGGATGGATCCACCCTTTCCTGCGCCACTCCTCGAGCGGCTGCGAAGCATTCACTCGGAAATAATTCAAGGACGCGCGAGCGCGGCCCGGCGAAAACTTTGCGCGAGTGAACCAGCTCGCCGGAAATTCGCCGCGGCAATCGGTCATATATTTGCCGCCAAAAACCCCGAGCGCGAGGAGCTGCTTCGGCGCGAGCTCCGGACTAAATCCAGGGCGAAACTCGCGGCCGACCGGTTTCGTTCGCCAATACACGTAGCCGTTTTGCATCCTGTCTCGAACCACCACGCGCACCGGCTTCATCCGTTCTTCCTGTAGCGGCGCGTCTCTCGCCCGCAACTCTCTCGTTTGTAAATTGGGCGGAACCGCGCCAGTCTCAGGACGCGATGCTTTGGCAAGGGCGACGGGAAAGCGAGAACATCGAGGACGAGCGCGGCTCCGGTGCGGGCGGCGGCCGGCGGATCGCGGTGGGCGGCGGGCTCGGCGGAGTGATTCTCGTCGTGGCGTATCTCCTCCTGGGCGGCGATCCCCAGGCGCTGCTCGATTCGCAGCAGCCGTCATCCGACGTCGCGCAACGGCGCCAGGTCGACGCGAACGCGCCGCGCGACGACGCCACAAAGTTCATCGCGGTTGTCCTGGCCGATACCGAGGACGCGTGGCATTCGATCTTTCGCCAGATGGGCCGCGAATACGAGGAACCGAAGCTGGTGCTCTTCAGTAATCAGACGCGTTCGGGTTGCGGGTTCGCCAGCACGGCGAGCGGCCCGTTCTATTGTCCGGAAGATCGCCGCGTTTATATCGATCTCGCTTTTTACAAAACGCTGCGCGATCGACTCGGCGCCGCGGGCGATTTCGCGCAAGCCTACGTCGTCGCGCATGAGGTCGGGCATCACGTTCAAAATCTCCTCGGCATTTCCGATCGCGTGCAGACGGCGCGCGGCCGGGTGAGCGAAGCTGAATACAACAAGCTTTCGGTGCGGCTCGAGCTCCAGGCGGATTTTCTGGCGGGAGTCTGGGCGCGTTATGCCGACAGGACCAAGCACGTCGTGGAAACTGGCGACCTCGAGGAAGCGATGCGCGCCGCCAGCGCGGTCGGCGACGATACTCTGCAGCGGCACGCCCGGGGATACGTCGTTCCGGATTCCTTCACCCACGGCACTTCCGCGCAACGCGTCCGCTGGTTCCGAAAAGGATATGAGACCGGCGATATTCGCCAGGGCGACACCTTCGCTGCTCGCGATCTGTAACTTCCGCGACAATGCCCATCCGAATCCTCGTCACTGGCGGCACGTTCGATAAGGAATACAACGAGCGGACCGGCCAGCTCTTTTTTCGCGACACGAACGTTGCGGAGATGCTCAATCTGGGACGCTGCCGTCTCGACGTCAGCATTCGGACGATCATGATGGTAGACAGCCTCGAAATGACGGATGCCGATCGCGATCTGATCGTGCAGAATTGCCTCCAATCGGAGGAAGCTCGTATCATTATCACCCACGGCACCGATACGATGACGGAAACGGCCGCGGCCCTGGCCGGCGTTGTGACTGAGAAAACCGTGGTGCTGACCGGGGCGATGATCCCGTACGCGTTCGGCAGTTCGGACGGCCTTTTCAATCTCGGGAGCGCGCTCTCTTTCGTCCAGGTGCTGCCGGCCGGCATCTACATCGCCATGAACGGCAAATGCTTTGAGTGGGACAAGGTCCGGAAGAACCGCGAGCGCGGCGAGTTCGAAGAAATCTAGGTAAATCTTGCGACGCCGGCTGAGGTTAATCCTCCGGCTTGTGCATGACCGAAACCATCCAGCCGACCCCGAACCGGTCCTGGACGATTCCGAATTTCGGCGCCCAGAAAGTTTTCTCCAGCGGCATTGTGACGAGCCCGCCTTCGCTCAGCGCCGAAAAAACCCGCTCCGCTTCGGCTTCATCCGCCACCGTGATCGACAGGGAAAAGCCCTCGAAGGTCGCGTCGCCGTCGCAACGGCCGTCAGACGCCATCATCAGGGTGTCCCCGATGCGCAGAGTCGCGTGCATGATCTTGTCCTGAAAGCACTCCGGCAACCCCGGCTGCGGCTCGGGCGCCTCGTTGAATCGCGCGATCTTGACGAGCTCCGCGCCCAGCGTTTTCCGATAAAACTCGATCGCTTCTTCGCAACGGCCGCCGAAAAACAAATAGGGTTGGACAGAACTCTTCGATGTCGTCATGGAGCGAGCTTGGGCGCGCTTCGGCGAAGATTCAAGCAGTTCGGCTCACGCCCAATTCTCGCGGAGCAGCTCCTGCGTTTCGGCGATCGCCACTTTCCAGATTTCCATCATCTCTTCATCGGCGCGCTGATAAACGCCGCCCCAGTTTCCGTCTTTCAGGTAGGTTCGCAGAGCCTTTGCGTCGAGCTGGCGAACCGTGTCCAGGTCGGTCATCGGCTTTTGGTTCGCCGGCAACTGGACCTTCGCGAGCCGGGTCCACGGAAAGTTTTCCATCCACGACGCGTGCGACGCGACGGGATCCGTCGCCTGGACCTGCGCCCAAACCTTGGGCGCGTTCCACCAATTGTGAAACTTGATTCGCATTCCGGGATGATCGGCCAGCCATTCCGCGACCAGGCCCTGCGCCGGAACATTTCCGCCGTGACCGTTGACGATCAGGATGCGTTTGAAGCCGTGCTCGTAAATCGAGTCGAGGATGTCCCGGACCGCTGAAAGGTAAGTGTGCGCGCGCAAGCTGATCGTCCCGGGAAAGGCGCGGAAGTAAGGCGTAATTCCGTAGGCGAGCACGGGAAAGACCGGAACACCGTGCGGTTCCGCCGCCTCAACCGAAAGCCGTTCCGCCAGGATGCTATCGACACTCAGGCTGAGATACGCGTGTTGCTCCGTGCTCCCCAGCGGCAACACACAGCGATCGTCGCGGCGGAGATATTCCTCCACCATCATCCAGTTCATTTCCGCGATGCGCATCGCGCCCTTCCTAGTTTGTCTGGAACGCTTCCTTGTTCACGACGTACGGCATGTTGGCCGGATCGCCGCCGTGGTTGCCTTCGAGCACGTCGATCACCGCCTGTACGGTCCGCCCGGCCATGCCTTTGTCAGGGTCAATGGAGAGCCGGGTGATCTGCCCGCCGCTGGCAAAGTGATGGAAAAGCCGGGTCCGGTCCGCGATCTCCGGGTCAAGCAGAGGCGAATCGGCCGGCAGCGGTTCTTTTTCAAAAACGTCGAGCGCGGCGCCTGCGATCACCTTTTCTTTCAGCGCTTGGGCGAGCGCGTTCTCGTCCACCACCGGACCGCGTGAACTGTTCACGAGGTAGGCCGTCGGCTTCATCAGCTTCAGCGTCTTCTCGTTGATCAGGTGGAAAGTCGGCTTGTCGGTCTCGCCCTCGCGCAGGAGCGGCACGTGAATGCTGACGTAATCCGCGGCGCGGAGCGCTTCTTCAAACTCCACATACTTGATGGACGTTTTCTCTTTTTGAATGCCTCGGGCGTGGCGCAGGTCCATCACCGCCTGGATGCCGGCGATGTACTCTTCGTTGTGATACGCCGGATCGTAACAAAGGATGTTCATGTCGAATCCCGAGCATTTCTTGATCATCGCCAGCCCGATCCGTCCGGTGCCAATGATCGCGATCGTTTTCCCGGTGACTTCGTCGCCGAGGAACGGCAGGAACGGATGCCACGACGGCCACTTCTGTTCGCGCACCAGGCGCTCACTCGCGTACATTTTCCGCGCCAGCATTCCCATCATGAAGAACGCGAACTCCGCCGTGGCTTCGGTCAGCACGTCCGGCGTGTTCGAGAACGGGATCTTGTACTTGTTCGCGTCCGCCCGGTTGATGTTGTCGAAACCGACCGCGATCTGCGCCACGATCTTCAGCGATCCCTGGCCCGCTTCGAAAACCTCGGCGTCGATCGGATCACGGAGCGTCGTGATCAATGCATCGATCCCGCTCTTCACTTTCTCGAGGATCAATTTTTTCGGCGGCGCCTTGGGACCCTGGAAAACCTCCAGCTCGTAACCCTGCTCGCGCAGCCGGTTCTCGGCCGCATCGCCGATGCGCGCGGTGGCAAAGATTTTCTTCTTATCGTTCATCAGTTTCCGTCGCGGTTTCGCTCAACCGCAGAGAACAAGCAGTTAGGCATCCTTGCGCGCAAGAAGAAAAGGCTTGCCTTAGAGCCGGCGTTTCAAGAGGAATAGCGCCACTCCCCATGCATTTATCCCCTCGGCCTTCGCGCCGACTCCTTCGCCCATTGGTTTGTCCGGCCCGTTCCCGGCCGGCCCGTGCGAAGCGACTTCTGTTTGTCCTCTAACCGATAACCCCAAACCATGAGCTATCTGAATATCCCTCGTCTCCATTTCACGGGCAGATTCCAGGCCGATCCATCCACCGTCGACAACAACGATGCTAATTGGGACCCCAACATCCCGTTGAGCAACGACCAAAGCGCTGAGGGCTATGTTTACTGGAATCCCACCGGCACCCATAACTTTAAGTTTCACGATTGTACCGTGCGCGGCGCCGCGAACGACCAGGGCATGTTCACGGCTCCGAGCAACGATCCGATCATCGGGGCCCGCGTGCTTTGCTCCAGCCCATACCCGGCCAAACTGGTGGACCTGGATCCGGATAATCAAAACGTGTCCCAGATCTGGGGTATGGAACTTCAGATCAACATCGCCGACCCGACGAATCCGGCCACCACCCTGGCTTCCGTCACCGGCACGCTCTCAACCTTCGTAAATGGACAGCCGCTCGCGGCCGTTGCTTTCGGCGATCTATGGAATCGGTGTGCGAATATCGGCTATGAGCTGGCAGGCATGGAGACCATGTGCGCCGCGTTCCACGGACTGCTGGTGCTGGGCAATACAGCCTGGGTCAACGCCGCGGCCTCCCCGTTGCTCGCCGCGTTGCAAGCCGCCAGTCCGAATACCCTCTCGATCCGGTTCAATGTCGATAGCTATCAGTCCGATAACACGCACTCGAATTTTACCTACGGCCGCGTAGTCGGCACGATTGGGCCGGTGTTGGCAGGTGATGCGCCGCGCTCCACGCCGCGACGCCTCGCGCCAGTCACTTTCAGCAGCCCGCCTCCCGGCCCGCCGACGGCCCCCTCCATCTTCAGCAGTTATGGACCAGCCGGAGCCGCCTGGGACGCGCAGCGCAACGTGCTTATCCTCGACTTGGGGAATTGCATCCCAACCGTTGGAACTCCTCCTCCGTCCACAACGGTGCCGGACGCGGGCTGGCCTATTCCCACAGCCACATTGCAACTCACCATTCCGGGACCAAGCGTGAATCCGAACGCTTCCTATACAAATCTGAAAAGCCGAACGGCCTTTCGCGCGAAGTCCGGGGCGCCTACCGTGGTCGGTTCGCCCTTCCAGTTCCGGCTCGAAACCTACACCACTTACGCCGGTATTATTGAGATTTCCGTCTCCCCTTCCATTGTAAGTTTGCTGAACCAGCAACCGCTGACGCTCACCGATATCACCAATAGCCAATCTCCGGTGGTTGCCGTGCAGGAAGACGCCCTTGGGCGGTATGTGGATGTGAATGTCCCCTTCTTCCGGTTCAATCCTAACGACTCCGTCCCGGTTACCCTCTTCGCAACGCAGTTCGGCCAGCCTTGGAGCGGAGCAGTCCTGCCGGTCCAACTTCAAGCCGCCGCCTACGCCTCCAATGGCAACCCGTTCAACCAACAGCCGCCGCCCCCCGACGTGACTTGGAACAATAGCGATCCTCAGGGCGCATTGACTCTTTCGGCGAACACCCTGACGACCGATAGCTTCGGCACGGCGACGTTGCAATTAACGGCCAGCGATCCGGGGACGCCTCGCACGTATCCGGACGGGCAACCAGGCCCCGACGGCCAGGTTTACTGGATTACAGGGCCGTGGGCCTCATGGGGCCAGATTTTCCTTTTCCCCGGCGCGCCGATAAACGTTCTGATCTTCAGTAGCTACCTGATGCCGCTCCAACCCAACTGGGATGATCACGTCGGGCCGATCCTGAGCACTTACGCCCGCCTGTATCCTTACATGAAGGGAATCATCGACCTCAGCGATTACCCGACCGTGGTAGAAAACGCCGGCGCCATCCAACACGTCCTCAACCTTCCGGTGGACGATCCGCACCACATGCCCATCGTGCGCGACTTGTCACGGGACAAACTTGCCATGATCAACCAGTGGTTTGCGAATGGAATGCCGCAATCTGCTTCTTCCGTCTCCGCCAATCGCGGCTAAGGCCTCGCCGTCCCCAAACCCCAAACTTCACCTCACCAAGTCATGAAAGCTAAATTGCCTCGTGTCCTGCGCCGCGCGCGCCCATCTCTCGCCTTCACCGCTGCCGCCCTTCTCCTCCAGGTGATGCTCGCCGGTTGTGACAACGACAACAAGACCGCGGAGACCAGTCCCGTTCCGGCGACAACTCCAAGTCCTGCTGCCTCCGCGCCGGCGGAAAAAACTACCGCGACACCCAACGCGAATGCCACCGCCACCATACCTTTCAAGCTTGAGGTCGTTGAGGTCGCTAACTCCGCGATGCCTGCCGTCCATTCCTATGCGTCCGCGACGGCCGATGGAAAATGGCTGATCATCGGCGGGCGAAATGTTGGTCTGCATGGGTTCAATCGCGACAACAACAACTTTCCCACCTCGGCCCAGAACACCGTCGCCTACGTCATCGATCCGGGCGCGAACAAGGTCCTCGGTTCTGTGGACCTGGTGAAAACGCTCACGTCGCAATTAGCCGGTCCGCTCAGCGCGACGAGCGCCGAGAGCGTCCAACTCGGCAATAATCTTTATGTCGTCGGCGGTTACGGAACCGACTTGGAGTCGCCCGGGAAGATCACGACGTTTGGCTCGATCATCAAAATCGACGTCGCGGGGCTGATCAACGCGATCCTCACCGACCCATCCAAGATTCCCCAGTTCTTCGCCCAGATTCCCAAGCCGGATCATCTCCTCCAGGTCACAGGAGGCGACATGAAAGCATTCCAGAACATGTTCTTCCTGGCCTACGGGCAGGCGTTCACCGGCTTCTACTCAGTGGAGAACAAAGATTACAACCGGGCCGGCGGGCAGTTTCAAAAATACAACGAGACGGTGCGCGTGTTCACCTTGAAACCGGACCTGTCGATCGACACTCTCCAGAACGACGATGGCCCTTACGACGACAGTCTTCCGTATCACCGGCGGGATCTCAATGTGGTCGATATCATCCAGGCGGATGGCGTTACCCCGGCTATCGTCGTTTACGGCGGCGTTTTTCGCGCGGGACAAGTGGCCGGGCTGACCAACCCCATCGACATCGCCTTTCCAACCCCCGGTCCGTCACCAAGTCCCGGCAGCATTCCCAGTCTCCCGCCGCCCGTCGTGCAAAAATCATTTCAACAAGGTCTGAACCATTACGATTGCGCCAACCTGACGATCTTCGATCAAGCCAGCTCCAGCTCGTTTACCACTTTGCTCGGCGGCATCAGCCAATACCACTACGACCCGCAGACGAACACCCTCATCCAGGACCAGGTGGACCTCGCCAATGGCGGGATCGACGGTTTGCCTTTCATTAATAGCGTCTCGACGATTCAGCACCTGCCCACACCCGGCGCGTTTGCCCAGTTTATCCAGCCCACCCCGTTGCCCGGTCTCGTCGGCACGGGCGCCCGTTTTCTTTTCAATCCCGCTGTCCAAGCCGCGGGGGCGATGTTTGAAAATGGAGTGTTCAAGCTCGCCGGCCTGAGCGGACGCACCCTCGTGGGGCACATGGTGGGAGGAATCGAATCGTTCGGACCGTACAGCGGATTAGTGACCCAGAATCCCAGCACCATCGCGAGCACGCGCCTCTTCGAAATTTGGGTCACTCCCGGCCCTTCCAGCGTTATCCCGATGCCGCCGATTCCCACTTCGACGACGCCGTATCCTCCCGGGAAAAAACCATCGGCCACCGCGCAGCCGACAGCCACGCCTTAAAGATTCTTGGTTGCCCAGGCATTCACGCGTTCCAGGGCTTTCTCGATATTCTCGATGGAATTGGCGACGCTGAAGCGGAGGTAACCTTCACCGAAATTGCCGAAGGCGGTGCCCGACAAACCGGCGACGCCGGCGTCGTCGAGCAGCGCATCGGCCAGTTTCTTGGAAGGCCAGCCGGTCCTGGTGATGTTCGGAAAAACGTAGAAGGCGCCTTTGGGCAAACGACAGGAAAAACCTTTGATCTTGTTCAGGCCCGCCACCATCACGTCGCGGCGTTTTTTGAATTCGGCGCACATTTCCTCCACGGATTCCTGCGGCCCGCGCAAGGCCTCGATCCCGGCCATCTGGGTAAAGCTGGCCGTGCAGGAATTGGAATTCGTCATCAGGCGCGCCACGTGGGTGGCCAGGTCGGCGCGCATGACGCCGTAGCCCATTCGCCAGCCGGTCATGGCATAGGTCTTGGAAAATCCGTCGAGCAAAATGCAGCGGTCCTTCATCCCGTCGATTGACATGATGGAATGATGTTCGCCTTCGAAAATGAGGCGGCTGTAAATCTCGTCGGTCAACACCATCACGTTCCGGTCGCCGATGGCGCTGGCTATTCCTTCGATGTCTTTCTTCTCGAGCACGCCGCCGGTCGGGTTCTGCGGCGAATTGATGATGATCAATTTGGTGCGGTCGTTGATCAACCCAGCCAGCTCGTCCACGTCGAGCCGGAAATCCATTTCTTCGCGCAATTGAATCGGCACCGCCTTCGCGCCGACGTAATCGATCATCGACTCGTAGATCGGAAATCCGGGGTTCGGATAGATGACTTCGTCCCCTTCTTCAGCGAGGGCGAGAATGCTGAAAAAGATGATCGGTTTACCGCCGGGAACGACGACCACTTCCTCGGGTTTCGCATCGACCCGGCGCGTTTCGCTGACGTACTGGGCAATCGTTTCGCGAAGTTGCGGCAGCCCGGCCGAGGGTCCGTAGTGGGTGAACCCCTTGTGAAGTGCGTCCGCGGCTGAGTCGATGATGTTGCGCGGCGTATCGAAATCCGGCTCGCCAATCTCGAGGTGAACGATGTCGCGGCCTTTCGCTTCCAGCGCCCGCGCTTTCACTAAAACTTCAAAAGCGGTCTCGGTCCCGAGACGTTCCATCCGCTTCGCGAGCCGGAGCGGACTCTGAGCAGCCTGATGCATCCGCCAATTATAGCGCGGACGCATGACTTGTCTCGTGCCAGCTCGAATTTCCTTTCACCCCTCGCGTCCGCTCCGAGGTAACAGGCCGGTTACTTTTCCGGTGTCGCCGAATCGCCGCAGGCAGCGTTTTCTTTTTCTCATGAAACTTCGATCAGCCGCTGCGGCCGCGTTTTTGGTCGCGACCGCGTTGAGCCCTCAACTCCTGGCGAAAGGCGGCGTGAAGCCGACCCCCACCCCAACGCAATCCGCGCCGCCCGCGCCCACGCTGGTGGCGCCGGCAAACAGTGCCTCCCTTACGCAACCGATCGCGCTGGACTGGAACGCCGTGACCACCTCAGGCGGACCGATCGGCAGTTACACCTGGCAGGTAGGAACGACGTCCGCGTTTACGACCATTATCGCGTCGGGATTTACTAACATGGAGTCGGACCCAACGATTCCGACGCGAACCGAAGACAAGCTGAGCGGTCTCCCGAACGGCACCTATTTTTGGCGGGTGAAAGCGACGCAGCTCGTCGGCGGTGCGACGGGTTCGGTCGATTCAGCATGGTCCGTTGTCCGGACGTTTAGCGTGAACGGCCTCGGCCCGGCTCCGTCTACGCCCTCCTTCATCACGCCGGCCAACAACTCCCAGTTTCATTTGCGCGAAAGTTTTAAAATTCAATGGACGCCGGCGCCGGGCGCGCACCATTACGTTCTCGAAGCCGATGATGAGCCGACATTTTCCTACCCGCTCAACCTCACGCTCAGCCCGATCAACTTCGGCACGCAGTCGGGCGGACTTTGGGGTAATGCGCTCACCGTTTACTATCGCGTCCGCGCGGTCTCCGCTGACGGCGTGCGCGGTCTTCCTTCCGCGCCCATCGCGGTTCAGATCACGAACACGGCGCCCGTTCCAGCGGGAGTAACGCCAGCGTCGCCCGCTGAAGGAGCAACCGTCCAGCTGCCGTTCTTCTTCGATTGGTCGGACACCGCGAATCCGCAGATCCCCGGCTACGAAATCGACGTTAACACCAGCACCAGTTTCGCCGACATTTCGAATGTGCTCCGCCTCAGTCCCTCGCGGTCGGATTACATGATCACACGGGACCTGCTGGCGCCCGGCAATTACTTCTGGCGGGTGCGCGCTCTGCATGGAGACGTCGCCGGCCCATGGTCGGCGGGACGTCCGATCACCGTGACGGCGCCGCTCGCCCCGCCCGACGTCAATCTTTTCGCCATCCTGGCCGAACCAGGCAACGCCTACGGCGGAAACGTCGCTCACGCCAGGGTGATGCTGGACAACCCCGCCCCCGCGGGCGGAGCGCTTGTTACGATCGCGACCGACATCCCGCAGGTGAACATGCCTTCGAGCACGATCACGGTGCCGGCTGGAAAAACGGATGTGACGATCACGGACATCGCGACCGGACCGGTGCCGAACAACGGCGTTTCCGTCGGCATCATCGGCGATTTGTTCGCGGGCTTTTCCAATGGCCGCGGCCAGAATTCATTGGGAGTTTTGCCAATTCTGTACGGAACGAGCCTCAGCCAGGAGAGCGTGGTGGGCGGAACATCGGTGACCGGCACGGTGACGCTGCAAAGTCCCGCGCCTCCCGGAGGAACCACGGTCACGCTGGCGAGCAGCGATCCGGAACTCGTTAGGCCGCCGGCGACCGTGTTCGTCCCGGGCGGCGCCACCGACTTGCAATTCACCGTGCCAACCAGCCCGGTCTCCGCATCCAGGCGTGTCATCATCGAGACCGGCACCGACATTGACGGCTATCGTGCGCCCCAGGTTTGGCTCACGGTTACTCCGCCGGGCAGCCCTACGCCGCCCGCGAGCCTCTCATCCCTCACCCTTAGTCAATCGAGTGTCCCTGCGGGCGGCACGGTGACCGGAACGGTAACCCTCACTTCTCCGGCGCCCGCCGGCGGCGCTGTCGTCACCTTGCAAGGAAGTATGGAAGGTGAGGTCATTGTCCCACCCAGCGTTACGGTCCCGGCTGGAAGCATCAGCGCGAATTTCACGACGACGGCCGCGCCGGAAACTCCGTTCCCGCGCTGGGTATTTATTCAGGGGCATTATGGGACTTCCGGCGGATCGCAAGCGCGCATCCTCGAGATCGATCCTGCACCAGGCCCGGCGACGCTGCTCGCGATCGGTCCAGCGGGACAGGATGTGATCGGCGGAAATTCGGGTCGCGGCAGCGTGGCCCTGGTGATTCCGGCACCGCCGGGCGGCGCCTCGGTTAACCTAACGACCGATAATCCGTCGGTCATTCAGGTGCCTGCCAACGTCAACATCGGCGAAGGAAATAGCGCGGCGAGTTTCGCCATTGCGACGAGCCGCGTGTCCGGCCTTCCTACCGGCGGGAACGTATTCGCGTCCGCCGGCGGCGTAACGAAGTCCATTTTCGTCAACGTCGCTCCCGATCCGAACGCCGCTCCGTTGTTGGAGTCCATGTCGATCTCTCCGGCCAATGTCGCCGGTGGAAGCACCGCCACCGGAACCGTCTTTCTCAGCGCACCCGCACCCGCCGGCGGAATTTCCGTTACGCTGTCGACCGGTAACCCGGCCGTGGCGAAGGTGCCGGGAATCGTTTCTGTTCCGGCCGGGCAAAGCTCGGCGACTTACTCTGTCACGACGTTCCCGGTTTCGAGCACCACGGCGGTTATCATCACGGCATTCTACGACGTCACGCGGTCTGCCAGCGTTACAGTCACGGCCGGCGGCCCTTCGCCGTCTGCTACCCCTGCCCCGGGCGCAACGCTGGCCGCACCGGCACAACTCAGTCCTTCTTCCGATGCGCGTTTTGCCCCGGGCACGAATATCACCTTTGATTGGAGCGACGTCAGCGGCGCCGCCAATTACACCATCCAGATCAGCGACCAGACTTCTTTCTCGCCTTTGATCGCGAATCAAACTCTCACCGCGTCACAATTCAGCAGCAGCACGCTTCCCATCAAAACCATGTGGTGGCGCGTCCGCGCGAACGATGCGTCGGGAAAAGCCGGCGCCTGGTCCGCCGCGCGCCGCTTCGAAGTGAAGAACTGAGCCCGGGTTTGCTTCAAGCTCTCGTTCTCAAACTCTGTTTGGGAACGCACTTGCCTGCCCGCCGTAGCCCTCGCGCAGGAGGGTCTTCGAAACTCCGTTTCGTCTCGGCGTTCCGCCTTCACGCCTCCTCCACCCGCTTCCTCGCTCCGTCGGCCGGGCTCCTCGCTCGGGAAGGAAAAACCATGATAGTGCCGCGATTCTAAGACTAACCGTTCTACCGTCCTAATGAATGCCGTTCAATTGCATCCACACGCTCGAAATAATTAGCGAGAGCTTCGACGAAAGACGCGTCCCACAGCGACGCGGCTACAGCGCCTATCCTAATGGCTTAAGGCTCTCGCACTTTGCTTCGTAGCTCTCGATGAGCGCGGCGATCTTGGAATGAAAACCGTCCTGCGCCGAATAGAGCGCGCCGATTGGTTCGACGAACTCTTTTTGTTTCAACTCGTCTTCGATCGTCAACGTCAGTTCCGCGAGCGCTTCGATATTGGCCCGGGAATGGAACTCCATGTCCTTCAACTTGGAAAGGACAACTACGGACTTTTCCAGTTCACCCGGAGCAGCCTTCGCAGCTTCCGGCGCGGCGGTCTCAGCAGCTTGATTGTCTGCCGGCGCCGGCTGTTTTGATTTCCTGGATTTCTTTTTGCCACCCGCAGCAGCCTTGGTTTGTGCGTGCTGCTTTTCCTGGGCGACCTTTTTCCCATGCGCAACGTTTCGAGGATCGGACATTTCTACTTATACACCTAATCGGGTTGAATTCCTCGGCGGTCATCCGCCTTCGCGCAGCGACGCGGCTACAGCGATCAATATTGGACGAACGCGTCGTCCGGGTAGCAATAGAGCCAGCGTTCGCCGGGCTGGGCGGAGGCGATCACGGGATGGGCGGCGGCATGCGCGTGTTTGGTCGCGTGGCGGTTAGGAGAACTGTCGCAGCAAAGCGTCACGCCACACTTCTGGCAGGTCCGCAAATGCACCCAGCTCGCGCCGATCTTTACGCATTCTTCGCATTCGAGGACCTCGGGAAGGTTGACTTCGCTGATGGTTTCGATGTGTTGGCAGCTTCGGGCATTCATGATTTCTCCTTTAGCGCTTCATGGACTCCGGCGATCGCCATGCTCCCTTCGCCCACGGCGGCCGCGCAACGCTTGACCGAGCCGGCGCGAACGTCGCCGACCGCAAAGACACCCGGGTAGCTCGTCTCCAGCGCCACCGGCGAACGCGGCATGTCCCTCCACGCCGGAGCATCGGCGACCAGCGCTCCTGTTTTAATGAACCCTTTGTTGTCCCGCAAAATCTCCGGCGGCAACCATTCCGTGCACGGAGTCGCGCCGATCATCGAGAACACCGCGGGGGTCTCGACCATTCGGCGTTCCCCAGTCGTGAGGTTTTCCAATTCGACCGCGGCCAGCACGGAGTTGCCCATCATCCGCCGAATCGTCGTATTCGGAACCAGCTCGATATTCTCCCGCGCCAGGACCCGGCGCGACAGGTAATCCGACATGCTGTGAGAAAGATCCTTCCCGCGGATGACCAGCAGCACCTTCGCCGCGCCTTCGGATAAAAACATCGCCGCCTGGCCCGCGGAATTTCCGCCGCCGACCACGATCACGGTGGCGCCGCGGCAAAGCCGGCCCTCGAGCGCGGTCGCCGCATAAAAAACTCCGACGCCTTCGAACCGCGCGCGGCCTTCCGCATCCAGCCGGTTGTAATGCGCGCCGGTCGCGATCACGACCGACCTCGCGCAAAGCAGCGCCGGGCAGCCTTCGATCTGCAGGCTCACGCGATAAGTTTTTTCCGGGTGGTAAACCAAAGTCAGCGCCTGGGATGGGGTCGAAAATTTTGCGCCGAACCGGTAAGCCTGAAGTTGCGCTCGCCAGGTGAGATCGCCGCCGCTGATGCCGGTCGGGAAACCGAAAAAGTTCTCGATCAACGAGGAGGAGCCGGCCTGGCCGCCGGTCGCATAACTTTCCAGCACGACGGTGTTCAGCCCTTCCGACGTTGCGTAAACCGCCGCCGCCAATCCCGCCGGGCCCGCGCCAACGATCACGAGATCGCACTCGATTTCTTCCTCGTCGTCGGCGGCGAGAGGGCGGAGCAAACCGGCGACTTGCGCGACTTCGCGAAGAGACGGCCGGCGCAGGGGCGCTCCGGTGGGCGTAATGAGCGCGGGCAAATCCCGATCCGATAAATGCAGGCGGCCCGCCAGGGCCGCGCCCTGTTCCGTGTTGAGGTCCACCAGCCGATGCGGGATGTGGTTCTTCTCCAAAAAATCGTCGAGCTCCCGGCCGTCCCGCGAATCGGCCTCCGACAGAATGCGCAGACCGGCAAACTCCTTGTCGCGCTTCAAACGCATTCGCCGCATGATGAGCGCGTTCACGATCGTCTCGCCAATCTGCGGGATCTCCGCCAGGGTGCGCCGTAATTCAGGCGCGGGCACCTGCAGCACTTCAGCTTCGTCGGATTTCACCCGCGCGTTCGCCAGCGCCGAAGTGCCCTGGAGCATGGAAACGTCGCCCAGAAAATCGCGCGGTCCCGCCGTGGCCAGAATCTGCTCGACGCCGTCCCGTCTTTCGAACGCCTCGATTTCTCCTTCCAAAACAAGCGTGAGCGGGAACTCGCGCTGGCCGGCCTTGAGGATAGGATCGCCGCGTTTGAGTTTGCGGCGGACCCCAAGTGGTTCCAGCAGCGCCAGCTGCTCGTCCGTCAGTTTCGGAAACGCAATCGCCTCCGTGTCGCGATAAAACCGCTCGTCCTCTTCTTCCGTCGGCATTGGCCGGGAGTGTAACCCGCCGCCGTCCACCAGCAAAGTGATCAACCGATTCTTTCCTGAAACCACAGCCACAACTTGACTGAGGGCGCCGGCCTTTCATAAAACAAACCCGCACAGAAACCCCCGGGGCGGGTGAATGGCATCGACAACTTCTGTTTCCCCGCCGCCTCGTTTTGGACTTCCATTCGGACGGTCGACCGCCTAGTAATTGGTCCTCTCCTCCCCATGCAATCGCATTTAGCTTCGCGCACGCTCAGCGCGACGAAGAAGCCGGACAAAGATGTCGAGGTCCTCTTTGCGTTGGAGCCCGAGAGAAAAGCAGTGCTTTTCATTCACGGATTCTCGGGTGGCGGGATGAGCACCTGGTCGAAGTTTAATTCGCTGCTCCCGCGTCTGCTAAAGGCAGCTCAACGGGATCTGTACTTTTATGGGTATGATGGGTTGAGGGCCAGTCTCATCGGGAGCGCAAATTTATTCCGCCAGTTTCTCGAAAGACTCTTCGCGGGTGGAGCTGGCTTCATAAATCCACACCTACCTGAGAGCTGCCTTCGCCCATCCAAGTTTGGATATGACGAGCTTGTTATTGTCGCTCATTCGTTGGGCGCTGTGATCGCGCGCCGAGCGTTGATTGATGCAACCAGAGATGGCGAGCTTTGGCCCAAAAAGACTCGTCTCGTCTTATATGCTCCGGCCCATACCGGAGCCAACGTTGTAAAACTGGCGCTCGCAACCTGTAGCACTTTTACCTTCGCCTGGGTCCTCGCGGCCTTCGCAAGGTTTCAATCGCCGCTCATCGATCAGTTGAATTCAGATCCCAAGTCAAAGCTGTTAGTCCAGCTTTTAGACGACACCCTGGCGGCCTGCAAAAATGGTCAGAACGACCATCTGATTGCAAAAAAAGTTCTGGTGGCGGAGTACGAGAAGATTGTCGAACAGGAACGTTTTGAACCGGATCCCAGTTCCGTAACGATCCCGGACACCGACCACAAAAGCGTTTGTAAGCCGCAACGCGATTTTCTCGAACCGCTCGAGGCTTTGTACGACTGCTTATGAACCGGCAAGAAGCAAACTTCCAGGACTTGCTGACCTCCTATTATGAGCGGACGCCGGCGTTCGCAGCCGCGAAGCACATTGATAGCGAAGGTCACACCTGGGAATATACTGCGCCGCAGACCGAGTTCGATTCCCCCTTCGAGACCCGATCAAACGCAGTAAAGGAAATAGCCTCTGGCGCGCGGGATCTTTTTCGGTGTTACTCGGTCTTGGAGATCGCGGCCCTGGCCGGTTTTATCCGTGAGATCGATAAGTCGGCCTTCGGGCGGGAAGTGCGTGTGATCCTGGAAAGTGCCTTTGCCGCGACGTACCTCGCTGAATGGCTGGACTTGCCTTTGATCCGGCTGCTGAAAGCGCGGCTAAACGGTGTGGACATAACCTTACCCGAAGAATCGGATGACATCACTGACTGTGTCATGGCCTTCCTTGATTTGGATCGCCGCTATAGATTAGCGCGTGGCGATGCCCACTTCGCTCTCGTATCGGCAAGATTCTCAAATTACGCGCCGAATCCTCTCCGCCATCTTCTAAAAGTTTGCGAAGATCCCAAGGCTTTCGCCGAACAGCTTTTGTGTCCGCTGGAGGAACGAGAGAAGGGAGGCGAAGAGTTGCACGGTCTGAGCTGGCTTTTTGAATTCTGTTTCGAGTTGGAGGAGCTGTTGAACAGACTGGAAGGTGTTCCTATCCTCCAGGCGGCAATTTGGGGCCATTACCAGCGTTGGCTTGGCCACAAAGAAACCACGTTTCGCGGCCATGCCTCGCTGATTCATGGGCTTTTTGAAAGCTGGTCTGCCACGCTGGGGGAGGAAGCCGCCCAGGAGATCACTTCCTATACGAGCCGATCCTGGCGCGCTGTTGAGGCGGTGACCTCGGACGAGTATGCCCCGCTTTTGGAACGGGTAGCTACTAATGCAACTACCCTGGCCGGCCAGGGACGCGGGGTGCAGCAGTCGATCAAGCTGGTGTCGGGCAAACCACTATCCTTCGAACTGGCTGCCGAAGACTGGAAATTGAAAACCCAAAATCAGGACGAGATCATGGGTGCCGATGCCTAGGCGAACGATATCTGCGCTGCGAAGTCGGGCTGCAAGTTCAGCGTAGTCCTGCCTCTGTGGTATCGGGTCACTTTGCGAACCCAAAATCGCGCAAGGCCCATTGGACCGTCGCCTTTGCGTCTCGCACGACCGGTTCCCAATGAGCCACGATCAGCTTCTCGAATTCCAATTCCACCAACCTGTTGACCGAGCGCTCAAAGGCCGGTCGGTCGTTAATGATGAGCCGAAAGAAAGCGCTGATCCCAAACAATCGTGGCAGCCGCATGAAATGGCGGGCGAAGAAGCGCGGCCAACCTTGCGTTTCCGGTGGCATGGAGAAAAACACGTCCGCCACCACCAGCGTTCGCGAGCTCCGATGAAACAGCGCGTGCTCGTTCTTTCGCGTTCCTTCGATCTTGATCACCTCGATCTCGTCGCCCCACTCCGGTGGTGCTGGGGAGAGTAATGCGGTTGGAAGGCCGCTCACTTCCGCGAAACCCGCCGGCGCCAGATACGGCAATTCCGGAAGCGCGGCGCGGCCTTCTTTCGCGAACGTGTCGTGCATCAGAGTCGCGTCGAGGAGCCACGCCGGCTCTCCGAAGCTGCGGATCGCTGCGATATCTTCGACCCCGAACGGCGCTGTTGAATGAACAACGACGCGGCCATCGCTTAATCGGAGCAGCGTGACATTACGCCGGAAATCGATCCCCAAAACGCGCCACGGAAACGACATCACCACAACGTCATCCGAGATTTGCCGCCAGGTCATTGGCCCCAATTTGGCGAGAACAGCGGGAGGTTCATCCAGGGAAATTCCTGCTCGCTCAGCCGCGGCGCCTCAACCCAAAATCGCGATCATGAGGCGGAACCTCTTATCGTGTCTGCTGGACGAGAAGTCGCACCTGCTCCGGCTGCGGTTCCACTAACGCTACGCGCTTAGACCGCGGTGCGTTTCAAGAGATAATCGAGCCCGCCCACGCGGTACCAGCGGTAACCGTAACCTTCCAGCACGATCCGGTGTTTGCCGGATTCCTCGGCCTCGCTGTGTTCGTCACCGAGCAGGTTCATCAGGCGCTTGCCTTGTTCGCCGAACCCGACATCCAGCAGCACTTCGCGCGGTTCCTCGTGGAGATTATGCAGCACGAGCACCGAGTTATTCCGCCAGTCATAACGCAACGCGAGCACAGCGGGATCGCGCACCTTCAGCACCTCGAAATCGCCCCAGCCGATCTCCGGCACTTCCTTGCGCATCCGCATGATGCGCTCCGTCCAATTGAGCAACGAATCCGGATGCCGCCGCTGGATGGCGGCATTGATCCGCTGGTAACCATACGGGCCTTCGTCGATCACCGGGTTGCTCGGCTTGTCGGATTTTGTGAAGCCACCGTGCGGCTCGGCCGACCACTGCATCGGGGTGCGCGCGCAATTGCGTTCCGGCAGATCGAGGTTGTCGCCCATCCCGAGCTCGTCGCCGTATCGGATCACCGGAGTTCCGGGCAGAGTGAACATCAGGCTGTAGGCGAGCTCGAGCCGGCGCTGATCGCCGCCCAGCATCGGCGCGAGCCGCCGCCGGATGCCGCGATCGTAGAGCTGCATGTTCTCCTCGGGCCCGAATTCATCGAACACCTTCTGGCGTTGTTTTTCCGTCAGCCGGCCGAGATCGAGCTCGTCGTGATTGCGGAGGAACATCCCCCATTGCGCGGTCGCCGGTCGCGGCTTCGTCGCTTTCAGCGCTTTCATCAACGGCCGCGTGTCGCACGACGCCAGCGCGTAGAACAGATGCTGGTTCACCTGAAAGTTAAACATCATGTGCATCCGCTCGCCGTCCTTGCCGAAATATTTCATGTCGGTCTCGGGCAGGACGTTCGCTTCCGCCAGGATGATGCAGTCGCCCTGCCGCCATTGCAGGAACTCGCGGAAGGTCCGCAACATGTCCCATTGTTCCTGCGGCCGTTTCACGTTCGCGCCTTTCGTCGAGATGATGAAAGGCACCGCGTCCATCCGAAATCCGGAGACGCCCTGTTGAATCCAGAAGCCCATGATCTTGAGAATCTCGGCCTGCACTTCGGGGTTCGACGTGTTCAAGTCAGGCTGGAAATCGTAGAAGCGATGGAAGTAATAGGCGCGCGCTTCCTTGTCGTAACTCCAGGTCGTCTTCTGCACTCCCGGGAAAACCATGCCCTCGCCGGCGTTCGCCGGTTTCTTCTTCGACCAGACATACCAATCGCGATATTTCGACTTCGGATCTTTCCGCGCTTCCTTGAACCACCGGTGCTCGTTCGAGGTGTGGTTCACCACCAGATCGATCAAAACGCGGATGCCGCGCTGCTTCGCCCCGTGGGTGAACTCGACGAAATCGCCCATCGTCCCGTAGCGCGGATCGACGTTGTAATAATCCGCGACGTCGTAGCCGTCGTCCTTGCAGGGCGACGTCTGGAACGGCATCAGCCAGACCGCGGTCACGCCGAGCCCATGCAGGTAATCCAGCCGGCGCATGAGCCCCTCGAAGTCACCGATGCCGTCGGCGTTCGAATCCATGTAACTCCCGACCGAGAGGCAATAGATGACAGCGTTCTTGTACCAGAGATCGTTGATCATAAAATCCGAGCCACGATTCTATTCCGATCGCAGCGCGCTGAGCGGACTGACGCGGGTGGCGCGCCGGGCCGGGACGAAACAGGCCAGCATGGTGGCGCCGGTCAGGATGGCGGCGGACAGGAGCAGAACGAACGGGTCGTTAGGCCTGACCTGAAAGAAGAGCGCGGCGAGCGCGTTGCCGGCAAGGAGAGACAACCCGAGCCCGGCACTGAGAGCCACGGCCGTCTGCTGCGCTCCCTGTTTCATGATGAGAGCGAAAACGTCGCGCCGGCTCGCTCCGAGCGCGATTCGGATTCCGATCTCACGCGTGCGCCGTTCCACCGCGTAGGCCTTCACTCCGTAGACGCCGACGCTCGCGAGCAGGAGCGCGATCCCGCCGAACACGCCGAAGATCATCGCGCCCAGCTCGACCATGCGGAGCGTGAAATTTTTCTGGAGAAACTTCGCGAACGTCACCATCTGCAGAATCGGCAAGTCGGGATCGAGCGCCTGCAGCTCGCGACGATAAGCGCCGATCGTTTCCAGAAGCGCGCCTCTGTCCCGGGCCGCCGCCCGCACCGCCAGGAACAGGACCGAGCTCGGTTCCTGCGAAAGCGGAACGTAAACGCCCGGCGCCGGCCTGGCGCGGTCTTCCATGCCGTGCGCGTGACGCGCCACGATGCCGATTATTTCCATTTCGCCCCCTGCGCCACCCGCGGTCGGCTCGGCATAACGAACTCGCCGGCCGAGCGCGTCTTCGCCGGGAAAAAGTTTTTCCGCCATCCTTTCGTCGATAATACAAACGCGCGTGGCGGCGGCGTTGCGCGCTTCAGCTTCGGTGAAGTCACGGCCGCGCAGCAGGCGCACGCCGATGCTGTCGAAATAGCCGGGCGTAATCGCCGAATAAATCCCGATGGCGCCAACAGGACGAGCGCCGGGTCCATTAACAGCCGGCGCTTCCTCGGCCCGGACGAGACGAGTCGTCGTGATGCTGCTGTTGTACGGAACAAGGCTGGTCAGCGCGGCCGACTCAACTCCCGGCATTCGCCGCAGGCGCTCGACCGCTGCCAGCGAGCGGCGAAGGACTTCAGGGTGGCTCGTTGCCGCGAGGGAAAAATCAAGTTCCGCGATGACGACGCCCTCCGTGGAAAAACCGGTGGCCGCGCCTTGTTTGCCTTCCTTCACCGCCGCGCGCACGAAAACACCGGCGGCGAAAAGCATGACCAGGCAGAGCGCGATCTGGCCCATGACCATCAGGTGGCGCCCGGAGAAGAAACGATTCCATCGGCCGGCGACCGCGGCGTCGCCTGCCTGTCCCTTGAGATCGTGCACCAGGTCGGCCCGCGCCGCGCGCAACGCGGGTCCGAGACTGAAGACGAGCGTGGCCAGCAAACAAAGAATGAAGGTTGCCGCCAGCACCACGAAGTCCGGCCGCAGTTCGGCGGTCAGGGTAAGATTGAAGGAGGCAAACTCGGTCGCGAAAAAGTTTTGCAGATACGAGTTCGCCCACAGGCTGAGCAACAGGCCCAGGAACCCGCCGGCGGTCGCGAGCACCACGCCTTCCATCAGCAGCTGCCGAACGATCTGAATGCGCGTCGCGCCGAGAGCGAGACGGACCGCGATCTCGCTCGCGCGCGCCGACCCGCGGGCCAGCATCATGTTGGCGAGGTTCAGACAGCCGATCAGCAACACCACGCCCGACATGGAGAGGAGCAGCGTTCCGACGAGCCGGAGCGGGCCGGTGTCGCTTGGCGTCGTGTTAATCCCGAACGGTTTCGCCACGACGAGATCCCGTGGAGCCGGCGAACCAGTCGCATCGAGCGGCGCCAACCTCGCCGCCAACGCCGGGAGCTGCGCTTGGGCCGAGGCAATGGTCACGCCCGGGCGCATCCGGCCCATAAGATTCACGCAATAATTTTTCGGGTCGGCCAGGTCGCCCGTCCTGGATCGTTCGCCGAAAGCGGCGGTGTTTTCCGCGAACAATCCCAGCGGCAGCCAGATGTCCGGCGCGATCAGCGCGCTCACTCCGCTAAAACTTTCCGGCGAAACTCCCACGACCGTGTGCGCCCGGCCATTCACCAGCACCGTGCTGCCGATGAAATCCGGGCGGCCGCCGGAGCGCTGCCATAACTTGTAACTGGCAACGACGACCCGTTCGCCGGCGTTCGGCCGGGTTTCGTCCGCGGTAAAGAATCGTCCGGCCACGGGCTGCACGCCCATCATCCGGAAATAATTTTCCGACACCATGAAGGCGAAGCTGCGCTGCAACTCCGCCGCACGCCCGAGACTGACGTAGTTGAAATTCACGGCGGCGACGTCGCTGAAGACCGCGTTCGATTCCCGCAGGGCCAGGAACTCCGCGTAGGAAAATTGGCGGAACGTTCGCTTCGCGTCGCGGCTGGCGGTAAAAACGCCGACCACCTCGTTCGGTTTGGAAGGAACCGCGGGCCGGAGAAGCGCGCCATCGATCAGGGAAAAGATCGCCGAGTTCACCCCGATCGTTACCGCCAGGGTCGTGATGGCGACGAGAGTGAAGCCGCGGGATTTCGCCAGCAATCGAAGCGCCAGCCTGAAATTCCCGAGCATGAACCGAACGATGACAGATTCTCGCCGGATGTCAGCGCCTGCGTCGGCTCTATTTTTCCTTCCTCCTTCTTCCTCCTTGAATTTTACTTTCTTCCACCATGAGCTTCCTGAATCTCGAACAGTTGCCCTTTGCCGGAATGTCGTACGAATTTCACGGCGACAAGGAGGGCGCGCCCTTCTCCGCCTACATCGTCGTGGCGAAGCCCGGGCAGGGACCGCCGCTCCATCAGCATCCGTACGTCGAGGTCGCGTTCACCATTGAAGGCTGCGCCACCATTACGGTTGGCGAGGAAACGCGGGAGGTGAAAGCAGGCGGCGTTGTGGTCATTCCGGCCGGCACCCCGCACCGGTTCGTCAATTCTGGCGATACCATCCTGCGCCAGATCGACGTCCACGCGAGTCCGGCATTCATCCAGACGAACCTCTCTAAATAGAAGTGGGCGCTCGCCATCTGACGAGCGCCCACATTTGATCTCTACGGCTGTCGGCCGGATTAACGCCAGTCGCGGTCGTTCACCCAGACGCGGTGCTGGTGGAAGCGAACGTGCGCATGGTGCGAGTTGTATCCGCCTCGGCGGTTATAATGCCCCGGAACCCAGCGGCCCCAGCGGTGGCTGTAATGCCCGGGCACCCAAACCCAGTAGTACCCCTGGTGCCAATAACCTGCGCCGTGATAATACGGCCGGTCGCCGACGCTGATCGAGAAATCGATCGCCTTGGCTTGCGGCGCTATCACGGGCGCGGTCACGCCCACCAGAACCGTCAACAGAATCAGAAGTTTACGTTTCATATTCTCTTTGACCGCTTCCGCCCAAAATTATTCGGTCATCGGGGCATTTTTTTCTGGAGACCCGCGGCGCATGGCGTCTCAATGCCCTCGTCGTCTGCGACTATTCTCCATGGCCTCGGTCGTGTTTCTTCGAGCGGTGAACGTCGGCAGCGCCAATCGTTGCCGGCCTGCCGCGATTGCGAAAGAACTGTCGAAATTTGGCGTCGTGAACATTGGCGCGGTCGGAACGTTCGTGGTCCGCAAGAAGGTGAGCCAGTCCGCTCTGCGGGCCGCGTTCGCGCGCCAGCTCCCGTTCAAATGCGAGATCATGATTTGCGCCGGGGAAGAAATCACTCGCCTCGTCTCGCGCAATCCATTCGCCGGACAGGTCCTCGACCCGGCCATCACGCGGTTCGTCAACGTTCTCGCCAAACCGCTTTCCACATCGCCACCTCTTCCTTTCTGTCTCCCGGCCGAAGATGACTGGCTGCTGAAAGTTATCGCTATCGACGGCCGATTCGTTCTCGGAATTTATCGCCGGGAAATGAAGGCGATCGCTGCTCTCGGCAAACTCGAGAAGCAGCTCGGGATCGCGGCGACGAACCGAAACTGGAACACCATTGAGAAAATCGCCGGCGTCCTTTCCCGATGAACCGTCCGCGCCGCATCATCGTTCCGGCCGCACTCTGGCTGGGAGTGCTGCTCATCGGCGGACTCGGAATTTATGGAACGCGGCCGCCGGCGTCCGTCCCTGCGTCCGCCCCGCCAAATATGTTTTCGGCGGCGCGAGCCATGGTTCATCTCGCCGAGATCGCAAAGAACCCGCATCCCATCGGCAGCGACGACGCCATCCGGGTCCGCGAGTATTTGATCGCACAGCTCCGGGAACTGGGAGGCGAGGTCCATGTCGAGGAAGGGATCGGCGCCATCGGATCCGGGCGCAGCCATTTGGCGGGCCGCGTTCACAACATCGTCGCGACGTTTCCCGGGCAAAATAACAGCCGCGCCATTATGGTCGTGGCCCACTACGATTCCGTTCCGGAAGGCCCCGGCGCTGCGGACGATGGGGCTGGTTTGATCGCGATCCTCGAAGCAGTTCGCGCCTTGCGCGCCGCGGCGCCGATCAGGAACGACCTCGTTGTCCTGTTCACGGACGGCGAAGAACCGGGGTTGCTGGGCGCGCAGGCTTACACCGCCAGCCATCCCGACCTGGCCGATCGCATCGGTCTGATGGTCAACCTCGAAGCGCGCGGCGGTTCCGGACCCGGCCTGATGTTCGAGACGAGCAACGATAGCGGCGCGTTGATTCGCGAGTTTGCCCGGGCCGCGCCTTACCCGATGGCGACGTCGCTGATGGCAGCCGTTTACAAGCTCCTGCCGAACGGCACCGACTTCACGCCGTTGACGGCGGCAGGCGTGACCGGCCTTAACCTCGCGTTTCTCGAAACCTATCATCGCTATCACACTCCGCTGGACACACCCGCGAATCTCGATCCGCGCAGCGTGCAACACATGGGGGCGAACGTTCTGGGCGTCATTCGGCATTTCGGAAATCTTCCGCTGCCGCTGACACGAGAGCGCGATCTGGTTTACTTCAATTGGTTCGGTACCGTCCTGTGGATTTACCCGATTTGGCTGGCCTGGGCGGTCGGGTTGCTGGCCCCGCTTATTTTTGCGCTTGGCTGCATCCGGTTCGCGGGGCGCCTCGGGCTTACGGTTCGCGGCACGATGGCCGGCTTCGTGAGTTTCTTCGTCCAGCTCGTGATCATGATCGGCGGGAGTTTCGCGGCCTTTGTCGTCGCCCGGTATTTCGCGGGCGAATTACTCGAAGGCGATACTGTCAGCAACCAGCTCCTGTTCGTGGGCCTCATGGGAATCGCCGTCGGATTAGGGATCACGAGTCAGCGACTGTTCGCGAACAGAATCGGTCTGGCCAGCCTGGGCGCCGGGCAGCTCTTCGCCGTGTCGCTGCTGACCCTGGCGTTATGCTGGTTCCTTGTCGGCGGCAGTTACGTTCTGCAATGGCCGGTTGTCTTCGGAATGGCCAGCACGCTTCTCGGCCTTCGCTTCGCGGAACCGGCGCGCCGGGTGTGCGCATTTGTTTTCCTGATTCCGGCCCTGCTCATTCTGGTTCCGCTCGCCTACATGTTTTTCGTGAGCCTGCTTCTTACCTATCCGGGACTCGCGGCCGCCGGGTTAATGTTGACCGTCCTTCTGGCCATGGCGCCACCGATATTCCATCTCCTCGCCGGCCGGTCGCGAGCGGCGATCGCCAGCATCGTGGTTGTCTCCGCGCTTTTGATTGGCGCCGGGATCCGCCTCTCGGTTCGGAGCGCCGGCCATCCGCGCCGCGACTCTTTGGTCTACAGCGTCAACGCCGACCAAAACCAAGCGAAATGGGTCAGCTACGATTCTGCGCTCGACAATTGGACGCGCCAGATCCTGGGAGCCGCCGCGCGCAAACAAAGCGATCCCGCTTATACCGCCGGTCTCGAGCGGCCTCTTTTTATGAGTGACGCCACGCTCGTGCCGCTCACGCCGCCGTCCGTCGCCATCACCCGGAATCCAATCCGCGACGGCGAGCAAACGGTCACGCTTCAGATTGCCTCGTCCCGCGGCGCGCGCTCGCTCATTCTCCGCCTGCCCGCCGACCTCAAGCTGACAGCGGCCGGCTGGGCCGGGAACGTCGAACCGGTTAGCGACGAATCGCCAGGCGGTGGTCCCTCAACCTTCCGCTTCTTCAATGCGCCGCCGGAAGGCGTCTCTTTCGAGTTCCGTTTTCGCGGCCAACATCCGGTCGCGGCCTGGGTGGCGGACACCGCCCCGGGATTGCCTGAGATCGCGCCGCTGATTCCGCGGCCGGCCGATACGACGGCCGGTTACGGGAGCGACATCACGCTGGTTGCGAAGCGGGTGGATTTGTAGCCGGCGCAGCCAATCGCCGAATCCCCGCGTCTTTGATGGAACCGCGGCGAAAAGCAGCCGCGATGTTCAACGCATGTTTGCCTTCTTTTCCAACCGCCTTGGCTGTCTCGGTTCCCTGTTCGTTTCTGTCATCGGCACGATCATCCTTCTCGTGCTCCTTCGGGGCTGCGGCGGTCCGCATTGGTAACCGGCGCCGTCACCCCGCGGAGCTTTGCAAAGATCAGGAGGTGGCTGCAAATAATGAGCGGCACGAGGAACGTCGCCAGCAAACTCAGCGGCAATCGCAAGAGCGCGGCCATCGAAGCTGGATTTGCCCTGCCCTCCGCGGCCGCTGTCGCAACGACGAACAGGATGTCTGCAAGACCGTAGATGTTCCATATGAACAACACCGGCCGGCGCCTTCCAAGACTGGACCAAGTGAGAAGCAGGATGGTCGCACAAGTCGCAACGATGATGTCGCCCCAACCGCCTGGAACAGCGAAGCGATACGGCAACTCGCCGCGGTGGTATAACCACAGGAAATAGAACCCGACGAAGCGTGTCAGATGCAGCGCCACGATCCCGCGCAGATCGAGCGCCTTCAGCCAGCCACGAAACGACGCGCTTAACCAGTAGGCGGCGATCAAGGCGCTCGTCAGCCCGACGATCATGATCTGCGGTCCAGGCGGTCGCACCTGCCGCAGCACCCCCGACCATCCGACTGCAAGCGCGGCCACCAGCCAAAGAAGTCCAATCAACCAGAACTTCATCTCCGCATCCGATTGCCGGCACTACGGCTTTGCCGGCCGCAGCGAACTGATGATTTTTTGGAATTCATCCATCGTGATCCCGCTCGCGGAGAATCCATGGTAGCGGCCGAGGACGGGATGGCCCTGCGGGTTCTTCGCGTTCTCGGCAATCATGTTCGCGTCCCGGGTCCAGTTTGATTTGATCTCTTTCTTGCGGCCCTGAGTTCCTTTGCCTTTCGGCGTATAAACCACATCCATGCGGCCCAGCGGCGATGGGATCGCGATGTTCTCGCTGTCCTCCGTATCCAGCAGGTTGCGATCGCCGATGCCTTCGCGTGCGCAGTCGATCGAGAAGCTGTCGTGCTGATTGTTTTCGTATTCGACCGAGTAAAGTGGGAAACGTCCGCCGCCTTCGTCCGGCCCGGGCTCATCGTAAAAGATCGCAACGCGCCTGACCTTGAATCCCTTTGGCAGCCACGAAGGAACGAAACAGATGATCTCGATTCTTTTCAGGTCGTCGAGTGTCCCCGGTCCCCGGGCGGATTTCGCCGCCGGTGACGCGAACCCGAGGCACAGAACCGAAACGGCGAGCCGCCAGCAGAAGCGTGTCATCGGATCGCCGGTCGCTACTGGCCTTCCCACGACAAACCTTCGGTAAACATCTGCACCTGACTGCCGCCCGCCGCCGGTTTTACGAAGATCGTCAGCGTCGCGGCGCCGCGCTTCCGCTTCAGGATCGAGGACTGCGGCTGGATCATATCGGCGCCATCGTTCGTCCACCCCTGAGCTTTGAGGTTTGCCGCGAGCTCCGCACAAACGCTTTTCACGTCGGCCTTACTCTTGAAGAGAACGTGTTCGACCGCGTTCTTGTATTCGATCTCCGACGCGTCTTTCGTCAACGCGAGTTGCTTCACGTTCAGTCCCGCCGCCTTCGGCTGCGCGTCCGCCTTGTCGTCATCATCGCCGGCGGCGGCGTCCTTCGTGGACTTGTCGTCAGGTTTGTTCGTTTCCGGCTTCTCTTCTTTCTTTTCCGGGACCTGGAATTCTTTCGGGATCTCGCCCAGGGGCGCGACGAACTTGAGTCTTACTTCCCAGGTCTCGCCGAAGGTATCCAGCTGCCCGTTGGTGGTGATCTCGCCCTCGACCTTTCCGTCCTCGAACTTGAAATCGCTCGTCTCAATATTGCCGCTGGAGCTGAAGCCCTGCTTCTGGTGCGCGCTGTGCGCAACCTGGCAGCCGTAAATCCTGCCGTCCTCGTGCAGCGAGATCACGAGCGCGCTGCCGAATCGGCCGAAGGCGGCGTTCCAATCGGCCTTCTTATCCTTGGAATGATCTTTCTCGGTGAACACTAGCACGATCCCCGGTTTGTCAGCGAACGGTTCGCCCCAACGCGCCGACACAAACGCGATCTGCGCGTCCTTGCCGTTGCCCTTGAAAATGCCGGTTACCGTCGGCTTCACGTTCGCCGCCGGCCCCGGCTTCTTCACGACGGTGGGCGGAAGCGAATCGCTCGCCTTCAGCAGTGGCACATCGAAACGGACATCGAACCCGGTCGGAAACATGCCTTCGGTTTCGAGGGGCTGGCTCGCGGTGCCGCTGGCCCGGCCATCTTTTAGGTGGAGTTCGCCGGCTACCTTGCTGCTATGCCGGCCGAGCATTGTGTCTCCCGCGCCCGCGCTCCAATTTTTGAATTCGCCGCTCTTCTTGAACACGAGCTTCAGGAACGGCCGGGCGAAATCGGTGTCCCCGCTTTCCTTGTCCTTCTCGCGCGCTTCCTTCACTTTTTCGTTCGGGATAGCCTGGCGACTCAAGACGACCGCGATCGCATCCTCGTTATCGATGGTTGTTTCAAACGCCATCGCTCGAGTGAAGGTGTAACTTTTCTTGTTGATCGTCAGCGTCCCCTCCCCTTTGCTCGCCGCGTCCTGTGCTAATACCGCGGCCGCTCCGATCGCGGTCAGCGCCGTCACCAGATACCTGAATTTTTTCGCCATGAAATTGCTCCTTGCGTTGGATTTACGAATTTGCCCGACGCGCCATCCCAGCAGACTCGCCGCACCCTGCCAAGCGCCACCTGCGCTTTTCTTGTTTTGCCCACCTCAGTGCGGCGTTACCTTCCGCGACCACCATGCCCGACGATTCCCCGTCCGATCGTCCACCGCGGCGGATCCGGTATCGCGGAAAAAATCCGCGGCGCTTCGACCAGAAA
The DNA here is from genome assembly GCA_035941675.1 of Chthoniobacterales bacterium. Lineage (GTDB taxonomy): Bacteria > Verrucomicrobiota > Verrucomicrobiia > Chthoniobacterales > UBA10450 > AV80. The sequence continues at coordinate 104,148 of DASZDT010000027.1, forward strand.
TACAAGGAGCACACGCCGGAACGGTATTCGGAAACGATCGCGAAAGTCCTGGCGTCCGGAAAAACGCCGGCCGGTTCGCATCGCCCGATCATGGTGAGCGAAGTCCTCGCCGTCCTCGATCCGCGGCCGGGCGAAATCGGTGTCGACGCGACGCTCGGTTACGGCGGCCACGCACGGGAAATTCTTCCTCTCCTTCAACCCGGCGGCCGCCTGCTCGGTCTCGACGTCGATCCGATCGAGCTGCCGAAAACCGAGGCGCGTCTCCGCGCGCTCGGATTCGACGAGAAAACCTTTACCGCGCATCGGACGAATTTCGCCGGCCTCGGGCAACTCCTGGCGCGACTCGAGATTCCGGGCGCCAACTTCATCCTCGCGGACCTCGGCGTGTCCTCGATGCAGCTCGACGATCCGCGGCGCGGTTTTTCGCTAAAGCTCGACGGACCTCTCGATCTGCGGATGAATCCGGAGCGCGGTGCGCCCGCGTCGCTTCTCGTGCAAAAGTTGTCCGCGGAAAAGCTCGAACGCCTGCTGACCGAGTACGCTGACGAATCGAATCCCGCCCTCGCCCCGGCGCTCGCCGGCAGGACATTCTCGACGACCCTCGAGTTGTCCCGCGCCGTTCGCGCCGCGTTGCCGTCGCACAAAGAAGAGGAACGCGAACTGTCGGTCCGTCGCGTTTTCCAGGCCTTGCGGATCGCGGTGAATGACGAGTTCTCCGCCCTCGAAACTTTCCTGCGCAATCTTCCGGCCTGTCTGAGCGCCGGAGGCCGCGTCGCGATTCTCACTTTTCATTCGGGCGAAGATCGGCGCGTCAAAAAATCGTTCGAAGCCGGCCTGCGCGGCGGCCGTTACGCCGCGATCGCGACCGAAGTCGTTAGGCCGACTCCCGAGGAACGGGCTTCGAATCCGCGGGCCAGTTCCGCGAAACTCCGCTGGGCCAGGCGCCCGGTTTAATTCTCGTTCGCGGTCATTCCGCAATCTCGCTTTCCTCGATTACTTCGAGCGGCTTCGGTTTCCCATACATCACGCTCAGCACCACCCCGACAACGACGAGCGCGATCCCAAGAATCGTTTGGGCCGGGTAATGCTCGCCAAAGATGAAAACGCCGAACGCCAGCGCGTAAATCAACCCCGTGTAATTGAGGATCGAGACGTGCGCGATCCGCTCGGCCTGGAGCGACTTCGTGAGCCAGGTCTGGCCGAATTGAGTCAGCACCCCGCACATCACCAGGCAGAACCATTCCCAAAGATTGGCCGGCGTCACCCAGTTGAAGACGGTGAACAGGAGTCCCGCGACGACGCCGACGAGCTGGAAATGGAGGACGACAACGATGGGATGTTCCCGCTCCTTCAGCCGTCGCACCAGGTTGTAAGCGACGCCGGAACCGACCGCGGAGACGAGGCCCGTGAACAGGTAAAGCATCGGGACCGATGAATCGAAACCCTTGATCACGAGCACGCCTGCGAACGCGATCGCATAAAACAACCATTGCTTCGGGCGGACCTGTTCTCCGAGGAGAAAGACGCCGATCAACGTCGTGAAAATCGGCGAGAGGTAGGCGATCGTCACGGCGGTGGCGAGCGGGATGTTGTGGACCGTGACGAAAAACGTGAACAGCGCCAGGGTGCCGATCGAGCCGCGCGCGATGAGCAACAGGTTGTTGTTGCCCTTCCAATCGACGCCCGCCCGCGCGACGCCGGCGAAGCAGATTGCCGCCGAAACCAGGCAGCGAAAGAACACGATCTCCATCGCCGGGATGCGTTGGAGTTGCTTCACGAACACGTTCATGATCGAGAACGCGAACGTCGCCAGAAGCATGTTGCCCACGGCCGCGCTGAACGGGTGCGTCCTGGCGGATGAGTCGGCGCGAGCGGGCATGGGTCCGGTCAATGGTTCAGGCGTGCGCCCCGCTTGGCAAATGCGCGCACGTCAGCGGGAAGGTTGCCGGTCGCGCGCGCCATTGTAGATAGCGACTGTGAAATCGCTCACCGAACATCTCTGGTTCGAAGTCCCGGGCCGGCGCGGGTTCATCAACATCACGCCGACGATCGAGGAACTGGTCGAGCGCAGCGGGGTGGCGGAGGGCCTGTGCCTCGTCAATGCGATGCACATCACCGCCTCGGTCTTCATCAACGACGATGAATCCGGGCTGCACCACGATTACGAAGTCTGGCTCGAAAAACTCGCGCCCCACGCGCCGACCTCCGCCTACCGCCACAATCGCACCGGCGAAGACAACGCCGACGCCCATCTCAAGCGCCAGATCATGGGCCGCGAAGTCGTCGTCGCGATCACCAGGGGCAAACTCGATCTCGGACCGTGGGAGCAAATTTTCTACGGCGAATTCGACGGCCGCCGCCGGAAGCGCGTCCTGGCGAAAATCATCGGCGAGTAACAGGAATCTTCCGGCTTCCTAATTCCCGGTTCTTCCTGCTTACTTTCGCCGTGAGCGTCATCGGGAAAGTCGACAGTCTCTGGCGTTACCCGGTCAAAAGCATGCGCGGCGAAGAGCTGGACGAGATCTTCGCCGGCTACGCGGGGATCTATGGCGATCGGCTTTTCGCTTTCGAAAGTTCGGCGGCGCCCCGTGGTTTTCCGTTTTTCACCGGGCGCGAACAACGCCAGATGATCCGTTACCGGCCGCGCTTTCGCGATCCGCGGAAGGCCGCGCATCCGGTCAACCTCGCCCAGGCCGAGACGCTTTCGCCGAACATCAATCCAATCACCGCCACGGCGGCCGATCTGATGGTCGACGTCGAGACGCCGGATGGAAAAACGTTCGCGATCGACGATCCGGCCTTGATCGAGCGTCTCCGCGCGGGCCTCGACCAGAAACACGAGCTGCGCCTGCTTCGCTCGGACAAGGCCCTGACGGATTGTCGCCCGGTGTCGCTCTTCTCTTTGCAAACCGCGCGAACATTGAGTCAGGAAACCCGCGCCGACGTCGATAAGCGTCGCTTCCGCGCGAACATCTTCCTCGACCTGGCTTCCGGCGCGGGCTTCGGCGAAGACCAGTTCGTCGGCAAATCTCTGAGGCTCGGAGCGAAGGCCACAGTCAGGGTTCTTCAGCGCGATGGCCGCTGCATGATGATCACGCTCGATCCCGACACCGCGGAAAAAACGCCGGCGGTATTGAAGGCCGTTGCGCAAGCCCATGAAGGCATGGCCGGCGTTTACGGCGCCGTGCTTGTCGAAGGCATGATTCGCAAGGGCGACCCCGTCGAGCTCTTGGACTGAGCGGCGTCAGGATTACCCGTCAGCTCGCGTCGAAGCAGACTTGATGTCGACTACCGGTGTGCCGTCGAACACTTCGATCGGTCCGATCTTTACACGAGTGCCCTGGATTTCGCGCACGGTCACCGGATGCAACCCGAGCGGGTTCGGTCGTGCCGGCGAGCGCGTGTAGAACACGCCAGTGAGCGGGCGGCTCGGATCGCTCCGCGGATGATTCTTCAGCACCGTCCGATCGGCCCGGTCCAACCACGTGATCACGATCAGCTCGTGACCGACCTCCATGCCCAACAACGCGTCGGCAAATTGCGGCTCGATCTCCAGCCACGCATCGGGCGCGCCTTCCGATCCCTGCCGCGGCGCGTCGGCGCGGCCTTTGACTGTTGATCGAATGAAACCAACCGGCTCCAAGGTGTACGCGTTCATCGTCTCCAACCTTATCGTTTCCACCGAACCAAGCCCAGCACCGCAATCTTGTGACGGACTTTTAATTCCGTAAGTTCAGCCGTCATGATTCCCACCGTCCAGGCGCGCAACAACGTGGTCGTTCGCGGACACGGCACTCAACCAATGCTTTTCGCGCACGGGTTCGGTTGCGACCAGACGATGTGGCGCTTCGTTACGCCCGCTTTCGAAAACGATTACCGGATCGTGCTCTTCGATTACGTCGGGTCGGGAAAATCGGACTGGTCCGCCTACGATCCGGAGCGTTACTCGACGCTCGACGGCTACGCTCGCGACGTCCTCGAGATTTGCCGGGAGCTGGATCTGCGTGACGTGATCTTCGTCGGCCACTCCGTCAGCAGCATGGTCGGCATTCTGGCCGCGAACCAGGAGCCGGAACGCTTCAGCGAGCTGCTCCTGATCGGGCCGTCGCCGCGCTACATCAACGACGCCGATTACGTCGGCGGCTTCGAACGCGCCGACATTGAAGGCCTGCTCGACACGATGGAGCGGAATTATCTTGGCTGGGCCAGTTTCCTTACCCCCATCATCATGAAAAACCCGGACCGGCCGGAGTTGACCAGGGAACTCGAGGCAAGTTTTTGTTCCACCGATCCCGAGATCGCGCGGCGTTTCGCCGAGGCGACGTTTTACGCCGACAACCGCGCCGACCTTTCGAAGGTGCGCATTCCATCGCTGGTTCTGCAATGTTCCGAAGACGCGATCGCTCCGCCGGAAGTCGGCGAATACATGCATCGCCATCTGAACGACAGCACCTTTCGCGTCATGGAAGCAACCGGCCATTGCCCGCACATGAGTCACCCGGAGGAAACCGTTCGGTTGATGAAAGAATATCTGGCCACGCGCGCGAGCGCGCCGGCGTCCGCGTGAACCAATCCCCCTTCGACGCTCTGCCGTGCTGTGTTCTCAGCTGCACCGATGACGGCCACATTGTTTCCGTCAACGCAAGGCTCTGCGCCCGGCTCGGCTATCCGCGCGATGACCTAACCGGCCGGCACCTCCAAAAGATCCTGTCGCCCGGCGGCCGCGTTTTTTATCAGACCCATTTCTTTCCGCGCCTGAAATTGCAGGGCGAGGTCGAGGAAGTTTATATGTCGCTCCGCGGGAAGGCCGGCGACGAGATTCCTTTTCTGGTCAACGCGAAGCGCGTGGAACGGAACGGCCGTTGGGAGAACGACTGGGTCTTGATGCGCATGCGGCAACGAAACCAGTTCGAGACCGAACTGCTCTCCGCGAAAAAAACAGCCGAAAACGCGAACAAGGCGAAGGACCAGTTTCTCGCCGCGCTCAGCCACGAACTGCGCGCGCCCCTCAGTCCCGTGCTGATGATGTCGACCGCGATGGAACTCGATCCGGCAGTTCCCGCCGACGTGCGCGAGCAGGCTGGCATTATTCGCCGCAACGCCGAGCTGGAAGCCCGCCTCATCGACGATCTCCTCGACCACTCCCGGATCCGCCACGGCAAGCTCAACCTCGTCAAATCGGCGGTCGACATTCACGACGTGCTCACCCAGACCGAGGAGATTGTCCGAAGCGAAGGCACCAGCAAACGCGTCACGATTCTCTTCGGGAAGAACGCCCGCGATCATTTTGTTTTCGGAGACTCGGCGCGCCTCCAACAGGTCTTCTGGAACATCATCAAGAACGGCGTGAAATTCACCCCGGCCGGCGGGGAAGTTCGCGTCGTCACCAGCAACGTGGACGGCGAACTGGCGGTGCGCGTGACCGACACCGGCATCGGGATCGCCCCGGAAGCGTTGCCAAAAATTTTCCAGGCGTTCGAACAGGGCAGCCTTCCGACGGGCAGCTTCGGCGGGCTCGGTCTTGGGCTGGCGATCAGTCGCGCGATTGTGGAAATGCACGGCGGCCGGATCGAAGCGGAAAGCGACGGGATCGGTCGCGGAGCCACCTTCTCCGTCGTCTTGAAAACGGTCGCGCCGCCGTCGGCCGGCGAAGCGCCATGCGCGCCGGTCCTGGCCGTGCAATCAGGCCGGCTCCGATTGCTCCTCGTCGAGGACCACGATTCGACCCGCGACGTGCTGGTTCGCATCCTGCGCCGTGCCGGTCACAAGGTCCACGGCGCCGCCACCGGCGCGCAGGCGCTCGAATTCCTTCAAACCGCGGGCCCATTCGACGCCGTCATCAGCGACCTCGGTCTGCCCGACCGAAGCGGCTTCGATCTGCTCCGCGAAATTCGTTCCGCCCATCCGGCAATGCCTGCCATCGCGTTGAGCGGCTACGGAATGGACGAAGACGTGAAACGCGCCAAAGACGCCGGCTTCACCGCTCATCTCGTCAAACCGGTGCCGTTCGATCAACTCCGCGCCCTCCTCGACCAGATCGCGACGGGCGTCTGACCATTTCCGCTTTCCAGCCTTTCCGGGGACCGCTTATGGTCCGGCATGCACCGCGATCATCAGCATTGGTATTCACATCGGCTTAGCCGCGACATGGGCATCGCAATTTACGGCAACTACGGCGCGCCCATCCTCGCTTTCCCCACGAGCATGGGCGACGAACACGAACAGGAAGGCCAGGGCATGATCCGCACCCTTGGCCCTTACATCGAGCAGGGCCGCATCCGCATCTTCTGCATCAACGGCGTGCAAAGCGATTCGTTCGCGAACAAAGGCGCGCACCCGTTTCATCGGAGCTGGCTCCAGGCGCAATACGACGATTACATCGCGAACGAAGTGTTCCCCTTTATCGATTCCCAATGCCAGTCGCCCGGCATTGCGATCGCCACCTTCGGCGCATCGCTCGGCGCCTACCACGCCGCCAACACACTCTTCAAACATCCCGATCACGTGAAGCGTTGCTACGCGCTCTCCGGCATTTACGACATGCGCGATTCCATGGACGGCATGTACGACGACAACTTCTACTTCAATAACCCCGTGGACTACATGGCGAACCAGAACGACTCCTGGTTCCTCGATCAGTATCGGACCTGCGACATCCACCTCGCGACTGGCACCGGTCCGTGGGAGGTCCCGGGACCTACCTACAAGATGTCCGAAGTGCTAACTCGCGCCGGCATCCCCCATCACCTCGACGACTGGGGCCCGAAAGGCGGCCACGATTGGCCTTACTGGCACCATCAGATGTGGGAATACGTCGGCCAGCATTACTAAGGTGTAACACCTGTAACCCGCGCCTGTGGAAAAGAACCGGCTCGAAGCATTCAGTGACGGAGTGCTGGCGATCATCATCACGATCATGGTCCTCGAGCTCAAAGTGCCGCACGGCACCGATTGGGCGGCGATCGAGCCGCTCCTGCCGGTTTTCCTCAGCTACCTCCTGAGCTTCATTTACATCGGCATCTACTGGAACAACCATCACCATCTTCTCAAGGCCGCCCGTCGCGTGAACGGCGGCATTCTTTGGGCAAACCTGCATCTCTTGTTCTGGCTGTCGCTCTTTCCGTTTGTCACCGGTTGGATGGGTGAGAACCATTTCGCGGCCTTACCGTCGGCGATGTATGGCGCGGTTCTGTTGCTGGCGGCGATTGCCTACTACATTCTTCAGACTCTCATCGTCGCCGCCGCGGGCGGCGCTCAATCGCAGCTTGCCGTTGCGATAGGGAAAGATTGGAAAGGCAAACTTTCGCCTGTGCTTTATCTCCTCGGAGTTGTGACCTCCTTTCTTGCACCTCAGGTGGCTGGTGGAATTTACGTTCTCGTCGCGCTCATGTGGCTCATTCCAGATCGCCGCCTCGAGCACGTGATTCGAACTTCTGACGAGCACCCGGACTGACTCACCGCTCGGAGACGGCTGCGATTTTCAATTTCATGCCGAAACCCAGTCCGCCCATCCTGATCGGCACCGCCGGATGGAGCCTGCCACGAGCTGAGCAGCCTCACTTCCCGTCCGCCGGCAGCCACCTCGAACGTTACTCCTCCCGTTTTCCAGTAGCCGAAATCAACTCTTCCTTTCGCCGCTCGCACAAACCTACGATCTGGGCGCGGTGGCGTGACGCTGTCCCTGCCGGATTTCTCTTCTCGGTCAAGCTGCCGAAGGCGATCACGCACGCGGCTCGACTCGACGTTAGCACCGGCGTTATCGCGGCGTTTCTCGAGGAGATCTCGATTCTCGAATCAAAGCTTGGATGCCTTCTCGTCCAACTCCCGCCCAGCCTTGCCTACGACGCGACCGTTGCAGGCGGATTCTTCCACAGCCTTACCACCCGCACCTCCGTGTCGATCGCCTGCGAACCGCGACACCAAAGCTGGTTCGCGCCGGCGGCCGATACACTCCTTCGCGAGTTCCAAGTAGCTCGCGTCGCCGCCGACCCGGCCCGCGTCCCCCTTGCCGCGGAACCCGGCGGTAGCCGGCAGTTCAGTTACTTCCGGTTGCACGGTTCGCCCAAGGTCTATTACTCCAGCTATTCCGACGAATACATCAAGCGGCTCGCCGATCGACTGAAGGTCCAGGCGCGAGCGGCGTCCACTGTCTGGTGCATTTTCGACAACACCACTCTCGGCGCCGCCACCCGCAACGCGCTCGATCTTTTAGCAGCGCTTTGACTGCTGGCAACCGGAGCAGCTGATTTACAATTGATTCGCCGATCGAGGCGGGAGAAGGATGAGGCGAAGGAATTGCACGATCGCCGCGAAGAGATGGACAAAGATGCCGGCGTGGAACGGCCAGAACTTATTCCACATCGCGAAGTTCAACGCCTGCAGCACCGTCGCGGCGAACATGAGGGCGCCCGTCCCGTAAAAGACGAGTTTGTTGATGGCCTTCAAATCGGCCGGGCCGAGCTGCGTCAATGGCCGGGAGGACAAGGCGAACGCCGTTATCTGGGCTGTAAAACAAACGCCGCTGCACCAGCGCCAGATCGCCGTTGGCGGAGGCGCCATGCTGAGAAGCAGCAAGCCAAACAAGGACAAGACAAGCGGCACCGCCGAATTCATCAGCAGCAGAACGAGGCGATAGCGATCGATCGCCGACCACGCGTGAACCGACTGCGGCCGGAACACCACCACGATGCCGGCGAACCCCGCCAGAGTCACCGCCACCTGCGCCGCCACTGCCAGAGCTTCGCTCGGTTGCATCGTGTCCTGATTTCCCTTACGCGGATGGCGCCTAACTGCTGGAGCGTCTGAGCCAATCCTCGTAGCGGGTCGGTCCGATCCGTGCGCCGGCTCCGGGGCCAGGAACCAGCGTTGCGTCGGTCACCCTAATGCCGAAGTAACCCGCATTGTCGTCGGTGATGACGTTCCGTGAGTCGCCAGCTGCCTTCAGGAACTGCCTGACAAGTTCGTCCTGCCGGAATTGGTCCGGCCCGGCCACTTCGACGATGCCATTCACCGGCGGTCCAAGAGCGACCTCTGTTACCGCCGCAGCCACATCATCAGAAACCATGGGCTGCATCAGGACCGAAGATAAACGAATGTTGGAACCATCCGCACCCGATTGCGCTATCCCCTTTACGAACTCGAAGAATTGCGTCGCCCGGATAATCGTAAACGGAATCCCGGAAGCCTTGATCAGATTTTCCTGGACCAGCTTGGCGCGGAAATAACCGCTCAAGGAACCCGGGCCGCTTCCAGTCAGGCGATCGGTCCCGACCACCGAGAGCGCAACATGATGAGTCACGCCCGCGCTCTTTCCCGCGGCCAGGAGATTGCGTCCGGACGTTTCGAAGAAATCCATGGCCGGCTTGTCTTCGAACGAAGGCGAGTTCGCTACATCGACCACCACCTGGGCGCCAACCAGCGCGGCCGCAAGCCCCTCTCCCGTGACGGTGTTTACCCCTCGGGAAGGCGACGCCGCCACTACTTCGTGGCCGCCTTGCCGGAGATTGTTTACCACCTTCGTTCCAATAAGGCCGGTGCCGCCAATAACTACGATCTTCATTCTGTTATCTCCATGCGCGCCGCGTGGCGATCGCCTGCGCGATTATGTGCGCGTCCGCTTTACGTTGTCACTCCGAAATCGTGTCCCCGCTGGTCCGCCGCTTTGCAAGACCAGCAACGAATCAGCAAAGCAGGAAGCGATCGGATCAGACCTAAAGACGCTTCCTTTCCTACGGTTCTTTTCCTGCGTTCCTGCTTTCCTAATTTCTCCGCCTTGTGGTTCCGACCCTTCGCGAACTTTCTTGCCTTCTGTTGCAGCTAGCTCTTCGGATAATTTGCGGCCGTCTTCACTTCTTCAATCTGCGCCGTGTGGCGCTTCGAATGCGCGCCGTTGAAGATGACCCATTGATACGCGTCCATCGCGTCCAGGGCTGGATTGTCCGCAATGTGGCTGCGCAAATCCTCCTTTGTCCCCTCGAGAAACGCGATCTCCTTCGCGCGCACTTCCTTGAAGTGCTTCACCAGCTCCTCACGCGTGGCGAATTTCCCCGTCGGCTTGAGCGGCTCCGGCGCCTGTGCTTTGCGTGAGCGATCCGGAATTTTATCGAGGATGATTTTATCTTTGCCCTGCGTCTCCGCGCGTCTCTCGGGGTTGGCCGGCCCCTTCATCATGTCGGTCACCTTGCCCCAGATGAAGTCTTCGGCCGTAGCAATGTGCTCCGCCGTCTCAGCGATCGACCAGCGGTCCGGCGCCGCCTTGAACTTCCACTGCGCGTCGCTCACCCCGCCGATCGCGGTGAGGAAGTTCTTTTCTGTTTCCTTCAGATAACTGATCGCGCGCGCTCGTTCGTCCTTGGTGAGGGAACCGGAGGCGGAAGGAGCGGGCGAAGTCTGCGCTACTGCGGAAACAGCGCACACCGCTGCCGTCAGGAAAATGAAAAGTGTTTGCTTCATACTCGCGGGATTATCGTGAGCCGGCCCCGCGCGCAAGAACTCTTCTTGCGTAATTCGCCCCGTGTTGTGATCGACTATTGGAAACGCCTCAGTTTCCGTTGTTGTCCGCTCACTTTCTGGCCGAAGCTTGCTCCGATGCCGCGTTGTCCCTGGGCCGCCAGCGAGCCCAACATCACCTATCACGACGAGGAATGGGGCGTGCCTGTGCACGACGACCGCAAGCTCTTTGAGTTCCTGATTCTGGAAGGCGCACAGGCGGGCTTAAGCTGACCACCATCCTCAAGAAGCGCGAAAACTATCGGCGAGCCTTTAGCGATTTCCGCCCGGAAAAGATCGCCCGCTACGGCGCGCGCGACGTGAGTCGCTTGCTCGCGGACGCCGGCGTCGTTCGCAACCGCTTGAAGATCGCGGCCGCGATCACGAACGCGAAAGCGTTTCTCGCGGTCCGCGAAGAGTTCGGCAGCTTCGACGCTTATCTCTGGAGTTTCATCGGCGGCAAGCCGATCCAAAACCGATGGCGAAAAATGTCCGAAGTGCCCGCGCGGACATCCGTGTCCGATGCGATGAGCCGGGACCTGCTCAAGCGCGGCTTCAAGTTTGTTGGGTCGACCATCTGTTACGCCTTCATGCAGGCGACCGGCCTGGTCAACGATCACCTGGTTAGCTGTCCACGCTACCGTGAGGTCCGCGACAGGAAGTAACGTCATCGCGTGGCGTTGGCGAAGTATGCCACGCGCTTTTGACTCTGCCGCGGCTGCTGGTATGGCTGGCTGCATGTTGTCGCGTGTCTTCTTCGTTGTTCTTGTCACCTTCGCTTTCTCAATCCCGGCGTTAGCCGCGGAGCCGCGGCTGCTCACGCCGCAGGATCTGTGGGCTATCAAGCGCGTCGGTTCGCCGGCGTTGTCGCCGGACGGGCGCCACGCGGTGTTTCCTGTGCAGGAGTGGTCGATCGAGAAAAACAAAAGTACCAGCAACCTCTGGACGGTTGAAGTCGCCACCGGCCAGGTGCGGCGGCTCACAACCGCGGAAACGACCGAAGACGCCCCGCGCTGGAGCCCCGACGGCACCCGCATCGCCTTCACTTCGAAACGCGGCGAGGACGAGAACGCATCCCTCTATGTGATCCCATTCGGCGGCGGCGAGGCGGAGAGAATCCTCGAGATGCCGAGCTCCGTCATGGCGCCGAAGTGGATGCCGGACGGCAAGAGCATCGTTTTCGCGACCGCCGCGATTCCGGAGCTGATCGGCAAGTGGGAGAAGGCGGACCGCGACGCGATGAAGAAGGAGTTCAAGCGCCGCAAGGATTCCAAGATGACGGCGAAGGTGACGGAGAACCGGCAGTATCGTTACTTCGACAAGTATTTGACCGATAATCTCGTCCAGCGGCTCCTCCGGGTAAATCTCGAGACCAAGGCGCTGACTGACCTGACCCCAGCATGCGACCGACTCTTCCTGCCCAGTGTGGAAGTGCATTTCGACGTTTCGCCCGACGGCAAGACGATCGCGCTCGAGTTCAACTCCACGCCGGCGCCGTTCCGCGAGTTTCCGAACTCGGACATCTACCTCATCCCGACGGACGGCTCCGGCGCGCCGAAGAATGTGACGCCGGAGAACAAAGGCGACGACGGCGCGCCGGTCTTCTCGCCGGACAGCCGGTCGGTCTTTTTCAAGCGGCAGGAGACGCCGTATTATTCTGGCGAATCGGAGAAGCTTTGGCGGCACGACATCGCGGCCGGGAAGAACGTGCAGGTGACCGACGCGCTGGATTATTCGATCGGCGATGTGCGAGTGGCGTCCGACAACCGCACTCTCTGGGTTAACGCCGAAGACAAAGGCGTCGTGCCGATCTTCCGCCTTAACGCGGATGGCACCGGCTGGAAACAGGTCTATGCCGAAGGGACCTCCACCGGGCTCGACGTTCGCGGCGACGCGATCGTGTTCCAGAACGACAACACGAATCGGCCTAACGAACTGTTCGCCCTCGATGCGAAGACCGGTGGCGCCCGCCAGCTGACCCACTTCAACGACGACTTCATGAAAGGCATCACGCTTGGGAAGGTGGAGGCGTATACGTTCAAAGGCGCGGGCGGCGACGACGTCCACGGCTGGCTCGTGCTCCCGCCGAAGTACGACGCCAGCAAGAAATACCCGCTCGTCCAACTGCTTCACGGCGGCCCGCACACCATGAATCGTGACAGCTGGAGCTATCGCTGGAACACCCAGGTGTTCGCCGCTGCCGGCTGGATCGTGACCTGGGTAAACCGCCACGGCTCCACCGGGTTCGGCGAGAAGTTCGCCCAAAGCATCCTCAATGAATGGGGCGACAAGCCGCTCGAGGACATCATGAAATCAACCGACACGCTGATGCAGCGCTTCCCGAACATCGATGGCGACCATCTCGGTGCCGCGGGCGCGAGCTATGGCGGTTACATGGCGGCGTGGATCCTCGGCCATACCGATCGGTTCAAGGCGATCGTGGATCATGCCGGCGTGAACAACAGTTACACCCAGTTCGCGACCGACGTTCCGCACGGATTCGCGATGGTGATGGGCGGCACGCCTTGGAACAACGTGGAAGGGCTGCAAAAATACAACCCGATGTTCTACGCCAAGAATTTCAAGACGCCGACGCTCGTCATCGGCGGCGAGCTCGATTACCGCGTCCCATACGGCAACGCCCTCGAACTCTACGCCGCTCTCCAGGCGCAGAACATCCCTTCGCGGCTCCTCATTTTCCCGGATGAAAACCATTGGGTCTTACATCCCCAGAACGCCATCTATTGGCATTGGGAAATGCAGAACTGGCTCGCCCGCTACATCGGCGGAAAGCCGACCTTGGAAAAGCCAAGCTTCAAGACCGACGACGCGAAACCCGACGATGCGAAGAAAGATGGGACGAAGCCGGCGGACTTGTAGCCACCACGCATCGCTGATCGCAAACAACGCGACGTTCCGCTTTGCGGTGCGTCGCGTGATGCGCAATGTGAACGATGCCAACGTCGGACTCTTCCGGACCGAACAGGGTGCTCGTCTTTCTGGGCGTCTTGTTCACGATCATCCTCGCCGGGCTCGACAACACGATTGTTAGCACGGTGATCCCGGTGGCGTTGCCGGAGCTCGGCGGCGCGCATCTCTACGCGTGGACGTTTGCCGCTTACATGCTGGCCGCGGCGGTATCGATGCCGATCTGGGGGACCGGGGTCGGATCGATGGGGACGGCGGCGCACCTATCTCGTCGGCATCGTCGCGTTCACCGTCGGGAGCGGACTCTGCGCGGTCGCGCGCACCATGATCGAGTTCATCGGCGCGCGTGCCATCCAGGGCATCGGCGCGGGAGCCGTCGCGACGCTTCCCTTTGTCCTGCTCGGAGTTGTTTATCCGCCGGAGAAACGCGGCCGGGCCCTCGGCGCGGCCAGCAGCGCCTGGGCGGTCGCCAGTGTAGCAGGGCCGCTCCTCGGAACTCTGATCGTCACCCACGTTTCATGGCGTTGGGCATTCCTGATCAACGTCCCGATTGCGATCGTTGCTGCGGGCCTGGTCATCGTCGGGATGCGCGAGAGCGTCGGGCAGAGCGACGGCCGATTCGATTTTGCCGGCGCCCTTCTCGCCGGCGCCGGCGGCAGTTGCCTGATGTGGGCCTTCGTCGATCTCGGTGAACAAAAGATCGGGCTGATGCAGGCCGCGCTCATCGCCGCCGGAATTATTCTGCTCGCGGTCTTCGTCTGGCATGAAGGGCGGACGCCCCATCCGATTCTGCCGCTGGCTTTCTTCCGGCACGCCGGCTACGCGTCGTCGATCGCATCGTCGTTCCTCGCCTTCTTCAGCGGCTTCGGCCTCAGCTCTTATCTCCCGCTCGCCACCAACACGGCCTTTCACGAAAACCGCGCCATCGTCGGTCTGGTGGTGGGCGCATTCACGATCGGATGGAGCACATTCGCCTTCGGCACCGGCCGGTTGGTCCATCGAATCGGCGAACGCCTGCCCTGCGTGATCGGCATCGTCATCCACATCGTCGGCCTTCTCCTTTTCATGATCGCCTTCGAACACGGTCTGGCCTGGGTCGTAGTCGCGTCGCTAGTCTCCGGCGCCGGCATGGGCCTGATCTCCCCTGCCCTGACCGTCGTGGTCCAAAACAGCGTCCCCGTTGCGCGGATGGGCAGCGCCACGACCAGCCAGCAATTCATCCGGCAAGTCGGCGCCGCCCTCGGCGTCAGCGCCTTCGTCCTGGCCGCGACGGTCGGCAGCTTTCGCCTGGGCCTGTTATTGATGATTGCCGTGAGCGCCGGAGCATTCGCCTGCGTGCTCGCCCTGCCAGCGCACAGTCTTCATGAAGCGCGCGAAGCTGGTTCGATGGAATGAAAAGGAACGTCCGCCTCGGATTGTTTTTCGCGACTCATTGCGTCTAACCATCAATCCGGATGCGAGCTCGACTATCTTTCGGCCTAACGAGGTGATCTTCCGGGCGACCCGACCTCGTATTCGTCGTGCCGGCGAAACCACAAACCGTCTTCGTTGCGGCCTTTGGGGGCGCGGTCGAGCCATTGATACATTCCCCAAAGAGAGTCGAGCCCGCGGGCGTACGCGGAATAGGTGTGGTAGACGATCCCGTCTTCGAGCGCGAAGGCGCTCATGCCGGGGGCTTCGCGGGTATAGTGGGCGTGATCGGTGCCGCTCATCTTGGCAAACATGGCGGCGCCGCTTTGGGGATCTTTCGGTGGTTCGTACGGCGGCTCCTTGCGGTAGTTGTATTCGACGCCTTCGCGTTCCTGCTCCTCGGTGAAGGAAGAGCTGAAGTCGTAGTTGAAGTCGGTGCCGAATGAAGAGGCCCAGGGAAACGTCCAGCCCATCCGTTGTTTGTAGGGCTGGAGCTTCGCGAGCGGGGCGCGCGAGACAGCCCAAAGCATTACGTCATGGTTGGCGAGATGGACGGCGATGCCGTTAAAGCCGTCGGCGATCGCGGAGCAGGCCGGACAGCCGGCAGTGTAATCGGGGCCAAACATGAAATGGTAGATGAGGAGCTGCGAGCGGCCGCGGAAGAGATCGGACAACGAGCCCGCACCGTCATCGGTCTCGAAGCGGTATTCCTTGTCGATCCGGACCCAGGGGAGTTCCTGGCGTTGTTTCGCCAGCTCGTCGCCACGGTGAGTGTGTTCTTTCTCGGCGGCGAGGTGTTCTTTACGGGCGGCTAACCATTCTTCGCGGGAGACGACTTTATTCATATCAAGGGGCAAGTTAATCCGGCTTTACGACCGAGAGAATATTACCGGCCGGATCTTTGAACCACGCGATTGTCGGGCCGTTGCCGCGGCTGATTCCTTTCTCATCGGTTTTCAGACCAGGCTGATCGTAATGCTCGAAGCGCACTCCCCGTTTCGTGAGTTCATCCACGGCACGATCGACATCGTCGACGGCGAAATTCAGGACCGTGAACGTGGCCGGGATGTGGTCGGGCTTCGGATAAATGACAACGTTGTTTCCATCGGCCAGATGCAGGAGGAGCAGCCCATGTTTTTCTTCGGTTGCCTTGAGTCCCAACTTTTCAGTGTAAAACTCCTTCGCTTTTACAATGTCCGGCGCCGCGAAACTGCTGAACGACTTACTGTTTTCCAACATAGTTCCTCCTTCGTTCAAGTGACCAGTGACAAGCACTAAACCAAAGACAAAGAAAGCGCGAGGGAAAGGCTCCGTCCCGCGCATTATTCCCGCGCAGCTTTCTCGGCATCCCTTATCCTGAGCCGACGGCGCCCCTAATCTGTCCACAATATTAGTGGAGGGTCCTAGCTCAGGTGATGACGATGTTGTGACAACCGTCGACGAGTGGATGAACGATCCAGTTCTGGGCAGGATCGTCGCGACTGCCGCCATCCTCGCAATGTTCGGCGTCCTCAATGGCGTCGCACCATTTTTCGACAGCCGCTTTCACTTTCTCGTCGGTATCGAGACCGAAGCCGCCGCCGATATCGGCCGGCCACGTCTTGCCATCTTCCATGCGGGCGCAAATCTTTTGGCAGGCATGGACGGCGTGAATTTCGTTCCAGCCATGGTGCAGGGAATCATATATCCAGTCACCCTTGACCACGACGATATCGCGAGCGGCGAGCGTGCCTAAACTCGTATCGATATCGGTGGGGTCGCCGGGGTTCAGCGGATCAAGGAGTGCCGTCGTTCCTGCAAAGACTGATAGAACCGAAATAAGCCAGAGCAGAATCGGCACGAGCCAGCCCAGGCCCGGAATCAGGAGAATGACCTGCAAAGCGATCAGAAGGGCGAGCACGACGCTGGCCCACGCCAGCAGATTGCGGATGCCGCTGCCTTCGAACTCGCAATGCAGCGCCTTCACATACCTCGCATGGCCCTCGTCGCCGACATAAGATTCGCCGAGCGCTAAAATGGCATCGTTTGGCTTCACTAAGTGGCCCTGATTGGGATTGTTCCAGTAGACGGTCTCGTCTGCCAGGAAACGCTGGTCGACCGGTTTGCTAGGGAGACTGAAATCGATCGGGCTCGGGGCCAGGACGACATTCATCGTTGCGTCATCATCACCGGCCTTGGTCAAGGGCTGCGGGTGGCCCCTGCCCAGCACTACGCCGATCAGGCATTTCTGGCCGCCCAGGCAGATCAACCGGCCGTAGAGCCACCAAATCAGGAAGCTAACCAGGACGACGAACATCGCGATAAGGGCGGGAAGGATAGCCGCCGCCCATCCCGACACGACCGACACGGTGAAGAAGGTGACGATTGCGCTGACTGCGCCAAACCACCCCAGATACGTAAAGCCAAGGTCGTGAAAGTTCCCGGGGTTAACACACGAGGTGTATTGCCGATAAGCCATGACAGTTATTTAAATCAGGTTGTTGAGACGACCAGCGATACACCACCTGCGTAATGCTCGCGATAAAGGGCATTCACATTGAAGTACTTTTCTCCGGCGAAGCCGCTCGGTGGCATAATCCGCACTTCGACGTCAATTTCGTCGTCCGGAGCAAGCGAAACGGCCGGGGGGACAATTTCCACGGTCCACCCCGGCGGAATGGGATAGTCGCTCTTGTTGTGCCGCGCCCGGATCCGGCGCAGGCGTTCGCCACGGGGACCGCGATCCTCGGGCACAATTTGACTCGGACATTCCGGCAATTGCGGAATGGTGTAGGTATCGACTTCGAACGTGAAGAGATTCTCTTTACCCGAATTATTCCGCAGGCGAAAACTGAAAGTGGCGGCCGAATGGGGTTGGACGATATCGACATTGTTCTGGCCCATGTTGTTGCCGGGATTGGCATCGTCTATCCAATCAAGATTTACCTGAAGGCAATAGTGACCTGGGACGGCCGGCGTTCTCCATATCATCTTCGCCAGGGCTGGCTGATTGGCGCTGCCTTTTACGCCAAGATTTACGAACGTTTCGCCGATCGCGGTGCTCACGGTAGCGACGCCAAAAGTTAAATAGGAGAAGCGCACCGGCAGGGCGACAACGGGCGCATCGTAGGAGTTGTTCCAGACGGTCGCGTCGATCTCGTATTCCGTATCTGGAAGCAATGCATTCTCCGGCACGGGCACGCCGCCTCGCAGCACCACGATATCTGGGTTGTCCCAGGTCACCGCAAGGCCCAGCTTCAGCAGACACTCCTGCGAATAAATGCAGGGGTCCGGCCGGTGGAAGGACGGATTGTCGACGACCACACAGTCTTTTTCGGAGCCTTCACGCGCTGGATGCGGTTCTTTCAGGAAGAGGCAGAGACCGTGGAGCGACTTCAGGAATCGCTTGATGAGACCAAAGAGATCGACCACCCAGTGATAGGCAATGGTCTTTGCCAGGTGCACGAGTACCTGCCCCAAAAATCGAATCAAGTTCATCGTCGCCACGCCCTCCTCCGCAGCGACAGCTTCGATTGTTCACGGGGAGTTGACGCGCCTTCCACCCAAGCTGGCGGCCGAGCCTCTGCAGCGGCATTGCCACCGACAAGGAATTCCTTTTCCACGGCGAACTAAGGATAGCGCTCGAGGAGGGATCGAGACAACGAGAAAATATGGTTGGGTAAATCGGGCCCGCTACTAAGAGAAAGCGAATACTGTCCTTGAAACACGAAACGACCTAACGCAGGAGCCGAAGTGGATCACACTTGGTAAACATCGCAGTCTTCCTGCGGCAAGGTTTGACGAAGCGCAGTGCCACGACCAGCCAGCAATTCATCCGGCGGGTCGGCGCCGCCCTCGGCGTGAGCCGGTTTATGTTGGCTGCGACAGTTGGCGGATTTTGCGACGGGGTGAAAAGAAAGTTCCGCGTCGTTTCTCCGACGGACGGAGGAGCTAACATCCGAACCATCAACTTCTTTTTCCGCCGACGCAGCGTTGCAGAATCTTGAGTCCTTCTTCCACTAGTCTCCGCTCAATGTTCAACGGCGGAAACATGGTGATCGCGTTGTCCGAGGAAGTAAGGAGCAATCCATTGTCCTCGCAACGACTGGCTATCTCCTCAGCATAATCCGAATCATCGAACTCGACCGCGATGGCTAGTCCTTTTGCCCGAATTGTCGGCCGCTGTTTGAATTCGATCTGGGCCAGTCGCTCCGCAAACACGGCGCTGATCGCATTCACGTGCGCGAGCAATTTCGTTTTGTGCCGGATCCAGTAACGCACATTCGCCAGCGCAGCTTCGACCGCGAGCGGATGCCAGCCGTAGGTCGAATAAAAACTTCCACATTCTTCGGCCGACTTCGCCACCGCGGCTGTCGTCATCACTGCCCCCATCGGCGCGTAACCGCCCGTGATTGCTTTCGCCAGGCACATGATGTCGGGCGCGATCGGGAAGTGTTCGGTCGCAAACAACCGCCCGGTCCGACCCCAGCCGCACGCGACTTCGTCCACGATCAGCAGAGTTCCATATTTTTTGCAGAGCCGCGCCAGTCCAGTCATGAATTCCTTGTCCGGCACGAGCACGTTCAGGTTGCAGCTGATCGGCTCCATGATGAACGCCGCCACGTCGCGTTTGCGTAATCGATTGTCGATCTTGCGCAGCGCCGCGCGATTCAAGGGCGGTGAGATTTTGAAACAATGTGGGAGCAGATTCCGATAGGTCTCGCGATTGCTCGAGGCGCCCACGCTCAGCCCGCCGATCGTGTTGCCGTGATAGGCGTCATCGAGCGACATAACCCCGCGGCGGTTGGTGTGGACCATCGCGAGCTGCAACGCGATCTCGACCGCCTCACTGCCGCCGGTCGCGCGAAACGTTTTCGTTAGGCCGCCCGGCGCGATCTTCGCCAGCAATTCCGCCAGATCCACCCACGGGCGGTAGAGATGATACGGATACACATAGATTGCTTTGGGTGCAGCCCGCAAGGCCCGTTCGATCTCCGGGTTGCTCCAACCAAGATTGCCCACACACCAGCCCGCTAAAAAATCGATGTAACGTTTCCCGTTCGCATCGAAAACGCAGCTCCCCTCAGTGCGCGTGACCTGCAATCCCTCCGCGTCCGAATCGCGCCCGAGAAACTTGCGTGCCCGTTGTTCGAGCTTCACAGGAAGAAAACGCGCGCCAGACAGCTTCTAGCCGCACAAACTCGGGCACTCCGCGCGTCGTTAGTCTAAGCCGCCGGAAATGAAACGTGGTGAGAAACCGCGGATTACGCCACGCCCGGTTTCTGTGAATTGTAGGGCAACCGCTCCGGTTGCCGATTCAAGACGTGGCAGGCGATGCGCCCGCCCTACAATTTACCTTCGGCAACGCGTGTTCGGACTTCATCGCCCTTTCGGTTGAGCTCCTCGCTCGCGAGCTGCAACTCGAGCATCAGCGTCCGAGCGGACTGACGCCCAGTGAACAGCGTCAGGCTGACAAAGAATGCCGACAGAACAACCAGTGCACCAATGAGCCGCAGATCGAATCCGAACCGGGTGCAGACAAAAAGCAGGGCCGAGAGTGAAATCAGCGCGAAATTAAAAACAGTCCCACGCACCAGCCGGTGTTGATTGATGTGCTTTTGCAGTTGGCTGTAGACCTCTGGCTTTCTCGCCAGCACTTCCATGCGCATCTGCAACGGACTTGGCTGATCGGCTGTCTCCGCGACGGCTCCGTGTCCGACGATCCAGCCGAAAGGCAGTGACGACACCGCTTTGTCAAAAATAACGCCAAACATATAGGCGAGCCCGAGGAGGCCGAACGAAAGCTGCGTGGCCCACTGCGTGACAAAATTAAGCTCGATCCACTGGTAACCGAAGAGAGTTAGCACGAGCAGAAGAATCCAGGCGAGCACCTCGAATCCCACAATGACCAACTCAAAGATGATCGGGATATCGTCTTTCACGGCCCATTCGTAACGGTTTTTCGCTCGATTCGTCGCGGCCAATTTACACCGAACTTGTACTTTAACCTCTGACCTCTGGCTTCTGACCTCTGACCTCTGAGCTCCGGCTCCTGACCTGTGATTCCGTCCCTGTCTCTACTCGTAATTCTTAATTCTTAATTCTTACTTCTTACTTTCTTCCTTCGGCCAGGCCGCCCTTAGTTTCGCGGCAATCTCGTTATACTCCGCTTCCGCCAGCTTCCTCCTTGGCGGGGGCGTTCCCCCCGGCGCTTTTCCCCCGAACGAGGGTATGACGTGAATATGGGAATGATAAACAGTTTGGCTGCTGCTGAGCCCGTTATTTTGTTGAAGTCTAAAACCCGAGGCTCCGAGCCCGTTCTTCTGGGCGATCGCCGCTTTTTGCGCCGTCGCCAGCAGGTAACACATTTCATCCGGCTTGAGGTCGAGGAGATTCCGCGCACCCGTTCGTTTTGGTACCACCAGCACGTGACCCGGCGTGGCCACCTCCTCCTCCGGCAGCGGCATGAAGACGAGCACACGATCGTCTTCGAATATCTTGGACCGCGCCGCCTCCGGGCTCTTGTCCCGGATCAATTGCGCAATCCCATTTTCCGGATCGTATTTGCCCTCGAGCCCGCTGTCAGTTCCGGCCGCGGGAAGCTCCGCAGCGGGAATTTGCCCGGCGAGCGGCGCAGCTTGTACGAACAGCAGCGCGCTTAACCCGAAAACCGCGCCGATCCTTCTCACCGCCGTAAATTTTGGATTCATGACTCAAGATATAATCCGGTCATTAGTTTTATCCAAGCTTCAATAACACTGTGACCAGTGACATGTTCGGGCGTCGCTGGCTGCATTCAGCGCCGGCGCGCGCTGAGTGCGGCGGCAGTGCCTATCGTATCTGATTACTCGCGTCATCTCGCAATTGACGGTCCTGTGCAGCGGCTTTTCCTGATAGGGTCGCTCCAGCCGACATGAGAGCTGTAAGCCGCTCGAAAAAGACATCGCAGGCGCGGACTGAACCGACGGTCGTATTTACGATCGGACATTCTACTCGCCCGATCGAGGAATTCATTGCACTCCTGCAGGCGCACGGCGTGTCCTGCATCGTCGACGTGCGGACGGTGCCGCGATCGCGGCATAATCCTCAGTTTAATCAGGATTCGTTGCGAGATTCATTGAAGAAGGCTGCGCTGGGCTACACTCATATGTCCGGGCTCGGCGGGCTGCGCCACGCGAAAGCCGGTTCGACCACGAACCGGGGCTGGCGAAACGCCTCTTTCCGCGGTTACGCGGATTACATGCAGACACCGGAATTCGAACAGAACATTGACGAATTACTCGGGCTGGCCAAAACCGAGCAGGTTGTGATCATGTGTGCCGAAGCAGTCCCGTGGCGCTGTCATCGCTCCCTTATCGGAGATGCGCTGCTCGTTCGAGGCGTTCGCGTAGAGGACATCATGAACCTAACGCGCCGTACGCCGCACACGCTTACGCCATTTGCCAAAGTGCGTGACAAGATCGTTACCTATCCCGGTGAAGACACCGTCAGCTCTACCAACTAAAAAGGCGATGGTCCGCACCATGCAACCCGTGCATGTCGCGGCTCCCCCTTGTTCTCTCCGGATGTGCGGTGCGCGCATTTGTCGGTACCTTCACGCGGAGCCGAGATGAGCGACCGACATTTCCTCGCCGAACTGAAGCGCCGCAACGTCCCGCGCGCGGCAGCGCTCTACGCCGCCGGCGCGTGGCTCCTCGTGCAGGTTGCGACGCAGGTCTTCCCGTTCTTCCACATTCCTGAGTGGGTCGTGCGCTGGATTGTGGTGGCGGCAGCAATTGGCTTCCCGTTCTGGCTCGTGATGGCTTGGCTTTACGAGTGGACACCGCAGGGGGTACAACGGGAGAGCGACATTCCGCTAACACCAAGTCCGGTCGTTCGTCAGCACCGCAGGAAGCTCGATCGCTGGATCATCGCCATGCTCAGCCTGGCGGTCGTGCTCTTGCTCGCCCATCAGCTTGTCGATCGGCGGGATAACCGCAGCGCTTCGTCGCGCGGCGCTGCGCAGAATACGATTGCGGTCTTGCCCTTCACGGACATGTCGGAGGCGAAAGACCAGGCCTATTTCTCCGACGGTATTTCGGAGGAGCTGCTCAATTTGCTGGCAAAAATCCCCCAGCTCAAAGTCGCCGCGCGCACTTCGTCGTTCTCCTTCAAGGGCAAACAGGTCGAGATTCCGGAAATTGCGCGCCAGCTAAACGTCGCCAACGTGCTCGAGGGCTCGCTCCGCACGAGCGGCAATCAAGTCCGTATCACCGCCCAGCTCATCCGCGCCGCGGATGGCTTCCACATCTGGTCGCAGACCTACGACCGCAAGATGGACGATATCTTTAAAATCCAGGACGATATCGCCGCCGAGGTGGTGAGGGAGTTGAAGGTAAAGTTGCTCGGCGCGGCGCCGAAAACCCGCACAACCGATCCGAGTGCCTATGCGCTTTATCTGCAGGCCAAAGAGCTCGGGCGACAGGCGACCGCCGAGGCGTTCGCGAAGTCCGACGCGCTCTACGCGCAGGTGCTTCAGATCGATCCACGGTACGCGCCAGCTTGGAACGAGCTGGCCAGAAATTTCGTCAATAAGGCGGGCGGTGGTCTGATCGAAAGGAAAGAGGGCCATGCGCGTGCGCGAGAGGCGAGGGAGAAGGCGCTGGCCATTGATCCCGACTACGCGCCGGCGCACGCCGGACTGGGCTATATCGCGCTGTTCGCCGACGACGATCTCCCGGGCGCCGCGCGACACTTCGAGCGGGCGCTGGCGCTCGATCCAACTGACGTGAGCGTCCTCGGGAACGCCTCCACTTTCCTCGAAACTCTAGGGCGGCTGGATGAATCACTCGCCCTCCAGGAGGCAGTGGTCCGCCGCGATCCGGTGAACCTGACCGCGCTCTACAATCTCGCTCTCAGGCAGCGAATGGCGGGCCGATACGATGCTGCGATCGCAACCTATCGCACGGCGCTGAGCTTGAGCCCAACCCGCGGCGAGACGCACTGCTACCTCGGGATTGCGCTAATGCTGAAAGGCGACACGACCGCCGCGCTGGCCGAGATTGAGCAGGAGAAAAGAGAAGTCTGGCGAATGGTTGGACTCCCGATGGCCTACTGCGCGCTCGGGCGCAAAGCGGAGGCCGATTCCGCGGCCAATGCGCTGATCGCGAAGTATGAGAAAGAAGCGCCCTACAACATCGCCTACGTCTACGCGTTCTGCGGCGAGGCCAACAAGGCGTTCGAATGGCTCGACAAAGCAGTCGCTTACGACGACTCCGGACTGGGGGAGATCGCCACGGAGAACCTGTTCGACAAAATCCATTCCGACGCGCGTTGGCTCGCTTTCCTGCGCAAAGTCGGCAAGGCCCCGGAACAGCTCGCGCAGATCAAGTTCAAACCGACCCTTCCGCCGTGAGCGACGGCAGCAGATCAGCGCGCGTCAGCCCGATCACCCTCCCTGCCAGCAGTCTCCTGAGTCGCCTCCGACAACGGGCGCGGGGCAACGCGAGGTGAGGGTTGATCCCGTGCTCGCCGCGATGATCAACGCCACGGCCAGCCATTGACGGAAGGAGAGCAGTTCGTGCAGGAAGACCAGGCCAAGTAGCGCAGCCACCGCCGGCTCGAGGCTCATGAGGATGCCGAACGTGCGTGCCGGGAGTCCCCTTAGGGCGATCATCTCCAGCGTGTAAGGAATCGCGCTCGAGAGCAGCGCCACTCCGATTCCCGCCACGAAAAGCGGCAGCGTCAACCGTGCGAATCCGCCCGTGACAACGGCGGCGGGCAGCGCCACGAATGAAGCGATGACCATTCCCGTCGCCACCGACGCGCCGCCGGGCATGATGCGCGACACCCGGCCGCCCAGCAGGATGTAGGCGGCCCAGCACGCGCCCGCTCCCAGTGCGAGCAAGACACCGAGCGCCTCCGCTCCGCCGCCCGACCATGGCGTGATCAACGCGATACCCGCCGCCACCAAAACGACCCACGCGATATCCACGGCGCGCCGCGAACCGAACAGCGCCACCCCCAGGGGACCGACGAACTCCACCGTCACCGCGACGCCCAACGGGATTCGCGAGAGCGAAAGGTAAAACAGGATGTTCATCGTCCCCAGCACGACGCCATACGGGATCACCGCCCGCCACTGCGCCGGCGACAAGCCGCGCAGCCTCGGACGAAACGCCGCCAGCAGGATCATGGCCGAGAGAACGACGCGCAGCCCCACCGTTCCGACCGGCCCCAGCGCGGGGAAGAGGCCCTTGGCCAGCGCCGCGCCGCCTTGGACGCTGAGGATGCCGGCAAGGATCGCCGGAACCGGCGGGATAGCCTCAAGATGCGCTCGCTTCCTCTCGTTCATCCGCCCCCGATAGCGCCCACCGCGCGCTGGTCAAGTTGCGGTCGCTGGCGTTAGATCGAACTCCATGTGCAACTTCGTTTCCCTCTTTCGCATTCTGGTCGCTGTGTTCGTCATTCTTCCCTTCGCGGATGCGATCGCGCAGACCTCTCCCGCTCCGGCGCAAGCTTCGACATCGAGCTGGACCGATCCTTCTCCGGATAAGAAATGGGAATACGTCGGCGGTGACGACCAGTCGAAGCTTCTGAAAGCAGATACGAAGGAGGTCGTGTTAGACTTGTGGGAAAAAGGTCCCAGCTCGGTGCTTTGGGCGCCCGATTCGAAACGGTTTGCGTTGACATCCGGCGCCGAAAAACATGAATGCTCGCTTTACCAGTTACGCGACAATCACTGGGTAGAGCTGGAATCACCGGACGACGAGGCTTACAAGCGGGCCGATGCCGTCCTCGCAGCAGAAGCAAAGAGGAAAGGTGTACCGAAAAAAGCTTCCGTACGAACGCTTACGTGGTCGATCGCAGCCGATAAATGGGTCCAGGCGACCTCACTGATGATGCGCGTTTCCCTATCGAAATATTTCCAGTGGGGCGAAGACCACTCAGACGGTGTTAGCGGCGACTTTCAGCTCACCCTCAAGTTCGATGGTGCTGGTAAGTGGAAAATCGTCAAAATGCGTCCGATGTCGGAAAAGGAGGCCGAGGACAAACACTGAGATCGTTATCGCTCGGGACCCAGAACCTGCGGACCCGGACCAAGCCATACGGAATCACCCCCCGCCACTGAATCCGCGCAGCCTGAGACGGAACGCCCCCTGAGCATGATCGCGAAGAGCCCCACCCTTCCGACCGGTCCAAGCGCTGGAACCCACTGGGTCTTACACCCTCAGAACGCGATTTACTGGCATTGGGAAATGCAGAACTGGCTCGCCCGCTACATCGGCGGAAAACCTACTCTCGAGAAACCCACCTTCAAAACCGACGACGCGAAACCCGACGACCCCAAGAAGGAGGCCACCAAGCCGGCAGACTTGTAGCCGCGGCGCCTCGATGGGTTTCGTCCATCGTCCAGCGGGCTACGTGCCCTCAGAAGAAAGCTTCCGTACTAGCTCGAAAACCTGCGTTCCTTGTGACGATAAGATGCCACTAGCCCGCTCCGTAATTTCCTCAGCACGGGCGCATGCCATCGGCGCTTTTGAGATCAATTCGGCTGCTGGGTAGCGGTTCTTCGCGAACTGAACCCATTCGCGCGCCAGCCGCGTCTGGCAGTCTCGCCGATCATTGAATGGGCGGTTCGGGCGAATGTGAAGCCACAGCCACAATTCAAAGCAGGGATAGCTCATCGCAATGTGAAAATCCGCGCGATTGTGCGTTAGCTCATAAGCCATCGAGAGATCGGCCAGTGACCATTCATCGCGATCCACCACCGCCCAATACTCAGTGTTTGCGCCCGGACGCTCCCGCCGCTCGTAGTCAAAAAGTCGCTGAACAACCTCTAGCGGGTGCGGCTTATGTGTCGTGCTTGCGAGAATTTTTAGTCGAAACGTGCTGTCCCGAGCGGGACGAAATTCCTGAAAGTAAATCGGCTCGGTTTCGGCGCCTTCGGTCGACACGACGTAGAGGCGCTTTGTTTTCTTGAAGCCGGCTCGTCGCGCATGAATCACAGCGGCAATGTAGCCTGCCTTGGCTGGCGCGATCCGAATGGTCTGAGGTGCGGAACACCTGAGAAGCGCCCTTGAAGGTAAGCTTTCCGGACGTCTTTGTCGTACCGGACATCTTTGTAGTCAGCCAAGCACTCCATTTGGGTTTCACCGCGTAGCCCGCGTTCGATAAACCACATTTCGTCACGGCGGAAAATGTCCTGCGTCATCAGCATCATGTCGTGCGTGGTAAAGATGAGCTGACTGCGTGTATCGCGCCCCTGGGTGGCGAGGTGGTTTTGCAGGAGTGCCATAGTCAGCAATCCATGCATGCTGCGGTCGAGCTCATCAATGATGTAGACCCTGCGACTTTCAGGAGAACTGAGGTCGTAAAAGACGGGACACAGATCGAGTAGCCGTAAAGTGCCGTCCGACTCTTCGGTCGTTTCGAACGGGACCGAGTTACCGCTGACGTCGCGGCGGTATGTTACTATCCGCGAAGCGATGGGTTCTCCGTCCTTCACGAAAATGCTGAAACGCTGCCCATTCGGTGTGCGCAGCAGAAGGCCTGTTCCAGCATCGTGTATATTGCCCACGAGTTTTTTCGTCTCGGCAGAAGGGATGGGTAGTGCCTCAAGCGGAATGGGGACCGCAGCGACTGACTCAATGCCTGTGTCCGCTCGGTCAAGCATCATGCCGACATAATTCCGCAGCTCCTGTCGATCGGCCTCCATAGTTTCCAAGCTGAAATTCTCTGAATCCGGCGTGAGCACTATCAGATGCTCAAGGAACCAGCGGTAAATCGGCTGGAGCAACACAAGATTTCGATCCATCGCCTCATGAAGAAAGAGTTGATTCGGGCGGGTGCCTTTGGCGAGAACTCGCACAAACGTGCGGTCTTCATTGGAGACACCACGCTTGTCCCACAACGAGAGATCGAACTCGTGTTCCGCGCCGGGGAGGGTCGACCGTCGCTTGAAAAAGAGGCGCTCCGCAACCGGACGTACTTCGCTTAGCGACTCTTCAGTAACCTCGCGACCCGTCACACCGAACCGGTAACGAAACATCCGATCCTCCCCTTCGAACGGTACGATGATATCGAGCTCAAACAGCGATGGCTCGTCGGCCGCAGAGGCGCGAAGTTTGAAAGGAGTCCGGCCCGTCGGGCGGTCCGCCCGAGTGCCATGTACAACAAGATACTGAATGTAGTTAAACACCTTCGTAAAGTTGGACTTACCGGATGCGTTCGCACCCCAAATGACGGCAGCCTGCAGGAGCCGCGTCGGAAACGTAGGTCCATCAGCGACTCGTTCGACGTGTTGGTTTTCCTTCGAAGCGGCCATAGAAAACTCTACAGTGTCGTCGAATGAGCGGAAGTTTTTGACCGATACGCGGGCGAGCATCACAGAATTGGTACCTGACCGGGATGTCACTGCAAGCGTATTCTGACGTGCTACAAAATTGTGAATAAGCCGCTTTGACGAGATTTTTTCTCTGAAACAGCGTTTTTTTTGTTGCATCGGACTGATGTGGGGTGTAATCGGTCTCTGTTTATGAGTTCACTTGCTTCCCGCCGTTCCAACGTTCTGCCCGACGTCTCGCTTCACCCACTCGCCCTACTCGATCGCATTCTACGCGATTTGGAGTTGTCACCGACGCAGTTGGTAGAGGCTCGCACCAGCTACGAGGCCGTGACTGAAGCGCTAGCAAAAGCTGGGATGCCGGTAGCGCCATTTCTGCCGTCGCTGTTCGCGCAAGGATCAATGCGAATCGGCACGACCGTGAAGCCAGTGGGCCAAGAAGAACACGATTTGGATATCGTCTGCTTGCTTCAGAAAGGCGGCATTTGGCTCCCGGCGAACGAGGTTTACGAACTCGTCTGGGAGACGCTGGGCAACGATGCGACCTACGAGCAAATGCGGGAACGACGGAACCGCTGCATACGGTTGCGGTATGCCCACAAGTACTACCTCGATATCATCCCCGCGGTGCCGCACTCGAGTGCGTCCGACGGAGCATTGTTCGTTTGCGATTGCAAAGGTCGTACCTGGAGTGTCTCCAATCCCGTTGGTTTTGCTGAATGGTTTGACGACCGCACCAAGGCTCAGCCCCTGTTTATTACGAACTTCGGCGCGTTGCGCGAAGGGAGTGTTGCAGCGAATGCGACTCAAGTGGAGCCTTTACCGGAGCACGGATTTCAGAAGACGCCACTGCAACGCATCACGCAGTTGTTCAAACGCAATCGTGACGAGTTCTTTCTCGACGATCCAATGCGCCGTCCCAGTTCAATTCTCCTGACGACTCTAGCCGCTCGGTCTTACGTGCGCGAAACTACTGTGGCCGCTGACGACCTCTTCGAGTTTGTAATCCGTGTTGCGGATGGGCTGGGCAGATTTATCGAAATTGAAGAAACCGCGTTAGGCCCCCGAATCTATCGCGTCAGGAATCCGGTCAACGATGCGGAAAATTTCGCGGAGAAATGGACGGCTCTCGATTATGACGCTTTCACCCGCTGGCAACAGAAACTGGTCCACCAACTCCGCGCAGTGAAGGCGGCGAAGGGCCAGGGCATAGACACGATGCTCAATCGCTTGGTTGAGGGGTTCGGGCAAGATCGTGTCATCAAGGCCGCCAACGAGCTCGGCGTGGACACGAGCCAGGTTCATCAGGCCAAGCGGCTGCGCGTCGCCGGGACTACAGGCGCAGTGGGACTCATGGGCAGTACGATGGCTGCAACAACATACCACGGCCAGTGAGCCTGTTGGCGCTATGACCACGCTAACAATGCACGCGCAGGCAATCGGCTTGCGTAGCGAATTCCCAAACGGCGTGACAAGCGTGTCCCGAAACGGGATTAGCTGGCAGGGCGATCTTTCGCCAGACGAGTACGCCAGGACCTACGCAATCGAAATGTGCTACCCGCGATTCGATCGGCCGCAAGTCTGGGTTCGCACACCTGACCTTCTCCGACTCGCTAAGGGGCGGCGGCTCCCCCATGTATACGATGAGCGTGAACAGCGCCTATGCTTATACGTACCCGGATGCGGCTTTTGGCGACCAGATCGGGCTCTTTGCCGAACGATTCTCCCGTGGACCTGTTACTGGCTGCGGCTCTTCGAAATCTGGCTGGTGACGGACGTCTGGCACGAACGCGGCGTTCATCCCCACCCGCGGGTCCTCCGGTCGTCGCACCGCGACCGCGTAATCTGTTT
The DNA here is from genome assembly GCA_035941675.1 of Chthoniobacterales bacterium. Lineage (GTDB taxonomy): Bacteria > Verrucomicrobiota > Verrucomicrobiia > Chthoniobacterales > UBA10450 > AV80. The sequence goes on from DASZDT010000027.1 coordinate 134,128, forward strand.
CTGACGCGCCAGCCAAGTTGGAGACCTCATATATTAACGATTTCTGTAGAGACTTTGCCCTTCGTAGCACTCGCCCTTCTGATGAGATGGTCTAGCACAAGCTTAAAGCGTCGGATTTCTCTGGCTTCGACCAGCTTTTCCCTTTCGTCAGTTCCGACCTGGCTCAGCTTCAGGAATTCGGTGATTGTCTGGTGTAGACTTAACAATGTTGTAGGCACATCCTGTAAGAACGCTGTTTTGCTCGCGCTTACTTTCACGTCCGCAAAGAAGTCGTAGGAGCGGGTTTCTGGAGCTTCGACGGAGATCTGCTGCCAATTCCGGATATTCCTCGCTGCCGCTACCTTGGCCTTCATATCATCTGCGAGATCGTCTGGAATCAGGATTAATAATTTGAAGTCGGTTATCGGCTGCACCTTACCATTAATTTTCGCCGCTTTGGCCGTCGCCAACCGGCGGCACACGACTTCGACGAAATTGTGAAAATATCCAAACGCGAGCGGCACCGACGGAAAGATGCCACCCTCAAAAATACCGCTGCGGCTCTTCACGTGCGTTTCAATCATTTCCGCACAACCCTCCAACGCTTGATCTTGGGCGCGGCCCTTTCGCTTAGGAAATTGCGGAAGTGTTATACCCAGAAGGTCACTGGGCAGCTTCGAACCCTTCTCGAACACAAAAAACGTTCGATCTCGGCCGAGTCGGCCCATAAAGAGTCCGAGCTCAAACACGACATTGTCCCGCGGCACCATCTTTGTTTCTCCACGAGATTTCGTCGCGTCATCCCCTGTTGCTACCATTATGCCGTATTCGTAGAGGTTCAGGCGATCGAGTAAGTTTTCCAGATACCCTTTATTCAGCTCAAATACGCCGGGCTCGTTCCAGATGTCACAGTCCGCCCACGCTGAAAGCTTTGACTTCAGCGCCTGTGCTGCGAAGAGACCTTCCTTAGATGATCCGATGAAAAGGTGAGGTTTGATCCTCATCGAAAAGTTCCTCCGAGAACCGAGGCGAGCGATGGACCAGCCTGCTCCGCCGTCCTATTTTGGGGGTGCTGCGACCCGATAATAACCGGTCCCGACGGGCGTAAAAAAGGCGCGGGGGGAATTGACTTATCAGGGTTTTTCGTAAACCTCGTTGCCGGCTGTCTGAAACTCGCGGGCTTTTCGCTTCTAAACCGTGCTCGATCGCCGCATTCTCGGCGACGCCCTCTTGCGCTGCGTACCGTCTGACGTCCTCCGTGATTTTGACGGAGTTCGTCTGCCCGCGAACTCCGCCTGAGGGCAGCACATGCGTGCTGTCTACCCGCGCGCTCCCGCTCAATGACTCGACTCTCCCGACTCTCGGACTCTGCCCAACGCTTCGCGTTGTCCATCTCGCACCGCTTTCCGCTGGCTCGATTCGCGTGTTCATCGCGCAGAAATGTAACTCACACATGATTGGGGGGCGACTCGCCTTTTGGTCACTCTTAGAAAATCATTCGCCGTGCGGCGTTGGGAAGTCGAGGTGATGCTTTGCGACAATCGCTCCAATCTCGGACGCATGTTCCAGCACCGTCTGATAAAGGACGCGGTAATGATCGCGCGCCCAGAATTCCATGATCTGGCGGGCGCGCAGGTCGCCCAACAGTTGCCGGTCGGAGCGCCATTCGAGGAAATTGACGAGAAGATGCAGGTAATCGGATTCTTCGTCCAGCGCGCCGTCAGGAAAGCCGACTGGCAGCTTAGGGAAGAGCGTTCTTAACTCGTCCTCGGCGGCTTTCGTGTCGTCATGATGATCTTCCAAAAACCAGTGGATTTGCTCATGGACGAAGCTGGAAAGCAACAGGTCATCGTCCTTCAGGTGACGAGTGTGGAGGGTCAGCACCGGATGGCTGTGCGGGATGGCTTTCTCGTCGATGTGGATTGTTTTGGTGAAATACCACGGCGCGAGCGGGTATTGCTGGAGGAGGCGGTTGAGTTGGTCGCACGTGCGGGCTTCCCCGGGGGTGTTGTGAGCAAGCTTGATTTCGACCGCGGGCGGTGGCTCAGCCACGGCCACAGAGAAAGCGCCGAGCAAGGCGGGGAGCAGACCGAACAGGACCTTCATCGCTGCTTTGTAGACGGACGGGCTACCGATTCGCGTAGCGTTGATGTCCCTCAAAGCTCGCCCTCCCTGCAATCCTATTGATTGTCTACCCGACCGCTCCCCATCCGCGCGATCGTGTTCAGTGATTTCGGAATGCGCATCAAGCTTTTTGATAAATGTCGCCTGCGGTGGCGAACTCCTTTGCCTTCTCCTGCATCCCATGCTCAATCGCGGCAGCATCGTTGATTCCCTGTTCCGCCGCATAGCGTCGGACGTCCTCGGTGATCTTGATGAGCTTCGTCAGCCCGCGAAGCTCACCTGACGGCAGCACGTCTGTGCTGTCTACCCGCGCGCGCCCGCTTAACCGCGTGTTCATGGACATGCGCATCAGACCTTCTGGTAAACCTCGCCGCTGGTCGCAAACTCAGCGGCCTTGTCCGCCATGCCGTGTTTGAGCGCGTCATCCTCGCTAATCTTTTGTTCTGCGGCGTAGCGGCGAACATCTTCCGTGATGCGCATGCTGCAGAAGTGAGGACCGCACATGCTGCAGAAATGAGCGGATTTAGCTCCTTCTTGCGGGAGCGTCTCGTCGTGGAACTCGCGAGCGGTCTCGGGGTCTAACGAGAGATTGAACTGGTCTTCCCAGCGGAATTCGAAGCGGGCCTTGCTAACGGCGTTGTCGCGGTACTGGGCGGCGGGGTGGCCTTTGGCAAGGTCGGCGGCGTGGGCGGCGATTTTGTAGGCGATGACGCCGTCTTTGACGTCTTTCTTGTTCGGCAGGCCGAGGTGTTCTTTGGGCGTGACGTAGCAAAGCATGGCGCAGCCATACCAGCCGATCATGGCGGCGCCGATGGCGCTGGTGATGTGATCGTAGCCGGGCGCGATATCGGTGGTGAGCGGGCCGAGAGTGTAGAACGGCGCTTCGTCGCACCACTCGAGTTGTTTCTCCATGTTCTCCTTGATCATGTGCATCGGGATGTGGCCGGGGCCTTCGTTCATCACTTGCACATGCTGTTTCCAGGCGCGCTGGGTGAGCTCGCCCTGGGTGTAAAGCTCGGCGAACTGTGCTTCGTCGTTCGCGTCGGCAATGGAGCCGGGCCGGAGACCGTCGCCGATGGAGAAGCTGACGTCGTAGGCGGCCATGATCTCGCAGATCTCGTCCCACTTTGTGTAGAGGAAACTTTCCTGGTGATGGGCGAGGCACCACTTGGCCATGATCGAGCCGCCGCGCGAGACGATGCCGGTGGCGCGGCGCGCGGTCATCGGGATGTAACGCAACAGCACGCCGGCGTGGACGGTGAAGTAATCGACCCCCTGCTCCGCCTGTTCGATGAGGGTATCTCGATAAATTTCCCAGGTCAGTTCTTCGGCGCGGCCGCCGACTTTTTCGAGCGCCTGATAAATCGGGACGGTGCCGATGGGCACGGGCGAGTTGCGAATGATCCATTCGCGGGTGGCGTGGATGTTTTTGCCGGTGGAAAGGTCCATCACGGTGTCGGCGCCCCATTTGGTGGCCCAACGCATTTTCTCGACTTCTTCTTCGATGGAAGAAGCGACGGCGCTGTTGCCTATGTTGGCGTTGATCTTTACCAGGAAATTGCGCCCGATGATCATCGGCTCGGATTCAGGGTGGGTGATGTTGGAGGGGATGATGGCGCGGCCGCGCGCGACTTCGGAGCGGACGAATTCAGGAGTGATTTCGGACGGGATAGCGGCGCCAAACGAGTTGCCCGGATGTTGGTGCGCGAGGTCGTTGCGGGCGAAATCGGAGGCCGGAGGTCGGAGGTCAGAGGTCGGAAAAGCGCGGCCGGACTCGCGGATGGCGATGTATTCCATTTCGGGGGTGATGATGCCGGCGCGCGCGTAAGCCAACTGCGTGACGCAGCTGCCGCGCTTCCCGCGGAGGGGCTTCCGCGCGCTGAATGACGAATGATGAATGACGAATGACGAATTTCCATTGCGAGCGGCGGCGTGTTTCTCGGAGAGATAACCGTCATCGATGGGAGTGACGACGCGGCCTTCGATTTCTTCGACGTCGCCGCGCGAACGGATCCAATCAGCGCGCAACGGCGGCAGACCCTGCTCGACATTAAGCGCAACGGACTCGTCGCCCCAGGGGCCGCTGGTGTCGTAAACGCGGACCGGTTCGTTGACTTCGATTTGGCCGGAGATGGTTTTCGTGGGGGCGAGGGAGATTTCGCGGAAGGGGACGCGGAGATCGGGGTGGAGCGCGCCGGGGACGTAGATCTTTTTGCTGTTGGGCAGCGGCGCGTCGGAGGCTTGGGATTCCATGGAGTCTTTGGGTGCGATCATGGCGAAAGTTTTAAGTCTTAAGTGTTAAGTTTTAAGGGGCAGATTTTTAAATTACTGACCTTCGCGTCTATTCGCGTTCATTGGCGGGTTAAAAAGAAAAGCCATGCGCGGGAAAAACGCATGGCTGAGAAATCGAATACTACCTCGCTCCCTTCGGCGGAATTACCCGCATCAGGTTCAAGGGGTTCGTCCAGGACGTCTCAGCCAACTCGGCTCCCCCGCTGTTTCGCTACGCTAAAGTAGGAAGTATGAAGTAGAAAGTGGGAATTTTGGGCGAGGATGGAGGATTGAGAATAGCGGATGGCGAAGAGGCAACGGAGTTGCGGGGACAATTGCGTGCCCAAACAGAGTTTGGGAACGAGGAGGCGCCACGGGCCCGCGACCAAACGGAATTTCTACTTCCTACTTTCTAATTTCTACTTTGTCGCCGCCGCGGCGACAACGTTCGTGTGGAAAATGGCGAGCCAGGCGCCGTTTTCCATTTTCCAAACCGTTCCGCAGTTGTAGGTGCCCGAGGTGTCCTTACCGTCGGTGGTGCCTTGAATGGCGCATTTATAAGTGGTGACGATCACGTCCTTTTCGTCGGAGAACGCGGTGTAATCGCTGATCGTGAAGGATTTCATGTCCGTCTTCTGCATGCCTTCCATTTCAGCCTTCATATCCACGATGCCGTCGCCGTAGACGCCGCGAAAATCCTTGTCGACGAGTTTCTTGAAGCCGTCGGCGTTTTTATCTTTGAACGCCTGCCAGGCTTCCTTTTCCTTGGCCATGATCGCGTCCTTGTCCGGCGTGGCGGCGATGGAGAGAGCGATCGAAGCGAACCAGACTGTCACTGCGAGGCTGAAATATTTTTTCATGAGTTTCCTTCGGTTGAGTTGGCGCGAGCCTAACGAGTTACGGCGGAGGCCGTCAAGCGAGGATCGAGAATTGAGGATCGAAGATCGCGGACGCCGCAGCGCGGCGTCCCTACCCTACAGCTTCATCTCCTGGAGGATGAACTCCTGGAGAAAGCCGTAGAAGTTTACCTGGAACAGGCCGAGGTCGCGGCGCGAGCCGATCGGCGACCGGTAATGATCGCAGAGCTCGCCGTCGGTGAAATTGTATTTTGCGGCGATCGCGAGCCGGGCCTGGTTCAGCGCGTTCAACCACGCTTCCGCGTTTTCGAGCGGGATGCGCAGGTTGCAATTGGCGAACGGTTTCGTGCAGCCGTTCAGCTGCTTCAGGTCCGCTTCGACGGTTTCGGTGGCGCTGCGAAACAACCGCCGCAGCTCGGGTTCTACGTAAACTTTCCATTCGGCGCAAATCTCCGCCTCGGCCGCGGCAGCCGGCGCGGTGAAGATTCGTTGCTGCGCCGCCTCGACGCCTTCCACGCTGCAACTCTCCGGAACCTGCCGCAGCAGTTCCGCCAGGAAAGGATCGAGCTCGGTAATTTCGAGGCAATCTTTCTGGCGGCGAAATTCCATCGCGGTCAGTTGGTTCGCTCCAGGGTCGCCAGGAGCAGGTAACCGTGAAGCTGCTGGACATAGAGCTCGGCGCGTTCGCGCACCCCGCTCCACAGGATCGAGCGCCCGAGCTGGTGCACCTCCAGCATGTGCTTCTCCGCTTTTTCTTTCGTTAGGCCAAAAACCTTTTGAAAGACCATCGTGACGTAACTCATCAGGTTCACCGGATCGTTGTGAACGACGACCTGCCAGGGGAGATCGACTTCCTCGGCCGCGCGCGTGTCCTGTTCGATGACCGGATTTTCGACTGACGATCCGAAGGAACTCTGCATTGGACGGTTCGGTTACGGTTCAGTCAAATGCCACCTACCCAACACGCGTGGCGCCGTTCATGAAATTAAGGCTATCACATAGTAACTCCGGTTCAAGGTAGCGACGCCACCACCCTCTCCTGCCGCCGCTTCATCTCCGCGGCGCCGGCTGCGGTCTTGTCGTCGAACCCATGGAGATGAAGCAGGCCGTGGACGAGATAGAGGCGCAACTCGTGGACAAGACTGGTTCCAAATTGCCGGGCCTGCCGCTTCGCGGTCTCCGCGCTGATGAGGATCTCGCCGTGCTCGAAGGTGATCACGTCGGTCGGCCCGGGTTCGCCCAGGAAACGCCGGTGAATGTCCGCGATCCGTTTGTCCGAAACCAGGATCACGTGGACTTCGTCGAGCCGGGCCAGCACCCCGGATTTTCGCGCCGCCAGATTGCGGCAGACGCTCAACGCGCTCCCCGCGAATTCGCGCAGCGCGGCCAGGTCTACTCGCACCATTCTTTGCCGGTTGGCGACGCTGATCGTGCCGCTCACGTCAACGGGCGCGTTTCCGCCTGGAAATTCCGCGTAATCAGGCGCGCGCCTTTGTTGAACGTCACGTAAGCCCAGGCCCATTGCATGAGCACCGCGATGCGATTGCGGAAGCCGACCAGGAAAATGATATGCACGAAAAGCCACGCGAGCCAGGCCGGCAACCCGCTGAAATGAAACCAGCCGAGATCCGCGACCGCGCGGTTCCGGCCGATCGTCGCCATGCTGCCTTTGTCCCAGTAACGGAAGCGCTCCGGGTCCTGGCCGTTCATCATCGCGAGAATATTGCGCGCGGCGTGCCGGCCCTGTTGCATCGCCACCGGTGACACACCGGGCAACGGTTTCCCGCCGTCGTGGCTGAAATTCGCGAGGTCGCCGATCACCTGTACTTCGCGATGGCCGGGAATCGTGAGGTCTTCATTCACCATTACTCGCCCGGCGCGATCGACCTCGGCGCCGGTGGTTTTTCCGACGAACGAAGCGGCGTTGCCGGCGGCCCACACTTTGACGCGGCACGGGATGAATTCGTCTCCGACCTGGAGACCGGCGTCGGTCAAGTCGGTGGCATGAATGCCGGTGTGCACTTCCACCCCGAGCTCCTTCAATTGCTCGAGCGCTTTTACGGAAAGATCTTCGGGAAACCCGGAGAGCACGCGCTTGTCGCCCTCGACCAAAACCACCCGGGCGCTCGATGGATCGATGTGCCGAAAATCCTGCGAAAGCGTGTAGCGCGCGATCTCCGCGATGGCGCCCGCCATTTCGACGCCGGTCGGCCCGCCGCCGATGATCACGAAGGTCATCGCGGCTTTCTTGGCGGCTTCATCGTCGATCTTCTCCGCGTATTCGAAAGCCAGGAGCAAGCGCCGCCGGATTTCGATCGCGTCCTCGAGGCTCTTCAGGCCCGGCGCGAATTTCTCCCACTCATCGTGCCCGAAATAGGAATGGCGGGAACCGGTCGCAAGGATCAGGTAATCGAAGCTAATCGCGCGCTCGCCCGTGCTGACGGTGCGCGCCTCGACGTTCACCGATTTCACTTCCGCCAGGACCACTTCGGTGTTCTTGCAACGCCCAAGGATGCCGCGGATCGGCGCCGCAATGTCGGCCGGGGAAAGCGCGGCGGTCGCGATCTGGTAAAGGAGCGGCTGGAAAAGATGATGGTTCGTCCGGTCGATGACGGTCATTCGCACGGGCTCGTCGACGAGGAGCTTGGCTGCTTCGAGGCCGCCAAAGCCGGCGCCAACAATGACCACGTGAGGTTTACGACGAATCGCGTTTTCCATCCAGGCAAGTTCCCCCATCAAAAGCGGTTGTCACGCGCTCTGAGTGCGTTATCTTCCGCGCCTTATGCCAAAGCCGATTGCCCGCAGTAAAACCCGGAAAGCCGTCTCGAAGCGGTTCAAGATCACCGGCACGGGCAAGGTGCGGCGACAGCACGCGTCGCGTCGCCATTTGCTCTCGTCCAAGAGCGCCAAGCGCAAACGCCACATGGCGAAGTCCGCCGAGGTCCATAAGACCGATACCGCGCGGATCAAGATGAACATGCCGTACGCGTAAGCGGCGGTCATCGATCGAAAAGCCCGTTGCGCGGGCGCCATCTTTCGCGAACAGTCTCTCTCCGTCAGGGGCTATGGACTGAGGACTTACGAACCCCGCCAGAGCAGGAATGCAGCAACGGTAGTCTGATCCTCTTTGCCGTAGTTCTCTGGCGGACTTTTTTTTGGGTTGAGCGGTTGAGAGGACCGGCTGCGACGGTCTCGAAATCTTCTCAACCTCTCAACCATTCAATCTCTCAACTGTAATGAAATTGCTCAAGGTCAAGACCGCGCGGTTTGCCGTCGTGGTCGAGAAATATGGACGGCCCGAGGTTTACACCCTCTGGCAGAAACCGAAAACGGACCGGCATTTCCAATCGCTCCTGAAAAACAACCGCGTCATGACGATCCGCTCCACGGAGAGCGGGACCGACTTTGGCGAAGTCGGTTTTCACCAGAAAAACGGCGCGCGTTTTCTCGCGTTCCCGAAATCGCTGAAACGTCTCGAGGGCCAGCGGATCGTGGGAATCGACTGGGCTCTCGTGCAATCGTAGGCCGTGAGCATCATCGACCACGAACGGCTCTCCGCGATCGCGCTCACGCCGGGCGATCTTTCCCGCTACTCGCGGCAGCTGCTCCTTCCGGAAGTGAGCGCCGACGGCCAGCGGCGGATCCGGGCCGCGCGCGTTTTGTGCATCGGCGCGGGAGGACTGGGCTCGCCCGCCGCGCTTTATCTGGCCGCGGCGGGGATCGGCAAGCTGGGCCTCGTCGATGCCGACCGCGTCGACGCGTCGAACCTGCAACGCCAGATTCTCTACGGGACCGGCGACGTTGGAGAATTGAAAGTCGAAAAGGCCGGCGCGCGGTTGCGCGAGCTGAATCCCGACGTCGAGATCGTGCTGCACGAAGCGCGCTTGACCAGTGCGAACGCCGCGGAAATCATCGCGGCTTACGACGTCGTGATCGATGGCTCGGATAATTTTCCGACCCGCTATCTTTCCAACGACGTCTGCGTCTTCGCGCGCAAACCCAACATCTACGGCTCGGTTTTTCGCTTCGAAGGCCAGGCCAGCGTGTTTGCGCCCCATCTGGGCGGACCGTGTTACCGCTGTCTGTTTCCCGAGCCGCCGCCGCCGGGCGCGGCCCCAAGTTGCGCGGAAGCGGGGGTGCTCGGCGTCCTGCCGGGTATCATCGGGCTGATCCAGGCAACCGAAGCGCTCAAGCTGATCGTGGGCGTTGGCGAAACGCTCGCCGGCCGGCTCCTCCACTTCGATGCCCTGAAGATGAAGTTCCGCGAATTCAATTTGCGGCGCGATCCGGAATGCCCGGTCTGCGGAGACGAGCCGACAATCTTCGAGCCGATCGACTACGAACAGTTCTGCGCCGGTCCGCCGGCTGCGGATTGGTTCGCGGCGCCGGAGAGTGTGCCGACGCTTACCGTGCGCGAACTGAAGGCGAAGATCGACAACCGCGAGGCGTTCACGCTCATCGATGTGCGCGAGCCGTTCGAATACGAGATCGCGAAAATCGACGCGGCGCGTTTGATTCCGCTGGGCGAATTAGAGAGCCGTTTGAGCGAATTGCCGAGGAGCGGGCCGCTGATTTTGCAATGCCACAGCGGCGGCCGCAGCGAACACGCGGTGCGCCTTCTCCAGGAAGCCGGTTTCCAGAACGCGCTGAATCTCGTCGGCGGGATCGATGCGTGGTCTGCCGAAATCGATCCGGACGTGCCGAGATACTGAGTTAGCGCGCTTCTTTGAACGCCTGCGACAGCATCTCCGGAGACGGGACGTCGTTCCAGCGCCGGACGAGACGCCCTTTCCCGTCGAAGACGAAGACCGCAAATTCCGGCGAGGTCGGTTCGATGCCGAGTTGGGTGACTGCTTTCCCATCGAAATCGGCCACCACGAAAATATCGTCCCGGGCATTGCGATTAATGTGGCGCTGCGCGTACGAGCTCTGCACCTCTTTCGCTTCGGCGTCGAGGCGATGCCGGATCACGGCGGACACCATTCCGCGCAAAGGCGGCAGAATATTCTGCTGAAAATTAACCAGCGTTATCAGGCGAAACTTCGGGTCCGCGGAAGTGATTTGCGAAACCCGGTCGCCGAGGGTCTGGGCCTTGGCCTCGTCGCGGCGATTGACAACGGTGATGATGGTGACGTGCCCGTCCGCCGTGGAAAGCTGATGCCGATCCACGTCGGTGAAGGTGAGCGGATAGTTATCTCCCTGGCGCAGCTGAATGGCCGGCGACGCGGGGGCGCCGAGCAACAGCAGCAGGAAAAAACATTGCGGCCAGCGCAGAACCGCGCGTAAGGAAAAGCGGCCCGGCCGGCTGAAATCAGAACTGGTCATGCAAATAGTTAGACGACGATGAGAGCGAAGTATTTCCCGAAGAAGATCGCGACTGCGCTGGCCGTCGGTCTTGCCCTGGCGATGGGCGGCTGCGACCGGATGATCACGCCCCGCAGCGCGCAGATCATCAAAGACGCCGAAAACAAGACGGCCGACGGCAACTTTGCGCGCGCGATCACCCTTTACGAAAGCGCGCTCGACGATTCGCCGCGGTCGGCCGACGTCCATTACCGGCTGGCGTTGCTCTACGACGACAAGCTCCACGATCCGCTTCACGCCCTCCATCACTTCAAACGCTACCTCACTCTCGCGCCGGCCGGACCGCACGCGACCGACGCGAAGAATTTCATGAAAAAGGCCGAGCTGGAATTGGGAACGAGTCTTTCCGGCGACGCGGTCGTGAGCCGGGCCGAAGCCGCCCGCCTGAAGAACGAGAACCTTGCGTTGCGGAAAGAGGTCGAGGATTTCCGGGCCCATCGTTCGCCGGAAAAACCGCAGGCCGACGCGAAAGGCGCTGACAAAAAAGCCGGGGCATCGCCGCATACCTACGTGGTGCGCGAAGGCGACACGCTTGCCTCCATTTCCCGCCGGTTTTACAAGTCGTCGGGCCGCTGGAAAAAAATCCGCGACGCGAACAAGAGCGTTATCGATGACCCGGCGAAATTGAAACCCGGAACGACCCTCAACATTCCGTGAACCGATTTCACCATGTAGCTTCTCCTCCTCCATGACGACAATCACTCATATCGCGCCCGACGTCGGCTGGCTGCCGATCAGTTTCGTGAACGTTTATTTTCTTGGGCGTCCCGGCGGCGCCTGGATCCTGGTGGATGCGGGTCTGCCGGCGCGGGCGAACCAGATCATCGACGCGGCCGAAGCGCGGTTCGGCGCGGCTTCGCGGCCGGAAGCGATCGTGCTGACCCATGGCCATTTCGATCATGCCGGCTCGGCCCTGGCCCTGGCGGAATATTGGGACGCGCCGATCTATGCCCACCGGCTCGAGCTGCCTTATCTCACCGGGAAATCGAGTTATCCCCCTCCCGATCCAACGGTCGGCGGCGCCATCGCGTTTCTCTCCCGCTTCATGCCATCGGGCGCGCGCAATCTCACCGCGCGCATCCACGAGCTTCGGCCTAACGACGTCCCCGGCGCGACCGGCTGGGAATGGCTCGCGACTCCGGGGCATTCGCCCGGCCACATCTCGCTCTTCCGTCCGTCCGATCGCGTCCTCATCGCGGGCGACGCCTTCGCCACCATGAACATGGATTCGTGGAGCGGACTGGTCACCGGCAGAAGGACGCTCTCCCGCGCCGGGACGCCGTTCAACACGGATTGGGAAGCGACCCGCTTGTCGGTAAAAGAACTGGCCAAGTTGCGGCCGAACGTTGCCGGCTGCGGCCACGGAATTCCGCGAAGCGATCCCGATTTGCCGGTGCGGCTGGAACGATTCTCGGAACGTTTTCGCGCGCCGCGTCATGGACGTTATGTTCGACGCCCGGCGCGAACGGACGAACACGGAATCATCTCGTTGCCGCCGGCGCCTTTCGATCCGGTTCCGTTCGCGACCGCCGGAGCGTTGATCGTGGCCGGGATCGCGCTCGGCTCCGGTTATCTCAACGACGAACGCGGAAAATAACTTCGCTAGTGGCCGCCGGACGGGCCAAACGCCGGCGGCGTCCCAACAATCGTGTTGGCGGCATTGACCGGCGACGCCTGGGTTCCTTCGATAATAAAAATTCCGCTGGTCGAATTGTTCCCGCCGCTGAAGCCCGAGTAATTCGCGCGGTCCATGGCGGACACGTAAACATCCACGCCCTGGGTCCCGGGCCCGCCGATTTGCACGACGACGTTGTTCTGCACCGTCACCGTGTTACCCGCGATGATCTTCATGCTGTTGCCCGTGAGGGTGACGTCGGCGACGAAATTAACGGTACCGTTCGAGCCGCCCGCGTAGAGTTTCAGGGTGGTATCCGCACTGATGCGGCCGCCACCGATGGTGAGGACGCCGTTGTCGCCGAGCGCGCCGACTTTAACGATGTCCGCTGAAATGTTTGCATTCGTTAGGCTGACGGTGCCCGCGGCGCCGGTGTGGCGAATGTCCACGAAGCCCCCCGCCCTGTCCGCCCGAATCGTATCGGTCGCGGGAACGCCGGGAGGATTGCCGTTAATCGATACACTGCTGTTCGCGCCGGTGGCCAGGATTGTGATTTTTCCCCCGGGTGGCGGGGTCGGAGCGGCGTCGAGCAGCGACAACAGTTGGCCGGTCGAGGTAACGTTGATCGCGACGCCGGTCGCGGCATTGCTTGTTAGATTGATGTTGCCGCCTTGAGCACTCCGGCGCCCGTTTGCGGGTGCGTTGCCGTCGTTGGAAGAAACCTTGATCGGCGAATTGACGGTGATCGTGCCGTTGGCGCTGTTGAGATTCACGGTCCCGCCGGTGCCGCTCCGCAAATGCGCGATGTCCTGGAGTCCGGTTGTCGCCTCGATCGGCGAATTAATGGTAATCGCGTCGGTTGCATTGACGGTGAAAACGCCACCGTCCCCCGCGGAGCTTAGGTCAGTGGTCTTCCCGCCATTGAAGGTGACCGCTCCCTGAATGTTGTCGGCAGCGCTGGGCCCAATCGTGAGTGAGGGCACGTTGAGAGTGAGCTGCCCGCCGGGGAACGGACCACCGTTCCCCCCTAGGTCCGGCCCATTGAAATTGATCCCGCCGGTGGAGGTAAGCGCGTTGGTTGTAATCGTCTGGGGCTGAAATTGCGTGATTGCTCCGCTCGGAAAACTGAAGCGGGTAATTCCTCCGGCACCGACCGAGATGGCCGGCGCATTCGCATTCGTTGCGGAAAATTCCCGCGCGGTAATCGTCCCGGTCGCCGTCAACGTTCCGAGAACAGCGATCCGGTTTGCAACGTTGAGCGTGCCGTTGATCTGAAGGCTGGTAGTGCCGCCAGTGCCGCCGATGCTGCCGTCCCGGTTATCGATGAAGGCATTGAGGTTGCCGCCTATGGTCGTGTTGCCGGCGACGATTTTGATGAACGCGTCTGAGACGATCGTTCCGCCCGGGCTGCCGGCCAGGCTGTTGAGAATCGCGAAAGTCGCATCGCCGGAAACGTTCGTCGTCCCGTTAATCGTGAAGGTGACGCCGGCGCCGGTGCCGATGAAACCTTTGTTGCGGTTGTTGATTTGCACGTTCACCGAGCCGGCGGTGAGGTTCGTGCCGATCGTCGCGGTGATGTTGGCGCCGGTCTGGATGCGGCCGCCTCCCTGGTTGTTTATGGCCAGGTTCAACGTGCCGGTGTTCCCCGTGCTGAGACTGCCGTTGAGCGCCAGCGAAATGTTGCCGCCGGTGCCGATGATGCCCGGAGACGAATTGTTGATCTGCAGGGTGAGCCCGCCGCCTGCGAGCGTGGCGGAATACGAACCAGTTCCCGTGACCGCGATGTTCCCGCCGTTGGTCAACGTCCGGCCCGCGGCAATCTGGACGGTACCCAACAAATCGGCGGCGGTGATCGTGCCACCCGCCTGGATCGCGAGGTTGCTGCCGCTCGCCTGATCCGCGGTCGTGGTTGCCAGCTCGAAGTTCGCCGGACCACTGAAGGTCATGGTTCCACCGGAGCGGACGGTGATGTTCGCTCCTGTCGTTAGGCCGCTGCCGTCGGTCTGGAGGTGAAGGGCGTTCGTCTGCAGGGTGGTGCCGGCGTTGATGAGAAGATTGAGGCCGCTGGTGATCCCGCCGTTGAAACGCTGAATGTCGGTCCCGGACGCAATCGTCAGCGTGCCGCCGGATTGCAGAACGACGTTGCCGGTGGACGCGCTGGCGGTGGCCGCCAGTTTGCCGCCACTCCAGGAAAGATTTCCCGTCGCGAGGAGAGAGAGCGTGACCGCGGAAAGGTTGACCGGCGTGGCGGCGCCAATCGTGAGGTCGCCGCGCGAAGAAGCCAGCAATGTCTCGCTGGTAATGCTGCCGCCATCGAGCGTGATCTGCGCCGTGCCGGCGGAGGCGGCCGCGGTATGCTGAATCGTGATGGTGCCGCGATCGGCTTCAATCGTCGCGCCGTTCGTGGAGATGTTGCTGCCCGGGGTGGTCAACGTGATCGAGCCGCCAGGCCCGGGCGCTGCCGGATCGAGGAGCGAGAGCAGGCCCGAATTCGGACTGAGAGTGATTCCAGTTCCACTCGTTAGGCCGCTGTCCAGGCTGATGACACCGCCGGTGGCGCTTCTCCGGACCGGCGTCGTCGCCACCGGCGTCGGATCGTCATACGAAGTCTGGATCCGCGTCGCGATCCCCAGCGTTCCACCGAGCGCGGAGAGCGACACCGTTCCGCCGTTGCCCAAAAATGCCCCGACTGGACCGAGCGCGGTCGGCGTTTCGATCGAACTGTTGACGTTGAAATTGCCACCGGCAGTCCCGCGAAGCACGCCGCCGTTCGCGCCGCTGGTCAGCGATTCGGGCGCGTTGACCTGAATGTTGTTCTCGGCAATCAGGCGCAGGTTGCTGACGTCGAAAATCCCCGTGCCGCCGAGGGTGAGACTCGAGCCCGGCCCGCGCGCGTAAAAGATCAGGGTCGGAATTCCGCGAAACGAAATGCCGGCGCCCGAAAGATCGATCGATCCGTTTTCAGTCGCGAGCAGGACGCTTTGCATGCCGGCGAAAGTGAAGGTGGTGTTGCCGGCCGGCGCCGACGTGATCCCGCCGATGGAGAGCAGGGCGAGGTTCGTCGCGCCGCCGTTCGCCGTCGAAATCGCCGGATCGCCGACGAGTTGCATCGTCACGAACTTGAAGGCGGCCACGGGAACGTTGGGCCCGTAGAAAGCGTCGATCGCCACGGTCGTGTCGAAGGCCGAGGGCGTGGTGAACGCCCAGGTCGAGAAAGGTCCGTCCTGCGCGTTGTCGCGATAAATTTTTCCGAAATCGGTCACGCCGGCGCGGGTGATTGCCGGGTCGGTCTGGATGGTGGTGCCGTTATCGATCGGGTACGGCACCGAGGTGACAATGGGCGGCGGCGTTCCGAATTTGCTCGGCGTCGGTTGCGGGGTTGGGCTCGCGGTGGGGCTCGCCGTCGGACTAGCCGTTGGGCTCGCGGTGGGACTCGCCGTCGGGCTGGCGGTAGGGCTGGCTGTTGGACTTGCCGTCGGGCTGGCGGTTGGACTCGCGGTCGGCGTCGCTACCGGCGTCGGCGTTGGAGTTGGCTTGGGCGGCGCGACGGTCGGGGTTGGAGTTGGCGTGGGCAGAGTGACCGCCGCGGTCTTGCGATCGATCACGTCCACGGACTGCGGATCGGTCAGCGTCACCAACGTGCCGCGGCCGAAGATCACGAGATTGGTGTCGATCAATTCGCCGGATGCTTTCTGCTCGAGCTGCTCCTGTTGGACTTGAGTGAAGAACGGAACGCTGGGCAGCGGCGAAAACCCATTGATGAAAAGTGACGTTTGCAGGAGCCGTTCCAAATCGAAGTGGACGGCCTCGGGCAGGCGCCGCGCGTTCGGGTTCAGGATGATCATCTCGCCGGCGTGGAGCAGGATCGATTCGCCAAGAACGGCCTTGAGGTAGACGCGCATGGTCCCTTCGAGGACCAGATATTTCGCGTACGCCTTTGGGTGATACTCCGCGATCACCGTCGTGCCCGTGATCGCCGCCGTCACGGCCGCGGTTTGGATCTTGGTGCCGCTGGAACCCTTGGGCACTCGGAGCAGGATGGCGCCATCGGCCAGGTCGACCGTGCGCGAGCCTTGATTGAAACTGAAAACGGTGTTTGCGCCGAGCCGCGCGATGGTCAGATCGCCGAAGGTCAATTCCGCACGCGATTCCGCGCCGGTCCGGACCGCGGTATCGCCGCGGACGGTATCGTTCGTCGTCGCCGGCCGCGGGGCCGCCTGGGCCGGAAGAATCTTCACGTCTTTGACGACCTGCGTGACCCGCGCCTCGCGCATCACGCTGCCACTCCCTCCCTGGCCATACGCCGCGACGACCCAAGCCAGCCCGCTCAGCGCCGCGCCCATCGTTAGGAATTGCCGTTTCATCCGTTGTTAAAATTTGAAACTCAGCGACAGCGCCCCGCCGATGTTCGCGACCTCGTAATCGAACACGCTCTTGCTCGACTGGCTCCAGGCGAACGTCGTGGCCGCGCCCGCGGAAAAATACTTCGTGATGCGATAGTTCGCGCTGACCGCCAAAATTTCGCTCACATCCGTGCGGTCGATGCTGTGATAATCGCGAATGAAAATGCGGCCAACGGCTCCGAC
This sequence comes from Chthoniobacterales bacterium, assembly GCA_035941675.1. Taxonomy (GTDB): domain Bacteria; phylum Verrucomicrobiota; class Verrucomicrobiia; order Chthoniobacterales; family UBA10450; genus AV80. Next base: position 150,924 of record DASZDT010000027.1, read on the forward strand.
ACTGAGCGACCGCGTGAGACTGACGGCGTATCCGGCATAGACATCGAATTCATCGCGCTGCGGCGCGGAGGGGCTCGCGCCCAGGCTCACGTTAGTGTCCGCGCCTAACGAGACCTGTTGCGCCCGGCCGAAGCGAAAGGGCAATTCGGCGTTGAGATAGATGGAGTGGTTGGAGAAGAAATCGTTGAAGCTGTTGGACGACGTCAGCCGGTTGTAATCGTACTCCGCCCGCAGCATCAGGTTGTGCGCCTTGGGCAAAATCCACGTCAGCCCCGCCCGGAAATCGGTGCTGCCGAAATCGAGCGCGCTGAATTTGTCGTAATAAAATTCCTGGTGCTGGAAGGTGAACGAGCCGTAAAGCGTGCTCGAAAACCGCGGCGCGTAGGTCACCGCGGCGGCCGGCGCGAAAAGCACATCGCTTTGTTCGCCGCTCCGGACGAGGGCCACGTTCGACGTGTAATAAAAAGGCGTGGCGATCGAGACCGAGAACGGTTCGTAGCGCTCGATCCGCTTCAGGATTTGTTGTTCGCCGATGTCGGGGTCGTTGGGGCTGACGGCGGCGCGCCCGTTGTCGACCCCGTTCTCGTCGGAATACGGATCGGTGCCGGCGGGGTTCGAACTGCGCAAGAGATCGGCCCGATCCTGCACCTGGATCTGCTGGCCAAATGCGGGTCCGATCAACGCGAGGGCAATGGCCGCTATAAACCCGGCGCGGAGACGCCCGCCGGCAGGATGGAAAAGGCCGCGCATCGGGAGCCGTAGTTGTGACTCCCCCGATTCCACGCGTCAAGCAAGGAAACTGGAACGACCCGCGGCGTTTCCCAGGAAAGCCCCTACAGTTCCAGCAGGTCGCGCTGCCACGGAACGAGCAGCGCTTTGCTCTGGCTTCCGTCCGCCGCCACCGCATCGAGCGCGCCGCGTGGCGCGATCAACGATGGCTCCAGTCCGTGCGCATCGGCCACCGCGTCCCGGCGCCGCCGTAATTCCTCCGCGGCCCGCTCCATTTCCCGGGTCGGCCGCGTTCCCCGGCGCTTTTGCCGGACGGGCCATTCGGATTCCGTCAGCTGCAATCCGCGTTCGGCCGCTTCGCGAAAAGCCTGGCGGCGTCGTGCAGAAAAATGCCGGTAATCGGGCTTCTCGCCGGCGGCGAATTCTTCGGCGGCCCGAATCAACAGATGATTTTGCAGAACGTGGAACGCCGGCCGGTCGGCGGCCTGCGCTTCCTTGTCGCGCCATTGCCACAATTCGCGCAGGACCGCGCAGGCGCGGCCGCCGAGTTTGCCCGAGCCGGAAATCCGCCAGGGCTCGTCGTCATCGCGGGTGCGCTGGACGGACGCCTGTTCGAGGGCGCGTTCGCACGATTGGCGGAACCAATCGAGCCGGCCGCGTTCCCGCAAACCTTCCTCGAGTTTCTCCGCGAGCGGCAACAGGTAGTGCGTGTCGTTCTTGGCGTACTCCGCCATGTGCTGCGGCAAGGGGCGCCGCGCCCAGTTGGCCTTTTGCGAGCCTTTCGCCAGGGTAACGCCGAAAAATTTTTCCACGAGCGCCGCGAGGCTGAACGATCGGATGCCCAGAAGCCGCGCCGCGATGACCGTGTCGAAGATCCGCGTGGCCACGAAGCCGAAGCTGCGGCGGAGCAGACGCAGATCGAAGTCCGCGCCCTGGAGCACGATTTCTTTTCCCGCCAGCACCTGCGCGAGGGGCGCGAGATCGATCTGCGCCAGCGGATCGACCAGGTGATCTTCCCCCGAAACGCTGATCTGGATCAGGCACAGCTTCTCGAAGTAGCAGTGGAGGCTGTCCGCTTCCGTGTCGACCGCGATGCGATCGACGGCGGCGAGTTTCGGAAGCAGTTCGGCGAGCTGGGAATTTGTTTCGATCATTTCGGAAATCCCAAATCCCAAAACCCAAATCCCAAAGAAGTTCCAAGCTCCAAATCCCAATTGGCGGATCCAAGAGCGGCGCAGTGCGACTTTTCCCCATTTGAAATTTGAGATTTCCTTGGGATTTGGAACTTGGGATTTGGGATTTTCATCTCAGTCCGCTGAGGAGCAGTTCCGCGTTGGTCTTCGTCGCGTTCAAATTGTCGATCAGCTTTTCCATCGCCTCGATCGGCGGCAGCGCGGCCATGGCTTTGCGCAAAAGCTGCACCCGCTCCCATTCCTCCGGGTGATACAGGAGGTCTTCGCGGCGCGTGCCCGTTTGCAAACAATGGATCGCCGGGTAGAGCCGCTTCTCCACCAACGCGCGGTCGAGATGCAGCTCCATGTTCCCGGTGCCCTTGAATTCCTCGAAAATGACCTGGTCCATTTTGCTCCCGGTATCGACGAGCGCGGTCGCGATGATGGTGAGACTTCCGCCTTCCTCGCAATTGCGGGCCGCGCCGAAAAATTTCTTCGGCTTCAAGAGCGCCTTGGCCTCGACCCCCCCCGACATCGTCCGGCCTTTTCCCGGCTGGAGGGAATTGTAACCGCGCGCCAGCCGCGTAATGCTGTCGAGCAGGATCACGACGTCTTTGTTTTGTTCGACGAGACGTTTCGCGCGCTCGAGCACCAGCTCCGCGACTTCCACGTGCCGCTTCGAGTTTTCGTCGAAGGTGGAATTGTAAACGTCGCAATCGACTTCGCGCTGGAGATCGGTCACTTCTTCGGGGCGTTCGTCCACCAGCAGGATGATGAGAAGAATCTCCGGATGATTGACCCGGATCGCTTTCGCGATCTCCTTCAGCAATATCGTTTTGCCGACGCGCGGAGCGGCCACGATCAAACCGCGTTGCCCGCGGCCCAGGGGCGAAAGCAGATCGACCGCGCGGGCGCTGATGGAATTCGTCTTCGAATTTTCGAGCATGATCCGGCCCTGCGGAAAAAGCGGCGTCAGGTTATCGAACGCCGTCGGCTCTTTCCATTCCGCCACCGGCACGCCCTCGATCGATTCAATCGCGTCCAGCATGATGAGCTTTTCGCGGTCGCGCGGCAGCCGGAGCGTGCCGCGAAGTTTTTGGGCGGGGCGCAAATTGAATTGCTGGATCATGGCGCGCGACACGCCCACGTCTTCCGGCACCGGCAGGAAATTGAGTCGCGGCCAGCGCAACACGCCGAACGCGTCGGCGACCGGATCGAAGAACCCGGTCGTCCGGACTGGAATCTTTCTCCCCAGGGCCGCCCGCACCAAATCGAGAATGAGATGATGCCGGGAGCGCCCCGGATATGAGCGCAATTGAAAGTCGCGGCAAAGCTTTTCCACTTCTTCGGGCGGCATCGCCTGGAGCTCGTTCACATCCAGCTCGGCCGGCAAGGCAACGTTCTCCATTCCCGCGGAGTTCTCGTCCGCTGTAGCGTCCGCTGTCCCAGCGGATTCTTTCTCTGTTTCGCTCTCGCTCATTTCGCTTTCCAAAAATTCACTAGCAACCGCGCCTGTTCCCGCAGCTCGCCGCGCCCGCCATTGTTCCAGACCACATGATCGGCGCGCGCGATCTTCTCCGTCAGCGGCATCTGGGCGTCGATCATCGGTTGGGCGTCCGCTTCCTCGAGACTCATCCGCGCCCTGAGCCGTTCGAGCTGGACCCGTGGCGAACAGGCCACGACCACCACCTGATCGCACAGGGTTTCACCGCCGGTTTCATAGAGAAGTGGAATGTCAGCAAAAAAAAGCTCCGTGGAGTTGCGATGGCGCTCGGCTTCGAGACTCCACTGGCCGCGGATGCGCGGATGCAGGATTTGCTCCAGCGCGCGTTTCTTTCCCGCGTCGGCGAAGACTATGGCCCGGACCGCCCGCCGATTCAAGCTTCCGGTTGCCGAATAAACCGCGGCGCCGAACTTCTGCTCGATGAGTCCCCTCACCTCCGGATCGCCGTCCGCCAGCTCTCGCGCTGCTGCGTCCGCGTCGAAAAATCGGGCACCGGGCGCAAGCTCGCGCAAAGACTCCACAAAGCTGGTCTTCCCGGTGGAAATCCCGCCCGTTATTCCGATGGCTGGCATAATCAGGTCCGGCGCGGCCACGACCTGTCCGACTAATCTCGAATCGACCCGGTTTGGTCAACCGCCGGTTTAGCCCGACCAGAGCGGGGAGGACGGCGGGATCAGTCGTCAGCGTCTTCGAGCGGCACGATCTCGAACGTTACGAGGCCTTCCCAGGCCGACGTCCATACCCGGAACAGCTCCGGGTTCGCTGTCTCCATCAACTGGAAACAACGGTCGCCTTCGGCTTCGACCCAGCTGTTGATGTAAAACAAACCTTCGGGGAGCATTCTCCCCTTCTCGCGAAAGCGTTCGTAAACCAGATCCCGTTTACCAGGCGCAAACGTCTCGATCACCATGTAGTTCATCGCGTGGCCGGAACTAATGGGGCGCTGAGGCATTCGTTAGCGGGAACTCACGCGGCTTCCACATGGGATACGAGAACGACGAGATGGCACCGACGACTGCCTTGCGGACCGGTGGCTTTTGCGCTCGGAGGACGCGAGAGAACGGCCGGTCGCCCCAGCGCTGTAACAAGCCCAGCAGGATCACGCAGTGACCCTCCGCTGCCGCGCCATCGAACCAGCCGGAGTCAGTGAAGCGAAAAAGAGCCGCCAAACCCGCGGCATCCCCGGCGATCGCGCGATCGAGGGAATGCGCGTAGTCGATCCCGGCGTGCCTGGCCGCCCTGATACAAGGACCAGCCGCCCACTCCCGCAGCTGCGTCGCCGTAGGAGGCGGATCAACCGCCAGCGCCAGCGCTTCCTGGCTCACCGCGCAAAGCAAAATGACTATGGCTACCCGCAACGTGCCCATAATAAGACATGCGACGTGGATCACGCATAGGGGAAACGCACTACCGGGAGCGTTCGCGGCCGCGCACTTTGGGCTTCCCTGTCTTCGCGGTTTCTGGGAACCTGTGGCCGCTGGCGCCGTAGTCGTCAGTTGGCCGCTCAATCCCTTACTGCATATGTCGAACCCGTCCGGCTCTCTCAGTGGCACCGACCTCGGCCCCGTTCCGGACGGCGGTGCGTCGGGTTCCAGAAAAGTGCAGCCTGATAACACCGATCCGCCACCGGACGAGCACGCGGAGGAAACAGAGGGCGACGCGACACCAGTGGTAAGCGCGGCGAACGGCGCGGCGCATCAGCAGGTCGACCCGGCGGAGCGCACCGCGAAAGAACAGTCCGCGGCTCCACCCCCGCCGCCGCAGCCGCCGCGCAGCGCTCCGGGAGTTTGGCCTAGCATCGATTGCTCGAAGAGCCACCAGGAGATGGAAGGGGCGTTGTTCGAGTGCATGAAAACCAAGTACGGCTCCACCCTTGTCGCCGACATGGACGACGCCCAGCTGTTGCTCTCCTACGTTACCCGCAACGCCCTGCAGGAAGACCGCAAGGTAAATCCCGAGGTTATCGAAACGTTGATCGTCAGCCGCGAAAAGATGCGCGCCGGCACGTTCGACTCCACGACCGAGGAGGGAAAATTTCGCACGGCCTACGGCACCATCGCCAAGGCCGCGCAACCGGTCACCGTCGCGAGCCTCCGCGATTCCACCGCCGTCCGTCTCTACCGGCCCTGGTTCCGCGGCGACGCCGTCGATTCCCGGCCGATCGCGGAGATCGCCTGCCTGCGTTATCGGAACCTCGCGTTCCTCGTTCTCTTCGCCCTGGTCGCAGTCCAAAGTTATTGGACGGCTACTTCCTCCGTCCTGTCGAAGACCGACGCGCTTCTGGTGGAGATAAACCGCGCGCCGACCCGCGACTGGTACATTGCGCAGGAGGCCGCGCTGCGGGGCGGATCGAAAGGCGGCAGCGCCCAGGCCGCGACCAGCGCGACCGCGAGTCCTGCGGCCAGCCCGGCGACAAGCCCGGCCTCGGACACCACAAATTCCCAAACCCCACCGCCCGTGACGAACGCGACGGTCCTGACCCGCGACGAGCTGAACTCGAGAGTTGGCGAGCTGGAAGCCAATTACGCGATGCTGGACAAATTCATGTGGCCTTTTGGCTGGCTCGAGTTCGATCGCGAAGCGGCCCCAAAGAAAGATGCGGCGAAAAAGGCCGCGGTTCCCAAGCCCAAAACGCCCGGCGACACCGCGACGAACGACATACCCGGGAAAGACCCGGGAAAGGATCCGTACGAAGCCTTGTTCACGCCGAGTGATTTCCAAAGCAAGAGCGCTTCAATCCGCGCCGTTGCGGTGCAGGTCATCGACGTAATGCAGAAGTGGCTGTTGCCGCTGCTTTACGGCGCTCTCGGCGCGATGGTTTTCGTGGTGCGCACTCTCTCGATGCAGGCGCGCGATCGCCTGTTCCGCAAAGAAGCGCTCGTCTCCCTGGTGCTCCGGGTGTTTTTGGGAATGATTTCCGGCCTGGCGATTGGCTGGTTCTGGACCCACGACGCCTCGGCGACCGCGACCGCGAACGGCGGCCCGATGGCGCTCTCGACTCTTTCTCCCTTCGCGCTGGCGTTCATCGCCGGGTACGGCGTCGAGCTCTTCTTCGCTCTGCTCGACAAGATCGTCTCGACCTTCACCAATAAGGCCTGATCGGCGGCGGCCCGAGAAAAGAATCGCGGTGCGTTCTGGCCTCGGTCGTCGGCAAGCTCGACGGGTCCTCGTCCAGGTTCGCTCCCTACTGTGAGCTAGGCGGCAGCGGTTCAAGGTCGCGCCCAGGCGAGGCTTGATCTTCTCGGGCGTTTCCTTCACAAGGTTGCCCATGCAAATTTACGTCGGTAAGAACGGCCAACAGCTCGGGCCTTTTTCCCTGGAGGAAGTGAATCGGAAACTGGCGGACGGCACTTTCGCCGCGACCGATCTCGCGTGGTACGAAGGCGCGGCCGGCTGGGCGCCGCTCTCCGGCGTTCCCGGCGTGATGATTCATCCCGCTGCTCCGGCCATCACGCCGGCGCCCGCGGTGCCGGCTCCTGCTCCGGCGCCAACGCCGGTCCAGCCCGCGCCCGTCGCGCCGATCCGGCCAAACACTTCGATTGTTCAGCCGGCGAAAGGCAGGACCGGCACTTTGTCTCTGGTCACGTGGGCGCTGCTCGGAATCACCTTTCTCGTTTCGTTTATTCCGGTCGTCGGATGCGGCGCCTGGCTGCTCGGCCTGCCGGTCGCCATTACCGCGATCATTCTCGGCATCGTCATGCTGACGCGTGGCGGCACGGGCTCGGGCATCATGGCGATTCTGGGCGGCGTGCTGATCGTGCCGCTCTGTTTCCTGGCGCAATTCCTTTCGTTGATGGTGTTCGGCGGGACGATGGAGCGAAAACAGGAAACCCAGATCAAGGAGAACCTGCTCCTGATCGATTCGGCAAAAACAAGGTGGGTCGCGGAGACGAAAGCGACCGAGGGCACGCCGGTGACGATGGCCACTTTGAAATCGCAGTTGGGCGGCAAGGAAGTCAAACCCGCCGTCGAGGAGACCTACGACCCGATGCCCGTCGGTCAGCCGCCGACAGCAACATTGCCCGCGAACAAGACCCTCGGCACGTTCAGTGGCGGCGACGTTCTCACGGTCGCGAGCATTGAGACGGCGCTGGCCAACAGCTCGGCGTTCAACTGGAAGTTTCGCAAGAGCACAACCGTGTCCCCTTCCCCGTCGCCCAACGCGACGGTCCGCCCGTCGGCTTCGCCGAAACTTCAACCGTCCGCCGAACCGTCAGTGACTGCGGCGCCCAGGCTCTCCGTCACGCCCCGGCCCTCCATCTCTCCGCGATCGAGCGGCACGCCGCACTCGCTGATTTCGCCGCGGCAAAGCGAAGAGACCGAGGAGTCCCCGTCATCGCGCCCCTCGCCTTCCGCGAAATTTGCGCCGCGCAAAGGCCCGCAGATGAATCCCCGCCGGTCGCCGGCCCCGTCCGAAGACTCGGGCGCGCCGCGGCAGGGAAAACAGCAGCCAAGCGAATCGTCGTCGCCTTCGGCGACACCGGACGACGACGACGATTAGCGCTGGTGACGCGGCAACGCATCGACCGAGGCATTCGTTAGGCCGAATGACTCGTGAAACTGGTCACCGCCAAACTCGACAGGACAAGGGGGATGAGTTTAAGGGATTGTTTCATGACGTGAGGCGGCAAAGCCGGGGGCGGCAAGGTCAAAAACGAACCGGCGTATTTAGATGATCATCATCCACGATCCTCGTTGCATTGAGTACTCGGCGCCGGGCCATCCGGAGCGGCCGGCGCGAATCAAAAGCTCCGCGCCGTTTCTAAAACGGCGGCATCCGGATTGGGCATGGCGGGAACCGGGAGTCGCGAGCGAAGCCGCGATTTTGCGCGCGCATTCTTCCATTCATCTCGAACGGATTCGTGAAGCCGCGGCCGCGTTCGATGCCGACACGCCCGCCTATCCTGGAATTTTCGCGCACGCTTTGCGCGCGACGGGCGCGGCCCTTGACGTGGCCGGCGCTGCCCTGAGTGGGAGCGCGGCCTTCAGCCTGATGCGCCCGCCCGGACACCACGCCACGCGCGATCGGGCGATGGGCTTCTGTTATTTCAGCCACATCGCAATTGCAGCTCTCGATGCTTTGGAAAACGGCGCGGAGCGCGTAGCGATCTGGGATTTCGACGCGCACCACGGCAACGGAACCGAAGACATCGTCGCGAACCACCCGCGCATCGCGTTCGCGTCCATCCACCAATTTCCCGGTTATCCAGGAACGGGAACGCGCTCCTTCGCGAATATCCACAACTTTCCGGTCGCGCCCCTTACCCCGCGGGCCATGCATGTGGCGGAGGTTCGGCGCGCGCTCGACAAATTGATCGCATTCAACCCGAGCCTGCTGCTGGTGTCCGCCGGCTTCGACGCCTACGCCGGCGATCCAATTACCGAGATGTCGCTGGCCCTCGAAGATTTCGCGACCTTCGGACAATGGCTTCGCGAAGCCGGCATCCCGGCCGGCGCAATCCTTGAAGGCGGCTACAGCGATGACTTGCCGGAATTGATCGACGCGTTCCTCACCGGGTGGATCGAGCGCTCCGTCGCGCGATCTTAATCTGCCCCAGGAACCCTTTTGTCATCGCGCGACGGAGCGCGCGATCCACCTGAAAAGTTTTTGGCAATCGCGCGCTGACCAGTGAATAGTGGCCGCGGCAATCGGGCCGTAGCACAGCTTGGTAGTGCGCTTGAATGGGGTTCAAGAGGTCCCGGGTTCGAATCCCGGCGGCCCGAAAATCGTCGCGGCGGATATCACAGCCGACCCGGTTTCGAGCTCGGTTACTTTTCCATGAGAAGCCGGCGGAGATCGTCGGTTACCTGATCGTTGTCCCAGAGCAACGTATGATACTGTCGCACCAGTCTGCCTTTGGCATCGACTAAACTCAATTCCACGCCGTGCGTGTTCACCCAGCCGGAGTTGTAGTTCACGGGAGCTTGGAGCTCGTCGACCAATCTTTGCTGCTGAGCGGTATCCAGTTGCAGGGCCAAAGCATTATCGCCCAAGCGTAGTCCCCGATCGGTGGCGTAGCGGTTAATTCGTTCCGGCGTGTCGTATTGAGGCTCATAACTGATGGCGAGCAGGCGCACCTGGTCGGCAATGCCAGCTTGCGCGAGTTGTTGCTGCAGGGCCCCGAGCCGGCTCACCGCCATGGAGCATTTCCTGCCGTTCTGACAACGGGTGTAAAAGAAGGTGATGACCGCGGGCTTGTTCAGGAAGTTCCGGAGCGATCCCGGACGGTCGGCGTGATCCTTGAAGGAGATGTCGAGATTCTGCAACTGTCGGCGCTGCGCGGCGGATACCCACGGAGTGTAGAGTGGCGCGGTCAGCTCGGGACTCGCGGTGTCCGCCGCGAAAGACGCGCCAAGAAGCAAACACGCCAGGCCGGTCGATAGGAGGCGGATCAAGGTTTCCATTGTCATTCTCCTTATCCAGGTCGGCGCAAAATGACCTCCAGTGCGTGCCGGGCTTCTCCCACCAAGCGGGGGTCGAGCCCGCGGCCGCGATCCGTACCGAGGTCCCGCAGGACTTCGAGAGCCTGCTGGTCGTTAGGCGAGCAGATCCGGGCCAGAGCACGAACAATCTCTAACTGGACCGTGGTCGCCTCCTCGGGTGGGAACTGCGGCTCGTAGCGTTCGAGCGAAAACTCTTCGGCACTCAAACGCACGGCAAGCGCTTCGAGAAGAAAGGGAGCGAATTGCCGGCCAGCACTTTCAAGCGAGCCGGCCGCCCGAGCGGCCGCGGCTATTTCGACAACGGTCAGTCGCTCGTCCACATGGGCGAGCGCATCGAGCAGCGCGGGCAGGGCGGAAGCGGGGAAGCCAATTTCGCTCAAGGTGACGAAAATATACGCCCGCAACCTGACCACGAGCATCTTGTCGCGCTCGTTGTAGAGCATCGATCGGTGAGACAACAAACCGCTGAGAGTCTCGGCGGCGGGCGCGGCACCGGAGCCCATAGAGCGAAGGGCGTCGAGAACGGAAGCTATCGAGACGTGATCGGTGTTGCCGTCAGCCAAAATCAGGAAGTTGCGCAAGGCGCCCACCGCCGCGACCGACGCCGGGGCGCGGCCGCCGTTCCGGAGCTGCTTGAGGCAAAGCAGTTGTTCTTTCGTGGGTGCCTCCGCCAAACGGGCAAGACACGGTGGCAGGGCCGAAGGCGCGGCGGCTTCGCTCGCGGAAACGAGCGCAGTGCAGGCTACCCCGGCGGTGATTGCATTCAGCCGGAAACAACGACGGCGGGCGGCGCCGCCGCTCATAAAACGTTCTGGAGCGCCGGGAAAGCCTTCTTGAGATAGCCGACCAACTGCTTCGCGGTCTCCCTGAGCTTTCCGGCATCCTCGCTTCGCGCAGCATCCTCGCCGGCTATTTTCTTGACCGCGCGCGCGAATCGCGTCTGATCCTCGAGATTGACTTTGCCGTAGTTCATTCGGCCCACGAAATCCTGCATCGCCGCGAGGCGCACAGCCGGCTTGTCCTCGGTATTCTCCACCAGGGCGATGGCGTAGCTCGGAAATTTGTCATCCTCGCGAGCGAGACCGCGCAGGGCGTTCACGCGGACTTCGTCGGGGGAGCGAGGGTTGGTGGCCAGCTCGACAATCTTCCCGCGACTCTCCGGATCAAGGGCGAGGGCGCGGGCGGCGACAGCCTGCACGCCTGGATCTTCGTGGTTGAGGTAGGGACGTAGCGCGGTGAGATGATTCGACGATCCGTCGTCGTGGAGGAGATCGATTGCCTCCGGCAGTGGAATTGGAACATCGTGCTGCTGGCGGAGGCTGTCGGCGAGCTGATTGATCGCCACCGAATCGTGATTCCCGACCAGTGCGCGATAGGCAAAAAGGCGAACCTTGGGGCGCTTGTCGGCCAGGAGTTTTCTCTCCACGTTTTGGATGCGCTGCTGGTCCTGCATCGGGATACGGAACGTCGTCCGGCGGCTGATATCCTGGATCAGGCCGGCATCCAGCTCCTCACCTCCGTCGTCCGGATCGTCGAGAATTTTCACGGCAGCCTCGAGAAACTTGGCCGGATGCACAAAACCCAAGGCGATTCGCCGAACTGAGTCGCTCTGAGCACGATCGGTCCCGACGGCCAGGAAGCCGGCCGACTCGGCCTCGGGGTAACCAAGCTTCTTCGCCGCCTCGAGCCGCTCGGCATCGGGGCGTTTGCTGTCGAGGAACGTCGCGGTGGCGGCGCGCTTGGTCGCGCGATAGGTCTCGGCATCGGCGACCTTCGTTTGGGCGTGGAGCAGCGCCGGCATGAGGCACGCCATGGCAGCGCAGCCCCAAAGCAAAGAACCGGGCCCAGGAGCAAAGTGGAAAGGGGTTCGCATTCGCGCACTCCTAGTTATAAGGAACGTCGTCATAGCAAAAACCGAGTCCGTCTTGCGGGAGAAACCTTCCCATGTAGTCGATCATGTTACGCGGATGCGGAATGGCGGCGGCGGCCGGCCAGAGGTTCTTGTGCAACGACGCAGGAAACGGCGTCATCGGGATTGCGGGCATGCTCGCTGGAATGTTCGAGCCCGGCCCCGGGGCTTGATTGACCGGCCTTTGCGCGCGACCGGCCGGCCCGCCGGAGGTGCCGTCCCAAGGCCACATGCCGTCCTCGAGGAATGAACCTTTGCGCCAGGCGGAGACACCGGGATCGTCGAAGTGCCCGTTATTGTCGTAGTGGGCCGGTGCCGGGAAAGTCAGCATGCTGGCGACGATCGTTCCGAAACGGTTGTTCTTCCATTGCCAGTAGGCCCATTGGCGTTCGATCTGCGAATGCAGCAGGTAAAACAACGGATCGGCCGCCGACCGGACCGGGAACGCGACATGCCCGCCGCCACAGGGCCAGCCGTGCGCCGGGTTATGCGAAAGCTCTTCGACATCGTCGCTGAAGGAGCCTCCGCCGAAAATAACTCTCGGGCCGTAATTCACCTGGCCGATCAGATCTGGGTCCACCGGATGATCGAGCGGTTTGAAGTAACCTGGTGCGGGCGCGAGGGTGTGGTCATCCGTATTTCGCCTTAGCTCGCCGCTGCTGAAGGGGAGGTCCGTGTTCCAGCCGAGGAGCGGGTTGGTGGCGGCGAAGACCGGTTCCGCCGTGCCAAATCCGCCGCCGGCCGAAGCCCCGATAAAGTCCTGGCTGAAAACGTTCGGCGCGGCGAAGTCCCAATTCCAGTAATGCAGCGCAACCGATGGGTCGATCTTCTGCAGTTCCCGCTCGACGTCCAGAAGCATGGCGCGATGCCAAGGCAGAAATGCGGGCTGCATGTGGCCCTGGTCGTTCACCGTAGACGCCAGCCGGTGCATTTCCTGGAACCTGACGTAGTTCGCCCCTAGTTGGTTGCGGAAATTTCTCCAGGCGAACAAATACCGGCTGCGCTCGCTCGGCTTGAGGTTGTTGCCATTCTTGCGCACGCGCACCATGAGCGCCTTTGTGCCGATGACTGCACCGCCGCTGTTATTAAGGTGCGCTTCGATAATGGCGTCCTTATCGTCCGTACTCGGCTTGCCAAATTTTCCCGCGATCACAAAGGAGACCCACGATCCGTCGGCGGGCAGGGTGAGGGGCAGGGTCGAGGCGGTGGCGGTCGTATTGACCGGCCACGGCGCCTGGTCCGCGGCGAAGAGGACGTCCCCACCGTCCGGGAACTGTCCAGGCGGATCGTTTGTCAGCTCAATATTGACACTCGACATCATCGGCGTGCTGAGGCGCGCGCGGCAGAAGGTCGGCGCCCAGGTCACGTAGTCGTCGGTCGGATTGTCCCGTGGCGCTGCATCGGCGAGCAATTCGTTAATCCGGAGCTCCACTTGCGGCAGCCCCAGGCGAAGAAGGACCGGGTGGCAATCGGTGAACGGCGGCCCCGGGAAGAAGGTGTGTCCAGCGGGGATTTGCGGGCCGGTGTTGATTACGTTGTTAACGGTGGCCGTGCCGGCCGGGTCTTCCACAACGAGATTGCCGAAGACCGCGTTAGTCGCGTCGAGAAGCTCGAGCAGAACGTTGGTGTTCGAGGGCAATCGAAAGATGGCGTTGTCCGTATTGTTCATCACCAGGATCGGCGTTTGGCCGAATGGGGTGCCGCCGGAATGATAACGTATGCGCAACTTCAGCCCCGCCGCTACCGACGGGTCGAGCGTGACCTTGAGACACGCGGGGGTCAGTTTCTCGATATCCGTGTTGATCGTCGAAAGGTGATCGACCGATCCCGCGTACGCACCGGAAGCCGCGTCGAAGACGGCTTTTCCCGTCCGTCTCCAGTCGCCTTCCTTCAGGCGATAGTACCACAGGTCCGCCTGGGGAGTGCCGGGAGCGTGCGCGCTCATCGAGGGGATGACGGGCAGCGAAACCTGACCCGTCTTCCCGCTTCGCAGTTGGTAGCGCACCTTTCCCGTCGCATCGGTGAATTGAACGAAGAAAGCCCCGTAGGAGACGAGAAAGCCCTCGTCCTTTCCGGCATCGGAGCGGACGGCCCAATCGCCCGGCCCCTCGCCGTTGGACACGTCGAGCGTCGCGATGGCTGCGCGGACCGCCCCCGCCGGCGCGTTCCCGTGGTCGTCGACCAATGAGTCGGCCGCGAGCGCAAAGGTGGCGCCGCCGATTTTTTTCTTCGTCAACTCAGGACGTTTATCCTGCAACATGATCGCTTTCGTCGGATCCACCGTTTCGACCTGCGCGCGGACCAGCGGCCAGCGCTGGCCCGTAACGGAAACCCGCGAGATGTACGAGAACTCGGCGAAGTCGAGATGCGAGAAGTTCAGGACGTACCGGTCCGCTGCCGGCACTGCCAGTTGAAATGCGCCGTCGCTTTTGCTTTGTGTTTCCCGGCCGTTCACCTCCACCCGGGCGTTAGCGATCGGATTGTTTTCCTGATCGATTACGATCCCGGAAAATGCCTGGGACCCTGAGTGCGTTTTCGGCCAGCAACCGCTCGCCGTCAGAAGCACGATAAGGAGGGCCATCGTCGCGTGAGCGGTTCGTGGCCGGAGCAAAGTGCGCGCGACCCTTGTTATGAACGTTGTTACCGCCGGCGACTCCATGCCGTTACATACGGCAGGCGCACCCGCGAGTTTCTTCGGGAACGAGAATCTCTGCAAATGAGAGGAGCCTATCTTCACGCGTGGTGGAATCCGGTCAGACATCTAGTTTGCCCCACTTCTGATCCAAGCCTTTATCTTGTCGATGTCTGATTGTTCCAGGCAGGGCAGGTGACCAGGCCCCGGTGGAGTGGGCGGCACAATGCAGCCTTGAGGCATCCGCTGCCCACTGCCGGGATTGAAATTAGGGTCGCGCGGGTCGGTAAAGGAAAGGCGCTTTAGGAGAGTGTTCCCAGCGGCATTGGGATTGTCGTTGCCGGGAACAACCTCGCCTGGAACTAATCCACTCCAGGAGACGCCCTGCGTTAAAGGCAAGAAACCTGCCGGGCCACTGGCGATATGGCAGGCGACACATTTCCCATTCCAGATCGGCTGAATAGTGTGCTCGTAGAACTGACTGGGCGAGGAGACTGTCCCGGCGAGAAACGTGGTGCACAGCGCCGGTTTCCAAGTGCTCGTTCCCGCCGCGGGCACAGTATCGCCAAAGTTTTGGAAGGCCACGCTTGCAGGGGCTGGCGGCGGCCCCCAACTAGGTACATCCCAATATAGATCCCAGAAAATTTCATGGGTCCGCAAGGCGTGGGGCATGACGTAGTCCCCGCAAACCCGCAATTGCGCGGTCCCGAGCATGAGGCGGTTGGCCGCACCCCCAGCGGCGCCGGCAGGGAAAGCCGAAAGGTTCAAAAACTTATCCGAGGTGTTGAACTGCAATTGGGCATAGGGTTGTGCGATATGGCAGGTGCGGCATTCGTTTGCTATGACTTGCTGGTAAAAGTTCTGCTGGTTGGGCGCGTTCGCCGATTGCCCAGTGGCCCACCCCGGGACGGTGAAGTTCGCGATTTGGACGGCGGAAGTGCCGTTGTTATAGAACCCGCTTACCACTTCAGCGATCGGGTCGCCTGCCCCAGCCGGGGGCGCGGCATTTACAATCTGCTCGTTCAAGTTCTTGATCCTCGTTTCCTGGTTTGCCTTGGATAAGCCGGCTGGGCTGGCCGGGAATGTGAAAAACCGGTGATCGAAGGGCAGAAAGCGTGAGCCAAATGTAACTTGGGCATTATTGCCAAAGGCTGGGACGCCGCCGGCCTGTTGTGGAATCTGGCCGCCGTGGCAAATCATGCACAACTGCGGCACGGGCCTCTCACCGCGGCCGTCGAGGTTGGCCGAGATGCTGCGAGCGTAGGCGCCGGTGGGATTAGTGGCCGTGACCGCAGCGGGATCGGTCAACGCCTTTTTGTAGACATAGAATTTCACTACTTTGTTTCCAGGTGCGCCGGGCAAATCGGAGTACTCCATCGCGACCGTGGCCACTTCGGCGGATTGACCGACGGTGGCGCGGTTACCGGCCGCCTGGGCATCGTCTGCATCCGGCGTTCCCGGGCCCGGATAGATGTTGGAGTAACCGGTGCCGTAGTTGGTCACGTAGCAGACAACGTCGCCATTTCCGCCGGCGAGGCAGTGCATGTCCCGGCCAAAACCCAAGTCACCGGAATTTGCATACTGCGCCACGATTTCGTTTGCGGTCGGGGTTCCTGGATTTTGGCTGAAGCCGTGAATGTTCTTGAATTTTTCAAACGAATTGGCGGCCCCTGACGGATCAAGGGTTGTGTAATAGTTCTTCGATGCCGTGACGATGGCGTCACGCAAGGCGTTGCCGGTCGGTGCGGCCGTGGTCAAGTCATCAAACCCGAGGTTGGCCGCATCCACATAGCCCAGGCCATGGAGGAACTCACCGCCGAAGGGCGAATCCGGTGCGCTGCCGACCTTGAGCACGACGAAGTTATTGCAATCCGTATACGGAGGCCCGGGTGGGGCATTACCGGCGCCGGGGGTACCTACAAAACTTGTCACCGGCCCGCTATTAACAATGTAGTAGCCGAGCAACTGCGAATTTGGCCCCGGAGTCATCGGGGCCAGCGTAATATTCGTGTTGGGGACCAGGTTATAAATAACGTGTTCGGTCGAAGTCACGTTATCGATAAGGTACTTCTTGGTATGAGCCGTCCCATCCGGGTAGGGCGCAGTGACTTCCAATTCGTATTGGCCTGGGAGCGAAGGACTGAACACGCGCAGGCAGGCATTGTTCGTAAACAACACGTCGGCGTTAAAGGTGGAAAAATGCTTCACCCTTCCTTCGTAAACATTAAGGCCACCTACTGTGGACAAGGTAAGAACGTCTTCTTCTACCCATAACCCCTTTTGCTCGTCGTAAGAGAGTAACGGCACCGTCGCCGGCGGAGGTTTACCACCCAGCCTCGAGCGATCCACTGGGATGGTAATTTTTGCGGAGGCGCCTTCCCTAAGTCTAAAGCCGGCCGGAAGATCCAGGGAACCGGCGCCAAAACTTTCCATCCTGCCAACCGCGTCCCGGCCCACGGCAGAATACTCGCCCGGCATCTGTTGCGGCGAGAGAAGGTCGACGGTCGAGATGCTTACATTAAGTGGGCCGGCAGCCACATTGCCATTAGCGTCTAGAATCGAATTGGCGGGAATTTCAACGGACACACCGGGCCCGCACCTGGGCAGTTTCAGGTCGCGCGGCACCACCACTGGCTGCCTGTCACTGCCTCTGTTAGCATCGGTGTTAAGAACCTTTTGATTCTGAATCTTCCCTTTCTGATCGACGGCCACCGGACCGTCCCACCATGGCGGTGGATCGATGGTGTTGCCTTTACCATCCTGCCACTGCGGAATCGTGAGTGACTCACGCGAGATGCCCAAATCTGCGTGCACGCTATCCGGTCCGGGACAGTCCCGGTCGGTCCGTTCATGCATGATCTTGACATCACGGGTGGGATCAATGGTCACAACCTGGCCCCGACGCAGGATCCACTTGCCGCCCGTGATGCTACGATCGTAAACCTGCGAGTTTAAAGCGTAGCCTTCCTTGCGGATGTTAAGCACATAGCGGTCTGCTTCTTTGACATTGATTTGAAAACGGCCGCCGCTGTCCGTTCTAATGGCGGGGTTGCCGACAACTTCGATTGAAGCGTCGGCCACCGGCGCACCACGTGGCTCCAAAACAATGCCGGTGAAAGGTATTCCTTCCGCGCCGACTAGAACCGAGACGATTGCCTTGTCATACCCGCCCTTATTGTCATACGCGACTACCGTGGCGGAGTAGTGGCCCGGCGATTGAGGAAGCTTCCACTCTGCGTCTGAGCCCGTGCTCTGCGATAACTGCCCCGCGCTCGGATCGACAAACCAGGCAAACTGGACGGCGTCGCCGTCCTTATCGACCGCGCCCGCCTGCAGCTTTACCGTCGCGGCCGGGACGACATTTTGGACACGGCGGCTGGTGGCCAAATCGAATGCCACCATCGGGTTTAGACGAGGACGGTGGTTCTCGAATCGCAGGTTGACCTGATGAACTGAGGCTACGCCGAGCTGGGCTTCAGGCCATATCTCCTGCTCAAATTTTGCCGATTCAATCCTGGCCGTTAGCTTGAGCCTTTGATCTATGGGGACGTAGGGCAACAAATAGTCCCCGAAATTGTTGACATACACCTCTGCGCCGCGGTTGCCCGTCTCATCCTCGAATCCGACCGAAGCGAACGCGTTGATATTTAACAGAGGCTCAAAGGTTCGCGGCAAACTCCCATCCGCCGAGGACACCTCCCCTACGATCGCGACAAAGCCCTTCCTGGGGGGAATCGAGATGTTGACCGTGCTCAGAAACTGCGGCGCAGAACCGGCGGTAATAAAATCCGAAGTATGCCCGGACCCGAAGATTTTCGATTCCCAGCAAAGGCGATAGCGCGCTGCGACCGGCGCGAAGAGCGTGAAGCGCCCGCTCAGGTCAGTCCGCACGGAAGCGCTGCGCTTGCCGGACTTTTGCTCTTCCAAATAAACGGTAATCCCGGGAAGATAAATCTGCTTATCCTTGATCGTTCGCGAAGGAATTCCGGCCGATTCCCCTTTCGTTGACGGACCCACTGCCACGGCCAAATATCCGCGGACGAGATTTGAGCCAGTCGAGACCCTTATCCGCGGCGGAAGATAGAAGCGGTAGATCCCAAACCCGATAGCTGCGGTCACAGCGAGAACCACCAGAACAAGAAGCCAGCTCGTACCTTCCCTCCTCGTCCGACCGGCCGTCGACATCTCTTCTCTTTCGACGTGTTTCTTCATGCTGTATCCAAGCTGGCTCCAATCCTTCAACGGAACGCGTCCCGCCAGCGAGGGAGCTATTCCCTGCCTAGTTTTGAGCGATGCCGGGACCGCGTAACAGACCCCTAAAAGTGGAAATCTGCTTGCATCTCGAAGAGAATTCTTAAAGCCTCTTATTCGGTGTCTCCCCAACCCCTCCTCGAACCCCCAGCCCGCGGTTTAACCAAGGAACCGGAGGCGTTCAACCTCATGGCCCGGGAGGCCCGTCCCGAGGAAATTCCGGATTGCCTTGCGCTCTACGACTCGTTAGGTCTGCCTTATTCGGAACCGGGCCGCAGGGTCCTGCCCGAAATGTTCCGAGCCTTACTCGCCGAGGATGCGATGCAGATATTTCTCGTCCAGAACCGCGCTGCCCCGCGCCGCTCCCAGGTCGTATCTTTCGGCGCGACGGTATTTGTAACGGACGCATTCTGCGCCCTTGCTCGCTCATCGTTTTCTCCGTATCTGGGCGATCAGTTGGCGCGGCATTATCTCGCTTCGAAACCGGTCGCCTTGAATCGCAAGCAAATCGGCCGGGCGAATGCCAGGACAGGTCTAAATGTGATGATGTGTTTTAGCGCCTGCCGGCCAGACGGGCTCTCCCGACAGCATTTGCTGGCGGTTCACGAGAAACAAAGCGAGGCCTTCTACCACGCGCTTGGCGGGTATCGGGTCAAGGAATTTGTCGCGGAGCTGATCGGAGAGGAGCCCTTCCACAGGATGCTCGATGCCGGCGCGCGCCTTAGGCGCAACTACCTGCACCACTTTCGAAAACGCCGTCTTCCTGTTCCTCAGTCCGCGCGCCGGCCCTGGCTCGTCGGCCTAACGAAGGAGGAGGCTTTTGCCCATCCCGGCGCCCATGTTGCTGGCCTTTTTGTTTGTCCCGCACCACGATTTCATTTTAACCGGTCGGAACAAGCCCTTCTTCTGCACGCCTTGCGAGAAGAGACCTGCGAAGAACTGGCGACGTCGCTTTTTATTTCTCCCTGGACGGTGAAAAAGCGGTGGCAAGCGATCTATGAACGGGTCGCGAAAATCGATCATGAACTCTTACCGCCCCTTCGCGCCGGCAGCCTCCATGCAACTTCACGCGGACTCGAGCGTAGACGGCACCTGCTGAATTATCTGCGCCAGCATCTGGAAGAGCTTCGACCTTCCGAGTTCCGATCGGCCACGAGTGTTTGTCGCGATTAACTCGCGGCGGCTAGCGGCTTTGCAAGAGCGTTTCACCCGCATTACCGTCCGCGCCTATGTTGAGCGCCGGAATCGTCGGTCTGCCGAACGTCGGGAAATCGACGCTGTTTAACGCCGTGACGCGAACTCGGAAGGCGCAGGCCGCGAACTATCCGTTCTGCACGATCGATCCGAACCTCGGCGTCGTGACCGTTCCGGATCCGCGGCTCGAAGTCCTGGCGAAGCTTTCGCATTCTCAAAAAATAATCCCGGCTGCGATTGAGTTCGTGGACATCGCCGGTTTGGTGAAAGGCGCGAGCGCCGGCGAGGGGCTCGGCAACCAGTTCCTCAGCCACATCCGGGAAGTGAACGCGATCGTGCAGGTCGTTCGTTGTTTCGAGAACGCCGACATTCATCACGTCAGCGGCACCATCGACCCGATCCGCGACATCGAGGTGATCAACACCGAGCTGGTCCTGGCCGATCTCGGCTCGCTCCAGAAGCGGCACGACCGGCTGCAAAAGGAAGTCCGGGCCGGCTCGAAAACCGCGAAAGCGGAAGCCGCCGTCATCGACAAACTGCTTCCGCACCTGGACGCGGGCAAACCCGCCATCACTCTCGACCTGAGTCCCGAAGACAAGGAAATCGCCCGGGACTTTTTCCTCCTCAGCTCGAAGCCGACGCTTTTCGCCTGCAATGTCGCCGAAGCCGATCTCGCGGCGTCGGCCCAGAACACCAACCCGCATGTGACTGCGGTGCAGGAATACGCGCGCAACCATTTCGCCACCGAGGCCGTGGTGATCAGCGCCCAGATCGAGAGCGAGCTGGTGGATTTGAGCGACGCGGAAGCGCAGGAATATCTGCGCGACCTGGGCGTGGAAGGCAGCGGCGTGTCGGCGTTGATCCGCGCCGTCTACCACTTGTTAGGCCTGCGCACTTATCTGACCACCGGCGAAAAAGAAACGCGGGCCTGGACGATCCGGGCCGGGGACAAGGCGCCGGCCGCGGCCGGCGTCATCCATTCCGATTTCGAGCGCGGCTTCATTGCGGCGGAAACCGTTCACTTCGACGATCTCGTGGGGCTGGGCTCGTTCGCCAAGGCCCGTGATGCCGGCCGGCTCCGGATCGAAGGAAAAGATTATGTCGTCAAAGACGGCGACGTCGTCGAGTTCCGTTTCAACGTTTAAAGAATTCTACTCCGCGGCGTAGAGGATCCGGCCGCACTGTTCGCAGCTCACGATCTCTTTGCCGTTCCTGACCCGATGCGCGGTCTGCGTCGTCACCTTCATGTGGCAGCCGGTGCAAACTTCGTGTTCGAGCGCGACCACCGCCGCGTCGCCCTTGCTGGCGAAGAGGCGCTCGAACCGGCTCAGTAAATCTTCCTCGACCTTGCTCGCGAGCTCCGTCCGTTCGGCGGTCAATTGCTGCAGCTGCGAATCGAGCGCCTTCCCTTTCTGGACCAGGTCCGCCATTTGCCGCGCGATCGACTCGCGCGCCGCCGCGGCCTTTTTTTCCTCCGCCGCCAGCTCGGTTTTCACTTTCTCGGCCTGGTCCATCAACTCCAGCTCCTGATCTTCGATCTGCTGGATCTCCTTTTCGTAACGCTCGATTTCGTTGCCCATGGCGCGGAACTCCTCGTTCTTCCGCGTCTCGTACTGCTGGGTTTTAAGCCGGTTGATGCTTTCGCGGCGCGTGCCCGCGTCCAGTTCGAGTTTCTTCCGGTCCATCTCCAAATGCTGCCCCCTGCTCTTCACCGCGGTCAGCGCAGCCGCGCTCGCCGCCAGCTGGCTCTCCAGGCCCTGGCGTTGTTGCGGCATCGTTTTTATTTCCATCTCGATCTGACGGATCTTCTGCTGCCGATTTTGAAGAACGAGCAATTGCTCCAGCTCCGTTTGCACGCGCGCATGTTATGGGCGCAGGCAACTATCGTCAATCGCTCCCCTCTTGATTCGCCGCGCTCACTTGTTCATAGTCCGCGCTCGCTTTTCGCATGGCCCGCTCACCACTCTTCCAGGATCTCCGACGCTCCCTCCGCATCGCCTCGTGGGCCGAACGAACGAAGATCAGCACCGCCGAAGCCGTCGAAAAAATCGAAGCGGCGCGTTGGGATCGGCGCCGATTTATCAAGACGGCGGTCGCGGCCGCTGCCGGCATCGGTGTGACCCCGGTTGTCAGATCGAGCGCGAAACGGCCGAACGCCCCCGCCGTTGTCATCGTCGGGGCGGGCACGGCCGGATTGACCTGCGCGTATCGTCTTCAGCAGAAAGGCATCGTCGCTCGCGTGATCGAGGCCAGCACCCGGGCCGGCGGACGCATGTTCAGTCTGCGAAATTTCTTCCCGGACAACCAGCTCACCGAGCTCGGCGGCGAATACATCGATTCCGGGCACAAGACCATGCTCGGCCTGGTGAAAGAGCTCGGATTGACGCTCAACGATCTCGGATCCGAAAAGAAGCCGGAAGGCGAGCACGCCTTCTTTTTTGAAAACCGGCGGATCGCGGCGGACGCCGATCTGATCGACCTGTTTCGGCCGGTCGCGCAAGCGATCGCGAAGGACCTGAAACTGATGAAGGTCCGGGAAGCGGGAAAAATGGAGGTCAGTTATCAAACGCCGCGCGCGCGCGAAGTCGATCGTCTCAGCATTCCCGAATGGTTCGAAAATCGCGACGTGACTGGTTTGCCCGCGAAGATTCTGCGGGCGGCCTACGTTGGCGAATACGGTTTGGAAATCGACCAGCAAAGTGCGCTGAACCTCCTCCTGACGATGGGCGACGAAACGCCGGCGGACGAGTTTCTGATCTTCGGGTCAAGCGACGAGCGGTTCCACATCGTCGAAGGGAACGACAGCGTACCCACACGCCTGGCCGAGCGGCTCGAGAGGCCGGTCGAGTTCGGAACGAAGCTGGAATCGATCGCGAACGACGGAAATGGATTCCGGCTTGCGGTCCAGCACGACGGCGCCGCCACAGAGGTGAAGGCGGACGTCGTGGTGCTCGCGATTCCCTACACCATCCTTCGCCAGCTCGACCTGCGCCTGAAACTTCCCGACGCGAAACGGAAAGCGATCCGCGAGCTCGGCTACGGCACGAACGCGAAGTTGATCGCGGGATTCTCGCGCCGGGTCTGGGAAGAGTCGCGCAGCGCCGGCTACACCTTTACCGACCTGGAATTCCAATGCTGCTGGGAAACGAGCCGCGGCCAGCCCGGGAGCCACGCCATTCTCACGAACTTTGCCGGCGGCAATCTCGGCCTTCATCTCAACGAGGGCGACGTCCAGGAGCGCGCGCTGACTTTCGCTTCGCAGGTCGAGAAGATTTACCCGGGCGCGGCTGAGGCTTTCACCAAAAAAGCGGTGCGGCAACACTGGCCAAGCGCGCCGTTCGCGCAGGGGTCTTACACCTGTTACAAGCCCGGCCAGTATTCGACCCTCTCCGAGTCCGTGGCGACGCCGGTCGGCAATCTATTTTTCGCCGGCGAACACACGAGCGGCGAATTCAACGGCTACATGGAAGGCGCCGCCGAAAGCGGTGAGCGCGCCGCGAAAGAGGTGTGGGCGAAGGTCTGAAGCGGGTGATTTGCCGAGCTGCGTCCTAATAAGTCTCGACCGGCGAACGCTTGCCGTCCTCGGGACTCCGCTTGGCCGCTTCTTCTTCACCGAGAACCGCCACCCGAAGATCCCAAATCTGTTGATCGATCTCGCGGAACTTTGTCTCGGAGAATTCATCGGGCGCGACGAGCTTCGCTTTCGTTTGGGCGACGCTAGCCAAAGCGCGTTCAATTTGCGCCGGCGGAAGTTTGCCCAGGATCGAATGGACGTTGTCGATCTCGGCAACCCGATGGCAAATCATGACCCAGTCGTTTCCTGCTTCAATCGCCAGCCGAATTGTTTCGTCGAGGCCGTACTCGTTGAGGATCGCGCCCATGTCGAGGTCGTCGGTCATGATCAGGCCGTCGTATTTATATTCTTCTCGCAACAGTTGCGTGACGATCTCGCGGGAGAGCGACGCCGGCCGTTTCACGGCATTGAACGCCGGATACCAGCCGTGGCAGATCATCATGCTGTCGACCGATCGGACCAATTGCCGAAAGACGGCCAGTTCTTCCCGGTCCAATTCGAAACGCGACCGCTCGATCTTCGGCAAATCGTGATGAGCGTCCACCGTCGCCGCGGAATACCCGGGAAAATGTTTCCCGCAGCTGAGAATCCCCTCGCCTCTTAACCCGTTGTTGAACGCGCCCGCCAGCCGCACCACTTGCTCGACACTCTTTCCATAACAGCGGCCGCGCAGCGAATTGTCCGCGTCATCATCGAAGGAGATATCGAGAACCGGGCACAGATCCAGGTTGAAACCAAACAGGCGCAGGATCCGCCCGGTTATTTCGCCGTGGCGTCTCACGAGCGACATGTCGCCGCGATCGCGAAGCTGCTGCGCGTTCGGCGGCTCGTTCCCGATCAACCGCAGCCGCGACACCCGCCCGCCCTCCTGGTCGATCGTGATGATCGGTTCGACGTCGCTGAGATCGCGCAGGTCGTCGATCAGTTTCCGCAGTTGCGCCGCGCTCTGGATGTTGCGGCCAAAGAGAATGTATCCGCCCGGCTGGATGCGCCGAAACAGCGCCGCGGCTTCCGCATCCAGCTCGTAGCCCGGAACTCCAGTGAGAATTAATTGACCGAGCGAACTGCTTTTCACGACGGTCACTTTACTTTTTGCGTCGAACTGCGAAACAACATTTCACGCGACCTTTGAAAACGATCGGCATCTTCGGCGGGACGTTCGACCCGATCCATAACGGGCACCTGATCCTGGCGCGCGACGCGGTCGAGCAATTGCGGCTCGACGAATTGCTCTTCATTCCCGCCGCGATCTCGCCCCACAAACTCACGCAGCAACCGGCGTCGCCCGACGTTCGCGTCGAAATGGTTCGGGCCGCGATCGACGGCGAACCGCGATTTTGCCTCGACACCCTGGAGCTGGAACGCCCGGCGCCGTCCTACACCATCGATACCGTCGAGGCGCTGCGGGCTCGCGACCCTGCGGCGCAATTCGTCTTTCTCGTCGGCGAAGACAACGTCGCGCAGCTCCCGGCCTGGCACCGGTTCGACGAGCTTGCGCGGATGGTCCAGTTCGCGGTGCTCGATCGCAGCGGATTGGACACGACCCATCCCTATCCCACGGTCCGCCGCCACGTCGACATTTCAGGCACCGATATCAGAAACAGAGTTGCGCGCGGGCAATCCATTCGTTATCTCGTACCGCCGGCCGTCGAGAAGATCATCGGCCAGCGCCAGCTTTACCGGGAGTCTTGGAAATCACCGCCGAAAATTTAGCCAAAGCCTGCGCCAATTGCGCGGCCGACAAGAAGGCGGAAGACATTGTCGTGCTCGATCTCCAGGGCATTTCCAGCTTCACCGATTACTTCGTGATTTGCTCGGGAACGTCGGAGCCGCACCTGAAAGCGATCGCGGGCGAGATCGAAGGACGGCTGAAAGATCGGCATGGCGTCCGCGCCGTCTCGGTAGACGGGTTTCCCGCGAGCCAATGGATCGTGCTCGATTACCTGCAGGTCATCGTCCACGTTTTTCGCGCCGAGAAACGCGAGTTCTACAGCCTCGAGGATCTCTGGGGCGACGCGCCTCGGGTGGCGTGGGAGACGACCGAAACGAGCGCCGGTTCTACTTCGGTTTAGCGGAAGCTGACGGCGACGGCTTGGCGGCTGGCGTTGTCGGAACCGAAGGCGCTGCCGACACCGACGGCTTGGCGGCTGGGCTGGTCGCGGGCGACGGGGCCGCCGCGCCGGGGGCGACGGTGGCAGCCGGCTCTGGCGCCTTGATGCTCAACAGTTCGACGTCGAAAATCAGGGTGGCGTTCGGCCCGATCTGCTGGCCGGCGCCGCGTTCGCCGTAAGCGAGCGACGACGGAATAAAGAGCTGATATTTCGCGCCGGGCTTCATGAGCTGAAGCGCTTCGGTCCAGCCTTTGATCACGCGATTGACCGGGAAAGTGGCCGGCTCGTTCCGCTTGTAGGAGCTGTCGAACTCCGTTCCATCGATCAGCGTGCCGCGGTAATTCGTCACGACGGTGTCCGTTTCCTTGGGCGACTCGCCGGAGCCTTCCTTCAAAACTTTATATTGGAGGCCGCTGGCGGTTGTCTTCACGCCGTCTTTCTTTTTGTTCTCCGCCAGAAACTTTTCGCCTTCCGCCTGGTTCTTTGCTCCCGCTTCCTTGCTGGCCGCCACTTGTTTCTCCATCATTTCTTTCTGGAACGTCTGCAGCGTTTTCTCGCGATCTTCCTTCGTCATCGCCGCTTCTTTGCCAGACATGGCCTCGGTCAACCCCGCCACGAGGGCGTCGACGTTCACCTCGATCTTTTGTTTCTTGAAAGTCTCCCCGATATCATAACCAATGCTGTAACTGGCTTTGTCCTTTTGGTCTTTGAGCTGCGGTTTATCCTGCGCTAAACCAAACGAAGCGATGCCGACTGCGCCGAGACAAATGATAAGACGTTTCATAGGAATGGTGCCGGGCGCGGTTGAGGTGATGGATCTGGGCGCCGCGGGAACTGCCATGCTAGAGAAGAAAGCCCGGGCGTCAAGCGGCCGGCTCTTGCTCCTCCTGCTCGTTCTGGCCGGCGCGACCCAGGCCGCCGCCGCGATCAATCTTTCGCCAGCCGAGACCCGCCGGATCGGAAACAAGATCTGGCAGAACGAGTGCGGCGGCACCGTTGCCGGCCTGACCTCCTGGAACGCCGGGGAAAATTTCGCGTCGCTTGGGATCGGGCATTTCATCTGGTACCCGAAAGGCGTCCGCGGGCCGTTCGAGGAGAGCTTCCCGAAGTTCGTCGAGTTCGCGGCCAGCCGGTCCGCGAAATTGCCGGCGGTTGCGATGGCGAAGGACGGTTGTCCATGGCATTCCCGCGCCGAATTCAACGCCGCCGCGCAGAGCGCCTCGATGAAGGAGTTGCGCGCCTTTCTCGCCGGCACCGTGGATTTGCAGGCGGAATTCCTGGTGCGCCGGCTCCGCGAAGCGCTCCCGAAAATGCTCGCGGAAGGTGGCGCTTCGAACCACGCCCAGATCCAGGAACGCTTCGATCGCGTGGCCGCCACGGCGAACGGCTGCTACGCCCTGGTCGATTATGTGAATTTCAAAGGTGAAGGTGTTCTTGCCACGGAGCGCTACGCAGGACAGGGTTGGGGCTTGTTGCAGGTACTTCAAGGAATGACGCCAGAAAATACCGGCGGTGCGGCCGTCAAAAGCTTTGCTGATTCAGCCAAAACCGTTTTGAAGAACCGGGTTCGCAATTCACCCCGGGAACGCAACGAGGCGAAATGGCTGCCGGGTTGGCTCAAGCGCGTGGACACGTATGTTGGGGGCTAGATTAAACGTGAGAGCGCGCCGTCTTTCTTTCATCCTGGTTTGCCTGTTCGTCGCGCTCGCGTGCGACAACGCCCTCGGCCAGGTCCCACGGCGAACGCCGCGGCCGGCGGCCTCTCCCACGATCAAGCCGAGCCAACTCCCGAACCGGCCGAAGGCTTCGCCCAGTCCATCGCAACCGATGAAAAAGGCGAACGAGCTGATTAACAAGCAGGCGCCGATCAGCACCAACAACGCCGTTCTCGAAAGAGTGACCCCCGACAACGCGCACGTGATTGTTTCCCTGACCAAACAGCGCGCCTACCTCATGACCGGCGAGGAAATTGCCATCGACAGTCCGATTTCCTCTGGCAAGCGCGGCCACACTTCGCCGAATGGCAGCTTTAGCGTGCTCGAAAAGGACAAGGACCATCGCTCGAACATCTACGGCGATTATGTCGACTCGAAGGGACGCACGGTTCGCGGCGGCATTAGCTCGCAGATCGATTCCGCGCCGAGCGGCACCCATTACGTCGGCGCGTCGATGAAATGGTTCATGCGGCTCACGAGCGGCGGCGTCGGCATGCACGTGGGAATTTTGCCCGGTTATCCGGCTTCGCATGGTTGCATTCGAATGCCGGAACCCGCGGCGGCTGCATTCTACGCGCACGTCAAAGTCGGCACGCCAGTGCGCGTCGATCCGTAGAACAGCCGGGCGCCTTGGCGTTAGTGCAGGTTATACAATTCGACGAGACCCACTCCGCGCCCGCCATCTTTGCCGCGAATAGTCGCGGTGTAGGCGGCTGACGGCACGCGGACGAAAACCGCCGATTCGTTGTCGTTTTTCGGCGCCAGGCCAAGAGCCGTCAACGCAGCGGCGTCCCCATCCCGCCAATTGTCGTTGGATGCAATCAGTGCGCCCTGGCTATCGCGAAACTCCAGCATCGGATCAGCCAGCGGATCGGTTATGCCCGCAGCGCCCAGCGACGGGCCGATCGCGCGCGCGACAATCCGGGTCGGGCCCGCACCTGGTTCAAGGATTGTCCCGGCGATCATCACATCATCCCCGGTTCCGATGAAACCGCGTGTGCTCACGTTCAGTACTTCGCGGCCGGGCGCCGGATCGACGTCGTATACTTCCACCAAGGCCGTGCCCGTTCGGCCACCCGTGTCGCGAACAATGGCGGTGTAACTCCCGCCGTCGACGCTCTCTATCAGCGCGGATTCCAGTCCACTCTTCGGCGCTAATCCCACGTTCTGGATGGAGGCAGCTTCAGGGTTGTCCTGCCAATTATCATTAGTCCCCTGCAATCCCCGGGGACCGTAGAATTCAAGTATCGGATCGGGCAGGGGCGTCGCCAATACCGTGAGAGACGGTCCGAGGGCCCTGACGACCACGGTGTGACCCAGTCCCGACCCTAATCTGTCGCTGGCAATGATGAATCCGGCGATGGCTGCGTGGTCTCCGCCTTCAACCCGCGCACGGGTGGAAATGTTTTTCAGTCGGGCCGGATTTTGCGCAAACTCGGAGGTGTCCCCGGCCTGGCTGGTCGCTGTCATGTTGAAAGAGGCGTTGGGATCGCTGTTAGGAAACGAGGCGGAAAACTGAGCGTTCCCGTTTGCGTCCGTCGTGACCGTGGTGGCTCCGAGATAGGTCTGTTTTGCCAGAGACTCGGCGAAATACTGGAGAGTGAATTGGGAGGAAGCAGTCGAGTTCAATGTCCCGGTGATGGTGACAGAACCGTTCGCGACCTGCGCGCTCTGGATCACAGGATAATTCTGGTAGTTGTTAGGCCCATCATCGCCGTCGCCGGGATCGTTCGGTGTCGCACCGTCACCGCCGAGATCGATGCTCAGATGATTCGCGTAGAGCGCGTTCGACAAGATTTTGTTGTGCGTGTTCGTTTTCGCCTTGGCCACGATGATTCCGACGCCATTGAAAGCGATGATATTCCCCGCCCGATCCTCCAATCCCCCGATCGCGTTATCGGCGCCGGCTGCGATCAAAATCGCTGTTTGGTTACCCAAAGCGGCCGCGCCGTCGGATTGGACGCCAATACTGTTGCCCTGGATTTTCAGGCCGTTGACCCGCACGTCGAAAGCGACAACCGGTTTCGCCTGGCATAGGTCGCCTCGGCCGAGGCTAATCGCGGTGTCGTTTCCCGAAATAAGATTGGGAGCGCCTGGAGCTGTGCCGCCAATAACGGTCTTGGATAGATCGATGTCGGTCCCCTCCGTTCCGTTGCAGGGCGATCGGGTAGCGACCAACAATGATTCCAGACCGATACCTTCCTGGTTGGGGACAGCTTTGGTGCCGCTCGCATTTGTGCCGATATAATTCCCCTGAACAACGGCCCCGTAGATGTTTGCCCCTGAGGCCGGCGCAGCGTCGCCGGCGAAGCCCACGGTGTTACCGGAAATGACATTCCGCGATGCCGGATCAGTGCCTCCAAGTTGGGTTACATGTCCGACACCGATCAAGTTGCCCGCGGCTGTCTCCCCATCCGCGAGCACGCCAATGAAGTTGCCGCCAACCACTGCGGAATGCACCGCATCAGCGGTGATCGCGACGCCTGTGGCGCGAAAGCGCTTGCCGAAACCCGTGAGGCACAGCCCACGCACAAGGTAATCGGAGCTGGCTCCGGATAACACGAGACCATTGTTGTTGTCACCGGCCGAGCCCGCGCCGCCATCGATCTGGATAAGAATCACCGCGTTATCGCCGGCGGCGAGCGAGTTTGGTTTCGTGCCTGGCTGGCTGTAGCCGTCAATCAGGAGCGATTCCGTAAGAGTCGGCAACAGTTTCTGGCTCACGTCGATCTTCTGCACGCCAGCACCGGGAATATTGAACAAGATGCGATCGGCCCCGGGCGTGGCGTTCGCGTCCGTGATCGCCTGATACAGAGATCCGGGACCGGAATTGTTGTTGTTGGTTACGGTAAAATCAGCGGCCGATAAATCACTCACCGCGCAAAGAGCCAGTAGCGCTGAGAGGCACGTTTTCACGCGATTAACATGTCACATCGATCTTCGATGTAAATTACCGCAACCGTTGCCGCAGCATCTCCAGCGCAGTTTGCGTCGTCAGCACCTTGAACGTCGGTCGATCGTCGGGGAAAAATCCTTTCTTCACCGAGACCGGCCGATCCTTGGCGGCTAGCGCAATGAAAACCGTGCCGACCGGCTTCTCCGGGCTCCCGCCGCCGGGGCCGGCAATGCCTGTCGTGGCCAGCGCGAAATCTGAATTCGCGGACGCGCGACAGCCCTCCGCCATGGCCTGAGCTACCTGCTTGCTGACGGCGCCGTGGGCATCGATCAACGCTGGATCGACACCCAGCATCGCGACCTTTGCTTCGTTCGAATACGTCACGTAACCACCGAGGAGAACCGCGGACGCCCCGGGAACGTTCGTGATTCGATGGGCGAGGTAGCCGCCGGTGCACGACTCAGCGACGGCCAGCGTTTGTTTGCGCGCCGTGAGCAATTTCACGGCGGCTTCTTCCAGGGTGCTGCCATCATTCGAGACAATCGCCGCACCCAATTTTGCCACGACGATGCGTTCCGCCTCCTCGACGACAGCGGCGCTGCCGATGAGGCGCAAATCCATTTCGCCGGGGCGGGCGCAGTAGCCGAGCTCCAGGCCCGGCAACGCCAGCAAGTCCGCCCCCACCGCTTCTTCAACGAGCGATTCTCCCATTCCCGCAACTCGAAACATCCGGCGGTCGATCGCCGCTGCGCCGGGAACGATCCTCCGAAGAATTGGAAGCACGGAATCGCGGAACATCGGATGCAGTTCGCGCGGCGGCCCGGGCAGCAAAAACAGGTGCGGCCGTCTCGTGGCTGCGTCCGCCGGCAGATAGAGGCCGGGCGCGCTTCCGTGTTCGTTAGGCAAAACCGTGGCGCCTTCTGGCACGTCGGCCTGACGCGCCACTCGATCGGTCAGGCGAAATCCCCGGCGCGCGGCCCGTTCCTCGATCGCGCGCAGTATCGCGGGGTCGTGCCCCAGTTTCCGGCCGAACAGGTCGGCTGTGATTTCACGGGTGATGTCGTCCGTAGTCGGTCCGAGGCCGCCGGTAATAAAAACAATTTCAGCGCCCCGGGATTCTTCGATGGCTTCGCGAATCGCCTCGCCATCGGGCACCGTGACCTGCCGCTCGATCCGCAGGCCCAGCGCCAATATTTGGCGCGCGATAAACGACAGGTGGGAATTCAGGACGTCGCCGAGCAATAACTCGGTGCCGGTATTGATGACGATCGTCCGCATGGCGCATCGCAAACGTCGCCAAGGAACGGCGGTTTACAAACCGCCGGCCGAACAAAAAGGGCGGTTTGTAAACCGCTGTTCCTTGAGCGCGCGAAGCGCGCCAGGCCTAAGCCGCGTCCTTGTCCTGCTTCTTCCGGATCAGCGGCATCTTCTTACCTTCGACCACCGCCCGGTTGATCGTGACCTCCGCGATGTCTTCGCGGCTCGGCACGTCATACATGATCTCGAGCATGATCCGCTCGAGCATCGATCGCAGAGCGCGCGCGCCGGTCCCCTTGGTCACGGCCTGCGCCGCCAGCGCTTTCAACGCATCTTTCGTCACGCTCAGCCGCACGCCTTCCATCGAGAACAGCTTGGTGTATTGCTTGATCATCGCGTTCTTCGTGTCGGTCAGAATCGCGACCATCTCTTCTTCCGTCAGCGCATCGAGCGCGCTGATAACCGGGAGACGCCCGATGAATTCCGGAATCATTCCGAAGCTCAACAAATCTTCCGGCTCCACGTGGCGCACCGCTTCTTTCGCGAGCGCCGCTTCCACTTCCAGCGTGGGGCTATTGAAACCCATCGTCCGCTGGCCGATCCGCTTCTGGATGATCTTGTCCAGGCCGACAAAGGCGCCGCCGCAGATGAACAGGATCTTCTCCGTGTTCACCTGGATGTATTCCTGGTGCGGATGCTTGCGGCCGCCTTGCGGCGGAACGTTGCAGGTGCTGCCTTCGAGAATTTTCAGCAACGCCTGTTGCACGCCTTCGCCCGAAACGTCGCGCGTGATGCTGACGTTGTCGGTCTTGCGTCCGATCTTGTCGATCTCGTCGATGTAAACGATCCCGATCTCGGCCCGCTTCACGTCGTAGTCGGCGTTCTGGAGCAACCGCAAAATGATGTTCTCCACGTCTTCGCCGACGTAGCCCGCTTCGGTCAGGGTCGTCGCGTCCGCGATGCAGAACGGCACGTCGAGAATTTTGGCCAGCGTCTTGGCGAGCAGCGTTTTGCCGGAGCCCGTGGGGCCGATCAGCAGGATGTTGCTCTTCTCGATTTCAACGTCGGCGAACGGGTCCGGTTGGAACGCCGACGACGAATCTGCCGGCACGCTTTGGAGGACGCGCTTGAAATGATTGTGGACCGCGACCGAGAGCGTTTTCTTCGCGATGTCCTGCCCGATCACATATTGATCGAGCGAATGGCGGATGTCCGCCGGCTTCGGCACCCGGATGGTCGACGACTGGCGGCGGGCATCCTCGTTCAGCTCCTTGTCGAGGATGCTCTTGCAAACGTTGATGCAACTGTCGCAGATATAAACGCCGGGACCGGCGATGAGTTTGCGCACCTCCGCGTGGCTTTTGCCACAGAAGGAGCACATGGTGAGGTTGGAAGCGCGCGCCATAAACAGGCCAGCAAATTAGCAGCTTTTATTCCTCGACCTTGCGGGGCAAAGCGGCCTCCGCAATGGCTGTCGACGCGTCCGGACTGGCGCCATCGAGCAGCTTCACTTCCTTCCGTGATTTGATCACTTCATCGACCAGGCCGTAGGCCTTCGCTTCCCCCGCGGACATGTAGTAATCGCGGTCCGAATCGAGCCGGACCTGGTCCTCCGGCTTGCCGGTGTGTTGCGAAATGATTTTGATCAGGCGCTTCTTGAGCTTGAACATGTATTCGACCTGGCGCTCGACGTCGCTCGCCTGGCCCTGCGCGCCGCCCGAGACCTGGTGGATCATGATGTCGGAGTTCGGCAACGCGAACCGCTTCCCTTTCGTCCCGGCGCAAAGCAAAACCGCGCCCATGCTCGCCGCCATCCCGAGGCAATACGTGTTCACATCGCAGGTCAGGAACTGCATCGTATCATAGATCGCCAGCCCCGCCGTAACCACGCCGCCCGGCGAATTGATATAAATGCTGATGTCCTTCTTGCCGTCCTCCATTTGGAGAAAAAGAAGCTGAGCGATCACCAGGTTCGCGATGTGATCGTCGATCGAGGTGCCAATGAAAATGATCCGGTCCTTGAGCAACCGCGAGTAAATGTCGTAGCTCCGTTCCCCGCGGCCGGTCTGCTCGACCACCATCGGAATGAGAACGGACTGTGAGAAATTCTTGTTCGTGTCAGTCATGTTTATGTGGCGGAGCGCTGTCTGCCGCCTCTTCGGAAGTCGTTTCGACGCTAACATTCGCCTTCAGGAAATCAAGAGTCTTACCCAGCAGGATCTCCTCCCCGAGCCCATTGAGACGGTCGTTTTCCTCCAGTTCCTTGCGCATTTTCTCCACGGAAACATTGTAATGCGCGGCCTGAGTCCGGATCGCTTCGTCGAGTTCGTCGCGAGTGACCTCGAACTTTTCCGCCTCCGCGATCCGATGAAGGATGAAGTTTGTTTTGAGCCGATGCGCGGCCAGCGAACCAGCGCCTTCGATCAGCTCCTTCTCCTTGCCCTTCAGTAATTCGTCGGGAACGCCGCGCTCCCGGTTCCGATGGACCAGTTCGTTCAAGGCGCGCCGGGTTTCGTTCTTCAACAACGGCGGCGGCAGATCGAAGCTGATCCGTTCGTGCAGGAACTTGATGATCTGTTGCTCTCTGGCGCGGTCGACTTCGTGTTCCTTCTCGTGCTCGAGATTGTGCTCAATCGTGTGCCGCAAATCCGCCAGCGTCTTCTCCGGCATGATCTTCGCCGCGAACGCGTCATCGATCGGCGGCAGGACCTTTTCCTTGATCTCGTTCAGCGTCACCGCGTAGTCCGCTTTCTTTCCCGCCAGCTCCGTCACCGGAAAATCAGCCGGGAATTCCACCTGCACGCTGCGAGTCTCGCCCGCCTTCATCCCCACGATCTGCTCGCAGAATTTCGGCAGGAAATTTTCCGGCGCGAAATGCAGCCAGAATTTCTTGCCGCCATGCAGGTTCTTGCTCGCTTCGGGGACGATCTCGCTGATGGCAACGCCGTCGATCGCTCCGGTAAAATCGAGCACCGCGTAATCGCCCATCGCCAGCTCGCGATCGCCTGCATCCACGAAATCCGCCGTTTGATCGCGGAGCCTTTCGATCGCTGTGTCCACGTCCGCTTCGTTGACCGTCGTCGGCGGCAGCTCCACCGGAATGTTCTTGTATTCCGGTAGCTCGAATTCCGGCGCGGTCACAACCGTGGCGCGAAATCGCATGGAACGATCGTCGCCAAATTCCACGTCGCCCAGGTCGGTCAGCGAAACGACCCGAAGCTGCTTCTCCGCGATCGCTTCGTGATAGCTTTTCGACACGAGCGCTTTCGTCAGCTCGTCCTGAATTTCTTTCCGAAATTTCCGTTCAATGACTTCCTTCGGCGCCTTCCCGGGCCGGTAGCCGGGGATCCGCGCATAACGCGAATAATTTTTCGCGATCGCGTCCCATTCTTTGCGCACCACGTCCGGCGCCAGTTCGATCCGCAACGTCGCCATTCCGGGCGGCTGAGTTTCCAATTCCACTTTCATCGAGGAAGCGACGTTACGGGCGGGGCACGGGCTGCGCAATAGGTGGATCGAGCGCTCCGCCGCTCGATGCTTCGTCCTACAGAACGCGCTTCCCGCTCACGTAAACCGAATCGACCAGCGAAACGCCAAAGTAGTAGGCGATCTCCCGGTAATCGGCGCAATCGTAGAGCGCGAAGTTCGCCCGCTTCCCCGGCTCCAGCGACCCGATCTGGTCGCCGCGGTTCAAACTATAAGCCGCGTTGATCGTCGCGGCGCTGAGCGATTCCGCCGGCGTCATTTTCATCTGCGTGGCGGCGAGCGACATCATCATCGGCACCGAAGCCGTGGGTGAAGAACCGGGATTGAAATCGGTCGCCAGCACGACCGCGAGCCCGGCATCGATCATCTCCCGCGCAGGCGGATAACGGGTCTTGCCTAACGAGTAGACCGAACCAGGAAGGACGACGGGCTGGACTCCGGCTTCGGCCAGCGCGCCAATTTCCGCCGAGTTTGCCTGCTCGAGATGGTCCGCCGTCGCCGCCTTCAAGCGCGCGGCCAGGAACGCGCCTCCGGAATTGGTGAGCTGATCGACATGCATCCGGAGGCGCAAACCGTGGTCCTTCGCCGCCCTCAGAATTTTCTCCGACTCCTCGATATCGAAATAGCCGCGCTCACAAAACACGTCGCAGCTCTCCGCCAGCTGCTCCTCCACAATCCGCGGCAGCATTTTGTGAATGACTAGGGCAACGTATTGCTCCGGCGCGCTCTTGAATTCATCCGGCACCGCGTGTGCCCCCAGGAAGGTCGGGACGAACTCGATCGGCGTCTCGGCGTTGAGGCGCCGAATGACGCGCAGAATCCTGATCTCGTCGTCCACGCTGAGTCCATATCCGGACTTCGCCTCGACCGTCGTCGTGCCGTTGGCCAAAAACCAACCGGCATGTCTCTTCGCCTGGGCCAGCAACTCTTCATCGGTAGCCGCGCGGGTCCGGGCGACCGTCGACCGGATCCCGCCCCCTCCGGCCGCGATTTCTTCGTAGGTGGCGCCCCGCGCGCGCATCTCGAATTCGTCGACGCGATTGCCGCCGAACACGGGATGCGCGTGCGCATCCACGAAACCGGGCAGCACGACCTTGCCCCTGGCGTCGATGATCTGCGTGTTCGCCGGCAATCCCTTTTCGATTTCCGCGGACGGCCCGGTCTGCGAAACCCGGCCGTCTTCAATCGTCATTCCGCCGTTCGGAATGATCGCCAGTTCGCACATCTGTCCGCGAACGCGCGGACATTTCGGTCCAGCGAGCGTCACCAACTGCGTTGCATGGAGAACTGCGATCGGCATATCAGGCTTTCACTACGGCAGCCAAATCGCGAGACAACCTGCGGCGGCGATTGCCGAGCATCGCCTACGCGACTTGCAGGTCGGCTGCGACGTAACGCGTCTGGTCGAGGACGCGGTCGTTCGCCTGTATTGGAACGTGTTTGATCAGTTCGCGAATACTGAATTCCTGCTGACCTACGACTTCGATCCCAACGACGTTTCCGTTTGCGTCAAAATCAAGCATGACGAAACCGTTTTCCGAACCGAACGGTTCAGTGTGCGTTACCGGCGAAGCGCGCAGCCGGATGTAAGCGGCGGTTGCTTCCGTATCGATTTCAACCACCGGGGGCTCGGTGATCGGAATGATGAAACCTTTAATGCTGCTCTTCCCAGTATCCGGTGATGATCCAGCACTCATTCTGTTTTACCTCCGCAACGACGACCAGAATTCTACTTTCAAAGGCCCGAAAGAACAACTGAATCAAGCCTCCGTGGTTGCCTTTCCGAACGGGCGTTTTGAGGATTGATGAAGCCTCATTCACAGTAACTCTCGCTTGCTCGACGCTGAAGCCACGTTCACGAGCGCGCTTCGCCAAGTGTGCGGTGTCGTGAAAGCGGTGGTTCATACGCGGCCGCGAAATTGGTCACGGACGCTAAAGCTCGTCCTCGGAAAAATGGAATGGCATCGGAATCAGGACGAGTTCCTCCTGAAGAGTCGTCATTTCGAAAAACTGGACGTCTCGCTTCTTTCGAATCGCCCGCACAATGGTCAGTGCATCCCGCCGCGGCATGTTCAGGCCGAAGGTGATGGACATAATCCGTGCATTTAGCCGATGACCACGGTCCGTCGGCGCCGCTTTCCACATCTGTACTAGGCGCCATTCTTACAATCCAGTGGGTCGTTGAAGGTATTCGGAGCGGCTAACCAAATCTTATCGTCGATAAGTCCTTGAAGGGCGAATCGGTCAAAGCCGCGATATTTGAAGAGCGATGCTGGATTGTGGAAGTCAATCTCCGCTTCAGACGCGTACATCAAGTTCGCTAATTCAGTTTCGATTTGATAATTGCGTGAAGGCGCTGGAATTCGGTTTCCGATTCGGCCAGGCTGCGCTGCATTCTTTCCCGCAGCGCAGCGGCCTCCTCCTGGTCCTTCAAACCGCTGAGATTGATCCGCACATTCATCGCCGCGCCTTCGATGCAGGCATGGACGGCCAGCAGGCCGACGCCCACGTCCGAGATCGACGCGGGATTTCCTTTTTCCGCCATTTCGCCGAGCAATTTGTAGCCTTTCGACGCCGTCTCCATGACGCGAAGCGGAATCTCCGCCGCGTATTTGTTCGCTGCCTGGATCGCCGCCGAACGCGCCGCTTTCTCTTCGGCCGATTCTTTCGGAAGCCCAAATGCCGCCATCACCTTGTTGAACGCGGCGGTGTCTTCATCCACGAGAAACAGCAGCTCGTCCTTGAGCTGCTGGGCTTTCACGGCCCAATCGCTGAAGTATTGCAGCTTGTCCTCCCACCCGCGTTTTCCGGCCGAGAGATTCGCGACCATGCCGCCCAATGAAACTCCGAGCGCGCCCATCAGCGCCGCGACCGAGCCGCCGCCGGGCGCGGGAGAATCGCTCAAGGTCTCGTTGCAGAACTGGCGCAGGTCCATCTTCACGAGCGATTTCTGGCCGCCGGCTTCCATCTTCAATTCGATGATCTTCTCTTTCGGATCGAAAGGTTTCAATTCACTTAATCCCATCGAGCGAATGGCGACGTCGATCAGTTCCTCTTCCGACGCGCCTTCCGACCATTTCTGTTTGCGCAAATAATGGCGGCCGGCATCGAGCAAACATTTCTTCGGGAGCATCCCGACAACTTCCGAGCCCGTGACGCGGAGCCCGCGTTTCGCGGCCGACTCGACACAGGCATCGAACGCCGCATGGAGCGGAGTCTCCTCGAGATTCGTCAGGTTCATCGACACCTGGGCGATGCCGTATTCCTCGACGAACCAACCAATCGCCTTGACGTGCTTTAGCATTCCCGGCTCGCGCACCGGCTCGCCTTTCGCGTCCAGGACCGGTTTTCCGGTTGGCGTTCCGTCCTCGGTTTTGACCCGCCCATTTTCACGGACATCGAACGCGACCGAGTTCGCCCGACGAACGGCCGTCGTGTTGAGGTTGGCGTTGTAAGCGACCAGGAACTCCCGCGCCCCAATCACCGTGCCGCCGGATTTCTCATTGAAGAACGCCGGGCCAAAGTCGGGTTTCCAGGCCGGGTCTTTGATCTTCTCGAAAAAACCTTCGTACTCGCCCGCGCGAATGATTGAGAGATTGGAGCGCGCTGGATCGCTTGCCGCCTTCTCGTAGAGATAAACGGGAATCTTCAATTCCTCCCCCACCCGTTTGCCCAACTTTCTCGCGCACTCGATCGCTTCCTCCCAGGTCACGTTGCTCACCGGGATGAATGGGCACACGTCTGTCGCCCCCATCCGTGGATGCGCGCCGCTGTGCTTCCGCATGTCGATCAGTTCGGCCGCCTTCTGGATCCCGCGGAACGCCGCTTCTACCGCCGCTTCCGGCGTGCCCGCAAACGTCACCACCGTGCGATTCGTGCTCGCGCCTGGATCAACGTTGAGCAGCGAAACGCCTTCCACCGACTCGATCGCCGCCGTGATCTGGCGGATGACGTCCAAGTCTCTCCCTTCGGAAAAATTCGGAACGCACTCAATGACCTTTTGCATTACGAGATCAGTCGCGGGGCTGCGGCTTGATGGGAAGTTTAATGTTTGTTTCGCCGGCAAATTCAATCGCGCGGGAATAGCCGGCATCGGCGTGGCGGAGAACGCCCATCCCGGGATCGCTGGTCAGCACTCGTTCGAGCCGGCGCCGCGCATTGTCGGTCCCGTCGGCGACGACCACCATGCCGGCGTGTTGGGAATAACCGATGCCGACGCCGCCGCCGTTGTGAATTGAAACCCACGAAGCGCCGGAAGCGGTGTTCACGAGCGCGTTCAAGAGCGCCCAGTCGGCGATCGCGTCGCTGCCGTCGATCATTCCCTCGGTTTCGCGGAAGGGCGACGCGACTGATCCCGTATCGAGATGGTCGCGCCCGATCACGATCGGCGCCTTGAGCTCGCCGCGTTCCACCAGGTCATTCATGGCGACGCCGAACTCCGCGCGTTCCCCGTAGCCCAGCCAGCAAATCCGCGCCGGCAATCCCTGGAAATGGATTCGTTCTTTCGCCAGCTTCATCCAGCGGGCGAGCGTTTCATTCTTGGGAAACATCTCCAGCGCCAGCCGGTCCGTGCGCGCGATGTCCGCCGGATCGCCACTGAGCGCGACCCAGCGGAACGGACCTTTCCCTTCACAGAACAGCGGCCGGATATATTCCGGCACGAACCCGGGAATATCGAAGGCGTTCTCGAGCCCGGCCTTTTTCGCCTGCGTCCGGATGTTGTTGCCGTAATCAAACGTGACCGCGCCTTTTTTCTGCAGCGCGAGCATCGCTTCGACGTGCACTGCCATCGAGCGAATGGAGCGGGCGATGTACTTATCGGGGTCGCTGGTGCGAAGCAGGAGCGCTTCTTCCAACGTCATGCCGTTAGGCACGTAACCGTTGAGCGCGTCGTGGGCGCTCGTCTGATCGGTCAGGATATCGGGAACGATGTCGCGGCACACGAGCTCGGGAACGACGTCCGCGCAATTGCCGACCAGGCCGACGGAGATCGCCTCGTCACCCTCAAGAAGCTTGAGCGCCTCGTCGACGGAACGCGCGATCTTGTCGCAATACCCGCTCTTGAGCCGTTTCTCGATCCGCGCCGGATCGACGTCGATGCCGAGAAAACGCGCGCCGTTCATGGTCGCGGCAAGCGGCTGCGCGCCGCCCATTCCACCCATCCCGCCCGACACGATCAATTTGCCTGCCAGGCTGCCGCCGAAATGTTGTTCGCCCGCAGCCGCGAACGTTTCGAAAGTGCCCTGGACGATTCCCTGGCTGCCGATGTAGATCCAGGAGCCGGCCGTCATTTGCCCGTACATGGTGAGCCCGAGCCGCTCGAGCCGGTTGAACTCCGTCGAGTTCGACCAGTGCCCGACGAGATTCGAATTCGCGATCAACACGCGCGGTGCTTCGTCATGCGTCCTGAAAACCCCCACCGGTTTGCCAGATTGCACCAGCAACGTCTCGTCGTTCTCCAGCTCGCGGAGCGAACGCACGATGGCGTCGAACGCCTCCCAGCTTCGCGCCGCGCGCCCGGTCCCGCCATAAACGATGAGCCGGTCCGGATTCTCGGCCACGTCCGGATCGAGATTGTTCATGAGCATCCGGAGCGCGGCTTCCTGGTGCCAGCCTTTGCAGGTGAGCTGGGTTCCGCGGGGCGCCCGGACGGGGCGTCGATCACTCATCGTCAAAAACTCCTTCGCGAATAGCCGTCGCCACGCGGGCAATATCGGAAGACATCGAACGGTCAGCCTCAACCATCGGCGAAAGCTTTCGCACCCGTTCGTAGGCTTGCTCGACGCCAGCGCCGCCTTTCAACGGCCGGCGGAATTCCAATCCCTCGGCCGCCGCCAGCAGCTCGATGGCGAGCAGATGTTCCGCGTTCTCGACAATACCGCGCAGCTTGAGCGCGGACGTCATTCCCATCGAGACGTGATCTTCTTTCCCACCGGAGGTCGGCAGATTGTCGATGCTCGCCGGGTGGGCGAGAACTTTGGCTTCGTTCAGCAACGCGACCGCGGCCACGTGCAGGATCATGAAACCCGAATGCGTCCCGGCGTGCGGCGAAAGGAATGGCGGCAGACCTTCGCTCAGATCCGGGTTCACC
Source organism: Chthoniobacterales bacterium (assembly GCA_035941675.1). Lineage (GTDB taxonomy): Bacteria > Verrucomicrobiota > Verrucomicrobiia > Chthoniobacterales > UBA10450 > AV80. The sequence continues at coordinate 191,889 of DASZDT010000027.1, forward strand.
AGCCGATCGGTGCGGCGTTCGCTGATGCTCATCAGGTCGGTGACCGCAATCGCGGCGTAATCGAGCGCCAGCGCAAGCGGGGCGCCGTGGAAATTGCCGCCGGAAAGAACGTCGCCGGCTTCCGCGAACACGAGCGGGTTGTCCGTGGCGGAAGCGGATTCTATCTCGAGGACCTCTTCGCAATGGTCGAGCGCGCCGCGCGCCGCGCCGTGGACCTGGGGCATGCAACGCAGGCTGTAGGCGTCCTGGACCCGGGGATCGTTGGCCAGATGAGACTGGCGAATCTCGCTGTCGCGCAAAAGATGGCGGAGATGATCGGCGACCGCCTGCTGCCCCGGATGCGGACGCGCCTGGTGGATCCGCGCGTCGAACGCCGTGGGCGTTCCTTTCAAGGCTTCGAGCGTCATGGCCCCCGCGATGTCCGCCACCCGCGCGAGCCGTTTCGCGCGGAACAGCGCGAGCCCGCCTACCGCGTGCATCGCCTGGGTGCCGTTGAGCAGGGCGAGGCCTTCCTTTGCTTCCAGCGACGCCGGTTTCAGCCCGGCCTCCTGCAAGGCATCGGCGCTCGGCATGCGCTGCCCGTTGTAAAAAGCTTCGCCTTCGCCGATCAACGTCAGCGCCAGATGCGCGAGTGGCGCGAGATCGCCGCTGGCGCCCACGGAACCTTTCTCCGGAATCACCGGGACGACGCCGCGATTATTCAGCTCGCAGAGCAGCTCGATCACTTCGAGTCGAATGCCGCTCAATCCCAGCGCCAGGACATTCGCTCGCAACAAAACCATGGCGCGGACTTCCGGCTCGGAAAGCGGGTGGCCGATTCCGCAGGAATGGCTCCGAACGAGATTCAATTGCAACTGCCGCAGCTCATCAGCCGGCACATGGACGTCGGACAGCTTTCCGAAGCCGGTGCTGATTCCGTAGACGACCCCGCCTTTCGCGACAATTTCCTCGACCACGCGCCGTGACGCATGGATTCGTTCATGCGCCCGCGCGCCAACCTGGATCGTGTCGCCGGCGTAAGCGACCCGCGCGATCTGGGCGAGGGACAAAGGCTGGCCGGTTAGTTCCACGCCACGCATCTTATGAATCCGGCGCCGAAAAGAAAGCGGCGGCGGAAAAAAGGCCAGGCCGATGAGACGACCTGGCCTTTTATGGTTAAAGCTATCCGCAGACGGACAAGCTGGACGGTTATTTCGAGTAAGTAGAGGTGGTCGTAGTGGCCGCCTCCTTATGCTGCGAGCAAGCCCCCAGGCTCACCGCACTGGCCACGATGGCCAAAATCATGATTGCTTTCAAAATCTTCAAGTGTGTTTCGCCCCCTTTCCCTGCAAGTTGCTGCCGTCATTTAGGCAGTTAAGACCCATCGCGCAACGCTTTTCTCCACTTTTTTCCGAAGCACGCAAAACGCTCGTTAGGGCCTGATCTCGACCGGCGTCCCCTCCGCAACCTGATCGAAAAGGTTCCGCACGTCCTCGTTCTTCATTCGAACGCAGCCATGACTGGCGGGAGTGCCGAGGTCCTCCTCGTGATTTGTGCCGTGAATATAAACGTAGCGCGCGTGGGTGTTCGCGTTCCGCGGCTCCAAGCCGTCGAGCCAAAGAATGCGCGTCATGACGAGGTCGTCTTCGAGCAGCATCTTCTTCGTCGCCTTGACCGGACGCCGGCTTTTGAAAACGGTGCCGGCCGGCCTTCCGTCACCGATTTTTTCCGCTACCCGAAATTTGCCCGTCGGCGTCTTGAAGCTGCCTTCCTCCGACCCCAGGCCGAAGCGGGACGTGGAAACCGGGTAGGCCGCCAGCTTCTTCCGGCCGCTTTTCAGCACCAGCTCCTGGTCCCGAACGGAAATATGGATTTTCAGCTGCTGACTTTTTTTCATCCGAAACGGCGGTAGGATGCGCCGTGCCCAGCGGAAAGAAAAGCTATCACGTCGCCATCGTCGGCGCGACCGGCGCGGTCGGTGAGGAATTGCTGCGCGTGCTCGAGCGGCGCGCCTTTCCCGTCGAGCGCCTGCTCCCCTTGTGCTCCGAACGTTCGGCCGGCGGGAGCGTTTCGTTTCACGGCGACAAGATCACCGCTCAACGCCTGTCGCGCGATTCGTTTTCCGATGTCGACGTCGCGTTTTTCAGCGCAGGCGGAAACGTTTCCCGGGAATTCGCCCCCATCGCACGCGACGCCGGCGCCGTCGTGATCGACAACTCTTCCCTGTTCCGCATGGAGCCGGACGTGCCGCTGGTCATTCCCGAAATTAACGGCGCGGATGTGGGCGGGCACCAGGGGTTGATCGCGAATCCCAATTGCACGACTGCCGTCGCGCTGATGGCGCTCTATCCGTTGCATCGCGCATTCGGCGTCCGGCGGGTCATCGCCTCTAGCTACCAGGCGGTTTCCGGGAGCGGGGCGCGCGCCATCAAAGAGCTTCGTTCGCAGGTGGAGGCGGCGGCGCAAAACCAGCCGCCGACCGCGGAGATTTACCCGCACCCGATCGCGTTCAATCTGCTGCCCCACGTCGATTCGTTTCTGCCCAACGGCTACACCAAAGAAGAAATGAAAATGCAGAACGAAGCCCGCCGCATCATGCATCTGCCGGATTTCCGGGCATCGGTCACCTGCGTTCGCGTTCCAGTTTACCGGGCCCATTCCGTGGCGGTCAGCGCCGAGTTTGAGCGGCCGCTTTCCGTCGAACAAGCGCGCGAGGTCCTGGCGAAAGCGCCTGGGTTGGAGCTGGTCGACGAACCCCAGAACAATCGTTATCCCATGCCGCTTTTCACCGCCGGCAAGGACAACTGCGAAGTCGGCCGCGTCCGGCTGGACTGCGCCTTCGAAAACGGCCTTTCCTTTTGGGTATCCGGCGACCAGTTGCTGAAGGGCGCCGCGCTCAACGCGGTCCAGATCGCCGAGTTGCTTTGATCGGTCGTGTAGGTCGTATGCGACCTGTGGCCCGACGTCAGCCGCCGGCTCAACGCGGTCGCAGGACGACGAACGAGCGCGTGCGATGCCGGCAAACGGAGAGGACCTGCGTCCCATTTGGATCGAGGGAGGCGACGAGTTTTTTGTATTCGGGAACGGAACTGACGGGTTGTTGATTCACTTCCTCAATCACGTCGCCCGCGGTTAGCTCGCCGACTTCGCCCTCGACTTTCGTTACCAGCACGCCGCGGATCCGGTTCGGCAAATCGAGACGTTTGATGACGTCGGCTGTGACTTCCGCCACTTCCACCGATGAGAGCGGGTTCGCGTCGTCCGGCTGGTCCTGCTGGTCGTCCGGTTGCTGGGGAGTCTGCGGCGGCCGCTGATTATTCCGCGAGGTCAGGTAATCGGCCGGCTGCTCCTTGATTTCCGCGCTCACCTTTTCGGTGTTGCCGTTCCGCACGATCTCCAATTCCACCTTTTTGTTGAGCTCGACCTGCGACACGAGGCTCCGCAGTTCCGCGATGTTGCGCACGGTGTGGCCGTTGAACTTCTTGATCACGTCGTCCCGCTTCAACTTCGCGTCGGAGGCCGGCGAATTCGGGATCACGTCATCGACGGTCACACCGTCGTTGTCGACCACGCCCTCCCGCGACGGCCGCGCCTGGATCCCGAGATAGCCGCGAATGATGCGGCCGTTCTTGAGCAGGCTCTCGAGCGCGGTCCTCACCGAGTTGGAAGGAATGGCGAACCCGATTCCTTGCGAGCCGCCGCTGCGCGAAATGATCGCGGTGTTGATCCCGATAATTTCGCCGCGCAGGTTCACCAGCGGACCTCCGCTGTTCCCCGGATTGATCGCCGCATTCGTTTGCAGGTAATCGCCGAAACCGTCCACGCGGTTTGGCCGCCCTTTCGAGCTAATGATTCCGTCCGTCACCGTTTCTTCGAACCCGAACGGGTTCCCAATCGCGACCACGAAATCCCCGACCTGGACCGAATCGGAATCGCCGATCTTCAATGGCTTGAGCCCCGGCTCGTCCACTTTCAGCACCGCCAAATCCACGACGGCATCGGCCCCGATGAGCTTCGCCTTTTTCGTCCGGCCATCGCTCAGCTGCACTTCGATTTCATCCACCTGATCGACCACGTGATTGTTCGTGATGATGTGCCCTTCCGACGTCACCACCACGCCCGACCCGAGAGAATTCTGGACCATCGCTTCCTCGTTCGGGTTCCGGTTCTGGCGCGGGTTGCGGTTGAAAAACTCGGAAGGATCGAGCTGATACTGACGGCGAACCGGCGCCTTCTTCGACGTCTTGATGCTGACGACGGACGGGATCACGGAACTGACCAGCGCTCGCCGTTCGCGGTTCAGATTCTCCAGGCCGGAGACCTCCTTGGGATCGACGCTGGGGCTCGTAGCCAGCGAATATTTCTCGGAAGTGACCGCGAGGAATTTCAGGCCGCCGGTCCTGAGACGGTAATCATAGAGGGCGGAGATGCCGCCGCTCACCAGCAACACAAAGAGAAGGAATTTGATCAGGTTTTTCATCAGCTCACGTTCGAGAAGGTTCGTCCGTGTTGTTCGACAATCAATTCGCGAAATCGTTGATTCTCCGGGGAATCGAGACCGGGATCGACCGCGAGAATCCCGGTCGCCGCGGCCCGAGCCTGCCGCATCAGGTCCGCGTCCCTGATTAAATTTCCCAGCTTGAGCGCCGGCAAACCGCTCTGGGCTGTTCCGAGCAGGTCGCCCGGCCCGCGCATTTCCCAATCGGCTTCGGCGACCGCGAACCCGTCGCTGGTGTTGGCCAGGACGTCGAGTTTCGCCACGGTTTCCGCCGCCTTTTCGTCGCTCAACAGAATGCAATACGACTTGTGGCTTCCGCGGCCGATCCTGCCGCGCAGCTGATGGAGTTGCGCCAGCCCAAATCGCTCGGCGTTCTCGATCAACATCAAAGTGGCATTTGCCACATCGACCCCCACCTCAATCACGGTCGTGCTGATGAGCACGCTCGTTTCGCCCCGGCGAAATCGTTCCATGATCGCCTGCTTTTCCGGCGCCGGAATTCGCCCGTGCAGCAACTCGCAACGGAATGGCCGCAGCCGTTCCCGCCACTCCTCAAACTCCGCGGCCGCCGCTTTTGCGTCCAGCTTCTCGCTTTCGTCGATGAGCGGATAAACCACGTAGGCCTGCCGTCCGGCCTCGAGTTCTTTCCGCATGAAGAGGAGGACCTCCGGCAACTTCGCCCGGTCCCGCACCGCCGTGACGATCTTCCCGCGATCCGCCGGCATCTCGTCGATGGTCGAAACATCGAGGTCGCCGAAGACCGTCATGGTGAGCGTCCGCGGAATCGGTGTCGCCGTCATCACCAGGACGTCGGGCGCTGGTTCTCGCGCGGTCAGGCGAGCGCGTTGGGAGACGCCGAACTTGTGCTGCTCATCGATGACCGCCAGCCCCAGGTTTTCGAAGGCCACTCCTTCGTACAACAACGCGTGCGTCCCGACGATGATATGGGGACGATCGTTCCCGGGATTGTCCGGCGCGAACAACGGCAGCGGCGCGTTGTCTTCCTGGCGCGCGCCGGTGCGCAGGGCAACGCGCACCCCGAACGGTTCGAGCCAGCGACAGAGCACGGCGTAATGCTGCTCGGCGAGGATCTGCGTCGGCGCCATCAGCGCTGCCTGGGAGCCCGACTCGACCGTGAGTAGCATCGCCGCGATGGCGGCGACCGTTTTCCCTGAACCGACGTCGCCCTGGAGCAAACGGTTCATCGGATGCGGCGCGGCCAGGTCGCGACGGACCTCCGCGATCACCCGTTCTTGCGCGCCGGTGAGGTCGAAGGGCAAAGCTCGCAGGAATTTTTCGAGCAACGCTCCTTCTCCCGCGTGTTGCTGGCCGACTCGCTGGACGGCTTCATTTCGGCGCGAGCCAATCACCATCTGCATCGCGAAAAATTCGGAGAACACCAGATGCTCGCGCGCGGCGTCGCATTGCGCGGTCGTCGTCGGAAAATGGATCTCGTGCAGGGCGTGCTCGCGGCTCCCCAGCTTCACACTTTTCGGCAGCAGGGTCGGCACCGATTCCGCGTCGAGATTCTCCAAGGCCTGGAAGATCAATCCGCGAAAGACGCGCTGCGACAGGCCCTCGGTGGCCGGATAGATCGGCGTGATCCGGCGGAAGTGAACCGAGAGCTCGTCGTCGTTCTCGATCACCTCGAATTCCGGGTGCTCCATGCACAACCGGTTTTTGCGCAGGCGCGGTTTACCGAACACCACGAGCCGCTGCCCGGTCGCGATCATTTTCTGGACGTAATGCAGGTTGAACCACCGCAGCACCAGCGGCTGGCTGAGCGCGTTTGAGTTCGACTCCTCCAGCGTCGCTTCGAAGATTTTTTTCCAGCCGCCAAACCGGAGCACCCGCGTTTTCACCACCTCGCCGCAAAGGCAGACCGCACTCTCGCTTTCCTCACGCGGGAACGACGCGAATTGCGTCCGGTCTTCGTAACGCCGCGGGTAATGGGTCAGGAGGTCACCGACCGTCGCGATCTCCAATCGCCGCAGCGCGGTCAACTTCGGGCGCGGAATCCAGTCCAGCTCCTCGAGCGGTTGCGAATACTGGATCATTGGGCGGTCACGGTCTTTCGCATCGCTTCGACCTGGATTTGGAGGCGCGTTTCGCCTTCGTATTCGTCCCCGGTTACCCGGAAGGCAATGTCCCACGGCGGCTCCGGCAACGGCGAAGTCGCCCCGTCGAAAAAAATCGCGCGCCGGAAATGGTTCTTCTGCTTGAGGCGCAGCACCAGGTGTTTCTCTTTGAGGACCTGCGGCTCGGCGGCGGGCTCGATCCCGCGCGCGAAAAACAGCGGATGAAAATTTGCGTTGCCGAACGGTTCCAGCGCCTGCTGCCAGCGCAGCAGCTCGTCATTGAGCTGGGAGAAGGTGAGCTCGTGATCGAGATGCAGCCGGGGTTCCAGATCTTCGTCGCTCAAAAGTTCGCGGGCCGCCTGGCGAAACGCGGCTGCAAATGTCTCGAAGTTTTGCTCGCGCACGGCCAGGCCCGCGGCCATTTCGTGGCCACCGAATTTCTCGAGGTGCGATCCACAACGATCGAGCGCTTCCACCAGCGAGAGGCCTTCGATACTCCGCCCGCTGCCTTTTCCAAGTCCGGCGGGATCGAACGCGATGAGGATCGTCGGCCGATGATATTTTCGGGCGAGGCGGGACGCGACAATGCCCAGCACGCCCGGGTGCCAGTCCCCCGATCCGAGCGCGATCGCAGCGTCGCGCTTCGGATCGAAGGTTTGTTTCAGTTTTTCTTCGGCCTGCTCGTAAATCGTTCTCTCGACGGCCTGGCGTTCCCGGTTCTGCGTGTCGAGAAATGCGGCCAGCTCCTGCGCTTCCTGTTCGTCGCTCGTCAGAAGGAGGCGCAACGATTTCTCGGCGGTCGCGAGTCGACCGGCGGCATTCAACCGCGGTCCGAGCCGGAACCCGATATGTTCCGCGCCAACGGGCGCTTTCACCGCCGCCACTTCCATCAATTTCCGGACGCCGAGTCTTTTGGACGTGGCCAATTCCCGCATGCCGCGCTGGACAAAAATCCGGTTCTCTTTTTCCAGCGGCACAACGTCGGCGACGGTGCCGAGCGCGACGAGATCGAGCTGCGCTTTAAGATCGAAGCCCGGGGCGGGGCGGGTTTTCAACAACGCGTGGCAAACCTTGAAGACGATCCCGACGCTGCACAGATATTCGAACGGCGAATCCGGCGCCGCCTTCGGATTCACGATCGCCACGCAATCGGGCAGCGCGGATTTCGGTTCGTGATGATCGAGGACGATGACGTCGATGCCGCGCGCTTTTAGCGAAGCGATCTCGGCGACGGACGACGTCCCGCAATCGACCGCGATCACGAGCTGCGGGTCATGTTGCGCGCAACAACGCTCGACGCTCTCCGGACTCATTCCATAACCCTCCTCCATCCGGAGCGGCAGGAACAAGGCCGGCTCGGCGCCATAGGCGCGCAGCATCTCGGCGAGCAGGGCGAGCGAGGTCACGCCATCGACGTCGTAATCGCCGAAGAGCGCGATTCGTTCGCCCCGATCGATTGCCTCGAGAATCCGCGCGACGGCCGTCGACATGTTCGGCAACAAAAACGGATCGCTCAGCGAACGGAGCCGCGGCACGAGGAAAGCGCTTACCTCGTCGGCGGAGCTGAACCCCTTGCGCTTCAACAACTCCACGATGCACGGCAAACCACAGATGTCGGTCCAGGGAATGCCGGGATTCGCATCAGCGCAGGGCGCCGCAATGATCCAATGTTTATCCAAGTTTTTGAGCCAGCGTTCGAGCGTTGAACGGCGCGTGGACCTTGGCGTCGTTGTCGAAGTAAATATAAACGTCGCGCCTGCCGGCCGCGTGTTTCCGGTCGGCGACGAGCTTCGCATCTTTCGGCTGCTTCCCCTTGCGCCAATGTTCGATCCGGTTCGCCCACCAATCGAGCTCGGCGTCGCTGTAACCGCTCACGTAGAGCTGCTCCGCGCCGTGGAGGCGGCAGTAAACAAAATCAGCGGTCAGGTCCTCGGCAAATGGCCATTTGCCGGCCGTATCCGCGACGACAAAGGCAATGTTATGCCGGCGCAGGAGCGCGAAGAATTCGGGAATCATGAACGTCGGGTGGCGAATTTCCACGGCGTGGCGGATGGGCCGGACGGCGTCGGCTTTCGTCCAGGCACGACCTTTGACTTTGGCGTCGTGTTTCTTCGCCAGCTTCGCGGCTGCACCGGTGTCGCGCGGGAGGAGCTGGAAGAAGTCGGTGAAGCGCTGTTCGTTCCAGCCGAAGTTCGGCGGAAACTGCCACAGGATCGGGCCCAGTTTTTCACGGAGCCTGAGAATCCCGGAGGCGAAGAAGTTGGCGAGCGGCGCTTCCACGTCGCTCAGCTTCTTCATGTGGGTGATGAAGCGGCCGCCTTTCACGGCGAAGGTAAATCCCGGCGGTGTCTCGGCATGCCAGCGCTCATAACTGGATGGCAGTTGGAGCGAGTAGAACGAGCCGTTGATCTCGATCGAGTTGAATTCCCGGCTGGCGAATTCCAGTTCCTGGCGGTGCGCCAGTTTTTTCGGATAAAAAACGCCGCGCCAGCCAGCGTAGGTCCAGCCTGAGATTCCGATGTGCAGGTCCTGGCGAGGCCATTCCCTGGCGGGGTGCGTCAGATGATCAACCGCGAGTCGTGCCACAAAATTTGGTGCTTCTCACAAAGTTGCCGGAAGGTCGAGAGCCCTTCCTTTTCCTGGGGGCCGTACTGATACCGCAGGCATTCCTGCAAATAAAACTGGCAAAAGTCGGGGCTGAATTCGCGTTCGGTGGCGATGAGCGCGTCGAGCTCGCGGAGATTGTTGTCGCGACAGGCGCGCAAACTGTCCGCGATGGCCTTTGGCGAGGCAACCTCCGGCCGGATGAGCCAAAGCGCGTAAACAAACGGCAAGCCCGTGCGTTTCTTCCATTCCTCGCCAAGGTCCCAGAATTGGAAGGTGCCTTCCGTCTCATCCCGGAAACGGATCGCCTGGTCGCCGATGAAAAATTTAGCGAGCCGCGGCGTGATCGCGCGCTGCATGAGGCGCGAGCGAAAAACGAATCTCGGCGCCAGGCCCATCTCGGCGAGCAGGCAGCGCAGAAGATTTACCCCGGTCTGCGACGCCGGATCGACTTCGATCTCCTCGATTTCGGCGAGCTCCGCGTTGTGCGCTACGAAAACACTGTGGACCGGGCCGTGCGACGAAATGGAGACGCCGTCCACCAGGGTGTAGACCGGGTTGCGCAGAAATTCGAAACTGGAGACCAGCGCCACGTCGAGCGCGCCGCCCGCGAGCTTCTCGCACAGCACGCTCGGATGATCGAACACCACTTCGCCCGGCCAGCCGTGGATGAGCGGACGAGCGTTGAGATACTTAACGCAGCCGATCCGTAAGAGCCCGCCGTCAGCCACGCGTCAGGCGTAAACGAGCTCCGACTCGACTGCGGGAGAAGCCGCCGGCCGCGTTTTCGGCAGGTGGTTGTAATAACTGTCGCGCTGGACCGGGTCGCGCCCCGCTTCGCGAATCACGTGCTCGAGCGTAGCGACGGTTTGTTCCTGGGGCGTTTTCGCGCCCGCCATGTGGAAGATTTTTTCTTCCATGATCGTCCCATGCAAGTCGTCGACGCCGTAGTTAAGCGACACCTGCGCGAGCGGCAACCCCATCGAAACCCAATACGCGGTCAGATGATCAAAGTTGTCCAGGTAGATGCGGCTCACGGCCAGGTTGCGCAGCTGCTCCACGGCGGACGCCGGCTTTACGTGAGCGAGAATTGTCGTGTTCGGCTCGAACGCAAACGGAACGAAGCCGGTAAACCCGCCGGTTTCATCCTGCAATTCCCGGAGCTGGCGGAGATGGTCGACGCGCTGGGCGATCGTCTCGATATGGCCGTACAGCATCGTGCAGGTGCTGCGGCCACCCATATTGTGCCAGGTGCGGTGGACATCGAGCCATTCCTCGGCGCTCTCCTTGCCCCGGCAAAGTTCGTCGCGAATCTGCGGATCGAAGATCTCTGCCCCACCCCCGGTGAGGGCCCCGAGCCCGGCTTCTTTCAACTGGGCGAGCGTCTCCGGGATCGAAAGCTTGAAGACGCGTTGCGCGAGATGGCGGATTTCGATGGCCGTGAATGCCTTGAGGACGATGTTCGGATCGAGCGCGCGCAGTCGCCGGAGCAATTCGAGATACCAATCTTTTTTTAAGGTCGGATGCAATCCACCGACCATGTGGACTTCCGTGATCCCCGAGGCCAGCGATTCCTCGACGGCTGCGGCAATGTCATCGATGGACCGTTCAAACGCGTGGGCGTCCCGTTTCTTGGCCGCGAACGCGCAAAACTGGCACGAGAGGATACAGAGGTTCGAGTAATTGATGTAGCGATTGAGAATGTAGGTGGCGACGTTTCCGTTCTTCCGCTGGCGCACCGCGCTGGCCATTACCCCGAGAGCATTGAGGTCGGTCGAGCGATACAATTGCGCTGCATCGGCTTCGGAAAGCCGCTGCTGGCCCTCGACCTTTTCGGCAATGGCTCGAAGGTCAGTGGGAATGAGCGATAAATTCATGAAACGACGGAGAATTTCGAATCCATGATGCACATGCTGGTGTTGGCTTGCAACCGAAAGCACGGATGAAGGTTGAATCGGGGAGAAATGCAGGTCTTGTCTCCAGCCGGTCAACCGCACGCCCTTTTTCCTAACATGTCCGGTCCTGAACCCGGCCCGCCTGGCCGCACACCCGAAGACGCCGAGGATGTCCGCCTGATGGGCCTGGCGGGCGCCGGAGACACGGCGGCTTTCGAGCAGCTGGTGGAACGCCATCAGCGCCTGGTTATTGGAACCGTCGGGCGCATGTTGGGATCCCCATCTGACGCGGAAGACATTGCGCAGCAGGTCTTCGTGCGCGTCTGGAAAAACGTGAACCGTTATGAGCCGCGGGCGAAATTCACCACCTGGCTGCTGAAGATTACGCGGAACCTTGTCTTCAATGAACTGCGGCGTCGCTCGCGCCATCCCGCGGTGCCACTGCAATCGCAGACGGACGAGGAAGAACGCCCGCTCAAAGACGAACACGCCGTTGCGCCGGACGCCACTTTGCTCGAGCACGAACTTCAGGAAGCCGTCGACGCCGCCATCGCCCGGCTGCCGGAAACGCAACGCATGGCCGTGATCCTGCGCCGCTACGAAGAGCTCAGCTACGAAGAAATCGCCGAGGCGGTCGACCAATCCGTTTCAGCGGTGAAGAGCCTCCTCTTCCGAGCCCGGACAGAGCTGCGCGAGAGCCTGAAGCATTATCTCGCGTCCTGATCTGCCCGAGAAAACAAAGAGGGCGGACCTCCTGCGAGATCCGCCCCCTCTCAACCCCACATCTTTGGTTGCTTAAAATCCGCGTTCGTTCGCGCTGGTCTTGAAATCGATCGACTTCGTGGTCGTCGTCGTGGTCTCCGATTCCGTCCGCGCAGGCGCCGGTGGTGTTCCGGGTTTGGGGTAATCGGCGGTCACGTGCCGGTTCGAGGTCGGGACTAACCGGACCGCGCCCTTCGCATTGTTCCGCCAGCCGTTCGGGTCCGCGTATTCTTCGCCGGTATGATGCAATCCACTGACCTGATCTTCGAGACCGGTGCCGTAATGTTGATCGATGATCGTCGGCGTGACGAACACAAGCAGGTTCCGTTTCACCCGTTCGTTGGCGCGGGAAGAGAAGAAATACCCGAGGACAGGCACGTCGCCCAAGCCGGGGACTTTCGTGCGGCTTTTCCGCACTTCATCCTGGAGCAGACCGCCGATCGCGAGCGTGTCGCCGCTTTTGATCAAGACATTGGAGTCGAGCGACCTGGTATCAATCACCGGGCTGGTGACGGTCGCGCCCGCGAAGACAAACGTCGAGTCGCCGACCTTGTTGCTGATCTCCGGTTTCACCGCCAGCGTGATAAAGTTGTCTTTGTTAACCGAAGGACGCACGACCAGGGTGTTGCCAAACTTCTTGTCCTGGAATCCACCGAAAACCGCCGTGGCCGTCTGCTCGTTGAAGTTCAACTGCGGGATTGGCTGGCTGCGGATAATCTCGATCTTCGCCTGCTGGTTGTCGGCGGTGACGACCCGCGGGTTCGCAAGAAACTCCGCATCATCATCCTGGTTCAGAAGATCGAGCGTCGCGGAGAAATTCGGCACGCTCAAAATCGCATACTGACCGGCGATGAGGTTACCGAAGTTACCGAGGAGATTGTTCGGGCCGTGATTGCTGGAATTGGGCATCAGGAAATCGCCGCCGGTATTAGGAGAGTATCCGACGGTCTTGTTCGCAAACGTGCCGGACCAGTTGATGCCGAAGTTCTGCTTGGGGTTTGCCGTGACTTCGACCAGGCGGGCTTCGATCATGACCTGTTTGGTTGGCTTATCGATCTGGGCAAGGAGCTTGCGGATGGCGTCCATGTTCGCGCGGGTCTCGCGGTAGAACAGGGTGTTGGTGCGCTCATCCACCTGGGGCGCGTCTTTGCTTGAGAGCTGGCCAGCGACGAGTGGGACTACCTCTTTCGCGCGCGCATAACTGAACTGGTAACTATCGCTTTCGGTCGGCTCCGCAGTGCGTTCGGCCGCGGTCTTGACGTAGTAAACGTTATCGACTTTGTCCATCACCAGGCCTTTCGCCTTGACGATGATCGCGACAGCTTGGAGCGCGGTCACGTCCTCGAGCCGCATGGTTACATTTCCGGCAACGGTTTCGCTGACGACCATGTTGATCTTGGCCTGGCGCGCGAGCAGGCGCAGAACCGCGCCGACATCGTCGCCTTGAAATTCGCGGACGCCGACGCCGCCATTATCCGTCACGCTGTCGGGTTCGACCGGGCCGGGGGCTGTCGTGCTGGTTGTGGTCGTGGTGGTCGAAGCGGCCGGCGCGGGAGAGGTGGCGGCGCTCGAAGTCGAAGCTTGGACGAGGAGAAGATTGTCGCTCTTGCTCGAAGGACCGGACGGAAGCGGCGGCGTGGCCGTTTTCGTTTTGGTTTCGGCGAGGGGAGCCGTGGAAGCCGCGGGGCTTGAACTGGGCGCTGCGGCTGGCGGGTTGCTCTGCGCGGTGACGACGGTTAAGGCAAAGAGAAATGCCGCTCCGGCGCAGAGGAAGGTTTTAAGGCGATTAGGCATAGTGATGTGGAGTTGAATAATGCGTCTGCGTTAAAAGCAGGAAGCAGACCAGCCCTTCTCGGCCACCGCCTGACTTCCTGTTCGCAAACGCGGAGCTCAGGCCGCTCGCGCCGCGGCGATGAACGCGCGAAGTTGGCCGTGATCTTTGCGGCCGGGAGCTGCCTCCACCCCGGTCGTCACGTCCACTCCGAAGGGCCGGACGGTGGCGACGGCTAACGCGATGTTTAGCGGGGTTAGTCCGCCCGCCAGAATCACTTGGAGATGCGGGTTCGCCTCGACAAAAGCCCGGGCGATTCCCCACGGAAAACTTCGGCCGCTACCGCCAAATTCGCCGCCTGCGCTCGAGTCGAGCAGAACGGTGTCGGTAAAGAAATCCGGGACATTCGCGAGCGGTTCAGAGCCCAGGACTGGAATTGCTTTTTCGAATCGGATCCCTCCCTGCGCCAACCGGTCGCAAAACTCCGGCGTTTCCGTTCCGTGCAATTGAAGCGCGGTAATCCCGGACACCGCCGAGATCGCCCTGGCCTGATCCAGCGTCGGGTTTACGACGATGCCGATCTTGTCGACGGTTGCGGGCAGACTGCCAATCCAGTTCGTTTCGCTCCCCACGAATCGCTTGCTGCCCGGGAAGAAATTGAATCCGAGCGCGTCGGCTCCAGCCTCGATGGCGGCGAACGCATCCTGAGGCGTCGTTAACCCGCAGATCTTGACGCGCACCATTACGCCGCCGTCGCGAAGCCGAGCGCGGGCTTGCTGAAATCCGGGGCCGGCATCTCGTTGACCAGCTTCACGATACCGTCCTGCCATTTGTCGCTGATCGTTTGCAAATACGGGTCGTCTTCTTCCAGGTGCGCCCGCAACTTCGCTTCCAACGAATCCTTCTCGTAACAGAGGATGTCGATCGGAGGTCCCACCGCGACATTGCTCGTCATCGTCGAGTCGATGGAAATGATCCCGACCTTCACCGCGTCGGCCAGCCCCGTTTCGTAATTGAAGCCGCGGTCGAGGATTGGCTTGCCGTATTTGCGTTCGCCGATCTGAAGGAACGGGCAATCGCGGGTCGCATGGATGCTGTTGCCTTGCGGATAAATCAGGTGCACCTCCGGCGCGAACCCGGCGATCTGCCCGCCGACGATCAGGTGAATGTTGAAATCGAATCCGTCCGCTTCCAGCGCTTCGCGATGTCGTTTCTCGACTTCCCGCACCTTGGAACCTACGTAGTTGATCGTTTCGTAGAACGTCGAGCGATTCGTCAGCTGTGCGCGTTGGGGATTGGCTTTGCCCAGATGAATGTCCTCGTCGATTAACGCGATCGTCGCCTGGGTGAGCGACAGATTACCGGAGCTGAGAATACAAATCACCCGATCGCCCGGCTTTTCGTAGATGCGCATCTTGCTGCACATCGTGATGTTGTCCATGCCCGCACTGGTGCGCGAGTCGGACAAAAACACGGCGCCCGCACGGCAGATCATTCCCAGGCAATACGTCATCGGTTTCCGGTCTCCGGTTCGATCACGCGGCCTTCCACGCGTTTTAGTTGCGTATGATGCGTCAGGACGTGCACGCGCCCGTCGCTGCCGCGGAAGAAC
Organism: Chthoniobacterales bacterium; assembly: GCA_035941675.1. Lineage (GTDB taxonomy): Bacteria > Verrucomicrobiota > Verrucomicrobiia > Chthoniobacterales > UBA10450 > AV80. The sequence continues at coordinate 207,088 of DASZDT010000027.1, forward strand.
GCGCTCAGCAGCCAGCTGATGATTCCGATCACGATCGCGCCCCAAAACGCGCTCCCGTACCCATCCACGTGAAATCCGGTCACGATGCTCGACACCCAGTAGAGCATCAGCCCGTTCACGAGAAGGATGAAAATCCCGAGGGTGAGCAGAATTAACGGCGCTCCGAGAATCAGCAGGATCGGGCGGACAAACGCGTTCAGGATTCCAAGGAGCAACGCCGCGCCAATGAGCGCCCCGGTGCTGTCATAACGAATCCCTGGAATAAACGCGGCCGCGACCATTACGCCCACTGTCGTGACGAGCCAGCGGAAAACGAAGTGTCGCATGGCGGCACGGTAGGCGCACTCCGCCGCGTAACGCAACCGCCACGTTGCAAAATCCGCTTGCGTCGCCGCCGCATGGGGTATTCGGTCTGAAAACATTTACTCAACAACGACAGTGCCCAGAAAACCCAAAAGCTCAGCTGACAACAAAGCGGCGGACGACTCCGGCTTACAATCTGCCAACGGCAAATCGAAGAAGACCGAGCCGAAGAAGAAATCAACGGCCCCCGTCGCACCGGCGAGGAAAAAGAAACCCGCCGCCGCTGCGAAATCCGTCTCCAAACCGCAGGCAGCTCCATCCCCCAAGTCGGCCGCCGAACCGACCGACGACGAAATCCGTATCCGCGCTTATTTCCTCGCGGAGCGCCGCCACCGGCTCGCGCTTCCCGGCGATTCAGCGCACGACTGGATCGAAGCGCGCCGCCAGCTCATCGAAGAAGCGAAGCCCTAGCTCGGAAGCGATTCCACGCCCGGCAAGCATTCCTTCACCTTCTCGATCAGCCGATTGATCGCGAACGGTTTCGGCACCAGGCCGCGCACCCCTGCTTCTCGCAGAAGTTCCTGCGCCCGTTGCTCGTCCCCTTTCCCGGTCACCAGCAAGAGCGGCGGCACCACCCGCGGCGGCACGGAATGATTGTAAACCTTCCCGATCAGAAAAAAGAGCATCGCCCCGTCGATCATCGGCATGGAGAAATCGAACAGCATCAGGTCGTAGGTTTTTTTTAAGGCGAGCTCGAAGCCGTATTCTGGCTTCGGCGAAGTATCGACCTCGCAACGCAGCATCGAAGTGAGCGCCTCCCGCATGACCCGCATCAGACCGACATCGTCGTCGACGATCAGGATTTTCTTCGGTGCGATCTCGCTCATGGCAACGCACGCTTGCGCCAAAGCGCTTCGCGTTTCAAGCTTTTCCGATGGACGCCTCGCTAACCGACCTCGCCGACGCCCTTCGGGACCGTCTCGCCATCATCGCTGACGAGGAAAGCCGCCGCGATCCTGATCGCCACACCGAACGGTTGCGCGAAGTCTCCGAAAAGATCGAACGTCTCGAACAATCGCTGCCCGCAAAGATCGATCCGCAGTTGCGACACTTTCTTCAGCGTCGCAGTTACACCAAGGCACTCGAGCTATTGGAGTCTTCCAACTACTAATAGTTGGTGCTCATGTGCTCCTGGATTTTCTCCACCGCCTGGCGGGTGTAGTATCCGGTGTTGCGAAAGGCAACGGCCTGGGCGGATCCCTCTTCGACCCAGCGTCCCGGCAAAATGCTGCCTGTCGGAGTCGGAAGCCAAATCATCGTCTTGGCATTCTTCGCGCCCGGAGTGATCAGACCCCGCAGCGGCGATCCGGAGACCGCCACGATATCAAAGGCCGCGCCGCGCGCGAGATAGCGAGTCAACACGCCTTTCTCGCTGTCCCCAGGCTTAACCCCCGCGATCTTGAGGGTGAAAGCCGGTAGCCGCGGCACGTCTTTCGTGCGCATCTCGAGGGTGTAGGCGCCGGCAGGAACAGTGCCGATCGTAAAGGCGCCGCTCGCGTCGCTCTTCGTGTGCGCTATTACGCGGCCTCCCCCTCGTTTTATCAGCGTGAGTTCAAAAATTGGATTCTCCGTAGGATTCGAACCGCCTGCGAGCAGCTTGCCCTTGCGGTAGTCGAGTTCCGCCCGCTCCTTTTCGCAAGCCGACTGCTCGGCCTCGGAATGAGTCATGGCGCACCGCTTGTTCCACGCCGCGGCATCGGCGTTGAACTTCTCGAAGGCCTCTTTCACGCCCGGCGCTGCTTCAGGACCGCGGATCGGGATGGAGTCCGAATAGCTTGGCCGAACCAGAGCGATCGTGAGCACGAGAACCGCAAGCGTTTGCTTCATGCCTAACGAGCCTGACGACCGCGGCGTCAACTGTCAATACATTATCGGCGCCAGACGCGAAAACTGCGCCGAGCTGAAGCGCCAAACTCTCCCAGAACGGCTCTAGCGCGAGTACAACTCAACGATCAACTGTTCGTTGACCATCGGCTGCATTTCGTCGCGAGTCGGGATCCGGGAAACTTTGCCGCTCAAAGCATCGCGATTGGCCACAAGCCAATCGGGCACGGGAGCGATTTGGGTGAGCTCCAGGTTGCGCAACGCGAGCTGGCGGGACTTCGGCTTGTCCTTGACCATGACTTCGTCGCCGGCTTTGCAGGTGTAGGAAGCAATGTTCACATTCCGGCCGTTCACCTGGACGTGGCCGTGCGAGACCAGTTGCCGGGCGGCGCTGCGGGTGTTGGCGAGGCCGAGACGGAACACGACGTTATCGAGCCGCGTTTCCAAAAGCTGGAGCAGCGTTTCGCCCGTGACGCCGCGCTTCCGCAACGCGCTTTGGAAAATGCGGCGGAACTGTTTTTCGAGCAGCCCGTACTGATACCGGAGCTTCTGTTTTTCACCCAGGGCGATCGCGTAATCGGACTGCTTGCGGCGGGAGCCTTTTGGGCCGTGCATGCCGGGAGGATAATTCTTTCGCTCGAGCGCCTTGGCTGGTCCAAAGAGCGGGACGCCGTAGCGGCGGCTCACTTTGGTTTTCGGTCCGGTGTATCTGCCCATGAATGGTTGAGAGGTTGAGAAAGTTGAGTGGTTAAGAGGATCAGACGCGGCGCTGCTTGGGAGGACGGCAGCCGTTGTGGGGGACGGGTGTGACGTCGCGGATGACGGTGAGATCGAGGCCGATCGCCTGGAGAGCGCGCACGGCGGATTCACGGCCGGCGCCGGGTCCGCGAACAAGGACTTCAACTTCCTTCAAGCCGTGGCCCATCGCCTGGCGGGACGCGTCCTGCGCGACCATCTGGGCGGCGTAAGCGGTACTTTTGCGGGACCCTTTGAAGCCGACTTTGCCGGCACTCGACCAGCCGATCACGTTGCCTTTGAGGTCGGTGATCGTGACGATGGTATTGTTGAAAGTGGAAAGCACGTGAGCAATGCCCGTGTGAACATTCTTGCTTCCCTTTGCCTTGATGATCTTCGGCTTCTCGACGTCGTTCGGGTCGAGCGAAAGATTTTCCTTCGGCGGCTCGGGAGCAGGAGCTTCTTCCTTCTTCGCCTTGGCTGGTTTCTTGGCAGGCTTGGCTGGGGCCTCCGTCGCAGCCGCAGCCGGCGCTTCAGGAGTCGTTGCTGCGGGGGCATCAGCGGTCGCAGTTGCCGGAGCTTCCGGCGCAGCGGTTGCTTCGACTTTCGTCTCTTCGGTCTCCGCCTTCTCCTTCGGAGCTTTTGTTTTCGCCGGTTTTTTCTCTTCTGAATCAGCCATGACTAAAAAGTTCTAATCGTTAAACCTTGCCTGCCTTCGCATCCTTGTTTCGGATCACGCCGACGGTTTTGCGAGGGCCCTTGCGCGTGCGTGCGTTTGTCGAGGTGCGCTGCCCACGAACGGGCAACCCGCGGCGATGCCGGATGCCGCGGTAACAATTGATCGCCTGCAAGCGCTTCAGGTTGCCCTGCACTTCCCGGCGAAGATCGCCTTCAATCGGGACCTTGTTGTTCGTAATGGCGTGAATGATCTCGTTGATCTGCTGCGGCGTGAGATCTTTCGCGCGCAGATTCCCGTCGATGTTCGTCTGCTCGAGCACCCGTTTCGCGGTGGTCGGCCCGATGCCGTAAATGTAGGTCAACGACGCTTCGATGCGTTTGTCCGACGGAATCTCAACTCCCAAAAGTCTTGGCATAAATTATCCCTGGCGCTGTTTGTGACGCGGGTTCTTGCAGATGACGCGGACAACGTTCTTCCGCTTCACGATCTTGCACGCTTCACAAAGTCTTTTTACTGATGGTCGCACTTTCATAACTCAAAGGATTCGGTCGAGACGAAAAACGCGGAGCAGGTCCGCGGGTCATTTCTGGCGGCAGGTGGTCCGCCCCTTCGACAAATCGCAGGGGGAAACCTCTAGCATAACTTTCCCGCTTGGCAAGATACTCACTTCAATTGCGTCTTTCCGCGCCAGGTCAGGATTTCCGGCCCCTCCCGCGTGATCAGGACCGTGTGTTCGAAATGGGCCGACGGCATCCCGTCCGCCGTGCAAACCGTCCAGCCGTCATCCAGGAGTTTGACCGCAGCCGTGCCCGAATTAATCATCGGCTCGATCGCGAGGGTCATGCCGGCTTTCAACCGCGGGCCGCTCCCGCGCCGCCCGTAATTCGGGACCTGCGGCTCTTCGTGCAGTTTCCGCCCGACGCCGTGCCCGACGAATTCGCGGACGACGTTGAAGTTCTCGCGCGTTGCCATTTCCTCAATGGTGGCGCAGACATCGCCGAGCCGCGTGCCTTCATGCATGATCTCGATGGCGCGCCGCAGGGCGTTCTCGGTCACGCGCAACAACCGCTCGGTGCGATCGTCGATCATCCCGACCGGAACCGTAAAGGCAGTGTCGCCGACCCACCCGTCCTGGATGACGCCGATATCCAATTTGACGATGTCGCCGTATTGGATCCGCCGCTGGCTCCCAATGCCGTGCACGATCTCGTCGTTCAGCGAGATGCAAATATTGCCCGGGAAAACGCGGTGCCCCAGCCGGTAACCAAGGAACGCGCTCTGCACCCCGGCTTCCGCCATCAGATCCGCCGCCGCCTGGTCGACTTCCTTCGTTGTTATTCCCGGTCGAACCAGATCGACGACGCGTTCCAGAACCTCGCTCGCGGTGCGACAAGCCTGTCGCATTTTATCGATCTCTTTCGCGCTCTTGATCGGGATCATGCCGCCTGCTCGATCAACTTCGAGATGTCGGCGAAGACCGCTTCCCGATCGCGATTCCCATCGATCTTCCGCAGGACGCTCATTCCCGCGTAATAGTCGGCGACCGGCTGGGTCTTGCTGTTGAATTCGGAGAGCCGCGTTTCGAGGATCGCGGCATCATCGTCCATCCGGCGAATCAACGGGCCATCGCAGTACGGACAAATCGCGCGCTCGGAAAAAACGGCGGCCCCTTCGCTCGTCGTGAATCCACAGGATTGGCATTGGAGCCGGTGCGAAATGCGGTCCTTGATGGTATCCGCGGTCACGTCGAGCCAGATCGCATAATCCAGCGGCGTGTGGTGCCGCTGCAAAATCCCCTGCAACGCTTCGGCCTGCGGGATGGTGCGCGGAAAACCATCGAAAACGAAACCATGCGCGCCATGCAGCCGCACCCAGTCCTCGATCAATTCAATGATGATCTTGTCCGGCACGAGCTCGCCGTGCTTGGTTTTCTCTGCGGTCTCCAGCCCCAACAGCGTGCCGAGTTCCACTTCGCGGCGCAGGATCGCGCCCGTCGACGTCACCGGGATCGTGAAGTGGCGCGTGATCATTTCCGCCTGCGTCCCTTTGCCGGAACCAGGAGCGCCGAGGAGCACGAGTCGCTTCTTCACTTAGTGACCGTAAAGGAAAAACGCCACACCGCCGATGACAATGATCGCGATCCCGACGTAGAGCCACATCAGGGTGGTGCTGCGGGCTGCCTCACCCCGCGCGTAGCTGGCGCGGTCGAAACGGCCGCCGCGAATCCGTCCCTTGCGCAGGAATCCATCGTAATGCCGCTGGATCAGATGCGTCTCCACCTGGCGCATCGTGTCGAGAATGACGCCCACGATGATGAGCAGGCTGGTCCCGCCGAAAAATTGCGCGGTGATCTGCGGAACCTGCAGTCCCTGGCTGAGCAAGCTCGGGAGAATGGCAATCAAGGTCAGGAAAATGGCGCCGGCGAATGTAAGCCGCGTCATGGTGTAATCGAGAAACTCCGCGGTCGGTTTCCCCGGGCGCACCCCCGGAATGTAGCCGCCGTATTTCTTGAGGTCGTCCGCGATTTGGGACGGCTGGAATTGCGTTGCCACCCAGAAATAACTGAAGAAGAAAATCATCGCGGCCAGGACGAGGTAATGGGGCCACCCGTTATTCAGAGCGCCGACGATCCGCGCCGCGATCGGGCTGTTTTTCCCGACGTAGCCGACGATCGTGGCGGGAAAGAGGAGAAGGGCGAACGCGAAAATGATCGGCATGACGCCCGCGTAATTTACCTTCAACGGCATGTATTGCGTCTGCCCGCCGTACATCTTGCGCCCGACGACCCGCTTCGCGTATTGGACCGTGATCTTGCGCACGCCTTGCGTGACCGCGATGACCGCGGCGATCACGATAAACAGGAACGCGATCATCAACACGAGGATGAAGGGATTTGACGGCGTCGTTCCGCTTCCGGCCGATGGGACGAACGTCTTCCAGGCCTGCGCCAGGGCCGCCGGCAGGCGCGCGACAATGCCGATCGTGATGATCAACGAAATGCCGTTGCCGATGCCGCGCTCGGTGATCTGGTCGCCGAGCCACATGAGGAACAGCGTCCCGGTGGTGAGCGAAATCACCGTGATGATCCGGAACTGCATTCCCAAATCGTCCACCAACGGAATCCCGAGCCGGTTAATCGTATCGGTGATTCCCGGCAGCATCGTCTGGTACGATTCCGGGTGCTGGAATGAAATCGCCAGGAGATAAGCCTGGACCATGCAAAGCGCCACGGTCGCATACCGCGTGTACTGCATGATCTTTTGCCGGCCGCCATCTTCTTTCGCGAGCCGCCCCAGTTGCGGGATCACCGCGGTCAACAGCTGCATCATGATCGACGCGCTGATGTAGGGCATGATGCCGAGCGAGAAGAGCGCGCAATTTTCCAGGGCGCCGCCGCTAAAGAGATTAAACAGCGCCGCGATGTTGCCGCCCTGTTTCTCGGTGAGCGAAGTCCGGAACCATTCCTGGATCACCGCCTGGTTTACGCCAGGAGTCGTGATGGCCGCGCCGAGCCGCACGATGACCACGATGGCCAGCGTGAACAGAATGCGTCGCCGCAGTTCCGGTATCTTGACCGAGTTTAAGAACGCCGAAACCATCGACTACGATTTGCTCGTTGACCGCAACGCCTTAGCTCTGCTGCGCTTTCTTTTTCTTTGTGGCCGATTTCGCCGGCGATTTTTTCGCCGCCGGTTTTTTCGTCCGCTTCGTTTCCGGCGCTGCGTCCGCTTGAGTTTCCGCGGTTTCGTCCGCAGCCGGCTGTGGCTCCGCATCGCGCGGGCCCTGGACCGGCTTCTGCCGCAGCGTCACGCTGCCGCCCGCTTTCTCGATTTTTTCCCGCGCCGACGCGCTGATCTTGTCCGCCTCGATCGTAAGGGCGTGCTTGAGTTCGCCGTCGCCCAGGATCTTCAAGCCGGCGCCGTTGCCCCGGACCATCTTCTTCTCGCGCAGAAGTTGCTCGTTGATCACGGTCCCTTCCTTGAACGACGCCAGGTCGCTCAAGTTCACCACCGCGTAATTCTTGTGGAAAGCGGCGTTGTTAAACCCGCGCTTCGGCAATCGCCGGATGAGCGGCATCTGGCCGCCTTCGAACCCGAGGCGAAGGCTTCCGCCGGAGCGCGCCTTCTGGCCTTTGTGCCCTTTGCCGCTGGTCTTGCCGTGGCCGGAGCTCTCCCCGCAACCGAGGCGTTTCACGCGGTGCTTCGAGCCGGGCCGCGTCCGCATGTTATTCAACCGAATCATGACTGGACTGCTTCCTTCCCTTCGGGTTGCGACACGCGGATCCCGCGTGACTTCAAAATCTCATCGCGCCGGCGCAACGAACGCAGCGCGGCTATGGTCGCTTTCACGACGTTGGCGTGATTGCTCGAGCCTAACGACTTCGCGAGGACGTCGCGAATGCCGACCGCTTCCACCACTGCGCGCACCCCGCCCCCGGCGATCACGCCGGTCCCGGGCGAAGCCGGACGCAGCAACACGCGGCCGCCGCCAAATTCTCCGATCGTCTCGTGCGGAATCGTGTTCTCGTGCAGCGACATCTTCTCCATCGACTTCCGCGCCGCTTCCGAAGCTTTCCGGATCGCTTCCGCCACTTCGTTGGCTTTGCCAAAACCGACGCCGACCTGCCCGTCATGGTCGCCCGCCACGATCAACGCACTAAAGCTGAAACGCCGGCCGCCTTTCACCACCTTGGCGCAGCGGTTGATGAACACGACCTTCTCGGTCGTATCGCCCCGTGCCGCTGAACTTTTGTCTGTCTGGCGTTCCTGCCGTCGTCCGCCGCCGCTGTGTTGTTGTGCCATGATGTTCTAGAATTTCAGTCCGCCTTCGCGGGCCGCGTCCGCCAGGGCTTTCACTTTGCCGTGATAAATGTGACCGCCGCGATCGAACACAACGGTCTCGACTTTCTTCGAGAGCAACCGCTCCGCGATCGCTTTGCCCACGATTTCGGCCGACGCGCGGTTCGCGCCGCCTTTCGATTTGCCGACGATCTTTTCCTCGGTCGTCGCGGCCGAGACGAGCGTCTTGCCCGCATCGTCGTCGATGACCTGCGCGTAAACATGTTTGCCCGAGAAGTGGACGGCCAGCCGCGGACGTTCCGCCGTGCCGCTGACGCGTTTCCGGATGCGTTTGTGGATCCGGGTCCGGGTGATTTTGCGATCGAGGAGCGCCATAACTATTGGACCGTTTTACCTTCCTTGCGGCGAATGACCTCGCCCGCGTACTTCACGCCCTTGCCCTTGTAAGGCTCCGGCGGGTAATAGCGGCGAATGTCGGCCGCGACCTGACCGACCAACTTCTTGTCGATACCGGCGATCGCGATCTTCGTGTTCTCCGTGACCGTGATCTTAATGTCTTTCGGGATCGGGAACAGGATCGGGTGCGACTTGCCCAGGCTGAGATTCAGCACCTCGCCCTGGACCGCCGCCTTGAAACCGACGCCCTCGATCTCGAGGTTCTTCGAAAATCCTTCGCTCACGCCCTGGACCATGTTGTGGACGAGGCTGCGGGACAGGCCGTGAAGCGCTTTTACGCTGCGCGTCTCGGCGTCGCGCACGAGCGAGACTCGGTTGTCCTTTACGCTGGCCTTGATCTCCCGCGGCAGCGTCCATTGCAGTTTGCCCTTCGGCCCCTCGACCGCGACGGCGCCATCGTTGCCGATGTTCACCTTCACTTTGTCGGGAATTTCGACTGCCTTGTTTCCAATTCGTGACATAGAAAATCGCGCGCGCCTTACCAGACGTAAGCCAGCAGCTCGCCTCCCACGTTTTGTTTCTTCGCTTCCCGGCCGGAAAGAATGCCGCGCGGGGTGGACAGAATCGAAATGCCCATTCCGCCGAGGACGCGCGGAATTTCCTGCGCCCCGACGTAACGCCGCAATCCCGGCCGGCTCACCCGCTTCAGGCCCGTGATGGCGCTCGTCCGGTTCGCGATCTTGTTCGTGATCTTGATCCGCGGATGCGCTCCTTCGGTGTCGACGGTGTAGTCCGTGATGTAGCCTTCTTCTTTCAAAATGCGCGTGACCTCCGCCTTGATCTTGGAATAAGGGACGAACATTTCCGCCTTCTGCGCGGCCGCGGCGTTGCGGACGCGGGCGAGAAGATCGGCGATAGGATCAGTAACTGTGCTCATTGGTTAGGCGGCTGGCGCGGCTGCGACTGGTTCGGCCTCGGACGGGGTCGCCGTCGGTGGCTTCTTGGCCCGGTCGCTGAACGGCATTCCCATTTCGCTCAGGAGCGACTTGGCTTCTTCGTTCGTCTGCGCGGTGGTGACGATAGTAACATCAAAACCGATGTTGCGCTTGATTTTATCGAGCTCGACCTCCGGGAAAATGGACTGGTCGGAAACGCCCAGGGTATAGTTCCCGTGGCCGTCAAATCCCTTCGGCGAGACCCCGCGAAAGTCGCGGATTCGCGGGAGCGACGCTTTGATCAGGCGTTCCAAAAATTCGTACATGTGCTCGCCGCGCAGCGTGACCTTCGCGCCGATGGCCTGGTCTTTTCGCAGCTTGAAATTCGCGATGCTTTTCTTCGCGCGCGTTTCCGAGGGCTTCTGGCCGGTGATCAAGGCCAGCTCCGCTTTCGCGTCTTCCAGCGCCTGCTTCACGTCCGACTGCGAGCCGACCGACGTGTTGACGACGACCTTCTCCACTTTCGGAACCTGATGCGGGTTCTTGTAACCGTGCAGCTTCTGCAACGCCGGCATCACCCGCTCTTTGTAATGATCGTAAAACTCGTTCTTCACGGCCTATTCCTCTTTCGCGTCCTTCGCCTCTTTCGCTTTGCTCTTGGGCGCTTTTTCCTTCGTCGCTTTCTCTTTCTTTTTCGAACCCTTGCCCTTGGCAGCGCGTTCCCCGCGCTCCAGCACCCGGACGTTCGAGATGTGGATCGGACCTTCGCGCTCCGCGATTTTTCCCTGCGGATTGTCCTGGGACTTCTTCAAATGCTTCTTGATCAATCGCACGCCTTCGATCAGCACCCGCTGCTTGCGCGCGATCACTTCGAGCACCTTCCCGGACGAACCACGAAAGTTCCCCGAGATGACCTCGACGTTGTCGCCTTTCCTGACGTGCAGCTTGATGCGGTTCATAAAACTTCCGGGGCGAGCGACACGATCTTCATGAAATTGCGCTCGCGTAGTTCGCGCGCAACCGGTCCAAAAATGCGCGTGCCGCGCGGGTTCAAATCCTTGTCGATCACGACGATCGCGTTGTTGTCGAAACGAAGGACCGAGCCGTCGTTGCGTTTGATCGGCTGCCGGGTGCGCACGATGACCGCGCGAATGACTTCGCCCTTCTTCACCGTCCCGGTGGCGCTCGCCTCTTTCACGTTCGCGGTAATCACGTCGCCGATCCCCGCCGACATCGCGTTCCCCTTGCCGATCACGCCGATCATCGTCGCCATGCGCGCGCCGCTGTTGTCCGCGACGTCGAGTCTGCTTCGGATGTAAACCATAAATCTTCCTCTCCCCTTCCCCTAAATCTACTTCTGCACGACCTCCACCAGCCGCCAGCGCTTCAGCTTGCTCATCGGCCGCGTCTCCATGATCCGCACCGTGTCGCCCGGCTTCGCCGTGTTCTCTTCATCGTGCGCGTAAAATTTCTTCATCTGCTTCACGATCTTCCCAAACTTCGCGTGCGGCACTCGAGTCACCGTCCGCACCACGATCGTCTTGTTCATCCCGCTCGAAATCACTTCGCCCGTCCGCGTCTTCCGCGTTCCTCGCACGCTGGTCGTGGTTGACCCTGGGTTCGATTCGTTAGTCTCTTCGGCCATAAAAATTTATTTCTTCTCCGCCTTCGCGCCTTCCGCCTTCTTTGCCCGCTGCGATAGCACCGTCTCGATCTTCGCCACGTCCCGGCGCAGCAACCGCAAGCGGCTCGGCTGTTCCAGTTGTCCGCTCTGCTGTTGCAACCGCAGATGCAGACTCTCCTGCCGCATGTCGCGCTTCTTCGTCTGCAGCTCGTCGCTGCTCATTTCGGCTATCTCTTTAAATTTCATGTCTCGTTAGGCCGCAGCCACGTGGTGCCGGGTCAAAAACTTCGTCCGCACCGGCAACTTGTCCGCGGCCAGCCGCAGCGATTCGCGCGCGACCGATTCCGGCACGCCATCCAGCTCAAACAGAATGTTCCCCGGCCGCACCGTCGCCACCCAATATTCCGGCTGGCCTTTTCCCTTGCCCATTCGCGTTTCCGGCGGACGCGCCGTGACCGATTTGTCCGGGAAAATCCGAATCCAGAGTTTGCCTTTGCGTTTCATGCTGCGCGTAAGGGCGACACGCGCCGCCTCGATTTGCGTGTTCGTGATCCACGCCCGCTCGAGCGTCTGAAGCCCGAACTCACCAAAGTCGATCCGCAGGTTGCGCGACGCCGTTCCCTTTCGGCTTCCCCGCTGGGTCTTCCGATACTTCACGCGTTTTGGCATCAATGGCATGTCAGTGTCTCCTCAAAAAAATTGTCTTACGCTTCGACCGGCTCGGGCGGCGGCGGCAACGCCGCGGGCTGCGCTTCGGCCGGCGGCGCTTCTTCCTTCTTACAGATCCAGCACTTCACGCCGATCTTTCCGTAAACCGTGTTCGCTTCCGCGAACCCATAATCGATCGGGGTCCGCAAGGTATGGAGCGGCACCTTTCCTTCGCGGTACCATTCCGAACGCGAAATCTCCGCGCCGTTCAGCCGTCCGGAACTCCGGAGCCGGATTCCCTGCGCCCCAAAATCCATCGCCACTTGCACCGCCTTTTTCATCGCCCGGCGATACGCAATCCGGCGCTCGATCTGCAGGGCGACATTCTCCGCCACCAGCTGCGCATCGAGCTCCGGGGTCTTGATTTCCTGGATGTCGATCTTGATCTGTTTGCCCTGCGCCATCTTCGAGATTTCCTCGGTCATCTTCTCGATCTCGGCGCCTTTCCGGCCGATCACGATCCCCGGCCGCGCCGTGCAAATCGTCACGCGAATCGAGTTCCACGCCCGCTCGATCACGATCTTCGAGACCGCGGCGAACTGGAGTTTCTTCTTCACGTAATCGCGAATCTTCAGGTCGCTGTGCAGAAATGCCGGCATCTCCTGCGGCGACGCGTACCACTTCGAACGCCAGTCGCGGTTCACCCCGAGACGAAAACCAATTGGATTAACTTTCTGTCCCATAAATTATTCCTTTGCCTCCGACTTCTCAGACTCGGCCGACTTCGTTTCCTTGGTCTCGTCCTTCGTGTCCTTTGTGACCTTGGTGTGAGTCTTCTTCCCCCCGCCGGATTTCTTCGCGCCCGATTTCTTCTTCTTGTCCCGCGTCTTGATCTCGATCTCGTCCGTCAAAATGATCCGGATATGGCTGCTCCGTTTGAGAACCCGGCTTCCGCTCCCGCGCGCCCGGGTCATCATCCGCTTCATCGTCGGACCTTCCCCGACTGTCGCTTCTTTCACGACCAACCCGTCGACGCGAAGGTTCGCGTTGTTCTCCGCATTCGCGACCGCGCTCTTCAGCGTCTTCGCGATCAACCCCGCAGCCTTCTTCGGACTAAACGCCACCAGGTCGAGCGCGGCCGAAACCGGCAGGCCCTGAATAGCGCGAGTGACTTCGCGCACCTTGAAGGGCGAAATCTTCGCGTACCGATATGTCGATCTAACTTGCATTTATTTTAAACTCACATCCTTGCGAGCGTCCGCCTGGAGGCGATCGCCCACTTTTATTTTCTCTTTCTCAGAATCCATTTTTTGAATCACCGCGCCGCAAATCCGCTGCCGGACATCCACTACTCGCAACGTCGCGACGAGCTTGTCGCCGCGCATCACTCGCATCGGCATCCCCATCTTCACGCCCTGCTTCTCCCCGATGTTGCCGACCACCAGCGACCATTCGTCCTTCACGCTGATTACATTGCCGTCCATCAGCGTCGCCGTTTCCGCGGGCGGATTATCGGCCTTCGCGATCAGCGCGTTCAGACTCCGCAACTGCGTTTCCACTTCCATCCGCGCCTGGGCATCGCCTCCGGTCGACGACTTCAGCAGGTGCAGGATCGCTTCACTCAGCCGCAAACTCTGGTCGCGATACGCTTCGCGTTCCTTCTGCAACAACTGCAGATCGGAGACCGCGCTCAGCAACCGCTGTTCGAGCTTCGCCCGATCCTTGTCGGCCGACTCCAACCCGAGCGCTTCCATCCGCAGCTCGAGATCGGAATACTTCCGGCGAAAAACTTCGGCCTGCAGATTCGATTCCGCCAGGCTGTCCGTTAATGTCCGCACCGATTCACGCGCCAGCGACAATTCCTGCCGCAACGCTTCGCTTTCATTCCTGGATTCTGTCAAAGAACTATCGTTCCCGGCTGCGAGCAGCAGGGAAGTTGAGAGCAAATAGTTGAGAGTTGAGAGCCGCACTTTCCCGGCTCTTGGCCTCCCAATTAATCGTCTCTCAACACTCAACTAAAAACTCTCAACTATTTCGTCACCTTCGCGGTGTGCGAACCGTGTTTCTTAAAGATCCGCGTCGGCGAAAACTCGCCGAGCTTGTGGCCGACCATGTTCTCCGTCACGAACACGGAGACGAACGTTTTGCCGTTGTGCACCATGAACGTGTGCCCGACGAAATCCGGGGTCACCATTGAGCGGCGCGCCCAGGTCTTCACCGGCTTCTTCACGCCGGACGCATTCATCTTGTCGATCTTTTCGAGCAGATGTCCGGGAACGAACGGTCCTTTTTTCAGTGATCTGGCCATAACTAAAATTATTTCTTCCGGCGATCCTGCATGATGAAACGATCGCTCGGCTTGTGTTTCGCCCGCGTCTTGAATCCCTTCGCCAGCTGGCCCCACGGACTGACCGGGTGATGCCGTCCGCCGCCGCCCTTCGATTTGCCCTGGCCGCCGCCCATCGGGTGATCGATCGGGTTCATGACCATGCCGCGCACGTGCGGGCGCCGTCCCTGCCAGCGCGTCCGGCCGGCTTTACCGCTGGCCACGTTCATGTGGTCGACGTTCCCAACCTGTCCGATCGTCGCGAAACACGTATCGTGAATCCGCCGGATTTCGCCGGACGGCAATTTCACCAGCGCGTAACCGCCTTCACGGTTGCTCAAGGTCGCCTGCTGCCCCGCGCTGCGCGCAATCTGCCCGCCGCGTCCCGGCGCGATCTCGATGTTATGAATATTCGCGCCGAGCGGAATCGCGCTGAGCGGCAACGAATTTCCGAGATCAGGAGGCGCTTCCGGGCCCGACATCACTTTGGCGCCGGCGGTCAATCCGTCCGGGGCCAGGATGTAGCTCATCTCGCCGTCGCTGTACTTAATAAGAGCGATGCGCGCCGAACGGTTCGGATCGTACTCGATCGCCGTCACCTCCGCCGCGATCCCATGCCTGCGCCGCTTGAAATCAATCTTCCGGTACTTCTGCTTGTGCCCGCCGCCAATGTGCCGCGCCGTCAGCCGTCCATTATTGTTTCGGCCGCCGCTCCGCCGCTTGATCTCCGTCAGCCCTTTGTGCGGCTTCGATTTCGTGATCTCGGTGAACGCCGGGAGCGACTTGAACCGCAGAACCGGCGTGAGTGGTCTAAAAGTTTTGAGCGCCATAACAGATTAGACGAGATCGATCTTCTCGCCCTCCTTCAACGTCACGATCGCTTTCTTCCAATGCGCCTTCCGCCCAAAATCGGCGCGGCGTTCGCGCTTCTTTTTGCCGGCGTAATTGCAGGTGTTCACGGAGATGACCGTCTTGCCGAACAGGCGCTGAATGGCCTGCTTGATCTGGATCTTGTTGGCGCGCGGCGAAACGCGGAACACGTACTTGTTCAGCTTATCGCTCAGGAGCGACGCTTTCTCCGTCAGCTGGACCGTCTGGATCAAATCGTAGGGCTCGTTCATTTCGAAGTCCTTTCCGCGAGGCGTTCCAAAGCCGCCGGCGTCACCAAAATCTTGTCGAACGCGAGCAGTTGCTCGGCGTTCACGTCCGCCGCCGTGGCGAGCAAAATCGGCTTCACGTTCCGGGCGGACCGGTAAGTGTTTTCATCGAATGAATCCGACAGGACCAAAACCTTGCGCGCGTCCGTCTGCTTCTTCACCAGGGCGACGAATGATTTCGTCTTCAGTTCGCCCACCTCGAATTTGCCGATCGTCAAAACGTCGCCGGCCTTGATTCGCTCGCTCAACGCTTTTTGAAACGCCAGGCGTCGCAAAGTCTTCGAAGTCTTCTTCGAGTAATCGCGGGGATGCGGCCCGAACACGACGCCGCCGCCACGCCACACCGGCGACGACTTGTAGCCGGCGCGCGCCCGGCCCGTTCCCTTTTGGCGCCACGGTTTCGCGCCCGAAAGATTGACCGTCGCTTTTGTCTTCGTGCTGGCCGTCCCGGAACGGCGCGCCGCTCGCATCGCCACGACCACGTCGTGGAGCGCCTGTGTTCCGCGGCCGGTCTCGATCAATTCGATCTTCGCTTCTTTCGCCGCTTCAGCTGTTAAAACTTTTGCGCTCATTTATTTCTTCGCGCCTCCCGCGGCCGGTTTCTTGATCGCCGGCCTGACGACGACATAGCTGCCGTTCGCTCCCGGCACCGCGCCGCTGATCAAAATTACTTTCTCCGCCTCGCGCACCTGCATGACCTGGAGATTCTGCACCGTCACGCGTTCGTCGCCCATGTGACCCGGCATGCCCATGTTCTTCCAGATCCGTCCCGGCGTGGAACGATTGCCGATGGCGCCATTCCGGCGATGGGTCTTGGAACCGTGGGCCGCGCCTTGTCCGGCGAAGTTGTGCTTTTTCATCACGCCCTGGAAACCCTTGCCCTTCGAGCGGCCAATGACGTCCACCCAGTCTCCGGGTTGAAACTGCGTGACGCTTAAATTGATTTCGCCTTCCGGCGCATCCGCCGGCAGACGGAATTCCTTCATCAACTTCTTCGGCTCGGAACCGGCCGCCTTGAATTCGCCGAGAAGCGCCTTGTTCACGCGCGATTCCTTTTGGACGTCGAACCCGACTTTGATGGCCGAATAACCGTCGTTCTCCGCCGTGACCCGGCGGACCAGGACGTTATCGCCGGCCGCGATCACGGTCACAGGACGCATCCGACCGTTCGCGTCGTAAACGCTGGTCATGCCGATCTTCTGTCCTAGTAAACCGATGCTCATGATCGTGGGTTTGCAAAAGTGTTCGAATAGACTGCGCTAAATCTTGATGGTGATATCGACGCCCGCCGGCAGATTGAGCTTCTTCAGCTCGTCCACCGTTTTCGCGGTCGGCTCGATGATGTCGAGCAGCCGTTTGTGCGTCCGAATTTCAAATTGGTCCATCGACTTTTTGTCGACGTGGGGAGAGCGGTTCACCGTGAATTTCTCGATCAACGTCGGGAGCGGGATCGGTCCAGCCACGCGCGCGCCGGTGCGTTTGGCGGTCTCGACGATGTCGATCGCGGATTGATCGAGCATCCGATGATCGAATGCCTTCAAACGAATGCGAATGCGCTGGCCGTTCGTCATTTCGTCTCCTTCTGGTCGAGGATTGCCGCGACCAATTGCTGCGGCACCTGCTCAAAGTGGGATGGCTCCATCGAGTAACTCGACCGGCCTTTCGACAGCGAACGGATCGCCGTCGCGTAACCGAACATTTCCGCGAGCGGAACTTCGGCCTGGACCATCGTCAAATTCCCCTTCACCTCGATGCTGCCAATCTTTCCGCGTCGCCGATTCAAATCGCCCATGATGTCGCCCTGATATTCTTCCGGGGTCGCGTTCTCCACCTTCATGATCGGCTCGAGCAGAATCGGTTTCGCCTTCTTGAACGCGTCCTTGACCGCAAAGATCGCGGCCAGCTTGAACGCCATTTCGTTCGAGTCGACGTCGTGATACGAGCCGTCGACGATGTCGACGTTGGCGTCGATCACTTCGTAGCCGCCGATGACGCCATTGAGCATCGCTTCTTCAATGCCCTTCTTGCAGGCCGGAATGTATTCCTTCGGAATGTTTCCGCCGACGACCTTATTTTCAACGGTGATGCCTTTGCCGCGCTCGTTCGGCTGAACCTTGATGATGACGTGGCCGTATTGGCCGCGACCGCCCGACTGCTTGATCAGCTTGCCTTCGCCATCCGCGGGGGCGGTGATGGTTTCGCGATAAGCGATCTGCGGCTTGCCGGCGTTCGCGTCGACTTTGAATTCGCGCAGCATGCGATCGCGAATGATCTCCAAATGGAGTTCGCCCATTCCGGCGATGATCGTCTGGCCGGTGTCTTCGTGCGTGTAAACTTTGAAGGTCGGATCTTCCTCCGAGAGACGTTGCAGAGCGACGCCCATCTTCTCCTGGTCCTGTTTCGTCTTGGGCTCGATCGCCATCGAGATAACCGGATCAGGGAACGAAGGCGGCTCGAGCAGGATGGGGAAATCCTCGTCACAGAGCGTGTCGCCCGTGGTGATGTTCTTGATTCCGACGATCGCCGCGATGTCGCCGGAGTAGCAGGTCTCGATGTCTTCGCGCTTGTCGGCCTGGATTTGGATCAAACGCGAGATGCGCTCGCGCTTGTTCGTGCGCGGGTTGTAAACGTTGTCGCCTTTGCTCAGCGAACCGGAATAAACCCGGAAGAACACGAGCTTGCCGACGAACGGATCGCTCCAAAGCTTGAACGCCAGCGAACAAAATTTGCCGTTGTCGTCCGTGGGCGCGTCCATCGGCTCGTGCGAATCCGGCTCCATTCCCTTGGCGGGCGGAATGTCGAGCGGGCTCGGAAGATAATCGACTACGGCGTCGACCAGATACTGGACGCCCTTGTTCTTGAAAGCCGAACCACCGACCACCGGCACGAACTTGTTCGCGATCGTCTGGCGGCGAATCCCAGCCTTCAGCATCTCGGGCGTGACCTGCTTCTCTTCCAGAACGGCCTCGGCGATCTCGTCATCTATATTGGAAATCTGTTCGACCAGGGTCGCGTAGGCTTTCTCGACTTGCTCTTTGTTCTCTTCCGGAATGTCGCGCACCTCGTAGGTCGAACCCATCGAGTCGTCGTCGAGATAAAAAACGGCTTTGCGATTCACGACGTCGAGCTGGCCCTTGAGGTAATCCTCTTTGCCGAGCGGAATCAGGATCGGCCAGGCGTTCGCGCCCAGTTTCTTGTGCATCGAATCGATCGACGCATCGAAGTCCGCGCCGACGCGGTCCATCTTATTGATGAACGCGATCCGCGGGACGCCGTATTTGTTCGCCTGGCGCCAGACGGTTTCAGATTGCGGCTGCACGCCGGCCACGGCGTCGAACACCGCGATGGCGCCGTCGAGCACGCGAAGCGAACGCTCCACTTCGGCCGTGAAATCGACGTGGCCGGGTGTGTCGATGATGTTGACCCGCATCTTGATGCCTTCAAAAGCCTTGTAAACGCCTTCTTCTTTCTTCTGCATCCAGGCGCAGGTCGTCGCGGCGGAAGTGATCGTGATGCCGCGCTCGCGTTCCTGCTCCATCCAGTCCGTGACGGTGGTGCCTTCGTGCACTTCACCGATCTTGTGGATCATGCCGGTGTAAAAAAGAATGCGCTCAGTCAGCGTCGTCTTGCCCGCGTCAATGTGGGCGGCGATGCCGATGTTCCGGGTCCGCTCGAGCGGGAACTTCCGGTTCGGCGAATTGGGGTTCTTCGCGCCGGCCGGTGATTGTTTCTCGAGAGTTGCAGTCGCCATAACGTTTACCAGCGGAAATGAGCAAAGGCGCGGTTGGCCTGCGCCATCTTATGCGTGTCGTCGCGCTTCTTGATCGCGTTGCCCTGGCCGGAAGCGGCGTCTTTCAATTCAGCCGCCAGCGCTTCGGCCATCGGCATGCCGCGGCGGCCGTCGGCGTACTGGACGATCCAGCGCATCGCGAGAGAAACCTGGCGCGCCGGCGTGACTTCCATCGGCACCTGATAGGTGGCGCCGCCCACCCGGCGTGATTTTACTTCGAGACGCGGCCGGACGTTTTCCAGCGCCTTGTTGACGATCTCGAGCGGATCAACCGCGTCCGAACCTTCGCGCGATTTATCGATCGCGGTATAAACGATCCGTTCCGCGAGCGATTTCTTGCCCCGCTTCATCACGGTGGAAATAAGGCGGGCGACCGCTGGACTGCCGTAACGCGAGTCGAGCTTCTCCTCCTTTTTGTAAACTTTCCGCCGGCGAGACATGGGTTGGTTTCAGTGTTGTCAGGTTAAATTTTAAAGTCGCAATGACGAATGACGAATGACGAATGACGAAAAGTCATCATCGCACTGCCGTTTGTCGTTGCTGTATCCTTCGTCATTCGTCATTCGAAAATTCGTCATTCCGCGTCAGCGGCTACTTCTTGGCCTTGGCGTCCTTCGCGTCGCCGCCCGCCTTCGGGCGTTTCGCGCCATATTTCGATCGGCTCCGGCGGCGGCCATCCACCCCGAGGCTGTCGAGCGTTCCCCGCACGATGTGGTAACGCACGCCCGGCAAATCTTTCACCCGTCCACCCCGCACCAGCACGATTGAGTGCTCCTGCAGGTTGTGCCCTTCGCCGGGAATGTAGGCAATCACTTCCTGGCCATTCGTCAACCGCACTTTCGCCACTTTTCGCAGCGCGGAATTCGGCTTCTTCGGCGTCCGCGTCATGACCTGCGTGCAGACGCCGCGGCGCTGGGGACAATTCTTCAGGGCCGGTGATTTCGATTTCACCGAGACCTTCTTTCGCCCCTTGCGAATAAGCTGATTAATTGTTGGCATCTTCGTTAAATTAAAAGCCGCCCGATCATCGTATCCGGGCGACAAAAAAACCGCACAGGCCGGCGCGCTAACTGACTCACGCACTCCCACGCACCTGATGCGGAGAGCGGGCAATATAGGAACGAATCCCGACCCCGCAACAATATTTTCGGCAGATTTTCAGTCTGGAACCCGATCCGGAGTTTTTGATTGTTTTCCGCAAGACTTTCTCTAATTTCTGTCTAGACAGAAACGACTGAACACCATGAAGGACCTGCCGCTCGTCGCTCAAAAATTCATCCTCCACTGGGGCGAGATGGGAACCCGCTGGGGAATCAACCGGACCGTCGCCCAGGTCCACGCCTTGTTGTTCCTTTCCGCGAAGCCGCTCCCGGCCGACGAAATCGCCCACACCCTCGGCGTGGCCCGCTCCAATATCAGCACCAGCCTGCGCGAACTCCAGAACTGGGGCATCGTTCACGTCGTCCACGTTATCGGCGATCGCCGCGATCACTTCGCCTCGCTCAAAGACGTCTTCGCCATGTTCCGGATCATCGCGCGCGAGCGCAAGAAACGGGAGATCGAACCGACCCTGCGGGTGTTGCGCGATTGCCTCGAGGAATCCGGCAAACCGAAAGCGGCGGATGCCTACACGCGAGATCGGCTCGGCGACCTGATGAATTTCTTCGAGGTCGCAACGAACGCCTACGACCAACTGGAGAAGCTGCCGACCCCCGCCGTCCTGAAACTGGCGAAGCTCGGCGACAAGGCGTTCAAGCTTCTCGGAGTGAAGTAATGAATGGATGGATTCTCTACGACGCCGAATGCCCGATGTGTCGCGACATGATGCGGCGCTTTGATCGAACATTCACGTCCCGCGGATTCATTTTCGCTCCGCTCCAGCTCGAACTGAAGCCGGGCGAACGACCGACCGAAATGCGTGTCCGCACCATCGACGGCCACGATTTCGGCGGCGCTGACGCCGTCCTTTTTCTCGCCGGATTTGTCTGGTGGGGCCGGCCCCTGCGCTGGTTTGCAAAACTCCCCGGCGCGAAAAGATTGCTGCACCGAATCTACCGCGAGATCGCTTCTCGTCGCTCGTGCGACGGCGGCGCTTGTCTCTTGCCGGAGGTGCGGACATGAAACCGCGCGTCGTTCTCGCGGGCGGCAGCGGATTTCTCGGGCAAGCGCTCGCGAAGGCCTTGATCGGCAAAGGTTATGAAGTCGTGGTCCTCACTCGGGGCGCGCATCGCGAAGGGACTGCGATTAGGTATTTGCATTGGGACGCCGAGACGCTGGGCGACTGGTCGCAATCGATCGAAGGCGCGAAAGCTTTGGTAAACCTTACCGGCCGCAGCGTGAATTGCCGGCACACGCCGGAGCATCGTCGGGAGATCATGGAGTCGCGCGTCAATTCAGTGCGCGTCCTGGGCGAAGCCGTTTCGCGCTGCCCTCAGCCGCCCGAAGTCTGGGTCCAGGCCAGCTCGCTCGCGATCTACGGCGATCCAGGCGATCGCTGGTGCGACGAAGACGCCCCGCTGGCCGACGGCTTCTCGGAAGAAGTGTGCAAACGCTGGGAAGGCGAGTTCGAAAAGATCCAGACGCCAGGCCTGCGGAAAGTCGTGATGCGGATTGGGATCGTTCTCGATGCGCACAGCGGCGCTCTGCCGGTCCTTGCGCGGCTCACTCGTTTATTTCTCGGCGGACGTGTCGGCCATGGCCGGCAATACGTGAGCTGGATCCACGTTGCGGATCTGACCCGGATGTTCGTCGACGCGATTGAGCGACCGGAAATATCGGGCGTGTTCAATGTCACCGGCCCAAACCCAGTGACGAACGCGGTGTTCATGCGCGAGTTGCGCCGCGTCCTGCACCGGCCCTGGAGCCCGCCGGTTCCAGCGTGGGCCACGCGCGTCGGCGCGTTCTTCATGCGCACCGAACCGAGCCTCGCCCTGTCGGGGCGCCGCTGCCGGCCAAAGAGATTTCTGGAAAACGGATTCCATTTCGAATTTCCCGAGCTCCGCGGTGCACTCGCCGATCTCTACCGTTGATCCGCTGACCCCGAGCGAAGCCGGGCGGCGCCGACTGCTTTCAAAGTTCGGCGAGCCCCTCTTTCTCGCGCGGTGGGATCGCGCGGTCTTTATCAACTACTCGGCCGACCCGGATGTCCTGCAGAAACAGGTGCCCTTCGCACTCGATCTCCGCGACGGGCAGGCGTTCGTCAGCGTCGTCGCCTTTACCCTGGTGCGAATGCGCCCGCGCGTCGGCGGTGCCTGGACGGAATGGCTCCTGAAACCGATCGCGACCCACGAATTCCTGAACATTCGCACCTACGTCCGGCACAAGGGCGAGCCGGGGATTTTCTTCCTCGCGGAATGGCTCTCGAATCGGCTGAGCGTTCTGCTTGGGCCGCGCACGTTTGGTTTGCCCTACCGCTTTGGACAACTGCACTACGAACACGGCAGCTCGTTCCACGGGACGGTCAGCGCTCCGGACGGGCGATTGAGTTACTCCGGCGAAATCGGCGAGTCCGAATTTGGTCCGTGCCGGCCAGGATCGCTCGACGAGTTCATGCTCGAACGCTACACGGCGTTCACCGAACGCGGAAAACGGCGACGGCTCTTTCGCATCTGGCATTCGCCCTGGCCGCAGTCGTCCGCGATCTGCGACGTTTCCGAAACGAGCCTGATCGCCAGCACGGGCGATTGGTGGAACACCGCCGAACTGGTGAGCGCGAATTATTCGCCCGGCGCCGACGTCTGGATGGGTCGGCCCCATCGCATCAATTGAATTACGACTTCAAGAAGCAGCCGCAGGGCGAGAAACGCCGCCAGCGCTGTCGAGCAAAACAGAACCGTCGAATAACGCGGGCCGTCGAAACTGGCGATGATCGCGACCTCGACACACCCGGCGCCGTTATAAGCGAAGACGAGCAACGCCAGGGCGGCCAGCCCGCCCACGCGTTTTCGAAAATCGCGCTGAAAGCAGGCGACTGCCGTCACCAGCGTGAGACCGAGCAGCCAAATATTTGCGCCCGCCAGGAATAGAATCGGGAGACGAACAAAGCGGCCTTGTTCGATCGGCGGCGCCGCTTCGGCGAGGGAAGCAGCGCGCGGCAACCACTCGCGCGCCGGCGGGTAGGCGTTCAAATGCTCGAGGTAGGAATCGAGATCGAAACTCGCAGTGCCTACTTTGTAAACCTCCGTGAGCGGGATGATTTTCCGTCGGTCGAAGACGGGCGAAGGCGCGCGGTAAAAGAGCAGGGCCTGGCGGGCGACCTTCTTCGTCATCGCGAGCGGCCGGTGTCGCCACGTCCGCCAATAATAGAAGCGATAAAACGAGGTGATCGCGTCGGCGTCGTCCTTGAACTCGCCCACCACTTGTTCCGCGGTCGACTTCGGCCCGTACATCAGGTCGTCGGGAGAAAATCCGAGGGACGGGAATTTACGGCCCCCGATCGGCGCGGACTTCGCAATCTCCGCGGCGAGCTGCTGCTGCATTCGTTCGACCCAATCGAGTGGATAGGGAAGAACCGCCCGCTTCGCCACGTCGTCGGCCATTTGGTCGCGAATGAGATCGGCGTGAATGACGAAAAGGGTCGTCGGCAGGAAGAGCCGCCCTCCCGGGTCGTCGCGGCGAAGTAAATATTCCGGCAGCACCAGCGCCGCGGTCGCGGCCAGGATTCCGAGAGCGATGGTTAGCTTTTGCCGAAGCGGATTTCGCGTGAGCAGGAAAATCCCGATTGGCAAAAGCGGAACGGCCGCGAGGAAAACGAAGCTCGGTTTTACGGAGGAGAGCAGAACGGAGGAAACGCCGGTCCCCACGCCGGCGGCCACGGCGGCTTTCCGAAGAACAAACGTCCGGGCCCCAAACTCGACGGCGCAAAAAAGATTAACCGCGAGAAGAAATCCGCAGATTGCTTCGGGCCGAAGCCCCATTTCAGCGCGAATGGGTTCGCCGGCGAGAAGAAAGACAGCGGCGAGAAGCAGCCCCAGGCCGAGGTGAACGCGATCGCCGAAACGCGAGGCTGCGACGAAGAGCCGGACGCGCTGCCAGGTCAGAAAGAGCAGTCCGCCACCGGCGAGCCCGAGCAGATGTTGGACAACGACGACGGCGCGGAAGTCCCCGAAGATGCGCAGGACTGACAGGAGAAACGTTGGGTAAACAAAGTTTCGCCCGCAAGAGTGGATGAATTCGCCGCGCGTGAGTTTGAGGACCGCCGGCCCCAGGTAACCCCAGGTATCGAGATCCGCGACCGGCTCAAGCGGAAGCGAGAATCGCCGCCACGCTCCCCAAGCCAACAGGATTGCGAATACGAACCAGCAGGCAAGGGCGCGACGCGATTCGGCGCTGATGCCCGGCGCCGTCATTTCTCGGCCGCGGTTGCGAGCTCGCCCAACTCCGCCCAGCGCGCGTACAAGCGCGCGACTTCGGCGCGCGCCTCCCGCAATTCCGTTTCAAGCTCCGCGAAGTCGGCCGCGTGTTTCGGGTAGAAATCCGGCTCGGAGAAAATTGCTTCGAGTCGCGCCACTTCCCCTTCCGCGGCCAGGATCGCCGCCTCCATGCCTTCCAGCTCGCGCTCTTCCTTGTACTTCAATTTGCGCGGCTTCGTCTTCTTGTAGCCGGGGTCGGTGACCCCGGCCGACGCTTCCGCTCGCTTCGCCGGGCCGGGATCATCGATCCCGGCTACAGAGCGTTTCTCGAGATAGTAATCGTAATTCCCCACATGGTAGGCCACGACGCCATCGCCTTCGAAGGCAAGAATTGAAGTGCAAACGCGGTTCAAAAAATAACGGTCGTGACTCACCACGATGACGCTGCCGTCGAACGCGACGAGCGCTTCCTCCAACAAACGCAAGGTGCCGAGATCCAGGTCGTTCGTCGGCTCGTCGAGGATGAGGACGTTGCCGCCGCGTTTCAGAATCTTCGCGAGCAGGACGCGGCTGCGTTCGCCGCCGCTGAGCTGATTGATCTTCGTGTTGATCCGCTCCTCCGTGAAAAGAAAGCGCCGCAAATATCCGCGCAACGTGATGTTCTCCGCGCCCAGCCGCACGTATTCGCTCCCCTCGCCCACTTCTTCCCAGACCGTTTTCGCGTCGTCGAGGAGGAGCCGGTTTTGATCGACGTAATTGATTTCCGTTCGCGCGCCGATCTCGACCTCGCCGCGCGTCGGCTCCATCTGGCGGAGCATCACCCGCAGCAGCGTTGATTTGCCGAGCCCGTTGCGCCCAACGATGCCGAGCCGTTCTCCAGCCCCGAGATTCAGCGAGACGTGGTCGAACAAACGCCGGCCGCCCAGTTCCATCCCCACGTCCCGCAATTCAATCACGCGATTCGCCAGCTTCGGCGCTGAGGGAATGATAAGATCGACATCGAGCTCGGTCTCCGGCGCGTCCTGCCCCGCCATCTCGAAGTAACGCTCGACGCGATCCACCGATTTCGTCCGGCGCGCGCGCGGCGCTTTCCGCACCCACGCCAGCTCGCGCTTGAGAAACTTCTGGCGCTTATGCTCCTGCATTTCCTCGACGGCCTGGCGCTCGGCGCGCGCGATCAGGTAATCCGTATAGTTGCCGGCGTAACTGAAAAATTTTCCGCGCGACAATTCGAGCACGCGCGTCGCGATGCGATCGAGAAAATAACGGTCGTGGGTGACGAACAGGCAGGTGCCCTGATAACGTGCCAGGAAATCCTCGAGCCATTCGATCGACCCGGTATCGAGATGGTTCGTCGGCTCGTCGAGGATCAGAAAATCCGGACGGGCCAGCAAGGCACGGCAAAGCGCGACCCGGCGTTTTTCGCCTCCGGAAAGCGTCGACACGACCCGTGCCGGATCGGGCGCATGGAGATTCGTGATCAGGCTGCCAACGCGATGTTCGAGGTTCCAACCGTCGAAGTGCGAGATCTGGTCGAGGAGGATGCCGCTGCGCGCGCCATCGGCCGGCGCCGTTTCGTATTCGGCGATCAAATCGAGAACCCGTTGGGCGCCGGAGAGAATATTGGCGTGGACCGTCGCGGTCTCATCCAGCTCGAACATCTGCGGCATGTAACCGACGACGAGGTCGCGCCGTTGATTGAACTCGCCCGCGTCCGGTTTCATGACGCCCGCCGCGATCTGGAGAAAGGTCGATTTGCCCGAACCGTTGCGACCGACGAGACCGACGCGTTCGCCTTCCAGGATCGTCGCGGTCGCCTTGTCGAGCACGACCTGGTTGCCAAAGCGCACGACGAGTTCGCTCGCGCTGGCGACAGAATTTAGAACCGGCTCGGACACCCAACCACATAACACAATGTCCGCTTGCGATCAGCCACGAGCGTCCGCAAGCTCCGGCGCGATGTTCGAACTGATCGGCAAAGACGCTTCTTCAAGGGCGCGGCGCGGGAGGCTGACGACGGCACGCGGCGTGATCGAGACGCCGGCTTACATGCCGGTGGGAACGCAGGGCAGCGTGAAGGCGGTCAGCTCGCGCGAGCTGTTGGAGCTCAAGGCGCAGATCGTCCTCGGGAACACGTATCATTTGTTCGTTAGGCCGGGACTCGATGTGATCCGGAAATTTGGCGGGGTTCATCGGTTCATGAATTGGGATGGGCCGATCCTGACGGACAGCGGCGGCTACCAGGTGTTCTCGCTGGCGAAGCTGCGCAAAATCACGGAGGAAGGCGTTCATTTCCAGAACCACATCGACGGATCGCCGGCGTTCGTTTCCCCGGAGATCGCGATGGAAATCCAGGCGGCCCTTGGCAGCGATATCGCGATGGTGCTCGATGAATGCCCGCCGTGGCCGTGCGAAAAGGATTACGCGGCCCGGAGCCTGGAGATGACGATCCGCTGGGCGAAGCGATCCAAAGAGGCGCCGCATCCGGACGGCCAGTTGGTTTTCGGAATTGTGCAGGGAGCGACCTTTGCGGATTTGCGGCGGGGGAGCGCAGAGGCGCTGGTCGAGATTGGTTTCGACGGCTATGCGATCGGTGGGGTGAGCGTCGGCGAACCGGAACCGGAGATGATGCTGGCGGCGGAATACGCGGAGCCGTTCTTGCCTAACGACAAGCCTCGTTACGCGATGGGCCTCGGCACGCCGCCGCAAATGCTCGAGCTGATCGCGCGCGGCATCGACATGTTTGATTGCGTCCTCCCGACCCGCGTCGCCCGGACCGGGACGGCCTACACCGCAGGCGGAACTTTGATTTTGAAAAACGCGGAGTTCACCTCGGACACGG
The DNA here is from genome assembly GCA_035941675.1 of Chthoniobacterales bacterium. Classification (GTDB taxonomy): domain Bacteria; phylum Verrucomicrobiota; class Verrucomicrobiia; order Chthoniobacterales; family UBA10450; genus AV80. The sequence goes on from DASZDT010000027.1 coordinate 234,557, forward strand.
GGCCGGTGGAAGAAGGCTGCGCCTGCGAAGCCTGCAATGGTTACTCGCGCGCCTACATTCGCCACCTTCTCAAGTCCCAGGAGATTCTCGGCTTGCGGCTGCTCAGCATCCACAACCTGCATTTCTATCTCGACCTGATGGAGAAGACCCGCCGGGCGATCGAGGACGGAAGTTTCGCGGAATTCCGGAAGCGCTTTGTTTCCGGCTATCGGGTCCGGGTTGTAGAAACCTAATTTCCCGCGGCTTCGTCGCGGCGGAAGCTGCTCAGCTTATTTTCGCGGCGGCTGAGCGCGATCTTGATGTCGAGGTCGCGCTGGATCGCGCGCGCCCAGGCTTCGGATGACTCAGTATTATAGTGAATGCCGTCGCCGCCGGTTTTGCCCATGACGTAGTGAGTCACATTCCGGGAATCGATGATGTCGAAATTCTTTCGAGCAGCGGCGCGGCGGAGAATCTGGTGGATCCGTCCCTGCGTTTTGCGCAGACGGGCCGAGTCCGGCGGCGCGATCCAGACGATCTTCTCGACGGTGCCCCGGCGCGCTTCATCGACCAGCCGGCTGAGGTAATCGCCCATCTGCTCGTCGCTCAGGTTCCGGTCCATCCAATTCGTGCCGAGCTGCACGACGAGAACCGTCGGCTTATGTTTCCGAACGAGGTCCGCGAGCTTCGGCGTGCGGGTTGGGCGCGGCGCCCGGCCGTTTGCCCAATCCGTGAAAACATCGGAGTCGCTCGTCCGCTGGCGGTAGCCGCACTTCGTCACGAAATCCGGTTCGCCGGCGAGCCAATGTTCGGGTGACGAACCACACGACGCGTAGGCCGCGACTCGATGTTTCAACGCCAGATGCATCTGGACGACTTCGCCGAATTTCCCGACCGACAGCGAATCGCCGATCATCAGGATGCTCGGCGGAGGCGCATCCGGCGCGGCGAGTTTGGAAGCCTTCTTCGTCTTGCCGTCGGCCACGAGAATGAAACTGCCGATGCCGAGGACAAAGGCCAGGGGCAGGAGGACGGGCTGGAGCAGTTTCGACCAGTCTTTTTTAGCGGCCATGGTCGGGATGCCTCACTTCATCCTGCACCCGGATGTAGGGCTGGAGATTGATCAAGCCGGAATCATCCTTCGATTTCACAGTTTTCCAAACGGTGTTTTCCAACTCGTGCAGTTGCAGGCGGTAACTCCGCCCGATCCGCCACCGGCCAAGGCGTTGTTCCTGCAGGTTGATATAGGCCGGATGCATGACCAGGATCTGTTTCTCGGAATACTCGCCCGCGATGACGTGCGTCACCTCATAGAGATAGCCGACGAGAAATTCCCGGTAAGGCAGGAACTCCGGGACTGGCACCGGCTGGGTTTTCGCGATCAACTTCGCCCGCACCTGCAGGATGGCGTCCTTCGGTTTTTCGGCGGGCGGAGTGGGCTCGGTTGACGGCGCCTGGGCGACGGCCGTCTGCGCCAGCGGCTTCAAAGACGCGATTGGTTGCGAAGAAAGATCGTGTTCGACGATATCGAAAACTTTGTCCGCCCATTGATCCATGTCGACGCCGAGGAAATGTTCCTTGTCCGGCTCCATGTGGTGGTACGGGTAGGTAATCAGCGTCCGGCTATCGATCACCTCCGCGATGTGGCCGATGTCGGTCCGGGTTTGTTGCAGAACGAAGTCCTGGATTTCCTTCGAGACGCGGCCGGAGGTGGGCGACGCGACCCAGTAAATCTTGCGGAGATTCGACGGCGTGTGGACGGCTTTGTTGATGAACGGGACGAGATAACTGCGAAGCGCCGGGCCATGGCGGTTCGGGCTCACGCTCTTGTGGTCCGGGAACAGATCGAAAAGGTTCGTGCCGGTCTGCATGATCAAAATGTCCGGCTGCAGCGTGGCGAGCAGATCTTCGAGCTTCGGGACCGCGTGCGAACCCGGCGTATGTCCGCGGGTTTGGCCATAGACGTCCTGCAATTCCTTCACGTGCGCCGAAGTCGACTCAATGCTGACGAAACCGCAATGCGTTTGGATGTGGGTGTAGGGGCGGTCCTTCAACCAGCTCAACGGGTTCGTGCCGCACGCCAGGTAAGTGAACGTCGCCTTTACCTGGGGACTTTTGCGGAAACGTTCGTCGAGGCGTTTCCCGAATCCGCAAAGCGCCAGGGAATCGCCGAGGATGAGAACGCTCACACCCTCCGAGGGGTGCGCGACCGGCTGCGATTCGACGGCGCGAAGCGGACCGGCGCCGACGAGCATGGCTGCGCAGACCGTAAATAGACGCTTCGCGCGATTGAGCACGGCCAACGGTTTCCAGCCAATCGCGGGCCGCGTCAAGCCTTGTTACTTCGCGACCGGCACTTTCATCCAGCCTTCGGTCGCTTCGGTAAATTCCCGCGCCGCAAAACACCAGACGATCATTTTTTTCTTAGCCAGGTAACCGGCGTCCTTCACGCTACGGCGATACAAATTAATCCTGACCGGCGTCGCGCCCGATCCGCTCGTCCCGATCAGGTCCGGTGCGAACCCCAACTGCAACGCGAGTTGGTCCACGAGTCCCGCCCGCACCGGCAGAAAATCGCGATCGTGGTAAATGAGCGTATGGCTGTCGCCGATTAACAAGAGCGGGCTGTTGGGATCTTCCTCGACGGCGGCGCCTGTGCCTTTCTCGCTCACGCTCTGGACCGCGATCTTTTCCGGCGGCGGCTTATGTCCGCCCGGGCCGAGAAGCGCCGCGAGGTCGCCTTCCCGTTCGGCTTCCTTCCACTCAGCCACGTATTCCTTCGCCGTCGCGGGCTTCCCGATTTTCGCCCGCACCTTTTCCGCGATCGCTTCCGCCGCCAGAACGGAACCGAAGCCCGACCAATGGCTATCGGTCTTGCAGAAGACCGGCCCGCGATTCTCATCGCGCTTCGCCACAAACAACTTGCTCAGATCGAGAACGTCGACACCTGCCGCGCGCAGCTCTTCGTAAAACCGATGAAGCTCGGGCGCCGGGTCCTTTGTCCGCACGTCGAAGCCGGGCACAATTTTCTCCGGATAAACGGATGCCTTCGGCGGTACCGGAACGACCAGCAATTCGATCCCGCGCGCCTTGAGTTGCTGGTGAAAATCGAGAATGGCCGGAACGGGATCGGCGAGTTCCGGCTTGTGCGCGCGGCTCACTTTGACGGCGTCGGTTCCCCAGAAGCGGCCCAAGGAAAGCAGGCGCAGCTCACCGCCGAAGAAGAGCCAGCCGTCGCTGCCGGCCACCGCGGCGGTTTTGTTTTTCTCCAAATCCTGCGCGGTCTTCGCGAGGGCAGCCGCGAAGTCCTGGGCGGACAGCCGGGCGGCGCTGGCCGCGAGAAGGAGTAACGCGAAGAAAAATCTCATTGGAGTTGAAAGCCGGTAGCGCTAATACGCATTCTTTCAACTGCCCTCGCTGTTTTTAGTTCGCAGCGGCGGGCCGACTCCGGAACAAGCGCGTGGTTTTTAGCTCTCACATTTTCGTTTACTATTTCCTGCCGATCGCGCTCGTCGGCTATTACGCGCTCTATCGGGCGCGACAGCGCTGGCGCAATCTCTGGCTGATCCTGACCGGCTACACGTTTTACGGCTGGGCCGAGCCGCGGTTCATGCCGCTGATGTTCGCGACCACGTTCGTCGACTGGCTCGTTAGCCTCATCATCGCGCACGATACCTGGCGTTTTTGGACCGTGCTCCGCAAGCCGGTAAAGCAATTGCCCCATCGCGGCGCGCGATCGCGCACTCAGCGTCGGGCCATTCTCATTTCCGTCGTGGTGAATCTCGCGACGCTGGGGTTCTTCAAATACTTCAACTTCGGAATCGAGAGTTACAACGGCCTCGTTCAGGCCCTCGGCCTTCAGCACGCGCAGTTCGATACCTTCTTCCGCGTCGTCCTGCCGCTCGGGATCAGCTTCTACACGTTCCAGGCGCTCAGCTACACGATCGACGTCTATCGCGGCGAAGCGGAAGCGATGTCGAACTTCATCGATTTCTCCTGCTTCGTTTCCATGTTCCCCCATCTCGTCGCCGGACCGATCTTGAAATTCTCCTTCCTCGCCGAGCAACTGAAATATCGCCGGCTGACCTCCGACAAGTTCGCGCGCGGCGTCGCTTTCTTCATGCTGGGGCTCGCGAAGAAAATTCTGCTGGCGAACCCCTGCGGCAAAATCGCCGACGTCGCCTTCAACGCCGGCTCGGTCCATTCGCTCGACGCCTGGTTTGGCGCGCTCGGCTATTCGTTCCAAATCTACTTCGATTTCAGCGGCTACTCGGACATGGCGATCGGGCTCGGCCTCATCTTCGGGTTCGTGTTCGCCAAGAATTTCGACTCGCCCTATCGCTCCGAATCGATCACCGATTTCTGGCGGCGCTGGCACATTTCGCTGTCGACGTGGCTGCGCGAATACCTCTACGTCCCGCTCGGCGGCAATCGAAAAGGGAACCGCCGCACCTACATCAACCTGACGCTCACGATGCTGCTCGGCGGCTTGTGGCATGGCGCGTCGTGGAATTTCGTGATCTGGGGCGGATTGCACGGCGGCATGCTCGCGTTCGAACGCAGCCAGGGCCGCGAAGGTTTCTACCATAATCTGCCGCAGCCGCTGCGGATCGCCTTCACGTTCCTGATCGTCCTGCTCGGCTGGGTGTTTTTCCGGGCGGCCGATCTGCCGCGCGCGCTCGCCTATTTCGCCAGCATGTTTGGGTTCGGGCACGCTGAGCCCGGCGCGGTCCTGCTGAGCGGAATTCTTTACAAACCGTACTACCTGCTGTCGATCGGGCTCGCCGCGCTCGTCGTTTGGGCGGGCAAACAAACCTGGGATTGGACCCAGCAGATGACGCTGCCCAAGACCGCGCTCTGTTTCGGGCTTGGCTGGCTCGCCCTCGTCGTCCTGGCCACCCAGGAATACAACCCGTTTATCTATTTCATCTTTTGATGAAACCCGACGAACCGAAAATTCCAATCGGGCAGGACGAGCCGCGGAAGCCGGCGCACTCCCTGCCGCGCTACAGCGAGCCGACGCCCGAGACGCGCCGGAAAGTTTCGCGGGAAGAAGAAGCGGAGCTGGCGCTGAAGAATTCCGCGTTCGCCGGGTCCTCGCGATCCGTGCTCATCGTTCTCTTTCTCGTCACGATCCTGTCGGTGCCGGTGGTTCAGTTTGCGTCGGAGATGCGCGCTCAATCGCAGCCGCCGCACGCGGGGTTCAACCTCTTCAAGGCGTACCCGGCCTGGGAACAAATCCGCGCCGTCCGCGGTCCGCGCGATCTTTGGCGGCTGCTCCCGCGCGGGGCTGAATTGAAGGCGGCCGAAAAGGAACTGGAAACCGACTCGGTCGTCTCCGAATGGCTTTTGCCGCGGGTGCAGCTCGCGCTGGTGAACCTCGGGGCCGGTAACGAACAGGTTTATCTCGGGCGCGGCCAATGGCTCTTCTACCGGCCGGACGTCGACTACGTCACCGGCCCGCCATTTCTCGAGCCGAAAATCATGACGCACCGGGCCCGGACCGCCGCTGTGCAACCCGACCCGGTGAAAGCGATCGTCGCCTTCCGAGATCAGCTCGCCGCGCGCGGCATCGATTTCATCGCCGTCCCCATTCCGATGAAACCGGGCGTCGAGCCGCGGCATCTCTCAGCGCGACCTCCCCAGGCCGGGGTCTTGCAAAATCCTTCGTTCGCTGAATTCAAGGCGCGCCTCGAAAAAAACGGAGTCCGAGTTTTTGATCCAGCCACCGTCCTCGCGACCGGAGACGCTCCGCTCTTTCTCGAAGCCGACACGCATTGGCGGCCAGAGACGATGGAACTGGTCGCGGACAAACTCGCGGCGTTCGTCAGCGGCTCGCCGCCTTCTAGCCCCGCGTCGCAAGTTTCGAATCAAACGATTGCAGGTGTCGGCGACATCGCCCGGATGCTGAAGCTACCGGAGGCGCAGTCTCCTTTCCAGCCGGAAACCGTGACGATTCACGAAGTAACGCCGGCGGCGATCTCGAAGGACGCCGGCATCCTGCTGCTGGGCGACAGCTTCTCGAATATCTTTGCGCTCGGCGCACTCGGCTGGGGCGAGTCGGCCGGCTTCGCGGAACACCTCACCCGCGCGCTGCGCCGCCCGATCGACGCGATGCTGCGCAATAGCGACGCGGCTTTCGCAACCCGCGAAATGCTGAGCCGCGAACTGGCGCGCGGCAAAGATCGGCTCGCGGGGAAGAAACTGGTGATCTGGGAATTCGCGGCGCGCGAGCTCGCTTTCGGTGATTGGAAGATGCTGGAGATGAAACTTGGGCAACCGGTGCCGGCGAAGTTTTTTGTTCCCAAATCGGGCGAGACCGTCACCGCGACCGGAACCGTCGACGGGATTTCCACCGTCCCGCGCCCAGGCACGGTGCCCTACAAGGATCATGTTCTCTCTCTTCACCTGACTTACCTGACAATCGAAGGCCGGGAGGAGACCGCGGGCTTGGAAGCAATCGTTTACGCCGAGAGCATGCACGACAACACGCTCACGGCCGCCGCGCGTTTGCGCCCCGGCGATCGCGTCACCTTGCGCCTCCGCCCATGGTCGGACGTCTCCGATCGATACGAAAAGATCAATCGCAGCGAAATCGACGACCCGGCCGTGCAACTCGAAGAACCGTGTTGGGGTGAATTGAAATAGGTTCCGCACCTTGCAATTCGCGCGTCCCTGTGCTCTCTAAGAATCCGCTCGTCCGGCTTCCCGCGTGACTGATCGCTGAGGCCACGAACCACAACCGTCACAGCCATGCTTTTTCTTTTTCTCGCCCAAACGCCGGCGCCGTCGCCTGCCGCTCCCGGCTCCGGCCTCCTCGGCATGTTGCCGTTCGTTTTTCTCATCGTCATCATGTACTACGTGATGATCCGCCCCCAGATGCGGCGCCAAAAGGAACAGGCCAAACTCGTCTCGGCTTTGAAGACCGGCGACCGCGTCGTCACCGCGTCCGGCATTCACGGACTGATTTCGAACGTCAAGGACACCACCGTCATTGTGAAGGTTGCCGACAACGTGAAACTCGAGATGGAGAAGACCTCCGTCACGAACGTAGTGAAGGAAAAGTAAATGAGTCCGGGAACAATGTTCATCGTCGAGCTCGTATGGCTCGGACTCTTCGGCTGGTATTTCGCCACGGATTTCGGCACACGGAAACGCGTCCTGGCGCTGCTCCTCGTGGTCATCGCCGTGGCGCTGAGCATCGTGATGATTTGGCCGCCGGAGAAAAAGATCCAGCTCGGCCTCGATATCAAAGGCGGCACTTCGTTCCTGATCCGGTTGCAGGAAACCGGCGACAAACAAGTTACTCCCGCGACCCTCGATCAGGCGGTCGAAGTCATTCGCAAACGCGTCGACTATTTCGGCGCTGCCGAACCAATCATCAGCCCGGTCGGCAAGGACCGGATCCTGGTCCAGATCCCGGGATTGAGCACTGAAAAAATCCAGGAAGCGCGCCAGCAACTTTCCCGGGTGGCAAAGCTCGAGTTCCGGATGGTTTATCCGGACAACGGCGATCGCCTGCGCGCCATCGATGCCGGGACTGAAGTGGTCCCACCCGAATACAAGATCGAGACCCACGCCGAGCACGCCGAGAACGGAAAGAAACCGACGACCGAACGGCTCCTGGTAAAGAAGAAGGCCGATCTCGGCGGCGAACACGTCAGCGGTTCGAACGCGTACTTCGGCAACGAAGGCTGGGGCGTGCAGCTTCGCTTCGATAGTGAAGGAGCGAAGATTTTCGGCGACATCACCGAGAAATCGAAGGGGTTCCGGTTCGCCATCGTTCTCGATGGAGCGGTGCAATCAGCGCCCGTGATTCGCGACGCGATTTACGGCGGCAACGCGCAGATCACCGGCCGTTTCACCGAACAGGAAGCGCGCGGCCTGGCGAGTGTGCTGGAAAATCCGCTTCAGACTCCGGTTAGCATCGAGGAAGAACGCAGCGTCTCCCCCACCCTCGGCCTTGACTCGATTCGCGCCAGCATCCTGGCCGGTCTTATCGGCCTCGCCATCACGCTCGTCTGCGTCCTGATCTATTACCAGTTTGCCGGCATCATCGCGTGCGTCGCCCTGCTCGTGAATATCGTCCTGCTCATTGGGTCGTTTCAGCTCATTCCCGGTGGCGTCGTCCTCACCCTTCCCGGTATCGCCGGCATCATCCTGACGATCGGCCTGGCGGTGGACGCGAGCGTTCTCATCTACGAGCGGTTGCGCGAAGAGCTGGCACTGGGCAAGTCGTTGCAGGTCGCGATGCAGGCCGCTTACCAGAAGGCGTTCAGCTCGATTTTCGACGCGAACGTGACCACGCTCATCACGGCGACGATTCTGTTTTGGAAAGCGACCGGCCCCGTCCGCGGGTTCGCCATTGCCCTTACCCTCGGCATCCTGGCGTCGCTCTTCACCGCCCTGATCGTGGGACGCAATATCTTTAGCTGGTTCGTCGACAACGGCTGGGTGAAGAAGGTCCGGATGCTGCACCTGATTTCGTCGCAGCACATTAATTTCCTCGGCAAAGGCTTGCTGGCGGTGATTTGTTCGGTCGCGCTCATGATCGCCGGCGCGACTTCGTTCTACCTGAAGGGCGAAAAGAATTTCGGCGTCGATTTCAAAGGCGGCGATCTCCTGACCATGAGCTCGCCCGCCGTGATCGACATCGCGCAGGTCCGGCATGCGCTCAAGGCGATGAATTTTGAGGACGCTTCGATCCAGGAATCGGCCCAGGGCGGCAAATATTACATCACGATCCGGACGCCGCTGAATACGAGCGACAAAGTGGAGCAGGAAGTCATCAAGGCGATGCCGCAGGCGCAATTTAAGATCGAAGGATCCGAACGCGTCGGCGCGCTCGTGGGCGGCGAGTTGGCGAAAAATTCCCTGATCGCGCTGGGACTCGGAATTCTCGGGATCCTGATTTTCGTTACGTTTCGTTTCGAATTGTCGTTCGCGGTCGGGGCGATCGTGGCGCTGCTGCACGACGTCATCATCACGGTGGGCGTATTCTCGCTCCTGGGGCGCGAGCTGACGTTGACGATGGTCGGCGCGATCCTGACCATTGCCGGCTATTCCATCAACGACACGATTGTCGTTTACGACCGGATCCGCGAAGGCCTGGCCAGTAGCAAACGCGGCTCGATCGAGCAGGTCATGAACGACAGCATCAACCAGACACTCAGCCGCACGATCCTCACCAGCACAGTGACGCTCATCCCGATCCTCTGTTTGTTCTTCTTTGGCGGATCGGTTTTGCGCGATTTCGCCCTGGCGATCATCATCGGCGTCGTCGTGGGAACCTACTCATCCATCTTTATCGCGTCGCCGATCGTTCTGTGGTGGACGAAGGGCAGCGGCGGCGGCGGTTCGAGTTTGCGCCGCGAGATCGCAGAAAAGGCAGCAGCAACCACCGGGAGAGCGACTTAGCTTCGGTGTTTGGAGGCTGAGTGAAGGGGTTTTGCCCCCGTATTCGACGAAAGTTATTCACAATAGTTGACGCCCGCCAGCCACCCGCGTAGGCTCGGCTGCGCCGGTGCAGAAACCGGCCATTTTGAAACGAGGATATTACCATGCCTGAAGTGATCGTTCGTAAAGGTGAACCGGTGGATCGAGCGTTGAAGCGCTTGAAAAACAAGCTGGATGCCGAGGGAATTTTGGAGGAAGTCCGGCGGCTGCGCGCCTTCGAGACGCCGAACCAAAAGAGTCGACGCAAAGCCAAGGCGAACGCCAAGCGCGGCCGGACAAAGTTCCGCTTCAATCCTTCGTAGACCGCGACGAAGCGCGATCGAATTTCCAGAGGCGTTCGCTCCGGCGAGCGCCTTTTTGCTGTACTACTCGGCTTCGCAGACGATCCGGAAACCAAGATCGTTGCACGAGTAATTCGGGACGTTTGAATTCCGCGTCGTGGCTCGCAGACTGGCGAACCGCGATTTCCAACTGCCGCCGCGCAGCACCCGCTTCGCTCCCGCGGTCGGCCCGCGCGGATCGATTTTCGCCACCCCGCGATACGGTTCGAAATAATCGTAACACCATTCCCAGACGTTCCCGGCCATGTCTTCGACTCCAAACGGGCTGACGCCAAAGGGGAATGCGCCGACCGGTGAACTCTCCGGATATCCGTCATCGATCTCCCGATCGCTCCAGGCGAAGACCGTGTTCCGATCGGCAAAGTTCGCCAGATCGCCGCGGTGTTCGTGATTGCCCCACGGATACTTTCGTCCATCGGTGCCCCGTGCCGCGTATTCCCATTCCGCCTCAGTGGGCAGCCGGTATTTCTTTCGCTCACGAGTCGAGAGTGACTGGCAAAATTTGATCGCCTCGAGGCTGCTCACGTAGACGACTGGATGGCGGTCCCCGGCGCCGGGAGCGCGCTTGTTCTTGTGGCTGGGATCGAATTGCTCGTATTCCGCGTTGGTCACGAGCGTGCGGGATATGTAAAAGCGGCTCAGCGTCACTTTCGTCAGGGGCTTTTCGGTCGGACCGGCATCGGGCGCGTCGCTTCCCATCACGAATTCGCCCGAGGGGACAAAGAGCATCTGGCTTCCGAAACAGTTCACGTAGTTCGCAAAGCGGTGACGATCGTCAGTCGCTGGCGCAGGCGCCTGCGCTGGCACTGGCGCGGGCACGCGGGCGGCCGGCGTTTGGATTGGTTGACGGACAATGGTTACTCTCGACGGGGCCGCGATCTCTGGGTCCCCCATCTTGTCAGCTTCGTCGAGGTAGAGATCGACCAGCTCCTCGGCGTCGACCGCATCGATCCCGAGATTTTCGGCCATGTTCACAAACGCATCGCGCGTTTCGTCGGCCATGCCTTCGGTGTCGAGGCCGCTCAACCGGAGCATGCGAAGAAAATCCTCCTTCGGATCGAGCGATCGCTGGCGGCGCGGCTTTGGCGTTGGCGGCGCTTCCACGGGAACAGCCGCGGTAACCGACGCCACCCGTTGCGCGCCGCTGTCCTTCAATTCCGCGTCGATGTACTCGTCGATTTGTTTCTCGCTCAGGCCCTGTTCCGCGCCGAAGCGGTGCAAACTCTTTTCCTCCTCCGGCGTCAGGACCCCGTCGGCCAGCGCGAACGTCAGGTATTTGTGAAACTCAATGATCGCCTGCTCGTTCGCCTGCGCGGCCAATACGGAATCGACCTTTTGGCGGCGCGCCGGGTCGAGCAATTCCACGCGCGCCTCCGTCAGGTACCGGGAAGATTCATCGAGGCCGGGCCGCAAAATCTGAGCAAGGGGATTGCTCGGCTGGTTCTTGAGCGGCAGCTTTTTTTGCCACCAACGCATGAGCTCCCGGCAATGCTGCTCGATTAATTCATTGCTCGGATTCGCCCGCGGATCGAGGCAAAGGCGTTCGTACAAATTAGGCGACTTGTACTTGCTCCAGCCGTCCCATTTGTAAGGATCGTCCGGAAGCGGAACGGGAAAGCTTCCCTCCAGTTGCATCATCACACCACCGCGATGGCACCCAAATTCTTCGCCGCGCGCTCGACTTCATCCGGCGCGAGGCCGGTGTTTCGTTCGATCCGCACTTTCGCCTGGTTGCCGGACGCGTTGACCGCCACTTCCAGCACCTGATTGGCGTTGTATTCGTAAGTCAGCTCGACCGGGGAACCTTTCGGGAGGAACGCGGGCAGCTCGACGTCGCATAATCCCAGCGGCGTGCATTCGGCCGGCAGGGTGCTTTCTCCCTCCACGATTCTAACGACCGCGCGCTGCATGTTCGCGCTCGCTGTCCCGAAGGAATTCCGCGCCGTCGCCGGGATTGCCGTCATCTTTCGGATCATCGGGAAAACGTATTCTTCGAGATGCGCTTCATCCCACAGGACGACGCCGAGGGTGTGCGAGGTAATGTTGGTGACCTGAATCAGACCGCCGTCGCGTGAAGAAAATTGCTGGCGAGTATTTTCGGAAACCGTTTTTTCACCGGTCGTTTCCTCTTCCTTGAGGAGCGAAAGGATGCCCTGGATGGCCGCGCCGACCGCCACCGCTTCGTCCGGATTGACGTCGTCAATCAGGGTCGAGTTCGAAAGACTCGCTACCATGTCCCGCACCATAGGCATCCGCGTCATGCCGCCGACCATGAGCACTTTGTCGATGCCGCTCCATTCCATCTTCGCTTCCTGGAGGACCATTTCGCAGATCGTTTTGCACTTCTCGACCAGGTGCCGCGTCTTGAGCTCAAATTCTTCCCGGGTCAGCTCGACTTTCACGCTTTTGCCATTGTGGCTGTGGACAATCGCGGTCCGCGGCCGGCTTGAGAGTTGGATCTTTGCCGCCAACGCGCGGCTTTGCAGATCCTGATAACTTTGCAGATCGAGGAGCGGGTTCTCGCCGTGAGCGCGATCGAATTCTTCGGCCACATGGTTCACGATAACGTCGTCCCAATCCTTGCCGCCGAGCCGATGATCGCCATTCGTCGCGAGCATCTGGATGCCATGGCCTTCGATCCGCATGATGGTGACGTCAAAGGTGCCGCCGCCAAGATCGAAGACGAAAACCGTCTGGTTCTCATCCAGTTTGTCGAGGCCGTAGGCAACCGCCGCCGCCGTCGGCTCATTGATAATCTGGAGAACGTTTAGTCCGGCGAGCTGGCCGGCCGTGATCGTGGCCGTGCGCTCGGCGTCGTTGAAATAGGCCGGCACCGTGATCACGGCGTCGGTGACCGGTTCCTTCAAATATTTTTCCGCGTCCGCTTTCAGCTTCCGCAAAATCAGGGCCGAGAGTTCTTCCGCCGAATAGACCTTGCCGCCGAAGTCGCGCTGGAATTGCTCCTTCGGTTTGCCCATTTCGCGTTTAACGAAATCCACAATGCGTTCGGCTTCGGCCACCGCATTGTTCTTCGCCAGGGTGCCGACGATAACGCTCGTGCCGTCGAACAAGATCACCGAGGGCGTGAGGAGTTCGCTTTCCGCGTTCGGAATGATCTGCGGCTTGCCATACACGTCGATGTGCGCCGTGGCGCAGAACGTCGTTCCAAGGTCAATGCCAACTACTTTTCGTCGAGTCGCGGGTCCAGTCATTTGAGCGGTAAGGAGAAGCGTGCGGTTTAAGCACCAGCCTAGGTGCAATTTCCATGCCCCCGCTCCGAGGCATTACCCGTATTTTTACGGAGCGGTTTCGGACCCGAATCCGCCCGCTACGCGAACCGTTTCGCGACCACTTCTTCCGGCCGCAACACCTGGTCGCGCCAGAGAAATCCGCGTTTCACGCGCATCACGATCCGGCCATCTTCTTCCGCGTAATCGGCGGGCTCGAAACTGAGCACTCGATGCAACGCCCGGTCCACCGTCTCCCGGGGCTCGATTTCGCTCACCTCCATCCGATGGAGAATTTCCGTCAACGAATGGATCGCGTTCTGCAGATTATCGTGCCACTGACCCAGCGGACTGCGCTTGCCCTCGCTCGCTTCGATCGCCGACTGGAGCTGCCCCAACAGACCACTGAGATCGTCGAACAGGATAACCAGATCGCGGATGAACGGCTTCTGGAGCGATTCGTGCAGGAAGTTGTCGCGGTAGCCGATCATCTCCTCGTGCAGCGAGTCGAAGAGCCGCTGGTTTACGGACTCGGTGTTGCGGAGGGCCGCCATGTGCTCATCCATCTTGCGGAATTGCTCGGCGAAATCGTCCTTCTCCGTGTTCTCGAGCCTTTCCAGGCGACCCAGAACGGACTTCTCAAAACTGGTCATACGGCCATTTAACGAGCGAAATTCTGCGAGAATCTGGGCGAATTGCTCGGCGTTATTAT
>DASZDT010000028.1:0-14744 GCA_035941675.1 Chthoniobacterales bacterium
ACCGCGGAAGAAATCAAGATCAAGATCGGCTCCGCGTATCCGAGCGAAAAAGAAACAAGCGTGGAAGTGAAAGGGCGCGACCTCGTCGCCGGCCTCCCGAAGACGCTCCAGATCACGTCGCAGGAAGTTCGGGAAGCGTTGCTGGAACCGATCTCGACAATCGTCGATTCCGTCCGGATCACGCTCGAACGTTGCCCGCCCGAATTATCCGCGGACCTGGTGGATCGCGGGCTGGTCCTGGCCGGCGGCGGCGCGTTGCTCCGCGGGTTCGACAAACTTTTGAGCGAAGAAACCGGTCTCCCTGTGCACGTGGCCGAGGATCCGCTTAGCGCGGTCGCCGAAGGGACCGGCAAATGCCTCAATGAACTTAAATTTTTGCGTCAGGTGGCCTCGAGCGATCGCAACTGGCGCTGACAAAATCGGAAAGTGGAAACCGGAGACCGGAAAGATTAGCAGTCTCGCGGTCATCCTCTTTCTCTTCTTTCCGGTTTCCGCTGTCCGCTTTCCGGTGTCGCAATGAACCGGACGAGCATCATTACGCTCGTGGTTCTGGGCGCGATTCTCGCCTACTTCCTCACGTTCGGGGCGGAAGGCACGCGCAAGTTGCAGGCGGGATTCTACAAGGTGATGTCGCCGTTCCTCTCCAGCGGGTCGGGGATCAAGAAGCAGCTGACCTCGGTTAGCTCGGGATTGCAGACCCTGGAGGAACTCGAGAAAGATAATGCGTCGCTGAAGGTCGAGAACCGCTCGCTCAAGGCGACGAACCAGTCGCTGCGCGACGTCGAACACGAAGTGAACCGGCTCCGCCGCGCCCTCAACTACCGGGAGCGCGCGCCTTTCCGCCTCGTGCCGGCGGAGGTGGTGACGCGGGATTCGTCGACCTGGTGGCGCACGATCAGCATCAACCGCGGAAAGAACGACGGCATCGAGCCCGACCAGGCCGTGGTGACGGACGAGGGCGTGGTAGGCAAAACGGCGACGGTCGGCGACAACGTCACGATCGTGCTTTTGATCTCGGACGAGAACTGCAAGGTCGCCTGTTCGATCGAAGGCAGCCGCGAGCAGGGGATTGTTTCAGGAGAACGCGTCACGGGCTCGATCACGCCGATGCTCGACCTGAATTTCCTTTCCAAGCAGGCGAACCTCAGCCCCGGCGCCAAGGTTTATACCTCAGGCGTGGGCGGCGTTTTTCCTTCCGGACTGCTGGTCGGCATCGTCCAAAGCTATCGGGTCCGCGAGCTGGACAGCCAGGCGCGAGTGACGCCGGCGGTGGATCTTTCGCACCTGGAAGATGTGTTTGTCGTCACAGGAAGAAAATGAGGAAGCGCAGGAATGACGAAGCGCAGGAATGACGAAGCGCCGGAATGACGAAGCGCCGGAATGACGAAGCACGAATGACGAATGACGAAGGAATGACGAAGTCCGAAGTCCGAATCGAAATGTCTAGTGCGCCGTTTGATCATTCGGCATTCGGGTTTCATTCGTCATTCGTCATTCGTCATTCGTCATTTCGGCAACGCCGTCCTCATTCGTCATTTCGGCAGCGCCGTCCTCATTCGTCATTTCGGCAACGCCGTCCTCATTCGTCATTTCGGCAGCGCCGTCCTCATTCGTCATTTCGGCAACGCCGTCCCCATTCGTCATTTCGGCAACGCCGTCCCCATTCGTCATTTCTCCCACCGCGATGATCTTCTTCGTCGTTCTCATCATCCTCACCTTCGTCGCCCAGATCGCGGAGTTCTTCATCGGGCCGCTCGACTGGATGTACAACGCGCGCATCTACCTCGTGCCGATCATCGTTTTTTACGGCGCAATCTCGCTGCCGTTTCCGGCGGTGATGGGGCTCGCCTTTTTTGCAGGCTTCATGCTCGATGCGGTCACGGCCCAGGTCCTGGGCAACCGGGTTGAAATCTCCGTGGGATGGTCAATACTGCTCTACGCTGTTCTGGCGGCCATTATGCACGGGCTACGGCCGTTGTTTATTAGGGGACGCTGGGAAGTGCATTGCATAATGAGTGGTGTCTGCACCTCCGCGATCGTGCTTGCTCAATACCTGATGATCTCGTTCCGGCGCGGCTCGCTTTTCTTTACCAAGGAAGCCTGGTGGCAAATCGCCGGCCCGGGCCTCATCGCCATGATGATGGCGCCGCTGGCTTTCTGGATTCTGCATTACCTGGCCGGCCTAACGAGGAATCCCTATCGTCCCGACCGGGACGCGTTTGATGCTTACGAGGCTCACGAATGAACCAAAGACGTTTTAGCGCGCGGTGGCGGCTGCAACTTCTCGCCCTTCTCTTCCTGGCCGGGCTCGGCGCCCTGCTCGGAAGACTCTGGTACGTGCAGGTTGCGCACGGCCAGGAATGGACGAACAAGATCCGCGGCAGCTCAGAGGCGACCGTCAGGATTCCGTCAGTCCGCGGCGAAATCCGCGACCGCAACGGAACCACGCTGGTCCAAAATCGCGCCAGCTACGAGGTCGACTTTTATTTGCCCGAAATGGTGAAGGGCTATCGCGAACGGGTCGGCCCGCCGCCGCTAACGGAATATCGCAGCACGATCAACGGGATGCCGAAAGACCTGAAAGAACCCGACATCGTGAAAATCGTGAACAGCGGCGTGGTCCCGCGCCTCGACGATCTCGACCTGGCGCGCGACTACAATTCCGTCCAGCTCCAGCGCCATTTCCGCACGAACACCGAAGTCCCGTACTCGTACCTGAAGGACATCGATTTCGAGACGATGGCGAAATTCTCCGAGCACGACGTGGGGTTGCCTGGCGTGGATATCACGATCAAGCCGGTCCGCTCCTACGTGTATGGCGCGCTCGCCTCGCACTTGCTCGGCTACGTCGGTCCGCCGGACGACACCAACAAGGAAGAAGCGAAGAAGTTCACGTTTTATCAATCGGACGTGGAAGGAAAATCCAACGTCGAAAAGGCGATGGATGAGTATTTGAAAGGCAAACCGGGCATCCGTTACATGCGCCGGAACGCGAAGGGCCAGATCGACGGGGTGCTCCGCGAAGTGCCGCCGACCGCCGGTGCGAACGTGAACCTCACCATCGACGCGCGCATCCAGATGATTACGGAGGAAGCGCTCCGGGCGGTGGGGCGCGGAGCGGCGGTGGTGATCGATCCGAACAACGGCAATATCCTCGCGATGGCCTCGGTCCCATCATTCGATCCGAATGCGTTTATCCCCAGCATCAAGGCGAAAGATTGGGAAGCGCTGCGAAAAGATGAGGCCAACCCGATGGTGAATCGTGCCGTCAGCGGGTTCCCGCCCGGCTCGACTTTCAAGCTCGTGACGACGCTCGCGGGCTTGCGAAAGGGTCTCGCCAACAAAACGTTTAACTGCGGCGGTGGCGTCAGCTACGGCGACCATTTTTTCCATTGCTGGATCGGGGAGAAGGGCGGCAGCCACGGCACGATCGGCATCGCGGACGCGATCAAGGTTTCCTGCAATTCGTTCTTCTACCAATTCGGGAACGCGGCCGGGATCGATGCGATCGATGAAACCGGCGACGAGCTCGGTCTGGGCAAAACGTCCGGCATCGAAATCACGAGCGAATCACCGGGGATTCTGCCTGGGCCGGAGTGGATGCGAATCCATTATCCGCGCGAACGCTGGTCGCAGGCTTACACCGCCAACGTTTCGATCGGCCAGGGCTACGACCTCGTTACGCCGCTTCAGCTCGCGATGGTCTATTCGACGGTCGCCAACGGTGGCGTTTCCTATTATCCCCGGCTCGTCCAAAGCGTGACGAATTTCGATGGCACACCGTTGCTGAATGAAAAAGGCCAGCCGGTCGTGAAGCCGGAGCCGAAAATCCGTCATGATCTGCGGTTTGATTTTCCGGCGCAGCAAATCCAGCTCGCGCGCCGAGGCCTGTGGAAAGTCGTGAACGAAGATGGGGGCACTGCTCGCATCGCGCGCTTGAATGGCGTGCAGGTCGCGGGCAAGACCGGGACCGCGCAGGCGACGACGGAAGGGAAGAACGATACGACTGCCTGGTTCGCCTGCTTCGCGCCGTTCGACGCGCCGAAGTACACCATTGTCGTAATGGTGCAGGGCGGTGAGCACGGCGGGCACGGCGGCCAGGTCGCGGCCCCGATCGCCACCCGAATTCTCGAGCGCGCCCTCGCGATGGACCAGGGCAATTTCCAACAGCAGGTCGCGTGGGTCGCGCCGGCGCACAAACCGAATCCGTTCCAATCGATCGCCACGGTCACGTTCAGTGATTCCGCCCCGAAGCTCGATGCGGGTAGTGATGAAGAAAATCTCGACGGCAACGGCAACACCGAAATGGCGAACACCACCGCCGATCCTTCGGTCGAACCGGAGGCCGACGCCGCCGGCAAGGTGCAGAAGAAGGTCATGCGGCCCGTCGTGGTCGCCACGCCGCCGCCCCGCAAGCTCAGCTTTTTTGAAAGACTTTTTGGCGCCCGCCCCAAGCCGGCGCCAGCCCCCCCGCCACCGACGAAACAACCACAAAAACCGGTGCGCAGATGATGAAAACTCTTGATCGAACCTTAGCGCTCCCCCATCTCGCTTCGTTCCTGATCGCATCCAATCTCCCCGCTTATGATGGACAAAGTACGACGGATTTTAGGTCTGGGCGCGCCCAAGACCGGCAACAAACTGGTAATCAGTGTCGAGAAACTCGAGCGGCGAGTCGCGCTGCTCGAGAACGGACGGCTCGAAGAATATAGCGTCGAGCGCAATACCTCCCGGAACATCGTCGGCAGCGTTTACAAGGGCAAAGTCAAGAACATCGAGATGGGGTTGAAGGCGATGTTCGTTGACATCGGCTTCGAGAAAAACGCGTTCCTCCATTTCTGGGACGCCATCCCGGCGGCGCTCGATAGCGGGATTGAAGAAATCGATCGGCCACGCGGCGGCCGGCAGCCGAAGAAGCGGATCACGGCGAAAGACATCCCGAGCATCTACCCGGTCGGATCCGACGTGATCGTGCAGGTGACCAAGGGCCCGATCGGCACCAAGGGCCCGCGGGTCACGACGAACCTCAGCTTCGCCGGGCGCTACCTGGTGTTCATGCCCTACAGCGATCGGAGCGGCATCTCGCGCAAAATTGAGGACCCGAAGGAGCGCGACCGGCTCCGGAAGATTTTGCGGAGCCTGGAAATTCCGGAAGGCGTCGGCGTTATTATTCGCACCGTGGGCGAAGGCCAGCGCGCGCGTTATTTTGTGCGCGACCTTAGTGTGCTCGTCGAGCAATGGGCGCGGGTCGAGGAGCTGATCAAGAACGAGCCGGCGCCCTGCCGTGTCTTTGAAGAGCCGGACCTGGTGGAGCGGACGGTGCGCGATTTCCTGACGGACGAGATCGACGAGGTGATCTGCGACGACCAGAACGCGATCGATCGGATGAACGCGATGGTGGGCCAGATTTCCCGCCGGGCCCGGAGCCGGATCAAGCTTTACGACGGAGCGACGCCGATCTTCGAAACGTTTGGGATCCAGAAACAAATCGACGACGCGTTTCATCGCCAGGTGTGGCTCAGGTGCGGCGGTTACATCGTGATCGACGAGACCGAGGCGCTGGTCGCCATTGACGTGAATACCGGCCGGAACAAGGGCGGGCGCGACGTCGAGAAAACCATCCTGCAAACCAACCTCGAAGCGGCGGATGAAATCGCGCGGCAGCTCCGGCTGCGGAACATCGGCGGCCTGATCATTGGCGATTTCATCGACATGAAGAGCCGGAAGGACCAGCAGGCGGTTTACAGCCTGATGAAGGAACGGCTGAGGCGCGACAAGGCCAAGACCCACGTCCTGCCGCTGTCGGCTTTAGGCCTGATGGAAATGACGCGGCAGCGCGCGCAGGAAAGCCTGAGCGATTCGATCTACGAGAATTGCCCGTACTGCCAGGGCCGCGGGGTCGTGAAAACGTCGATGACGACGAGCGTGGAGCTCCACCGGACGCTGAACACGGTCATGCGAAAATATCAGGAAACCGTCCATGAAATCCGAGTCATTTTGAATCCGGACGTGTTAAAGAGATTGAAGGAGGAGGATGAGGAGATTTTGATCGAGCTGGAGCGGCGCTATGCGGGGCGGTTGTTGTTCCGGGGCGACCCGAGCTTTCACCATGAGAAGTTCGTCGTGACCGACGCCCAGAACGGGGCGGAACTAAAACCTTGACACGACGGAAAAAAGCTCCATTCAGTGCTTGCAAATAAAATTGCCTATGGCAAAATCGCGGACATCCAGGGAGACCCCCAGGTGCGTTTTAGACAGATGCGGTGAGAGCCGCAGAGACTTAACCAAAAACAGGAGAAACGAACAATGAAGAAACTAACACTTAGCTTGTGCGCGGTGGTCGCGATGGCCACGGCTGCTTACGCTGGCGAGACCTACTCGAAGGAATCGAAGAGCGTCACCCCGCCGCCATGCCCGCAATGGTACGCAGATAACGAATTTAACCTCACCCTGAGCGGTGCTTACGTATGGACAGGCAACGACTGGCGCGATGACCGCTATCTGTCAGTGGACCACGCCTGGGGTGGTGCGATCGACGCGAAATACTTCGTGCATCGTTACTTCGGTTTCGGTGTGCAGGGTTGGGTCGCTCGCGCGAACACCCACGAGATCTTCGAAAACGGGTTCACTCGCGTCCGCGGTGATGAGGATTCCCACGCCGTTGGCGGCGTTCTCGGAACCTTCACGCTGCGCTTCCCGATCAGCTGCTCGCGCTTTGCCCCGTATTTCTGGCTGGGCGGCGGTGCGGTCTTCGGTGGCGGTCGCGAACACGACTTCTTCCTCGATTCGACGCAGCCCTTCGGCATCGTCCGGAGAGAGTTTGATGACAGCAAGACGAAGGGTGTCGGCCAGGTCGGCGGTGGGTTTGAAGTTCGCTTCACCCCGCACGTCGGCTGGACCAACGACGTCAGCTGGAACGTGGTTTCGGGCTCGGATAACAACTTCGGAATGGCCCGCTCCGGCATCAACTTCGCGTTCTAAAAAGAACGCCGCATAATTTAAACGCCGGGAACACCGTGAGTGTTCCCGGCGTTTTTTTTTGTACGGCTGCTCTTGATCCTGATCGCGAGCACGAGCAGGAATTCCAAAGTCCGCTCTTAATTTCTTGCGCTCTCGCGCGTTAGACTAGCGGAGGAAATGCAAAGCGGCGCACTCGAGGCGGGGCAAATGAATGGCCAGGAAATGGACGTGATCGTCCGGCGCTTTGAGCGGCCACTTCTGCAATACGCGGCGCGGATCCTCGGTGACAACGACCGGGCCCGCGACGTGGTCCAGGAAACATTTGTGAAATTGCAAAAGGAACAACGCGGCCAGATCGACGAGGCCCCGGCCAAATGGCTCTTCACCGTCTGCCGGAACGGGGCGCTCAATATTTGCCGAAAGGAGAAACGAATGACCTATCTCGACCACGAGTTGCTCGAGACCCGCCCGAGCGAGCAACCGGCGCCGTTCGAAAACCTCGAACAAAAGGAAACGAGCGGGTTCCTCCTGAAAATTCTGGGCACGCTTCCGCCGCGGCAACAGGAATTGCTCCAGCTCAAATTTCAAAACGACCTCAGCTACCAGGAGATCAGCGAGATCACCCAGCTGTCGGTCAGCAACGTGGGCGTGACGATTCACAACGCGCTCAAAACCCTGCGGCAACGTTACGGGCAAGCGTCCCGGGATTTTCTGCCGTTCACACCTCGGACTGCGTCATGAAAGTAAACCTCGATGATCCAAACCTGACGGCATTCGCTCTCGGCGAGCTGTCCCCCGACGACCACGCGAAAATGGCGGAGGCGGTGGCCGGGTCGCCGGAAGCGCAAACCTACGTCGCGGAGACGCAGCAATTCGCGCGGCTGCTGCGGGCCGAATACGAAGGGGATCGGCAACAGGCCGCGCCCCGTTCTCCGTTCATTGCGCGGATGGAGGAAGAACGCCGGGCCTCGTCGCGCTATCAATGGGGTTCGCTCGCGGCGGCGCTTGCGATCTTTGCCGTGATCGGCGCGGTCGCGGTCACGACGATCCGCCGGGAAACGCTCAGGACCGCGGCGCATCCGGCGCCTCCGAATTCGCCGGCCACAAAGCAAAACGCCCCCGCCGCGCCCGTGGAAGCCATTCCGGAGCCGACCGTCGAGATGGATTTCGCGCAGCAGCCGATCGCGCCCGAAACGACGGTTGCGCCGCCCTCCCTCGATAAATTCGTCGAAGAGCAGGCGAGCCGTGGCCGCGACCTCGGAGCCATCCGCAAGAACCGAAACTTCGCTCTCAATCCCTCCGCTCCGCCGCCAGCGCCGATGCCGATGAAGCGTTCGTCTGCGGCCGGAGCGGGCGAGACGGCGGAGAACGAACCGCCGCCGCGTTATCGCCAGGATTTCAACACTGCCACTTACGACAAGGTAGAGGAAAATCCGTTCCTGCCGGCTGCGACCAATCCGCTCTCGACGTTTTCGATCGATGTCGACACGGCGTCGTATGCGAACGTCCGGCGGTTCATCAACTCCGGTTCGCTCCCGCCGAAGGACGCGGTGCGAGTCGAGGAAATGATCAATTATTTCAGTTACGATTACCGCGAACCGGAAGGGGACAAGCCGTTCTCGATCGGTCTGGATTCGACTTCCTGCCCGTGGGAGCCGAGTCACCGGCTGCTGCGCATCGGTTTGAAAGCGCGCGAAGTGGCGAATGAAAAACGGCCGGCGAGCAACCTCGTTTTTCTCCTCGACGTCTCCGGGTCG
This sequence comes from Chthoniobacterales bacterium, assembly GCA_035941675.1. GTDB lineage: Bacteria > Verrucomicrobiota > Verrucomicrobiia > Chthoniobacterales > UBA10450 > AV80. The sequence continues at coordinate 8,718 of DASZDT010000028.1, forward strand.
ATGATGCCGTCCGAAAGACTTCCGCTGGTCAAACAAGCGATGCGCCTGCTCGTGGATAAACTGAGCGAGCGCGACCGGGTGGCGATCGTGATCTACGCCGGCGGCTCCGGGTTGGCCCTGAAATCGACGCCCGGCAATGAGAAGGAAACAATTCTGCGGGCGCTCGAAGAATTGCAGGCGGGCGGGTCGACCAACGGCGCGGAAGGAATCGAGCTGGCTTACAAAGTGGCGGCCGACAATTTCATAAAGGGCGGCGTGAACCGCGTGATCCTCGCGACCGACGGCGATTTCAACATTGGCGTGACGAACCAGGGCGACCTCATCCGGTTGATCGAACAAAAGGCGAAGACGGGCGTGTTCCTCAGCGTGCTCGGCGTGGGCGCCGACAACTTGAAGGACTCGACGATGCAGAAGCTGGCGGACAAGGGGAACGGGAATTACGCCTACCTCGATTCGGTCGACGAGGCGCGCAAGGTCCTCGTCCAGCAAATCAACGGCACCCTGATAACGATCGCGAAGGACGTGAAGGTGCAGGTGGAATTCAACCCCGCCCGGGTGGCGTCCTACCGGTTGATCGGTTACGAGAAGCGACTTTTGCGGAAAGAAGATTTCAACAACGACAAGGTGGACGCTGGCGAAATCGGCGCGGGCCACACGGTGACGGCTCTCTACGAAGTGGTCCCGGCCGGCCCGGGCGCGAACGACCCGGCAGCCAGTGTTCCACCGGTCGATTCGTTGAAGTACGGGCCGAACAAAACGGACACGACCAATGGATCGCCCGAAATGGTGACGGTGAAGTTGCGCCACAAGAAACCGGACGGCGACGTGAGCGAGCTGACGGAGCGGTCGTTTACGGATGACGGCTCGAAGTTCGAGAACGCCGCGCCGGACCTGAAGTTTGCGGCGGCGGTGGCTGAGTTCGGGATGCTGCTGCGCGATTCGCAATACAAAGGGAAGGGAACCCTGGGCGCGGTGCTCGAGTGGGCCCAGGAAGGGAAAGGCGCGGACCGGGCGGGATACCGCGCCGGTTTCATCGAGATGGCGAGGAAAGCGCAGACACTCAAGCCGCGCGAAGGCTAAACCCTGGGCGGAGTTGCGTTACATCGTTACTTTGGTAACAGTGTAACATGAGGAAACAAAACAAGGATTCGCGCAAACGCGTCGAGCGCGTCCAGGTCGGCGCGCGGATGGAGAAGAGCCTCGTGAAAGTTTTGCGCGGCCTGGCGGATTATCTCGACCTTTCCCTGGGCGATTTACTCGAGGGGATCACCCTTCATGCCCTCGAGGGCAAGGCGCCGTTCTCGCCCGAGACCCTCGCGCACGTGAAACGATTCAAGGCCGTCCATGGGCTCACGTTGACGGCGAAGGATAGCCACCAGCTCGTCGAGGAGCGCAAATGAGAAACGCGGCGCGGTCGTGTGACCTGCGGGCTTTCGAAGCGGGCGCAGTGGATCCCGCGCGCTTTCCGCACGCGGAACACGTCCGGGTCGGTTACGAAATGCTCAGCCGTTATCCTTTCGGGGATGCGGTCTCGCGTTTCTCCCGTGGATTGAAGTTGCTGGCGGCGAAAGCAGGAAAACCGCGGCTCTATCACGAGACGATCACGGTCGCATTTCTGGCCCTGATCAATGAGCGCCGCGCGCAAAGTCCGGGCGAAAACTGGAGCGGGTTCCAGGCGAAGAACGCCGATCTTTTCGACAAACGTTGCCTGGAAAAATGGTATGCGGCGGAACAACTGGAATCCGATCTGGCCCGGCGAACCTTTTGCCTGCCTAAACCTCTTCCAGCGCCGTCGGGTCCGCTCCCGGTTTCACGCGCATAGCGAGGAACGCGCCGAAGAGGAGCAACGCCGCGCTCCAGAGCTGCGCCTGGGTAAGGCGTTCCCCGAAAAAATACGCGGACAGTCCCAGGGCGCCGGCCGGGCAAATCAACTGGAGGGTCTGCGAAAGAGCGACACCGACCCGGCGAATCGCCACGTAATATAAAACGTGCGCGAGGCTGATGCAGGTCACCGCCGAGATGATCAAAATAATGTTCACCCCGGCGCCGACCCGGAGCGGCGTCTCGATTTTCCCGAACGCCACCGTGAGCGGGAGAAGAAGCAATGTCGTGATGAAGCTGACCACGCCGAAGCTGCGGATCGGACCGAGCAATGCCGAGGGGCGTTTCACCAGCACGCTGTACGACGCCCAGCAGAGGCTTGCCGTCGTCGCGATCACGAAGCCGGCGACAGGCACTTTGCCCGCCTTCCATCCTTCCTGAAAACAGACGACGCCGACCGCGCCGAGAAGGCCGAGAGCGGTGCCGACCTGGAATTGCCACTGGCGAATGATTTGGCGTTCCTCGGGGAAAAACAGGAGTGCAAGGAGCGCGGTGAAAATTACCGAGGAGCGTCCGAAGATCGCGTAGACGCCGGGGCCCATGTGATAGAGGGCGACGGTCTGGCTGATCTGATGAACCACGTTCGGCAAGGAGGGAATGAGGCACGCGAGAAAAGCCCGGCCGTCGAGCCGGCCGCCCGCGACCCGAAACCGCACGAAGACAAACGGCAGCACGGCCAGAAACGCGGCGAGGTAGCGATAAAAATTCTGCGACCACGGTTCGTAATAGCGGATCAGGTAAAATTGAAAGAGCGACGGCGTGGACCAGATCATGACCGTGGCGAAGACGGCGAGATAGCCGGTGGAAAAGTTCGCTTTGCCCTGATTTGTCATTGCAATAAGTCGGCGGTGAGGGGGAACCGTATTCGAAACGCAGCAGCCCCGGCTTGCAATCGTCAAACGCATCCCTCTAATAGATGGGAGACACATGAATACCTACCGAATCGGCACCGTGGTCGGCCTCGCGATCGCGCTCCTCGCGTATCCAGGCCACAATTTGCAGGCAGCGAGAAAGAAAGCCCCGGCCCCGCAGCCCCAGGGCAACACCCGGGCGAATCCGAACGATCCCGGCGGCCACTCGGCCCGCGGCGTCGAGTTTGCCAAGAAGAAAGAATACGACAAGGCGGTCGAAGAATTCACCAAGGCAATCGAGGCCGAGCCGAAGGACGCGAAAAATTATTTCAATCGCGCGACGTCGTATCGCGGACTGAACAAGCTGACGGAAGCGTTCAACGATTACGCGAAAGCGATCGAGATAGATCCAAAAATGGTGCCGGCGTACGTGGGCCGCGGCGAAGTCCTGCTCCAGCAAAAGCAGCAGGACAACGCGCTGGCCGATTTTGACAAGGCGCTCCAGATCGCGCCGGACGACATCAACGCGCGGCGGTTCCGCGGCTTCGTTTACCTTTCAAAAAGCGAGTGGCAGAAGGCGATCGAGGATTACAACGTCGTGATTCAAAAGCTGCCCACGGACGGGGGCGCTTTGGAACATCGCGCCTTCGCCTACCGCAGCTTGAAGCAATACAAGGAAGCGATCGCGGATTACACCAAGGCCATTGCCGCCGATCCGAAGGATCCGGACGGCTATCGCCACCGGGCCCAGGCATACATCCTCGCTGGCGAGACCCCGAAGGCCGTGGAAGATTTCAAGGCGATCCTCAAGATCAAGCCGGACGACGTCGACGCCCAGAGCCGGCTGAAGGCGCTGGAAACCCGGGCGAATGGCTCGCCGGCGCCGGCGACCGCGCCGCCGACATCGCCGGCCAAGGCGCCCTCGATGGCGCCGCCGGCCGCGTCGCCTCATTGACCGGGTCGCGATTAAGCTTCACGGCGGGAGTCGGCTGCTCTAAAAAGGCGACCCCGCAGCTCACCTCATCCGAAGGATCAATATGAACAGCCCGAAGAACCGAATCACGTTACTCGCCGGCAGCCTCCTGATTCTGGCGACCGCCAGTTGGACTTTCGGCGCGGACCCGGCCGGGGCCGCCGCGCACGGGAACAAGGGGAACGAACTGGCGCAAGCGGCGAAATACGACGAAGCGATCGTCGAGTTCACGAAAGCGATCGAGTCGAACCCGGGCGATGCGCGCCTCTATAATGATCGCGGCCGCGTTTATCGGGCCATGGCCAAGTTCGCGGAAGCGACCGCGGATTTCGACAAGAGCATCTCGCTCGCGCCCAAGAGCGAGGTCGGCTACATCGAGCGCGGCCAGACCCAGATGTCGCAAAACAAATACGAGGAAGCGCTGGCCGATTACAACAAGGCCGTCGAACTCGCCCCCACAAATCCGGTTTGCTACGACCGGCGCGGTTTCGCCAACTACAATCTGCGGAAGTACGACGACGCGATCAAAGACTACACCGCCAGCATCGAGAAAAAGCCGGACAATCATCTGACTTTCAATCGGCGCGCGGACGCTTATTACGCCAAGGGCCAATACGCGCCGGCGCTGGCCGACCTCGAGGCGGCGTTGAAGCTCAAGGGCGACGATTTCGATACGACCCAAAAACTCGCCGTCGTGCGCGCGAAGCTGGCGACGCCGAGGACGGTGGCGCAGGCGCCTGCGGCCGCGCCGACCGCGACGCCGGAGCTTCCTGCCGAGCCGATGGACATGCGGATGAAAATCGGGATCGGGGCCGGGGCCCTGGTCGTGTTGATCATCATCATCGTTCTGATTACGCGCCGGAAAAGCCGCGGCTATTAGGCCCGGGCGCGGACCTGCGCTCGGTCGTGGGCGTCCACCCTGTGCGGCGTTCCGAGTTCGCCGGGTGGACGCGCCGATTCCAATAATTTCTTTGACACCCCCAAGCCCGCTGCTAGCTTGCCGACGCTTTTTCGGGGAACGAAACGGAGGTCCCATGGTCGTTCGAAACGGAAGTTTGACGGCTTTGGGACTTTTACTTCTTACCCGGCGGAGCAACCGGTTCGTCCCGCCTCGGCGCGACGAGCGAGCAGGAAGGGGAGCGGCCCATGTAGCTCAGTTGGTAGAGCACATCCTTGGTAAGGATGAGGTCACCGGTTCAATCCCGGTCATGGGCTCCAGCAGACGGGCTCGCGGCCGGAGCAGTGAAACCCAAAAAAGACGCAGTTAGTTTTTAAAAGAGGAAAATCAGATGGCTAAGGAAGCATTTAAACGCGACAAGCCGCACATCAATGTCGGCACAATCGGGCACGTAGACCACGGCAAGACGACTCTCACCGCCGCGATCACCACGGTGCTGTCGAAAAAAGGCCAGGCTGAGGCCCGCGCCTACGATTCGATCGACAACGCGCCGGAAGAAAAAGAGCGCGGCATCACGATCAACACCGCCCACGTGGAATACCAGAGCGACAAGCGCCATTACGCGCACGTCGATTGCCCCGGCCATGCTGACTACGTCAAGAACATGATCACCGGTGCCGCCCAGATGGACGGCGCGATCCTCGTGGTCTCGGCCGCGGATGGCCCCATGCCGCAGACCCGTGAGCACATTCTGCTCGCGCGCCAGGTCGGCGTCCCGGCCATCGTCGTGTTCCTGAACAAGACCGACATGGTGGACGATCCCGAGCTTCTCGACCTCGTCGAAATGGAAGTGCGCGATCTGCTCACCCAATACGAATTTCCGGGAGACAAGATCCCGATCGTCAAAGGCAGCGCCGCGAAAGCGCTCGCAGCCGGCGATCCCTCGCATCCGGATGCCAAATGCATTCTCGATCTGATCGCGGCGGTGGACGATTACATCCCCGTCCCGGAACGCCCGATCGACCAGCCGTTCCTGATGCCGGTGGAAGACGTGTTCAACATTGAAGGCCGCGGCACCGTTGCGACCGGCCGGGCCGAGCGCGGCATTCTCAAGAAGATGGAGGAAGTCGAGATCGTCGGTCTTAAGGACACGATGAAGACAACCGCGACCGACATCGAAATGTTCCGCAAGCTCCTCGACGAAGCGCGCGCGGGCGACAACGTCGGCGTGCTTTTGCGCGGCGTGAAGAAGGAAGACGTCGAGCGCGGCCAGGTCATCTCGAAGCCCGGCTCGATCACGCCGCACAAGAAATTCAAGGCGGAGGTTTACGTGCTGAGCAAGGAGGAAGGTGGTCGTCACACGCCGTTCTTCACGAACTACCGTCCGCAATTTTATTTCCGCACGACCGACGTGACCGGAACTG
>DASZDT010000029.1:0-159008 GCA_035941675.1 Chthoniobacterales bacterium
CAAAACTATGATCAAATCCACGACTCGCTTCCTCGCAACCGCGTTCCTCGTCTGCGGTTTCGCATCCTTCGCCCACGCCCAAGCTACCCGCACCTGGGTCTCAGGCGTAGGCGATGACGTCAATCCGTGCAGCCGCACGGCTCCATGCAAGACTTTTGCCGGCGCCATCTCCAAGACGGCCGACAAAGGTGAAATCTCTGTTCTCGACCCGGGCGGTTTCGGGACTGTGACCATCACCAAGTCGATTACGATTAACGGCACCGGCACTCTCGCCGGGATCCTGTCGGCGGGGTCTCCCTCAGCCATCACAGTGAACGATGTCAACGCGGCCGTGCCCAACTCGTCCGTCGTTATCATCCGCGACGTCTCCATGAACGGAGCCGGAACTGGAACCAGCGGCGCTCGCCTGTTGTCGGGCAAAACTCTCATGCTCGACCACTGCTGGATTTACGGCATGACCAGCCGCGGCGTCGACGTCAGCAAGACGGCCGACGGCAACCTCAAGATGATCGACACGGTCATTGAAAACGTCGGTGAAGACGGGGTGCACATCACCACCACGGCCGGCACCGTGTTTGGTTTCATCGACCACTCCCGGATCACCAACTGCACGCAGGACGGCATTGAAGCGATCTCCAATGTCCGCCTTTCGGTCAGTAACTCCCAAGTGTTCAAAGCGGGCGGTGCCGGCATCCACACCAGCGCGGCTAATTCCATCATCAACCTGGACGACGTCCTCGTCGCTCAATGCGACGTGGTCGGAGTACGTTCGAGTGCCAGTTCCGCCATTAACGTTTCGGACACCAATATCCTGAACAACCCGATCGGGATCCTGCAAAACGGCGGCACGATTGCATCGTTCCAGGGAAACTCGCTCATCGGCAACACCACGCCGGGCTCGTTCTCTCCGACGACGGCCAAGCAGTAGACGACGGGCTTAATTTGTGGCCACGGCGGCGCTGTGTGGCGTTCGCCGTGGCCACAAGCGCCTGACGTCGACGCGCCGTTACTCGGCACTCGCTCTTCAGGTTTGGTTGCCGCGTCGGTTAGTGCCGGCGCAAATTCCTGCGAATGCTTTGCTCGCGCCGCCGATAGTCAGCGCTTCGACCGTCAACTAAGGTGTAGCGGATCGCGGCTCGGATTTGCGCACCTCGTTCTGCCAAATACTTTGGTTTGGCAACAGCCAGCGTTCGTGCAGTGTTCCCACCACGCAATCGCGCGGTTGCAGCTGCGCTCGTAATCGAAACCCTAGGCCTGTGCCAAAGCCCACCGCCATTTAGATAATGAGTGCATTTTGGCAGGCCGACCTTGCCTCGGAGGCAAAAATTCCCGTCGCAAAACCTCTGCTACCGTCATTCGACGCGATCGCCCCTTACCTGCGTCGAATCGACGAAACCCGCTGGTATTCGAACGGCGGTCCCATCGTCCAGGAATTCGAAGGACGGCTGGCTGCGCATACTGGCTCCGAAGCGAAGGTGGCAACTATTGCCAATGCTACGATTGGTTTGGCACTCGCGCTGCAAGCTCAAGGTGCTCGGCCCGGCACCCTTTGCATGGTGCCGGCATGGACATTCGCGGGCAGCGCTCATGCGATTGTGGTGGCTGGGCTCGTACCGTGGATGGTTGATGTCGATCCGGTCACATGGGCGCTCGAGCCCGCCGCCGCCCGGGCGCTGGTCCGAAGTGCTCCGGGCGAATTATCGGCCGTTATGCCCGTGAGCCCATTCGGCGCTCCGATGAAAACCGAACCATGGGAATCTTTCCGTGACGAAACCGGGATTATCGTCGTGATCGACGCGGCTGCGGCTTTCGATACCGTGCAAGAAAGCTCTGTTCCCAGCATTGTCAGCCTTCACGCGACGAAGGTCCTCGGCATTGGTGAAGGTGGATTCGTGACGTCGACCGATGCCACGTTTATTGAAGAGGTGCAGAAGCGAGCGAACTTCGGATTCTGGAATTCGCGCGAAGCGAAAGTTTGGGCGTTGAACGGAAAAATCAGCGAGTACGCTGCCGCTGTTGGTCTCGCTGCTCTGGACGGCTGGCCGCAAGCACGGGCCGATTTTGCCCAAGTTGGCAGCCTCTATCGAAAATCGCTCACAGCCCTGGGTGACATTGTTATGCAACCGGGCTTTGGCGATCGTTGGATATCTTCGACCGTATTAGTAGCAGCTCTGAGCAGCGGCGCACACCTAATGGCGAGAGAGTTAGCAAAAGAAGGAATCGAGACGCGCCAGTGGTGGGGTGGCGGGCTCCACCGTCATGCCGCCTTTCGAAGTTATCCCCACAACGCGGTCCCGATCACCGAAAGGCTTGCTCACACTGTTATCGGCCTACCCTGTTGGGTGGACTTGCCCGACCACGAGATCGCCCGAGTATCCCAAGTGATTAACTCGATCTCCGTTTGAAGAATCCGTTCGCAGGCTCAGACCATGGTCGGCCGTTCTACGCTACGCGCGCATATGCCAGCGCGTTCGGACTCCGCGTGATTGACGTCCCGGAATGGCAAACAGCAATGCTCGTTCGACCAATTCCTGGCTCCCCCTGGCACGATGCATTTGGTTGCTATCCGCTGGCCGCGATAAGTCAGGATGCCGATTTGAAAGCAGGACTCGAACGGTTGCACGCCGCTGATCTCGTAAGTGTCGCTCTTGTGCCCGACCCGCTAATTAGCCCGCCCCAGGAGCTGTTCGCGTCTGTTTTTTCGGTCTGTAGCCCATTCAAGACTCACTATCTAATTGATCGAGAAGCTGGTCCGATTCGATTTGGGGCAACGCACCGGCGCTGGATTCGAAAGGCCCTCGAAGGCTCTGCTGTAACTCCGATTCTTCTAGGCGATGCATTAGATGAGTGGCAAACCCTGTACGGTCATACGATGACGCGACATGGCGTAACTGGGATCCAAACTTTCACGCCTGCCTACTTTGCTGCCTTGGCGAAAATGCCTGAACTGACCGCGCTGGCCGCTTGCTCCGGCGGGCGAATCATCGCAATGGCCTTATGGGTCCGGCAAGGAGACATCGCCTACTACCATCTGGGGGCGTCCTCACCTGAAGGGTACGCTACGCAGGCCATGTACGGACTCTTCGCGGCCGCGAATGAGCACCTCGCTGATTGTCGCGTCATCGATTTAGGGGGAGCCGCGGGCATTCATGACAATCCTGAGGATGGCTTGGCGTATTTCAAAAGAGGTTTTGCGAACCAAACGACCACAGCCTATTTTTGCGGCTCCTGTCTTGACCTTGAGCGCTACGCTCTCCTGACAGCAAATCGTCCAGAAACTTCCTATTTCCCAGCCTATAGACAACCGTGAGCGATCAAAAGACTTCACGTCCGGATCCCGCTGTTAAAACGGGTAATATCTCCCCGCCTGAAGGCCGCCCCTATCTGTCCCTCGTCAAGTTTGTCGAAGACCTCTTCGACGTTCATGGGGACAGCCACCGCGGTCTTGGCTATCCGAAACCTGACGGTTTTCAGGCTCGGTACAGCGTCCTTCTAGATGTCATGAAACTCCGCTCCCCGACTCACAGTCCTTTGAGCGTTCTTGACTTGGGTTGTGCAACCGGCTGCCTACTCGATGAAATCAAATCATCGGGGCGTGCCGGCATTTGCTATCGTGGCGTGGACTTGTCGCCAGCAATGATTGAAGCGGCAAGGGCTAAACATCCCGAAGCCGATTTCGTGGTGGGCGATCCATTTGACCTGCAGCATATTTGGCGCGATGCGCCTGACTACGTCATCCTGGGTGGTCTCTTCCAATGCCGTCTCCAAATGAGTGAGGAAGCGATGACCGACTATATGGTGCGAATGCTACGTCTCGCCTTCGATCACTGTCGCCATGGCATTGCCTTTAACGTGATGTCGTCCCATGTAGATTGGCAGAGGGAAGATTTATTTCACGTGCCCTTCGACCGGATGGCCGACATTCTACAGATGCACCTCAACCGTAATTACGTTTTCCGGGCTGACTACGGTCTGTACGAATATGCCGTTTATGTCTACAAGTAACTGGGCTTGCTTGAGGCCTCTGGCGCCCGGCGCGAAATGAGAACCAGACTTGAAATTCGCGTGCCGATCAGCCCGACGCCGGATTTCTTTCGACGTATTCATTTCATGGCAGCTTCCCTGCGGCGACTGGGCGGCGCGCTGGCTGAGTCCGAACTGGTCGTTTGCGTGGGGGGTGATCAGGAACCTACCGACTTGTACGACCTGCTGCCATGGTCGAAAAATTACCCAATTACCTGGCGATGGGCCGACTTCGCAATGTACCGGCGAGATAGCTATTGGGAAACGAGTCGTGAGATTTTCCGCCGGCAGGCTACCGCGGATTATGTCATGTGCGCCGATGCAGACATCATCTTTGTGCGGGATTTTTCGGATCTGCTGGGAGATCTCGACCGGTTCCCGGCCGTGGCGGGCGTTATTGCCCATTGCGGTCCATTCCCCAATGGCGAGGCATTCAAGACGTGGGCGTGGTTGTGCGAAGCGTATGGCATCGAAGTTCCCTCCTTTACATACGAGCACACCGGATGGGGCCTGCCGACACAGCCGGGGGAACGCCTCACTCCTGCATATTTCAACTTTGGGATGGTTATCGCACCCTCTCAGGTTATGAATCAGATTCAGACGGATATCTTGGCCGCCGACCGTTTTGTCGATTCCAAGTTGAAGACCTTCTACCGGTTTCAAATCGCGTTAACCCTCGCGATGTACAAACATAAGGTAGCAACGCGCGCCCTGCCTCTGCGTTACAATTTTCCAAATGATGTTGGATTTGATGAGAAGTATCCGGAGGAACTCTTGGCGATTCGAATTCTCCATTACCTCCGAGGCGACGTCCTCCATCGCGAAAAAGATTTCGCAACTCTTGAAGCGGTCGCAGCCTTGGTCGGCCGCCGCGACCTGCGCGGCAGTAATGAGGTTTTTCGGCACGCCGTTTCCAGGCTCTACGCGACGGTAGCAGCCGAAGAGGGTGCGCTGCTGCCACAAACTACGCCGCTTTGACGTTGATGTCTTTTGGGCGCATCGAGGCTCCGTTCCATCTCCATACCAATTCGTGGGAGGTCATCGAGGCCGGTATCGAACGCGGGGGCGAGGAACTGCTAAACACGTTAGCGAGACGCCTTGGTAGACAGAATCTGGCGGGACTAAACATTCTCGACGTCGGCTGCGGCGTCAGGCTTACCCAAACCATAGTGAACCTCGAGATCCCGATCGGTTCTTACACTGGAATAGAAGTCAACGCGGCTATTGTAGATTGGCTCACGGAAAATGTCGCGGCTCACGATGACCGCTTCAAGTTTGTTCAATGGAACGTTCGCCACGCCTACTATAACAATGTTTCCACGGCGCCTCCGATGAGTAACTTTGAATCGCTTCCGGTTCCCGGAGTCTTCGATGTCATCACTGCCTTTTCCGTGTTTACCCATCTTGATCCCGAAGGCTCGCGGCAATTGCTTCACCTGATGCGCAAGTCGTTGCGGCCATCCGGCCGACTTTTTTTCTCCGCTCTTTGTTATGACTTGTCTGTCGAAACCTTCGGCCAAGGCGAGCCCGACATTCCGCTGGCCGAAGCGAAGTATTCCAGGGATTACATCGCGGAACTACTGGCGCTCGAGGGCTTCGAACTCATCTCGCACGAGAAACCCTCCTTTTTTATTGCTGATTCGTTTCTGTGCGGCCTGACTCCCCCGAAGCTGCCCTCAATATAGCTATAGCTAGGCTCCTGAATCATGGCGGAAAGTCGGGAAGAGCAGTTGATCCAGTCCGTTCGGTGGCATCACCGCTTTGAAATCCTGCCGGGGCTGGTCACACCGGGAAGCTACGACCCGGGCTTTCTCCTGGAGAAGATGAATCTCCCGGCAGATCTGTCTGGCCGCCGCGCTCTCGACCTTGGCTGTTCCGACGGTTTTTTCTCCCTGGCGCTGGCCAGGCGCGGCGCAGAGGTCGTATCGGTCGATTACCGGCCTAAGAACGTGAACGGCTTCGGCGTGATGGAAGCCGTGACGGGCCGTTCTTTCGATTACCGCCACATGAACCTCTTCGATGTCACGCCGGACCAGCTCGGGACCTTCGATATCGTGCTGTTCCTCGGCGTCCTTTACCATCTGCCCGACATGATCCGCGGGCTCAGCGTCGTCCAAAGCGTTTGTTCGGACACGATGTTTCTCGAGACGCACTGCGCCACCGACCTGCCCAACACTGATTCCCTGGCGCGCTACCACAAACAAGCTTCCCTGGGATTCGACAAGACGAACTTCTGGTCGCCCAACCCTTCGTGCCTGGCCGACATGCTCGATGATTGCGGGTTCGAGGTCGAATTATTGGAAACGTGGGAGACGCGCTGTTTCATTCGCGGTCGCGCGGCGAAATCTTTCGACCGCCTGGACAAAACCAAAATCGCCTACGGCCTCATGCAGCCGGAGGACGACAAACGCTATCGCGAGGCGCGATTAGCGCGAGAAGCCAAGGCGCGGTCCGGCGATCCCCCGCCGGCCGCGTGAGATAGCGAATCGGCGGATCGAAAAGCGCTATTCCGGGCTCTTCCGATCAATTTGTCATTGCGCGATAGCTATAAACAGCTAATTGATCCGGCGTGACTAAGCCGATGTTCCGAGTAAAGCCGTACGCTCACGAAAAATACAAATTCGTAGTCCGAGCCAAATTGGGCGGAAAATGGCGACGTAGCTATTTCCGGGACGAAAATGAAGCTATCGCCTTTGCCCACCGGCAAAACGCTTCTGCTGCGGACGCGAAAACCGATCGCGCTGAGGTGCCGCCGCAGCAGCAGGACGCAGGTCCGGATGTCGAGAAAAAGGCACGGTCTGCACGGTCACGCCGCCGGCTCGCGCGACAGAAAGCCGTCGTCGTCCTTGGAATGCACCGCAGCGGAACGTCTGCCGTCGCCGGTGCGCTAAGCTGCCTCGCCGTGGATTTTGGCGAGCAACTGACGCCGGGCACGGAAGACAACAGCAAAGGCTATTGGGAACACACCGAGATCGTGGCGTTGCACGATGAATTGCTCCGGGGCCTGCACAGCCGGTGGGACGACGACAAATCGCTGCCCGCCGGCTGGCTTGATCGGGACGTCACGACCGAAATTGAATCGCTGCTCATCGGGATCATTAAACGCGATTTCGATCATGCCCCGCTGTTTGGCCTGAAAGATCCCCGCATGTGCCGGCTGGTGCCGCTGTGGCTCCGAATTTTCAAGCGGCTCGAGATTGACCCGTACTTCATTCTTCCCATTCGCCACCCGTTTGAAGTCGCGCAGTCACTGGCAAAGCGAGACGGGATGGATCACGCCAAAAGCTATTTGCTGTGGCTCAATCATCTGGTCGAAGCGGAGTCGGCCACCCGCGCGGAAAAGCGTTCCTTTGTTTGCTACGGCGATTTCGTGACCGATCCCATTGGGACCCTCAGCACCGCCCAGAAGACCCTCGGACTCGACTTCCGCTCGCCAACAGAAATCAGCGCAACGCTCCGCAAATTCGTCGAGCCCAAGTTGCGGCATCACGACTCCGGCGAGAAATCGACGCTGGCCAGCAAGGTCGAGGTGCCGGCGCTCGCTCTCGAGATCTTCAACACGCTCTGCAGTTCCGCCGGCCAGGCCGAGGTGAGCAATAAAATCAAAATGCTCACGACGCAGTTCGTTCTTGCCGGCGAACTATTCTATCCACGCATTGGGCTCCTCCAGGGTGAACTGGCCGCGCTTGATTCGCGCGTCCCAAGCACGGATGACACCTCCAGCCCCGAGCAACTGGTCCGATTGGACATCTTTCATCCGACTTCCGGCGGGTACCGCTCGAGCGAATCGCAAATTCGATTTTTCGGCTCCGGTTCGTGGAAGACGCTTGCCATCGATCTCCCCGGGCGGGTGAAAAACAGCGAAGTTTTGCGGCTGGATCCGGTCAGTTATCCCGCGGTTGTCGACATTGCCGAGCTCGTCTTGAAACAAGCTGTTTCCGGCGAAGTCGTCTGGCGCGCCAGTAACCCCGGGGAATTCGACGCGTTCCAAGTCGCAGGAACCGGGTGTCGCTTGGAAAATGACCGGTACCTGCGGATTTTCAGCTTTGGGGGCGACCCACAACTTCTCTTTCCTGCGGCCACCGCGTCGCTGGGAACGTCGCCACTCCGGCTGGAATTGTCCATCCGGGTTGATGGAACCACGGAAGCGATCCGATCGGCCGTCGCTGATCAAGCCAGCGGCGCTGGTGAGTTAGCCGGCGCTTTGGAATCCAGCAAGGAAACGATTCGTCGTCAGGCTGAGGAACTGCAGGCGGCAGCGGACGTGGCGTCCCAGCTGGAGGCGGCAAAAGCAAGACTGGCTCTCCTGGACATGGCGGCAGGCTCGTGGCAGCGAACCGTCTCCGATCTTCAACTCGCACTGGACGGCAGCCGGGCTGAGCTCACGCGGGTCACGTATCACGCCGAGGCGAGCAACGCCCAGGTCACTTCGCTTCGAGCCGAGGTCGAGAAGGCGAGACAGCAGGCCGAGGCCACCAACATCGAAATCGCTGCGCTCCGAGCAGAGGGCGAAAGCGCAAAGCAACGGACCCAGGTCGCCGACGTCGAGATAAACAACCTGGGATTAGAGGTCGAGAGCGCGAAGCAGGAAGTGCGAGATGTCACTTCCCGGCTCGAAGCGGCAACCGCCGGCCTGGAAGACACGCGGTCCCAACTGGAGGCTGCCCAGACCAGGGCCATCAGCCTGGAGACGGCCGCGATTAACGAGCGGGCACGGACGGCGGACCTGCAAGCTTCGCTCGAGGCAGCGCAGCAATCTTTGAGGAAAGCGATCGAGGAGCGGACGGTCACAAACGGCCGCGTTCATACTCTCGAAACCGCCTTGCAAGAGACCAACGCGGAGGCCGAGCGCCTCCGGCGTGAGGTCATGGAAGAACGAAGAAACGGCCGGGATAATCTGCAACAAATTGAAGCTCTCCGCGCTGCCATGGAACAGGCGCGGCTGGACAGCGCCCGATCGACGATCGCGGTTAAAGAACAGATCTCAAAAAACCGGGAGCTCCGGGCTCAGCTCGAAAATAAGACCAGCGCGCTGGCCGGGTTGGACGAACAAATCGCCACGCTCAAGGTCGGATTGGAGGCCGCCCGCTCCCAGTGGAACGAGGTTTCGGGAGAGCTGCGCGGCGCGGCGCTCGAAATCAGCGAACTCCAAAACGAGCGCCAGGTCGGGAACGAGCAGATCCGAATACTGGAACAACAGGTGCAGGAGATGCGTCTTGCCTTTGAAAAGAGTGACGTGGAGCGGCAGCGCCTGGCCGCGGCCGTCGAGATTCACCAGGCCAATAAATTTGGCTTCGAGAAATACCGCACCTTCGTCGAGCAGCAATTGCAGGTCATCGGGCAGGGACTCTCGGTGATGACTCAACGGTTGCTGAAAGGCGATGGGGACGCGCCCTCGCTCGTGGATTTAATTTCCCGGAACATTCGGCGCATCGCGCACCCTTCTGCCGCATGGCGAACGGCAGGAGCTGTCGGACTGCTTCGGGCCGCGCCCGCGGGCGCGCCTAAAACGGTTCGTGAGAGCGCGTCTGTCGCGAGCGACCTCCAGGCCGGCCTCGACGAAATCTGTCAGTCCCTTGCCTCGGCGAAACAAGCTCCGGCGACCGCCGCAGCCGAAATCCCGCGCCTTTTCGAATTGCAGCGGCGAACCCAGGAACTGGTCCGCTCCATGGCGTTGCCCCATCTGGGCGCCGGGAATAAATCGCTTTGGAACATTGTTCACTGGGCGCGCCCAACCCGGACCAACGTTCCAATTCCGGCCGCGGCGTCCCGGCTGTTCGACGCCGCCTGGTATCTCTCGAATTACCCCGATGTCGCCAACGCCGAGCTTGACCCGTTGCAGCACTATTGGAGTTTCGGTGTATTCGAAGGGCGCCATCCAAACGCGGTCTTCAACGTCCCCTGGTATCTGGAGAAACACCCGGAACTGGACCTGAATCGAACCAATCCGCTCGAGCATTATTGGAATTCCTGGGAGACGGAAGGATCCGATCCGAGTCCGTTGTTCGACAGCCGGTGGTACTCCGCGCTTTATAAGGACGTGTCCGGCGCCGGACTCAACCCGCTTCATCACTATCTCCGCTACGGCATGGCCGAAGACCGCCATCCGCATCCGTTGTTTGATGCTGTCTGGTATCGAAGCAACAACCCGGAGACGGCCGGCCTCAATCCCGTCGAGCACTATTTGAAACAAGGCGGCCGGCTTGGACTAAGCCCGCACCCGCTTTTCAATGGCGAGTGGTATTTGAAGCAAAACACCGACGTGGCCGAGCACGGCGACAATCCGTTGGTTCATTATCTTCTCTACGGGGTCGGCGAAGGCCGAAATCCTCACCCGCTTTTCGACGCCCGGTGGTATCTGCACGAGGTCGGATATGTCAGTGAGGCCGTCGCCAATCCGCTCCTGCACTATTTGACGATCGGTGCGCAACGACGCCTTTCGCCCAGCCCATTCTTCGACCCGGAATTTTATCTGGCCCAGGATCCCGGGCTGGCGGAGTGCACGGATTTTCTGCTCCATTATCTGACGGTGGGTTGGAAACACGGATGCCAGCCATCGCCAGATTTCGATCCGAAACGCTATCTTGCGCTCCATCCCGAAGCGAGGGATGCCGGCATTGATCCCCTCACTTACTCGCTCCTGCGTCCCTGAGCGAAACGTTCACGCTGACAATCGAATCCGGTTCAACACCTCACTCAGAATCTGCGCGACGCTTTCCCCGAGAGACTGCTCCGCCGTTCGCACGACGATCTCCGGGTCCTCCGGCGCTTCGTAGGGCGCGTCGATGCCGGTGAATCCCTTTAGTTTTCCGGCGCGCGCTTTTCCGTAGAGGCCTTTGGGATCGCGTTGCTCGCAAACGGCGAGGGGCGCATCGACAAAAATTTCGATAAACTCCGCGCCCGCTTGCAGCGCAATCGCCCGCGCCCGCGCGCGATCGGCGCGATACGGTGAAATGAACGAAGTAATAACCACAGTCCCGGCGTCCGCCATCAGCTTCGCCACTTCGCTGACCCGGCGAATGTTCTCGGCGCGATCTTCCGGCGCGAACCCGAGATTCGCGTTCAAGCCGTGGCGCAGGTTATCGCCGTCCAGGACATAGGTGTGCATGGAGAGCTGAAACAATTCCTTCTCGAGGGCGCGCGCGATCGTCGACTTGCCGGCGCCGGAAAGTCCGGTAAGCCAGATGACAGCGCCGCGATGCTGGTTCCGCGCGGCCCGGCGCTCCGCGGTGATTTCGCTTTCGCTCCAGAAAATATTGTCGCTCTTGACCGCGCTTCGCTCCGTGTAAACCGCGCCGGAAATAATCCCGCCGCCGAGCAGATTGTTTCCGTCGGCCAGGATGAGCCGGCCCATGGTCGGGACGCGGTCGTGATTATCGAGAACAACGGGGCCGCGGGTTTGCAACGTCACCTCGCCGACTTCGTTGGCGCGAAGTTCGTCGCGATCGGCCGGACCGGCGTCAAGGGTCGCCGCATCGATCACGTTTCCAACGGCGACCACCTCGCATTCGACGTCCTGCGTGACCAGCTTCAACCGGTAACGCGCTCCCGCTCGCAACGGTTCGGCCGCGATCCAAAACACCTTCGCATGGACGCGATTCGATTCGATCGGCGAATCTGCTTCGTGCGACGCGATGTGGCCGCGCTCGATGAAAATGTGGTCGAGCAAGGTGATCCCGATCGATTCACCCGCGCTCGCCGATTCGGTGGATGAACCGGGCCAGCGCTCGATCGTCGCGACCCGCGCCGTTTTGTGATGAGGCGAAAACAAAAGCTGGTCGCCGACGCGCACCGTGCCGGACTCAACCCGCCCCGCGAGAATCCGCCGATTTCCCATTCGGTAAACGTCCTGGACCGGAAAACGCAGCGGCTGGCCGGCGACGGTTTCGGGCGGCGCCAGTTCGTCGATCGCTTCGAGGAGATTCGGGCCATCGAACCATCGCAACGCCGGCTCCGTGTTCTTCGCCACATTCGCACCCGTCGCGGCGGATACCGGCACGAAGGCGCGCACGCTTATTCCGAGCGCCTTCAGGAACGCGCCAAATTCCGCTTCGATTTCCCGGAACACCGATTCGCGGTAGTTCGCCAGGTCCATCTTGTTGACCGCCACGATCACCTCGCGAATCCCGAGCAGGCTCAGGAGTTGGCCATGGCGCCGGCTTTGTTCGCGCGCGCCTTCATCGGCGGCGATCACCATCACGGCCGCGTCCGCGCTGGCGGCGCCGGTGATCATGTTCTTGAGGAACTCTTCGTGGCCAGGGGCGTCGATGATCACATAGCGGCGCGCGGCCGAGCGAAAATGGATCTGGGTCGTGTCGATCGTGACGTTCTGCTGCTGCTCTTCCGCGAGCGCGTCGAGGACAAACGCGTACTCGAATTGCCGGCCCTCGGCCTGACAGCTCGCGCGCAACGCTTCGATCTTTCCTTCCGGCAACGACCCGGTCTCTTCCAGGATCCGGCCAATCAAGGTCGACTTCCCGTGATCCACGTGGCCAACGAAGACGATCTTGAGCGTGACCGGAGAGCGGAAAGCGGAAACCGGAGAGGCCATGCTATCGTTGCGCCCCTTTCCGCGCTGTCTTTATGGATGAAACTGTAATCGCGATTATTTTGTCGGCCTCGCGCCGCAGTTCCTCGACTCGCCCTGAAGGCACAAGCTTCCATTCTACCAGCACGTCCATCCAGTAGAGCGCTTCATCGCACTCCTCCTCGACGATACCCATCCGCGAAACGAAGTCCGCGCGGGATCGCCCGCCAACGGCCGAACGATAG
The DNA here is from genome assembly GCA_035941675.1 of Chthoniobacterales bacterium. Lineage (GTDB taxonomy): Bacteria > Verrucomicrobiota > Verrucomicrobiia > Chthoniobacterales > UBA10450 > AV80. The sequence goes on from DASZDT010000029.1 coordinate 12,796, forward strand.
TTCGCGCCAACGCTCGTCGCCGCTCGTAATAACTGCCGCCCGATTGTCTGAGACGTCATCGATTTCGGAAGCGATTCGACCAGCCGCACGCAGCGAATCCCAAATTGAAATGTCCTTTCCCTAAAATCGCCGCGCTGCGATGCCTTTCTTTCCGGTGTCCGCTCTCCGCTCTCCGGTTTCACATGAATCCCTTCGCGCGGAGTTTTTGCATCGCATGCGGCTCATAATGGTCCTGGGCGCGGCCGGCGCGTTCGCTCGAGCGGGTCGCTTCCAGTTCAGCAATGATTTCCTCGATCGTCGCCGCGCTGCTGGCGATCGGATGCGTGATGGGCTGGCAGCCTAACGAGCGGTAGCGTTGGCCGTTTCGCGCGAAATACAAGGGCGGAATCGGGATCTGTTCCCGCTGGAGGTAGCGCCAAATATCCACCTCCGTCCAATCCAGCAACGGCTGAACCCGGACGTGCTCGCCCGGCGCGTTCCGGATCGCGAATTGCCCCCAGAACTGCGGCGGCTGATGTTTGTAATGCCATTCGGAATCCGCATCGCGCGGCGAAAAATATCGTTCCTTCGCCCGGGTCGGGTCTTCATCGCGCCGGATCCCGGTGATGAGCGCGTCCCATTTGTGTTCGGCCAGCGCTTGCTTCAACGCCACCGTCTTCAACTCATGCGTCACCGTGACAGGATCGTGCGTCTCGTAACCGATCCCGCGGGCCCGCGCCTCGGTGTTCACCTTCACGATCAGGTTCACGCCGTACTGTTTGATGGCCCAGTCGCGAAATTCCAGCATCTCCGGAAACTCGTAGGTCGTATCGATATGCAGAAGCGGATACGGAATCTTGCCGAAGAACGCCTTGAGCGAGAGCCAGAGCAGGACGTTCGAATCCTTCCCCATCGACCACGGCATCGCCAGGTTGCGGAAAGCGTGGTGTGCCTCGCGCAAAATAAAAATGCTGTGGTTCTCGAGCGCGTCGAGATGAGCGGCTTCGGTCTTCAATTAGCCCGGAAATTGAAGGCTTCTTTAATCGGCACGCAAGAACAGAACCTCGGCCGGTCCAATCTCCGGCCAGATTGCCCTCCGAACCGGGCTTCTCGCGCTCGGCCTTACTCCTCCGGCCACTGCGCCACGACGATGATCTCGTATGGCAAGGGGCCGCGGTGCACTTCTTTCGGGTCGAGACTTTTTGCGATGGCGGAAACCTTGTTCAAGTCCACTCGGGGAATGCCCAAAAGGTTGATCCGTTCGCCCGCCGGCAAATTCGCCACGGCGTCGGCTGCAGGCGTCCCCTCAATAAATACGATGCGGACCGGCGATTCGTTTATTTTTTCGTCCTCGTCTTCGATATCGAAGACGTTCGCCAGGACAAAGAGCGCGCGGCCCTGCCCTTTTTTTAGTTTGCCGACCGGCTCGATCCGAAACTTCGTATGATTGAAGCCCGCGTTTTTCGATTCGATTTGAATCGCCGTCTTGGTAGCCGTAATCGCGCAAGTCAGTTTCTCGTACCTCCCGAACGCGTCCTCCGCACTATAGGGATCGTAATCTGGAATCGGCTGGAACGATGTTAGACAATCGCTCCCGTTGACCGTTGTCAGCGGATGAAGCTCAAAGACGTGGTCGGGGTTTGTATCGCTGGGCTTCGATACGGGTTTGCCCTGCACCAGGGGCTCCGTTCCCGCGTGTTCGAACCACACCCGCCAAATTCCGGCCAGCGGAATTTTCGCGGCGCCCTCAGCCGCCTTCATCGCATCCATGGCCGGCTTCTGCGGCTCCAGGCCGGCGTTCGTGATCTCAACCACCATCGGCAGACGGACCGCCGTGTCCCGTCCAGCGGCGTGAATGTCGCCATCATCGCCGCCCTTGGCCACCCGGTGGGGCTTCTTCAAGGTGTGATCGACCGAAAACGTCGTTTCGATCACCGCCGTGTTCTTCACCTTCTCCACGAAAGCCTTGGTCAAGCCCAGGGTCCCGCCCCAGCTGTTGGCCGTGGAAATAACGAGAAGCAACCCGATGCGGGCGATCATTTTGACGACTGATCCTTCTCTTTGCCTTTGGGCGGCTTGCGCCCCGCGTTGCGCACTTTCATGAACCGGTTCAAAACGTCAAACCAGAACGGAGCTCCGAGGGAAACGGCGATGGCGGTAAGAGCCCAGCCCGCCAGATGACGGAACAATTCTCCCATCGAGTACTGGGTCGCGGGCTTTTCCCATCCGATTAGTTTGCCGAGGATCGACTCTTCTTCGGTGGTCAACGTTTCTTTCGGCGCTTTCGACGCCGACGGCTTCAGCGGGTCGTCCGGATCCGTGTATTCGACTTCAACGGTGGGCCGCGGCATCTCGGCGCGTTTTTCCGCCAGCTTCACCGCTTCGGCCCGCAGCGACGGGTTTTCCCAGAGTTTCTGACCAATCGCCAGGGTATCGGCGTTGGTTACGACCGTAAGCAGGGCAGCGATCGCGATCGCCCACGCTTGAGAATGACGCTTGAAAGATCCCCCGGCCCGATCCATCGCTTCATCGAACCACTCCTCAATGTTGCTCCGTAATTTATCCAGCTCGCCGCCCGTATCCGACATGAGAGCGATCAGCGTTTTCTTGACGTCTCCTTCCGGAAGCGCATGGACTCCGGCCTGGACGTCGACAAAACCCACCGGCCCGGGAACGGTCGGCGTCACCAGGTCGAGAAGCGCCTTGGAAAAGATAGGTGCGGACAAATAGGACGGCCCGCGTTTCCCTGCGCTGGTGCTCGTTTGCGTAATCAGCGGATGATCGTCAAACAGAGTACGCAGATTGCCGTCCACCATTCCCTGGTTGGAGAGCAGTTTGTCGAGGGTGCGATCCAGCAGTTTTGGCCGGAGATTGAGAAAGTAACTCAAGAGCCACTCGTTGAGGGTCGTGCAGATCAAAGCCAGCAGGAGGTAGACGAATGCCAGGCCGATGCCGACTTCAAGGACCGGTGATCCAAATAAGCCATTCATAGGATTGTTGCCACAATCCAGACTACGGCATGCAGCGGCCGAAGTTTGCGTTGCCCCGCAAAAAGCGACTCCGCCTCCAACTCATAGCCGGCAGACGGATTCGAACCGACGACCTGCTGATTACAAATCAGCTGCTCTACCAACTGAGCTATGCCGGCAATAACGCGCGCAGTGTAGCGCACCGATCCGTGCTGGACAAGCACCCGGCCTCGCGTCTTACATCCGCGAACGAACGTCGACGGTGAGCGGCTCGGCGGTCTCGAGGGTTTTGACCACCGTGCTTAGGTAGACCGACTCCGGATAATACGCTTTGTATTTCGTGATCTCGGCCCGGTTCAAAACCTTGAACCCGTAACGCTCGAACATCTTTTCGCCGCGCCGGTTCTGGAAGGTCGCGATCTGCCCGTAAACATGTTTCTCGCCGCTCCGATACAGGTAACTCAAATACGCACTCATCAAGGCGCGGGTCGTCGACATTTTCCGCGCGTCCGCCAGCAGGTTGATGTGGAAATGCGGGGTGCGCCGTGGCGCCGCCGGCACCTCGCGCCAGCCGTGGCTGATCATCCAGCGGATGAATCGGCGCGAGCGCGCGTCGTAGCTCGGGTAACGCCAGATCGCCCGGAGAAACAGCCGGATGTTTTGCCGGAAGGAGTAGAGCTGATTCCGAAGCGGCTTCCGCGAGCCGAGCAGATAACCGCGGATATCGCCGTCGACCTCGAGGACGAACGAGGACTCCGGTTCCTTGTCGGTGTAATAACTCGTGAGGAAATCAGCGAACAATTCGTGGTCCTGGTAAACCGGATCGATCGGTTCGCCGAGAAAACCGGTCTGACAACAAAGCCGGCGCACCGCTCCGCGATCGGTCGGGCGATAACTGCGAATGGTAAATTCCCGGTCTTCTTTCATCGGCTCACTGTCCTGTAGTTTGCGCAGACCTCACGATAAATGCAAAACAGACGATCGAAAACCGCCGGCCAGCCATATTCCGCCGCGGCCCGCTCCGCAGCGGTCGCTCCCAGCGTTTTAAGATCCCGGGTGCTGAACAGCTCGATCGCGGCCGCCAGCGATTCAGGCGTGTTTTCCACCGCCCAACCGTCTTGATCATGCAGGATAATTCCGTCCAGGCGCGACCCGCGAATTCCTACGACCGGCGTCCCGCACGCCTGACTTTCCAGCGCGACCAACCCAAACGTCTCCTGTGTCCCTGGATGGACGAATAAATCAGCGGCCCGGTAATGGCCGGCCAGTTCCAGTGGATCAGTGCAATACTGGAGCCATTTCACGTTTCGCGTTTCCGCTTCCAACTTTTGGAACTGCGCGCGCTGCGGCCCGTCGCCGATAATCATCAACTCGAATTCGTCCGGCCGCCGTCTCGCCACCATCCGGAACGCTTCGAAAAGCGTCGTCGTGTTTTTCTCGGGCGAGAGACGGCCGACATAAAGCAGGCGGCGGCGCTCGGTTCTCACGGCCGCGCTCGCGGGATCGGGCTTGAAATTGTCCGTGTTGACCCCGAGCGGGACGAGCCGCGTGTTCCGAACGCCCCACTCTTCGAGGATCTGCTTCAGCGGTTCGGAAGGAACAAACGTCGCTTCGAATCGGTTATACATTTTGCGCACGTAACGCCGCGCCGCTGACATCAGCGATTTGCCGGCGCGCTGTCCGAGGAATTTCGAGGCCCCGCGCAAATACGCTTCCGGGAAATGCGAATGGTAAAAGGCAACGACGGGCACCCGAGCGGATTTCCCAAACGCGATCGCTTTCCAGCCGACCTGATACGGATCGCTCGACTCGATGAGGTCCGGCGCTTCCCGCTCCAGGATTTCGCCGACTGTTCGCAGATCGAGGAGCGCTCGATATTTTGCGGTCCGGGAGATCAACGGCGAGCGGATCGAGTAAGTGCGGAGCCGCCCCTCGGCAATCTGCTCCGTCTTTTCGCCGGGCACGATCAGCGCGTGCTCGTCGTTCGTGCGATCGCGAACATAGCTGGCTTTCTCGTGCACATACCGTTTCACCCCACCGCTCAGCGGCGAATAAAACTGGGTGAGGTCGCAGATCTTCACGGCGCGTTGCGATTGCGATTGTAGGGCAAGCGCTCCGCTTGCCAATCCGGAGATCTTGCCAATCCAAGATCGGCAGGCGACGCGCCTGCCCTGCAATTTTCCAGAAAAATCGCTCCCTTATTTCCCGAGCGATCCGAGATACTTCTCCGCTTCCATCGCAGCGGCGCATCCGGAACCGGCGGCCGTGATCGCCTGCTTGTAAACGCGATCGGCCACATCGCCGGCGATGAACACACCCGGATGCTTGCTCTCGGCGAGATGTCTCGCGATCAGATAGCCATCCGGGTCGGTCTCCAGTTTCCCCTGGAAAGCCTTCGTGTTCGGGTCGTGCCCGATCGCGACAAAGACGCAGGCGACTGGCAGCTCGCGTTCTTCGTGCGTTTGGACATTTCGCAAAAGCACGGCGCTCATCTCGCCTTTTTCGTCGGCAATGTAACGGGTGACGACCGTGTTCCAGATCGGCTCGATCTGGTCGCAGGCCAGGACGCGGTCCGCCATGATCTTCGACGCGCGCAACGCGTCCCGCCGATGAATCAGGTAAACCTTCGACGCGAACCGGGTCAGGAACAGCGCTTCTTCCGCCGCGGAATCGCCGCCGCCGATGACACACACCGGCACGTTCCGATAAAACGCGCCGTCGCACGTGGCGCACGAAGTCAATCCATGGCCGACCAGCTTTTCTTCGTTCTCGAGCCCGAGCCAGCGGGCCGATGCCCCGCTCGCCACGATCAAGGCCCGCGTCTCCAGCCATTCGTCGTCCGCCTTGATGCGAACGTGATCCGGCCGGCCTTCGAAATCCGTCACCTCGGAATAGGCGAAGCGCGCGCCGAATTTCTCCGCCTGCTCGTGCATGTTGATGATGAGTTGCGGGCCCTCGATGCCGGCGGGAAAGCCGGGGAAATTTTCGACGAGCGTGGTGGTGGAAAGCTGGCCGCCCGGCTGCCGGCCTTCGAGCACGAGCGGATTCAGATTCGCGCGCGCGGCATAAATCGCAGCCGTCAGCCCGGCGCATCCGCTCCCGATGATGATCACCTTCTCCATCGAGAGAACCTAGCACACGGCGCAAATCCGGGCATAAAGTTCAGCCGCCATGCCGGAACTCGCCGAGGTAGAATATTATCGCCGCCAATGGGACGCCGGCCTCGGGCAAAGGATCGTGCGGGTCCAGCTTCATTCGCAGAAGCGCATCTTTCGCGGTTCAAATACCCGATCGCTCGCGCGGGAATTAACCGGCGCGCGCTTTCTCCGCTCGGAGTCGTGGGGAAAACAGATGCTCTTCGTCTTCTCCGGCGGCAACTGGATCGGCCTCCATCTTGGCATGACCGGGAAGCTGAGCGTGGCGCCTTCCGGATTCCGCCCGGAGAAACATGACCACCTTGTTTTCCACCTGCAAAAACGCGCCCTGGTTTTCCGCGATGCCCGCCTGTTCGGGCGCGTTCGCTTTCATCACGGAAAATCGGCGCCCGATTGGTGGCGCGCCGGCGGACCAGACATTGGGTCCGCCCAATTCGACCGGAAATTCTTCGACGCCTTCGTGGCCCGCCACGGCCGCGCGCCGGTCAAGGCGGTCCTGTTGTTGCAAAAAGGTTTCGCCGGAATCGGCAACTGGATGGCCGACGAAATTCTCTGGCGCGCAAAGGTCCTCCCGTCGCGTAAAGCCGGCAGCCTCTCAGCGACCGAGCGCGCGCGATTGTTTCGCGAAACTCGTTTCGTCGCGACCGAATCGCTCCGAATCATCAGCCCGGAATTCGGCGATCCGCCCCGCGATTGGCTGATCCATCAAAAGTGGAAGCGCAACGGCGTCTGCCCGCGTCACCGCACGCCGCTCGAGAAAGCGATAATCGGCGGCCGCACCACAGCCTGGTGCCCGCGCTGCCAGCGTTAAGCGACGTGGACCAAAATCCTGTGAAATCCTGTCGTGCCTGACTTGAACGGACGGTCTTCGTCCAGTTCCTGGACAACGCCTTCGCCGTCGGTAGCGCGGACAGCGAGCCAGTAATCTCCGGCCGCGCCGGGCCGCCAATCGTAGCTCCAGAGCGCCCACGTCAGTTTCGTGCCGGGATAATCCAGCTTCGCTTCCTGCCACGTCTTTTCGTAATCGAAGCTCACCTCGACGCGCGAAATCCCGCGATCCCCGCCGAACGCGACCCCGCGCACCGCCACGCCATTCGCCGCGATCGCGCTCGGGAAATTCGATTCGTGATCCGGCTGATCGATCCGCGATCGCGTCGGCACGATGAAGTCCGGGCCCCACCCTTGTTTTTCGTAGAACCCAACCGCGCTTTCGTCGGCCACTTCGATGCGCGTGATCCATTTCACGTGTTTTTCGCCGAAGTAACCGGGAACAATCACGCGCGCCGGGAATCCGTGGCGATCCGGCAACGTCTCCCCATTCATCTCGTAAACAACCAGCGTGGTCGGGTCCATTGCCTTCTCGAGCGGAAATGTGTCCGTGTAATTATCGACGCCGTGGAGCCGCACCTTGGTAGCGCCGGCCAGCGGTGAGGCCGCGGCCAGGAGCACTTTCATGGGCACGCCTTTCCACTTCGCATTGCTCATCAGGCCGGCGTCGAGGCCGTTGCTGATGCACATCAGGGTTGTCTCCTGCTCGACCGCCGGCAGCGATTTGAGCCGCGCCAGTTGGTAGGTCTGCCGCGTTTGGACGAGCCCGGTAATCTCGAGCCGCCAGAAAGCGGCGTTCACTTTTGGATCGACGACGTTCTTCGTCACGCAATAGAACTGGTCGTTAGGCGTGATCGCCTGGACGCCGCGTCCTTTATACTGGGTCCCGTCGTAACTGAACGTGGCCGCGCGATAGAGCCGGCGCAACACAGCCGCGCCGCCACCCGCCGCGAGCAATGCGATCCCGCCGGCGATCAAGGCGCGCCGGCCCATCGGCGGGCTGTATTCCTCGGCGTTGATTTCGACCCGGGCGTGACTCAGAAACCGGAAAAGCAGGACGAGGCTCCGTTCGAAGACGATGAAGGCGACGAGCAATCCGGCGAGCGTGACGACCGTCGCGCGATTGATCGGGAGCCCTCCATAATGCGTCCCGAGAACCGGCCATAAAAAAATTCCGGCCACGAACAGCGGCAGCAAAATGAAAACCCCGGCGGAAACGGCCAGGCGGTTTCGGCCCCGGCCGCGCATCGCCAGTCCGTAAATTATCCCGCCTAATCCGCCGACGAGAAGCTGGCTGGCCATGACAGAGCCGACGCCGAGCTGCTTCACGTTGTTGTAGCCGCCCACGCGGCCCATCAAAGCCAGGAAGGTGTCCGCCGGAATGAAAACGGAAAGGCGATCGCCGAAAATCACCAGTGGCGTGGCCACGCCGAAAAGCCAGGCGAGCAACAACATTGTCGTTGTCATCAGGAGGCCGGCAATAACACCGGCCAGAAATCCGGCGCTGATCGCGCGAAGGCGGCTCATGCCGCGAGCTTTCCAAATTCAGCGTTCGAAAGCGACGCGAAAAAGCGTGGCGATAATCCGCGTCCCGGCGACGAACGTGCCGCGCAGTGTTCCCGAAACTTTCGATTCCCCGCCGGTCCGGCAGCGATGGTTCACCGGGATTTCCTGGATCCGGAGCCGAGCCCGGGCGGCGCGCATCTGCATCTCGAGATTCCAGCCGTAGGTCGTTTCTCGCATTCCAAGGCGCTCGAGCGCGTCGCGGCGGATGGCGCGAAACGGGCACATGTCCGAATACCGGACGCCGTAAAGCAGGCGAAGAACAAAGCCGGCCAGGTGACCCGCGAAGACCTGCTGGAAATTCATGCTGCCGCGTTCGCGTTTTCCGCGGGTCCGCGAGCCGATCACAAAATCGAGGTCGCCGCGCCGGATCGGATCGACGAGCTGCGGCATGAACTCGGGACAATCGCTTCCGTCGCCATCGAGGAACACGACGATGTCGCATTCCGGCGCGAGCGCCCGAATGCCCGCGGCGCAGGCGCGGCCGTATCCAGGGGCCGGTTCGGAAACAACTTTGGCTCCGGCCTCCCGCGCGCGGTCCGCTGTGCGATCCGTGCTTCCGTTGTCGACCACGATGACTTCGGCCGGCAAACCAGTCGTTAGGCAATCACGCACGACCGCTGGAATTGGCTCTTCCTCGTTCAGGGCAGGAATGACGACCGAGAGCATCCCAGCTTATTTTACGCGGTGAACGATCCCTTTGCTCCGAAGGATGTCGGCCGCTTCGCTGAAGTAATCGCGCACGTCGGATTGCTGGCGGATCCAATCGAGATAACGGCGGATGCCGGTGGCGAGATCGACCTGCGGCGCGTAACCGGCGGCCCGAATCCTTTCGGTTCCACTCGTTAGGTGGCGCATTTCCCCGGGACGAAATTCGCCGTTCACTTCCGGAGCGATGTGAATATCGAGCGCGTCGGAAATTTGTTCGGCGATCTTCCGGATGCTGACTCCCGCGCCGCTCCCGACGTTGACTGGCAGGCCGTCGAGCTGGTCGCTTTCCGCCGCGAGGAGGTTGGCGCGCGCGATGTCTTCAACGAACGAGAAGTCGCGCGTCTGCTCGCCATCTTCGAAAAGAACCGGCGGGAGATTGTTCAGCAGACGCGTGCAGAAAATCGCGATGACGCCGGTGTAGGGATTGAAGATCGATTGGCGCGGGCCGTAGGTGCAGGAATAACGAAGCGCGACGGTCGGGATGCCGATTTGTTTTCCCCAAAGCAGGACGAGCTTTTCCTGGTCGACTTTCGTGAGCCCGTAAACGGTCTCGCCGCCGACGGGCGCGCGCTCCGGAGTGGGCGCCGGGGTTGTCACCGCATCACACAGCGGACAATGCACCGCCCAGTCTCCGCGCTGCAGTTGCGTGATCGGCCGGACGTCGGGGAAAACGAGGCCATGCGTGGGGCAGTTCGCCGCGCCTTCGCTGTAGACCGCCTGCGACGAAGCGACGACAACTTTCCGAATCGGGAGATTTTTCTCGCGAATCAGCTCCAGCATCTGGGCGGTGCCGAAGCTGTTTACGTAAACGTATTTCGCGATCTCGGGCATGTAACCGCCGTACGCGGCCTGGTGAAAAACCACGTCGATGTCGCGCAGGGCCGCAGCGATCGTCTCGCGATCGGTCACATCGCCTTCGATGAATTCCGCCGCGTCACTTATCCACGCAGGCTTGCCGCGGCGATGCGTTTGCGGTTCGAGGTTATCCAGAATCCGAACGCGCCAGCCTTCGCGCTGCAATAAATCGGCAACGTGCGAACCGATGAGGCCGGCGCCGCCCGTGACGAGCGCCCGTTTTCCATGAGTCGTCATGACTGCGAGTCCTCGGGCCAGATCCGGTTGCGGCCTTCGCGTTGCAAAAGCTCGGCGAGAAAGTGGCGCGTGGCGGGCGCGGCGAAGCCAGCGTTGCCGCTGCCATTCGTGCCGAACAATTCGCGGCAAAGGCGCGAGAGCGTCACGCGATCGTCAACGTCATACCAGGTCGGCAGCAACCGCACGGGCAGATCGATTTCGCGCGCCGCGGCGATGGTTTGTTCCAGCACGCGCTCGGTGCTCCAATCAATTTGCTCGAACAAACGGCGATGCGCCTTTTTGAGGCCGATCAAATAATAACCGCCGTCATCGGATGGACCGAGCACGACGCAATCCTCGGGACCCGCCAGCAATTCCACCGCGCGCACGAAGGCGTCGTCCGGCACGGTGGGACTGTCGGAGTCGATCAGGCAGAGCGAATCGAATCCGAGTTGCAGAAGATCCTCGGTCGCCGCGAGAAGTCGTTCACCGAAGGCGTCGCCCCGTTGCGGGACCAGGATAAACTCCGGCGGCAAGATCCCGGCGTAAGCGGCCTCGGATCCAACCGGCGTGAAAACGCCAACTCCCATTGCCTTGCCCGCGCTGGCGGTTTGGAGAATCGCCGCCGCCGTGTCGCGAAGAAAGCAGGTGTTCAATGAAGCGGCTTCTTCCGGCGACAAGGGTGGAGTCAGGCGCGTCTTAACCCGGCCGGCTTGCGGCGCCTTTGTCATCACGGCCAGCGCGGTCAAACCGGAAGCGATCCGATCGTCCCGTTGAGGGTCCAGCACGCGGTGAAGCGCATTCATTCTTGCGATCTCCTCTGCGCCGAAACGCCGGACGATCAACCTTTTTCGCAGAGGGCGTACTGATAACGCCCTTCGCGCCAGGTCTCTATTTTTCGCCAGGGCTGGCTGGCAAAAAGGCGCTCCATCTCGCGCCGCGAAAGCACCCGGGCGCGGGTCGGTTCCCGATAGCCATTCTTGAAATGCGTCAGGCCCGCGAGCAACCACATCGTGAAAAGCGGGATGGAGGCCCAGAACGCCCAACGCGGTTCCGCAATAAAACAACGCCCCCCCGGCCGGAGAACGCGATACATCTCGGCGACGGCGCGCCGACGGTCCGGCAAAACCGTGAACAGCCGCGATGCGATCAGGACGTCGAAGGAATCGTCGTGATGCGAAAGTTCCAGGACGTTATCGCTTTGAAAGCGGCAGTTGCGCAGACTCAGCCCGTCCCGTTTTTCCCGGGCCCAGCTCAGTTGGCTCGGCGATCGGTCCACCCCGAGAACTGAAATCTCCGGGAACCGCTCGGCCAGCCGGCACGAATAAAATCCCGGGCCGCATCCGAGCTCGATTAACTTCTCTCCTTGCTGCGGTTTTCCGGTTGGCCAGAGCTTCGCGACCATCCGTTCGGTGTCATCGCGAAAAAGCTTTTCCCGGCAGAAGATGTAGAGCCAGGCGAAATGCTCGAACAGGCTGTCGGATGAAGCGTCGCCCGTCTCGTCGCTCTCGTGAACGCGGCCCATGCCGGCACTGCCGGCAGTCTGGGCGAGCGGCATCACCGTTGATTCGGGAAGCGCAGCGGATTCGGGTTCGAGAGTTTTTAACACCTTCTTTAAGAGTATATTTTAAATCGCGAGACAGTTCTTAATCTTATCGGCGGAAACAACCCGGTTGTACTCCAAGTTTCTCCTCCGACAGCGGCCATTCCGCAGCCTGTTGATAACACCGGGCGCTCTGCTCGACAAATCGCATCGTGGATACCCGGACGGTAAATTGTTGGGGCTTATTCGATCTTGTTGGCTTCTTGTTCAGCGATCATTTAACAACGCGGAATGAAGATCGTTCCGCGAACGTGCGCCGGCGCGGTCGCCGCCGTTCTTCTCCTCGCGCGAGGAGCCGCCGCGGAACCGTCGCTTTTGGAAATCCAGAAGATGCTGGCCGGGAAAAAATTTGTCGATCTCACGCATGCGTTTGCGCCCGGGATTCCGCATTGGCACGGCTTTCCGGACGAGAAACGCGAGACGGCCTACTGGTATGAGAAAGGAAAAGGCTCGATCGGCGAAGGATTTTTCGCCGAGATTTACACGCATGTCGGGCAATGGGGAACGCACGTCGATCCGCCGGCCCACTTCATTCGCGGTCTGCGTACCGTAGACGAAATCAGTCTCCAGGAAATGATCCTGCCGCTGGTGGTGATCGATGTGCACACGGAGTCCGAAAAAAATCCCGACTACATCCTTACGCTGGAGCGGGTGAAAAAATGGGAGGCGGACCATGGACCGATTCCAGCCGGCGCGTTCGTGGCCATGCGGACCGATTGGTCGAAGAAATGGCCCAACGGCGAGGCGATGGAAAACAAGGACGCGAAAGGAATTTCGCATTACCCCGGCTGGAGTATGCCGGCGCTCAAATATCTTTTCGAGGAACGCAAAATCACGGCGTCCGGTCACGAAACGACGGACACCGATCCAGGCGTCGCCGCTTCGAAGGATGACGCGACCCTCGAGACCTACATCCTCAGCACCAATCATTATCAGATCGAATTGCTGGCGAACCTCGATCAGGTTCCTGAGAGCGGCGCTCTCGTCGTGGTCACTTTTCCCAAGCCCAAAGGCGGCTCCGGATTTCCTGCGCGGGTCTTCGCCATCTGTCCGCCGTAGCCGGCCGCTCATCTGCAATGGACCTGCGCGACGAACTCGAATCGCGAGTTCTCTGTGGCGACGGTGCGATGGGAACGGTGCTCATCAATGACGGCGTTCCGATCGATCAATGTTTGGAAGAGCTCTGCGTTTCCCAGCCGGCGCGCATCCGTACGATCCACGAACAATACATTGCGGCCGGTTCGCGGGTGATCGAGACGAATACCTTCGGGGCGAATGCGGTCCGGCTGTCGCGCTTTGGCCTCGAGGCCCGGGTTGGAGAGATCAATCGTGCTGCCGTGCGCGTCGCAAGGCAGACTAGCGGAGGGAAAGACGTTTATGTAGCGGGAAGCGTCGGTCCGCTCGGCGTCGGCGCGGCGGAAGCGGTCGCGCGTGGGATCGATCGCGCGGCATGCTTCACCGAACAGCTCGTCGCGTTGCTCGACGCTGGCGTCGACGCGATTTTTTTCGAGACGTTCATGGACCTCGAAGAAATGGAGGTCGCGCTGCGCGCAAAGAAAGCATTGAGCGATCTCCCGGAGATTTGTTCGTTCGCCTGCGCGCCCGATGGAATCCTTCCGTCCGGCGTGTCGTTAGGCCAGGCCTTTGCCGCGCTCAGGCGGATCGGCGCGGCAGTAATGGGAATCAACTGCATGAACGATCCGGACGGGATGGCGCGGTTACGGCAGAACATCCCGACTGAATTTCCGCTGGCGGTTTATCCGACGGCGGGGCAGCCGCGGGCGGACGGAGCGCGTTTGATTTACGACACGACGCCCGAAGCATTCGGAGAATTCGCGCGCGAGTTTGCGTCAGGACGCCCGCGGCTTCTTGGAGGTTGTTGCGGCACAACGCCGGCGCATATCGCGGCTGTTGCCGCCGCGATTCGTTAGAGGCGAGAGCGCTTCCATCTATTTGCGCGGCAGTCATGTAGCGATGACTGTTGGCGCAATGATCCAGGTTCGGCGCGCTATCATCTTGCAACTCGCCGGGCTGGTGGTGGTCGGCGTAGGATTGTTTTTCCTCAGCCGGTTGTTCCCCTTGGTCGATATTTTGGCGGACGTGCAGCAACACGTCATGCGCTGGGGCGCCTGGAGCGCGATCTGTTACCCGCTGCTGTATGCGTGTTGCAATGTTTTGCTGTTGCCCGGCGGGGTGCTCAGCGTCGGGGCCGGATTTTTCTTTGGCTTGTGGTGGGGATTCCTGATCGCCCTGGTCGGGAACGTGGGAGGCGCCGCGATTTCATTCTTCATCAGCCGGTGGCTGGGGCGGGGCTGGCTAAAACGGCGGCTGTTTCGGAACCGGACGCTGGTTGCGTTGGAACCGGCGATTGAGAAGGAGGGATGGAAGATCATATTGTTGAGCCAATTACATCCCCTTTTTCCGACCAGCTTACTTAATTACCTTTATGGGCTCACAAGGGTCCGGTTTCGCACTTGCATGCTGTGGGTCGCAATCGGCCAGGCACCGGGCCTGTTCTTGTATTCCTACCTGGGAACTCTGGGGCAGCTCGGGCTGAATCTGGCCCGAGGAAAAACGCATCCACGAACGATCGAATACTGGATCTGGTTGGGCGGATTCGCGAGCGCTGCCGTCATCCTGCTGGTTTTAGGAAGAATATCGTTGCGGTTATTACAACGGGCACAGGACGAAGTACAGCGGCAAGCCAGCCAAGCGGCGGTAATCCTGCCATCAGAACCGGTCCGGGTTCCACGTGGAACATGAGCGCCACGCTTCGTTCCTACGACGTCATCGTGGTCGGAAGCGGCCACGCTGGCGTCGAAGCGGCCTTGGCTTCGGCACGCCTCGGGTGTTCCACTCTGCTTCTCACCCAAAATTTGGACACGGTCGGCCAGATGTCCTGTAACCCGGCCATCGGCGGTCTCGCCAAGGGACACATCGTCCGGGAGATCGATGCTTTGGGCGGGGCGATGGGGATTAACGCGGATGCGACTGGACTCCAGTTTCGTCTCCTGAACCGAACCAAAGGACCCAGTGTCCGGGCTCCTCGGGTCCAATGCGATAAAAAGGCCTATCAATTCCGTCTGAAAGCCGTGCTCGAGCGGACGCCCGGACTGGATCTCAAGCAACTGACGGTTTCCGAAGTCCTGGTTGACGGGGATCGGCGCGTTACAGGCGTCGCGACTGACATCGGCATCCGATTCGGTGCCCGAGCTGTCATCGTCACTTCCGGAACGTTCCTTCGCGGATTGCTGCACGTGGGACAACATTCACGGGCCGGCGGACGGATGGCCGACACCAGCTCTGGACTCAGCGACTGCCTGCGCCAGCTCGGACTCCAAGTAGGGCGATTTAAGACGGGAACGCCATGCCGGCTCAATGGCCGATCGATCGATTTTGAGCGGTGCGAAAAACAGCTGGGTGACGAGCCTCCGCCGCGTTTCAGTTTCCTGCCACGGGAAGATTATCGGAAGAACGACATATTCACGCTGAATTCCGGGTTGTTCCCCGTGGAACAACTGCCTTGTTGGATCACCTACACGACTGCCGAGACCCACGAAATCATTCGACGGAACCTCGACAAGTCGGCGCTGTATTCAGGAAGAATCGAGGGAACCGGGCCGCGTTATTGTCCATCGGTCGAAGACAAGATCACCAAATTTCCCGACAAGCCCGCGCACCAGATTTTCCTGGAACCCGAGGGCCGGCACACGGAGGAGTTCTACGTCAACGGGCTTTCGACCAGCCTGCCGTATGAGGTCCAGGTTCAGTTTATCCGGTCCATTCCGGGGCTGGAACGAGCGGAGCTGATGCGGCCCGGTTACGCGGTGGAGTACGATTACTTTCCGCCGACGCAACTGCACCAGACCTTGGAAACGAAGGTCGTTGAAGGCCTGTATTTGGCAGGTCAGGTTAACGGAACATCTGGATATGAAGAGGCTGCAGCGCAAGGACTTATATCTGGAGCTAATGCCGCGCTCAAACTCGCCGGGAAGTCACCCTTCGTATTGAGCCGGAAGGAAGCTTATATCGGCGTCATGGTTGACGATCTCACGAGCTGCGGAACGGACGAGCCGTATCGGATGTTCACGAGTCGCGCGGAAGAGCGGCTCCGATTGCGCCACGATAACGCGGACCAGCGGCTGACCGAGCGCGGATTCGAAATCGGCCTGGTCGATTCGCACCGGCACGACGTCTTTCGCGCCAAGACCGCAGCGCTCGATAACTTGCGCCGTTCGGTCGGCGAAATTTCGGTGGGCGGCAAGCCTTTGGCGGGTCTGCTTAGAATGCCGGGCTTTGATCTGCAATCGTTGCCGCCAGAAATCCAGAGCCTGGCAAGCGCGGAGATCTGGGAACTGGTCGAGACCGACCTGAAATACGAGGGCTACGTGCAACGCCAGGCCGCGCAAAACGAAAAACTCTTCCGCGATCGCGGCCGGCTCATCCCGCCTGATCTCGACTACGAAGCGATCGGCGGGCTCCGTCACGAAACGCGCCAAAAATTATCCGCGGTCCGGCCGGCTTCTCTTGGACACGCGGCGCAGGTGAGTGGGATTACGCCAGCGGACGTGTCGATCATCTCGATCTGGCTGCAGAAAAAGAAGCATACCCAGCCAGCCGGCGCCTAGCCGCGCGGCGAAACAATCCCGTGTGGTCCCTGGTCCTATTGTGCTGCCTGATCGGGTATCTTTTCGGTTCCTTTCCAGCGGGGTACTTCGCCGGGCGCCTCGCCGGCGTGGACGTTCGCACCGTGGGGAGTGGGAACATCGGCGCCACGAATGTGCTGCGGGCGCTGGGGAAGAAATGGGGCTACCCAGTGTTTGCGATCGACGCGCTGAAGGGATTCGCGGCTGTCCGGGCCGCGTTTTTCCTGGTTAAATATTGGGACGGCGCAAAACCCTACGGCGAATACCTCGCCATCCTCGCCGCCATGATGGCCGTCGCGGGCCACACCTTTCCGGTCTGGCTGAAATTCAAAGGCGGCAAAGGCGTGGCGACCTCAGCCGGCGCGCTCATCGGCCTGATGCCACTCGCGGTGCCCCTCGTTTTTCTGGTTTGGGTCGTGGTGTTCGAAACGACCCGTTACGTTTCGCTCGCTTCGATCATCGCGGCGATCTCGTTGCCGATTGTCGCGGGCCTGCTCGCGCACTGGAAATTCGTCGACACGCCGGCGCTGATTTATTTTTCGCTGCTGATCACCTTGCTGGTGTTGTGGCGGCACCGCTCGAATTTTTCTCGTCTTCTGAAGGGAACCGAACAACGCTTCACGCGAAAGTGAGCATTCGCAGCACTGCAATCATCGGCGCCGGTGGATGGGGCACCGCGCTCGCCGTCCTTTGGGCGAAGCGTGGGAATCCCATTACGCTCTGGGGCAACGATCCTGCCCGGACCGCGCGCCTGCGCGAAACACGCGAGAACGCCGAGTATCTGCCCGGCGTCCACGTGCCCCAATCAATCGCCGTTACCAGCGAGATTTCCGATTGTGCCCGCGCCGACCTGATCGTTTTCGTGACGCCGTCGGTGGCGCTCCGGACTGTGGCGAAACGGCTTCAGGCCGCCGGCCTCGGGTCCGACGCGATCCTGTTGAGCGGGACGAAAGGAATCGAGCACGGCAGCGGAAAGCGGATGACCGAAGTGCTGAGCGAAATTTTTCCCGCCAACACCGTCGCCGTTCTTTCCGGTCCGAATCTCGCCGTGGAAGTGTCGCGCGATTTGCCGACGGCAGCGGTGCTCGGCTGCTGCAATTCGCAGTGCGCGGAGGAGCTCCAATCGTATCTCGGCGGCGAGCGGTTCCGGATTTATTCGAGCGATGAAACGATCGGGATCGAACTGGGCGGCGCCTTGAAAAATGTTTTCGCGATCGCGGCCGGCGCGAGCGACGGCTTTGGCCTGGGCGACAATTCCAAAGCCGCACTGGTCACTCGAGGGCTGGCCGAACTGTTGCGGCTCGGGACCGCGATGGGCGGTAACCCGCGAACCTTTTATGGATTGAGCGGCGCGGGGGACCTGATCGCGACTTGTTTCAGCCAGCTCAGCCGGAATCGTCGCGTGGGCGAACGGCTGGGCCGCGGCGAGACGCTCGAGCAGATCTCCGGCAGCACGCACATGATCGCCGAGGGAATTCCGACCGCGAAAAGCGCCTATGAATGCGCGCGCCGGCTGCAGGTCGAGACGCCGATCATCGATCAGATTTATTCCGTGGTTTACGAGGGCAAGCGGCCGGCGGACGCGATGCAGGCTCTGCTCGGGCGCGACCAAAAAGCGGAACGCGCCTGAAGCGCAGTCACGCCGCGCCGAATTGCGCGATCACCTCGGGATAAAGGGCCCGCTCCGCCAGCTGGATCCGGGCGTGCAATGTTTCTGCCGTGTCGTCCGGCAGCACCGGCACCTTTCGTTGCGCGATAATTTCGCCGCTGTCGATTCCGGCATCGACGTAGTGCACTGAGCAACCCGTCACTTTTTCTTTGGCCTCGAGCGCCTGTTTCCAGGCTTCGATCCCCGGGAATTTTGGCAGGAGCGACGGATGAATATTGATGATGCGTTGCGGAAACGCGGCCAGCATCGGCTCCTTGAGAACGCGCATGAACCCGGCCAGCACGACCAGCTCGACTTCCGCTTCCTGCAGCAACCGGACTAATTCCATTTCCACTCTCGGCTCCAGGCGCGTGCGAAAATTTCCCGGCGGCAAATAAATGTTCGGCACGCCGAACTCGCGGGCGATCTCCAGGATGCCGGCCGCGAGAACATCCGACACCACCAGCCGCCCTTCGGCCCGCAGTTGGCCGGCGCGGATTTGCTCCAGGATTGCCCGGCAATTACTTCCTTTGCCGGAGCCGAGAATTCCGAGGCGAAGCTTTTTCACGGCGCTTTGGTTCCCGGCAGTTTCGCGAGCAGGCTCGAAGTCGAATAGCCGGATTGAAACGGCACGATTCGAATCTCGGCGCGCATTTTTTCCAGCGCCGCTCGTTCTTCCGAATTCAAAGTCTCCGCTGAATAATCGCCGCCTTTGACGTAGATCGCCGGCCGAATTTCTTCGAGCAGCGCGGTAGCGCGGACGGCGTCGAAAATCACCACGTGATCGACGCACTCCAACGCGGCCACGACTTCGGCGCGGTCCGGGGCGCGATTGATCGGGCGCCCGTCGCCCTTCAAAGCGCGGACTGATTCGTCGCCGTTGATGGCAACCAGCAACGCGTCCCCTAGGGCGCGCGCGGCGGCGAGGTAACGGACATGACCGGCATGCAACAGGTCGAAGCAGCCGTTGGTGAAGACGAGCTTCCGCCCGTTCGCGCGGAGTTCGGTTGCGATCGCCGCCGCACGTTCGGCGCTGACAATTTTCTGCGTCATGACTTTGGGGCGACGAAACGTAATGCGCCCGGAAGAATTTCAAAACGGGCCGGCTCGTTCCCGACCAGCTCGCCGTCCACGTTGAACCACATCCCCGGCTTCGAGTTCACGGTTAACTTCGCCGCGCGCCGAAAGACGATGGCGTCGCTGGTGAGATGAGTGCCGAGCGCGACCTGCGCCGCAAGCATCGCCAGCTCCCCGGCCGGCCGTTTCGGGATCAGCACGATGTCGAGGAGGCCGTCATCGATCGAAGCGTCCGGAGCGATCAACGTCCCGCCCGCGACGTAACGTCCGTTCGCCACTACAACGTTGTAAAGTTCGATCCGGAGCGATTCCGCGTTGTCAAAGGCGAGCGTCGTCTGGTAAGCGCGCAAGTCCGGTAACGCCGCGGCGGCGCTCCGCAGATACGCGAGCGGCCCCCAGGTTTTCTTCATCTGCGGTGTGAGCTTTTCGTTCACCAGGCCGCTGAAACCGCCCGCGGAAACGTTCACAAAATACCGGACTTCATCGCTCGTAACCCGCACGAGATCGACCGGGCGCGTTTCACCGGCGCGGATCAATTCGAGGGCCTGCTCGATATCCGCCGGCACGCCGATGGTTCTCGCAAAATCGTTGCCGGTCCCCAGCGGGATCAAACCCACCGCCGCGCCGCCGAGATTTTCACCGATGCCGTTGATAACCTCGTTCAACGTTCCGTCACCGCCGGCCGCGATGATCATGCGTCGCCCTTTCGCCAGGGCCGTCTTCGCGAAGCGCGCGGCTGATCCCGGCTTGGTCGTCAGGCGGATGTCGACCCCGCGGAGCCGGGAGATTTTGGCGACGATGTCGTCCAGATCGGCGGCGGATCCTGCTGAAGGATTGAGGATGACGGAAATGCCGGGCATGACAGGAGCGGAGTGGACGACAGGTTGGGCCAGCCTGTTGGGCCCCGCAATGACTTCGTTGCCAGAAAAAGAACGCGCGACTCTGGCCTACTGGCCTTTAGGCGGCTGCCATAGCTCGACCTTGTTGCCCTCCGGATCCATCACCCAACCGAAGATCCCGAACTCGGACTCTTCTACCTTGTCGAGGACCTGACAGCCCTCTTCGCGAAGCAGCTTCAAGAGCCCGCGAAGATCGGCCACCCGGTAGTTGATCATGAACGACGACTCGCTCGGTTTGAAAGTGGCACCGTTGCCGACGAACCAGGCTGTCTTTGCGTTGGCCGGAACCTCCGCTGAGTCTCCCCAGCGAAAGACCGCGCCACCAAACTTCTGAACGTCGATGCCGAGATGGGTCTTATACCAGGCCCGCAGTGCGACTGGGTCCCGGGCCTTGATGAAGACTCCGCCAATTCCCGTTACCCGCGTCGGAGCAGCTTTCTCCGTTTTATTCGCCGGCTCGGATGCACGGTCCGTCGGTTTTGGCGACTCGCTTTTCTCAGGAGCTTTCCCATCGGAAGCAGGCTTGGTATCCTGGGCCTGGAGACACGAGATGGGAAGAATGACTGCCGCGAAGACGGTCAAGGCTGCTTTAGTCTTACTGTACATAACACGAAGCGGCATGCTTATAGAATACCGTGGAAGGTTGCAAGGCTACAACGTATTTTTGGTCTCAAGCTCGGTAAGGAACTTGGTGTATTTCTGCGTGGCCGGGTGATTGGGACTTAGCTTCCGGCGAGCGGTATCGGCGGCGCGACGCGCAAGGTCCTTCGCTTCCGGTAGCTTGCGAACATGAATCAGATCGCCGGCCAAGTCGTAGCACGCATCGAGAGTTTCGAGATGCTCAGGGCCGCGGAGTTTCTCGGCTATCCGCAGGACTTCGCGATACTCGGGCTCAGCCGCGGAATAGTTAGCCTGGTTAAACAACGCGTTGGCCAGTCCGCGATGGCTGCGCATGGTTAGAGGGTCCTCGGGACCGAGCGCTTTGACCTCGACGTCGATCAACTCGCGAAACATCCTTTCCGCTTCCGCATAGGACTTGTTGCCCATTAAGGCATTCGCGAGGCTGTTGCGATTAAGGAGGGTGTTAGGATGGACCGGTCCCAGAACGCGCTCTTCAAGCGCGATAACTTCCCGGTACTCCGTGGCCGATTCCGAGCTTTTACCCTGGGCTTGCAAGGCATTAGCCAGGCCCGAACGGGCCGACAAGGTATCAGGATGTTCGGGCCCGAGAACCTTCTGTTCCAGAGTAACCAGGGCGCGATAGTCCGTCTCGGCTTCAGCGAACTTACCCTGGCTCATCAAGACCTTGTCGAGCCGAAGCCGGCTTATCAACGTATCGGGATGCTCCGGACCAAGGACGCGTTCTTCCAGCCGGATAACATCGCGGAGGTTTAGCTCGGCCTCCGCATACTTACCCTGGTGATCGAGCGCATAAGCAAAGCTGCTTCGGCTCTTAAGTGTATCCGGATGTTCGTGACCCAGCACCTTGTTCTCCAGGTCTATTACTTGTTGATACTCATTGGCAGCCTCCGCATGCCTGCCCTGGCGGTCGAGGGCCAAGGCGATGTTGTTCCGGCTCCTAAGAGTGTCAGGATGTTCGGGGCCGAGGACTTTCTCCCGGATAGCGAGAATCTTGCGATGCTCCGCTTCGGCTTCCGCCGGTTTCCCGCCGTTATCGAGGGCAATGGCGAGACCGTTCCGGGCCAGCAGAGTATCGGGATGCATGGGACCGAAGAGTTTTTCTTCGACAGCTACGATGGCGCGGAAGCCGGCGATGGCGTCGTTATACTTTCCCTGGCGATACTGGGCATAGGCGACGCGGATCCGGCTGCGGAGAGTATCGGCATGATCGGCGCCAAGCGCGCGCTCCCGGGCATCAGCCGCGGCGCGCAACACTTGTTCCGCGTCGTGATAGGAACCCTGTTCCATCAAGAGGTCGCCGATCGCGTGTTGAACGTCCGCCCATTGAGTCGCGTTAGCCTCACGGTTAGTTAAACCTTCGGCGGCCCGGAAATGTTCGAGGGCGGTCTTGAACTGAATTCGTTTTTGGGCCGCAAAGCCCGCTAACTCGTAAGCCTGCACGAGTTCATTCGCCTTAGCGGGACCTGCCTTTTGAAGTTCGTCGACGGCTTGCAACGCAAGGCGTTCCGCTTCCAGGTAGTCGTTCGCTACGTAAGCGGCGTTCGCTTTCTCGTAAGAGCTAGCATCAGGCGCGCGTTGGAGGCTGATAGCTACATCGGGCAACTTCTGTTGCAGGACGTTGGCGTCGACACCTACTTCCTTGCTTAACGCGTCATAGACCTTCTTCTGGACAGCGGCCGGATCCTGCTCGGTTTGCGATTGCCGGACTTCCGCTTCGACGCGCGGATACTTCAGGATACCCTCGCGGAGCTTGGTCATCTCCTGGCTCATGTTAACCACAGCCTGCTGCGCTTCGACGACGCGCTTGGTCGTTTCGCGCTGGTTATAGAGCAGCCACAAACCGAGGCCGACGCTCAACGCCAGCATGATGGCTACGCCAGCGGCCCATTGCTTCACGCCGCGGCGCAAGCGGATCAGGTCGCCGCGCAACTTCAGGACGCTCGCTTCCAGGCCTTCACGACTGGTGAGCGGGTGGAAGAGGTGCGCGTCCGATTGCAGGCGCTTTCGATAGGCGGCCTGGAGCGCGCGCAATTCCTCGGGTTCGGCCTCACAGGGATCGACCGGGAACGTTTCGTCGATGAAAAGGTACCAGACTTTCTTGCCGCGTTTCCGGGCGTAGAGCGCTTCGTATTGCGTGTAGCTGACGCGGCCGAACTCCGGGTCGGCCGTAGGCGGCTCGGCGCCGTAGCAGTTGCCAACAATCTGGAGCACGCCTTTGCATTGGTCGATCTGCTGGCGCAACATGCCGCGCAAATCGCCTGTCTCGGTGCCGAAAACATCCTGCCAGATCGGCTGGTAACCGAGGAAGCTCAGGGTATTGGCGGCGAGCTGGCGGCCACTGCGAAGTTCGCGGCTGACGGCGGAGATAAAGATGAGTGGAAGTGAGGCCACGGAATAGTCGGGTCTAAAAGTTTTTCACAAAAGCGGACGACCCTGGCGTATTGACTTGCATTTCAACAGTCAGCTAAGTACACCGGCCATACGATGAAAACACGGATATTAAAAGCGACTTGTGTCGTGACACTCGCGGCATTCCTGGTCTGCGCCTCGGCGCCCACGGGGCGCGCGCAGTTTCCTTACGTCCCGAGCCTGCCTTTCAGCAGCAGTAGCGCGCAAAGCGTCGTGACCGCGGCCGTGGTGGCCATCACGATCTATTCGATTGCGCACTACGAAGCGACCGAGCATCAGCGGCAGATTGCCGAGGCGCGGGCGCGGCAATCCTATGCGCGGATGTCAGCGCAGCGGAAAGCGAACATGAAAGCGAAGAAGGTCCGGTACATCGCCGTCGACACGGAGAAGGGCCACAAAACTTCGCCGAAAGCGAAGAAAACCGTGATGATCTACGACACCCAAACGCAGAGGGTGGCGACCAACGTGGCCTACGACGTAGAGAAAACTCCTTCGGTAGGTCAAACGGCGAAGATCGACAATTACTCGGCGGAGTACGTCGGCTCGGGGATGTAAGCGCCGCGGGCGGAAGAGTGTTGGTGTAGCTGCCGCCATCGCTGACGACAGCTACACACCCCTCGTTGCTACACGAAGATCTTGAGTTCCGCCAAACCCGGACGCTCCGGTCTGGTTCGGGTTACAAATTCGCAATGGATGGGTCGGTGATGGCGCCCGGCGTCGCATCCGTCTGTCTGCGAGCGGGATATTTTCCGTAAATATTTTTCGGCGCGGATCGGGCGCGCAGAGCCGGAGGCGGCTTACGTCGCGAATACATAATAGCCACACGCTCGCCGCACGTCGCGGCATCCACGCTCAACGCCACACGCCATGACTATCTCTATCTACCATCCAAATTCGCGCTCGCTCTTCGCGGTGACCGCGTTCTTCCTGTCCGCCGCTCTTTCCGCTTTCGCGGCGAACCCAACCCAGGGCACGCTCAATCCGGGAAGCACCACGCCATTGCAATGGGTCGGGAACGCGCTGGGCGGACCGGCGGTCACGACAGAGACCGCGTGCCAGGATGGAATCAACTGCGACGTCTTCACGATCCATCTCACCGGCAACCCTTCGGACTACACCGGAAAACAGCTGCTGGTGAACATCAGCTTCACGATGCTGAGCGACTACGATCTTTACGTCCACAAGGACACGGTCAACGGAACGATCGTGTTCCCGGCGGCAAACGGCTCCCAGCCTGGCACCAGCGAGCAGGTCGTTATCAACCCGGCGACTTCCGGCGCGGGCGATTACGTCGTTCACATCGTTTACGCGACCGTGGTGCCGACCGATCAATACCATGGCACGGCGAGCATTCTCAGCGCGGCAACTTCCACTCCGCCACCCATGCGTTCCGCCACTTATATCTCCGGCGGGATGACCTTCAGCAACAACATACCGCTTAAGGCGCCAACCACGCTGCGCGACGGCGAGCCGAGCAACCGCACCGATTTCGCGGGGAACGCATACGTCGGCGCGATCCGCGGATTTCCGGCGGGCGTCGATCTTTGGCGGTTCGACCTGAATCCGCTTAGTCCCTCGTTCGATCCGAACATGCGGGTGCCGATTTATCGCGGGCAACCGGACGCGTTCAGTCCCGCGGCCACGGAAGCCGAGCTGGGCGGCGACGGCGGCGGAGACATCGACCTCGCGGTGCCGTTCAGTCTGCCGGCGGGCCAGGCGCAGCCGACTCTCGCTTTTTCCAGTTTGATTGCCGCGAACGTTTCCACCGGAAAATCGACGGACCGCGCGGCGACGTTCCAGAAAAATCCGCTCGGAAACGGGACGGGCGGAATCGTGGTCGACGACCGGCAATGGCACGAGTTTCTTGGGAACACGTCGGTTTACATGTGGTATCGCACGCTGCAGCCGGCCGTAACCCAGATTCAACGTTCCGACGATGGAGGCCTGACTTACGGTCCCGCGGTCACGGCTGGAACGACGACGCAAGTCGGGCCGATCGATGTTCACCAGTCCGACGGGGTGGTTTATGCCGGAACCAGCACGGGCACAGTCGTGGTCGGAACGCCGGCCAGCCTGGCGACCGCGCCGACCACTTACACGGTCAACCAGGCGGCGACCGATCCGAACGGCGTCGCGCACTTGTTCTTTGTGACGAAGGTGGCAGACGACGGAACCCCGAACGGGACGGTTTACGTTTGTTATTCCAACGATACCGACATTCTGCTGAAGCATTCCACCGACAAAGGCAAGACCTGGAGTTTGCCGGTAAGAGTGAACAACGTCGGCACTAACACGAACGTTTTTCCCTGGATGGAAACCGGCCCGACGCAGGGTTCGGTCGGCATTGTCTGGTACGGCACGGTAGGACCGAACGACGACAAAGCGGAATGGAAAGTGTATTACGCGCAGTCGTTCGACGCGACCTCCAGCACCCCGACGTTCCGCCTCGCTGAAGTCACGGAGCCCGAACACATCATTCACGCCGCGAACATTTCCGAAGGCGGGCTTACGGGCGCGAACAACCGCAACCTGATCGATTACTTCCAGGTCTCATTCGACCCGCAAGGCGCGGCGGTCATCGCCTACACCGACGACCACAACGACTACGACGGTCACACTTATGTTGCCCGGCAGATCAGCGGGCCGAGCATCAAAGGTGGAAATTTGCCGGCGCAGGCCGAGGGCAACGGCCTGGTCATTCCGCCGGGGACAACGGCGGTGAATACCGAGGAAGTCCTGCCGCCGCGCGTGCCGGGTTTGAACGGCGAGCAGCTCACCGATTACTCACAGGATTTGCAGGAAGGCAGCGTTCCGAGGGTTCATCAACCGGATGCGTCGGACGTCCTGACGACGCGCTACGACACCTCCGGCTCCGGCGGCACCCTGGCGATCGCCGCGACGATGCGCGTTTCGGATCTGAGTTTCATTCCGGGCCAGACGACGTGGCAGATGAGTTTCGCCGTCAACGCGCCGCATAACGTACTGAGTCCGACGGGGACATACTCATTCGCCGCGTCCGATCACGCCGACCAATTCTTCCTCGAAGCCGACACGGACGTGAACGGCAACAAGACCTACAGCTACGGAACCGCGCAGCGCGCGAACGACGGCAAATTGATTTACACGATCGTGGGCGCCGCGGATGCCGGCGAATTCAACCAGAACGACAACTCAATTTCGGTGCAGGTGAGCGTGGCGAAATTGAATGCGGTCCTGGCCGCGGCCGGTCACGCCCAGATCGGGCATGGCACCGTCGTTGCCGGATTACGTTCGCGTTCGTATACGATCGAAGTGGTGCCGCCAGTGAGCGGCCAGGCTTCGCGGCAGGGCCGTCGCGATATCGCGCGCGGCGGGACGCAATTTATCGTGCACGATTTCGCCGCTGGTAATTTCCCGCCGCCGCCCGTGCCGACTCCGTATCCGCCGCCGTTCGTCGCGCCGGGCACCACGCCCGCGCCGACTCCACCGCGCCGCCGGCTCGCCAACATTGCCACGCGCGTGAATGTGCAAGGCGGCCAGAACGACGGCATCGCGGGGTTCATCAAACGGAACGCTGCGCCGAAACGAGTCCTGGTCCGCGCTCTCGGGCCGGGAACGGGCGTTGGCGGTGCGTTAACCGATCCGATTCTTCGAGTGTTCGACCCATCTGGAACGCAGATCGCGGCCAACGATAATTGGCGGAACGGCCAGCAGGCGGAAATCTCCGCGAGCGGCCTGGCGCCGACAAATAACAGCGAGGCGGCGGTGATTGTTAACCTGACCAGCACGACGTCAAACACCAACTACACGGCGATCCTGAGCGGAGTGAACGGCGGCGGGATCGGGCTCATCGAAGTTTACGATCTCGATGCGGAATCGTTCGCCGATCTCGGCAACGTGTCCACGCGCGGGGTCGTTGGGACCGGCGCAGCGGTGCTCATCGGCGGCTTCGTCGTGGGCGATGATTCGTTTACGAACCAATCGCAAAGCATTCTCGTTCGCGGCATCGGTCCTTCGCTGAGCGGGGCTGGCGTTTCCAATGTGCTCCAGGACCCGTTTATCGAGCTTAAGAATGCCCAGGGCGGAACGATCGCTTTCAACAACGACTGGGGTTCGAGCCCGGATGCAGGGGCGCTGCAAACCAGCGGGGTCGCGCCGCCCAATCCGAAAGAATCGGCCGTCCTCGCGACGCTTCCGCCCGGCGCTTATACCGTGATCCTCAGCGGCGCGGACGGCGGCTCCGGGGTCGGCAACGTCGAGGCGTACAATCTTGGGAACCAGTAAGCTGTCGCGCGGTCAATCGCGAGGCGAGCGACGGCGCCGGCAGCGCTGTCGCGGGCCCGGATTCTGTGTATGGTCGGGGAATGGCGAACGAGGCAGTTGAACTGACAGACGAGACGGAAGGCGGCGCCGAGTTCGTCCTCTCGAGCCATCCTGTGCTGCCGGAAGACGCCGCCGCTGACGCTTCGCCAGGGCGCGACTACGAAATTCTTGGCGAGCTGCCCCGTTCCTACGGTGGCGCGTTCCTGTTCAGCATCGCCCGCGATCCGCACACGCTCTTTGTTTATTGGGACATCGACTGGCCGTCCGTTTTCGGAGAGACGCTGCCGGTGGATCGCAAGGCGCACCTCCGCGTTTTGTGGCACGAAGGGATCGAGGAATCCACGGTCGCCGTCGAACCGATGGCGGGCAGCCATTTGCTTCCCGTCACGCATGCGCGCAGCTCGTATCGCATCGAGCTCGGTTTTTACGCGCCGGAGAATGTGTGGAACTCCGTCGCCATTTCAGCCGCCGTCATTACTCCGCCGGATGACGTCGCGGGAAATGCGCCGGTCGATGTTGCCACGATTCCGTTGCACCTGAGTTTCCAGCACATCGTCGATTCTTTCCGCGGCTCGAAGTATGACGGTGACGCGCTCGCGGAGATTCTCGGCCGCCTCCAGCATCACGCTGACAGTTCGGACGCGACTCTGCCCGAGAACGAACGCGAGCTGTTGCGCGCTCTCGAATCCGACCGGTCCGAATCGCAGGCGGCGGAGCGGGCGCGTTTGCGCAACGCTCCAGACGCGTTCGCCGCGCGCGACCGCGTCGAATCGATTCTCGGCTTCGGCGCGTCGAGCCCGATGTAACCGGCGTCTCCGCGTTACTTGTGGAGACTGATGCCTTCGGGCATTTCCGGCGGCGGTTCGTTGAGCCGGCTGTGGCTCTTGCCGTAGGCAAAGTAGATAACGAATCCGATTATCAGCCAGATGATCAACCGCAGCCAGTTGGTCCAGCCGAGCCCGTAAATCATCGCCCCGCAGGTGATGATCCCCAGGATCGCGACCAACGGCGCCGCCGGGACGCGGAATCCGCGCTCCATCTCGGGACTGCGGACGCGCATGATCCAGACGCCGATGCACACCAGGATGAAGGCGAAGAGCGTTCCGATGCTGGTCATTTCGCCCGTTACGTCGGCCGGGACGAACGCCGCCATGGCACCGGTGAAGAGGAAAAAGATCGCATTCGATTTGTAAGGGGTGCGGAAGCGCGGATGCACGTCGGAGAAAACCCGGGGCACCAGGCCGTCGCGGCTCATCGAGAAAAAGACGCGGGATTGGCCGAGCAACATCACGAGAATGACGGACGAAAAGCCGGCCAGGATCGCAATCGTGACCGACTTCGAAAGCCATTCGTAGCCGTGCATGTATTTGCTGATGGCAAACGCCACGGACGCTTCCCGGCCGGTGCTGCGAAAATCCGCGACGGTCGCGATGCCGCTCAGGACGTAGGAGAAAAGCACGTAAAGAATCGTGCAGAAAAAGAGCGAACCGAGGATGCCGATCGGCATATCGCGCTTGGGATTGCGCGCTTCCTGCGCCGCGGTCGAGACCGCGTCGAATCCGATGTAAGCGAAAAAGACCACGCCCGCCGCTCCCAGGATGCCCATGATTCCGCCATAGGCATGGGTAATTCCCTGTGGCGTCGTGTAACTCGCCGGCGGTGGGATCATCGGCGTGTGATTCGCCGGATTAATGAAATGCCAGCCCAGACCGATAATCAGCAGAACGATGCTGACTTTCAGCACCACGATGAGCCCGTTCACGAAGGCCGATTCTTTCGTGCCGCGGATGAGCAAAAGCGTGAGGAGAAAAAGAATGAAGATGGCGGGGAGGTTGATGATCCCGGTCACCCCGGCCGGGTCGTGTTCGAAAGGCGTGTGACACCATTGGTAAGGAATTTTTAGCCCGAACCAGTCGAGCACGAGATTCGCGTACTCGCTCCACGCCGAGGAGACGGTCGCCGCGGCGACCGCGTATTCGAGAATCAAATCCCAGCCGATGATCCACGCCACAAATTCGCCCATCGTCGCGTAGGAATAAGTGTAGGCGCTGCCCGCGACCGGAATCATGGAAGCGAATTCGGCGTAACAAAGACCGGCAAACGCGCAGCCGACGCCGGCCACGATGAACGCGAGCACGACCGATGGACCCGCCCGGTCCGCGATCGCCGCGGCCGTCCGCACGAACAAACCCGCGCCAATAATGCCGCCGATGCCGAGCGCGATCAGGTTCCATGCGCCCAGCGAACGCTTGAGGCTGTGTTCGCCCACGTCGGCGGCCTCTGCCATCAGCTTATCGAGGGGTTTCCGCGCAAATAGATCTGCCATGACAGTTCGCCTTCCTTTTCGTGGTTAGGTGTTACGGACTCCGAAGTGGTTCGGTTGCGCTACGCGCCTTGGTCGCCTGAGGAGATAGTCGCGTCTGACTTGCGCCAGAGAAAGTAAATAGGGACGCCGGTCAGCACGATGATGAGTCCCGGCCAGGTGGTTGCGGTTTGGTAAATGAAAAGCACGACCAGGATCACGGACGCGCCGATGATGTAGAGCGCCGGAACGATCGGGTAACCAAATGCCTTGTAGGGCCGTTCGGCGTCCGGGCGCTTCCGGCGGAGAACGAACAGCCCGATGATGGTGAGGATGTAAAAGATGAGCGCGGCCGAGATCACGTAATCGAGCAGGTTGCCATACAGGTTTCCGTAACCGGTCACGTTGCCGGCGGCGTCTGTTTTTACCGTGCGCGGCAGAACGAGAATGCCGGCCCAGATTCCCTGGATGATCAGGCCCCAGGCCGGGACGTGGTTTTTGTTGAGCTCGCCGACGCGGCGGAAGAAGAGGCCGTCCCGCGCCATCGCGTAGTAGGCGCGAGCGCCCGCGAGGATGAGGCCATTGTTGCAGCCAAAGGTCGAGATCATGATAACGACCGCCATGATGGTCGCGCCGGTGCCGGGAAAAATGGCGTTCGCGGTCTCGGAAGCGACGCGATCGCTCGGGGCGTGCTGAATCGAGGACCAGGGGAGCGCCGCGAGATAGGCGACATTAGCGAGCAGATAAAGCCCGATCACCAGGAAGGTGCCGAAGGCCAGCGAGAGCGGAACGTTCCGCCGCGGGTTTCGTACTTCGCCGGCAATGAAGGTGATGTTGTTCCAGGCGTCGGCGGAAAACAACGACTGGGTTTGGGTGACGCAAATGCCGACGAACAATCCAAACGCGGTCACCGCGGTCAGCCCCGGCCCCACTTCGTCCAGGTTCCCGCGCAACGTCCAGAGATCGCTGAAGTTTGCCGAGCCCGCGCCGGAACGGAACCCGACGATGATCCCGAGCAGGATCAGCGCGATGAGCCCGCCGGTCTTGGCCGTCGTGAAAATGTTCTGGACGATTTTCCCGAGATTCAGGCCGCGGGTGTTCATGAACGTCAGAAGCGCGATCATGGCGAGGCCGAGCAACTGCGCAGTCGAGAGCGAGAACGCGTAGCTGCCAAAACGAATCGGCGCGATGAGGTAATTCGTTTCCGAGACCCACGGAATCAGGACGCCTGTATAACGGCCGAACCCGACGGCAACCGCCGCGATTGTCCCTGTCTGGATCACGAGGAACAACGTCCAGCCGTAGAGAAATCCCCAGAGCGGCGAGAACGCTTCGCGCAGGTAAACGTATTGGCCGCCGGCTTTCGGCATCATCGCGGCCAGCTCGCCGTAGGAGAGCGCGGCCATCAACGTCAGTAGGCCGGTCACGACCCAGACCACCAGCAGCCATCCAGGCGCGCCGACTTCCCGGGCGATGATCGCCGAGACGATGAAAATGCCGGAGCCGATCATCGATCCCGCGACCAGCATCGTCGAATCGAGCAGCCCCAGTCCCTGGATGAATTTGTTGTTGCCCGGTTCGTTTGCCATGTCAGTGCCGAAGTCGCGCAGAGTTAATCACCGGTCAGCCGCGCGAAGCAATGGGAAAAGACAAGGCTCGCGGGGCGAGGCGTCTGTGCTATCCTCACCGGCTCGTGGCCAAGGGGTTTTTATTCGGGGGAAAAACAGCGGCACTGCTTGGCCTGGCGGCGTGTTTTGCCACGGCGACGTTTCCCGCGAAAGCGGCGTCCGTTGGCGCGCTGCAGTACGAAGTGCTCCCGCTGATTCGCTCGAGCCAGAATCACTTGCTGGTCCGGGCCGAGATCAACGGCAAGCCCGCGCTCCTCGGCGTCGACACCGGCGCGCCCGTGAGCGCGATCGCCCTCAATCGCCGCGCCCATTTTGGCCTCGCGCCGATCACCGGCAAATCGGACATCCCGGCGCGGCTCAGCATCAACGGCGCGTTCAACTCCGTCGCGATCGCCCGCAGCGTCCGGCTCGGCGCGCTCAATCTCGTGGACGAACCGATGGTGCTGGTGGATCTGGGCGGGCTCCGTCGTTCGACCAAGCGCAATGAGATCGACGGCATCCTCGGCGCCGACATCCTTTTTCCGACCAAGGCGCTCCTTGATTGCCAAAGACAGGTCCTCGTTTTGAAAGTCAACCCGAGCGTTCCCGGGACCGTGCCCGGATTCGATTACAGCGGGTTCCAGCGCGTGCCCATGCACGTGAGCGACGGATTCAATCTTTACGTCGATGGCGCCGTGAACGGACAGAAGGCGCGGCTCATGGTGGACACCGGCGCGTTCGCGACCCTCTTACATTCGCGGTTCGTCCGGCGAATGAAGATCCCGATGCGCGAAACCCCTTTTAGTTCGTCCGGCGTGAACTTGAAACAGCGCGGCGTGCAGATGGCGACCATCTCGCGGTTCTCCGTCGGCTCGATGAATCTCGCACGCAAAGACGTCGGCGTGATCAACCTCGAAGGCCTCATCCATGGCGGCCTTCTCGACGCGTCGCCGCCGGTCGCGGGCCTCCTCGGCTCCGAAATCCTGCGCGTCCATCACGCCATTATCGATTTCGGAACGAGAAGCCTTTACCTGAAGCGATAGCGCTTCAAAGGAATGACGAAATCCGAATGACGAATGACGAAGGAATGACGAAACCCTGAGTTCGGAACGAGGTCCTTTGACAGGCTGGCTTCGTCATTGATTCGTCATTCGAGCTTCGTCATTTTCAACGCATGCTGCGCCGTGCGTCCGGATCGCACCGAACGCCCTCGAACCGCGGCCTAACCAGCCGCCTACTCTATATCCAGCTCGCGCACCTTTTTCTGGGCGCGGATAATTTCCACCTGGTTCCGGAGCTTGTCGGCGAACCCGACCTGCTGCGCGATCCCATCCAGCAAAATAACCGGCGACGAAAGATCGGAAGTGTTCACCTTGATGTTTTCCAAACCGACCATGCGATACAGGAACGGCTGGAGCACTTCGATGTCTTTGACCCGATATAATTCCAGCGTTTCGGTGACCTTGCTGAAGATGCCTTCCGTCATTTTCAGGCGCTCGTTCGTCAACTCGAACACCTTGTTCTTGGTTTCGAGATATCGCCGCAGCCCGATAAAGATCGGCACGATCAGCCAGCAGAAAAGAAAGCAGAGGATGAAACAGCCGAGATTTTTTAATTGCGATGCCGTCCCGCGCCAGATCGTTTCTTCCGCCATGGGTCCAGTTCTATCAAAGCCGCGCCAGAGCACAAGCGCGGCGCGCCGATGATCACACACGCTTTTGTTCTTGGGGCCGGGCTTGGGATGCGCCTCCGGCCCCTCACCGAGGAGCTGCCGAAGCCCTTCATCCCGGTCTTCCAAAAACCGCTCATCACATTCGTCCTCGATCACCTCATCGCGACCGGCGTGCGCACCTTCATTGTTAACATCCATCACCGGCCCGAAGCGTTCCGGGAATTTTTCGCGGGCGGAGAATATCGCGGGCATGCGGTCCAGCTCGTTCACGAACCGGAAATTCTCGGCACCGGCGGCGGGATAAAAAATGCCGGGTCGTTGTTGCACGGCGAGCATTTCATTTCTTACAGCGGCGATCTGTTGACGGACATCGAGCTGGCGCCTTTGCTCGAGGAACATTTCCGGGCCGGGAACGACGTCACGATTGCGTTGCGGAAAACGGAGCACGGCACGGACGTGGCGCTCGAGGGGAACCGCGTCGTCGACATCGCCAATCGCTACGGGCGCGGCGGGCATTACGATTTTGCCGGCGTCGGGATCTGGAAGCGCTCGGTGTTCGAACGAATTCCGCCCGGCCACGTTTCCTATATTTCGGTTTTGGCGAAGTGGATCGGAGAGGGCGGAAAGATTGGCGGCGTGATCGCGAGCGAAGGCGAATGGCTCAACATCGGTTCGCGCCGCGAATACCTCGCGGCTCACCGGATTATCGAAAAGGAGAAGTGGCGGCCGGCTTACCTGCCGGCTTCGGATTGGCCGGTTCGGATCGCGCCGGACGCGCAAATCGACTCAACTGCTCGGCTCTCAGGCTTTTACTCGATTGGGGCCGGTTGCCGGGTCGGCGCGGGCGCCACGATCGAGGACACTATTCTTTGGCCGGGCGCACAAATCGCTTCCCGAGCTCACCTCCGGGAATGTATTGTCCGCTCCCATCGTAAAGCCGAAGGCGACCTCAGTGACACCGACATCTAGAACCAGGACCGACCTGCTGCTCCGCCAAACCCGGATTCATTTTCCGCGGTTGGAAGACGCCAAGGTCCGCATCACGCCGATCGAAAAAGGCGGGTCGGACCGGAAATTTTATCGGGTCCGCTCGGCGCCGGACCAGACGATCATCCTGGTTAAGTACAATCTCGAACGGGAAGAGAACCGGCATTACGTCGACATCGCGGAGTTCCTGGCCACTCACCAAATCCGGGCGCCAAAAATTTATTTTCACGATCCCGCGGAAGGCCTGATCTGGATCGAAGATCTCGGGAAGAGCGATCTCTGGAGTTACCGCGACGAAAGCTGGCTGGTCCGCCGCGCCTTTTACGAATCCGCCCTCGGCGAGATCGTAAAGCTCCATTGCCTGTCGGAAGACGACCGGCGCGCGATCCAGAAAAATCTGCCGGCCGAATTCGACGAGGCGCTCTACCGCTGGGAACAGAATTATTTTTTCGAGAATTGCCTTGGCCGTTTCTTCGGGATCGACGCAACCGAGCTCTCGGAGCTGGCGGCGCTGGAGTCGTTAGGCCAGATCGCCGAGAGCCTCGCGCGGCGTCCCCGCGTCCTCGTTCACCGCGATTTCCAGTCCCAGAACATCATCATCCGCAACGGGCAGGCGCATCTGATCGATTTCCAGGGGATGCGTCCCGGGCTGGCCGAGTACGATCTCGCATCGCTCCTTTTCGATCCTTACGTCACTTTTTCCCGCGCGGAATGCGAAGAGCTGCTGGCCGATTACGAATCGAAGCGCGCGGCCGCGAATCACCCCGTGGCGGCCGATTTCCGCCAGGTCTTCCGGCACTGCGGAATTCAACGGTTGATGCAGGCGCTGGGCGCGTACGGATTCCTCGGCCTCGTTAAAGGCAACAAGGCGTTTCTGGAACACATTCCGGCCGCGATCGAATCGCTGCGGGCCCTGGCCGGCGAAATCCCGGAGCTCGACAGATTCAGTAAGGCGCTGAACCGACTGTCCTAAGGCCGGCAATAGTTCGCGAGGCAGATGAAACCCGCCCCCCCGGCAACCCCGAATCCATGGCTGCGGGTCGTCGCCTGGGCGGCCGTGATTGGCAGCACGGTCCCGGAAATTATCTGGCAGGAAACCGGGCACCAATCGGTGTTCTGGATTAACGCGACGGAAGCGCTGTGCGTTCTCGGGGCGGCCGTGGCCGCGATGTGGGTGCGCCCGTTGCGCGGCCTCACGAGATTTCTCGTCGCGGTGGCGATCCTGGATTTTACCTGGAGCTACCTGTCGCCGGCCCTCGCGAACCTGCCGGCCGTTCGCGCCGTGACTGACAACGCAAGCTGGGGCGCCCGCTTGTTTCTCAGTCGCACCTTCACTCTCTCGGGCGCCGTCCTGGTCAGCCTGACGTTGATCGGCTCCGGAATTACCCGGCGCGATTTGTTCCTGTGCATCGGCAATCCCTCGGCGCCGGCGCAGCCAATTTCGTTTCTCGGTTTGCGGAAAGGCGTGCCCTGGAGCTGGATCGCGCCGGGTTTCCTGGTCCTGTTTGCGGTCGTCCTGGCGCCTTACCTTTATTTAACCGTCCATCCAAATTTCAACATCAGCGGTCGAATCCTGCGGACATTGCCCTGGAGCCTGGCCGTTGCCGCGATGAACGCGGCCAGCGAAGAGTTCCAGTTCCGCAGTGTCCTGCTCGCCCATCTCCGCAACGTTTTTCGGCCGGGCGAAGCGGTCTTGATCACCGCCTTTTTCTTCGCGATCGGCCATTACTACGGGCAACCGTCGGGTCCGCTGGGGGTGGCGATGGCCGGGTTTGCCGGCTGGATCTGGGCGCGCAGCATGATCGACACGCGCGGCGGCCTCTGGGCGTTCGTTATTCACATGGCGCTCGACGTCGTGATTTTCACGTTCCTCGTCGTCGGCGCTGGAATGTGAGGTCGAATGACGAATGACGAATGACGAATGACGAAAAGCTACCGCGTCGTAGGTTGATTCGCTTCGGATTTCGTCATTCCTTCGTCATTCGACATTCGTGCTTCGTCATTTCTCCGCGCTACCGCACAAACGGGTTCGTCTGGCGTTCCTCTCCGATCGTCGTCGCCGGTCCGTGGCCGGGTAAAACCGTGATGTCGTCGCCCAGCGGGTAAAGCTTTTCTTTGATCCCTCGAAAGAGCAGGTCGCCATCGCCGCCGGGCAAATCCCAGCGGCCCACGCCACCCGCGAACAGGACGTCGCCGCCCACGAGCAGCTTGTCCTTCCGCGAAAGGAAACAGAGGCTGCCGGGGCAATGTCCCGGCACTTCCAGCACTTCCATTTCCAACCCGAGGAAATCGCGGGCCGAAGTCGCCTCGATCAGGAAATCCGGCTCGACCGGTTCGATCTCCAGCTGGTAGCCGAAGCTGCGGAAGAACTCCGGGTCGGAAATCATGGGGACGGTGTCCGCGTGGCAGCCGATCGGGCAACCGAAACGCTGCCTGATCTTCGCCACGTCCGGGATGTGATCGAAATGCCCGTGGGTCAGGAGCAGGAGTTTCGGCGTTACCCCGGCGGCTGCGAGCCATTCGCATGCTCCATCCGGCGCGTCGAACAGGACAGGTCCCTGCGGCGCGGCGATGAGGTAGCAATTCGTCTCGAAAATCCCGCCGCAAAACGTGTCATATCGCATTCCGGCCCAACCTAAACGCGTTCCGTCATCGCGGCTACACAGGGAACGAAAGCTGCATGCAAGGCGGCGGCAATCGGCCGTTCTTTGAATGTTCTGCCCAGCCGATTGTCTCACTTCCAACGAATGAACTTAACCGACGCGGTCTTCTTGCCTTCCGGGTGGATTCTGCGACTTTCCAAAACCTCTTTTTCCGAATGAAGCCGCCGCTCCGTTTCCTTTCCGCCCTTTCCGCCACCCTTGTGGCCGTTTCGATTACGACCACGCCGCTCCTGGCAAAGTCAGACGCCGGGAATGTCGCCACCTCGGTGGGCCGGCTCCTCGAGGAAGGCCATTACACCCACCAGTCGCTCAACGACGAAGTCTCGAAAAAATTCCTCAAGACCTACCTCGAGCTGCTCGATTTCAGCCATCTCTTTTTCACGCAACAGGACATCGACATGTTGACGTCGAAATACGGCACCTCGCTGGACGATGACGTGTTGCTCGGAAACCTGAAGCCGGCCCACGATATTTACGACCTTTACACGAAGCGGGTGGACGATCGCGTCGCGAAAATAAAAGCGCAGCTGGAGCAGCCGCCCGATTTCAAGAGCGACGCAACCATCGAGTTGAGCCGGCAAAAAGCGCCGTGGCCGAAGGACGAGGCGGATGCGGACAACATCTGGCGTGGCCGGATCGCGAGCGAACTGCTCCAGGAACATCTCAGCGAACACCCGATCGAGCCCGGCCCGAAATTGATCGCAAAACGCTACGACCGTCTGGCGCGCAACGTTCACGAACAGGACAAGGACGAGCAGGTGAAACTGTTCCTCGACGCGCTGGCCCAGGCTTACGATCCGCATTCTGAATACCTGAGCAAAGCCGACCTGAAAAACTTCAGCATCAACATGGGGCTGTCGCTGGTCGGCATAGGCGCCATGCTCCGCACCGAGGATGGCTACGCGAAGATCGAGAGCCTGGTGCCCGGCGGCCCGGCGCAAACCGATGGCCGGTTGAAGGTCGGCGACCGAATCACCGCGGTCGGCCAGGGCAACGGGGAATTCAACGACGTCCGCGATATGCGGCTCGACAAAGTCGTCGAACAAATTCGCGGCAAGAAGGGAACCAAAGTCCGCCTCCTGGTTATCCCGGCGGATTCGCCCGATCCCTCGAAGCGCAAGACGGTCGAGCTGGTGCGCGACGAGATTAAGTTGAAGGACCAGGAAGCGCGCGCGGACATCATCATCAAGAAGAACGAAAACGGCGAGCCGGTGAAGCTCGGCTGGATCACGCTGCCTTCCTTTTATGCCGACATGGATCGGCACCAGAAGAGCACGACCAAGGACGTGCTCCAGCTTTTGAAACGGCTGAAGAAGGAAAACATTTCCGGGTTGATCGTCGACCTGCGCCGCAATGGCGGTGGCTCGCTCGAAGAAGCGATCGCTTTGACCGGTC
This sequence comes from Chthoniobacterales bacterium, assembly GCA_035941675.1. Lineage (GTDB taxonomy): Bacteria > Verrucomicrobiota > Verrucomicrobiia > Chthoniobacterales > UBA10450 > AV80. The sequence goes on from DASZDT010000029.1 coordinate 50,924, forward strand.
TGTTTTTAAAGTCCGGTCCGATCGTGCAAACGAAGGGGTCCAACGGGAACATTGTTGTTTCGAGCGATCCTGATCCGGGCATCGCTTACACGGGACCGATGATCGTGCTCACCAGCCGGCAAAGCGCGTCGGCCAGCGAGATTTTTGCGGCCGCGCTCCAGGATTACGGACGCGCCCTGATTGTGGGCGACAAGAACACCTTCGGGAAAGGGACCGTGCAAACGATCCTCGAGATCGGGCGGTTCACGTCGCTGCTCGGCAATCGTTCGCAGGAAGATGGCGCCCTGAAATTGACGATCCAGAAGTTTTATCGCGTCGCGGGGGGTTCGACGCAGCTGCATGGCGTCGCGTCCGACATTGTGTTGCCGACGTTGAGCGACTTGCCGGAATTCGGCGAAAGCGCGCTGAAGAATTGCCTGGCTTACGATGAAGTCCCGAAGGCGCGTTTCACGAAATGGACGGAAGGCCGCGGGCTGTTCATCGATGAGTTGAAACGCCGCTCCGAAGCGCGCGTCCAAGGCAACCCGGAATTCCATTACGTGATGGAAGACATGAACCGGTTGCGGAAGCGGCTCGACGAAAACCGGATTTCGCTGAACGAAGACGTTCGCAAGTCGGAGCTGAACGAAGACAAGATTCGCAAAGAAACGCGCGCCCAGGAACGCCTCGCGCGGCATGACGAAGAGATGCAGATGATCCGGCTCACCCTCGATAACGTGGACAAGCCGAACCTGCAGCCGATCATTTTCCCGGGAAAACTCGCCGCGAACAAGAAGAACGGGAACAACAAGGTCGCTCCCGAAGCAGCCGAAGATGCCGATTCCGAGTCACTGACGAACGACGACGGAACGAAAGAGCCGGCCATCGATCCCGAGCGGGACGAGACCCTGAATATCCTCAAAGATCTCGTCGATCTGAATCGCGCCCCGACCACCGCGAGCACGACTGCTTCGCCGCCGCCCCCGCCGAACTAATAGTTCCACGGATCCCGCGGAATCTGCGGCGAGAACCGCGGCCGCATCGGCCGTTGATACAACGGACTGGCTGGCTGCGGACCGTACCGCCGATATTGCCGGGTGCCTGACGTTCTGCCGAAAACGTGCACCGGCGTTCCCACCTCGACCGCGTTGAAAAATGCGATGGCGTTCTGCTCCGGCATCCGGACGCAACCGTGCGACGCCGGGTAGCCCGGCAAATATCCCGCGTGCATGCCGGTGGCATCGTGGAAGCGCATGAAGTAGCGCATCGGGGCGGGAAGAAATTTGCCGCCGCGCGGCACCGCCATGTCGGCGTCCGCATCAGCCACGACGGTGCGCCCGGAGCGGTCAACGATCTTGCCGTAGAGCGATGAAAAATGGTTTCGCTCTTTCTCGATGATCTTGAACGACCCCGTCTCGGTGAGGTGTCCGGCGCGGCCGCTCGAAATTTCGCTGGCGAGAACGATTCGCCGCCCGCGGATGAGATATGCGGTCTGCTGTTCGAGATCGATCTCGACCGAGTAACCAGTTTGCGCGCGTGCCGCCTGCGTCCCCACGACGAGCGCGCAGAGAAAAACCCATTTCCTCCATCCCATGAGGAGACTTGGACGAGAGATGCTGGCGGAAATTCGAAACTCTGAGCGGTCGAAGCGGAATCAGGCGGGCAGCCGGCCCTTGAGCCACGTGATCTGGCCGTTGTGATGCGACTCGTGTTCGCACACGTGGAACCATTTGCAGTAATTGTTAAACGGTTCCGCCGCCGACGCATCGAAGTCCATCAGCCAGGCATCATCGCGCTTCCGCAGTTCGGCGAGGGTGTGTTCCCTTACTTCCTTCAGCTTGCTGAGGTAATACGGCAGCTCGTGGCCCTTGATACTTCTCCGCGCTTCGTCACCCAGCCGGGCCGCGGCGCCCCAGTCCTTTTCCGTTTCGGCGTGAACGTCGCCCCACTTCTTTCCCTCGAAAGTATGAACCTGATACAGGGATTCGATGGCTGCGAGGTGAAGGAGTAACGCGCCGATCGAATTGGCTTTCTCGTCTTGGAGGTGATCGAGCTGCGCCATGGTCAAACCCTGGACCGGCTGCAGAATCGCGGTGCGCATCCAGTTCAACATCGAAACGAGCGTTCCGACCTGGGGCGAGAATCCTGCGCGCGGCCCGAGAATGTTCGGTCCCTGCGCGGGCGCGTTCGCCGCTTGTAAGACAGAGAACGAAGTGGCGCCCGTAAATCCGCACGCGAGTACGCCCGATGTTTGGAGGAATCGTCTCCGGTTCATGCCTTCAGACTGCAATCGGCGCTTTGATCGCCGGATGCGGATCGTAACCGCTCAGGACGAAATCCTCGAAACAAAAATCGCGGATGTTGTTTACGGCTGGATTCAGTTGCATCCGGGGCAACGGCCGGCATTCCCGGGAAAGCTGCTGGTGCGCCTGTTCCAGATGGTTCCGGTAAAGGTGCAGATCACCAAAGGTGTGGATGAACTCCGCCGGCCGCAGCTCACAAACCTGCGCGACCATCATGGTGAGCAACGCATACGACGCGATGTTGAACGGCACGCCGAGGAAGAGATCGGCGCTGCGCTGGTAGAGCTGGCAGCTGAGCTCATCGCCGCGCACGTAGAACTGGAAGAGGACGTGACAGGGCGGCAATGCCATTTTGTCCAGCTCGCCGACGTTCCACGCGTTGACGATCAATCGCCGGCTTTGCGGGTTGCGTTTTATTTCGGCGATGACGTTTTCGATTTGGTCGATGGCGGCGCCGCCGGCGGTGCGCCAGCGCCTCCATTGGGCGCCGTAAATCGGGCCGAGGTCGCCGTTCTCGTCGGCCCACTCGTCCCAGATCGTCACGCCTTTTTCGTTGAGCGCGCGCACGTTGGTGTCGCCCTGCAAAAACCAGAGCAGCTCATGAATGATCGATTTCAGGTGCAGCTTTTTCGTGGTCAGGAGCGGAAAATTTTTCCGCAAATCGAAGCGCGCCTGCGCCCCGAACACCGACAGCGTTCCGGTGCCGGTGCGATCTTCCCGGGGCGCGCCGCTGTCCAGCACCAGCCGGAGAAGATCGTGATATTCGCGCATGCCTGTTGAGATAAACGGGAAAACAGCGGCGGATTCAATTTACATTTTCTCGCGTGGCTCTGGCACCGCCGGCCCCCGCGAAAACGATTCCAGTGCATGATCGTGATCATGAATCGCGGCGCGGGCGGGGCGGACGATCCGGAGGCGCGGATCGGGGAGCTGTTGCGCGGCCACGGCGTGGAACCGCGCTTCGTTCACCCGAACGGGGACAACCTTGCCGCCATTGCGCGTGACGCCGCCCAAAGCGACGAGCCGGTCATTGTGGCCGCGGGAGGCGATGGAACGATCAGCGGCGTGGCCGCGGCCCTGGTTGGGACCGGCAAGGTCCTGGGCGTGTTGCCGGTCGGCACCTTGAATCATTTCGCCAAAGACCTTGGCCTTGCGCTCGATCTCGAGGCCGCCGTCCGCACCATCGTGGAAGGCGAGACCGCGACCGTGGATACCGGCGAAGTGAACGGCCGCATCTTCATCAACAACTCGAGCCTCGGCATTTACCCGCGCATTGTCGCCCGGCGCGAGGCTCAACAGCAACGGCTCGCCCGCGGAAAATGGCTCGCCTTTTTCTGGGCGACGCTCCAGGCGCTGCGCCGTTTTCCGTTTCTCGATTTGCAAATCGCTTTCGAAGGCCGCCAAATCTCCCGCCGGACCGCGTTCCTTTTCGTCGGCAACAACGAGTACCAGATCGCCGGGTTCAATCTGGGGTCGCGGACCTGCGTCAATGGCGGCAACCTGGGCCTGTATCTCACCCACGGGACGGGCCGCTTCGGTCTCTTCCGGCTGGCCTTCCATGCCTTGTTCGGCCGGGTCGATCAGGCGAAAGACTTCGACGTTTTCTGCGTGAAGGAAGCGCGCATCGAAACGCGGAAACGCCGCCTGCTCGTCGCTCTCGATGGCGAAATCGAGCGAATGGAAACTCCGTTGAACTACCGGATCCTGCCGGCCTCCTTGCGCGTCCTCGTGCCACGAAAGGACCCGGGCTGATGCGCACGCTCGTTCATCTTTCCGATCTGCATTTTGGCCGGATCGATCCCGCGATCCTGGCGCCGCTGATCAAATTCATCGGCGAAATGAAGCCGGACCTGGTGGCCATCTCGGGCGATCTGACCCAGCGCGCGCGCACGGCGGAGTACGTGGCCGCGCACGAGTTTCTGGCGGCGATCCCGTTCCCTCAAATTGTGGTGCCGGGCAATCACGACGTCCCGCTGCACAACGTCTTCGCGCGGTTCCTGCGCAGGCTCGATCGTTACCAGCGTTACATCACGGCGGAACTCCAACCGGTTTTCGCCGATGCGGAAATCCTCGTGGTCGGCCTCAACACCGCCCGCGCGTTCACGTGGAAAGATGGCCGGATCAATCGCGGACAACTGGAGAAATTGCGCGCGACCATGAACACGGCGCCGGCCGGCCGGACGAAAATCGTGGTCACGCATCATCCGTTCGATTTGCCGGCAGGCGCGGCCGGCCGGGTGGTCGGACGTTCGCGGCGCGCCATGAAAACGCTGGCCGAATGCGGCGTCGACCTTTTCCTGGCCGGCCATTTTCATATCGCCGACACCAGCCAGACCGCGAAGCGCTACCAGATGCCGGGCTACTCCGCGCTCATCGTCTCCTCCGGGACGAGCACCTCGACCCGCGGCCGGGGCCAGCCGAATTCCTTTAACGTCATTCGGATCGATCGCCCGCAACTCGCGATTGAGCGGCGCGTCTGGCGGCGCTCCTCCGGTTCCTTCGATGTCTTCTCGGTGGAGAATTTTCGGCACGCCGAGACGGGCTGGGTCCGCGAATGAATCTCGAGCGGCCGCTTCGTTTCCTTCGGGCGCGTTTCTCGCCGGAAGGTTACCTCGGGTTGCACCTGACGATCGGCCTGCTCGTGATCATCGCGACGAGCTGGTGGTTTGCCGACATTGCCGAAGACATGTCGCGGAACGCCGCCACCCGCGCCCTGGACGACAGCATCACTTCCTGGTTCCACGCGCACGCCACCGCCCTTCAAACCAAGGCGTGGCGCGTTGTCACCTTTTTCGGGTCGGTGATTTTTGTGAGCTCGGCGGCCGGCCTGGCCGCGGCGATTCTGGCCGTCCGCCGATTCCCCTATCGGCTCCTCTTGCTAACCCTGGCAGTCGGTGGAGGCGCCGGCTTGAACCTGGTGCTCAAACATCTTTTCCACCGGCAGCGTCCGGTTTTGGAGAATCCGCTCGTGACGCTGTCCAGTTACGGTTTTCCGAGCGGACATACCATGGGTTCGACCCTCTTTTATGGAGCGCTCGCGCTGATCGTGGCGCATTCGATCCGCGCCTGGCCGTGGCGCGTGGCGATCGGGACGACTGCCGCCGTGGTCGTCGCGTTGATTGGGATCAGCCGGATTTATCTCGGCGCGCACTACTTCACCGACGTGATCGGCGCGATCGCCGTGGGCCTCGCGTGGCTGGCTTTTTGTTGGACGGGAGTGGAGACGCTGCGGCGATGGCGGTCACGAGGCCAATAGCTGATTGCTGTAGCGCGGATCGCCGGTGACGTCGTCGCCCAGCCAATCGGGCGGCTGGAAATTTTTCGCGCTCTCTTCCGTGTCGAACTCAACTTCGGCCACGACCAGTCCCTGATGGCGTTCGTGATAGACATCGATTTCGACGACGCGATCGCCCAACGGAATTTCGTAGCGGGTTTTCACGAGGCGTTTGCCTTCCGTCGCCGGCCAGAGCTTGTCGAACTGCGCGGCCGAGAGCTCGATCTCGCGCTCCTCGCGGACGCGGCCGCGCCCGCGCTTGAAGGTGAGGCAGTAGCGGGGGCCCGATTTTCGCAGCCGAACCTGGAGGCCGCTGGCGCGACTGACCAGGTAGCCCTGGGAAATTTCGTTGCTCGGATAATTCGTTAGGCCGTCGGGCAATTGGCGCACGAGAAACTTGCGCTCGATCTCGCGGTTCTCGTTCTCTGGCATGCTCATGGGGATTAGCCCTGGGGCAAGGCGCCTTCGCACTCTTCGAGCTCGGCGGCTTTCGCTTTCCGGAAAATCAGCCAAACGCCGATCAAAATAAACGCTCCGCCCGTGAGCGACCAGAGATTGAAACGCTCGCCGCCGAACAGCCAGCCGAAGAGGACCGCGCCCGGCGGCGTGATGAAGGAAATGGTCTGCAGATTCGTGACCGACATTCGCGGCATGAGCCAATAGAGCAGGAGGAACGCGATGGCGGACCCCGGGATCGCCAGGTAAAAAAGGCAGAAGATTGCCCGGGCCGTCCAGTGAAAATGGAGTGGATTTCCTTCCAGCAAGAGGCCGGCGGCGACGAGCGGGATAAGACCGAAAATCATTTGCCACGCGGCGATCATGGCTGGGGCCAGGCGGATCGCGCGCGCTTTCAGGAGGACGTTCGAGAAAGCGGCGCCAGCCGCGCCGAAGACGATTCCGACGCCGCCCCAGAACGCGAGCAAACCGCCGAAATCGAGAAGGCGCGAACAGATGACAGCGACGCCGCCCAGCGCGACCACCGCGCCCCAGATGCGCGCGGCCCGGAGCGGTTCGCTCGGCAGAATGAAATGCGCGAACACCATTCCGAAGATCGGGATCGTGGCCTGCAGGACCGCGGAGAGCCCGGACGACACGTAAAGTTCCGCCCAGAAGAGCAGCGCGTAATTAATGCAGAACATCAGGACGCCGGTCCAGGCGAGGAGTTTGAAATCGCCGCGGCGCGGTGGCAGCAGCCGGACGCGGCCGACCGAGATGGCGAGGAGAACCGCGACCGCAATAACGAAGCGGATCGCGACAAACGAAACCGGCGGCAGATCGCGGAGCCCGAATTTGATCGCGAGCCAGGTCGAGCTCCAGATCAGGCAGAGCGCAGCGAACGCCGCGATGACCGCGATCCTGGTGCGCCGTTCCCTCATTGATTAGCAGCGCATCAGCTCACCGGCCTTGCAACTGCTTTCGCGGGGGACGGTTCTTCCTGGCCGTTAGTCCACGGCCAGCGCCTGGATCGCGTCCGCCAGCGTTTCAAAGGTCATGAGCCGGACATCCGGACCGTAATGGAATGGCGACAGAATATTCAGCCCGATGTCGCGATGCCGGTCAGGCATTACCCGCACGACGGCGCTGACTTTCTTCGCCGCCAGCAGGTCCATGATTTCGGCGATGAAAGGAACGGACCCGGTCGCCATCGACTCGAGCCACCGAAAATCGACCAGGGTCACGAAGCCGGCCGCCATTGTTTCTACTTTTTCGCGAACACGCGCGACGGTCTCTCGTGATTCGTCCGCGGTAACCGTGCCGGCGATACTCAGGACGAGGAGCTGGCTGGTCGTATCGGTTTCGACGACGAACATTACGCGAGCGTCCCCATGTCGATGACGAACCGGTATTTCACGTCGCTCTTCAGCATCCGTTCGTAAGCTTCATTGATTTTGTCGATCGAGATTTTTTCGATGTCGCACACGATCCCGTGTGCGGCGCAATAATCGAGCATCTCCTGCGTTTCCGCGATCCCCCCGATGAGCGAACCAGCCAGCCGGCGGCGGCGATGGATGAGGCTGAAGGCGTCGAGCTGGAGCGGATCGGGCGACGCGCCGACGAGCACGAGGCTGCCGTCGCGCTTCAACAGCGAAAGATAGGCGTCCAAATCGTGCGGCGCGGAAACCGTATCGAGAATGAAATCGAAACTCTTCTCGTGTTTCTCCATTTCGTCCGCGTCCTTCGACAGGATGACTTCGTGAGCGCCGAGCTTTTTCGCGTCGGCCGCCTTGTTCGGTGAAGTGGTGAAGAGCGCGACGTGCGCGCCGAACGCGTTCGCGAATTTCACTCCCATGTGCCCGAGACCGCCAAGGCCGACAATGCCGACCTTGTGGCCGTCGCCGATTTTCCAATGGCGCAACGGCGAGTACGTCGTGATCCCGGCGCACAACAGCGGCGCGGTCGCCGCGAGATCGAGCTTGTCGGAAATTCGGAGCACGAAATCGTGGTCGACGACAATGCTCTTGGAATAGCCGCCGTAAGTGACGCCGCCGGTATGTTTGTCTTCGCTGTTGTAGGTAAAGACCGGGCTGTTGTCGCAAAACTGCTCGAGATGATCCCGGCAATTCTGGCAGGTCCGGCAGGAATCGACCATGCAGCCGACGGCCGCGAGATCGCCTTCCCGAAATTTTTTCACGTCGCGCCCGACCTTGGCGACGCGTCCCACGATTTCGTGGCCGGGCACGCAAGGATATTTGGTGCCGCCCCATTCGCCGCGGGCGGTGTGGAGATCGGAATGGCAGACGCCGCAGAAAAGAATGTCGAGCTGGACGTCAGTGGGGCCGGGGTCGCGGCGCTCGAAGGAAAACGGCGTGAGCGGGGAAGTCTTGGAGCGAGCGGCGTAGCCTTTGGTTGAGTGCATGTTGATTGTCCTGCCTCTTCCAAGGAACGGCGGTTTGCAACCGCCGAACGAAACAAAAACGGCGCTTGCAAACCGCCGCTCCTTGACGCTGCAAGAGCTGCGCAACGCGATTATATTCCACCATGGCGCCGCTCCTTGATGCTCTCGCAATGCAACGCGATTAGTTTCTGCGATGCCGCGTCTATCCGTTCTCGATCTGTCGCCAATCATTGAAGGCGGCGACGCGGCGCTCGCGTTTCGGAATACCGTCGATCTCGCCCGGCACGCCGAGCAATGGGGCTATCATCGTTACTGGCTGGCGGAACATCATAACCTTCCGGGGATCGCGAGCGCGGCGACCTCGGTCGTCATCGGGCATGTCGCGGCGCACACCAAGACGATTCGCGTCGGCGCGGGCGGCATCATGTTGCCGAACCACGCGCCGCTGGTGATCGCCGAGCAGTTCGGGACGCTCGAATCGCTTTTCCCGGGCCGAGTCGATCTCGGCCTCGGTCGCGCGCCCGGAAGCGACCAACTCACGGCCCGCGCTTTGCGCCGCAATCTCGGCAGCAGCGGCGATACTTTTCCGCAGGACGTTATCGAGCTGCAATCGTATTTCGCCGGCGCGGACTCCAGAGTTCAGGCCGTTCCAGGCGCCGGCCTGGACGTTCCGCTCTACCTGCTTGGTTCGAGCGATTTCAGCGCGCGCCTCGCCGCGGAGCTCGGACTTCCTTTCGCCTTTGCGTCGCATTTCGCTCCTGAATACCTCGAAGTCGCGCTTCATCTTTATCGCCGCGACTTCCAGCCGTCGCCCCAGCTTGACAAGCCCTACGTGATCATTGGCGCCGGCCTTTTCGCCGCCGAAACGGACGCCGAAGCCCGCCGCATTTTCACTTCCGCGCAATTGCAGTTCCTGACGATGGTCCGCGGCCGTCCGGGTAAACTGCCGCCGCCTGTCGATTCCATTGACGAGATGGTCACGCCCGCCGAACGCGCCGCGATCGATCAGCGCACGCGCTTTGCCGCCGTCGGCTCGCCGGAAACCGTCCGCCGCCGTTTCCGCGACATACTGAGCGAGACCGGCGCCGACGAAATCATCGCCACCGGGCAAATCTACGATCATGCGGCGCGGCTGCGTTCGTTCGAAATCGGCGCGGAAGTCTTCGGTCACGCCTGAGCCGTCATCCCGAGGCTGGCGCCAGCACGCCGAGGGACCTCTCAAGCGCTCTACCGCTTTCGCGAAGTGAAACGCATTCCCGTCAGTCCAGGCGCCGGCGTTTGGCGGAAGCCGCAATTTCAAATGAGAGGTCCCTCGGCGCGCGACGCCAGCCTCGGGATGACACGCGTTACTTTTTCCGGCGCTCTATCGATGGTCCGCGCCCAGCTTATTGCGCCTTGGTCGTGACCACCAGCTTGTCGCCTTCAATCGAAATCCGTTTAATCCGGCGCAGATCGACCCCGACTTCGTCGCGCCAATCATCGGTATTGTCGCTGATTACCTGGCTGAGGTTCCGGTTCACGCGCGAGAGAATGTAGTCCGGCACGTCGTAATCGCCGCCGCTGGCGGATTCGACGTTGATGTTGAACTCTCCGTTTTCATATCCGCCGGTGAAACGGACGATGCCGTTGAACCACCGGCGTTTCTTCGACGACCAGAGGAAACTGTCGAGCGGCGCGCTCAAACTGATCGTCATGGTGGAATTCGCGATCTCGACCCGGGCGTGGCCGGAGAGATCGCGGAAATCGGAATTGCGCGCGAGCAGCGCGTTCAGGTCGGCGGCGGTGAACGAGACGGTTTCCTCGCGGCGCTCGTGGGCGGCGCTCTTCAATTTTGTGAATGAAGTATCGGCCTCCTGATATTGGGCCTCGGTGGGCTGCTGGAGTTGCACCGGCATCGGCGCGTCCGAGATCAGGTTGTTGCTGGCGAGTTTGTGAAAGACGTACCAACTGGTGCCGAGCACGCCGGCCAGGCAAAGAAACCCGAGAATGAGAACGGTCAGGCAACCCTTGGCGAAGCAACCCATGCCGGAACGCGGCGGCGGATAATACCGCGGCGCAGGTTGGATCGGCGGAACGCCGGAGGGCGGTGGCGGTGTCGGCGGCTGACCATTCATGCGAGGCCCAGAATTAGTAAGTTGCGCGGTGACCTTCAAGCTTCTAAAGAAGAGCAGAACAAGAAGCGAGGCTCCACGGTTGCTCCACCGCAGGGTCTCGTTGCGCGGCGATAGGTTTCGCCGCGGTTTGGATTCCATGACTATGAAAAGAATTGTCGTTCTCGCAGCCGGCGCGTTCGTCGTGGCCGGAGTTTATGCCCAAGACCCGAAGCCGATCGCGGTGAAAGAATCCGTCGACACCCTGGTCGCGAAAAACACCGAAGCGAAAGGCGGAGCCCAGGCGCTCGCGGCGGTGACCTCGTTGCGGCTCCAGGGGAAAATGGTGGTCAACGAAGGCCGGCTCGAGCTGGGCTACGTGCAAATCAAGAAACGCCCGGGCGCGGTCCGCGAAGAAACCACCCTCCAGGGAATGACGCGGATCGACGCCTACGACGGCACCCAGGGCTGGAGAATTTCGCCATTCGGCGGCCGCAAGGATCCGGAGAAAGTTTCGATCGACGACGCCAAGTCGCTGGTGGAAGACGCGGAGATCGACGGGCCGCTGATCAACTGGAAAGAGAAAGGGAGCACGGTCGAATATCTCGGAACCGAAGACGTGGAAGGAACTCTCGCGCACAAGCTGCGGGTCGTGCGCAAGAACGGCGACATTAATTATGTTTATCTCGACCCCGATCATTTCCTCGAGATCCGGATCATCACCCAGCGGCTGGAGAACGGCGCCCAGGTCGAGAATGAGACCGACCTCGGCGATTACGAAAAAATTAACGGCGTCTTTTTCCCGTTCTCGATCGAGGGCGGCCCGAAAGGCTCCACCGACAAACAGAAAATCATCTTCGAAAAGGCCGAAGCGAACACGCCGGTCGACGAAACAATCTTCAAATTCCCCGCGACCGCTTCCAAATAAATCCCATGCGCTTTTCTAAATACTCTCTCATTTTCGTGGCCGGCTTCGGCGTGGCGGCGTTTGCCGCGGACCAGGCGCAGACCCCGTTCAATTCATCGACCATCTCGGGCCTCGGCGCGCGCAACATCGGCTCGGCCGCGATGAGCGGCCGCGTCGCGGCGATCGACGCGATCCGGGAAGCAAACGGCAAGCTGACGATTTTCATTGGCTCCGCCAGCGGCGGCGTCTGGAAATCGGAAGACAGCGGGACGCGTTACAAACCGGTCTTCGACGAACAGCCGGTCCAATCGATTGGCGCTCTCACGCTCGACCCGAAGAACTCGAAGACGATCTGGGTTGGGACCGGCGAAAGCTGGACCCGGAACAGCGTCTCGATCGGCAACGGCATTTATAAATCGACGGACGGCGGGGAGACCTGGACGTTCAGCGGCCTCGAGAAATCGGAACGGATCGCGAAGATCGTCGTCAGTCCGGCGAACGGCGACACGGTTTACGCGGCGGTCCCCGGCAACCTCTGGAGCGATTCGACGGATCGCGGCCTCTACAAGACCACCGACGGCGGCAAGACCTGGAACCTCATTTTGAAGGGCTCGAATCCTTCGACCGGCGCGTCCTGGGTCGCGATGGATCCGAACGATCCGAACGTTCTGTTTGCCTGCATGTGGGATTTCCGGCGGAAAGGCTGGACGTTCCGTTCCGGCGGCGAAGGCCCGGACAAACCATCGGGCAGCGGCTTGTTCCGCTCCGCCGACGCGGGCGCGACCTGGACGGAAGTGACTCCGGAAGCGAGCAAGGGCTTCCCGAAGAAACCCTACGGCCGCCTCGCGGTGGCGATCGCTCCTTCGAATCCGAAGCGGGTCTATTGCTTCGTCGAATCGACCGATAGCGCGCTCTTCGTTTCCGATGACGGCGGCGCGACCTGGGACAAGCGCGACAAGAGCAGCTGGATGGTCTGGCGTCCGTTTTACTTCGCGCAATTGATCGTCGATCCGAAAAATCCGGACCGCGTCTTCAAGACGGATGGCCCGCTCATCATGAGCGACGACGCCGGCAAAAGCTTCTCGGTCGTGGGCGGGTTCCAGGGCGCGCACGGCGATCTGCACGCTATCTGGATCGATCCGACTAACACGCAGACGGTGATCTCGGGCGACGACGGCGGCGTTTACTATTCCTACAACAGCGGCGCGAAATGGTGGAAGGCGGAGAACCTTCCCATCTCGCAGTTCTATCATGTGAGCGTGGACGACGCCGATCCGTTCCGCGTCTATGGCGGGTTGCAGGACAACAGCTCGTGGGTCGGGCAGTCGCAATACCCGGGCGGTATCGCCAACGCGCAATGGGAAAACATGTTCGGCGGCGACGGCTTCTGGATGTTCCCGGACCCGAGCGATCCCGATTATCTCTACGCGGAAGCGCAGGGCGGTTTCGTCGGGCGGGTGAATCGTTACACGCACGAGCGCCGCGATATTCAGCCGAAAGCGAACTACAAGGAGAAGCTGCGCTGGAATTGGAACACGCCGATCGCGCTGTCGCCTAACGAGAAGGGCACGATCTACATCGGGTCGCAGTTTCTTTTCCGCTCACGCGATCACGGCCAGACCTGGGACCGGATCTCGCCGGACCTGAGCACGAACGATCCGGAGAAGCAGAAGCAGGAACAATCCGGCGGCGTGACCATTGATAACTCGGCGGCGGAAATGCACACCACGATTTATTCCATCAGCGAATCGCCCAAGGACAAGAACGTCATCTGGGTCGGGACCGATGACGGCAACGTCCAGGTGACGCGGGACGGCGCGAAGAACTGGACCAACGTCGTCAGCAGCGTGCCGAACCTGCCCAAGAACTCGTGGGTGAGCTGGATCCAGGCGAGTAACTTCGACGCCGGCACGGCTTACGCCGCGTTCGATCGCCACACCTTTGGCGACATGGCGCCCTACGTTTTCCGGACGACGGATTACGGCAAGACCTGGACGCCGCTCATCACGGCGCAGGATTCCAAAGGCGTCCGCGGTTATGCGCACGTCGTGAAAGACGATCTGGTGAACAAGGACCTGCTGTTTGTCGGCACCGAGTTCGGACTTTTCGTTTCGATCGATGGCGGGAAAGCCTGGGCGCAATTCAAGGGCAGCCGTTTCCCGGCAGTGGCGGTGCGCGACCTGGCGGTGCATCCGCGCGATCACGACCTCGTGCTCGCGACCCATGGCCGTGGGATCTGGGTGATCGACGACATCAGTCCGTGGCGCGCGCTCACCCCGGAAATGTTGAACCAGGAAGCGACCTTTGTTTCGGCGCGGCCGGTGCAACAACGGATCGAAGCCAACGGCGGCTGGGCCAGCGGCTCGGCCACGTTCGTCGGCGACAATCCGCCGGACGCCGCGGTGATTACCTATTACCAGAAGTCGCGGCATCTTTTCGGGAAGCTGAAACTCGAAGTGCTCGATCCGACCGGACGGGTCGTCGACACGTTGCCGGCCAGCAAGCGGCCCGGGCTGAATCGCGTTGTCTGGAGCATGCGCGAAAAACCGCCGCGGGTGCCGCCCGCCGTGCAGCTCGCGGGCGCCGGGACGCAGGGACCGCGGCTCCTGCCGGGTACGTACACCGTGCGGATGACGAAGGCCGGGAAAGTTTCGGAAACGAAGGTGACGGTCGGGCTGGATCGCCGCGCAAAATTCACGGAAGCGGACCGCAAGGCGCAATACGAAGCCGCGATGAAGGTCCACGCGTTGTTTGGCGACGAGAGCGCGCTCATGGATCGGATCCTGTTTCTGCGAGCGGCCCTGGCCAAGAGCAAGGGCGCGATCCCGGAAGGCGACGAGAGCCGGAAAGCGTTGTCCGATTTTGAAGGCAAACTCGACGCCGTCCGGAAACAGATCGTCGCGACCACCGAAGGCGGCGCGATCACCGGCGAAGAACGTCTGCGCGAACACACCGACCAGCTTTACGGCGCGATCCTCACCTACGAAGGCAAGCCGGGCGACTACCAGATCGCGCGGATCGACGCGTTGCGGAAAGAACTGGGCGATGTCACTCGCGACTTCGAAAATGTTGTCACGAAAGATCTGCCCGCGTTGAACGACGCGTTGAAAGCGAAAGGGAAAGAGCCGATCCCGGCGCCGCCCGCCAAGGTTGCCCTGAACGAGCAAACGTTCGGCGGCGGCGACGCCGCCCAGGCGGTCATGGAACGAGATTAAACGAAGTCGGCAAGCTATCGTCAGGCCTTTGGGTCGTTTAATACCCACAAGCGATATCCCCACCACGCGGCATAAACGAGATAACAGCAGTAGCACAGGAACAGGACCGCCCCGGGCCGATACCAACCGGCCAGGGAAACGACCAGCGCGGCCACTAGCCCGGCATAGGGTATAAACGCAATGAAGCTGGCCCGCAGATCGCGCCAGCGAAAAAACAGGATGCTCCAAAACGCATTGGCGAGCAGAACGAGCACGAGCAGAACGAGAGATACCGTGACGCCGCCAGTAAGGAGACGGCGAAGCACGATGAAACAGATGGCGTAGTAAACGACGCCGATGACCAGCCACACCGGAAATGGTGGCGAATAAGCCGGCATACGAAGCGACGCCAGCCGCTTACGAACCCCACTGCCGGCCAACGCGCCTTCCAGCGCTGCGGCGGCGAGGCAAATGAGGAGAGCCAGAAGCGTTGTGCTCACGTCGCGCGACAAGACCTAACGCTACAACCCGGAAGAGACACAACAATAAATGGCGGTTCGCGGCCTCACCTCGTCAGCTCTCTTTGGGCGCATACGCCCGGAGCATTGTTTCTTCCGATGGCGGCGCCAGGACGTTCCGCGCGGCAAATTCCCTCGCCTCGGGATACTGCGTCTGCCGAATCCGAGTCGCGGCCGTCTCCAGATCATACCTGGTCCGCCGAAGCCTGACCTGCGGTTCGAGCGCCAGCCAGCAGGCGCCTGGCTCGCCGAACGGCATTCCGACGCTGCCAGCATTAACGATCCGAACGCTCCCAATCGTCCGGTCAAATTGCATGTGGGTATGCCCGCAAATGAAGACATCCGCTCCTGCGTCTCCGAAGATCGAAGCCATCCGGTCGTCAGGGGTAAGACGAGTGACAATGTCGTTGGGATTTTGCGGAGTCGCGTGGCAGAAAAGAACTTTGCCTAATCTTGGAACATGCATCCGAAGCGTCCCCGGCCAGTTTTGCAGCAGGTCGCGATGGTGCGGGGTGAGCTGCGCTGCATTCCACTTGATGGCCTCTCGATACCGTGACGGGACGCCGGGGTCGCTTCCCTGCATTTCGGCGAGCACGGCTACCTCGCCATTGCCGGTGATGAACTGGACCGGAATGTCCAAATCCAGCAAGCGATCGAGCGTCTTTTTTGGCATCGGGCCGGGAACGACATCACCGCCGACGACGATGCGCTCGATGGCGAGGTCAGCGATCTCGGCGAGGACGGCCTCGAGCGCCGGAAGGTTGCCGTGAATGTCGTAAAGAGCTGCCACCCGCATAATGGCCTAACGAGAAAGATGAGCGATCCCGGCGCCGCGGGATTCGCTCCGCCGCACGGTTAGGTCTGCCGTCGCGGCCATTTGAACATTCGGTCGCCGATGAAGCCCGAAGCCTTTTTTTCGGGGAAGGTGGACGAAAAGAAGTTCTTTAGCATGCGCCAGTCGCTCCGGCTGAATGCGTGGGGAAAGATCTGAAGCGTACCGCTGCCGGCAAACTGAATCATGAAGACGTTGGGGCCGGCGCCATAATACTCAAGGTCGCACCACGCAAGGGTCTGAAGCCGACGAAAGGGAAACTTAATGGTGAGATGACTATCGGAAAGCTCGAGGTGCGAAGGAACGAACATTAGCCAGATGGCAAAAGGGGCGATAACGAATGGGATAAGCAAGCTGAGGATGTAATCTCGCGTCCACCAATGATTGTCTCGGTAGCCCTCCCAGAAATACGTGATGACCGTGAGCACCAGCATGCCGGCGGCAACCCAGGCTACGCACCGGAAGAAGCTTGGACGTAACCGAACGCTCATAGGCCTAACGAGAACAAGATGAGCGACGGCTGGCGGGAAAGCGCGTCGCTGCGGGTTGAGGATGGAATTCCATAGACGGTAAGGAACCAAAGCTGCCAGCCGTTCGCTCCATCGCCTGGTTAGACACTCGTGGCATCGGTTAGCGGCGGAGAGGAAAGGCGCTCGCGCACAAATGGATACCGCAAAACAGCAGCAAGAATCAACGGCGGCAACGCAAAACACGCATCGCGAGCGCAGCGTACGAGCCAGTAGACAACGCCAAAGTCGCCGCGCAACTCCACGTAGATTTTCTGGAGGTCTTCCACGAGCAAACAAATACCCATTGCTAGAAAACACCATGACAATGCCAACGACCCCCAGCTCTGTTGTGGTACGGCGACGAAGGCGAGAACAACGGCAACGAGGGCAGTAAGGTAAAGGCCATATTGTGCGACCACGGGCTCCGAAAGTACGGTTGTGTGAAATTCAGAGGCATGTTCGAGTCGATCGACGAGCCAGACGTGCCACGGTGAAGGAATAGACGCGAGTGCATAAGCGCCAGCAGTCAGCAGAGTGGCAAGCCTTATGAAGGTGATAAAGCGCATGCGTCTACGTCTAACGAGAATTAGACGAAAAAGTTTCGCCTAACTCGGTTTGGAGGGAACGGAGCGGGCTCATTGTCTTTTTTGTTGTAGGCGCGAAAAACGGTCAGCCGCCGGGCGGGGGCGGGACGACGACGATCTTTTTCGAGGGTAACGAGAACATCCAGTTTCCGTCGGCGGTCACGCCGATGAATTTGGCGCGGGTCCGGCCACGGGGGAGCTGAGGCATCGGCGGCGGTTCGGTCGCGGCGACTTCTTCGTCGCCGGCAGGCTCGGCGCGGGGCGCGACGACTTCTTCTTCGGTCACCTCACGCTTGGGTTTCTTCGAGCGCTCTTTTTTCGTTGTGGTCGTGGTAGTGACTTTCTTCTCGGGTGCCGGGGCTATTTCCTCGGGTCCTTCGGCCGGCGGCGGGGGCTCGGCGCGGCGAACTTCGGGCGACGCGGGGCGCGCGGTCGCGACCTCGGGGTTCCGGCGCGGTTTTTCTTCCCGGGTTTCGGTGCGAACCGATTCCTGCGGCTTCGACGGTTCTACTTTCTCCTCAACGGTTTTGCTTTCGTTCGCCGCGACCTTCGGAGCTTCGGCGGGCGCAATGTCCGGCTCTTTTCGAGGTGCCGGCGGTTCGACGGTTTCGTTCTTCGCTACTACAGCAGCGGTAGACTGCGGCGCGGGCGCGGGCGGCGGAGCTTCCTGCGCGACAGTCGCGGGGACTGTTTCGGGCGGTGCGGTCGGCAATGGTTTGATTGTTTCGGCGCTGGTATTCGCGGGCGGCGGCTGGGTCTGAGTCTGGGTCTGCTGGGCAACGGTTGTCGGCGCGGATTGTTCGGTGGTGGTGACGGGCGGGGCCTGAGTTTCAGTTTGCTGGGCCACGGTTACCGGCGCGGTCTGTTCGGGCTGAGCCGGCGCGGGCGCGATCGTGGGCGCGCTCGTTGTCACCGGCGGCGCTGCTTCGGCCGGCTGGGTTACCCCGATCGGGACGCCGATTGGTTCTTCGGCCTGGCGGACGCGTTGGTGGCGCAAATAACTGGCGACCGAAATCGAGGCCAGGGTCGCGAGTGCAATCACGATCGCGGCCAGCGCGACGAGTTTCGCCGGGAAGGGGCGCCGCCTCGGCAAGGCCGCGACTTTCGGGCCGGAGGCAAACGGCACGCCGAACTTGCGCGCCATGGATTCGCGCCGTTCCACCTGGGCTACGCAATCCTGGATCTGCCGGTAAACCGCCAGCGGATCCTGCGGCCGGGCAGCGGGATCGACCGACAACATTTGCGCGAGCAGACGACGGACGCGCTTCGGCATTCCCTGCAATTTGTCCACGGCGAGACCGTTCGTGGTCGGCTGCATGGCCAGCGGCCCCTGCGGCGCAACCAGCGGCGGCGCGCCCGTGAGCAGGAACCACATGGTCGCGCCGAGTGAATAAATCTCCGAGCGGAAATCGACGGGCTGTCCCTGCAATTGTTCCGGGCTGGCGTAATGGGTCGATCTATCGAACGACGCCACCGCCATATCCTTGCCCGTGAATGTCGGCGCGACGCCGAGGAAGTGCAGCACCTTGATCAGCGGCCAATCGCCCTCCGGCGTCTGCCCCGGCACGAGCATCAGGTTGCCGGGGTTAATGGCATGATGCGAAATTTTGTGGAACGCCGCGGCGCCCATTGCGCCCATCACCTGGAGAGCGATCCGCAAAACGGCGCCCGTCGGCATGGGGCCGTGCTGGTTCACCCAATCTTCCGCGCTGGTGCCGTCGAAATATTCGGTGACGTAGATGAGCTGATCGTCTTCCACGCCGAAATCGTAGAGCGCGGGAATGTTGATATGGTTGATCTGCTTGGCCGCGATGGCTTCCTCCTCGAGCCTGCTGCGGACAGATGGCTTGAAGGGAGCGATGGGAATCACTTCGATGGCAACGTCGCGGCCGGACTCGATGTCGTCCCCGCGATAAATGCGGGCGGTGGTTAGCTGTTCCGTCGCTGCGAGCGTAACGCTCGTTGGCTCGGCGCCGACCTGGGCGATTTCGTCCGGAGCGACCCGGTATTTACCGAGAAAAATTTTGTGTTCCATGGCCTTGATCCTCTTGTGGTTGTCTCCGTTGCCCGCCGCGGTGTGCGAACAGGCGCCGGCCCCCCTT
Source organism: Chthoniobacterales bacterium (assembly GCA_035941675.1). Classification (GTDB taxonomy): domain Bacteria; phylum Verrucomicrobiota; class Verrucomicrobiia; order Chthoniobacterales; family UBA10450; genus AV80. The sequence goes on from DASZDT010000029.1 coordinate 70,052, forward strand.
ATTGAATTCGAATGGCAACAGGGGCGTGAGTGTTTGACGGCGGCGGAATTAATTCCATTCCCGGAAAATTAACGTTGACGCGGCGCGCTTCGCTCGTGACCCACTTTTTTGTCGCCGCATCGTAGGTCCCCGCGAACCTGGCGTGGCGCGTCTTCTCGTCTTCCAGCTTTGGATTGCCGGTATAGCCCAGGGCGCGGACTCGGACCCGGTGGCCAGGACCGAACCGGAACCACGCGCTGTCGTAACTTTCATCGCCGGCGGCGCGGGTGAGCGCTTTCCCGATGTATCCACCGAGATCGGTCTGGGTGAATCGCGTGCCGGCCACTTCAAGCAACACGATCGTCTCGTAGCCGAACCGGCCGTCATACTTTAGGACGCACGCGCTGGAATCCGCAGCCCAGACCGCCTCCAGGTCACGATGGTTCTGGTGCTCGAAGTAATCGGAGCCCTTGATTTTGCCGAGGACCTGGCGGCTTTTGACGTTCGCCAGAAAATTCTCGTACTCATTAGCGTCGGTGGTTTCCGCAAGCTCGTGGCCGGGAACAATCACGCCCCATTGGCCGTCAGGCGAAGTCGTCTTTTCCTGAACCACGTATCCGTCCGGCCAGGTCAGCGCGGAATCCGCGCCCAATCCGGTCGCTGCGGCTGCCATCAAGAGAAAAGCCGCGAACAAACCCCGTCGCGAATCCAGCCATTCCATGCCGGAATTCTAATTACGACTCCGCCGGCTTAGCGAGAAATTCCGCAGCGTCTTTGGCGGCTCCAAGATCGCGCTTTCATTTCGCCGGCGGAAACGCTTTGAATAGCCCCGTGCAGCCACGCACCCGACGCAGCTTCCTTTCCCTCGCCGGCAAAGGTCTCGGGCTGGCGGCGCTTTCTTCCGCCACGGTCGCGGCGTTACAGAGAAACGTCGAGGCCGCGACGAAGAGCATCGCCCACCTCACGCCGGAAGAAGCGGCCATGGACGAGGACTATTGGTTCGCGATCCAGAACGCGTTCACGGTCACGCGCGGCATCATCAACCTGAATAACGGCGGGGTATCGCCGAGCCCGCGAATCGTGACCGAGGCGCTGGTGCGTTACACCTGGCAACAGGAAGACGCGACCGCTTACACCATGTGGCAGCTCCTCGAGCCGCAGTGCGAAACCATCCGGACCGGCCTCGCGGAATTGTTTGGGTGCGACCGGGAAGAAATCGCGATCACCCGCAACGCCTCGGAGTCGCTCGAGATCCTGTTGATGGGAATGGACTTCAAATCCGGCGACGAAATTCTGACCACGACCCAGGATTACCCGCGGATGCTGACCACGCTCCGGCAGCGCGAGAAGCGGGAAAATCTGAAGCTCAAGCTGATCCAGATTCCGATCCCGCCGAAGAACCTCGACGAGATCACGGCCGCGTTCCAAAAAGGAATCACCGACCGGACCCGGCTGATTTTGGTGGCGCACCAGGTCAACATCACGGGCCAGATCACGCCGGTGAAAGCCGTCTGCGAGATGGCGCGCGCGAAAGGGATCGAGACGATCGTGGACGGCGCCCATTCCTTCGCCCAATTCGATTTCAAACAGAAGGATCTCGGGTGCGATTATTTTGGGACGAGCCTGCACAAATGGCTCTACGCGCCGAAAGGGACCGGCCTGCTCTACGTCAAGCGCGACAAGATCGAAAAGATCTGGCCGATGATGGCGGCCGAATCGAAACAGGCGTCCGACATTCGGAAGTTCGAAGAGATCGGCACGCATTCGGCCGCGATCAAACTCGCGATCGGCGAAGCGATCGTCTTTCACAACGGCATCGGTGGCAAACGCAAGGAAGCGCGGCTGCGTTATCTGTCGCGCTATTGGATGAACAAGCTCAAGGACGTGCCGAAGATCAGGTTCAACACTTCCTTCGATCCAAACCAGTCATGCGCCATCGCTAACGTCCAGATCGAAGGGACCAGTCCGGAAGCCGTGGCGAAATATCTCTTCGACAAACACCACATCTTTACAGTCGCGATCGTCCACGAAGAATTTCAAGGCCTTCGCATAACGCCGAATGTTTACACGACGCTCGGCGAACTGGACCGCTTCTGCGAACAGATGGATCTGATCGCGCGCCAGGGTTTGCCCGCCTAGAACCGGGGCCGCCTCCCCATGGAGATCCATCAGCTCCGTTACTTCGTCGCTGTCGCTGAAGAACGAAGCTTCTCGCGTGCGGCTGCCCGCGAACACGTCGCGCAGCCGTCGCTCAGCCAGCAAATCCAAAAACTTGAAGCGGAGATGGATCAACGGCTCTTCGATCGGTTGTCCCGCACCGTCGTGGTCACCGAGGCCGGCAAATGCCTGCTCGAGTACGCCCGCAAGATTCTGGTCGAAATCGCCGAGGCGCGCCGTTGCCTGGACGATCTAAAACAGGAGGTCGCCGGCCGATTATCCATCGGCGCGATTCTCACCATGGCGCCCTACGTGTTGCCGAAATTGATCGGAAAATTTCAAGCGCACTACCCGAAGGTCGAGGTGGAGGTCCTCGAGGACACAACCGAAAGCCTGGCTCTGCGATTGGAGGACGGAACGCTCGACATCGCCATCATGTCGACCTGCCAGCAGAGCCCGGCGCTGGAACCTCGTCGCCTGGGAGACGAACCGCTCCTGGTGTTGCTGCCGAAGCGGCATCGGCTCGCCAAAAAGAAAAACATCGAGTGGAGCGATCTCGAACCGGAAAAATTCCTGCTCCTGCATGAAGTCCATTGCCTGTCAGCCCAGGTTTGCGAGCTTCTGGCCGCGCATGATCTGCGGCCGGAATTGGCGCTGAGAGGCGCCCAGCTCGCGACGATCGCGGGGATGGTTGCGACCGGCCTGGGGGTCTCATTCGTTCCGCAAATGATGGTGGAACACCATCTCCCGGCTGGCTGCGTGGCGTTGCCGCTTACGCCGCCCGCTCCGGTCCGCGAGCTTAATTTGCTGCGCAATCCGCTTCGTCTCCAGACCAGGGCGGCCACAGCATTTTACAAGGAAGCGGCCGGTGCCATTTCCGGCTAGAGTTTGTCGATCGCTCGCAAGATCAAATAGTAGAGGATAATTACGAAGCTCACCTTGTCCCTCTGCCGTTCCGAATTTTATTTCAACATTCCCATCGCGTGGATCAAGGCTGGCAGCGGCCAGGCCGCGGCCACGACGATCACTATCCAAAGGAACAGGTCCGTGAAGCAGCACGGCCGTTCCCGTTGTTGATAACGCTGGCTCAAAAAGCGAGAGGCGCGCAGGCGCATGGAAGGCTTGTCGATCATCTAGATTATTCCTTTCTCGACGACCGAACGGGCCGCCTGGACAAGAAACGACGTGACCATGAAGCAGACCATGATGAGCGCGCCGGAAAAACCGAATTGATCGATACAGAAGAGCGCGCTTTGAAACTGAGCGACCACGCCCTCGACCGAGATTTCCTTGCCGGGCCGACCGAGGCCACGGCGAATTTTCCGTCTTCCTTTGAGACTTATTTTCTTCATGCAAAGAACCGACGCGCGCCGGCAAATGCTTTGAAATACTTTATGCGTCTGGGTCGAATAGGCGCTTCCTATGGCCTGTTTGCGGCGAGCTTCGCCCCATGAATTTATAGGCCGCGCGACCCTTCCAGCTCCCGGCTCTCCGGGCCGCTTTTACGAGGGGAAAAGTGCCTAACGAGTGCTTCGGACGAGACTGGAAATCGGCCTTGTGGCCGTAGCGCGAGGCGACGACGCCGCAGCTTCAAAGTAACAGCCGCGTTACCTAAATCCCAAGGTCCGCGCCCTTGCGCGCTAGCGCGGGCCGGGACCGGGCGGAGGCGGATTGTTCTGCGGACCTTGTGGTCCGTTGCGATTGGGCTGGTTCTGGTTCACCGGTCCGCGTTGCTGTTGCTGTCGGATGGCATTGTTGATCAGGTTCTGGCTCGGCAGCGGGTGGAATCCGACAATCAACGGCGAGGTTTTCATGAGCGCAGCGAGATCGATCTTTTTCGGATCGCCCAGCCGAACCGCGCCGGCTGGAACTTCCAGGGATTCGCCGGAGGCGACGGAGCGCTGTTGGTCGCGCGCCCGAACCAGGGTGAGTCGCGCGGCCCCTTCCAGAACGGTCAGGCGCGAAGCACCGCCCCGGACGTTCTCGAAGATCAAAGTCGTGCCGGTGATGGCGACGGTGACCGCGCTGGAAAGGATGGTCGCGCCGCCGGAACCTTTTGGAACACGGAGCAAAGTCGCGCCGGCGTTCAATTCGACCTGTCTCCCGGATTTTTTGAAACGGTAAAGCGTGTTCGCGCCGAGACGGGAGATCGTGAGATCGACGAACGTCAGTTCGGCGCGGGATTCGCCCCCGGTTTTCACGGCCGTGTTCTCCGTGACGGCGTCATTCAGGATGGCGCGGCGCGCCGGCGCGTCGGACGGAAGCAGGCTGACTTCACGGAGGAGTTGGGTGAGGCGCGCGTCGCCGCTCGCCGGGGCGCCGGCAGCATGGCCGCAGGCGAGAATCAGCAGGGAAATGAGGCAGAGAAAACGCTGACGCACGATTCGCGGAAGTGATTCTTTTTATCCTTCGAGCGCGCGAACAGAAAGACTTTTGTCAGGCGGAACTGTTAGCGCCCGGTCGTGCGGCCGATCCTGTGCCCTTTCCAGCCGTAGAACGCGACGTAGGCGTACGCGATCAACGGAACCAGATAGGAGAGCTGCAGGTTCCAGCGATCCGCGAGGTGACCCTGGAGCGGCGGCAGAATCGCGCCGCCCAGGATGGCCATGACCAGAAGCGACGACGCCTGGCTTTTGTAAATGCCGGTGCCTTCGATCGCGAGCGAGAACGTGTTCGACCAGCCGACGGAAGTGAAGAGGCCCACGCCGATAATGCACCACATCGCGATCGGGCCCACAGCACCGATCGCGACGGCCAGAAACGCGACCACCGTCAGCGAAAAGATCATCAGCGTGCGGCCCGCGCGTGATCCGCCGCCCTGGAACAGGAGCCAGCAAAGGAACAGCAACGGCAGGTAAAATCGCGCCGTGCTCCAGCCACGGAGCGCGACGACAAGAACACCCGCGATCACCGGGATTCCAGCGAGCAACCATTGTTTCGGCCCCGGCGCGAGATCGCTCAACTGCGTCGCGCCCATGAATCGCCCGATCAACATGCCAAACCAGAAAAGCGACACGTAAGCGCTCGCCTCCAGTTGGGTGAGCCCGGCCACAGCCGGTTGACCGAGGAAATTGATAATGGAACTGCCGACCGCGACTTCGCCGCCGACGTACATGAAGATCGCGATCATCCCGAGATCGACATGCGGAAATTTCAAGGCGGCGAAGCCCGGCTCAGTTTTCCCTTCGTTCACGTCCGGCAGGCGGACGAAGAAAAAAATCACCGCGAGAACGAGGAACACGAGGAAGAACGCCAGGTAAGGCACCTTCACCGAGTCGGCCCCGTGCGCGCCGGTGCGGGCGAAATATTGAAAGATAAGATACCCGCCGACCAGCGGACCGAGGGTTGTGCCGAGCGAATTGAAAGCCTGGGCGAGGTTGAGCCTGCTCGAGGCGGTCCGTTCCGGTCCGAGAATGGTGACGTACGGATTGGCCGCGATCTGGAGCATGGCGAACCCGAGCCCGACCACGAAGAGCGCGCCCAGGAAAAGCGGATAGGAAAGCAAACCCGCGGCCGGCCAAAAGAGAGCGCTGCCCGCGGCGGAAATCAGGAGGCCGATCACGATGCCGTTCTTGTATCCGAGCCGCGCGATCGGATCGCCCAGCGTCGCGGAGATACCGAAGTAAAGGAGCGCGCCGATGAAGTAAGCGCCAAAGAACGCCAGCTGCACCAGCATGGCGTGGAAGTAATCGAGGACGAACGCATCTTTAAATCGAGGGATGAGAATGTCGTTAAAGACGGTCATGAATCCCCACATGAAAAAGAGGACGGTCATGATCGCGAAGGGGCCGCGATAAGTCCGCCGCGCCGGGACAGCGCCGGAAGTGAGCGGCGGGTCGGAGATGATCATGATGGTGCGCGGTAGAGGTTTCGAACCTCTGACCCCTACCGTGTCAAGGTAGTGCTCTACCACTGAGCTAACCGCGCGTGAAGAACTGATAACTGACAGCGATCAGGAATCAGTCAAGCGGAAGCCAATCGCGATCATCCTTCGCGATGATCCGGGGCGTGAGGATCAGGCCGCGAGCTTGGCCGCGTCTTTGTGGCCCAGAATGCGAACCGTCTGCTGAAGTTGCTCCACCTGGAGCGGTTTCTTCAGGACCGTGACGGGACCGCGCGCGAGAATCCGGTCGAGCATTTCGCTGTCGGGATAACCGGTAATAACGACGATCGGCAGCTCGGGATCGGCTTCCTTGGCGGCGTCGTAAACGTCGTCCGCCGGGCCGTCCGGCAATTTCAAATCGAGAAAGAGCAGATCGAATTTCTGTTTCTCCAAAGCCGCGAGCGCTTCTTTCACCGTCCCGACCACCACGCGGCTGAACCCGATCTTCTTCAGGAAAATCTTGAACAGGCTCTGGAGACTTTCGTCGTCGTCCACCACCAGCACCGTCGGCTGCCCGGACTTGTCTTCCTTCAAAATGTCCTTGTCGAGCGACGCCTTTTTGATGCGCCAGCGGCCGCCGATCTGGATGGCGGGAAGCTGCCCGCGCTGCACGAGATAATAGACGGTCGGCAGCGGAATCCGCAGATATTTGGCCGTTTCCTTGACCGTCAAAAGGTTGTGCATGGCAGCAAAACAGCAACTTGCGTCACAATGAGCAAGTCTTTTTCGCTTGGGGAAGGATTATAACTTTTATAGTCAATGTCAATGTCTCATTCAGGTTTTTTCCTACTGCGGCATCGGGCGTGAGGGTGGAGCGCTTCGCGGCCCCGCGTTCTGACCCCACATCGTGACTGGACAAGGCGAGAGGCGCAGCCGACAATTTCCCCCTTTCCGAATGAGCGCCCTGTTCTTTAAGCGATTCCTGCAACGCCCGTTTCAAGTCGCTTCCATCATCCCCAGTTCCAAGGCGCTCGTGAAAAAAGTCGCGCGCAAAATGGACTTCACCGGGCCGCGGGTCATCGCCGAATACGGGCCGGGGGAAGGCGTTCACTCCCGCGAAATCGCGCGCCGGATGTCGGCGGATTCCCAGTTGCTCCTGTTCGAATTGGACCCGGCTTTTTCGCGCGATCTCCAGCGCCAGTTCGCGGGCGACCCGCGGGTCCACGTGGTCAATGGCGACGCCGCGAAGTTGCCGGAAGAATTGAAACGGCGCGGCATTCCGAAGTGCGATTACATTCTTTCCGGGATCCCGTTCAGCATTCTGCCCATCAAAAAGAAACGAGCGCTCCTCGAAAAAACTTATGAAGCCCTGGCCGACGGCGGCCGTTTCATCATTTACCAGGTGACCAACGAGCTTCGCCAGCACGCGACGATTTTCGATCGGGCCGAATCCGAATACGTCCTCCAGAATATTCCGCCGATGTTCATCACGGTGTTTCACAAAACGGCCCGGCGGAACGGCCACAAGCGCCCGATCCGTTCGGCCGCGGCGCTCTCGACGAACAACCATCATTCGGCATGAAGACCGGAGCGACTCGCGTCGAGAAAGACTCGATGGGCGAGATGTCCGTCCCCGAGTCGGCCCTTTACGGCGCTTCCACGCAGCGCGCCGTCCTGAATTTTCCGATCAGCGGCCAGCGTTTTTCCCGCCCGTTCATTCGCGCCCTTGGTTTGATCAAGTGGGCGGCGGCGCAGGCGAACGCCGATCTCGGCCTGCTCGATTCCCATCGTTCCGCGTTCATCGTCCAGGCCGCGGAGGAAGTGGTGGAAGGCAAACTCGACGAGCATTTCCCGCTCGACATTTTCCAGACCGGATCCGGCACGAGCACGAACACAAACGCGAACGAAGTAATCTCCAACCGCTCCTGCCAGCTCGCCGGGAAACCGATCGGCGCGAAGGATCCGGTTCATCCCAACGATCACGTGAACATGGGGCAATCGAGCAACGACGTGATCCCGTCCGCGATCCACGTCAGCGCGGCGGAACAATTACAGAACTGTCTCGACCCGGCCCTCGCGAAGTTGCACGACGCTCTGGAAGCGAAAGCGAAGGAATTCTGGGACATCATCAAGATTGGCCGGACCCATTTGATGGACGCAACGCCGGTCCGGCTCGGCCAGGAATTTGGCGGATACGCGCGCCAGATTTTTTATGCGCGGGAACGGGTCCGGCGCGCAATCGAGGTCCTCTCGGAATTGCCGCTGGGCGGGACCGCGGTCGGGACCGGATTGAACCGCCACCTGGAGTTCCCCGCGAAAGTGATGCGGCATTTGGAACAGCGGACCGGCATCAAGTTCCGCGAAGCGGAAAACCATTTCGAAGCGCAAGGCGCGAAGGACGGCGTGGTCGAAGCGAGCGGGCATTTGAAAACGATCGCGGTAAGTTTGTTCAAGATCGCGAACGACATTCGCTGGCTCGGGAGCGGCCCGCGTTGCGGCATCGGCGAGATTCGGTTGCCCGCCACCCAGCCGGGCAGCTCGATCATGCCGGGGAAAGTAAACCCGGTCCTGTGCGAAGCGATGATGATGGTCTGCGCCCAGGTCATCGGGAACGACGCCGGGATTACCTGGTCGGGCGCGAACGGGAACTTCGAGTTGAACGTGATGATGCCGGTTATGGCGCACAATCTCTTGGAGAGCATCCGCCTGCTCGGCAACGCGTGCGAGGCGTTCGTCGAAAAATGCGTGATCGGGATTGAGGCGAACGAAGAACGTTGCCGCGAGCTGGTCGAACTTTCGATGGCGATGGTGACCAGTCTCGCGCCGAAGATCGGGTACGATCGCGCGGCCGAGATCGCGAAGGAAAGCGCGAAGACAGGCAAGACCGTGCGCGAAATTTGCCGGGAAAAGAAAGTGTTGCCGCCGGAAGAATTGGAACGCGCGCTCGACCCGGTCGCCATGACCGAGCCGGGCGGCGAAGGATCCGCCGGAGGTTAAGGGGCGTGGGCCGGACGATCGCGGCCACGATGGCGCTGGCGGTGGCGGTGTGGGCCCTGCCCTTTCTGTGCGGCGCCGCCGAAACCCCGATCGATCTCGGGGCGATCGTCACGAACAGGACGCGCAGAACGCGCTGGGCGAACCGGTCAAAGATCCCCAGGCGCGCAGCGAGGAAGGCGCGGACGGCCATTATTCCCGCTGCAATTATTACAGCGAAAATCCGGGGCGCTCGCTCGTGTTGCGAGTCCGGCAGGCGTCCGGAACGCAATCGAATCCGAAGACGCAACTCGAGGAAATGACGGCCGGCAACGCGAAGTTCAAGCCGCTGGCCGGGCTCGGCGATAAGGCCGTCGTCATCCGGGAAGGCCCCGAGAAAGGCGCCGGGCACGCGCTCATGCTCTACGTCGTGAAAGGGAACGCGTTCGTCACGATCGCGCTCAGCGGGATCGACGACGAGAAAGTGGCGACCGAAAAAGCGAAGAGCCTGGCGAAAAAAATCCTGGGCAAGCTATAGTGTCCGATGGTTGCCAACGTCCACGGCCCGCAATTTTCCGGCGGCGCGAATATCGCGATCAAATGCCCGAGCCACACCTACGAGCAGACCGTCCGGTTCTATCGCGACACCCTTGGGCTGCCCCTGATCGAGGAGGAACCCGAAGGCTGCATTTTTCAGTTCGGCCCGAACCGGCTCTGGGTGGATCGCGTTCCGAACCTGAGCCATCCCGATATCTGGCTCGAGCTGGAAACGAACGACACCGAAGCCGCGTCGTCCTATCTGAAGATCAACGGCGTCCCGCGGCGGGATGAAATCGAACAGCTCCGGGAAGATTTCGACGGGTTTTGGATTTCCGATCCCGCCGGCGTGATCCACCTCGTGGTGGGCGACGAAGAGTAGGGCCTTTGGGGAATGACGAATGACGAATGACGAATGACGAATTCCCTCGTTCCCAAACTCTGTTTGGGAACGCACTTGTCTTCGAAACTCTGTTTCGCAGTCGGGGCAACAGAGTTGCCGGGACATTGGCATTCCCAAACAGAGTTTGGGAACGAGGGCCATGACGGGACATGGTCGCTGATCCGCTTCGGAATTCGGGTTTCGTCATTCCTTCGTCATTCGTCATTCGTCATTCGTCATTGCCACGTCCCGCCCAACGATGACCAGATCCCGCTCGGCCGTTTCGAAACGCGCGATCCGCGGCAAACAACCCCAGCGTTCGAAGCCCGCGCTTTCAAAGAGCGCCAGGCTCGCTTCGTTGTGGCCAAGAACGTATCCGAGTAACGCCCGCACCTTCAGCCGGGGCGCATCCGCGATCGCCTTGTGCAGCAAAGCGCGCGCGATCCCGCGCCGGCGAAAATTTTCCCGAACGTAAATGCTGATCTCGGCCGCGCCTCGATACGCCGGGCGGCGAATGAATTCATGGAAACTGAGCCAGCCGGCGATCTCTCCATCAATCTCCGTCACCCAAAGCGGGAATTCGTCGGGTGAATGCGCCCGGAACCAGGGCAACCGTTCCTCGACCGTGACGGGATCGAACCGGGCCGTCGACCGGCGGGTCGCGGTCGCCGCGTTGTAAATCTCGATGATCGCCGGAAGGTCCGCTTCCGCCGCATCGCGAATGATCATGCCGCCCGGATCGCGTCGTTCGCTGCCCCGACCGGCGTCGTCTCGAAAAAGATGCTGTCAAAGGTCGGCTGAAACACGCGGCCCTTCGTTTGCCCGATGGTGAACCGGAGACTGATCTGGGTTTGCGACGCACAATGGACTTCCACCTCGCTCCGCCCCCGTTGCGCGAGCATGGCCCGGATCGCGCCCGCGGCCAGCTCGGGCGTATTGCAATCGCGGCTCAAATGGCCGAGCACGACGCGCTCGAGTTTCCCGCTGAGCAATTGCTCGATGACGGTGGCCGCGGCCGCGTTCGACAAATGGCCGTGGCGCGATTGGATCCGCTGTTTGACCGGCCAGGGCCGATGCGGATCGGCCTGCAACATTTTCTCGTCGTGGTTCGTCTCGATCACGAGCGTGTGCACTTTGCGCAGGCGTTCGACCACCATCTTCGTCGCGTAACCGAGATCGGTGATAAACCCGAGCGCGCTTTCGCCCGAGTGAAACGCGTAACCGACGGGGTCGACCGCGTCGTGCGGCACCGAGAAAGTCTGGACATGGATATCGCAGATGTTGAAGTCCGCGCCGGTCTGGAACAGGCGCCAGTTCTTGTGTTCGCCCAGCGACCCCGACCAGCAACGAATCGCTTCCGCCGTGAGCCGGTTGCAATAAATCGGCACATGAAATTTCCGGCAAAGAACTTCGAGCCCGCAGACGTGATCGCCATGTTCGTGGGTGAGCAGCACGCCATCGAGCTGCGCCGGGGTCAGTCCACATTGCTCGAGCCGGACCACGATCTGCCGCGCGCTCAGTCCGCCATCGACCAGGATCCGGCAATGATCGGTCGCGACCAGGGCGCTATTTCCGGCGCTGCCGCTGCCGAGCATGGTCAAAGTGAACACGCTTCGATTTGTAGCGGACGCCGGCCCGTTTCACAAATCGGAAATCGTTTTCGTGCCGCGAAAAATCGCGTGGCTCGTGGCTACTCGAGCAGACCCGCGATCTTCTTTCCGGGCAACGCCAGGACGCGCGCTTTCTTCGCCCCGTAATCGAGGGAGCGAAAGGCGCGGATCTCTTCGAGACGCCGCATCGCGTTGAGCGTATCGAGAAACTCGGTGTAACGCGCCGCCAATTCCGTGGTCTCGAGGTAACGGCTCCGCAAATTGAGCGAACGAAACGCGCCCGGATTTTCCGCGGCGAAAAGATGGAACCGGAGCCAGCGCCGGTCGGTCCGCGAAACCTTTTGGGTTTTCCGGAAGAACGCCACGAAGAGCAGCAGCACCAGGTAAGTATCGACCCGGGCCTGCAGCTCGAGGTTCCGCGCGAAATCTTCCGAGGCGATCTCGCGCTCGCCTTTCTTGAACTGGAGCGCGGCATGAAGCGCGTGGTTGATCTCTTCCACGAAAGCGATCAAGGACCGGATGTTGCGGTCGCTCAGCCCGGCCCGCGGATCGTGACGCTCGAGCTGTTCGATCAGCCAGCGCGAATAATAAATGCCGACGTAAAGCTGGTCATCGGCCCGGCGGAGAAAGGTGCGGGCCAGTTCGCTGAGCTCGCGCGCATTCGCGCCCGCGAGCCGGGAAAGATGCGCGCACCGGCCCTCGTCGATCAGGCAATCCTCGAGGTTGATCCCGACCTGCGCGTAGGTGCGTTCGAACAACTTCTGGATCTGGCTGAAGAGCGTCTCGTTCATAGGAAAAGCGATGGACCCGGTTCCTCATCCAGATTCAAGAGCGAATCAGAAAGGCGATTCAGCGCGAGACGCACTTCGCGAAATTGATCCGCCAGCCCCTCGTAGACATCGCTGAGATCGCAGCGGCGCGCAGCGGCGTGGGAAGCGACCAGCTGGTAATTTGTCCGGCCCACCTGCTCGTAGAACGCGAGATCAGGCGCGCCGCGCAAACTGCGGCGCTGAGTGTTCTCGTGGAAAATGCCGGTGAGAAAAAGCGAGTAATTGCCGACGTGCGCGCGAAGCAGGAAAGCCTGCTCGGCCGTGGCGCGGGTCAGCGCGATGAGCATGTCGGAAACGTACTGGCGACTCTGCTCCGCGGCCATGTGCGGCGCGTGCAGACCGCTCGCGCGGGAAAACGCTTCGAGGAGCGACGCGACGTAATCACACAGCTTGCGATCGGTGACGCCAACGTCGCGAAGAACGTGGCGCGCGAGCACGTAAAAATAAAAGTGCGACGAAATCTGGAGCTGGCCGGCGCTGGAAAGGATGGCGTCGATCAGCCGTGGGTTATCGAGGACCGCATCCCGCGTTTCGGCGTCACTGAGAAGATCGACCAGAGAAACCTGGTCGATCTGCGACCGGGCCAGGATGCGCACCACAAAATCGAAATCCGCTGCCGTGAAGCGCGCCCGACAATTCGCCTGGATCATCGAGAACCAATCTTGAGCATCAGCGATGCCGTCTGGCAAGCCCGCGCTTCGGCCTGTTCATCCGCGCCGCTTTCTTTTACGCTGGCGCCGTCATGAATTTGAAAACTTTGCTTCTCACCGTGGCGGCACTGGCGGCGACCGTGGCGCCATCGTTATTCGCCAACGGCGGCGCCTGGCAAACCGGTGTGCCCCTCACGGGTAACGCAGCCGCGACGGACGCAAAGAAAAGCACCAACGTCACGATCGAGGACGAGCAGCTCACGATCGATCTCCACCAGGAATTCGCGGCGGTCGAAGTGCGTTACCGGATGAAGAACACCGGCGGCCAAGTCGACCAGGATTTCTTTTTCCCGGTCGAACAATGGTCGGACTCGGACGATGACGCCGGGAACACCATGACGGACCTCGAAGGATATGCGATCGCCGCCGATGGCACTGAATTGAAGTTCGACACGGTGGAGGCGAAAGGCGCGAAACCGAAAGCGGAGACGTCCAAGGGTTGGGGCGACTATAAACCGGCGGTGCGGCATTGGAAAAAATCGAGCATCCCATTCACGGCCGGACAATCGCGCGAAGTCGTCATTCGTTATCATTCGCCCTACGCGGCGAACCAAAGCTCCGTCTCGGACGACGGTCACTCCGAGGATTCATATTTTCGCTATTCGCTCTCGCCGGCAGCGACTTGGAAAGGACCGCTCGGGAAAGGGAAGATCACGGTGAACTATCTGCATCCGCGTCCGGAACAAATCACGATCGTGAAACCGAAAGACCGGTTCAAGAAAGTGAGCGACACGCAGTTCGCCTGGGAATTTCAGAATTTGAAGCCGACGCTGGCCGACGACATAAAAATCATCGTCCATCCGGGGTACGACAGTTACCCGGCCCGCGGCGATTATGCCGTCGACATGCAGGAGCAGAAATACCACGCGGATTACGTGGTCGAAAAGAATCGGTATTTCGTTCAGCACTCCGATTACGACGTGGTTGCGAGCTCGACCCGCAAGCCCGATCCATCCCCGACCCCCACTCCAACTGCGACGGCGTCCCCAGAGGAATCTCCGGCCGAGAGCACGGCGCCCGACGACGGCCCGCCCCAGTACGACGTCGCTAACATCCGGGGTCACGGTTGGGGAAAAACGTGGGCGGAAGGCGTGGAAGGCGACGGCATCGGCGAAAGCCTCACGATCACCGTCCATCACCCGTTGCCGCTGGATGAGATCCTGATCATGCCGGGATTCAAGGACGAGGACAAGACGGTCTGGACCAGGAACAATCGCGTGGCCGAGCTCGAGATCACGCTCAACAACGAGCATACTTTCACGGCCACGATCCCAGATGAACGCTTCGCCGGTCTGTATCCGATCCCGGTCCGCGGCTACACGAAGCCGGTGAATACGGTGAAGCTCGTGATCAAAAAAGTGCATCCCGGCACCGAGACCCACGATACCTGTATCTCGCAGGTCGAGCTGAAGGGAACGCTTTCCAAGAAACCGCAGATCCAAGGCGCGCGGTGAAATCGCGTCTGGCGGTTGTGTTTCTCCTCGCGGCCGCGATCCGCGGCGGGGCGAGTCCGCCGATCGAGCTGCCTGTTTATCTAGAGGACAATCACGGGGGTTCCTTTTACTGGCTGGCCGAGCATCTCGATCTCGATGAGCCGTCCACGCTCATTCACTTCGACGCGCACAGCGACGCGTCCCAGATTTTCGACTCGGATAAAATCCGTGAGCGTCTGCGCCGGGTTGTTTCCGTGGAGGAGCGGCGAGAGTTGCTGGAACGCTGGCGCGCGGCGGGCGCGATCCAATGCTTCAACTGGATCGAGCCGCTCATGCCGGCGCCGATCGCGCGGACGATTTGGGTTCACCCACGCAATCGCGCCGCTGAAAACGAAGCACTCGAACAACTGGACGGGCACCTGGAAGCGGCGCCGCGGGCCGCGGGCTCGTTTCGGTCGCGCTACGAGCTTGTCTCCTTCGATCGGCTTCGCTCGCGCTGGAAAGAAGACGGGCCGGTCATCGTCACGATCGATTTGGATTATTTTGCCGACGTTCCGGCAAATCAGCGCGCCGCGAAGTTCGAGAGGGTTTGGAAATTCGTCACCGAGTGTCGCAATTTGCGCGCGGTCACGATCGCGATTTCGCGGCCGTACTTGAAAAACGACGAGCAGGCCGATGACTTGGTGCGGCTGGCGATCGAAGCGTCGCTCTCCTTGCCGACAGCGACGATCCAGTTCGAACCATTCGCGAAGGTGGGGAACGATCGTTCGTTGCGCGCCCGGGAATTCCAGAGCCGGCATGAAGAAGTTCCGGCATTCGATCTGGCCAAAGCATCTGAAAAGCTGCGCGCGGTTCTGTTGGCGAATCGCGAACGAATTTCAGTCCGGCGTGAGAGCGACGCGTGGCAGGCGCAGTTGGCGAAGTGGGAAGAGGAAGCGCCTCCGGTGCGGCTCGCGATCAGGAACCACGAGGCTTCCACCGACAACATCTGGCGGGTGCCGATTGACGCAGAGGAGGCCGAGATCGAATTGGAAACCGACAGCGCGATCCAGCGAATCGATTGGCTCGCGCTCGTTCCGGAATATCGGCGCTGCAACCTGAAGGCGAGCAGCCCGGACGAGATTGGCTTCGGGCAAGGCGCGCCGCCGCGACCGCGGTGGCGGGAAGTTCGAGTGCCGGGCGCGGGTCGTTCGATTTCTATCCCGAAAGATCCCGGCGCGATTCGGGTCAAAGCGCGCGTCCAAATCGACGGGCACATTCGCGAGACGCCGGCGATCGAGGTCCGGCATTTCGCGGGCGGCGGTTTTCGCGCGGCAATCACAGAGCAGTTCCGGTTGCCCTACTTATTTGGGAGCGGCGAACTGAACGACGGCCTTAACAGCGGACCAGAAACCGGGCTGGGCGCGGACTGCGCGAACTTCGTCGTTTACGCTCTCCGCCGGCAAGGCCGCGCCGTTCCGTGGTCGAATCCGAAGCAGCTCCGGAAATATCTGGAGCCGGTCGCGCAGAATGGGCGTCCCGGAGAAATTGCTATCCGCGAGGACGATTTGGCGGCCGGTCTGATTGTTCACCTTGGCAATCATGTCGCGGCGGTGATGGAAGATCGGCCGCCGCTGGGGATCCTCGACGGCAACGACATGGTCGCTCACCAGCTCGAAGGAACGCCGGAGAACCTCTCGTTAGGCCGGCTCCTCGCCCTGCGCAAGATCGATCGCTTCGATGTCTTGGGCGTGCCTCATGAATTTTCCGGCGCGGATCTCGTGCTCGGCGGAGATGTCATGCTCGGCCGCAGCGCCGGCGCCGAGATTGAACGCGGTGCAGATCCGCTCGCCGGCATCCGGGAACGGCTAGCGCGGGCCTCGACTCGAATCGTGAACCTCGAATGCGTCCTCTCCGACAAAGGCGCACCAGTCACAGGCAAACGTTATTGCCTGCGGGCGCCGCTCGAGGCGATGCGAATCCTGACCTCCGCCAGAATCAGCGCGGTCAGCCTGGCGAACAATCATGCGGCTGATTTCGGGACCGAGGGATTGATGGATGCGATGGCGCGGTTGCACGCGAACGATATTTCCGTTCTCGGTCCGAACGAGCCGGTCCTTGTCCGCACGCGAACCGGCGCGAAAGCCGCGGTGATTGCGTTCGACGATACGAACGAGGCGAACGGTTTTGATCGAGAACGGGCCGCGGCGGCGATGACCGAAGCGCGCCGGGAGACGTCGTTCGTCCTGGCCTTCGTGCACTGGGGCGAGGAAAACACGGAGAGGGTGAGCGACCGGCAGCGCGAGCTGGCGCGGTGGCTCATCGACCATGGCGCGGACGCGGTGGCCGGCAGCCATCCGCATTGTCTCCAGGCACCCGATTCCTACCACGGCCGGCCGATCTTCTATTCGTTAGGCAACCTGGTTTTCGACGGTGCGCCGAGTTTGCCGAACTGGAATCGGGGCGCGCTTCTCGAGGTCCGGCTGCCGGCGGGGCGCCCGTCGTTTCAACTCGTCCCGGTGCAACTGGACGAGCGCGGTTTTCCCCATCTTCTCGACGGTCAGGAGCGCGAAAACAATTTCGCCAGCGCCGGCGCCGCCTTTTCCCGGACTCGGGTGCAGGGCGCTTCGAAGAACCGGTAAAGCAACGCGCTTAGCAGAATGGCGCCCCCAATCTGGAGCACAAAGGAGCCGAGCGCTTTCCCAAGCGAGAGGGGCGCGTCCGCGCCGAGACCGGCCCGCGTCAGCAGAAGGAAAACGGGCAGATGGACCAGATACAGACCGTAAGACCAAAGCGCGATCTTGCGCACGGCGGTGCTGCCGGGGTTTTCGCCGGCTAATTTCCACGCCGAAGCCCAGGGGAGGAGGAGCGCGAACCCGAGAGAAACGAGACTGAACCGAAGGGTGCGCGCGAAATAGGAATCGTCCCCGAACTGCAGGTGGCCGTTCTCGATTTTCCAGAGGGTCGCGTACATCGCGACGAGAAGAACGACGCCGCCGAAAGCGCAGAGCGGAGCAAAGCGAAGCCAGGTCTTTGGGAAACGAAGGGAGCACCACGCGCCCAGCATGCCCAGCATGAGCGCGTCGAACCGGTAGATCACGACCATGCGCATTTCCTCGCTCCAGTTCGCAGCTGGATCCGGCGCGGCGACCAGGCGCGCGATCGTCGAGAAGGCGAGAAAACTGAACGCGGCCGAAAGAAAGACGGTCTCGAAACGTTTTGTCAGCTTGAGGCCCAGCCAAAGCGCCGCCGGGAACAAAAGATAAAACCATTCCTCGATCGCGAGACTCCAGGATTCTGGAAAGAACGTCATGTGAAACCCCGTGAGGTTCCGCAAAAAAAATCCGTGGGAAAGCGCTTCGCCGGCGCCGACGGCGTGAGCGCGAAAGAGCCGCTCGAAGACGACGTTCACGATGAGGAAAAGGAAGAAGAGCGGCAGAGTGCGGAACCACCGGCGCACGTAGAAGTAGGCGACGTTCCCGGCCGCGCCGAGATCGGGCCCGGTGCGGATGAGAATCTGGCCGATCAAGAATCCGCTCAGGACGAAGAACAATTCCACGCCGTAAAAACCGCCGTGCCCGAAGAACCCGAGGGGTTCGCCGAAGTGCGGGTAGAGCACGACGAAACCATGGGCGCAGACCACCATCATGATGGCCGCGGCCCGCAGCAGGTCGAGGCCGAAAACGCGGCCGGCCGAGTGCACGGACTTCATTTCTTTTTCCGGTGCCCGACCATTTCGCTTTTCCAGGTTCGCGGATCGACGCGCGTCAGTTGTTTTTCCAGGCCCGGTTTGAGCAAGGGCCGATGCGGAATGTCGCAGAGATATTCAGCGATGAACCAGATGTCGTTCTCGGAAGTCCGCCAGCGGCGGCGGTCGAATCGGCGTAGATTCACCGGGCGCGAGTAACGGCGCAGGGTCCGTTCGCCGCGCAGGTTGAAGTAGACGTGGAAATAACTCAGGGCCAGCTCGCGCAACGTCCGGTAAACCGGCTCGCGATAACGGCACCCGGCGAAGTTCGATTTCGCCACCGCGCCCCAATGCCCGCGCATTTTGAAAACGGCGAGAACATGATCTGTGTCCTGGTCCGCTTCGAGATCGAGGATGAGCGGTGGGAATCCGAGGACGCGGAGCGCGGCCGCGGCGAAAGTCGCGCCCTCGAGGCAGTGCGCCGTCCCTTCGCGCAACACCTTTCGCGGCGACCAGGCGGTGCCGGCCAGATGATACGGCATGGCGTCGAGGAAGCGTTGCACGCCCGCCGGCGTTTTGAGCGCGCGCAATTGCCGCAGTTCCGCAGGCGTAAATTCAGGCGAATCCGGCATCGGGAAGATTTAGCGAGGACACTTGCTGGCGTCACGCTGGTTCCGTGGCGGAAGAAATTTAGGTATTGCGTCCGGACAGCCTTTTTGATGTCCTGTGTCGCCCCGGGAAAACAATTTTGTGCAACCCCCTGCTCTTCCTCCTGATCGAGCAAAGGCTGTCGCCTTGCGAACGCAGGAATTTATTAGTCGCAGTCCCACCCGAGCCGCCTCAGGCCCCAAACACGAGAGGAAAACGAAATGGCCCAGATTGTAGTTAGCGCGAATGTCGCCGTCCCGAACGGCCCTAACCTGGCGTTCAATCAAATCATCGACGTCGATGCCTACGATAAGATCGATGTTGCGGTCCCCGCCCAACCTACCGCGACAACCGACAAGAAAGTGGAACTGGTTAACGGCACGGGCGACGTCCTCTTCATCGCCATTACGGCCGATGCCTACAGCGAGAAGCTGACCTACAAAATCAACGCCGGCACGACGGTCCGGAAGCTCGATCAGCCCCACCTCTTTATGGGCAAAGGCGGCGTTTCCTTATTCGATGCCGCCCCCGCGACCCTTCTTTTCAGCAACCCCGCGACGGGGACAAATGCCAACGTCCAAATTCTGATTGGACGCGACGCGACGCCCTAAACCAATTCGAAACTTCCTATGCCAGCGACTCTCTCCTATCCGGGTGTTTACATTGAAGAACTATCAAGCGGCGTTCACACGATTACGGGTGTCGCCACTTCCATCACGGCATTTGTCGGCTGGGCTTGGAAAGGCCCGCTGAACGAGCCGACAAGAATCACGAGCTTCGCCGATTACGAGCGAGTGTTTGGGGGGCTGTGGGGGCCAAGCACCATGAGTTATGCGGTCCAGCAGTTCTTCCTTAACGGAGGCAGTGAGGCGCTAATTGTAAGAGTAGCAACTTCGAGCGCGCACCCAGCCGTGTTTATTCTTGGCGGGATGACACTCGAAGCAGCGTCGCCGGGGACGTGGGCGAATGATCTGCAGATTATCATCGAGGATAAAACCCATACCAAGGATACGAGCGACGCCCAGCTCTTCAATCTGATCGTCCGGGACGATCCCCAAACCAAAAAGGATGGCGACAAACGTGGTGGCAGTGGCGCCACGGAAACATTCAGGAATGTTTCTTCGGATCCGAACAGCTCCCGCTTCGTCCAAACAATTCTTGCCCAGCAATCCAACTTGCTCCGCTTTAAGAGCAATGGCGCCGGCGATCCGGCGCCGCCAGCCAATACGCCGGCGACCCCGTACGTTTTCGATTCGACTGCCGCAAACCTGGCGAATGACGGGCTCGCGCCCACCATATTGCTCGCAGTCGGGCCCATAAACGGTAGCTCCGCGAACAAGACAGGACTATTCGCCCTGCAAAAGGCGGACCTTTTCAATTTACTTTGCATTCCGCCTCTCATCGCGGTGAGTGCGACCGGAGCCGTGTCGGAGGCAGATGTGGACATGTCAATCTGGACGGCTGCCTCTAAAATATGCAAAGACCGCCGGGCTTTCTTGTTAATCGACGCGCCGAGCAACTGGGCTCCCGACAATGTCCTAAGTACTGGGTCGCCAACTCTCTCCATCCTGAGCGGCAACGTGGAACGCAATAATGCCGCCATCTATTTTCCGCGACTGCGAATGGCGGATCCGTTGCAGGAGAACAATCTGGCGGACTTCGCGCCTTGTGGTGTCGTCGCGGGGATTATCAGCCGAACCGACGCGGCTCGAGGGGTGTGGAAAGCACCCGCGGGTCTGGAAGCGTCAACGCTGGGAGTAACTGGATTATCGGTCAAGGGCCTGCCTGCAACCTTGAATGACGCCGACAGTGGCGCGTTGAATCCGCTCGGGATCAATTGTATTCGCAGTTTCCCCGTCACCGGCCATGCGGTCTGGGGTGCACGAACGGTTGCCGGCGCCGATGCTTTGGCGTCGGAATGGAAGTACGTGCCGGTCCGGCGCACGGCGCTCTTTATCGAGGAGAGCCTCTATCGCGGGACGCAGTGGGTTGTGTTCGAACCGAATGACGAACCGCTCTGGGCGCAGATTCGCCTGAACCTCGGCGCGTTCATGCACAATCTTTTCCGGCAGGGCGCGTTTCAGGGGACGACGCCGAAGGAAGCGTACTTCGTCAAGTGCGACAAGGAAACGACCACGCAGACGGATATCAATTCCGGGATCGTCAATATTCTGGTGGGATTCGCGCCGTTGAAGCCGGCGGAATTCGTCGTGATCAAGATCCAGCAACTGGCCGGACAAATCGAAACGTAAAACGGAGACAAACCCATGGCCCAATTCTCAGTCAACGCGCAACGATTCGACCCGTACAAGAATTTCAAGTTCCGGGTGAAGTGGGACGGCAAATACGTGGCTGGAGTCAGCAAAGTAAGCGGACTCAAGCGCACGACCGAAGTAGTGGAGCACCGCGAAGGGGGCGATCCGAGCGCGATCCGCAAATCTCCCGGCCGGCAAAAATTCGAACCGGTCACGCTCGACCGCGGAGTGACCCACGACCTCGAGTTCGAAAAATGGGCGAACAAGGTCTGGAACTTTGGCTCGGGGCTCGGCGCGGAAGTTTCACTGAAAGACTTCCGGAAAGACCTGATCCTCGAGATTTATAACGAAGCCGGCCAGCTCGCGCTCGCCTACAAAATTTTCCGGTGCTGGCCTTCCGAATACCAGGCCACGGCCGATCTCGACGCGAACGCGAACGCGGTTCTCATTCAGCACCTGAAGCTGGAGAACGAGGGCTGGGAGCGCGACACCGAGGTGCCGGAACCGGCGGAACCGACTCTCCCGTAAACCGCGACGCGAATGCGTGCTCTGCTCGCGTCCGACATTATCCGAATGTGGGAGGCGAGCCGTGACCGGTCGCCGCTGGAACGCAGCTTGTCTTTGCTCGCCGGCGCCGAGCCGGAGACGCCGCGCGATACTCTGGCGGCGTTGAGCATCGGGCGACGAGATGCGCGGCTTCTGGATTTGCGGCGCCGGATCTTCGGGGAAACGATCCAGGCTTACGCCGAATGTCCCGAATGCGCGGGACAGCTGGAGCTGGATTTTTTGGCGGGAACAATTCAGAGCGTCGAAGATTCTGCGCCCGAGATGCTCGAGCTGAAACGGGACGGAGTGACGGTGCGGTTTCGGCTTCCGACGAGCGCGGATTTGGCGGAAGCAAACGGCGCCACCGGAATCGCCGAGGCAAAAACGATTCTGCTCGAGCGATGCGTGGTCGAGGCGCGAAAGGACGAGGAGCCGCTGGCGGTGGCCGATTTGCCGGCGGAAGCGATCGAGGAAATGAATCGCTCATTGGAGGCGGCAGATCCCGGCGCGGAAGTGTGGTTGAATCTGCGCTGTCCCTACTGCGAACATTCGTGGCGGGCCTTCTTCGATATCGCGGCGTTTCTCTGGAAAGAGATCTCGGCGCAAGCGCGCCGTCTCTTGCACGAAGTGGACGCGATCGCGCGCGCTTATGGTTGGCGCGAAGCGGAGATCCTGGGATTGAGCGCGCTCCGGCGGCAGGCGTATCTGGAACTGATCGGCGCATGAGCGATTACCTCACGCGCATTCTGGAGCGCTCCCGCGGTTTGACGCCGCACCTCGAGCCGTTGATTGCGCCGCTGCACGCGGCGCCCGAGCAATTGGCGGTCGACAACGCGGAGTCGAATGAAAACGTGCAGTCCAATTGGTCGCCGAATGGTCCGGGTGCGACCGAGCCCGTGGTGGAAAACGATGCGGCGCCGCGGAAGAATCTCGCGCCTGCTTCTCCCGCCGCGAGTTTTATGGCAGATGAACACGAAGCCGGACGCGTCTCCCACGCCGCGTCGGAACCTCAGAGATCGATCGATTCGATCGATGACAAAGCATCGCCCGCGAACTCGACGTCAGAACAGCGTCACGACAAATCGCTGTCGCCGATCCATCACGCGGAAGTTTCTCGATCGGTTGAATCGCAACAAAGCCGCAAGCACCCAGCAGAAGCGGAAGAGCCGCGATTAGTTTCCATTGTTCCGGCGCGGGAACCGGCCGCGCCGCCGAATGGCGATCGCCGGCCGGCGGCAGTCGAGCCTCAGATCAACGAGGTACGAGTGCGGCGCGCAGCTCCATTATTTTCTCGTGCGCCTTCGTTATCCGAGCAGGCCCCACCGGCGATTCACGTTACGATTGGCCGCGTGGAAGTTCGCGCGGTGAGCGCACCGGTTCCGGTGACCAAGCCGGCTCCTTCGGCCGCGCCGAAGAAAATTTCACTCGACGAATACCTCGCCCAGCGTCAGGGCCGAAAGTCATGAGCAGTCCTCTCGCGATCGCGGCCGTCACAGCGGTGCTGACTAATCTGCTCGACAACGGCGTGGTCGATAACTCGCTCGGGCCGGTCAAAGTCTCGGCCAAACCGCCAGACCGCGTCACGCCGCCGGGCAGCACGGACGTGAACCAGTTGAACCTGTTCCTTTACCACGTTGCGCCAAACCCCGGCTGGCGCAACGCCGCTTTGCCGTCGCGAGACGCGGATGGCGCGCACGTCTCCAATCCCCCGCTGGCGCTCGACCTTTTCTATTTATTGACCGCGTATGGCGAGAAGGATTTCCAAGCCGAGGTCCTGCTCGGCTACGGGATGCAAATCTTTCACGAAACGCCCGTCCTCACTCGCGACATGATCCGGGCGGCGCTTGGTTCAAGCGGCGGGCCGCCGGTCGACGCAAGCTTCTCGTCTAACCTTCAGCAGTTCGTCGCGGCCGATCTCGCGGAGCAGGTCGAACAGATCAAGATCATTCCGCAATCCATGGGCACCGAGGAAATGTCGAAGCTCTGGACGGCGCTCCAGACCGCTTACCGGCCGACGGCCGCTTATCAGATCTCTGTCGTGTTGATCGAATCGAAGCGCCCGGTCAAACCGACGCTGCCGGTGCGCGAGCGGATCGTGAAGGTCGTGGCTTTGCAGCGGCCGATGATCGATTCCATAGAATCCAATGCCGGTGCGGACATGCCGATCGTGGCAAACGACAACGTTATAATTAAGGGACAACAATTGCGCGGTGAGATCACCAACGTCGTAATCAACGGCGCGGTTGTCACGCCGGCGGCGGCCGACATGACCGACGACCAGATCAAAGTCACGCTCCTGGCAGCTTTGCGCGCCGGGCTGCAAAGCGTGCAGGTCGTCCACCAAATCGACCTCGGTAACCCGCCGGTCGCGCATCGCGGCGTGGAATCCAACGTGAGCGCGTTTGTCCTCCACCCGACCCTGGTGTCCCCAGCGTTTCCTGCTACCGCGACATTTACCGTCAGCGGGCCGAAAGATTTTATCCTCACATTCAATCCCAAGGTGAGTCGATCGCAACGCGTCACGCTTCTCTTAAGTGAAAAGTCGGCATCGCCTGTGAGTGCGTTTAGCATTGGAGCACCGCCGGAAAACGGCATTGCCGCCGGACTAACCGAAACCGATTCGATCAAATTTTCACTCGATGGCGTGCCGTCGGGCGATTATTTCGTCCGCCTCCAGGTGGACGGTGCGGAAAGCGCGCTCACCATGTCCGGCGGACAATTTGACGGTCCTCTCCTCACCGTCACTATTTCGTGAGCGCGACCGAAACAGTCGATTGGGCGACGGCGAACCAGCGCTATCTTATGGCCGCGCTGGCTGTGGTGCGATCGACTTTGGAACGGCACGCGGCAAAGGATGGAGGCGAAGCGGAGAAGAAGAACGATGATGCGGTCGAGGAGACGCTCAACGCAGCGGCGCGCGGAATGCCGGCGCCGTCGACGCTGGAAGTGATTAGCGCGGCGTTCCGGCTTTCGCCGTTCGAACGCGATGTGTTGTTGCTTTGCGCGGGCGTCGAACTCGATTCGACGTTTGGAAGCTGCTGCGCCGCGGCCCAGGGCGATTCGCGAAAAAATTATCCGACCTTCAGTCTCGCGCTGGCCGCGTTGCCCGGCGCTCACTGGAGCGCGCTCGCTCCTTCGTCAGCGTTGCGCCGCTGGCGTCTCATCGAAGTAACCCACCAGGACGGACTCGTGGCCGCGCCGCTGGGCATCGAAGAACGGGTCCTGCATTTTCTGGCCGGGATCAATCATCTCGACGAACGGCTGGCTGCGTTGCTCGAGCCGGTCCCGGCGCCGACGGACTTGCCGGAATCGCAGGTGGAAGTGGCGCGTCAGGTCGCTCAGCTTCTGGCGCGGAGCGAAAACGAAACACCGGTCGTCGTTGAGCTTTGCGGACCGGAGAGTGAGAGCCGGCGCGGAGTCGCGGCCATGGCTTGCGGCGAGTTCGGCCTGCGAGTTTACGCGCTGCGGGCATCGGACATTCCGGCGGCGGCGTCGGAGCGCGAGATGCTGGCCCGGCTTTGGGAACGCGAAGCATTGCTCAGCCGCGGCGCACTGCTCGTCGATGCGGACGAGATCGAAAGCGCCGACCAGGCGCGGACGCTTCTGCCTTTCCTGGAAGACATCCACGGACTCGTGGTGGTAACGCGCCGGGAACCGTTGCGCGCCGGACAACGGCCCATCGTGCGTTTCGATGTGCCCCGGCCGAGTTCCGCCGAGCAGCGGAAGCTTTGGAACCAGTCGTTAGGCCAGGAGTTCGGCGGTTTGAACGGCGAGATCGAAAGCGTCATCGCGCAATTCAGTCTCGGCCCGCGAAACATCCAGGCGGTTTGCGCGAACCTCGCCGGGGCAAACGATGCCGGCGAGCTGAGCCGGAAAGTTTGGGCCGCCTGCCGGCTCCAATCGCGCGCCCGGCTCGACGATCTCGCCCAGCGAATCGAGCCCGCGGCTGCCTGGGACGAACTGGTGTTGCCGCCGGCGCAGCACCAGTTGCTGCGCGAGATCACCGCGCATGTCCGGCAACGTCTCAAGGTCTATGAGACCTGGGGGTTCGCCGAAAAAGGCCAGCGCGGTCTGGGGATCAGCGCGCTTTTTGCCGGCAGCAGCGGCACCGGCAAAACGATGGCGGCCGAGGTCCTGGCCCGCGAGCTTTGCCTCGATCTCTACCGGATCGATCTCAGCTCGGTGGTGAGCAAATACATCGGCGAAACGGAGAAGAACCTGCGGCGGGTGTTCGACGCCGCAGAGGAAGGCGGCGCCATTTTGCTTTTCGACGAAGCCGATGCGCTCTTCGGCAAACGAAGCGAAGTCAAAGACAGCCACGATCGCTACGCCAACATCGAAGTGAGCTACCTGCTTCAGCGGATGGAAGCGTATCGCGGCCTCGCCATTCTCACCACGAACCTGAAGAGCGCGCTCGATCCCGCGTTCCTGCGCCGGCTCCGTTTCATCGTCCAGTTTCCATTCCCCGACGCCTCGCAACGCGCCGAAATCTGGCGCCACATTTTTCCCGCCGCTACCCCGACCCGCGATCTCGACCTGGCGAAACTTTCGCGCCTCAACATCCCTGGCGGCAACATTCGCAACATCGCGTTGAACGCCGCCTTCCTTGCCGCCGACGCTAACGAACCCGTCACCATGCCCCACCTGCTCCGTGCCGCCCGGAGCGAATACGCCAAGCTAGAAAAACCGCTCACCGAATCCGAGATCGGAGGCTGGGCATGAGAAGTCGGAGATCAGAGGTCAGAGGTCAGACGTCGGCCGGCGCAATCAGTCTTCATATCGAAAAATTAGTCCTTCACGGCTTTGCCTCCACCGATCGTCACCGCATCGGCGACGCCGTAGAGCGCGAACTAACCCGGCTTTTCACCGAAGACCCAACGCCAGCCGGCCTAACGACTAGCTCTTCGACCGCGGGTATTGATGCCGGATCGTTTCAACTCCCGAAGTCTACTAGACCTGAAGCCACAGGCGCCAAAGTCGCTCGCGCCGTTTTCGAAGGACTCGCAAAATGAGAGCAGCGCTCGAAACCAAACCGAGGACTTCTGCCACTAAGCCAAGTTTTACGCCAATTCGGCGCGGCCTCTTGCAACGCAAGTGCGCCTGCGGCGGAACCCCTGGCCCTGGCGGCGAATGCGACACCGAACCCGACGAAGAAGATCAGCGTCGCCGCTGCCGTGGGATGGCGGTTCGACAACGTGGTGGAAACGACTGTCACGATGCTTTCGCGGCCTCGGTTAGCGGCGTGACTCGCGAATGGGGAGTAGAAACTCCAGAGGGACGGTATGCAGATTTTGATGCTCGGGGCAGAGATCGAATGCTTTACGAGATCAAGACGGGTTACACCTTTCTGCTCAATACTTCACCTTCGACCTACGCACTGCGGGAGCCGACGATCCATAGCTTTATCGACCAATCTGTTAACCAGCTGGCCGTCGCCACGCGTTGTGGTTATCCACTGGTATGGGTGCTCAATAAAATCGCGTCGTCGCGGACTTTGTCGCCGGCTTCATTGAACCTGCAGTGACTTCACGACCATTCAATTGCGACATAGACCGTTAATCTTAGGAGACTACGAGATCGGAAAAATGGGGACGCGCCTTTCTTCTCTGTCAAAGCCGAGATCGCTTATGTCCTTCACGTCCGCGCGGGCCAATGTCTTGCGACGCAAATGCGCTTGCGGCGGAACGCCGGGACCGACCGGCGAGTGCGAAGTCTGCCGCGAGAAAAGATTGCGACGAGCGGGAATTTCTTCCTTGTCCGCAACCCATGCATGTCGCGTTCCTTCCATTGTCGACGACGTCCTGAATTCGCCCGGGACGCCACTGGATAATAACGCTTTCGCTTACATGGAATCCCGTTTCGGTCACGACTTCAGTCAGGTACGAATTCATGATGATGAGAAAGCGGCAGAAGCCGCGTCGGCCGTGAATGCGAGAGCTTTTACGGTCGGACGGCAGATCGTGTTTGGCCGAGCGCAATACGCGCCGCACACCAGCGCGGGAAGAAGTTTGCTCGCGCATGAATTGGTGCATGTTGTCCAGCAGAAGGATGCGGCTTCTAGCGCGAAAGGTGTCGGGATCGACGACAATGACACCGCGGAGCGGGAAGCGGATAACGCAATGCTGGGCGTGGACTCCGCGCCCGGACTGCGGAGTGCGCCATCCCCCAGGCCAGTCAGCCTGCAGCGGAAGATTATCGTAAGTAACCCGGGCAAACTAATTCCGAACCCAGGCCGCAAAGGAGTGAGCCAAACGAATGCGGCTACTGTCTCGGCTTATCTGGAACAACTTTGTTCGGCCGAGAAACCGAAAGTGGATGCGACGACCGGTGAGGTGATGATGTCGAGCGCATTCTGCACCGTCCCTCCGGGATCTTCCGGCGGCCCCGCGCCGGCCGAGACGGCGACGACAAAAACCGGCTGCACCTGCCTGTGCGATCTCGGGAGCTCAAAGAATTTGTGGACTATTAAAATAAACGATGCCGACTGGCCACATACTGATTTTGACAAGCCGAAGGCAGCTTCGGGTAAAAAGCGCGGAGGATCGGGCGGAGTCGTGACAACCATCTCACCCAATAGCGGGAAGATCTACGGGGTCGCCGACGTTTCCGGAAAAAAGGTCGACTCCGATCCCTGGCTCGTTCTCGGACATGAGCTCTGCGGTCATGCTTGGCTCGGTGATTCCGGGCAATCAGAGACGGCACACGTGAAGAAGACGGTGGGGAGGCAACCGTTCACCATCGATCGGGAGAACGCGCTTCGGGCGGAACATAACTTGGAGCTACGTGGACGCTCATTCCGTGATCCCTATTGTGGCGAATCCTACAAGCGGGTAAAGGCGGCAAAGCCGGGCACTGGAAATTTCGACCATCAGGAGTTGGCTATTTGCAAACGGGCCCGCTCCCGCTGCAAGAAACCGGATGGCAGCGGTTTCAAAATCGATGAGCGCATTCCCGATGATGCAGCGTGCTGATCTTATCCCCGCTCAGCGCGGGCGTCGGCGGACAATGCAAAATCTCACGGCCCCAGGACTTCGGCGCACACCCTTGATTGTTGCGGCACATAACGTTGCGCTGCAACGCAAGGCCGCGGGTATATCCTCGGCGAACCATTCGCTGGGACGGAATTCCATTACTCCGTCCGTTGTGGACGAGGCATCGCAGGCACCGGCGCAACCACTCGGTTCGATCACGCGCGCCTTCTTTGAGCGCCGCATTGGGCATGATTTTGGAGATGTCCGGGTTCATACAAATGCCGCAGCGGACGAGTCGGCACGAGCGCTGAATGCGTTAGCTTACACCATCGGGCGAAATATTGTTTTCCGATCCGATCGCTACGAGCCCAGCTCAAAGGAAGGCAGAGCGCTCCTAGCGCACGAGCTTACCCATGTGGTGCAGCAGGCCAAGGGTCAGGGGATACGTGGTTCCGAGCCAGCCGCGGAAACAGAGGCAAATAACAACGCAGCCGCTATACGAGGCAGCGGCCCTTTAGATGTTAAGGTCGGAGCACCTAGAAACGTACTCCAGAGGCAGCCGACTGCGGCAGACGCGGAGACAAAAGAGAAAGAAGGGTCGAGCGATATCGACAAGGTTGTGAAGGCCGCGGAGCGGGCGCGGCGCAAATCGGGCGACGGAACCGCGATGATGATTAACGGCGCCGAGATCGTGTACCGGTTAGTGCACGCGTTCCTGCCGGATTACGACGACAAGATGAGTGGAGTCGGTTACCGGGCGGGAGTGAAAGACGTAGATGTCCAGGGCAACATGAACTCGATCTCTATCACGGTGGGTGACGAATTCATTCTCGCGACTACTGCGGCCACGATCGAAAAACGGGCGCTCGATCTCGGCCGGGCGATTTTTGCCAAGGCGCCACGGCCGGCGGCGAAAGGAAAATTACATGGTCTGGTGGGAGGCATGTTCAAGGAAAGCCTGCAGCCGCCGCCGGCCGAAACTCGCGCGCCGCCGCCGCCGCCCGATCCGGATGTGCCGGCAACGTTTGCTCTCGCCGTGCCGGGACTGGGTCCGGAAAAAACGACGCAGGTTGAAGAGCTGATCAAGAAGAAAGACCGGCAGGCCGCAGTAGATCTTGTGGTCCAGAATGCCGGGACAGGCATGGCCGGCGGCACGAGCATCGAGACGAAGTTGCTGGAGAACGGCAAAATGAAATACGACCGGGAGGTGACGTGGGCGGATGGGGTGACGGGAATGCCGAGTTGGGATTACATTCACGACAAGGCCGAGCCCTGCAAGGTGCGTATTGGCCCAGGCGCATTCTCGAGCGCTCCCTATCTGTACAGCGTCATCATTCACGAGTATCAACACGTGCTTTGGGATCAGTCATTGAAGAATCAGGAGATCGGCCGTGAAACACACGAAGAAGGCCGGCAGGGTGGCGGCGCCTACTCGTCGGAAGTCGAAGCCTATGTCTACGAGCTACTCCACCTCGAAGAATCGGGCCTGGCCAAGGTGCCGGAGAAAATCGCCGAAGTCTGGGGCCATTTGAACGACGAATTCTGGACCTTGGATCAACCCACGCGCAACAAGATGTCGCCGAAAGTTCAAAGAGCGCTGAGCCAGGCGCAGCGGTTCGTGAAAGGCACCAAGGTAACGCTCGATCCGTTCCGGCAACCATCGGACAACTGATGCCAAACCGAATGCACGCAAGAGCGGCGATCGCCGAATTCGTTAGGCCGGCAAAGAGCGGTCTGGTCCAAGGCAAATGTGCCTGCGGCGGCAGGCCCGGACTTACCGGCGACTGCGACTCCTGCGGCAAGAAGAAGCTTCCGCGTCGTTCGGCAAATCCCGATCTATCATCTACCAGCCATCCTCCATCCTGTGTCTCAGAGGTTCCTGCCATTGTGCGTGAGGTGTTGCGCTCGCCCGGAGAACCGCTCGATGACGAAACGCTCGCGTTCATGGAGCCGCGCTTCGGGCACGACTTCAGCCACGTGCGAGTCCATGCTAATGCCAGGGCCACGGAATCAGCGCGAAGGGTGAATGCGTCGGCCTATACGGTTGGCGCCAACGTGATCTTTGCTCATGGCCAGTACGCCCCACATACCCATGAAGGCAGGAAGTTACTCGGCCACGAATTAACTCACGTAATCCAGCAAACTGGACGATTGCAACGCAACTCGATAACGGCGGAACCAACCCTCCAGATCGGGCCCGACGATGACAGTTTGGAGAATGAGGCTCACGAAGCTGCGCGAAAGATCGCCGAAGACGATGGCGTTCCCAGGCTCGGTCGAACAGGTTCCGCCCGCTTGCAGCGTCAGCGCGTCGCGGGACACCAGCCAGCTATCATTGGCCTCGATGAGGCTGGTCCCAAGGCCCAATTGGTCGGTGGTGAAAAAGAAGCGGAATTGGCGCAGTGCATTAAGACTCTGGGACCCGATCCCGAAGAATGCGAACCGAGCGCAGCTCTTACTTGGGCGGACTTTCAGGGCGCGCCAGATGCAGGCAGCCCTTTCGGGGCGGTTACGAGTTCGTCAGTCAATCCTGTCGATGTTCCGACCCAAGTCTGTGCCGAGCGAGTCCTGGGCAAAGCAGCGAGTCCGACCAGGCGTTTTCGGGCGAAGCTAAATTCGACTAGCTCTTGGGTTTTAGACGACGTCGCGAACGCTGGCGACCCCGCCAAGAATGGCTGTGCGCCTTTAGTCGCTCAGTGTGTGAGCTATTTTAAGAGCGGCGGCAGCAAACCGTGGGGCTTGAGACCCACGGGGAACTGCGCCGCCAGCGTTCCGTTTCGAGGAGATAAAGCTATGTCAGCCGCTGAATGCGCGACCAAGGTGAGCGCTGATTGTAACGATAGGAAAGTGGGTGAAGCACTCCGGCTGCTCAAACACGAGCAGAACCATTTCAACATAAGTTGTGTTTTCGCCAAAAAGGCCAATGCGGCGCTGGCCCAAGGAGGCCTGGAGAGACCGATTCACCAGGCTGTTATCGACAAACGCGCTCCGACCCAAACGCTCTATGACAGCGAAACCCAACACGGCTGCGTAGCGGCCAGCCAAGCGGCGTGGGAAACAAATATTGCCGCTGGCCTGCCGGACATCACGATTCCGTAATGATGTGAAAAAGAGGAGCGCTAGTCGTCAATTGCAGTTCACGTCCAAGCCGGCGCGCTTCCAGCCGCCGCCTTCAAGCAGCTTTGTTCAACGTGGATGCGCGTGCGGAGGAACCTGCGCGAAGTGCAGCGAGCAGACTGAGGCGTCCGATATGTTCAGGCCTTTCCCCGGAAGCGGAGAGCTTGGTCACGATTTCAGCAGGGTAGGAGTGTTTGCGGGGGACCGCGCCAGGTTCGGGGCGCAGGACCAGACGCAGTCGGGCGGGCTTGGAAAAGAAACCACCGAGAACGTGCCACCGGAATCGAAAATGACTCCGACCACGACGCTTGATCCGGGCACCGAGACCAGCGGTTCCGGCACACCCGTCATCGATTCAGTTGAGTTGATCACTTCTTCCGCTGGCGCGGTGGGCGGGTTTAAAGAGAAGGAAGATCTGTGCGATGCGAGCTTGAACAAGCCTGGTCCTTTTACCGATCCGTCCTGGAATGGAGCGATCGCCAACGTTCATCAGATTCACTTTCACGTCTCGCAAGGTTGGGCGGGCAACCTGCGTGCGCTCCGGATGGTCAATCGCACTGCCACCGGTCGTGGACAGAGCTTCCCCGAATCGAAGAATGATGGTCCGCCGCCGCACGAATACCAATTCACCAAGGACAAGATGGTGATCGCGGACGCTCCCGGCTGGTGCCGGACACTCAAGGAAGACGATTTCCCGATTACGTACACCGGAGACTTCGGGCTGTATGCCTACGATCCTTTGAACAATAAAATTCTCGCCAGCGTCGCTTATCACGTGGAGATTTCGAAAGCGCATTTCAGCGACCCGAGTCCGGTGAATACCGTTACTGTCACGGACAAGAAGATCGGAAGTGGCGTTAAGTCACCAGTGCCTCCGAAGAAATAACCGAACGAACCGGCAGCGAATAAATATGTGAAAGGGACGCAGGGAAAGTTGGATTCCTTTACGCGACCGAAATGAAAGCGGTGCTGCGAAGGGAAGCGGAAGCCCCAGGGCGAAGCTTGCCGGCCCTTCGATCGGCCCGCCGCGAGGCCGTGCACCGCAAACTCGTGATTGGGGCGAGCAATGATCCACTGGAACTGGAAGCAGATCGAGTTGCCGATCAGGTGGTGAAGAGCGGCGACGCCGCGCCACCCATAGGGCATTCATCGAGCCACTCGGCGGAGCAGGCGCAGGCTGCGCCTGTCAGTATAGAACGTGTGCTTGCGGCTGCGGGCCGACCATTAAACCCGAGCCTTCGGCTGGACATGGAACGGCGCTTCGGTCACGACTTTTCCCGGGTCCGCGTGCATACGGACGCGGCGGCCGCGGCGTCGGCGCGGGAAGTGAATGCGCGCGCCTACACCGTGGGTGACGCGATTGTGTTTGGCGCGGAACAGTTCGCGCCGGAGAGCGAGCGAGGCCGACGCCTGATTGCGCATGAGTTGACGCATGTGGCGCAGGAGGGCCGGGGCAACGTCGTGCGCCGGAGCATCCTTTATCCTCGAGCAACAGTTACTGCCAGCGACGATCCAATCAATCGTTACATGCGGAACGATGATTCGTTGGCTTTGACCACACTTACGATCAACGGGGCGGCCCAGTTCACCGCGGATACTTTGCAGAAGGCTTTTAATCCGACCGCGGTCGAACCGAAGAGCGCGGCGCCTCCAGCCTCGTCCGGTTCTGGGTCGGGCGCCGGGTCCGGCACTGGTTCCGGGGCAACGGCGCCCCCTGCCCAGTGCGGCTTCAAGGACTTTGACGTGAAAATTTCGGCGAACATCAGGCTGCCGAGACCGCCCGCCGAAGGGCGCTGGGGCCCGAATGTCGTCGAGCGGGGCAACATCCGCCGAGCGAATCTTCCGTCAACATGCCGGCAGAAAGACAGGATGAGCGTGGTGATGAAAGGCGAGCCGGATTCCGGGCAGTTTTATGACTGGATGAAAGCGAACGAAGACCAGCATGCCAGCGATATCCGGCGCGCCTCCGATGAACTGCTCGTGCCCGACCACGCAGCAGTTCTCGCCTTGCGCGGAAGTGGGCCGGACGCGGAGACGTGCCGAGCGAACCTTTACGAACAGTTAGTCCGCCTTCCTGATAACGTCCGACTTTTTTTCGAGAGAGTGAGAACCGACGTGGCCGGCCGGGATGTCCCGGGAGGACACAAATTCGATAGCACACTTCAGGATCGAAACGATTGCGATAACCTGAGCATCCTGCTCAAGAAGACGCCGCCGCCGCGTCGTCGCTAGCGTGGCAGGGCGTCGATTGCCGGCAAGCTTTTCGGTCGCTCAGGGTAGAAATTTTTCGCTGGCGGTTCGCAAGCCGCCGGGTGCATGATCGCGTTCGCATGAGTGTCCCTCCAAAACGAGGCCCGGGCCGCCCCTGAGATTCCAGCCGCACACGCCATGATGACGAGTTCTCCCCGGCTGGTTAAAGGTGGCCTCGTCCTGGTCGATCCGGAAACGGGCGCGGTCCAGCGGGTGATCTCGTTGCAATACAATCCGGAGAAAGTAACCCGCACGTTTCAGGCGAAAGGAGTGGGCGCGGATAGCGGCGATCGGTCCCAGGCGTTGCGCCTGAAAGGCCCCGCGGTCGAGACGATCAAGATCGACGTCGAGATCGACGCGACGGATCAACTGGAAAATGCCGACGGGCAAACGACGCAGTTCGGAATCCAACCGCAGCTCGCGACGCTCGAGATGATTCTTTATCCGACGACGAGTCATCTCCAGTCGAACAACTCCCTGGCGCAGGCGGGCACGCTCGAGATCGCGCCGATGCAGACGCCGCTGGCCTTATTCGTCTGGAGCCGCAACCGCGTCGTGCCGGTGCGGTTGACGGAATTGAGCATTACCGAGGAAGCGTTCGATCCGGCGCTGAACCCCATCCAGGCCAAGGTGAGCCTGGGCATGCGAGTCCTGAGCGTGGACGACCTCGGGTTCAACGAAAAAGGCGGCAGCATTTATCTCGCGTATCAAAAACAGAAGGAACAGTTGGCGGCAAAAAATAAGGGCGCCGCGCTGGCCGCGCTGGGACTGGGAGGAATTCCATGAGTGTTCCATCCGGTATTTTTCAAAACACGGTGAAGCTGCATCCCTTTCCGCCGACGAGCCGTTATTTTGAAATCGAGACGACAAAATGGAAGACGCCGGAGGGAAAATCGATCGTCTATATCCGGCGCCGTTTTTTGCCGTCCGCCGATCGTTTCGAATTGCTGCTCGAGCATTCGGTGGTGCAGGGAGACCGGATCGACAACGTCACCGCGCAATATCTCGGCGACCCGGAGCAGTTCTGGCGGGTCTGCGACGCGAACAATGTCATGCAGCCCGATGAGTTGACGGCGACCAGCGGCGGAAAGATTCGGATCACATTGCCGGAAGGAATTCCAGGAGCGCCGGATGCTTAAAGGAATCTATCTTTCGCTTCTTGTGGGACCGGTGGTGCCGGCGCCGATGCCGCGCGTGGTGATCGAGGCGCTCACTTCGGTCACCGTCACGAGCGCGACAAAACAGGCCAGCGGTTTTGAGCTTACTTTCACGCTGAACAACCAATCGCCGCTCTATCCGATTTTCGTCCTCGGAGCGGTGAAGACGCCGCTTTTGCGAGTGCTCCTTATCGTCACCGTTAACGGCATTCCGCAGGTTTTGATGGATGGCGTAACCACGCTCACCCAGATCACGCCCGGCAGCAGCGGTGAATCGACCCTGACCGTGACGGGCAAGGATCTGACTAAGTTGATGGCCTCGAATTTGATCGATCTCAACGGAATGCCTTACCCGGCGATGCCGGCCGAAGCACGGGTCGCGTTGATCATCGCGAAGTACGCCGTGTTTGGGATGATCCCGCTCGTCATTCCCAGTTTGTCGATCGATGTGCCAATCCCGACGGAACGCATCCCGAGACAGGAGGGCAACGATCTCGAATATGTCCAAGGCCTGGCAAGCGACGCCGGTTACGTCTTCTACATCGATTGCGGTCCGGTGCCCGGGACGAACCTCGCCTATTGGGGGCCGGAAATAAAAGTCGGGCCGCCGCAACCGGCGCTCAATCTCGACATGGACGCGCACACCAACGTCGAGAGCCTCACCTTCAGTTGCCAAACGAGCGAGAGCGTTCTGCCGATCGTGTTCATCCAGAATGCTCTCACGAAAGCGCCGATTCCAATCCCGATTCCGAAAATCAATCCGCTGCAACCGCCCCTCGGCGTCACCGGGTTTATTCCCACCCGCGTCGAAGTGTTGCGCGACACCGCGAAGCTAAGCCCGATGGCCGCCTTGAGCCGCGGCCTCGCGGCCGGGTCCGCCGCGTCCGACTCGGTGACCGGCAGCGGGACCCTGGATGTTCTTCGTTATGGACGGCTGTTGAAATCGCGCCAGCTCGTCGGCGTTCGGGGCGCGGGCATGGCGTACGACGGACTCTATTTTGTCGAAAGCGTCACCACCACGATCAAGCGCGGCGAGATCAAACAGAATTTCTCCCTCACCCGTAACGGTCTCATCTCGATCACTCCGAAAGTTCCGGTATGAGCGACAAAAAATATTTTGGAAAATATCGCGGACTCGTCATGAACAACGTCGACCCCATGCAAATGGGCCGGTTGCTCGTGCAGATTCCGGACGTGTCCGGGTTGTTTCCGTCAAGCTGGGCCATGCCCTGTTTTTTAGTGACCGGAAAACAGATGGGGATTTGGGCGGTGCCGGTAATCGGTTCTGGTGTCTGGGTCGAATTTGAGCAGGGCGACCCGGATTATCCGATCTGGGTCGGTTGTTTTCCGGGTTCTCCGGCCGACGTCCCCGCGCTCGCTTTGGCGGGGAATCCGGCCAGTCCGAGCATTGTTCTCCAAACCAGCCTGCAAAATACGCTCATGATTAGCGACATGGCCGGACCGGCCGGCGGCATTCTGCTCAAGACCATGACCGGCGCCATGATCGCGATCAACGACGTCGGCATCACCATTTCCAACGGCAAAGGCGCACTCATTTCCATGACGGGACCGACCGTCGATATCAACGCCGGGGCGCTGACTGTGATTTAGGAGGACGCCATGCCGGGTTTCATGCTTCATCTTGGCGCGACGGTGATTTGTTCGCACGGCGGGCAAGCCCAGCCCAGCGCGCCGAATCCACGCGTGCTGCTGAGTGGACAACCGATCGTGACGCAGGCGGCGCCGTATTTGGTAGCCGGGTGCGGGTTTGTTCCGCCGGGCGGAAACGGGCCGTGCGTCACGGCGCAATGGGTCGTGGGCGCCACGCGTGTCCTGGCGAGCGGCGTGCCGGTATTGGTGCAGTCGAGCCAGGCCATCTGCGCGCCGACTGGGACGCCGTTGAATATTCTGGTCACTCAAACGCGGGTGACCGCGACGTAGATGCAAGTCGATTACCCATTTCATTTTGATGAGCGCGGCAGGACCGCCGCGGCGGACGAGGAAGAACATATTCGCGACCTGATCGAGCAGGTGCTCTTCACGAATCCGGGAGAACGCGTCAACCGCCCCACGTTCGGAAGCGGCCTGTTGCAATTAGTGTTTCAACCGAACAGCGACACCCTCGCGGCCGCGACCCAGATGAATGTGCAGGCGTCGCTCCAACAATGGCTCGGCGACCGCATCGCGGTCGAGGAAGTGACGGTCACCAACATCGATTCGACGCTCGAAGTGAGCGTGCAGTACGTCATCCGGCGCAATCAGCAGCGCCACAGCGCGCAGTTTCAACGCCCCACCTGATGGATCCCCAATACATCTGCGAAAACGAAAAGCGCGCGGACGCCATTCGGAATTCATCCACGCTCAACGGCATTGATTACATCGAGGTGGCGAGTGTGGATCAGAAAACACTCGAGCTGCATTTTCTGCATGCGCTTCCCGTGGGTCCCAATCCGCCAGCACTCACCGACAAAAATATCAGGATCGAAGGCGGCACGCGGATCACCGGCATCCAGGCGGCGGCCGCGATCACCAACGGCGACCGCCTCATCGTGACCGTGAACGCGCGCGGCGACTTTTCGTTTTACACGCTGCGGCTGGTCACTTCGCCGACGGATCCTTCACCGCCGGCGGGGTTCGATCCGCGGCGTGCGGTGGTAGAGTTTTCTTTCAAGGCAGGTTGTCCGAGTGAATTCGATTGCCGGCAGGTGCGGGAATGCCCGCCGGAAAAACGAGCCGAGCCGGAGATCGATTATCTCGCGAAAGATTACGCCAGCTTTCGCCGGCTCATGCTGGATCGGATGAGCGCGATCACACCGGATTGGCGCGAGCGCAATGCGGCTGACGCGCACGTCGCCGCGGTCGAACTGCTGGCTTATGTCGGCGACCAGCTCAGCTATTATCAGGACGCGGTGGCGACGGAGGCGTACCTCGGGACTGCGCGGAAACGCATCTCCGTTCGCCGCCACGCGCGCCTTCTCGATTACTTCATGCACGACGGGTCGAACGCGCGGACCTGGCTTTTTCTCGAGGCCAGCGCGCACTTCGTGGTCCAGGAAAAGACGGCCTTTGCCACGCTGGGCGACGTCACGCAGAAAACCGCGCTCGTGTTTGAAACGATGCACGACGTCAACCTTTGGCCGGCCCACAACAAGATCGCGTTTCACACCTGGAGCGATACGGAGTGCTGTCTTCCCACCGGCGCGACGCGCGCGACGTTGAAGAACAAACCCAAGCTGGAGCTCGAGGCGGGCGATCTGTTGTTGCTGGAAGAGATTCGCGATCCGGTCCGGGGAAATCCGGCCGATGTCGATCCCAGCCATCGCCATGTCGTTCGCCTTACCTCGGTGTTGCCGGGGACGGACCTGGTCGATCACGCGCCGATTCTTGATGTGGCCTGGGATGCAGCGGACGCGCTGCCCTTCCCGCTTTGTATTTCTCAAGTGATTGCGGACCCGACTGGCCCGGCCACGCTCGCCGAGATCAGCGTTGCTCGCGGCAACATCGTCCTGGCGGATCACGGCGAGAGCATGCAACCGGAGCCTCTCGGGCTGGTCAAGGAAACGGAGGCGTTCCGGCCGTTCCTGAGCCGGGGCGCAATCGCCCAGGTAGGCCACGCCCGCGATGCCTTCGACACGCTGGTGCTCGACAAGAACGCGCGTCCCGTGCCGTTCGATTCCACGGCGCCGGCAGCCGAAGCGTTGCGATGGGAAATGCGCGACACGCTTCCGGCAGTCGAGCTGACGGATGACGACCTGGCCAACTGGGAGCCGCTGGCAGATTTGCTCAGCGTGGATCCTTTCGCGCGCGCGTTCGTGGTCGAGATCGATGAGAGCGACCGCGCGCAATTACGTTTCGGCGACGACATTTTGGGACGCAAACCTGAGGGAAATTTTTCGGCTGTGTATCGGGTGGGAAATGGGCGGGCTGGAAATGTGGGCGCGGAGACAATCGTGCGGGCACTCAAGCCGATCTCCGGGCTGGCCAGCGTTCGTAATCCGCTGCCAGCGCAAGGCGGATGCGATCCGGAATCGATGGAGGAAGTGCGGCAATATGCGCCGCAGGCGTTTCGGATCCAGGAACGCGCCGTCACCGAAGCGGATTGGGCCGAGGTCGCGGAGCGCAATCCTGAAGTGCAAAAAGCCGTGGCCCGGTTTCGTTGGACCGGCAGCTGGACGACAATTTTTCTCACGATCGATCGGCGCGGCGGCGCGAAGGTGGACGCGGAGTTTTCTCGCGAGCTGCGCGCCCGCCTGGAACGCTATCGCATCGCGGGGTACGATCTCGAAGTCCGCGCTCCGATCTTCGTGCCGCTGGACCTGGCGCTTTTCGCGTGTGCGCGCCCGGGATATTTCGCGAGCGAAGTGGAGAAAAATCTGCTGGCGATTTTCAGTAACCGCGATCTGCCGGATGGCCGCCGCGGTTTCTTTCATCCGGACAATTTCACGTTCGGTCAGCCGGTTTTCCTCAGCCAGATTTATCGTCTGGCGATGGAGCAGCCGGGCGTGGCCTCGGTCACGGTCACGCGATTCCAGCGTTGGGGCAAAGAACCCAGCGGCGAGATGGACGCCGGTTTCTTGCGGCCGGCCGCGATCGAAATTCTGCGCCTCGATAACGATCGCAATTTTCCCGAGAACGGCCGGGTGGAAGTGGAGGTGCAGGGAAGTTTATGAACGCAGGCGACGGACGGGAATTGAACGACTGCGGTTGTTGCGAAGGCCTCGACGTTGAGACGCCGGTCGATATCTGGAATCCCGCGGGCTTGAACGCGCTCGCCTATCGAGTGGGAACGCACAGCCGTTTTAAGCGCAGCATGCTGGTGGGACTCACGCGCGCTCCGGTCCTGCTCGAACTGAAAACGCGCCGCGACGATGATCCCACTATCGGTCTGCTCGATGCCTGGGCGGTTGCGCTCGACGTCCTGACTTTTTACCAGGAGCGAATCGCGAATGAGGGTTACCTGCGCACGAGCACGGAGCGGCGCTCCCTTCTCGAGCTGGCGCGCGCGATCGGCTACGAACTCCGGCCCGGCGTGGCGGCGAGCACTTATTTCCGGTTCACTCTCGAGACCGCGGCGGGAGCGCCGACCGAAGTCACCGTGAGCAGCGGAACCAAAGCGCAGAGCATTCCCGGCGAAAATGAGCAGGCGCAAATTTTCGAGACGGTCGAAGAGATAAAGGCACGTCCGGCCTGGAACGAGTTGCGCCCGCGCGCCACTGAGCCGCAGCAATTCAAAATCAAGGACGGCAAATTGCGCTTCGAAAAACCTGGCGACCCGGCGGTGAACTCGATTCGTTTCAAGGGCACGAGCACCGGTCTCACCGCGGGTGACTGGGTTCTGATCACGCTCGGCGCGGGGGCGGCGACAACAGTGCCGCGACAGGTCGCGGCGGTGAAAATCGACGATCAATCGAAGTGCACGGAGGTGCAGCTCGAGGCCGAGACCTCGGCGGCTGCGAGTCAGCCGGGGTTACAGATTCCGTCGTTCATCGCGTT
Organism: Chthoniobacterales bacterium; assembly: GCA_035941675.1. Lineage (GTDB taxonomy): Bacteria > Verrucomicrobiota > Verrucomicrobiia > Chthoniobacterales > UBA10450 > AV80. The sequence continues at coordinate 110,590 of DASZDT010000029.1, forward strand.
CCCGACTATCGGGCCGCTCGTGGCAAGGCCATTGCCTTTCACGGCCGACGCGATCGAAACCGCGGTTCTCCGACGAACGATCTCCGAGCGCGAACTGCAAACCATCCTGGAAACGCATCGCTGGAGCGCCGACGCGCTCGCGGATTTCGTCGCGACACGCAACGCGAACCGCGCGGTTGCGAACCAGGCCGTGTACGCGTTCCGCGAACGCGCCGGATTTTTCGGGAACAACGCGCCGCCCTACAACAGCCTCCGCGATAGCGCGCAAAACCCGCTGCTTTATCCGGATTGGGATAGCTACGGGTGGTCCATCTGGCGGCCTCATCCGAATTCGAAGGCGTCCGGCTCCTTCTTGAATCTGACCTTCGAGACAAAGGCCTGGTTGGAACGAAGCATTTCCGGCATCGCGAAAAACAGTTGGATGATGATTTCCGACGCTTCGCAGCGTCACGTCTATCGCGTGGCCGAAGCGCGCGAAGCTTCCCAGACCGGCTTCGGAATGAGCGGCAAGACGACCGTCGTCAAGCTGCACAACCCGGATGGATCGGACGGCGATCGGCCGGGGTTTCTGGTGCGCGACTCGACCGCTCATCTCAAGAGTGAGGCACTCGCGCTGGCCGAAATTCCGCTGCCGGAAATCATCGATGCAAACATCAGCACGCTGCACTTGGACGGAATGGTTCTCGGCTTGAAGCCGGGACAGCTGGTCGTTCTGCACGGCGAACAACAGGATGCCCCGGGCGTGTTTCGCGACGAATTGCTCAGTCTCGAGGAGATCAACCACCACGACGGACACACGACGATTCTGTTTCACGAACAGAGCGGCGGTGGCGGACTTCGTTATTCGTATCGCAGAAACACCGTGATTTTGAACGCCAACGTGGCCCGCGCCACTCACGGCGAAACGAAAAGCGAAGTGCTCGGCGGCGGCGACGCCGCGACAGCGTTCCAGAAATTCGTGCTCAAGCAGGCGCCGCTCACCTACGTGTCCGCCCCGACGACAAGCGGCATCGCCAGCACGCTGCAACTTCGGGTGAACGATGTGCTCTGGGATGAATCACGTTCGCTTTATCGCGCCCAGCCGAACGATCGCATCTACGTCACGCGCCAGACGGACGATAGCAAGACGGTCGTCCAGTTCGGCGACGGGCTGACGGGCGCGCGATTGCCGACGGGGGTGGAGAACATCGCGGCCACTTATCGAGCGGGCGTTGGCCTTGGCGGAATGGTCAAGGCGGGCCAGATCAGCCTGCTTCTCACTCGCTCCCTCGGCCTGAAGGAAGTGGTTAATCCCTGGCCGGCCAACGGCGGCGCCGATCCGGAAACCCGCGACGGCGCGCGGGGGAACGCGCCCGTCACCGTCCTCACGCTCGACCGAATCGTGTCGCTCCAGGACTTCGAAGATTTTGCGCGCGCTTATCCCGGCATCGGAAAAGCGCAGGCCACCTGGCTTTGGCAGGGCGAAGACAAAATCGTGCGCCTCACCATCGCGGGCGGGGACGGCGCTCCGGTTTCTCCATTATCCGATCTCTACAAGAATTTGCAGCTGAGCATGAATGGCGCGCGCGATCCGGGACCGCGCGTTCTCGTCGGCTCGTATCTGGCGTTGAGCTTCAACCTCCAGGCGAAATTGCTCATCACGCGCGGTTATCTTGCAGACAAAGTGAAGGAGGCAGTGAGCGCGGCTCTTCTTGCCGCCTTTTCTTTTTCCCGGCGTGCTTTCGGCCAGGCCGTCACGAACAGCGAGATCTATGGCGTCGCGCAATCGGTGGACGGCGTGGAGGCCGTCGATCTCGATTATTTTTATCTGAGCGGAAGAGCGGCGACGCTCGAGGAACGCCTGGCGGCGCGCGTCGCCGGCTGGGACCATTCGAACGCCGCGATCCAACCGGCGGAATTGCTTCTGATAAATCCGCGCGGCGTTCAGCTCACCGAGATGGCGCTATGATTCATACGGCCGAAGAGTTGTATCAATTGCTGCCGGCGATCTACCGGATCCGCGACGAACAGGAACAGCGCGGGGCGTTGCGAGCATTGGTCGGCGTGCTCGCCAAAGAGGCGGCCATCGTTGAGCGCGACATCGCGCAGCTCAACGACAACTGGTTCATCGAGACTTGCGAGGAATGGGTCGTGCCCTATATCGGCGACCTTCTCGGTGTGCGCGGATTGCACGCCGTGAGCGCTCCCACTTTCAGCCTGCGCGCGCGGGTCGCTCACACTCTCGCGTATCGCCGGCGCAAAGGGACCGCGGCCATGCTGGAACAACTCGCACGGGACAGCACGGGCTGGCCGGCGCACGCGGTCGAGTTTTTCGAACTGCTCCATTGGACCCAGAACCAAAATCATTTGCGACCAAAGAACGCGATTACGCCCGATCTTCGGCGCACGGCGGCGTTGGAATTGCTCGATACGCCTTTCGATACGATCGCGCACACGGCGGATGTGCGCCACATCGCGAGCCGCAGGGGCAGGCACAACATCCCGAACATCGGGCTTTTTCTCTGGCGCCTCGAAGCTTATCCGCTAAACGACCACGCCGGGGCGATAAACGCGCGGCGCACTGGAACCGCGCCGAATTTCCGGTTCACTTTCAGCCCGCTCGGATTCGACGCGCCTCTGTTCAACTCGCCCGTGCCCGAGACGGACATCACTCATCTCGCCGAAGAAATTAATGTCCCGGCGGCGTTGCGCCGGCGCCCGCTTTACGACGAACTGGAGGCGGGCCGGCTCCAGCTGGCGAATAACCAAACGCGTTCGACACTTTATTTCGGCAAAAGCCCGGTTTGCGAGGTGTTCATCAATTCGGAAACGAAGCCGGTGAACCCGGAGGAAATTTTGATCTGCGATTTGAGCGACTGGCGAACGCCCGCCCCGGCGAAAACGTACCGCCGGGCGGACAACACCACCGTAACGATGCTCATTCGCGCGGCGGTCGATCCGAAGCTGGGCCGAATTCGTTTCCCAAAGGCGGAGCACGTCACGGCAGCGCGGGTGAATTATTCCTACGGCTTCAGCGGCGATCTCGGCGGCGGTCCTTATAAACGAAGTGCGTCGCTGGCGAAGTTGCGGACGCTCGATGGGCGCGACGCGCTGGTGGACCGGATCACCTGGCAGGTCGGCGTGAGCCAAACGCGGGCGCCGATTCCGAACACGATTTTTTCGAAACTGTCCGATGCGATCGACGCGTGGAACGCCCAACCGCCAGGCACGCTTGGTTCCATCGCGGTGCTCGATAGCCGCACTTACCTGGACAATCTCGTCGCCCACCAAATTAAGATTCCCGAGGCCAGCCAGTTATTAATCTTCGCGGCCGATCTGCCCCACGGCAGGCCCCTCAGCACGGCCGTCGCCGCGGAGCAACGCCCGCATTTGCGGCGACGGGTGTCGGTGTGGGGAACGGCGCCGGTGACCAGTGATGTTCCCGGAGAGCTGATCCTGCATGGATTACTTTTTGAAAAAGAGATCGATGTCGCGCCCGGAAACCTCGGCCGTTTATGTTTGCATCACAGCACGATCGCTCCGCAAACGGGACGGCTCGTCGTTCACCCGACGAATGTCGATCTGCTCGTGCGCCTCGAACGAAGTATCTGCGGCCCGATCCATCTCCCGAATTCTGTGAAACGATTGGAGATCGAACAAAGCATTGTGGACGGAGGGATGGCTGCCGCTGTCCAGGCGAGCGAGGCGCGGGCGGATGTCGAGGGATGCACGTTTTTCGGCCAGGTCCTCATCCGGCAACTGGAGGCAAGCAATTCGATTTTCGTCGAGAAAGTGAAAGCGAAGTTGCGGCAGGCCGGCTGCGTGCGCTTTTGCTTTTTGGCCGGCGGCTCGGAAACGCCGCGCCGTTACCGATGCCAGCCCGACCTGGCGTTGCAAGGCGTCGCAGACATCGCCGCCCAGGATGCGATCCGCTCGCGCATCAAGCCGGCGTTTACTTCGCACGAATACGGACAACCCGGATACGCTCAGTTGCGCCTCACCGTTCCGGAGGAAATCCGCGCCGGTGCGGATGACGGTGCGGAGATGGGCGCGTTTCAATTTCTCCAGCAGCCGCAACGCGAAGCCAACCTCGAGTCCAGCCTCGAGGAATATCTCCGCTTCGGACTTGAAGCCGGAATTTTCTTTGTGACCTGAACTCCGAAATCACCCCGAGGACTACCCCATGAAAGGCGACTTCACCCGTTTCACATTTCGTCCCCCGAAGCATTATCGTAACGTTAACCATCAGCAGGGCCGGGTCGGGCTGGATGCGGACTGGAACGAACAGGCAGAAATCACGGCCTATCGGACCGAGACGGAAGCGCGCGATGTCATCGGCCTTTCGGGTGCGCCGAAGCACGCCGCGGGTTTCGCCATTGGAAACGGAACCGGGTTCGACTTCTCAATCAGCGCCGGCCGCTTCTACGCCGATGGCATTCTCTGCGAAAATGAAACGCCGGTTCGCTACCGCAGTCAGCTGGACTTCCCATCGCCGCCGAGCCTTTCGGCCGGAAGGCATTTGATTTACCTCGACGTCTGGCAACGGCACATCACCGCGCTCGACGACCCGGAGATTCGCGAAGTGGCGCTCGGCGGTCCGGATACGGCCACCCGCACGAAAATCGTCTGGCAGGTTAAGACCCTGCCCGTCGATGGCCAGACGAAATGCGCCAGTGCGCCGAAGGCCTGGACCGATCTCGTCACGCCGCCGACCGGAAAGCTGAGCGCACGCGCCCAGCCCGACGCGCAATCGGATAAACCATGCATCGTTCCTCCCGGCGCCGGCTATCGGCGGCTCGAAAATCAACTCTACCGCGTCGAGATTCATGACTCCGGAAATCTCGGGTCTTCCGGCGCGGCGCCTACCTTCGTCTGGTCGCGGGAGAACGGCTGCATCACGGCGCAGGTAAAAGCAATCAACCTCAGCCAAATTACGCTGACAAATTTCCGGGCGGATTCTCCGGCCGGGTTCGCCCCGGGACAATGGATTGAGATCATCGATGCGGGCCAGGAATTGCGCGGGGAAGCCGGCGCGCTCGTGAAGATCACGGCCGTGGACGATCTCGTCCTGACTGTTAGTTCCGCTCTGCCTCCGCTCACACCCTCAACAAAAGTACGCCGCTGGGATTCCGCCGGTCTCATCTCAGTTGCGATCCCGGGGACGAATAACGGTTTCATGCCGCTGGAAGACGGCGTGGAAATAAAATTCGAAAACGGGAATTACCGGACGGGGGATTACTGGACGATTCCGGCGCGAACGAACAGCGGAACAGTGGAGTGGCCGCCGGATCCAAACACGCCGACGAATCCGTTGCCGCTCTCACCTGCGGGTATCAACCATCATTATGCCCGGCTCGCTGTCATCCAGGTCGCCGGCAACGGCGCGGTCACCGTGGCCGAAGATTGCCGGCATTTATTTCCTCCGCTCACCGAGTTGGAAGATTGCTGCGGCTGCTGCACGAAAACCGTCGGCCAAACAGACGCGGCGGATTTCAAAACCCTCCAGGAAGCGGTGGACAGTCTGCCGGAAAAAGGGGGCCACGTCTGCGTGCTCGATGGCGTTTACCAGGAGAAGTTAATCATCTCCGGCAGGCACGACATCGTGATCAGCGGCTGCCGCGAGCAAACCGTGCTCAGGCCGCGTTTGGCTGAGGACGCCGAGACCGGCCCGATCATTCGGATCGAAAAGAACTGCACAAATATTCGGATCGAATGGCTCAGCTTCCTGCAAGGGGAACGCAGCGCCATCGAGGTTCTCGATTCATCCGGCGTCACGATTTCCGAGTGCCGGTTCCTGATGACGAAAGGCACTGGCTCCGAGCCTGCGATCTTTTTCATCGGCGAGGAAGGACTGATCGAGCGCAACGTGATCGCGGCCCAGTTGAAAATCGATTTGGGATCGATCTTCTCGCCACAATCGATTGCGCTACAGGCGGCGAAGGCCGCGGCGGCGGCGCCGAGTGGCGTGCAATTGACCAGCGGCAGCCATCCGGCCAGCGGCATTCAACTGGGCGGTGGTTGTCGTCGCGTCCGCGTCATCGAGAACTGGATCGTCCTGGTGCGCGGCCAGGGAATTACCCTCGGGCATCTTGAAGAAAGACCGCTCAAATGGGACACGACCGCTGTTGCTAATCCCGCGGCTGCGACCGCCCGGCGGATCGTCGGCGGCTGGATCGATCCGAAAGATCCGTGTCGCGATTGTAAAGATCCGGGCACGCAAGTGCCGGAGCATCCTTCCCAGAAGACGCCGCAACCGACGCACGAGATCGTTTCGACTGAATCGCTCTGGAACATTCGGATCGAGCGCAATCGAATCCAACTGGCCGGCTTCGACGGGATCGGCGTGATCGGCTTTTTTGACCTGAGCAAAGTGGATGCATTCGTCCGCGTTCGCGGCCTCGAGATTCTGGGCAACGAAATCATTGATTGCCTGGGGCGAGCGCGCCCGGCGATCGCACCGGAGTGGGTTGATCGGATGGGCTACGGCGGGATCGCGCTCGCCGACGTGTCCGACCTGGTGGTCTACGACAACGTTATCGAACGCAACGGCGCAACTCAGAACCAGCCGGCGTGCGGAATCTTTGTTCTTCACGGCGACGGGATCGATATCGAAAGAAATCGCATCGTCGGCAATGGCGCTTTGCCTTCGGGAGACGCCGGCCCGAAGCCAGATCAGCCAGCGGCAATCTTCGCGGCGCCAGCCGGCCGTCGAGGCGGCATTCAAATCGTGTTCGCTCTCGCGCCGGTGACGACCAATCCGGCGGCGAGGGAAGCGACCGGAGTGCCTGCCCTCAAACTCCACGATAATATCGTCAGTTCTCCGGCCGGCCCCGCGGTTTCAGCCGTGGCGTTGGGTCCCGTTTCCGTGGTGGGAAATGAATTTACGAGCGGCGGAATCGCTTCGCGCGACCGGTTTCGCCTCTTCGCTCCTGCGACCGTGTTCATTTTCAACCTCGGCCTGTCGAACGAGATTTACCTGCAACAGATCACCTTCGCCGCCTTCAGCCAGGAACCTCAGCAGCCGTCGCCCGGCCTGGATGACCTCAACCGCCCGCGGCTCGTTAACGGCAATATTCTCTTCGCCGACAATCAATGCTCGCTCGACCTGCTCGAACCGGGCAAGAAGTTTATCCTCGCGTCTCTGTTGCTCGCCAGTTTCGACGACATCGGTTTCCTGAATAACCAATGCGATTGCAACCTCCATCCGGACGACCCGATCCTGGTCCACGCTTACTTGTTGAGCCCGAGCGTGCGGATGATCGGCAATCGTCTCAAGGAGGGCGCCTTCAACAGCGCTTATTCCGCGGTCACGACCGGGCTGCTCAATATCACCGCGCATAACGAGACGACGCATTGCATCCAGGTGAACGGCGCCGCCGGTTATACCCAGGATGGCCCCAACATCATCGTGGCCAAAACCCATTGTCAGGCGCGCGAGGAAGACACCTGGGCCGCGCTGATCGCGCTGCGTAACCAATTATGAATACGTATTCCAACACCAAAACCGCCGCACCCGATTCACCCGTGCCTGCGTTCAAGGCCGATCTGGCCGAGGCCGATGTCACACGCGCGAATACTCTGTCTGAATTGCAACGGATTCGCGTCGCCCGGGCCAATCAAACCCGGCGCGAGCAACTCTTGCTCGCGGAGAAGCTCGGCCAAGACCATCGGGATGTCGCGATGCTTTCGGCTGAAGTTGCGGCCGCGACTCAGTTCACTCGCCAATTGGGTGCGGAGATCGACCGCGTGACCATCCAATCGCCGGCGCCTGAGAAAGATGGGTGGGCCGTGCGCGGATTCGTTCGCAACCGGGACTTGGAACCTCAGGCAGACATGACGGTCGCGTTTTTCGATCGCGCTAATCGCTGGATCGAGCCGTTCGGGCATACCTGCACGGATGAGCGCGGTTACTTTGAGCTCTCCTTCTCACCTCGGAACGGACCGGCCCCGACGCAATCCGCAGAAATGTTCCTTCGGGTTTCAGATCGTGCCCAGCAACAACTCTATTGCGATAAAAGGCCGATGAGTTGGGCGCCCGGGGAAACCAAATATCGGGAGATCATTATCGACGGGGCCGGGACGAACTGTGCGCCGCCATCCGGACCATCCTCGACTGCCTCTGACAACTCAAAATCAGCCGCGAAGGTGTCTACCCGCAAAGGCAAATCGCCGAAGAAAAAAAAGGCGTGAGCCGGGATGGAATCGAGCGACGCGCGGAAGGGGTGGGATTGCCTCCCACGAGTGGCAAATATCTGATTTTCAACGAGCGGAAAATCCGCGTGGTGTATCAAGTATTGCGACCAAGTGTATCATTGAACTGATTAATTGGCTCTTTTTTTTGAGCATCGAAAAACTGGCTAAATGTCGGACGCCGACAAAAATTAGAAGATTACCCCGGGCGGGCGCAGCTCGTGTTCAGGGTCCGCCAGTGATGTATCATAGACCATGAACATTCGGTTTGTGACAGCGATAGGGGATGGATTTGAAGTCGGAAACTTCGTTTTGCTTCGGGACAACGCTGCGATGGTCAGTGTGGGAGCAAGCATCGAAAGGGAAGAACCGCTGGCCTCTGAGGAAAGCGTCGAATTGCGTGTGCGCGTCGCGGATGCGCGGCAACAAACGGTGAAGCAAATCGAATCCGCTGCAATAGAAAGAGCAGTCGCGATTATTGAGGCTGCCCGAAGTAGTTTGGCTCAAAAACACCGCTCTCGCTCCTCCGATTAGGAGTAGATGCGCTACTCAAAAAGAAGTTTCGTAGGCTATCAGTCATTCGATATGCAAACAATTTCGCAATGATGGCTGGACCCGATTGGAAGGAATTCGAGGCTATCGTTGAACGTTTGCACCGTGCTTTCCATCCAAAGGCTACGATCAAACGCGACGACAAACTGGCCGGACAGAATTCGCAACGTCTCCGCCAAATTGACATCTCAATTCGACAGAATTTTGGCCCCAGTGAAATTCTAATTATTGTCGAATGCAAGTGTTGGAGAAGGAGGATCGATGTGAAAGCGGTCGAGGCTTTCGTTGGGTTGAAAGAAGACGTGAGCGCTCACGTTGGGATAATGATTTCAGCAGCAGGTTTTAGTCGCGCCGCACGGAATCTCGCCGAACGGAAGCAGATCAATCTCTTCTCGTATCGAGATACCAAGAAAGAAACTTGGCCGAACGGTCTCAAGGTTCCGGTGACACAAGAGGCTTGGATACTTAAGCCCCTCAGTCTTTATCAAATCAAAGCGTCTGGTGAACGAATCGATTTCGCGTCGGACGCGGATTTGGAATTACGCGATTTTAAAACGGATGCGCCATGCACCTTAGTCGATGTATGTGAGAGCCTTTGGCAGAAGCACGAGCCGAAAACAGACGGCGAGTTTTGTTGGGAAATTCGAACCGGAAAAGAGAAGGACGCGCTAGACGAAAAGTTGGGTGTGGGCTTCTCTGCGCGATTGCGACGTACGGTTCGCGAGGGAAGAATGCACTTTCAAGGACTCGTTAATGCGGAAAAGGGAGAGGCGCACGCACCGAGCTTTAGAATCGAGGTCACCGGCGAACCAAAGGAAGTCTCTTCTGAGCACACGGCTTTAAGCGCTAGACATGCTGGCTACGGCTTACTGATGAAAACCACCCTTGTTGAGACAAAGGATCGCGCCACTCAGGCGCTTGATAAACTGATGCTCACAGGTCACATGGAGTTGGCAGTGAAATCGACCGGAGCGATTCCAATTTCGTTAGCGCAGGATCGACCGTCCTCGCTTTGTGTCCTGAGTGCTCGCCGCGCTTCCAAAAAAGTCTAGAATTATGGCCTGCGTTTCCCGCCGCGCTTCGCGGTCGAGACTTGCTCGATTTTGGGAAGAATTGCGTCGAGCTTCTTCTCGCGAAGGTTTTTCGCGCCCGCTAAATAGCGCCACGATCGCCGGTGAGCCTGCGCATCGTCCGCAAGCGCCTTTGGAATGCGAAGTCGGGTCGGATCAACCCAAGCAAACAGGTCTTCACCGATATAGTCGCGAGAGATAATTTCGAGTTTCGACTTGCAGCGTTTCGCCACGTAAACGTCCTCATTCGATGCGTAGCCATCGATCAGGCTGTCAAAAGACAGTATTTTGAAATCGTCCGCTTCGACCGAATGGATCAACTTACCGCGTTTGTCATCGGAACTGTATTCGGACCGCCTACCCATAACCAAAACGTACTTTGGATACACCGGGTTATGGCGCATCGGCTTCGGCTGCCAAATCGGCTCCAAAGTCTCCGCGAGTAGGTGGCGCATATTCCCATTCGTTTTGGTCCATGCCCGCCATTTATTGAGCTGCTCTAGGGCGGTGTGGAAATCCTTGTGAAAAGCGTCCGGCTTTTTCAAATTAAAAAACCGCGATTGGGGTTTTTCCAGCTCTACGAAGACCGCATTCCAATCGCCAGATGATTTGGAGAGATAAAAAAAATCAGTGGCGTAGTTCTCTGCCAGCTCCAATTTCCGCAGAATCACGCTGAAATGGACGCCGTGGTTTTGGACAAATTCTTGCGGAATAAGGCGGGGATGATTCTCTAAATACTTCTGGAGGACCTGCTCTTTTCCTCGTGCGTTAAGCAACCTTTGAAACTTGGCGAGAATTGACGTGTCGTGGGCATCGAGTTGGCGGCGCATCAAGAGGCGATGCTACTGAATTATGCACCAAAGCGCCACAGGACATTTGATGTCTCGTGAGTTACTTTCGCCGTCCTCGGACCCCCCAAATAATCTCGTCAATGAATCGGTTAGGCTGACACAAAATTTCTGAAAATGTTCACGGGTGGTGTCAGCCTCCTGATGAGGGATAGGGGGAGCCAGACGTTTTTACTAATTATTCACCCCCCGGGGGGGCTGCCCATGCCGAGTTCTATGCCGTATCGTGAGATGAGGGAAAGCTGAGTGCTCGCGAAGCATTTTTAGGGCATGTCGATATTGCATTGTCACCACATGCTCCTTCCGATGATTTGTGTCTTGGGTTTGCAGAATGCCCGCCTTCCGCAGCCGCGCCAGCGCGACGTGGTATTGCGTCAGCGACGCGACGCTTCCTTTGTCAAGCAAGGCATCCAACAAGATGCGAGCGGTGTTGCGCACTTGGACTGTGGTTGTGAAGTCCCTCAAGAGATCGATTGCCGTCTTGTCGGTTGCAGGAAGAGCGGCGCTGTTTCGGAAATGCCTGAAAACATCGTTCACGGTCTTGGCGGCATCTTCCCTCAACTCGTCTAGCAAGCGCGCTATGCCGTCCATCGTGGCAAACGTGTGCTTCTTTCGGCAGCGCTTCTCGCCAGCGAAATTGTGAACCACCTCTACGCGGACTCTGCGATTTGTCTTCGCGTAAATCTTGAGTTCCACGCCGGTTCGAACTGTTAACGTCAGCACACGAGACATTCCAATTCCATCCCAGATAGGCGGAAGCGGATAATGGTGAACCGTCAAAGGGAAGTCACCGTAGCTGCGCAACAGCGATTCAAGACTGGCAACCAGCCAGACTGGCGTCAGGCCACCGGAAGAAAATTCAAAATACGTTTCCGCGCTCTTGAGATCGAAGCGGCCTAGATCAATTCGCGGCCGATAGGTGATCGCAACATGGGGAAGATTTGCAACACGTTGCAAGTCCGCATCAATATTTTCCAAGACGCCATTCAAATACGTTCGCAAAATCCGTGGCCCGAGGCGCGGATCGTGAAGGCGCTCAAATTCAGGCGTATCCGGTATCCAATTGTCATTGCTGTCGAGACTCTCTTCACCACCAGTTCTTACCTCCCCGCGTTCGAAGAAAGCCGCATCGCTGGACGAGAATGTGCCCCGAGGTGGGCCGCGTGGTGGAATGAATGTTTCCGGGTTCTGATTTCGCAGGAAGCGAGTCTGATTCAGCAAAAGATCGAGGTCTGTTATCCATCGCTGCGACCCCGGCGCACGCTTAAAGGAATACCGTCCGCTGAAAAGAGGCAATGGCAGTAACGATGCGACACCTTTCGTTGAGTTCCTGATTTTAAGCGGCATCCATAGGGACACGGGTGGACGCTTGAAGATTTTTCCCCACGTCTCGCCGGTATCAATAGCCCGCAGGTTGCGAGGTGGAGCGGCGAGGTATTTCCGAAACGAATCTAACGCTTCCTCGGAACCGTTTAAGATCGCGTGTTTGACTTGGAGACTGAGTTTGTCGTGTCTTGCGTCCCTCGCATGCACTTGAATCGAAAACGAGAACTCTTGGAGCACCGACATCGCCAACTCTCTCTATAGAGAAGGCTTCTCTCTCGCCAATGTTTTGCAACAAGTTGCAAAAGTTCCTCAGCGTCGGCTGCGACCGAGTATATTGCGAACGGTTGTTGTCTGCCACCGTGCGCCCGTGCGGGTCGGCACGCGTTTTTCATTCAGGGCGGCGGCGATCCTAGCAAAACTGAGTTGTTTGCCGTTTCTCTTTCGCCGCAGCGAATGCATCATTTGGACGGTTTGTTCCTCACCGGGCTTTTCACCGAACGCTTTCCGTCCCTCGCATTTTCCAACCGTTTTCTTTTTCGCTTGGCGGGCGCGTCGAAGCTTGGCGACTAATCGATTTTTCTCCAGTTCGCTGAAGACGCTCTGAATCTGAATTAGGGCCTTGCGCATCGGGTCTTGATCCATAGAGGCCGTGACATCCTCTCCAGTGATGCAGTTGATTAGCGTGAAGCCGTGTTGAGCAAGCTTCGATAGCAGGAGGCTCTGCACCATCACATCGCGGGCCAAACGATCTAGAGACTCCACCAGGATCGTTAGAACACCGTTCCCGAGCATCATCCCGACCATGCGGTTGAAATCGGGACGGTCGGCCTCTGTGCCGGTGAATGCGTCGCGGAATGTCTCTTTGATGACGTATCCATTCCGCTTGGCGAATTCCTCAATCGTCTCGCTTTGGCGGTGAAACCCGTGACCCTTGATTTGTCCTTTGCTGGAGACGCGCAAATAAGCGAACGCCGCAATCGAATTGTTCTTACCCATGAATCAGTTATGTAGCACTTTACGCCGGTAGTCAAGCAACAATTCTTTAGAATTATTGTTTACTGCTTGCCGGTCTCCCTCGGCGGGAAAAGGCAAAACTCTGGCGGTGACTCGCGCTGGAGAGTCAGTAAATCCTGAAGCCCGCTATTGACGAGTAGGTCGCCAGCTTCTTATCGGATTGCAAATCATAGAGGACAATAGCCTGCGAACGGCTCACAACTTCAGATCGGTCCGCACAAGCCAGACACACTACGTGAGTCATTTTTTCTTTCTCGAAGATCGAATACTCCTGCCAGTCGTGCGTGTCGATCCATGCTTTCCCCGCCGCACACTCCAATCGCAAATGGCCGGATTTCTCCAAAATGCCAATTAGTGACGCGGTTGCTTTGATTTCGTCTTCGGACATCTCCACCCGCGCTCGCTTTGGCGCGTCGTCCTGGGCTACGCATTCCGCCATAAACGACATTTTCGCGCCTTCCTCTGACATCCCCTTTGCCCATGTATAGATCGCCCGCACGATTGCCGTCATGTTTTTGCGCTCAATAGGATGCCCTGCGGTCGCCGTATTCACTTTGGCGAGGGCTTGTTTCATCGTTTGCCCATTGCCTTTTCCGATGACGACGGCCCCCGCAAATTCGCCAATATCTTCGCAGCCCATGTCGCCAGTAGGGTAGGCGCACGCCGGTTTGTGCGTCCATAGAAGGGCCGCAATCAGGATCACGAACCAACGCCGCGTGTTGGAGGAAATCATGCCCGATTTTATGTGCCGAACACGTCAACACAAGCACTACCGTTAGAGGGGTGTTCACGTCAAATTTCGGAGGGAATGATCCGTGAGTGCAACGCAAAACGCTTGCAGCTCTTCTTGTGCGTCTCCGCGAGCTGCGAAAACGCCACGAGCTTACGCAGGAGCGCTTCGCTGAGCGTGCTGGGATGTCGTACAAGTATTACCAAGCTCTCGAAGCCGGACGAAAAAAAGAGCTGCGGCTCTCAACATTGGAACGACTTGCGCGAGCATACCGCATTGAGGTTTGGCAACTTCTCGCACCATCGCTTCCGAAGATTCGCTCGGCTCGTCGGAAGAGAGACTAAATCGCACCGCCGGGGCGCATTCGCTTGGGCGAGGCGTTAGCCCGAATGCGCTTCGTCGAGCGCTAACGGAACACGCCGCTAGCTTGCGGGAATACCGTGTTCGCTGACGTATTTTGAAAAAGGCGAGTAGTTCGGCTGTCCTTTGCCTCTGTTGATGCAGCCCAACCGCGTGTCGTTAATCCGTCCATGAAGATATGCCGCCAGCTTCTCGAAATGAACCAGTGGCACCATGTCCCACGTCGTTTTGAATCGCCCTTTAATCGCTCCGTAAATGGCGGGATAGCGGAAGCCGGGAATTGTGCCCTTCTCACTCGCGAAGTCATTATATCGGTCGATCAAGTGTTTGATGTAATTACGACAATTCGCGTCGGTCGCAATCACTCCGGTAGGAGGAGGTAATTTCGGCTTTTGCTTGCCGCTTCGGAAGTTGAAGTTGTTCGTGATCGGCCCCGTGTTGGATTCATTGATGATCGCCACACCGTGAACGATCGCCTTCGGAGTTGTGCGATTTTGCTTCTCTGCTATCCACTGCCAAAAGCGTTTCCGAGTCCGAACGTCTGCTTCTGAAATTTCGCCAGCGGTTATCTTTGCGTGACAGTTGCCGCAAACGTAAATCAGGTTTTCGGGGTTATGAGGATCGGAAATGTCGCGGCCCGCAATGTGATGAAATTGCAGGGTGGCCACATCACGCCCCTCGCAGAACGCGCAGACGCCGCCCGTCTCTTGAATCACAAGCCTTCGTGCCCTTGATGGAATTGCGCTGCGCTTCCCTGCTGTCACGATGTTTCTATTCTCCCAAATCCAATCGAAGACGGCAAGCAACTCGAATCGAACGCGCCTTAATTTGAATGAGCAATGAAAACCATTACTCCGTGATCTTTGGGCGTTCTTGAACCGCCACATCCGCTCGACATAATCACGCTTATGGCAAACGCGCCGAGGCTCGCCGACGTGATCCGGTTTGTGGTTTCCGAAGTCGATAGACTGCGAGAATTACAGCGACAGGATTGGAAGTCCGCTGCCGGTCAAATGGAGATGTCGAGCGGCATGCCTTCTGACGATGCTGAGTTTCCCTTACGCGCAGCTCGTTATTATCGATGTGGCAAAGTTGCCGAAAGGAAGCTGTTTGAGTGCGTCCACGAACGTGTGCAAAAGGATCGCGAATTGGTTGGGCGCATTTCTCCTGAAACAGTCTTTCATGCCCTTCAAGTCGAGATCGCGGCCAACTGTGTCGAGCAACGACGAGTAATAACGCCACAGCTAGCGACAGAGTTGGCGACGCGAGCACAACAAAAGGCGCTCGCGAAGGCGGTGGATCGAACATATTTCTTTCCGGTGTTCGCCGTTCGCACCGCCGACCGTGACGAATACTCGATTGGAGGAGCATCGTTCAGTCGAACGAAATCCTTTTTCGAACGCCATAAAGAGGAATGGGACCGATCAGTTTCAGACGAGTTAGCCGGGCTCGGCGAGGGTTACGATCCGGCGTCGGCAAAGAAAAATATCGAGCGACTGCACACGATGGCGGAAGAATACTATCGTGGGTTTCCCGCCATAGCGGCCGTTCGGATCGCCGGAGCCGAACCTAAACTTGGGCAAATCGCCGCCAAGGCGATTCTGGAATCCTCGTTCAACGTTCTTAGAATCTTTGTTTCCAGCAATCGCTATTCATTCATCGGCCTAGCAGAAGAGTCGCTAATTCCAAGTGGACGGTCGTGGATAGAGTTGCAAGCGAATGGAGGGTTTCTTGCCTGGCATAGTGGACGACAAGGCGAGCCTTCCGCTCCCGAGGATTCAATTGCTCGGATGAGAGAGCGAACGCCGTCCTGTTCTTTCATCGAATCAATAATCGAAAAACAGCGCACGTGGAAACGGCTAAGCGCGCTCGAAGCGCGATTGCTCAATGGGCTGAGTTGGTATGGCAACGGATGGAAAGAGCAGGTTCCCGTAGCAAAACTCGTGAAGTTCGCGGTCGCGCTAGAAACGCTGATTATGACAGGATCGAAGGAAGCGATTACCGAGACGCTCGCGGAGCGGATTGCATTACTCTGCGGAGCTGACACGCAGGAGCGGGAACAATTGTATGCCGAGGCCCGAAGAGTGTATGGCGCACGCTCGAAAGCCGTTCACGGGGGGAGTGAGAGCGATTCTTCCGAACTGACAGAGGTGAACACCATTGCCGAAAAACTATGCGTATTTGCGCTCATTTCGTGCGCTTCACTCTTCCCGGCCATCACCGGCGTCAAAAATGAGAACGATGCGTTAACGGAGTTTTTCAAAGTATCGAAGCTCGGCGGAATAGAAGAGGCGGCAGCTCGGATAGGGGCAGTGATTCGACCCAATCCGGGAGCTTCGGAAAGCTGAGGCGTTCGACTCTGCAACAAGTTGCAAATAAGCGCCGGAACACATGCGAAATGTCGAGGCCGCTTTTTTAGAGGAAAAGGCGTTTGCGGGAAATCGGTTTTACTCAAAAATATCTGGCCGCACGTGCCGCAGACGGTCGGCCACGTGTCCCTCTGTCAGTTTATCCGCAATGGAGAAATGGATTAGCGTCAGTCCTTTCTCCCGACACAGTTTTGCCTTTAAGCGGTCCCGGCGTTTGGTCGTTCGTAACGCTTTCTCTCCTCCAAGATGCACGAATGGTTCGAAGTGTTGCTGCCCTTGATATTCGATGGCTAGGGCGCGAGTGGGAAGAAAGATGTCGATTTCGAGGCCGTTAAGTTCCGGCCCGCGATAATGCCGTTTCACCTGTTCTCCGGGGAATAATGAGCGCACAATCATAAAGAGGATGGACTCGTGATTATGCATCTTCTTGCGAGAGGAGTAGCCAATCCGCTCGCGAACGATTGCTTCGATTACTCCGCGGATTTGCTTCTCCTGTCGCCGCAACGACCGTTGAAGTTCGATCATTGAAACGAATTCGGGCCAATCTTCCCCCAAAAGACCGGGCGGCCCCGCGAATGCGCCATATCCGAGGTTGTGTTCCTGTCTGAATGTTTCCAAGACGTTTCGAGTTTGCGTCGGGTCGAGTTGAAACTGAGCCGATAACGCAGCGGGCATCACGTCGGCAAGGCAATCAAACATGATTGGATCGATGCCGAATTCGTAAAACGCTACCTGCACATACCAACCGAAATGCTGCGAAAATGTTGAGTGTTCGCCGAGGTTGCTCCAGCGAAATGACGGCACTCGCTGCTGACAAACGTGACACAATTCGGATTCAAAAACCGAGGAGCTGGCAAGTTCCTCAGTAGTCGAGATGTGTTCGCATTCACCTGCGTATGTAAGTGGGAGAAAGTGTCTCAAGATCGAGGAATCTTTGGGCCAATGATATGTTTTACTCTGCTCGTTTAAGCGGAGGAAATTCAGCATTGCTGCTTTGTGGCATGCACAGAATGCCGGTTGATCTTCTGGGTAACGCTGGAAGGCGATCCACGTGCCGTACGTATCTGGATAATGAACGTAGGGGCGGGGTAATTTCTCCACGGCCACCGGTTGAAGTCGAACGATGTCTTTGTAGTTGGAATCGCCCCAATCAGGCTCGACCGGGACAAAAGGAAGTCTGGAACGCGTGGGTTTCATTTTCCGCCTAAAACTTTTTGCAACCGGTTGCAATTCACTCTCGCAGAAGGTGAGAAAGATTGAGCCCGGGATATCGGACTTTCTCGATGTGCCTGCGCATTCGCAAAAGCCGTGCACCGCTGAGACGCGGGCCTCTGCGGTAGTCGCTTTCCGCACTGTGCCGCATCAACTCCCATCCGCCGAGAAGCTCCACGTCAGGAATCGGCACTCCTGCTTCGTCTAAGGCATTTCTGAATTGATGCCTAAAGCTGTGGAAGGTTGCTTTGCATTCCGGCCCCACAGCGGTTTCGACAAAATGACCGAACCACTTGCTAAACGGATCACTAAAATATCCGTTGGCGCCTAACGGCAATTCAGGAAACAAACGCGGATGCGATTTGTCTCGTCTCCTGGCTTCCACGAATTCGCCAAACCCAATCTTCAAAATGGCAGAGTGCACCGGCACCCGTCGGTTGCTCTGTGCGCTCTTTAGACGCTTCTCGCACTTGTCACCGTTGGCCCGCTCGCTGCGAATATCGATATAGAGAATGCGATTCTCTTCGCCTACATCCTCCGTATAGAGTTGCGCCGCCTCGTTACACCGGAAGCCGTGGAAAAGCGCCAGCAGAGGCACCCAGAAGCGTCCACGACGCGGTTGATTCGGGCCGGGCTTGGCGTATCCGCTCTCGTCATTTTTGCAACCAGTGTAAAGCGGTGCGCGGAATAGCAGATTGAGTTGCTCGATTGTAAAAAGCTCTTTCGGTTTTGCGTTGCCCCCATTTTCGAACGATGCCCGCATCAATCGATCTTTCGTCGGGTTCGACAACATCCATCCTCGTTCGACTGCGAAATTGAAAATTGCGCCAACGTTGTTGAAATAATTTTCAAGCGTTTTTGGTCCCAGACGTTGATCGTCTCCGCGCTTCCCCGCTGTGACGATTGCCTGCTCCAATGTGAGACCGGGATACCGTTTCGTTGCATTCGAAGGAGCTTGTTTGAGCAACTTGAACAAATGCGAGATTTGCTCGCGTGTGATCGAATCCAAAGACGCGCTCGCGCCAATATTCTCCCTGAGAATTCTCGCAGGAATTTCGTATGTGCGAAGAGTGCCCGCTGAACGTTTGGCGGCTTGAAGTGCAGCGATAAAACGTTCGAGCATTTCTCCCAGCGTCACGATTTCCCTGCCAACACGAGCGGGGGTATGCGCAAACGTATCGCGGAAAATGGGGTCGTGAGTCGCGATGGTTTTGTGTGTGACGCGATCCATCGTTCGCCGGGTGTTTTCAAGGCGAGCACGACGGAAGAGCGGTCGAAGCTGTTGATACGCTGCGCTATCTTTGGGGCAATTGATCGCCGGATTTCCCTTCAAGAATGCGTCGAGGTCGAAGCTCCCATCGTCTTCCTGATAGTTCGGAGTCCCTCCTTGGAGCGCTGCCGCGTCAATGCGGAGAGTGTCCAGAGTCTCGCGAATATCGCTCAGGTTGCGGCCTTCGTTTTCCCACCATTCTTCAGACATTTCCTCCAACCCAGCGAACCATTGAAAAACGAGGCTGTGTGCTTCCTGTCGTGAAATAGAGCGAAGCTGTCTTGATGGAACATCGTCCCGACGCAACTTCGCTCGTTCCCGGTTGAAGAGTGCATCCAGTTGCAAACTCTCGAAACGCACCGTCCGGGCCGCTTCGTGCGGATCGGAAGTCTTGAGCGCTTTTCGAATCAGCTCTTTTTTCAGAACCGTTCGCAGGTCTTTGGGGACTTTTACGTTGAGGTAATAGCGGGAACCCCTGCGCAATAAATGCGTGTGTCGTGGCATCGGAAGCGGTTGGCTGAGTGTATCAGTGGAGTGTGCCATCGCGGGATTCCGCCCTTTGATCTCCAGAGACTTGCTTCGTTCCCAGCCGCTTGCAATTGAATGGCGGAAGGGGTGGGATTCGAACCCACGGTGGGTTTAACCCCACGCTCGATTTCGAGTCGAGTGCCTTAAACCGGACTCAGCCACCCTTCCTTTCGCGCGAAGCTCCGGGGGCCTTATTCAAGCGTCGCCCGGCATTTTTGCAACTGCGTAGGATTTTGGCCGATAACCCGAGCCGACTTGAAGCGGAAAAGCCGGCTCATAAATTGTGGCTGAATGAAAGGCCGCGTGTTTCTGACGCTCGTTTCGTGTCTCCTACTCACTGCGCATTCCAGCCAGGCGCGAAGCATCAATGACATTCCAGCCGCGAAAGACGCGCTGCTGCGGATTGTGAGCCCGAAGTTTTATCGATCACTGCTCATCTCGCCTTTGCAAAGCTGGGTCGTCGTCCGCGGCAGCCTGCTCAACGATCATTTGTCGGGCGCGCGCGTTGTTCAATCGGAAATGCATGGCGAATACGATCGGCTCGCGCTCGAGCTCGCGAACAATCTCCAGATCGTCGATTACACCCGCACCGATCGGTTGGGGAACAACCGGACGGTTCTCGTTCATCTTCTGGTTTACCAGATCGCGGACGGCACCATGGCGATTTCGTTCGCGCATTTCGAGGAAGGAGGCGGCAATCAGCTCCGTTATTCCGGCGCCGCCTGGATGGCGGTGCTGAAGGGTGGCAACTGGGTGACCATCGAACCCCGCCAGCTCACTCCGCACGAACGGCGGGGACCGCGGATGTACACGTTGGCGGTCGAGCCCGCCAACAGCGCCCGCAGTTTGCAGGGCAACGGCCGACCGTCGATCGCTTCGATGTCGGTGAAGGGCGGGGACCATCCGGTTCCGGCTCGTTGAGAGAGGCCGCCCGGGGCGGTTAAGTGGCTGATTTGGAGCGAGAAAAAAGTTTACAATTAAAATCTTGCCGCGAAGTCGGATTCCACTTCATCTTGTGGATCGCCTGCTGCGAGTCCACTGCATCTTGTTGGTAGCTGTTCGCTGGCTACTCACAGGTTATGCCCTGACGCGCCCCATGGGTAAAACGCCACTTATTCACAATAACCTTCGCCCACCCCATCATGATCCAACTCAAACCTGGTCTCACGCCTTCCTCCCTTAACCGACCCCGTTCCAAGCAGCTCCGGACCGCCAGTCGCGCCCCGAAAAAGAAATCCAAAGGCCTTCGGTTCGAGCGCGTTTTTAGCGACGCCAGAGTTGCGCCGTTCGACCAGGTGGATTGGGAACGCCGCACCGCTGAGATCACCGACGACAGCGGCAAGGTGATTTTCAAGCAGGAGAACATCGAAGTGCCGAAGAGCTGGAGCGCGCTCGCGACCAAAATCGCGGTCTCAAAATATTTTTACGGCGACATCGCGAATGGGACCGATCCGCACCAGGGCGGGCGGGAAACGTCGGTGCGGCAACTGGTCCATCGGGTCACCCGGACGATTACGGACTGGGGCATTGCGGACGGTTATTTCGCGAATGCCGAAGCGGCCGACACATTTTATGACGAACTGACGTGGCTCTGCGTAAATCAGCACGGGGCGTTCAACTCTCCAGTCTGGTTCAACGTCGGGCTTCATCACCAGTACGGCACTGGGCGGGACGCCGGCCTGGGAAATTACTTTTACAATCGCACGACGGGCCAGGCGGAACGGGCCGCGACTCAGTACGAATACCCGCAGGGCAGCGCCTGTTTCATCCAAAGCGTCGAGGACACGATGGAAGACATCATGCGGCTCGCGACCAGCGAAGCGATGCTCTTCAAATACGGCAGCGGCACGGGGAGCGATCTGTCGTCCTTGCGGAGCACCCGGGAAAAATTGAGCGGTGGCGGGAAACCGAGCGGGCCGCTGTCGTTCCTGAAAGTTTACGATCAGGTCGCGAACGTTGTGAAGAGCGGCGGCAAAACGCGGCGGGCGGCGAAAATGAACACGCTCAAAGACTGGCATCCGGACATCGAGGAATTCATCGACGCGAAGCAGAAGGAAGAGAAGAAAGCGTGGGCGTTGATCGAGCAGGGCTACGACGGCAGTTACAACGGCGACGCCTACGGATCGGTGATGTACCAGAACGAAAATCTTAGCGTGCGGGTGAGTGACGAATTCATGGACGCGGCCGTCGAGGGCCGGGAATGGTGGACCAAGCGGGTCCGCGACGGCAGACCGTGCGAGAAAAAGGAAGCGCGCGCGTTGCTGCGCAAGATCGCGGAAGGCACCCACATCTGTGGCGACCCGGGAATGCAGTTCGATTCCACCATCCACAAGTGGCACACCTGCAAAGGAACCGACCGCCAGAATTCCACGAACCCCTGCTCGGAATATCTCTTTCTCGACAACACCGCCTGCAATCTCGCCTCGCTCAACCTGATGAAATTCAAGGGCCCGGACGGCGTGTTCGACGTCGAGCGGTTCAAAGCGGCGGCACGGATTTACATCACGGCCCAGGAGATCCTGGTCGATAACGCCAGCTACCCTATCAAGGAGATCGCCGAGAATTCCCACATCTTTCGCACCCTCGGCCTCGGCTACGCCAACCTCGGCTCGCTCATCATGAGTTACGGCTACGGTTACGACAGCGTGGAAGGCCGGGCGCTCTGCGGCGCCATCACCTCCATCATGACCGGCGAAGCCTACGAGCAGAGCGCGCGGATGGCGAAAGCGATGGGGCCGTTCCCGGGCTATCGCGACGCGCGTTGCAGCGGCGTCTCCAAACCGGTCGCGAAAAATAATGTCGCCGCGATGCAGGAAGTGATCGATCTCCATCGCTCCGCGGTCAGCGAGATCGCCGCGAACGAAGAGTTTGCCTATTTGAAAGAGGAAGCCGCCCGGGTTTGGGAAACCGCGGCGGAGCTGGGCCGGAAGCACGGCTACCGGAACGCGCAGGTCACCGTCCTCGCGCCCACCGGCACGATCAGTTTCCTGATGGACTGCGACACGACCGGGATCGAGCCCGACATCGCGCTGGTGAAATACAAACTGCTCGCCGGCGGCGGCATGTTGAAGATCGTCAACCAGACCGTCACGCCCGCGCTGGAAAAGCTCGGTTACAATTCCGAGGAGATCGAGCGGATCGTCGCGCACATCGACGCGTTCGACACCATCGAAGACGTCGCGGATTCCGATGGCTCCACGATTTCGTCCGGGTTGAAACCGGAACATCTGCCGATCTTCGATTGCGCGTTCAAGGCCCACAAAGGCGAACGCAGCCTCGGTTACATGGCGCACCTGCGAATGATGGCGGCGGCCCAGCCATTCCTCAGCGGCGCGATTTCGAAGACCGTCAACATGCCGGCAACGGCGACGGTTGAGGAGATCATGAACACTTACATCGAGGGCTGGCGCCTCGGGCTGAAAGCGATCGCCATTTACCGCGACGGCTCGAAGCGCTCGGCGCCGTTGAACACCCGCAAGACCCGCGACATGGGCGGCGCGGCGGAGGACGGCGACATTGCAATGGTGGAGCAGCCGGAGTTGCAACAGCGCATCCTCGAGCTCGAAGAAGAACTCGAGGCGGCGCGGGTCCGGCCGGTCCGCCACAAAATGCCCGACACGCGGATGTCGCTGACGCACCGCTTCGAGATCGCGGGTCACGAAGGCTACATCACGGTTGGTTTGTTCGAGGACAAGATGCCCGGCGAGCTCTTCGTCACCATGTCGAAAGAAGGAAGCACGATCGGCGGGTTAATGGACACGGTCGGCACCCTCACTTCAATCGCACTCCAATACGGCGTGCCTCTCGAGAGCCTGGTGAAAAAATTCGCTTACCAGCGTTTCGAGCCGAGCGGTTTCACCAAGAATCCCGATATCCGCAACGCGACTTCGATTGCCGACTATGTCTTTCGCTGGCTGGGCTGCCAATTCATCAAGGGCTACAAGGAAGCGACCTCGCCAAACCGCACCCAGCCCGAGCTGCCGATGAAGGAGATCTCGGAGATCGACAAGAAATCCATCAATCGACCGGTGGCGGATTTGCCGCGCACGGCGGAGAAGGAAGTGATCGACGTTGTCGCGGGACATATCCCGAACGAAGGCGCCCCGCACGTTGCGAGCAACGGCCACACCCACGCCGATCAGGTCGCCGAGGCGCTCGGCAACATGTTCATGGATATCACCTGCTCCCATTGCGGCAGTAACAAAGTCGTGCGCGCCGGCGCCTGCGGGGTCTGCACCGAATGCGGCACGAGCCAGGGATGTAGTTAAACAGCGCGCCAGGAAATTAACGTAACAGTGCGCAGACTAATTTACGTTCTACGATTCGTTAGGCCGGGCGGCACCATACCTACGGGAGAGCCGACCGTTGCTTCCAGTGTTCGCATTACCACCGCTATCAGCCCGGACGACGTCTGCGGAGAGATGGAGACGCTCGACCAATATCAGACGGCGATAATGCAAAACACCGCGGTGGTGAACCCGGATGGAAAGACCTTCACTGAAAGTGGGACGATCACCTTCGGCGACCCTGCCGGGAACAATAAGCTTCACTTCAGCTCCATCGGCGTCGGCTACGTCGATGTTTACCCATGCCCGGAACAACCTTACACGTCCGGCACGGTGATGTGGAAGGTAGACCAAGGCGAAGGATTCTTCGAAGGAGCTACCGGCGCGATTACCTCGAACTTCCTCATCGACTTGTCCAAGCCGGATGACGAAGGAGAGCTGATAGATCACCACTTCGGTGTGATCTACCTGCCGTAGCTTCCTTCGTCACTGCGGCAACTCTGCCGCTCGCTTCATCAGCGTCTGCTCTCTGTCAGGTTCGATCTCGTCTTCTTTGCTCCAGGCAATCCCGACGACGGCGCGCACCGCGCCCGCAGTGTCGAACACCGGCAGCGCGATCGCCGCCTGGGCGTCGACAGCTTTTGCGCCGGGCTTGATGTTACCGGTCGCGTCGGTTTGGAGATTGCAGGTCTGCACCGGCGCCTTCTTCACTTGAGCCAGGCCCGCCATTCCTTTGCCGTGTGGGACGCGCGCCACAATGGCGATGACCGGCGGCGGTATGTTATGCGCCGCGGTCAGGTAGAGGTCTTCGTCCCGCTGAACGTGAACGGTGCCGGCCGCACCGCCGTGTTCCGTGATGAATCGCTCCAGCCAATCCTGTTGAGCCTGATTCGTCTCGAACGTCACGACCTGGGCGCGAGCGGGATGGATAGATAACCGGAGATGTAGGCGCAGAGAGCGTCACCGTCCCAGCCGCCCATCCAGAAGCTGAGCGGCCAGTTCGTGTTCTCGTCCGCGCCGATCTTGTTTGCGCGGACCGGGCCGTTGATGTCGACGCTCCAGCCATAGCCTTGCAAGGTGAGCTGGTGCGCGCGGCGGTCGATCGGCTTCCCTTTTTCGGACAAGTTCCACCACTGGCGCAGGATGTTCAGCTGGCTGATCCGCGTCTCCAGCGCGGCGCGCTCGACCGGATTGCGGGTGCGTTTGAGCAGCTCTTCCAGATTCTTCTGCCGGATGATCCTGTTCTGGATGCAGGTGTTGTCTGAGGCATCGGGCAGCCCGGTGGCCTTGGCTACTTCGACGGAGTTATCGGTCAGTCCCTGAGGCTGGCGGCGGCTGAGCATTGCCGAGGTTGCTTGCGTGATGGGCAGCTCCGGATTGTCCGGGTCGAGCCAATCTTCGCGGTCGAGCACGAGCGCGCCGCGTTTCTTGCGGAGTTGAACGCGGAGGGGATCGATGGCGAAGAGGTCGTTGCGAATAACGATGCCGTTGCGCTCGACCAGTTGCGCCTTCACGAACGAGACGCGCGCGCCGAGGTAATCCGGCGCATCTGCGTAAACAAGCGTCTTCTCGTCGAAGCGCCGGGCCTGTCGCACCGTCACGCCGACGCGAGGATCCGAGGCATCGGGTGTCACGCCGAAGCGGCGCTCGCAGACGCCCTCTTCATCGGGCTGCAAATGCAGGAGACCGTCAAAATCCGGCTCGCCGGCAAGCGCGAAGGTGTAGCCGCTCAGGCCGCGAGGCTCGTCCGGCGCGTCGGGATCGGTCGCCATGCGCATCTGGAAGTAACCTTCAAAGGCGAGATAGAGCCACATGCTGCCTCAATTCCTCCCCACGTCTTTCCAATGGGTCCGCCAATCGTTCGCCAGCCGATTCATGTTCTCCGCCATGTAGCGAAGGCGCTGCACGATCTCATCATCCGCGGGCCGCAATTCGTAAATCCACAGATGGTCGAACTGCCACGCCAGGATGTCGAAATACCGCTGAAACTCGCCCCAGACTTTTTCGGGCCGCGGGAGCACCAACATGTCTTGCGACAACTCGAAACCTGGTCCGGCGTTTCCTTTCTTGTTCGTGAATGCGGGGAGCTGGGTAAGGGTCTCGCTCAAGGGCCGGATGAACATCGTCATGAGAGGAAAAAAGATGGCGTTCATCAGATCGACGGATTGCTGGAGCGATTTCCTGCGGCCGCCGTAGAGGAAGAGCATCATCATGAGCAACAGCTCGTAGGTCAGATTGAAGAGGCCGGCGATCTCGCGTGTCTCCGGCCGGGTGATGATGTTCACTTCGCGCGGCGCGGTGATGTCCGGATGCATTCTCGTCAAAGGGTTGCGGACGACCGGCCGGGCCGGTTCGAACCTGCGCGCCTTGTCCTCCAATTCCTTGAGGACCTCGGTGAAAATGCAGTAGTGCGTGTGCTCGATGTAATCCGGCGGCGCCTGGATGCCTTCGCCTTCCTCGATGATCTCGACGATTGCATCCAGCGCGCTCTGCAGATCGACGACCTGGATGATATCGAGCCCATATTGACTCAGATCGTCCATCGAACCCTCGCCGTAGGGCGTGTTCGGCCCGCCCCAAATCTCCCCGTTCACGTCGCCGATGAACAGGTTCTTCTCGCCGATTTTCTCGGTCACAGTCACGAGCCCGGTGGCCAGGCTTTGATAAAGGTCCTGGACGGAAGTGAATTCAATTTCGCGCTCCCTGCTGCCTTTCGCCGCGGCCGCGCGTTTTCCAAAAACCTGCGGCGCGAGCAACTGGGCCCGCATCGCTTCTTTCGAGATGCCGCGCGTGGAACAGAATTCAGGTCCGGGCGGTGGGTGCGGCGCCTCGAATCCCTGGAAGCGCCGGATGGTGTCCGCATTGAACGGGGTGAGCTCCGACTTGATGTCCATCCGTCCGTAGTGGTCTTTGCGTTGCGGAAAGTTGGGGCGCTGGAAACGGGGCGTGCCGCCGATGGAACAGAGGAGGTTGAGCACGAGCCCCATGTGGCACATCTCCTGACGCGCGACGACCGTTACGAGCGCGCCCCAGCCCCGGGTCTTTTCCAGTTGGACCTCGGACAGCCCTTCGCTGGTCGAGCGTTTCATGGTGTAAGCGGCGAAGAGGTACTGGCACATGAGGTTGTGCTCCAACTCCGCGGCGAGATGCAGAGCGTTAATCAACTCTTCCCGGGTGGTCAGTTCTATCGTCAAAGCAGTCGCCTCCGGGGAATGGCTGTCGCGGACCGCAAAGAACAGCGGCCGGGCCGGGGTTGCTGGCGTCCGGGGGTAAGCACGGTGGGTGTTGTTTTAGCGGGGGAGCGCAACGCTTTTCAAGCGAAAACGCAATGCGCGCACCACGCGAATTCTCATTCGCTGCAGGCTTAGCCGCGCGCCTTTTTCCCGGCGGATGTGATCCTGCGACCCACGATCCAGAAGAGTCCCGTCACGAACAGCACGAAGAGGAACATCAGAGCCGTGTTTTCGAATCTGCCGGCCGATGCGCCGGTGAGCGCGTAGAGCAAGGCAGGAGGGACTGAGCCGGCGAACGCGGCCAGCGCCGTGCGGCTCCAGCCGAGGGGCGAGGCGCCCGCCATGATTGCCACCGTCTCAGCCAACAAAGGGATGGGACGGGTCATAACGATGGCCAGCATTCCCCAGTGCTCGAGCAGGTCATTGGCCCGCTCGCGTTCCTCGGCGGGCACAAGGCGCTCCAAAAATTTTCCGCCGCGCCGGCCGATCCAAAAGCCGAACAAGGCCGCGCCCGTACTTCCCACGAGCGACAGGGCCGTGCCGGCGAGCACCCCGAACAGGGCGCCGTGCATCACCATGACGAGGCTGGATGGAACCGGCAGCAGGACGTCGGCAATAAGGAGACCCACTCCCAAGGCAGCGGCCCAGGGGCCACCCTGCTTCAACCACGGAGTAGGATCGACCAGAAGTTCAATGCCGAGTGCTTCGACCAAAAAAAAGAGGGCGAGGAAGAAGGCGAGCATTCCGCCCATGACCATCAAATATCGCTTCACGTGAGCGCAGGCGGCGGGCCTGTATGACCGGTCACAGTTTGAAGGTGAGCATCGCGCCTACAGTCCGCGGCGGGGCCGGTGTCCCCACTCCCGCATACGTGATTTTTTGGGTGAAGTATCGCGCATCGTTCGCGTTCTCGCAGAAGGCGGAAATGCTGAACCGATCTTTTTCGTATCCGACGCGAGCATTGATTTGGGCATGCGGGCCTTCGCGCATCGCCGCCGTATTCGCCTCGTCGTAGAATGTCTCGCCGCTCGCGATCACCTCGACCTGGGCAAACATTCCGCGAAAGCTGTAGCGCGTTTCGAGCGTCGCGGTGAAGTCCGGCGAAAACGGCGTCCGTTTTCCGCGATAGTCGACGCCGGTAAATGGATCCCGGTATTCGCGAAATTCGCTGTGCGTGTAGCCTACAGTCGCGCGCACGCGAAGTCCTGCCACCGGTC
Organism: Chthoniobacterales bacterium; assembly: GCA_035941675.1. GTDB lineage: Bacteria > Verrucomicrobiota > Verrucomicrobiia > Chthoniobacterales > UBA10450 > AV80. The sequence goes on from DASZDT010000029.1 coordinate 138,774, forward strand.
TGGCGCTGATTTCCAGCTCGCCGCCCCACGCCAAAACGCGGGGGGCGTTGAAGACTGTGATGTCGGGCGGCTCGGCCGGGCGTTCGACCTGGTAGTCTTGCACGCGGTTAATAAAACCCGCGCAGCGGACTTCGAGGCGATGCTCGAAGTAGGTCCCGCGCAGCCCTGCTTCATTCGACCAGACGCGCTCCGCCTGGAAACTCGCCAGTTTCGGATCCGTCTCCAGAAAAGAAAAGCCGCCATTCTTGTAACCGTAAGTGGAGTCGACGTACGCCGTTGTTTCTCGCGACAGATGGCAGGCCAGGGCTATCCGGGGCTGCACATTCCAATCCGCGCGTTCGGTCCCGAACGACGTGCTCGGGGCGATCGACAGCCGCCGGGTGCGCGCGATCGATTCGGCGTCGTAGGCAAGCCGCATTCCGCCAGTTAATTCAAAACCCCGATTCAACCGCCAGGTCGCCCGGCCGAAGGCGGCGAACTCACTTTCGTCGTCCTCGAACTCGATTGTTTTTATCACACCCGGGACGGCAAAGACTTCGCTGCCTTCACTCAGGACGCGGTCCGCGAAAACGCCAATGCGGTAGCGGAGGGGCGATTCACCTGGGGCCGAATCCAGACGAATTTCCTGCGCGAACTGTTCCTGGCTCAGGTCAAACCTCCCCCGGACGATCGGCGCCGCGGAATAATCGAAGTCCGCTTCGTAAGGCTCGAGTTGCCAGTTGCGCCGGCTCGTGATGAGCGTGACTCGGCCGAAACCAAGAGTGCGGGCAATCGTGACCACTTCCGCATCGCCGCGAATATTCGTGCGTCCGTCGAAATCGAACGCCACCCGAAATGGATCCGGTGCGAAGAGCGGCACAAAGCGCTGGACGCCGTCATGGGCGACGTGATTCTCCGCCGAGATGAGAATTTCCCACTCTTTGCCTGGTATCACGCGCACGGCCGCCCGGGCGAACACGTGCTCCTGGAAATCGGGATGCGTCCCTAGAAAGGTGTTGTCCAGAAATCCGTCGCGCGTCAGGTAGCCGCCTTCGATCTTTGCAAATGCCCAGGGGGCGAGCTGTCCCGCGGCGAATACCTCGGCGTTGCCTAAGTCATAGCTGCCGACAGTTCCACCGAAAGAAGCGGCCGGAGACGCGTCCGGAATGCGGCTGGTTATTTCCAGAACGCCGGCTTCGGAATTCTTGCCAAAAAAATCACCCTGCGGTCCTCGAAAGATCGTCACTCTTTCGAGTTCTCCGAGCTCGGCAAAATTCGTGGAGGTGCTCGAGCTGGGAACTCCGTCGACGTAGAGGGTGAGGGCTTGCTTGCTGAAGTTCGGCGTGTTCCCGAGCCCGCGAATGCTGTAAACATCCGTGAACGAGTTGGCGCCGGCTGCATTAATGGTGGCATTGGGAACCCGCTCAATAGCTTTCGCGAGCTTGTCGTCCGTGGCGGACTCGCTGCCGGCCAGATCGATTTGCGCCGCGCTCTCGATCCATTCCTGGGTGCGAACAACCACCGGTTCGGTGGTTGCCGATTGAGCCGACACTCGGACGGCTTGGAAGATGAGGAAGCAGGAGCCGATGGCCCCCGCCTTCATCAAAGAATGCATTACGGCCGACGCTTCTTTGATTTTGAAGAAGCGGGCGCGGACGGTATGATCCCGGGACGCGAGAATCCGCCTTGCAGCGTCATGAATTCCACGGTCGTAAACGGATGCTGATTCATCGGGTCCCCGGGGTCGGCGGGATTCCCAGGCCCGACGAAAAGGGCGCCGTATTGTTGAACGAACTCTTTGAAAACGGGTCCATTCACGTGAGCCAGGAAAGCGTCGGCGTTGCGATACATTTCAAAAAACTCCACCGAGATCGGGTCGATGGGAGGCATGTTTTGAAGGCGGTCATCGTCCAGATAGGGCGTGTGGATTAGGTAGGTCAAGGTATCGGGTTCCCCGGCAAAAACCTTTGCCGGCAATTCCCGCAAAGCCGCCCAGCCGGCCGCTTCGCTGCCCGGGCGCAAAAACCAGCGTGAGATGAGACTGATAATGGAATCGGCAGATGATTTCATAGCTGGGGAATCGGGAAGGTTTGGAGGATTTTCTGGGAGTCGACGCGGATACTGAGGAGCCGAGGGAGGAGAAGCAATGAAATTCGTCCCCGGGGGGGGTTGCGCCCTCCAATCCACCGGCTGTTATGCCGCTCGGAAAGTCTCTCGATCATTCGCGCGTTACGCCACCCGAGGCTAAGCTTCGCCAGTGCAACTGGAAATATTCACGCTGTGCGACGCGGCGACGGAGCATGCGGGGAAGCTGAACATCATCGGGACGTTCGATTCGCTGCGAGGCTTCGAGGCGCCCATCGCCCATCCGCAATGCGCCATCGCGGGACGGCTCCGGTTCGAAGAAATCGAAGAAGGCGAACACCGGGCGGTGCTGACGTTCGCGGATGAAGACGGGAACATCGTCATGCCGAAGTTCGACCAGACCCTGGCGGTGAATTTCGCGCCGGGACAGCGGACGGTGACGTCGCACTTCGTGATCCTGATCCAGCAGATTCGGCTGCCGAAATTCGGCGAATACACCATCGACCTGGCGATGGATGGCCGGCAGCTCGGCTCGTTGCCGCTTTACGTCACCAAGATGGAACGCGCCGGTTGACGTAAAATATCGGTTGTCAGCAGGGCCGGAATCCACGATTTAGTCCCGCGCAATTGAGCCCGGCTCTTGCGGCGACCCCCGCTTCCAAAAAGGAACCGGGGCCAACTTTCAGGGCGATTCAGGATTGGAGTTTATGAACGAAGTCGAGATTCAACGGCAAAAGGAAATCAAAGAGGCGGAGGAGCTGCTTTTCACCGGGCCGCAGGCGCTCGGCTTTGCAAAAGGGCTGTTTCTGGGGCGGTTCGTTTCCGACTGGGCCATGCCTTATCCGCGGATCCCGGCCGCCCAACAGGCGGAGCTCGACAAGTCGCTCGCGGAAATCCGGCAGCTTCTGGACGAACGCCTCGACCCGGTCGCGATCGATCGGAACGCCGATATTCCGCGCCATTTGATCGACGGCCTGGCGCACACCGGCGTCCTCGGAATGACCGCGCCGAAAGAGTTTGGCGGCCGCGGATTTTCCCAGCGGGCTTACTGCAAGATCCTGGAAGAGATCGGCGCGCGTTGCGCATCCACGTCGGTTTTCACGAACGCCCACCACTCGATCGGCATCCGGGCGTTGCTCTTGTTTGGGAGCCGCGAACAAAAGCAGCGATGGCTGCCGCCGCTGGTCTCGGGCGAACAGCTCGCGGCCTTTGCCTTGACCGAAGAGCAGGCCGGCTCCGACGCGGCCAACGTCCAGACGACGGCGACGCCGAGCGCGGACGGTTCGCATTTCATTCTCAACGGCGAAAAGCGTTACATCACGAACGCCTCGATCGCGCAGGTGCTCACGGTCATGGCGCGCACGCCCGTCCCGGGATCGGACAAGACGGCGATCACCGCGTTTCTGGTCACGCCGGACATGCCGGGATTCCAGATGCTCGAACCGCGGATGGAAAAGCTCGGCATCAAAGGAACGGCGACCGGCCGGTTCGCCATGCGCGACATGGCGGTGCCGAAGGAAAATATTCTGGGGCCGCTCGGGAAGGGATTGAAGGTGGCGCTGACGGTCCTCGATTTCGGACGGACCACGTTCGGTGCGTGTTGCACGGGCGCCGCCCGGACCTGCCTGCAAATGGCGGTGGATCACGCGAACAAGCGCCGCCAATTCAAAAAGACCCTGGCCGATTTCGATCTGGTGAAGAAAAAGATCGGGCGCATGGCCGCGGACCTCTACGCGATGGAAGCGATGACGGCCGTCACGGCGTCGCTGATCGATCGGGGGCTCGAGGATTACATGATCGAGACTGCGATGCTGAAGGTGTTCACGACGGAGCGGTTGTGGGAAGCGGTCAACGACGCGTTCCAAATCCATGGCGGCTCGGCCTACTTCACCGACCTGCCGCTGGAGCGGATGCTGCGCGATGCGCGGATCAACCAGATCGGCGAAGGCAGCAACGAAGTGCTGACGTCGTTCATCGCGTTGGTCGGCATGCGCGGCCCGGGAATGGAGTTCAAGGAAATTTACGACACGATGTTCAACCCGACACGCGGCCTCGGCAAAGCGTGGACAGCCGGCATGAACCGGCTCGGCGCCGCGGTGAAAATCGCGAATGTGCCGGTGCAGAGTGAGAGCCTCAAGGCGCAGGCGGCACAGCTGGGCCGATTGATCTGGCGCTTCAACCTGAGCGTGAACAAGGCGCTGATTAAATATCGCGAACCGGTCATGGACATGCAGTTGATCCAGGAACGGATCGCGGGCGTGGCCATGGAAATGTTCGCGTCGGCGTGCGTCATCAGCCGGTTGGATTCCGACCTGCAGGGCATTTCCCAAAACGGCGCTTCGGCCCCGGCGAGCCGGCGGGCGGCGCAGTTATTCCTGCGCCAGTCGTTCCACCGGATCCGGCGGTTCCTGAGCGAACTGACGGACAATGACGACGCTGACCTCCTGGCGACGGCGAATTCCGTGCTCGGCAAGGAACCGTCCCCGCGCGAGCGAAACGGGCAGCAGTAATTTCGCTCCGCGACATCGCCGGAAGCGGCGAAACCTGAGGCCGTAACGGCAGGGGTGCTGGCCTGTTTCTAGCTCTGAAACCGGGTCGAAATGGAGCTGGAACCTTCTTCACCCGACCGCATGGATCTTTGCGGGAAACGCGTCCTCATTTTCGTGGTCGCGTACAACGCGGAGACGACAATCGAGAAAGTGCTGAGCCGGATCCCGAGCTGCCTGCACAGCCCCGAAGTCGAGGTGCTGATCATCGACGATGCCTCGAAGGACCTGACTTTCCAAAACGGTTTGCGGTTCCAGAAAAAAACCGCGGCGTTGAAGACCACGATCCTGCGGACGCCACGCAACCAGGGTTACGGCGGCAACCAGAAGCTCGGTTATCGTTACGCGATCGACAACGGCTTCGATATCGTCGCGCTCGTTCATGGCGACGGCCAGTACGCGCCGGAAAAGCTCCCGATGCTCCTGGAACCACTCGTTCGCGGCGAAGCCGACGCGGTCTTTGGCTCGCGCATGATCGACAAGCGCGCGGCGCGGGCGGGCGGGATGCCGGCTTACAAATGGATCGGCAACCAGATCCTGACCCGCTTCCAGAACGCTCTCCTTGGCACAAGCCTCTCCGAATTTCATACCGGCTATCGTCTTTACTCGACCGCGGCTCTCGCTCAGGTCCCATTTGAAAAGAACACGGGCGACTTTCATTTCGATACCGAGATCATCATCCAGTTCGTCCTGAAAAATCTCACCATCGCCGAGCTGCCGATCCCCACCTTTTACGGCGACGAGATCTGCCACGTGAACGGCCTGAAGTACGCATGGCAGGTGGTCAAGGCGACGACGAAAGCTCGGCTCTGCGGGATCCATCTCTTTTACGATCGCAAGTTCGACGTTAACCCGGCGGATCGATCGCACAGCGACAAGCTCGGGTTCGTTTCCTCGCAGTCGTTCGCGATCGAATGCTGTCGCCCGGGCGCGGCGGTGCTCCAGCTCGGGATGGGCCACGCCAATGTCGCGGCGGAATTGCAAGCGCGCGGTTGCGAAGTCATGGCGGTCGATTTTTCCGGGAACGAAATTGCGGAGGCATCGCCCGGTCCCGCTGCGGCGCCGGCGCCCCAATTGCCGCAAAATGTTTCGCAGGATTATGTCCTGCTCATGGACCTGATTGAGCACGTCCACGATCCGGAAGCGTTCATGGACCAGCTGCGGCGAAAGATCGCCGGACGACAACCGGAAGTGATCGTGACCACGGCGAACGTGGCCTTCTTCGTGACGCGCGCGATGCTCGCCCTCGGCCAGTTCAACTACAGCAAAAAAGGAATTCTCGGCATCGGGCACCGCCGGCTGTTTACCTTCAAATCGCTGCGGGCACTCCTCGAGCAGGCCGGGTACGAAGTGATCGCCGAGCGCGGCGTGCCCGCGCCGTTTCCGCTCGCGCTCGGGATGAACCGCTGGAGCGGTCTCTTGTTGCAGGTGAACCGGGCGCTCATCACGGTCGCGAAGGGATTGTTCTCCTACCAGATTTGCCTGCGGGCCCGCGCGCTTCCCGACGCGGAACATCTGCTCAAAGAGACGATCGTGAGCAGTTCGGCGCTGCGGGTCCAGATGCTCGACCGTGTCGCGTAACGGGACGATCAGCGCGGGCTGGCTTCGCGTTGTTGTTGTTCGGCCTCGATATCCTTTTTGAGCTTCCGAAAAAGATCGGAATCGGGCGTCAATTCCAAGGCTCGCTGATATTCACGATTTGCTTCGGCCGTCTGTCCCGATCGCGCCAGGGCGACAGCGAGGCGAAGATGCGACTTGGCATCTTCGGGCGGCAGGTCTTTCGCTTTTCGAAAATGCACGATTGCCTCATCCGTCGCGCCCAAAGCGAGCAAGGCACGCGCGAGATTCGTGTGGGCGTCGGCAAAGTCATCCCGGAGCTCGGCCGCGCGGCGATAATGCGCGATCGCTTCCTGTCGCTGGCCTTTCCGATCGAGCGCAATCCCGAGCGCGTTGTGCAGCAGAGCCGCGCTGAGGTGCGAAGGCATTTCCTGGTCGCCCGCTCCAACAATGGCGCCCTGGAAATGCGCGATCGCGTTGTCGATTTGTCCGCGGTCGAGAGCGAGCAGCGCGAGGTTGTAGTGGGCGACTTCGTTGGTCGAGGTAACCGCGAGCGCATTTTCCCAGAGCGTCTCCGTCGTTCGCCAGGAACGTGTCTGGGCCCAGGCGAGAAAAGTGAGAATCGCGATCGCAGCCGGCGCAGCGAATGCCCAGATCCGTTTGGTTGCGGGACGCCGGCCAGCGAGATCGACGGCGAGCCACGTCAGAGCGATGTAAAGGCCGATCTGGGGCAAATAAGTGTAGCGATCGGCGTGCGCCTGAAGGCCGACGGGAATCAACCCGAGCGTCGGGGAAAGCGCGATCAGATACCAACCCCAGCCGACAACGAGATACGGCCGGCTCTTGCGAAACCGGAGAGCAACCGCGGTTACGGCGGCGAGTAAGGCGAAGCACAACAGAATTTCCGCGAGCGGCCACCCCGCAGCCGGCTGCGGATAAAAGACCGTCAGCTTTGCCGGCCAAAACATTTGCCAGATGTAGGTGACGCAGGCCGTCGCTGCCTTGCCGACGCGCGACATAAGAGGCGCTGTCTCACCGTAACCGACCGTGGATTTTTGCACCACGAGAGTGACGACGCCGGCCGCGACGGAAAGAAGCAGGAGCGGAATTTTCTCCAGGAACAACTTCGCGGCCGATGGTGGCGACGGGTCGCTGGCCTCCGATTTTTCCAGTCTGCGCAGCGGCCAGTAATCGAGCAGAAGAAGGAGCAGCGGCAGAGTGACGAGCATGGGCTTCGCCATCAGCCCCAGGGCAAAGGCGGCAACCACGGCCACGTAGCGCCACGCGCCCGGGCGCGCGACGTAGCGAGTATAGGCCGCCAGGGTGAGCATGAAGAGGAGGGCGCTGAGAACGTCTTTCCGCTCGGCGATCCACGCCACGGATTCGACGCGCAACGGATGAATCGCGAAAAGCGCCGCGACGAATGCGCTCGGCCAGGTGCGCGCCGTCATTTGCCGCAGGACCAGGAAGAGGAGGAGCGCCGCGCCATTGTGCAGGAGAACGCTCGTAAAATGGTGGCCGGCCGGATGCATCCCGTAGAGCTCGGTGTCGAGCATATGAGAAAGAGTGGTGAGCGGATGCCAGTTGCGCGCATGCGGTTCGGTGAAGGCGGCGCGGAGGCCGTTCGCCGTGAAACCAGCGACGACCACGGGATTCTCGTAAACGTAATTCTGGTCGTCGTAGGCGACGAATTGATGGCGGAGGGTTTGGCCGAAGACGAGCCAGATGAGACTCGTTAGGCCAAGGCAGATCTGAATGGTCGAACGCCCGCGAGGACGGTCCATGCCTCTGGCGGCGGCGCCCGTCATTTCAAGATTCGGAGCGCGCGCAGCAGGCCTTCGCTCACCAATTCGTAGAGCGGGTAATCCACGAACAGGATCAGGTATTGCCGGAACTCGACCAGGCAGACCAGGGTGACGGCGGCAACGATGGCGACCTGCCGATAGCGCGTCAGTTTCGACGCCAAACCCAGGATGGCGCCAGCCGCGAGGATTCGCAGCGGGACGTCCCACATATTGGCGTAACGAAGATTCATCCCGTACTTCACATTGCACATGACGAGGTAGCTGGCGGCAATGAACCCGGCGAAATACCAGCCGACGCGGTCATCGCGTCGCAAACCGAAAGCGCCGCCGAGCGCGAGGAGCAGAATAAACGGGCTGACCAGCAGCAAATCGACGAGGTAACGGTGCCACGGACCGTCCCCTGTGAGGATGGCATATTTCAGCGTGTAGTTTTTGCTGATGGAAAGCTGGTAGGTCGCGATCATATCGCCGACCCCGCCCGCGAGAAAAACCAGGACCGCGACTCCTAACAGCGGACCGAGCACGGTCGCAACGAGGAGCTCGCGCGTCACGATCCCGAAACGGAACCAGCGATTCGCCGCCATCAAGGCAACCAACGCAACCCAGACGAAGAATGAATTCTCTTTCGTCAAAACCATCAGGGCGAGCGCAACGACATAAGGGCCGAGCCATTTCCACGAGCGTGGCGCCTGCAAATTTTCCCAGAGCAACCAGAGCGCGAGGAGCGCCCAGAAAGTGAAGAAGCCGTCGACGAGCGCGTGCTGCGACATGTGAAGTTGAGTCGGAGCAAACGCGGTCAGGGCCGCGATCACCGTCGCAAACGCCAGTCCTTTCATTCGCCACGCGAGCACGACGGCCAGACCGAGCGTGAGCATGCTGAAAAACGAAGCGACGCAGGTCAGCGCGACGAGCGCGTCGATTCCAAAGAGATTGTGCCAAAGGTAGCCGGCCAGAATGTAAAGGAAGCGCAGGGGCGGCAGGATCGAACCGGCGAGCGTCTGTTGGAACTTGCGATAATGATCGACGATTTCGGGATAGGAACTGAGACCGACCTTGTCGAGGTGTTCGACATATTTTCGGTAGAGGTCCTCATCGAAACCGATCGTCGGATAGGACGGCTTCGGGTGAAGCGGCCGCAACACCGCCAGGGGAGCGCCCGGCGTGTCGAACAACGCCGTCGGCAAACGAAGGAACATGCCGGCGAGGAGGACGAACCCGAGCGTGACGAGAAGCGTCCGCCCCTGGCTCCGGCGCGGTTGGGTTGGTTCGGCTGCTTCTACGAAGTCCATGCAGGTGCGGCCCGCACTGGCTCGCTTCTCCGGCAGAATTCCAGAACACCGCCCACGACGGCTCCGGCGAGCAATAGGCTGAAGATTGCGAGTGACATGGCCAGGGCTTTCTCCGCGGACACGCCCGCCAGTGCCATCACGCCCACGAACGAAGCTTCTCTCAATCCGAGTCCGGCGATTGTGAATGGCAGCATGCCGATGAGTGAGATCAGCGCAAAAAGCCAGCACCAATCCATGAACGAAACCGTAAGGCCCAGTTGCCGCGAAAAGAGAAAATTAATCAGAATAGCGCAGAGCTGAACACCGATCCCGACAATGGTGCTGCCCGCCAGGGCGATGGGATCGCGCAAATATCGTCGCGAACTGTCCCAGACCTTCTCGGCGCGGGGTACAAAAGTTCCGAGACGCGATGCGATTGATCGGAGGCTCCGCGGCGCCCATCCGCTCTGTATCCAAAAAATCGCCACGCCGAAGACCATAGCAAAAGCCGCGAAGAACCATAACACCGGCGGATTGATCGCCGTGCCGGTGGCAAACAAACCGCCGGCCGCGACCAGGACGAGCGCAGCCAATCCTGTCAACTTGTCAACGACGACCGAGGCAGCCAGCGCCTCTGCGTCGCCTCTGCCTTTGCCGAGCCGGTAAGCTTTCACGGCCTCGCCTGCGATCTGCCCGGGCAACAAAGTCGAATAATACTGGCCGACAAGGTTCAGCGTGAGCAGTTTTCGAAAGGCAATCGTCGGCGCGAGGACTCTCCATTTCACGCTGGCGATGACCCAACTGAGGAAATATATACAGCCGCCGGCGATCCAAATCCGGGCGCTGAATTGATCGAGCGCTCGCAAAACTTTCCCGAAATCTACCCGCCAAATCAGGGCGCCCAACAAAATGAGCGTCACACAAATCTTCAGGTAAAGAAGCCGCTTGCCGCTCATGATTACGCTCGCCGGAATAATCCGCAAAATTGGTCACCGAGGCAGTTTCGGGTGGATCCGTGGCGAAAGAGCCGATAGAGGGCGCTCGCGACGATTTTTTGGCGCACGCCGTAACGACCAGTCGTGAAGCGGTTCGAGGCCGCATTGGTCAGGTTGCAAGCTTCGCGATAGAGCGGGGAGTAAAAGGGAAACCCTGCGTAAAAAATGCGCTCTGGCACGAAGCCGTGGTCACGCATGAACGCCTCGACTTCGCCTTTCTTGAAGTTGCGAAAATGGCCAACGTGAACTTCGAACGCTCGCATCCGGCCAGTCGGAAAAGAGAGGAGCACGTATCGGTTTGCGGCCGCGGCCATGCGCGCGAGCAGGCTTTGCCAGTCTTCGACGTGCTCCAGAACTTCGAACGCCGTCACTACGTCGTAGCGCTCGGAGAGGCGGCGCGAGTCCTCGTCGTGTTCGAACGTCAGGTTCGGTAACGAATACCGGGCGCGTCCACACTCGATTCCAACCTCCGAGAAGTCGATGCCGACAACGCGCGCGTGTGGCAGCCATTTAGCGAGGTGCCAGGTAATCGTTCCCTCGCCGCAGCCGACATCGAGGAGCGACTCGATTTGCTCCCGCCCTTCGAGGCCGCCCAGTTGATCGTGAATAAGCGAGCGCAAGAGGCGACTCGCCGGGCCGTGCATTTTCATGTCGAGCCACGTCTCCCAGTGCTCGTCGTAAATCGCGCGGTTATCGGGCTTGCTCATCCGCGTTGAAACAGTTGGGCGTAGGCGTCGGCGACGCGGTCCCAGCAAAATTCGCGTTCCACGAGTTCGCGGCCTTTCCGTCCCATCTCCGCCGCTCGCGCAGGATCGTTCGCTAGCTGGCCTAACGAGTTGCTTAGGGCGGATGGATCGTCGAGTGGGAAGAGAAAGCCGGTCGAGCCATGTTGCACGACCGCGTCATTGCCGGCGACGCGACTCGCGACAACCGGCTTGGCGCAGGCCATGGCTTCGAGGACCGCGTTCGGCATTCCTTCGTAGAGTGAAGGATTGACGAAACAATCACACGATTGCAGAACGTCGCGCAGCTCCGCTCGCGGCAACCATCCGTGCCACTTCACTTCGCCGTTGAGTTTCAATCGGGCCGCTTGCTGCTTCAATATCGGAAGCAGCGGGCCGTCGCCCACTAAATGGAGTTCGACTGGCCTGGCGCATTGCTCGCGCAGCCGCGCGAACTCATTCAGCAGCACAGGCAGATTTTTCTGTGACTGAAAACGTCCCACGAAAAGAACCCGAAAACGGTCGGGCGCGGCGCCGGGCCCGGATTCTCCAGGCGAAAAGAATTCGGCATCGACTCCGTTTGGAATGACTTCGACCGGCCGCGGGTCGGTCGCGACCGAAAGGTCGCGGAGTCCGTCTGAGTTGGCGATGACGGCCACGGCGCGATTGAGCGAAGCGCGACGGATTCGTTGCAGAAAACGATGGGTATGCTCGATCTCCGGAACGAGCCCGGGCACGTCTCCGCCGCGAAGCGACACGACGTAGGGAATCCGAAAGAGCGCCTTCGCCAGTAACGCGATCGGGCCGCACGGGATCGAGAAGAAAGCGATGGCCGCGGTGGGGCGAATCTTTGGAACGACAAAGACGAGCGAAAGCAGCGCGGCGAAAACGAAGCTCGTCATCTCCGTAATCGTGCAGCGATCAGGACGACGGCGCAGGCACTTGATGCGGCGGACAGTGACGCCCTCCTCAACCCGCACGGCCGGAAGGTCACCGTGGCGGGCGGTGAGCACGGTCACGGCATGCCCGAGCTTCACCAGGTTGCGGGCGATCGCCTGGGTGGCGGTCGCGGCGCCGGCTCCGATCGGCGGATACTCGTAGTTGATGAGGAGAAATTTCATCCGATGCGTCCGCCGAATTTCCAGGAATTGGCGTTGCGGAAAACGATGTAGGTGCTGTCGGGATCGACGGCGGGATGTTTGAGCCACGCCTCGATGGTTGGCCGGTCGAGGTAGACGGTCTGCGGGGTGACGAGCTGATCGAAGGCGACATGGCGAAAGAACAGAAAATCTCTTTCGGCGATCCAAAGGCTGTAAGCGTGGAGCGGCGCTTTTTTCAGGAAAGGCACGTCGCGAAGAGCGCGCAGGAATTTCGCATAGAAATAGTAAGGGACGACGAGCGGCGTCGCGACGAGGTATTTGGTGACCCACCAAGGGAGCCGGGACGCGATCTTGCGGATCGGATCGACAAAGTAACGGACGACCGCGTTGCCTTCGTGCGCGTAGACCCAGCAGTGGAATCGTCCGCCGGGTTTCGTGTTCGCAATCACGCTGGCGAAACCTTTCGCGGGCTCCTTCAAGTGATGCAGAACGCCGATCGAGTAAACGACGTCGAACCCGTCGCTCTGGAACGTGGTCAGGTCGCCTTTGACGATCTCGTAGTCGGCAAAGCCGGAGGCCTTCATGTTTTGGCGCGCGGAAGAAACCGACGAGCCGAGATCGACGCCGACAAGCCGGGCGGGATTCCATGCCGCCATGTGAACAAGCAGGCTGCCGTTTCCGCAGCCGAGCTCGAGCACGCTCTTGCCGTGCACGTCTTCTTCAGTGAGAGGCGCAAACCAATCTGCGAATTGCGCGCGGGTATAAACCGAGCCGCCGGGGAGATTGTTCCAGGAGGTGGCGAAGGCCTCGGCCGTGGCGGTATCGACGCTCATGCTGCCAAAGGCGTCGCGGTCGCGCCGTGGTGGTTCGCCCACTGGTTTAGAACGTACGCGTTCCAAAGCAAGGCGCGCTCATCGGACTTGCCGGCGCGATGCGCGGCCGCCCTTTCGCGGATAAAGCTCGCACTCGAACCGACGGAGACCATGTCGCCGGAGGGCAGCGTGCCGTTCTTGAACCACGCCCCGATGGGCGAGCCGAACCCTTTTTTCGGACGGTAAAGCACGTCGTGCGGCAGAACGGGCTCGAGCGCCTTCTTGAGAATGTATTTCGTGGTGCCGTGGCGCAGTTTGTAGTCGGCCGGAATTCGCCGCACGAAATCGACCAGCTCGATGTCGAGGAACGGAGCGCGCACTTCGAGGCTGTGCATCATGCTGGCGCGGTCGGTCTTCACCATGATGTCATCCTGCAAATAAAGGTTCGTGTAAAACTGGAGCGTCTTGTCGATCAGGTTCGTTTGCGGGCAGCGTTCCCACTGCTCAATCGCTTCCGAATACAGATCCTCGAGCGCGATAGGCTCCTGGAAGAGCTCGGCGATTTCGCTGGAATCGAGCGGGCCCATCCAGGAAGGCAGCCACACTTCCGGTTTGTAACTGAGCCCGCGCAAGGTCCGCTTGATCTTGAAATCGAGGCTCATGTTTGCATGCGAAACCGGGAGACGCTCGAAGAGCGCGCGGATGCCGGCGTGCAACGGTCGCGGGCAAAGCGCCTGATAAACCTTCGCGCGGCCGAGCGCCTTAAACGGATCGTAGCCGGCGAAGAGCTCGTCGCCGCCGTCGCCGCCCAGCGCGACGGTAACGTAGCGGCGGGTGAAACCGTTGAGCAGATAAGTTGGCAGGAGAGAGCTGTCGCCCAGCGGTTCGTCGAGGCGCGCCAGGCATTCATCGAGAAGACCGTGGGCGCGGTCCAGCGAAAGCATCTCGGTGTGGTGATCCGTCGCGAAGAGCGTGGCGACGCGCCGGGCGTAGTCGGATTCATCGAAGCTCTTTTCGTCGAAACCGATGCTGAATGTCTTGAGCTGTCCGGCCGGCAGATGCCGCGAGGCAAACGCTGTCACGGCGGACGAATCAATGCCGCCGCTGAGGAACACGCCAAGCGGCACGTCCGCCATGAGACGGCGTTGCACGGCGCGATCCAGCAATTCGCGAATGCGGCCGCCCCATTCTTCCTCCGGATTCGCGGGGATCGTTTCGAACGGTTCGAGCTTCAGCTCCCAGTAACGTTCGATCCGCAATTGCAACGTCCGCGTGTCGAGACGGAGCGAACAGCCGCCCGGCAGCTTGTGGACGCCTTCATACATCGAGAGCGGCGCGGGGATGTAGCCGTAGGCAAAATATTTTCGGAGGGCGCGCGGCGAAATATTTCGGTTCACCTCGGGATGCTCGGCTACCGTGGTCAGTTCCGATCCGAAGACGAAGCTGCGGGACGTGGCGGCGTAATAAAAAGGTTTCTTGCTGAAGCGATCGCGGCTGCAGAAAAGCGTTGCGTTCGCCGGGTCGTAGATCGCAAACGCCCACATGCCATTGAGCCTGGTCGGAAGAGCGGCGCCCCATTCGCGGTAACCGTGCAGAAGCACTTCGCTGTCGGAATGGTCCGTCTGGAAAATGTGCCCGCGCGCCTTCAGCTCCGCGCGGAGTTCGACGTGATTGTAGATCTCGCCGTTGAAGATAAGAGTGAGCTTCCCATCGACCGTGGACATCGGCTGGTGCCCGCCTTCCAAATCGACAATCGAGAGCCGGCGAAACCCGAGGAAGGTCGTGCCGTCATCCCAGTAACCGCAGTCATCCGGGCCGCGGTGCACAAGCGTGCCGGTCATGCGGCGGAGGATTTCGCGATTCCCGCTCCCAACGAAACCCGCGATGCCGCACATCTATGCGCGCTCTTGAAGTTTCGGTCGGGAACGGCGGGTTGAAGGCGCGACGTTCCGAGTACGGGCGATGAGATAGGTCATCTTGTCCTGCGACTCGTGATAGGTACGCGTGATCAGCTCCGCCAGCAAGCCCATGAGAAAGCACATGCAACCGGTGATGAACGTGATGGCGAACATCGTCGGAAGCGGCGTCTCGATGAAGCTCTTGCCGCCAAAAAATTTGAAGTAAACCGAAGCCAGGCCGGCCGCCCCGCTGATCGCGTAGCTGACCAGTCCGACGGAGCCAAACAGGTACATCGGCTTTTGCAGGAACCGGTAGAGGAAACCGAGAACCATCAGGTCGAGGACGACTTTAACCAGACGTTCGAGGCCGTAATTCGACTTGCCGTGAAGACGCGGATGATGAGTGACAGGAATCTCAGTCACGCGGCCGCCATTCCACGCCGCATAGATCGGAATGAAGCGATGCATTTCGCCGTAAAGCTTCACATCGCGCAGGGCTTCCCGCCGATAGGCCTTCAAGGTGCAACCGTAGTCGTGCAGATGAACGCCGGACAAGGTCGAGATCAACCAGTTCGCGACTTTGCTCGGGAAATTGCGGCGGAGCGCCGCGTCCTGGCGGTTGGCCCGCCAGCCCGAAACGACGTCGTAACCTTCCTCGAGTTTGGCGATCAGCTTCGCGATGTCGGCCGGATCGTTCTGCATGTCCCCGTCCATCGCGACGATGATCGCGCCGTGGGAAATGTTAAAGCCCGCCATCAGGGCGGCGGTCTGGCCGAAGTTTCGCCGGAAATGGACGACCCGGACCCGCTCGTCGCCGATGGCGTCGAGGCAATCCGCGGTCGCATCCGAGCTCCCGTCGTTCACGAGGATGACCTCGTAGGTTTTAGCGAGAGCAGTCAGGGCGTTATCCAGCGCCTGCAGCAATGGTGGAAGGTTGCGGCTCTCGTTAAAGAGCGGAACAACAATGGAGATGTCGACTTTGCCAGGAGAATTGCGATTCATTGTGGGATGGCTCGCAACCCGGCGACAACAAAGGAGAACACCGAAGCCGCGAACAATCCTGTGAAAAGCAGGAGCAATGCCCGCCTCGGCAGCGTTTCACGGTAGCGATAGAGGACGAAGCCGAGCATCGGCAGGATAGGGAAAAGGTAGCGGCCTTGCGGCTGGAAGTCGGCCGTCCAGGAATGATAGGCGGACAGGAGGATGACCGTCGCCATGGCAACGAGAACGGCAGTTCCAAAAAGGACTTCGAGCCGCGGCAGTTTGCGGAAGGCCAGCGCGATTGCGCTGAGGAGCGCGGTGTAGAGGGCGCCCATGACGAGGTAATACGCGTCGGGGCTACGCAAACTCATCCAGTGATAGACCCCGCAGAAACTCTCGAAGCTGCTCTTCGCCCAGCCGTACTCGCCCAAGAGCTGGGCAAACGGAACGCCTTGCGCGCGCAAGGCCATCCGGCGCGCACCTTTCCCGGCCGCGATGTCTGAGGGGCGAAAGCCGGGAGCGGCAAACTTTTCCGCCTGCTCGGTGCGAAGACGCGGCAACTCGAAGCGATTGATCGCGGCGTGAGCTGCGCGAACAGGAAGGTAAAGGAGGAGCGCAGCGAGGACGATCGCGCCCCATTTGGCGGCGAGCAGAAGTCTCGGGACGCTCCGTTCCCAAACAAAGATCTTCCAGACTGCGACGAGGCCGATGAACGGCAGGAACAGGTAATAGTTGCGCTTCGCCATGAGAAGGAGCGCGAGCAACCCGGCAAAAAGCAAACCTCCGCCAGCCGCGGTGCGCCAGTCCCTGCCACGCAGGTAGAGATTGAGATGGCTGTCTTCAGCCGCCAGTTGCACGACCGCGACCAGCGCGACCGCCAGCGCCCAGGCGTCGCCGTTCACATAAGAAAAGACGTACCAGATCTGCGGTGAGATGAGTAGAACCGCCGGGGCAAGCGACTTGCCCAACCGCGCCAGCGCGTAGGCCGCGGCTGCGACGAAAATCAGGACATTGAAAAGGCGCGCTGCAATTTCCGGCGTGCCCAGCCAAGCTAGGGCCGCCATGAATTTGCCCATCAGGATATACGATGCGTCGAGGTCTTGCAGGTAGGAGACGCCGTAGTGACCGAAACTCGGCGCGGCCGCAGGATCGTCCAAAGCGGGCGGCAACAGATGAGCCACGAAGTATCGTGCGGTTTCGAAGTGAAGATATTCGTCCGGGTGCGCGTTGAAACGGCTCAGGAGCGCCATCGCCAGGATCAAGCCGGCGGCGAGGACGAACGGAAGAGCTGTTCTCAAGGAGAAGGCGTAGAGTCGTGGGCGAGCCTTGATCGCTAAGAGGATAATTCCAGCGATGGCGAGGAAGAGCGCGGCCGCCTCGATGTACAAACGGGCGTCGCTCTCGGTCTGGGGTTGAACGGGCCCCGCGGAAGCGAAGCGAACAAGCGGCGATCGCGGGCCCCGGCTCGTTTTCAGAAAGACGCCGTCATTTGTGCGCTTGAAAATCTCCACCTGCTGAATCGGTTCGACGCTTTCGAGCGGAATCGGGGTGACGCTTTTGCTGTCGCCCACCCGGAGCGCAATGCTGCGAATCGCGACGACAGCGTCGCCTACCGCGGGCGCGAAACGAAATTGGGAGGCTCCAGGCGGAACCGAATGAAATCGGAACGTGCTGCGCCGATCAAGAAACGCCGACGCGTAGGAGCGCGCCTCAAGATCGTCGAAAGTGCCATCGGGCCCCTGCATCAGCAAATGAGCCGCGCGCGGAATTTCCTCGTGAAACGAAACTGGGCTGACGACTTCGATTTCTACCTGAAGGTCGTGCGCGGCGCGGAGCGATTGAAACAGATGCGGCCCTGAAACGAGCAGTGCGACTGCGCTGGCCGCGATGACTAACAGGGTCGGCCGCGTTCGCATCGGACGATTTACCGCCGCCTTGGCGACGTGAAAAGATGGGGCCGGTGCTTCCGTGACCATCCACCCGGGCTTAGCAGAATGCCGGCCATGACGCGCTACGGCTTGGTTTCACGAAAGCGATCGCGGAGCGCGAGAAATTCCCGCTGGTCAGGCGCGAGCTTCAGCGCGCGAGAAAGAGCAGCCTCGGCGCCGGCACGATCGCCGAGGGCAATCAAGGCTTGCGCCAAGAGATACTCTGTTTTGGCGTTCTGCGGCTGCAAGGAGAGCGAGCGCCGGAAATATTCGGCTGCGACTGCCGGCGCTTTTTCGTCCAGGGCGACGACCCCGAGATTGTTGAGCGCGCCCTTGTGTTTCGGGTCGGCTTTCAGGGCTGCCTCGTAGAATCTTTTCGCCGCGTTTGGATTTCCTTCGGCATGACGAAGATTGCCAAGAGCGAAGTTCGTTTCGGCGTTGCCCGGTGCCAGGTCATACGCGCGCTGCAATTCGCGGTCGGCCCGCGGCAAATCGTTTAATTCAAGGGCGAGGCGGCCGGTGTTATAGGCATCGAGCGCCCACAGGGCCGGATCGTTCCGCGGGACGGACACAAAAAGCGCGCTCGCACCGACAACCGCGACCTGAACAGCAACGTTACGATACAAACCGAGCGCGGCGTTTTCCCACAAACGCGCCAACCCCAGCGCCGCAAGGATTAGCAGCCCCGGGACAACCGGGAGCCGGTATCGCTCTGTAACGAACACCGGCAGAAGTGCCGTCATTTGCAGGGCGATGACAGCCGCAATCCATCGCGCCGCGGGATAACGGCGCCACGAGAAGATCAGCCCCGCCAGCCCAAGCGCCGCGACGAGACCAAAGTGCAGTCCGGGCAGCAGGATACGATGCTCGCGCAGATTCCCGATCACGCCGACGTCGTCATATTCAAAAGCATTCCAGAAATTTCCGGCTTTTCGGGCAAGAAGTCGCACCCAGCCGGCGGGATCCGTAACGATGTAGTTCCTGGCTTTCCCCGACCAATATTGGGAGACCTCGGAGCGTTTGAGGTTTCTGCCCGCAGCCGCCTCCGCTATTTCGATGGACTCGCGCAGCAGGTCCGATTGGCCCGCGTGGAGGCCGGGAAAGCTCGGATACCCGGTGGCTTCCGGATTGTTACCGAGCCACAAATTGATGCCGCCGTGAGCGGAAAGGAACACCCGGTCACGGGCCACAACGAGATTGTGCAGCCAGCAAGGGGACGTCCCGAGGACGACGCCGAGGAGGATCAGGCCAAGCGCTTTCGCCGGGGCGCTATGGCGCCGAAGGAAGATGGCCAACCCGAGCAGCACAACCAGGAACAGCACGCTGGCGACAGCCATCGCGGCGATGCCGGTTAACAGACCGACGAAGAGGCAGCGTCGAGCGGAAAGAGGCGCGTCACTTCGAATTATCTGCCAAACCACGAGCCAAAAGACAAAAACTCCGGCACTGGCTGGCATCAGGACGGCGGAATAGGCTTGGGCAGGAACGAAGAGGCACCATCCCGCGGCTGCAAGGAGCCCCACTACGAGCGGAACGGGGGCCGCCGGTCGCGGGACGGGGTCTGCCGCTCGTCTGGCAATTTTGTAAATGAGGACGGCGGTGCCGGCATCGCACATCGCCTGGAAAAAACCTGGCACGAACGGGCTGTAGCCGAACAGGCGATACAGCAGCGCAACCACATACGGATAGAGCGGCAGTCCGTAGAAGGCTTGGTGATCAGTCCAATGGCCGTGGAGGATCTGTTTGGCCCAGTTGTCATAGAACAGCATGTCACTGCCGCCGGGAAGCAGCAGGGGCGAGGAAGCGAGGCGGATAAGGACGATGAGCCGGACGAGAAAAACGGCTGCGAAAACGTAATGGCCAGCGCCCAGGGAATCGGGCCAAAACCTCTGGAGAATCGACGAGCGGCGGGTCGAACCGGTCACGCTCGGAACCCCCGCGCCAGCCGCGTCCACCCGGGCATGACTGCCCTAGAAAGCGGCCCCCTTGGCATTAACGCTGCTTTAATTCGCCACACATCCGCGGTCGGTATCGTGGATCGCAGTCAAACAAACAAGAGATAAAAAGAAAGCAAACAGCATGTTAAACAAACTCAACAAACGCCGCGGGGGTTTCACCCTCGTGGAAATCATGATCGTAGTGGCGATCATCGCTCTGCTGGCGGCGATTGCGGTGCCCGGATTCCTCCGCGCTCGTAAGCGTTCCCAAGCAAGCCGCATCATCAACGATCTGCGTCTGATCGACTCCGCGGTCGACCAGTATGCGATCGAGAACAACAAGTCCAGTGGTAACGCTGTGAATACGCAGGATTGGACAAACTACCTGAAGAAAGGCACGAACCTTTACGCCACGGGTAAAGATATTCTGGGCCGCGATTACGTTGCCCAGACAGTCGACTCCCTTCCCAAAGTGCCGACTCAGACCAAGTCTGATTTGTCGGACGTGACCGACAACACGTTCTGGTCGCCATATAACTAAGAATCTGACGATTCATTCTCCTGTCATCGGTTCTGCTGGTGGCAGGGAATGAGTTGTGAGATCGCGACCTAACAGGTCACG
>DASZDT010000030.1:0-31205 GCA_035941675.1 Chthoniobacterales bacterium
GTCTATGACCGCCGTTTGTTTTTAGATCGGCGGTCATAGACCGCCGCTACAGGTTGCTTCGTCTTCTCCACGAGTCGCACGTCACCGATCACCATCTGTTTATCGACCGCCTTACACATGTCGTAGATCGTGAGGAGCGCGATCGAAACGCCGGACAACGCTTCCATCTCAACGCCGGTCTGCGCCACCGTCCGCGCCGTGCACGTAAGGGTCGCGCCGTTCTTTTCCAATCCGATATCGATCTTCACTTCGCTCAGCGGAATGGTGTGGCAAAGCGGAATCAGGTGAGCGGTTCGTTTCGCGGCCTGGATCCCGGCCAGGCGCGCGGTCGCAATCACGTCGCCCTTGGCGATTTCGTTTTTTCGGATCAACGCAACGGTTTCTCGTCCCAGTGCGATCCGGCCTTCGGCCACGGCAACGCGCGAGCTGAGCGGTTTGGCCGACACATCCACCATCTGGGCCCGGCCGTCGGCCGCGATATGAGTCAGGCGTTTCACCCGCCGATCGCGACCATCATTCGGCCCGGCTGATAGTTCGTCCGGAAATCGTGCTGTTCCGGTTTGCGTTCGACGACATCCAGGAAAAATCGACGCAGCTCCTCGTCGGTCGCGCCGACGCGCATCACTTTCAGGATATCGAACTCGAGATAACTGCCGAGGCACGGCCGCAGTTTCCCGTCGCAGGTGAGCCGCAGTTTGTTGCAGCTCTCGCAAAAATGGAGGTTCGTCATCGCGCCGATGAAACCAACCCGCTGATCGCGCCCGGGAATTTTGTAATAGACCGAAGGGCCATTGGTTCGAAACCCCGGCTCGGGGATGAGCGCCCCGAAATGCGTTTCGAGATTGCGCCGCGCCTCGGCAATGGGCAGGAAATTCGTCTCGTCGAGCACCTCACTGTGGCTCACGGGCATCAGCTCGATGAAGCGCAGGAGGAGGCCGCGCTCCGCGGCGAATTCCACCAGCGGAATGAGCTGGTCGTCATTCCGTCCCCGCATCAGAACGCAGTTGAGTTTGATGAGCGGAAACTGCGCGGCGACAGCGGCCTCGATCCCGGCCAGGACTTGCGGGAGAAAATCGCGGCCGGTCGTCGCCGCGTACGCCTCACGATCGAGCGTGTCGAGCGAGATGTTGACCGAGTTGACGTTCGCCGCGCGCAGGGCCTGCGCGACGGGTCCGCCGGCCGCGGCCGTGCGCGCGAGCAGCGTCCCATTCGTTGAAATGCCGATATCGTTGATCCCCGGGATCGACGGCAGGCGTTCCATGAAACCGAGCACGTCGCGCCGGGTGAGCGGTTCGCCGCCGGTGATTCGCACTTTGGAGACGCCGAGTTCCGCCGCGATCCGAATCAGCCGCAGCGTTTCCTCATAGGTCAGCACGTCTTCGCGGGCGAGCCACTCCTGCAATTCGTGCGGCATGCAATACGTGCACCGCTCATTGCAGCGGTCGGTGATCGAAACGCGCAGATACGAAATACGGTGGCCGAATCGATCTTCCATTTGCAGCGCAACGTTACTTTTTAGACCGGGTTGAATCAAGGTGCTCTCATTGACTCCAACTATCCTCGCCGTATGATTTTAAACATGAAGCGTCAAATTTCTCTGCGGACGTTGACTCTCAGCCTTGCCGCCAGCGCGTTGTTTCTTGTCGGGTGCGCCACTCCCGAACAGCGAATCTCCGATCATCCGGAAATTTTCCAAACCCTCGGGCCACGCGACCAGGAATTGGCGAAGGCCGGGAAGATTCGCGAAGGCATGTCGCAGGACGCGGTCTGGCTCGCCTGGGGGACGCCTGACCAAAAAGCCACCGGCGTCGCGCGCGGGAAGCCGGTCGAGACGTGGATTTATAACGACTACTACTACGCGAACTCGCCCTACGCCTATCCGTA
The DNA here is from genome assembly GCA_035941675.1 of Chthoniobacterales bacterium. Taxonomy (GTDB): domain Bacteria; phylum Verrucomicrobiota; class Verrucomicrobiia; order Chthoniobacterales; family UBA10450; genus AV80. The sequence continues at coordinate 1,885 of DASZDT010000030.1, forward strand.
TGGGCCGTTCGGTTACGGCGGCTACTACGGCGGCCACGTGATTTTCCATCGCCACGGCGGACACCGTTTCGCGATCATCGGGGATCCGTTCTACGATCCATTTTTCTATTCCTACATCCCGCCACGCGTCGCTTACCCGTCGAAGACGGTAACCTTCCAGAACGGCCGCGTGGTTTCGATCCAGGTCCTGACGCAGCCGCGCTACTAAGCGCGGAAGCGCGGCCGGGCTTGTTGTTCATCGGCGGCAACGGCATCTTTCCTCGATGGCTTACCGCTCCTTCCGCCAATTTGTCGAAGCGCTGGACCACGCGGGTGAGCTAACGCGCGTTTCGGAGCCGGTCGAGACCGACCTGATCATCAGCGAATGGGCGAACCGCGAGATGAAATCGCCCGGCGGCGGAAAGGCGCTGCTTTTCGAGAAGCCGACGATCGACGGGGAGCCGTCGCAGTTTCCCGTCGCGATCAACACGATGGGATCGCGCAAACGGATGGCGCTGGCGTTGAAACTCGACAACGTCGAAGACCTCGCCCAGGAAATTCAGCTAATCCTGAAAGCGAAGCCGCCGACCGATCTGCGCGAAGGCTGGAGCCTCCTCAAACAAGGACTGAACTTACTGCACGCCCGTCCGAAGCACGCGAAAGAAGGCGCCTGCCAGGAAGTCGTCCATCGTTTCGACGACGGCTCTCAACTCTCAACCACCAACTCTCAACAATTCTCCCTCCGCGATCTCCCAATTCTGAAATGCTGGCCGAAGGATGGCGGGCGATTCATTACCCTGCCGAACGTGCACACGCGCGACCCGGAAACAGGCGCGCGGAATGTCGGCATGTATCGGATGCAAATTTACGACGACCTGACGACTGGAATGCATTGGCAGGTGCACAAGGTCGGGGCGCGCCATGGAAAGACCTACTACGAGCGCGGCGAACGGATGCCCGTGGCGGTCTGCATCGGGGGCGATCCCGCCTACACGTTCGCGGCTACGGCGCCGTTGCCGGACGGGCTCGACGAAATTCTTTTTGCCGGATTCATTCGCAAAAAATCGGTCGAGCTGGTGCCTTGCAAGACGATCGACCTGGAAGTGCCTTCCGACGTGGACTTCGTCCTCGAGGGCTACGTCCAGCCCGGCGAGATGCGGCCGGAAGGACCGTTCGGGGATCACACCGGTTTCTACACGGCGGTCGAGGATTATCCGGTCTTTCATTTGACCGCGATCACCCATCGGCGCGACGCGGTCTATCCCACGACCATCGTCGGCATCCCGCCGATGGAAGATTTTTACATGGGCGACGCCAGCGTCCGAATTTTCCTGCCGGTGTTCAAAATGAATTTCCCGGAGCTGGTCGACATGACGCTGCCGCCCGAGGGCGTCTTTCACAATCTCGTCTTCGTCAGCATCCGGAAACAATATCCGTATCAGGCCTTCAAGGTGATGCACGGGCTCTGGGGCATGGGGCAGATGATGTTCAGCAAATACATCATCGTGGTGGATGAAGATTGCGACGTGCACAACACGAGCGAAGTCCTGTTCCGCCTGTGCGCGAACACCGATCCGGAACGCGACAGCACGATCATCCGCAACCCGAGCGACTCGCTCGACCACGCGCCCTCGTCCCAGAACATCGGATCGCACATGGGATTCGACGCAACCCGGAAGCTGCCCGGCGAAAATTACCACCGCCCCTGGCCCGAGCTGCTCCGGATGACCGACGAAGCGCAAGCGATCGTCGATCGGCTGCGCAGGTAGGGCGAGACTCAGTCGAGCCGGCCCGAGAAACATGCCAAACCCAGCGGCTCGACGGAATCTCGCCCCGCCCGGATTTCGTTACGGCTTGCGAAAATAACCGCCGCCGAACTCGTCCTCGACGAGTCCTCCCGGCGGAACATGGCGCAAATTATAAACCCGGTGCGGCGGATAAGGACTGATGTAAAAACCCGGGCGCTCGGTGGGACGCGCGAAGGGGAAACCGCCGCGGGGCCGAGGACCGTAACGAACCGCGTTCGCTTCGTCGATCGACGCACCAATGATCGCGCCGGTATTGGCGCCGATCAGCGCTCCGATGGCGGCGCCTTCGGCCGAGTGGTGTGAGGTGAGACCGCCAAGCACCGCTCCGGTTGCCGCGCCCCAGCCCGCGCCTTGGCCAGTCGCTGTTTCACACGAGCTGAACGCCACGGCAACGAACAACGCAATAGCCAGGATCAGCAACAAATTCTTCTTCATGTCGGTAATTCTGACGGCTCGTCAGCGGCCCGCATTCAAGCAAAGTCGAAGAAGTTGGCCCGCGACCCGGCCCCCTTTTTCGATCTTGCTGAGCCTGTATTCTTTATCGAAAACGCGAAACCGGTCGGTTTTCATCCGGCGCAGCAAGGCGTGATAGACCGACGCCATGATTTCCGCGGCGACCATCGAGCGGCGATCTTCTCGCGGGAGCAGGGCGGCCGCCCGCGCGAAAAATTCTTCGGCGCGCCGGGCCTGGAATTCCATCAGCTCGACGAAATCGTCGTTGTATTGGCGAGCGCGCAAATCGCCTTCGGAATAGCCGAACCGCGCGAAGTCTTCCTGTGGGAGATAAATGCGGCCGGTCTTCAGGTCTTTGTCCACGTCGCGGATGATATTGGTCGTCTGCAACGCCAATCCCAGTTCGATGGCGTAATCGCGACAGGCCGGGTTGCGATACCCGAAAATCTCGATGCTCACCAGGCCGACGGCGCTGGCCACGCGATAGCAATACAGCCGCAGATCTTCGAACGTCTGGTAACGGACACGGCCGAGATCCATTTCCACGCCATCGATGATTTCGTCCAGCATCGGCGGCGTGATGGCATACTTCGCGTAGAGACCGCGCAGGTCGCGGGCGAGGTCGGGTTCGCCGGGAGTCAATTCGCGAATCCATTTCCGCCAGGCCCGCAGTTCGCCGGCTTTTTGTTCCGCGCTCGCCTCGGCCGAGTCCGCAATGTCGTCGATCACGCGACAGAACGCGTAGAAGATCGTGATGTCATCGCGCCGTTCCCGCCCGAGCGCGACGAAAGCCAGGGCCAGATTCGATTTGCTGTCGCGCGTGATTTTGGCGGCGTTCACGGCTCAATATTGGATCTCGGATTGGATCCATGTCTCCTGGCTGGCCCGGCGCGTCTCGCATTGCCGGAAAAGGCAAACCCAGGACGCGAGCAGCCAGCCCGTCACCAACCCGCGCAGACAAACGTAAATCAGTTTCCACGCGATCATTCCCACGGCGCGATCGCCAATGGCCCCGCGCACGATCGCGTCGCCGGTAATCAGGAAAAAATAATGAATGGCCGCGATGAGCAGGAACCAGCCGAGCCGGAAGAGGTTGGTCCGGACAAATTCCTTATGGGCGTGGAAAGCGGCGTGGAGCGTCTCGTTGTGAAGGACGAGCGAGACCTGCATGGAGCAGAAAGTGATGATGAGCGCGGACATGATGAAGCGCTCGCCCGGCAAATAGTCGAGGACGTCGGGCACGTTCATGAAATACGCGAGGAGCAACGGCACCCGCACGATGAGCGTGCCGACGATCACGACGATCCCCGCCCATTCGAGAACGTAACTGAAACGCCGCATGGCAAAACCGACCAGATCCTGTTCGCCGAAACTGAGGCCCTTGATCCAGGCGAGGCAGACCGTGATCAGGTAAACCTGGAGGTAAACGCCGCACAGGTATTCGAAAATAAACGCGACGGCGTCGACGGTTGCGGAAATCCTGAGCCAGCGCGCCGCCGGCTCGCCCGCGCCCCACACCGGCAACTGCCAGAAGGCGATCGGCTTCGCCAGCGCCGCGAGGGCGCCAATCAGCACGACGAAGTAGATGAGGTAACCCCAGGCGCGGTAACGTTTGCTCAACGCCCGGACCAGCGCGCCGTGAAGGCCCCGCCAGTTGATGAGCAAGAGCAGCGCGGCAATAACGGAAAGCGGGTAGGTTGTGGTGGCATTATCGAAAATCCCGGCGACGCCCTCGAGCGCGGGCAACGGCACTTCGCGCCAGATCTCCACGAAGGCCGGCCATTCCCAGCTCCCCGGCGCCGCGACCTGGCTGAAATCGAGGTCCGCCAGCCCGTGCAACGGAGTGAAGGTGGCGAATTGGAAAACCGAATAGGCGAAGCCGAGGAGCACGAACGTAAGCCAGATGCGCTTGAAACGCAGGATGCAGCGCAACCCGTCCCGCAACGCCAGCCGGATCGGGTTAAAGAAGAGAACGATGAGATACCCGACAACCAGTCCGAGCAGCGGGTAGACGCGCGGAATGCTCGAAAGCATCGGCCTGGCCTAACGAATGATTCCCCAGTGCCAGGTGAAGGGCCAGTAAACGAAGAGCCCGCGCCCGACGAGGTTCGGTTCCGGCACGGGACCCCACCAGCGGCTGTCGTAACTGTGCTCGCTGTTGTCGCCCATCGCGAAGTAGCTGTGCGGCGGCACCGTGAACGTCCTCGTGGCGTCGCCCAGGTAATCGCGCCCGGCCGCATACCCGTGATAGGGCGGCTTGGCCGACATCACCCGCCCGAACCCGAAGCCTTCGGCAATCTTGCCGTCCACATAGAGAAGCGGCGGCTCGATCCTCAGGGTGTTTCCCGGGACGCCCGCGAGACGTTTAATATAAAAGGAATGCTCGCCGGTCTCGGGATCGCCCGGAATCCCGGCAATGTTGTCGGTCCGGAAAACGAAGACGTCCCCGCCCCGCGGCCGGATGAAATTGTAACTAAACTTGTCGACGAAAACCTGGTCGCCGGTATCCACCGCTCCGCGCGCGATGACGTCGCCCTTCTTGTAGTGCGCCCCGGGCAACACCTTGAAATCCTGGCGTAACGTGTCGGGCGGCGCGTAAACCAGATAACTCCCCTTTTGGCCGACGATCTCCGAGAAGGTGAAGAAGAATCCGAATTTCTTCGGGTTAATTTGAACGATCATGTCGTCCTGTGTGGCGACGACGTTCACGTAGTTGCGGCCCAGCACGAAGAACTCGATGGCCTGGCGCAGGATGTTTGGCTTCTCGCCGTCAGCCGGATAACTCTTCCAATACCAACCGTCGGCCCGCTTCTCATAACCCGGCTGCTGATCGATCGGGATTTCCGCCTGGCTCCCGACGAACGCCCGATGGCCGATGATCCCGTTCAAGGTCGGCTGCATGGAGCCGGTCGGGATTTTGAAGGGCTGCAGAAAATAAGAGCGGACGCCGACCGCCACGACAACGGCGACGAGAATCACTTCCACGTTTTCCCGCCACGAAGCATCCTTCGGCGCCGGCAGATGCTTCACATACAGGTCGTGGAGCCGATCGGTATCTTCCTTGGCCTTCGCCTCGTTGCGTTCCTTCAGACTCTGGCGCAACGCGTCGATCTGAACCCGGAAATCGCTCATCGTCCCCTCGGTCATGACGTCACGCCGATAGCGCAACAATTTCTCCGCATGACGGATCATGAGCTGCCCGTGTTTGACGTATTTCCTCGTGAACACCCGCGGAAGGTAGCCGCTCCACCCGCTTTGCAAAACAGCTTTGTCGGAGGCGCGGTATTCGACTCCGCGGTTATCGCTCTTGGCGACGCTGCATCGATTCAGGTATTCTCTGAGCCGTGCCCCCCCCTCCGGACTTCATGCAATGGGTAAGCGATCCGGCTCGCACCAACGACGAGCTTTTCACCGTCGAGATCCTTTTGGAAGGAGTGAGGGCCATTAAATGGCCTTGCAACCGTGTTGACAATAGCTTCGCGGGACGACGGGAGCGGGCGCGCGAGCGCAAACTCAATCCGGCCCATCGGCCGGCGTTGCACCCGGACGAATTGCGGGAGCTTATTGGCCGGCGCGATACGATAAAGCTCTTTAGCGGCGCTTATGGGGAAGATCGGCCCCTGCGCAATCTGGAGGCGCTGAGTTTTTTCCCGGCAATCGACAGCCTGAGCGTGCAGAGCAGCGACGTGACCGATTTCACGCCGTTATCCAGCCTCAAAGCGGTGAAATACCTTTCCATCGCCGAATACGGCGACCTTTACGGCTACCATCCGATTTGCCTGGCGGAATGCGGCGACATGCCCGTGCTCGAGCGGTTGCATCTGGCGCTGCGGCACCCGTGGCCGGACCTACGAGCGATTTCGGCATGGAAGACCCTTTTGGATATGCGGCTCAATACCAACGTTCTGGCGCTGGAAGGAATGGAACCTTTCCCAGCGGCGCGAGTAGTCCACCTTAAAAACTGGCCCAGCGAACGCGTGGCACTCCGCAATTTGCAGGCGTTGCCGCTCATGCCCGCAACGCGGGAACTGACCATCGAAACCGCAGCTTCCCTGGAAGGGATCGAACGCTATCCAAGCGTGGTCAATCTGGAGATAGCGGGCCCGTTTCGCGATCTGACGCCATTAGCGTCGATGAACAAAATTACCGGGCTGACCTTGTGTGGCGAGCGGTTTCTCGATCTTCGGCCGCTGACGCGCATGGCGTCTCTGCGCGAAATAAAATTCGTTCGCGAATGGCCGCTCGATGTCTCGTCCCTGGCGGACTGTCCGCAATTGCGCCGGGTGGAATTCGAGCGTTGCGCGATGATGCGCACGGAGGTGGCTGCCCTCAATGCCGGCCTTCTTCCCGAAGCCCTCGACTTCGTTGCCGAAACGCCGCGTCCGCTCGCGCCATTGAAATTTTATCGGGTGAAGACAGATGCCACTCAATTCTTTGCCGACCGGGACCGAAGACTGCACGCGGAGCGGGAGGCATTCTACGATGGCGATGCGGTTTTCCGAAAAGCGGAAGAGCGCGTCTTTTGCGACGCGATGCAGGCGAAGTTCGACCGGCTCCTCGGCTGCGGATGGGGTCTGTTCCAGACGCCCTTTGTGAAGGTGAAGCGCTACCAGGACACGCCTCGATTGGTGGAGCTGGTCGAGATCGTGCGGCAGTTCTCCGCGCGTTCACGGTTCCCGCAGCACGTTACCCTGGTGGTCGAGCCGCACGGCGACATGAGCGAGGAGATGAAAGAGATCAGGGCCCGGCACGAACAGGCCAACGAACCGGACCGCGACTACCTGATCAAATATTTGGAGGTCGACAGCGTGCTGGAAGAAAATGCCGAAGAGCGCCGGCACCGGGAGGAACGCTACGAAGTGCTCCGGCGGGAACATTTGCTGCGTTTGCGCGGCGAAGAGGCGGTCGAGCTGGCCTATTTGGCAAAAGACGCACCGATGCCGGACGAAACGGAGCCCGAGCGCGAAGAACCACTCAGTCCAGGCGGCGACGAGGGCGAGGGCGGCGTGGCCATCGCACCCCCTCCTCCGCCGCCGCCCAGTGGCGAATCCAACCTCAGCGACAACTTGATGTTCTACCTCGAGATCCACGAGGACGCGGTCACCTGTCCCTCACACTGGGCGGATCGCGCGCAATACACCCTCGGAGTGCCGTTAGAAAGATGGACCCAGGCCGACGCCAACCAACTCCTCGACGGCGAAACCTAATTTCGCGGCAACGACAAGCAAAGCTGCTCCAGGAGAGCGATGCGATGCGCGTCGCATCGCCGGTCTCACCGTAGAGCCATATGAAGGCCAGAAGCGAAGTGAGAGGAAGCGAAGCAAGCACGCCGCCCCAGAACGTTACGAAACATGTATTTCCAATGATTTGATTTTCGCGGGCACGGTTCTCTTTTTAAGCATGAAACCAATGCCGAGAATTCTCTTGTTTCTTAGGTTGGTCGCGGCGGTCGCGGCTATTCAGGTCGCGTCCGCTGCCGATTTTGACACCGCCCGCATCGATGAGCTGACCGGCCTCAAAGGCAAGCTCAACGAGAAAGAAGGCGTTTATCGCGTGACCTTCCCGCGAGCCGACATCCCCATCACCGTCGACGGCTGGAAGATGCCGCCCTTCATGGGACTCGGCACGTGGGCGGCGTTCACCAAAGGCGCTCACACCGAGGCGGTGATGATGGGCGATACGGTTCTGTTTGAGGACGAGGTCAACCCGGTCATGTCCGTCGCGTTCGAGAACGGCCTCAGCATTACCGCGCTTCACAACCATTTTTTCTTCGACCATCCGAAGGTTTATTTCATGCACATCGAAGGCGCGGGCACGGTGGATGAGCTGGCCGGCGATGTGCGCAAGGTCTACGACAAAATCAAAGCGATCCGCGCTGCCAGTCCGCAGCCAAAAGAATCCTTCGGCGCCAGGGCCCTGCCCGAGAAAAGCTCAATCACCGCCGAGCCGTTGAACGGCATCATCGGAACGAAAGGTGAGGAAAACAACGGGATGGTGAAGTTCACCATTGGCCGTCCCGCCACCATGCACGGCGTCAAGGTCGACAAGGACATGGGCGTGAATACCTGGGCTGCGTTCGCCGGCTCGGACGACAACGCGGTCGTAGACGGCGATTTTGCCGTAACCGAAGACGAACTCCAAGGCGTGCTGAAGGCGCTCCGCGCCGCGGACATCAACATTGTCGCGATTCATTCCCACATGACGCACGAACAGCCGCGCATCATCTTCTTCCACTATTGGGGCCGCGGCCCGGCGAAACAGCTCGCCGAAGCCGTGAAGTCCGGCCTTCTAATCACCGGCTTGGGTGGCGTGACGACGACATTCACGCAGTTGCGGCCCAGCACGAAGAATTCGACGGCCTGGCGCAGGATGTTTGGCGATTGGGGAGTAGCGCAGAGTCCAGGTCAGGCTCTGGCGGGGGCGGGTTCGCGGGCGTAAAGCTCGAATCCGACCCGGCGAATGTGAGCGGCTACCTCGGGGTCGGTGCGGTCGCTCAACATGATTAAGCTGAAACTGTACGGGAGGAGACGGTCGTCGAAAGCACTCTCAATCCTTCCGAGGATCTGCCAGGTTATCTGGTCGCCGGTCAACGCCAGATCAATATCCGAACCGGGCTTATGCGTCGCCTTCGCGCGCGAGCCGAAAAGTATGGCCTTTTTTACTTCAGGAAATTGAGCGAGGACCACTCTGATCTGGCTCACGGTGTCTTCGCTCAAGCCATGCGTAGCCGTCATGCCGGTTGTTGTTCTAATTCTCTAAATTTCGAATGAAATTTCTCAAATTCACGCACATAGGAGGCAAGGATCGATTGCCTGATTTCACCGGCGAGATCTTCATTATAGCTGTGGCTTGTCTGGTTACGGCTTGCGATCATTGCCATCCAAATTTCGCCATTCTCGATAAGTCGTGCGGTGTACGCTTCTCGCGTGGCATCTTTTGATCCGTAGATGTCGCGCGCTCCTTTCGATTCGAGGAAGTCTTTCAACGTTTTCCAAGCGAGCTCGTGAGTAAATTCGAAGGCTTGAATCAAACCTTGTTCCTCCAGGTCGGTTAGTTCGCGCTGCTGCGCGAGTGCCGCGGCGGCGGCGAGCCGGTGAAACGCTTTTGCAAAACTGTTCAGTCGTTGCTTCCAACGGATATCCGGGTTTGGAGGAGCCATCCGTTCTAAATTACCGGGAAACTCTGCGAATCGCAGCCAATATTTCAGCGCGGCAGGCTCCGAAGTCCGAACTCAAAGTTCGCCGAGGCCCACGAGAACGGCGGTGACGCGGTAGGGGCAACGGGAAATTTACTGCGCTTTGAGGACTTCGATGAAGGCTTCCTGGGGGATGTTGATCTTGCCGATGCTCTTCATCCGTTTCTTCCCCTCTTTTTGTTTCTCGAGCAGTTTCCGTTTCCGGGTGATATCGCCGCCGTAGCATTTCGCGGTCACGTTTTTTCGCAGCGCGGAAACACTTTCGCGCGCAATTATTTTCCCGCCGATGGCCGCCTGGATCGCGACCTGGTAAAGCTGGCGCGGGATGACTTCCTTTAATTTCGCGGCCAGCATCCGGCCGCGGCTTTCGGCGCGGTCGCGATGGACGATGGTGGAAAAGGCGTCGACCGGCTCGCCATTCACGAGCAGATCGAGCTTCACCAGTTTCGCGGCGCGATACCCGGCGTGCTCGTAGTCCATCGAACCGTAGCCGCGGGTGATGCTTTTGATCTTGTCGTTGAAGTCGACCAGGATCTCGTTCAACGGCAGCTCGCAGTGGAGCATGACGCGGCGGGTATCGAGCGTCTCGGTATGGTCGGTCACGCCGCGTTTCTCCAGGATCAACTGGAGGATGTCGCCGATGTTCTCGTTCGGGCAGAGGACGTAGGCTTTTACGATCGGCTCGCGGATTTCATCGATGATGCTCGGGTCCGGCAAATGCGCGGGGTTATCGATGAGGAGCGTCTCGCCGCGACTGGTGAGGATCTCGTAAATGACGCTCGGCGACGTCGCGATGATATCCATGTCGTACTCGCGCCGAAGCCGTTCCTGGATGATCTCCATGTGGAGCAAACCGAGGAAGCCACAGCGAAATCCGAAGCCGAGCGCGACTGAGCTCTCCGGTTGATACACGAAGGCGGAATCGTTGAGCCGCAATTTTCCGATCGCGGTTTTCAAGTGCTCGAAGTCGGCCGTGTTGATCGGGTAAATGCCGCTGAACACCATCGGATGAATTTCCTGGAAGCCCGGGAGCGGCTCGGTCGCGGAATGGCGCGCGTCCGTGACCGTGTCGCCGATCTTTAACTCGGCGGTCGATTTGATGTTCGCGATGAAATACCCGACGTCACCGGCATTCAACCGCGGCTGCGGATACATCTTCGGGGTGAAGACGCCGACTTCCTTGATGTCGTAGCGCGCGTCGTTCCGCATCAGCTTGATCGCCTGGTCGTGTTCCATTTTGCCGGAAACCACCCGGACGTATCCGACCACGCCGCGGTAAACGTCGAACACGGAGTCGAACACCAGGGCCCGCAGGACTTCGTCCTTCGGTTTCACCGGGGCGGGAATCCGCGCCACGATCGCTTCCAGGATGTCATCGATCCCGATCCCCATCTTCGCGCTGGCGTCGATCGCTTCCTCGGCGGGAATGGCGAGGATTTCCTCGAGTTGCCGATGAACGGAGGGAACGTCCGCGTTCGGCAGATCGATTTTGTTGATTACGGGAATGATGGTGAGGCCCTGCTTGTGGGCCAGATGGACGTTCGCCACGGTCTGGGCTTCCACGCCTTGCGCGGCGTCGACAATCAGGAGCGCGCCTTCGCACGCCGCCAGCGACCGCGAAACTTCGTAGGCGAAATCGACGTGTCCCGGCGTGTCGAGAAGGTTGAGCCGATATTTTTCGCCCGACTTGCTGGTGTAACGCATCGCCACCGGATGGGCCTTGATGGTAATGCCGCGCTCGCGCTCGAGGTCCATCGAATCGAGGAGCTGATCCTGTTTGTCGCGCTCGTGAATGGTGCCCGTGCGTTCGAGCAACCGATCGGAAAGCGTGGTCTTTCCGTGATCGATATGCGCGATGATGCAGAAGTTTCGGGTCAGCTCGATCGACATAAAGCGGTGCACTATGCGGGCGCGCCGGTGACGGGTCAATGCGCGCACGGCGGTCTCAACGAGAAGCATTGCCTTCCCGGGCGTGGTGAGATCAAACTGGCCGTATGCCGAAGCTGATCATTCGTTCCGAGAATGGCGAATCAGTTGCGGAGCGGAGCGCGCGCCCGGCGGACTTCGCGAAAGCCTCGCCGTTCCCAGGCCGGAAGACGAAAAAAAATCCGGCGCGCACGGCGGTCTTCGCCGCGGTTGCGGTCGCGTTCGCTGCTTTGCTCGCCGCCATGATCGCGCTCGCGGCGATGAAAGCGCCGGCTTTCTGAGCGGAAACCGCGGCCAATTCGTCTCGACATTCCGCGGCTAATTTTTCATTCTCGGGTGTACCCGAACCAAAAACGCCCTATGAAACCTGTCTCAAAAATTCTAGGCGGCGTCCTCTCCGCCGTTGCTGTTCTGCTGCCTCATCCGGCTGCAGTCGCAGCGAGTTCCAAAGAAGCGCGCGTCACCCAGATCATCCGCGAAGTGAAACTTGTCCCGTCGGATGCCGCGGCGCGCGAGGCAGCGCTGAACGACAAAGTTTCGGAGGCGACCGGAGTGCGGACCGGCGGCGAATCGCGGTCCGAGCTGACCTTTCCCGATCTCACCATCACTCGCCTCGGCGCCAACACGAGCTTCAGCTTCAACAAGTCGGGCCGAACGGCCAACGTCGAGACCGGCTCGATCCTGCTCCGCGTTCCGAAGGATTCCGGCGGCGGCACGATCCGGAGCAGCGCGGTGACGGTGGCGGTAACGGGCACGACGGTGATCTTCGAGGGAAGTCGCGGGGGCCGAAACAAACTCTACACCCTCGAGGGCTCGGCGCGCGTCGCCCTTAAATCGAAGCCGGCGGATTGGCGGAAGGTGGCGGCGGGCCAGCTTCTCGATGTTCCTCCGGGAGCGACCACGCTGCCGATGCCGGTGAATTTCGATGTGAACCAGCTGATGCAGACGCATCCGCTCATCACCGATTTCAAGCCGCTTCCAAGCGCGCCGCTGATCATGGCCGTTGCCCAACAGCCACCGCCACCAACCTACACCGGACCGAATGTTTACCCGGTCATCAATCCGCCGCATCGCGGTCCAAGGCCGTATCCGACCGTCACTCCGCCGCCGGTTCGGAACCCGCCCGGGACCAAGCCCCCGGGAACGACCAGGCCGCCATCGCCGGAGACGAAGCCACCCGCGACCGACACCACTAAACCGCCTCCGACCCCCACCGCACCTCCGATCATAACGCGCACCGGTCCGCAACAGACATCCACGCCCAAGCCGGTCACCAACGTGCCGCGCGTCCAGAAGAAAAAGCCGCAAGCGCCCCCCGGCCCGCGATAGCGAACAATTAGCTCGATGCCTTTTACAATTCGCGCGCGACTCCGAGACGAGCCTCGGGAAATTGCGCAACGCGAGCCAGGGCTGGTTCAAGATTGATGACCGCGACGCTGCCACGCCCGAGCGCAAGATCGTTCGGGTGGTGGTCGACGTGGAATACGAGGTAAACTGATTGAGCGCGCCGCTAGGTGAGGCTCATTCGTCAGCCTCAGTCTGGGGCGGCGACGGCGAAGCAGTCGGCGATGGCTTGGGGATTCGGTCGAGAACCTTCTGAAACTGAAGCTTGTTCTCGTGCCACCGGTAGTGCGGATCCTCGACCAGCGGTCCCCAGACGAGCCGGCCGCCATAGCGCCAGTTGTCGAGAATGATGCCCCGGTTGAAATCCTGACCCTTGGCGGTGACGACAATGACGTTGTGTTCCGACGCGGTTCTCTCGAACGACTCGGCCCAATGAAACTCGAGCGTATTCCATTTCCGCGTTTCCAACCGCCAGAGAAGCCGTTCCGCAAACTGAAAGCAAAGACCGCCCTTCCGCCGGCCGGTGTTCACCAGAAAATTCATCACCCCGGGAGGCCACACGACCCTCCATTCCTTTTTCAACTCCCGCCCAATGTTGTAGGCGATTTCCGCGACGCACGCCGCTTCCTCCGGATCGACGTTAGGCGAAAGAGCGGCTATGCGACCGCGCAAGACTAGGTCGTTCGCCGACGTGGCAAAGGCCGGATCTTTCCTGGCTGCATCCGCCCGGGCGACGATCATCGCCAATAACAAAAACCCGACGAGGCTGCCGCGGCGGCACGAGCTTCGCAAAGACAGCGACATAGGCGGCATAAGTTATGACGCCAGCAGTTCCGTCAAGCGCTCTCGGCTCGTGCTTTCGAGGTCCCTCCGGTCCTTCGTCGAGCCCGGAAATAAATGACCAACCCGAGAGACACGAGAAAGAGCGAGCCGCCGAGTAATTTCGCCTCGTGCACCAGAACGCTGGCTGTGCCGGGAGGCGGAAAGAGTGCCACCACCATCGCGAAGAGTGTGATCGCAAACCCGGAAATGCCGGCGAGCAGCGCGCCAGGCCAGCCGACGGGAATGAGCAACACCCGGCCGCGTTGTTTCCGACAATGCACCAGCAGACAAACAAACAGGTAAAGGTACGGGACGAAGTAGATCAGCAGCGACATGTCGATCATGATCAAGAACGCGGTCTCGACGGTGGTTCCTTTGCCGAGGACGGAGAGAAAAAGAAAAGCCACCGCGATTACGCCCTGGACGAGGATGGCGACATGCGGAGTGCCCCAGCGCGGATGGATGCGGCTAAACGCTTCCGGAAAATAGCGGTCGAGCCCAACGACGAAAGCGACTCGGGACGAGCCGACCAGCCACGCGCCTACCCCGCCGATGCGGGCCAGCGCGAGTAAGAGAGCGATGAAGGAGACCAGCCACCAGCCGTGGGGCCCGGCGCCACTGGCGATCGCCTGGAGCGGCCCGGCGACGACGTTGATCTGATCGCGCGGCACCAGCCAGAGCATGGACCACGTGCCGGCGATGTAGATCGCGGCCACGAGTGGCGCGGCAATGTAAATCGAGCGCGGCAAGTTTCGGCGCGCGTCCTTGATCTCGCTCGCCATCGTCGAGGAAAGTTCGAGGCCCGCGAAAGCAAAAGCGATCGTGGCCCAAAGATTCAACATCGGCAGGTTTCCCAAGTCAGGCTTCAAGTCGCCCAGCCGGAACGGATTTGCCGGGAGACCAGTCATCCATCGATAAACACCGAACGCCACCAGGACGAGGCCGGGCAGAAACACGCTGAGCCCGCCGATGTTTTGCAGCCACTTGCCTGTCCCAACTCCTACGACGTTGAGACCTACGGCAACGACCAGGCCGACGACCGTGAAAGGCAGCACATAAGTCCAGTCATCGGCCAGGCCCGTCTCCCCTTTCCCGATAATGAAGGTGGCCGCGACCGCCGCGGAGAGGAGAAGAGTCGGATAATAGAGAACGTTATTGATCCAGTAACACCAACCACAAATAAAACCGTGGGCTTCTCCCAGTTCCGTTCTGGTCCAGGCGTAAATCCCGCCTTCGTGCGGAAGATCGGCCGCGAGCTGAATGACGGCGAGACCTTGCGGAACAAAGAAGAGCACGGCCGCCAGCACCCACAAAGTGATGGAGCCCGGCCCGGCTTTCGCGGCGGCCGCCACCCACGGAATTCCGATGATCGCGACGAGGTTGAACAGAACGAGATCGCGCAGGGTGAGGCGACGCTCGAGGTGTTTAGGTGGCGGCATGATGCGGTTACCTGTAAACCATCTAATAACGTGAACCGATCGAAGACCAGTGCCGGGTTGCTGATGTTTCGAAAGAAAGACCACGGGCTCGAAGTGCTCCTGGTTCATCCCGGCGGACCATTTTTCCGAAACAAGGACCGCGGCGCGTGGACGATCCCCAAGGGCGAAGCTGCGGAAGGTGAAGATCTTCAGGCTCGCGCCAGATTGGAATTCGAAGAAGAGCTGGGGATCGAACCGCCAGCCGCTCAGTGGATGGAGTTGGGCGCCGTGAAGCAAAAAGGGGGAAAGACCGTCCATGCCTGGGCGTTCGAAGGCGATTTGCCTCCAGGCTTTGCCGTCGCGTCGAACACCTTCGCGATGGAATGGCCGCCCCGCTCAGGACGGACCCAGGAATTCCCGGAGACCGATCGCGCGGAATTTTTTCGGGTCGAAGTGGCGAAGGAAAAGATCAATGCGGCGCAAAGTGAATTCCTCGATCGCCTTGTAGCGTCGGTTAACGACCAATGAATCGGCTTCTGTTCGTTTTCGCTCCCGGCGCGGGCGCGCCTTCGTCTCACCCGTGGATGCAGGCGTGGAAAGAACGGCTGCGCGACATCGGCGACGTGGAGACTTTCGATTACGACTACATGATCGGACGCCGTGGGCGGCCGGACCCGTTGCCGTTGCTCGTCGCGGCCCATCGCAAAGCGCTGCACGGGGCCAGAAGGATCGCGAACCAACCGGCGATCCTCATCGGCAAAAGCATGGGCGGCCGGATCGGTTGTCACGTTGCGCTCGAAGAACCGGTCGCCGGTCTGGTTTGTTTTGGTTATCCGCTCTGCGGCGGCGGCGACCCGCGAAAACTTCGCGACAAGGTTTTGCGCCAGCTCCAGACCCCGATCCTGTTCGTGCAAGGAACCCGCGACCCGCTCTGCCCGCTCGACCTTCTGGAGAACGTGCGACGCGAAATGACGGCTGAAAATTTTCTCCACGTCGTCGAAGGAGGCGACCACTCCCTCCTGGTGGGCAAAAGACAACTGAAGACGGCGGGAGAAACCCAGCACGACGTCGACGACCGCGTGTCGCAGGCCATCGCCGAATTCGCGGCGCGAGTTTACCGAAGTTTTTCCGCCGCGGCCGCGTCCTGATTGGTCGTTAGGCCGACCGCGGTCGTGGTCCCGGCGCACGAAGCAAAGCAAAGCAGCGCCACGGCCACGAGGACTGACGCGGCAGCTGTTTTCAACTCAGCGGAAGCCAGTTGCCCGGCTGCGGGGGAGGTTTGCCGTCGGTCAGGGAGAGATAGGTGTATTCGTTCAGGAGCCGCTCGTAATCGGACAACAGCTTCATTCCGTCGTTCGGCTTGAGCCGGTCGCTCTTGATGGCGCCGTCCACCTGGGTCTTGAGCAGGCGCATCAGCTCGACCTTGTCCCACTGCGTCATGGCCAGGACTTCGCCGATCGTGCTGCCTTCGATGACTTCCTCAATGTACCAGCCGGATTCCTCGTCGGGATCGAGAAAGATGTGCGCTTCGGTGACGCGGCCAAAAAGATTGTGCAGGTCCCCCATGATGTCCTGGTAGGCGCCGACCATGAACACGCCGAGGTAATAAATCTCGCCCGGCGTAATGCGATGGAGCGGCAAGGTGTATTTCACGTCCTGCAGGTCGATGAACTTCGAGACCTTGCCGTCCGAATCGCAGGTGATATCGACCAGCATGCCGTTGCGATCCGGCGGCGTCAGGAGCCGATGGATCGGCATGATCGGGAAGAGCTGGCCGAGCGCCCAGTGATCGAGGAGCGATTGGAAGACGGAGAAGTTGCAGATGTACTGGTCGCCGAGCGAAGTCTCCAGCTCCTTCACTTCCTCGGGCACGTAACGCAGGCCGCGGTGCATGTTGACGATCTGCTGGGCGAGCTGCCAGTAAACCGAATCGATCTTCGCCTTCGATTCCAGGTCGAGCAGGCCAAGGGTGAAGGTTTGCTGCGCTTCTTCCTTGATTTGCTTGATGTCGTGCAAACTCTCGAGCCGGTTGCCGCGCTTCAACCGCTGCTTCACGTCAAGAATGTCGCGCACGAGCTTGTGATCTTTTTCGGTCACGTCGACTTTCAGTTTCGCCGTAGTTTTCTCGATGGAACTGAATGCCTCGACCACCAGGACCGAGTGGTGCGCGACGATCGCGCGCCCGCCTTCGTTCACGATCGCGGGATGCGGCACGTTCTCCGAATCGCAAACGTCCATGATGTTCCAGACGACGTCGTTGGCGTATTCCTGGAGCGAATAATTCGCGGAACTGTCGAAGTCGCTCCGCGAACCGTCGTAATCGACCGCCAGTCCGCCGCCGACGTCGAGGTAACCCAGCTCATGGCCGAGCTTCTGGAGCTTGGCGTAATAGCGGGCCGCCTCGCGCACGGCGCGCTTGATCGTGGAAATATCCGGCACCTGCGAGCCGACGTGGAAATGGACGAGCTTGAAACAATGGGCCAGGCCGGCGGCTTTCAGCATCTCGCTCGCGGCCACGAGGCTGGTCGTGTCCAAACCGAATTTCGCGTTCTCGCCGCCGCTCGGCGACCACTTGCCCGAGCCTTTGCTGTAAAGACGAACGCGAATTCCAATCATCGGCTCGACGCCGACTTCCTTGGCGGCGCGGATCGCCTGCTCGAGCTCTTCGAGTTTCTCGACAACGATGACGACCCGCTTGCCGAGCTTGCGCCCGAGGAGCGCAATCCGGATGAACGCGCGGTCCTTGTAACCGTTGCAGATGATGAGGCTCTCGGGATCCTTGTGCATCGCGAGCGCGGCCACGAGTTCCGGCTTGCTGCCCGCCTCGAGACCAAAGTGAAATTCCTGCCCCGCCTCGACGATCTCTTCGATGACTTCGCGCAGCTGGTTGACCTTGATCGGGAACACGCCGCGGTACTGGTTCTTGTAGCCGAACTCCTCGATCGCCTTCTGGAACGCGCAGTTTACCGACTCGACCCGGTGCCGGAGCAAATCCTGGAACCGGAGCACGAGCGGAAAACCGAGCCCGCGACTGCGCGCTTCGTTGACGGCTTCCAAAATGTCGATCGCGCCGCCTTTTTCCTTAAGGGGGCGAACCTCGGCGTTGCCCGCGGCGTTGATCGAAAAGTAACCAGTGCCCCAGCCGTCCACGTTGTAAGTGGAGATGGCGGATTCGAGATCCCACTCGTTCTTCATTCTCTTTTTGGCGAGCGGCGTCCGCCGCAGAGCGCATAATCAATCAGCGCGGTGCACATGCAAGCACGATTACGAGCAGCCGGCCGCTTGTCTTTCGGGTTCCGCCCGATTACGGTTTGCGCGGATGAACAAGACGGTCATTGAGGTGCAAGTCCGGGCGGTGTTACCCACCAGCGGG
The DNA here is from genome assembly GCA_035941675.1 of Chthoniobacterales bacterium. Taxonomy (GTDB): domain Bacteria; phylum Verrucomicrobiota; class Verrucomicrobiia; order Chthoniobacterales; family UBA10450; genus AV80. The sequence continues at coordinate 20,203 of DASZDT010000030.1, forward strand.
GGCTGCGCTGTCTTCCTCGGAAACACGGACAAGGTGTTCATCATTTACGTCGACCAGACGGTCGGCAGCGCCATCACGATGTTCATGCGCGATGTCTCCAAGGAACGTCCCCTCACCCACGATTTGATGGGCCATTTGATGACCGCCCTCGGCGCAAAAGTGGAGCGCGTCATCATTAACGACCTGAAGAACGCGACGTATTACGCCCGCATGATCATCCGGGCGGAAAACGAATTGCAGCAAAAGAAAATCATCGAGCTCGATGGCCGGCCGAGCGACTGCATCGCCATGGCCACGCAGCAAAGGGCGCCGATGTACGTCAGCCAGGAAGTCTGGGACGAAGTCGACGACATGAGCGACGTGCTGCGCAAGATGGAAGAGGACGGACTCAAGCCCGACATCGAATCGGAGTCCGAATCCGAATCGGAATCGGCCGAGGAAGATTGAGCGCGGGTGGGCGTCATCCCGAGCCGCGCAGACGGCGAGGGACCTCGCAGTCGAACTACTCGCTATCAAGCCGCGCTAGCGCGAAATGCGGACGACAGACAACCGGCGGACGCTTGCGGTTCATTGGGTGGCGTGCCATCGGCCGCGAGGTCCCTCGCCGTCGGCGCGGCTCGGGATGACAGCCCGTTTCGACCTACCCCAGCACTTTCCCGCCGCTTCAATCTACCCCAGCACTTCGCCGTAACGCGCCTGCGCGAGTTCGGTGCAGCGGGCCAGAATTGCCGACGGCGTATCCAGTTCCAGGATGTCGCCGACGAGCTTCTGGCATTCTTTCAGCGTGAGGCTTTGAACCGCGCGCTTCACTCGCGGAACCAGCGACGCGCCGACACTTAATTCGTCCATGCCCAGCCCCAGCAACAGCGGCGTCAGCGCGAGATCGCCCGCCATTTCGCCGCACACGCCTACCCAGATGTTGTTTCCATGGGCGGCGTCCGCCACCATCTTCAACAAACGGACCACCGCGGGATGCGTCGGTTCGTACAGGTGCGCGACCCGCTCGTTCGTCCGGTCCACCGCCACGGCGTACTGGATCAGGTCGTTCGTGCCGATGCTGAAGAAATCGATCTCGCGCGCGAGACGCTCCGCGCACATGGCCGCGCTCGGGATTTCGATCATGGCGCCGACTTCGGTCTTCGGATCGAAGGTGTGGCCTTCCTTGTGCAATTCCGTTTTGCACTCGTGGAAAACGGCGAGGGCCCGATTCAATTCCTCCAGACCTGAGATCATCGGGAACATCACCTTGACGTTGCCCACAGCACTGGCCCGGATAATGGCGCGAAGCTGGTCTTTGAAAAGGTCCACGCGCTCGAGCGAGAAGCGGATCGCGCGATGCCCGAGAAACGGATTCAGCTCGTCGTCGCTGTCGAGCGCGCCGGCGAGCTTGTCGCCACCGAGGTCGAACGTCCGGATGATCAGCGGATGCGGGTGGACCTGTTCGGCGACTTTGCGATAAGTCGCATACTGTTCCTCTTCGCTCGGCAGGGTTGTGCGATTCAGGTAAAGGAACTCGGTCCGATAAAGACCGATGCCTTCCGCGCCGTTGCGCGGGGCGGCTTCCACGTCATTGGGCAGCTCGATGTTCGCGGAGAGAACGATGTGCCGGCCGTCGCGGGTGGTCGATTTGGTTTCGCGCAAACCGCTCAACTGCTCGGCGACCAGGGAACGTTTTTGTTCGAGCTCGCCGTAATGCCAGAGCGTTTCCGGCGTCGGATCGAGAATCATCAGGCCGTTGTAGCCATCGAGCAAAACTTCCCGGCCGCTCTCCAGCTTTTCGCTGGCGTTATGCAACCCGACGACCGCCGGGAGATTGAGGGAACGCGCCATGATGGCGGTGTGCGAAGTGCGGCTGCCCAAATCGGTGGCCATGCCCAGAACGAACTCGCGATTCATCGTCGCCGTGTCCGAAGGCGTGATGTTGTGGGCGAGGAGAATGTGCGGATGGGTCAGGGCGAGAAAGTCCTTCGGCGCCTTGCCCTGGAGGTTGCGGACTACCCGGCGAGTGACGTCCTGGATATCGAGCGCGCGTTCCCGCAAATACGGATCGTCGATCTCGCTCAGCGTGTTCGCGTAGTTCGTGGCCACTTCCTGAAAAACGAACTCGACGTTGCAAAGGTCCCCTTGGAGTTTGCGCAGCACTTCGTCGATCAACGTCCGGTCTTCCACCACGAGAAGGTGCGCGTCGAAAATTCCGGCGTCCTTCGCGCCGATCGATTGCGCGATGCGTTCCTGCATCTCGAGGATCTGGGACCGCGTCTGGATGAGCGCCGTCTCGAACCGGGCGATCTCCTGCGGGATTTGCGACGCTTCGATCCGATGGCGCGCGATCTCGTCGCGATCGTCGTCGACGACATAGAGCGTGCCGCGGGCAAACCCCGGCGAAACGCCGACGCCCTGCAGGCGCACTTCCGGTTTCGCGTTATCGCCGCTCATGAGGAGAGAGTAGCGCGAATGTCAAGGAAGGTTGAGGTGGTTGAGCAGTTGAAAGGTTGAGAGGACTTCAAAATCGCGTCGGAATCTCGATCTTCTCAACCCCTCAACTCCTCGACCTCTCAACTTCTTCAGTCTTCGTTGAACTTCTGCTGGATCAGCGCCTCGAGGTCTTCCATCACCTTGTCGGCATCCGGGCCCTCGCAGCGAATGATGAGCTTCGAGCCCTGCCCGGCCGCCAGCATCATCAGGCCCATGATGCTTTTGCCGTTAATCTTTTCGCCCTCTTTTTCCACCCACACTTCCGAGCGGTAGCGGCTCGCGATGCGGACGAACATCGCCGCCGGCCGGGCGTGCAATCCGAGCCGGTTAACAATCGTGATCTCCTTCTCGATTTTTTGCCCGGGCCCGGACGATCTGCGATTCAACAGGCCCATTAGCTTTGCTTCGTCTCCATCAGGTTCAGCAACTTATCATTAAACTCCATCGCGCTATTGCGTCCCAGACCTTTCAACTTCTGGTCCATCGCCGCAACTTCAACCAGCCGCGCGATGTCGCGCCCCGGTCTCACCGGGATCGTCACGAGCGGCACCTTTAGCTTCAGGATTTCGTAAAATTCCTGGTCGAGCCCGATCCGATCGACTTCTTCGATCTCCTGCCAATCCTGCAACGTCACCACCAGGTCGAGCCGTTTCTCGATGCGAATGCTCCCAATCCCGAAGATCGACGCGACGTTGATGATGCCAATGCCGCGCACTTCCATGTGGTAACGCGTCAGGTCCGGCGCGGTCGCCATGAGCTCGCGGCCCTCGAACGATTTCACCCGCGTGACGTCGTCCGCCACCAGGCTGTAGCCGCGCTCGATCAAGCCCAGGACGCACTCACTTTTGCCGACGCCGCTCGCGCCCCGAATCAGGACGCCCACGCCGAGAATGTCGACCATGCTGCCGAACTCGGTCACGGTCGGCGAAAAATCGGCCTCCATCGCGATCGTGGCCGCGTTGATGAAACGCATCGTCACCATCGGCGTGCGAAAAACGGCGACCTGCTCTTCTTCCGCCACCTGGAGCAAATCGGCGTCCAAGTGCGCGCCGCGGGACGTGACCAGGCACGGAATTTTTTGGGCGCACAACCGGCGGAAGCGCTGGATGCGTTGCCGGCGCGAGAGACTTTCGAGGTAGGATTGTTCCGCCGCGCCCAGGACCTGGACGCGTTTCTCCGCGAAATAATTGTAGAACCCCGAGAGCGCCAGGCCGGGACGATTGATGGTCGGTTCGCGGATCTTGCGATCAAAGCCGACCCGTTTTCCCTCGAGCTTGAGCTGGAGCTTCGCGCTGTGGGCGCGATAGAAACTGTCGACGGTGACCACCGGCACGTTCTTCTTCAAATCGCTTCTGGAAGAGATTGCCGGCGCTAAAGTTTTATCCGCCATCGCCCTTCTCCTTTATCGCGGGATGGCGGCGATTTCCACCTTGGATCGTTTCGCGTCGATGACACCAATTTGTTGGTAACGCACAAACGTATTGACCGGACGAACGCTTTTCCGTACGCTTTTGACATGACCTCCATTCGGGCCACGCACGCGCGGAGCAAACTCTACCAGCTCTTGGACGAGGCGGCGGATTCGCATGAACCGATCAAGATCACCGGCAAACGGGCAAACGGTGTCCTTGTGTCCGAGGACGATTGGCGAAGTATTCAGGAGACGCTTTATCTCCTGGCCATCCCTGGGATGCGGGAATCGATCCGCAAGGGAATGAGGGAGCCAATCAAAAAGTGTTCGGCTAATCCGGGCTGGTGAGCTGGCGAATTGTCTTCACGAAGCAAGCACAGCGCGATGCCAGGAAGATCGCTCGTTCGAATCTGCGGGAAAAGGCGGAGGCTTTGCTTGCAATTGTTTCCCGCGACCCGCTGCAAACGCCGCCACCGTGCGAAAAGCTCGTCGGCGACCTGACCGGAGCTTATTCGCGACGGATAAATATTCAGCACCGGTTGGTCTACCAGGTTTTCAAAAAAGAACGCGTCGTGAAAGTCCTCCGGATGTGGACGCACTACGATTAAGGCGCCGGCGTTCCGTGTTAATTGATCTTGATCAACTCGACGTCGAAGACGAGATCGCCGCTGATCGGACCGTTGCCGGCGTAGGCGAGAGCTTCGGGCACCCAGAAGCGGCGCTTCTCGCCTTCGGTCATCAATTGCACGCCTTCCGTCCAGCCCGGGATAACGCGATTGAGTTTGAAGGTCGCCGGCTCGTGGCGTTGATACGAGCTGTCGAATAATTTCCCGTCCGTCGTCCAACCGGAATAGTGCACGGTCACCGAACTGGTGGCCGTCGGGTGCGTCGAGCCCGTGCCCGCCTTGAGAATTTTGTAACTCAGTCCGCTGCCGGTGCGTTTCGCGTCGGCGGGCGGACGTTGCACATCCTCGGGGGGTTTGGTCGGATCGGCGGCGGCTTCTTTTGGCGCCGCCGGCTTGAAGGAGATCAGTTCTACGTCGAAAACCAGCATCCCGGCGGGCCGGCCTTCCTTGCCTTTGTAGGCCAGGTCTTCCGGAATCCAGAACCGGCGTTTTTCTCCCGCGACCATCAGCTGCACGCCTTCCGTCCAGCCGGCGATCACCTTATCGAGCGGGAACGTCGCGGGCTTTCCGCGGCTCACCGAGCTGTCGAAGTTTTTGCCGTCGGTCGTCCAGCCGCTGTAGTGAACCGTGACGAGATCGGTTTTCGCGGGATGAGTCGTGCCGGTGCCCGGCGTCAGAACTTTTGAGGTGAGACCGGATGCAGTTTTCTTCGCGTCGGCGGGTGGCGCCGCGACATCGTCGGGCGCCGGAATGGGTTCGGCGGAGAAAGCAGTCGTCATCGCGGCAAAAAGGGCAACGGAAACGATCCGGAAGTTCATGGGCAATGCGATCAGTTCGCGGTCGGCTCGATTAAACCGAAGTCGCCGCTCTTCCGGCGGTAGAGCACGTTTACGCGAGCGTTGCGCGCATTCAGGAAAACCAAGAATTGCCGGTGCGACATTTCCAGTTGGAGCACCGCTTCGTCGACGAACATCGGTTTAACGGGCAGCCGCTCGGTACGCACCACGGAATGCTCATGATGGTCGTCTTCCTCGACCGGCTCCGGGTGCAGGATGTGTTCTTCGAGATGCTGGACGATGTCTTTGCGCGGCCGGTGTTTTCGCATCAACCGCGTTTTGTACTTCCGCATCTGGCGCGCGACCTTGTCGGTCACGGCGTCGATCGCCGCGTACATGTCGTCGGTTTCTTCGCACGCTTCGATGGTGATGTGGTTCGAGCAGACGAGGACGACTTCGGCGGAGTGGCGGTATTTTTCCACCTCGAGAATGACGTGCGCTTCAATGATCTTCGGGTAATCGAGGTGCAGGCTCTCGATCTTGCGGGTGCAATAATCGTTGATCGCGTCCGTGACGGCGAGATGGCGGCCGGTGACTTTGACGTGCGGATGGGCGTTGGTGGAGATCACGGTGTTCCTTTCCCCTACATTTGAAAACGCTCGCCGAGATAGAGCTGCCGGCTGATCGGATCGTTGATCAGGAAATCCTTGGTCCCCTCGCTCTCGACGCGTCCTTCGAAAATAAGATAAGCGCGGTCCACGATGGAGAGGGTCTCGCGCACATTGTGGTCCGTGATGAGAATGGCGAGACCGGACTTGCGGAGATTGACCACGATCTGCTGAACATCATAGACCGCGATGGGGTCGACGCCACTGAATGGTTCGTCGAGCATGAGCAGGCTCGGCTGAGTCACGAGCGACCGCGCAATGGTGAGCCGACGTTTTTCGCCGCCGCTCAAGGTGATCGCGGTGTTCTTCGCGATCCGCTCAATCCCAAACTGGTGGAGCAACTCGTCGCAACGGTGCCGCCGTTGCTGCTTGCTTAAGGGCAACGTCTCCAGGATGGCGAGGATGTTCTGTTCGACCGTCATCTTGCGAAAGATCGATTCTTCCTGCGGCAAATATCCCATCCCGAGCCGCGCGCGTTTGTACATCGGATACTTCGTCACGTCGGTGCCCGAAAACATCACCTTGCCGCTGTTGGGCCGGACGAGGCCGACGATCATGTAAAAGCTCGTCGTCTTGCCCGCGCCGTTCGGTCCGAGCAGCCCCACGATTTCGCCGGCGCGCACCTTGATGTCGATGCCGTTCACGACCGCGCGTCCGCCGTAAATCTTCACCAGCTGATCCGTCGTGAGGACGTAATCCTCCGTCCCGGGTTTGGCCGAGGTCGGGATCGTGGTTGGAGCAGGAGCGGTTGGCATCGTCATCGCGCCGGCGTGGGCGTCGCCTCGCTCTTGGGTGGCTGGCGAATTTCGGTCCGGCTGGGGCCGGTGGTCTGGAGTTCGCCTTTGTCGTTCAAAACCATCACGGTATCGGGACTGGTGGCCACGTGCGTATTCAATCCCTGCTGCACGCGCGGGTTCCCGGTCAGCTCGAAATTTCCAGTCTTGGCGGTGTAGACCGCCTTGTCGGAACGGCCGACCATTCGCGAAGGAGGGCCGCCGTCGGGATCAGGACGGTCGCGGACCACGCCGACGTTTCCTTCGACCACCGCGGTCTCGAGGCCTTCGCTCTGTTTCTTGCTGATGTTGATCGTCAGCTTGTCTCCCTGGATCTGAAAACGCGGATCGATCACGACGATGTGCCCGGTAAATACGCCGGTCGATTTTGCCGAATCGAATACGACTTTGTCGGCATAAATTTCCGTCACGATCGTTTCCTGCGGACCCGCCGGAGAAGCGTTCGCGTTCGGCTTCGGTTTGTCGGCCGCGCTTTTCTCAGGATTGGGTTTGACGCTCTTCGGCGTGGGCGTCGGCGAAGCGTCCTGAGCGAGGCGCGACGAAAGAGAGGGCGGCGCCGAGCCCTGGGCGTGGACGGTTCCGGCTAGCGCCGCCGGGAAAAGCATTGCGCAGACGACGACAAGGTTTCTCATTGCGGCGCATTGGCGGGAGTGCGCGCCTTTCCGCGCACGACCATTTTCACGTTCCCTTCAAGGGTGCTCTGCCGCGTTAACATTTCGAAGCGCATGTTGTCTCCGCCTACTTCGAAATCGGACCGCTTTACGGTCGACCGGACGTTGGAGGTAAGCACCTGCGTCTTGAGATTGAAGACGGCCTTGTCGAGGGTGATGTCGAGATCGGGCGTCTCGGTCTCTGGCTGGAAGGTGGTAAATTTCACGCCTTCGAACTCGATGTGCTGGTCATCGAGCCGGCGCGTCACGCCCGCGTGCAGCTTTCCCCGCATGCGGCCGAGGAGATCGAAATCCGGCAGGATGAGGCCCTTGGCGTCGTGTCCTTCGGTGATCGGAACGTCCTTGATCCCTTCTTCGGGTTTCGGTCGCTGTTGCCTCTCGGCCTTCGCCGCCGGGGCCGGGGTTTTGACGGCCGGTTTCGGCGTCTTTTTGTCAGCCGCCACCACAACACAACTGAGCAAAATCAGGAGCGAAAGAGCGGCGACAACGCTGACGATTCCAGCGCGACCGCTACGAAACGGCAGCATGAATAGCTTTTAACATGCGAAGATGCTTCGGCAACTGCTTTAGCGGAATCTGGTTCGGCCCGTCGGACAACGCGCGCCCTGGGTTGTCGTGCACCTCCATGAAAATGCCGTCGCAGCCGGCTGCCATCGCCGCCCGCGCCAAAACCGGGGCCAGCACGCCATCGCCGGAAGTCGCGTCGCCGGCGCCACCGGGTCGTTGCACCGAGTGGGTCGCGTCGAAGATCACGCGATAACCCGCTTCCCGCATCCAATAGAGCGACCGGAAATCCGCGACGAGATTGTTGTAACCGAAAGTCGTTCCGCGCTCGGTAAACATGAAATTCTTGCTCCCGAACGCGGCCAGCTTTTCCGCGATGTTCTTCACGTCCCAGGGGGCGAGGAACTGGCCTTTCTTCACGTTGACCACGCGCCCGGTTTCCGCCGCGGCCTGGAGCAGATCAGTTTGCCGGCACAAAAAAGCCGGGATCTGGAGAACATCGATGACGTGCCCGGCGATTTCGGCGTCGGCCGGCGAATGCACGTCCGTCGTGACCGGGATTTTCAATTCCGCGCCGATCGCGGCGAGCATCTCGCATCCTTCTTCAACTCCGATCCCGCGGTACGACCGGACCGAGGTCCGGTTCGCCTTGTCGTAAGACGCCTTGAAAATGAAGGGCACGCCTTCCGCCTTGCAGACCTCCGCAATTTTTCGCGCCATTCGCCAGACGAACTTCTCCGATTCGATCACGCACGGCCCCAGGATGAAGGCCGGTTTCCCGCCGCCAATCGTGACGGAACGGATTTTGAGCGGCTTTGGTTTCACAAGAAAAACGGAATGAATCAGGAAAGCAGGAAATAAGGAAAAAGAAATCAGCCTTCTACTTCCTGCTTTCCTGCGTTCCTGATCCCTTTTCGTCCGGCCAGATCATAAAGCGCAAACGGCGAGTAGAGGACGACGAAAAAGACCAGCGCCAGAAAGTGCATCTCCAAAATGTAAACGACGCGGTTATCTGACAGGGCGTCGAGGAGCGAGCCGGCCGCGGGTTTACGCAGGAGGAATCCGTAGTTCTCGCCGGTCAGGAGGTCGACGCAGATCGTGAGAACGAAATAAAGTTCCGACCAGGCGAAAACCCGGGCGATCGAAATCCAATGCGGCCGGAATTTCTTCACGATCATGGTGAAAGCGATCGCGACGACGATCCCGGAATGCGCAATGAAGAAGGTCAGGAAACGAACATCGGGAAACGCGTATTTCAGGGCGGGCGTGAGGATGGCCTGGAGAGTTCCGCCAATGCCCCAAAAATAGGCGACTTCGAGCCAGCGCTCGCGGCCGGTCAACAGCGCGACGACGATCGCGATCATCGCCCAATCGCAGAGCTGGAACGGCAGGGCCTTTTGCCAGGCTAAACCTTGCGTCGCCGCCAGGTAAATTTCGTAGCCGACATAATTGAAGAGGAGCATCGCGGCGAAGAGGAAGGCGACGACGCGCTCGCTCCGCGGCCAGCGCGATTTGCGCACGAACGACGCGAGAAGGAACGGCAGCGCCACCGTGAGCGCGATGACGACAAGATGGGCGAGGCCGTAGGGCCGGAAGGCAGGCGCGGCGTCCATGGCCGCGATGAAATCAACCGGCCTCGTGATCCACAAGCTCTAACGGATGACCCAGAGGTTGCACGGAATCACGTCGGTCACCCATTCGATCTGAGCGGGAAGCCCGACCGTGTTCGGAGGATCCGGGACGACGAGCATGGTGGCGTCGACCGATTGGACGAAGTCGAGAACGGCGTAGCCGGTATTGCCGCGAATGCATCGGGCTTCGATCGGCACCTCAGTTTGTCCCGCCGAATCGATGAAGTGTTCAAGGGCCGTCTCTTCTTCCTCCAGGGTGCGCGCGCCTTCCTCGTCGATCGCCGGCGCGCCGCCAGTCCGGGCTTTGGCGCGCGCCTCATCAAAAGTGGTGGAGAGGCGAATGACATAAAGTTTCTCGCATTCCTCCAGAGCCGCGAGCCGCAGCGCTTTGTGGAGGGCGGCGCGGCCGTGGTCGGAATAATGCGCCAGCAACACGATCCGGCTAAACGGCTCCGGCGGACGCGTCGGTTTGGTGAAGAGCATCACCGAGCAGGTCGCTTCGCGGACGAGGCGCCGCGCCACGTTGCCGAGGAATTGACGAAGGACCGCTTCTTTTTCCAGGGCCCCGGCCACGATGAGATCGATCTCATTCGCACGCGCCGCCTCCAGGATGGCGGCCGCCGGATCGCCTTCGTGGTAATGGATCGGGGAATCCTCCGGCAGCTCGATTTCGCGCAAGGCGGAGATGAAACGGCGGCTGGTTTCGTCGTCCCGCGAACCGACAAAGATCAGGTGCATTTCCCGGCAAAGCCGGTCGCGAATTCGTTTCGCTTCCGCGAGGACCTGCAGAAAACGCGGCGAAAAGGTGCTGGCTACGGCAACCGTGCGGTAAGGAGGCTCGATCATCTTCGCGCGACGTATTGTGGGAGGTTAACCCCCGCTCGGCAACTGACGGCGGAAAACTTCCTGAAGATCGTCGGCGGCCGGGCGGCGCCATTCGACATTCGTCATTCGTCATTCGACATTCGCGGGCATGATCCGCCGCGCCATTTATCCCGGCAGCTTCGATCCGGTGACCAACGGCCATCTCGACGTCATCGATCGCGCTCGAAAACTTTTCGATGAGGTCATCGTCGCCGTGGCGCACAACGACCAGAAGGATCCGCTGTTTCCCCTGGACGACCGGCTCCGGCTGATCAAGGGCGCGCTCGGGAAAATCAAAAACGTCGAGGTCGCACCGCTGAACGGTTTGCTGGTCGATTTCGCCAGGGCTCGGAAAGCTACCGCCGTGATTCGCGGGCTGCGGGCCATTTCCGATTTCGAATTCGAATTCCAGATGGCGCTGATGAACCGCAAGCTCGAAGCGACCGTCGAGACGATTTTTTTGATGCCGAAGGAGGAATATACTTACCTTAGCTCGCGCATCGTCAAAGAAATCGCGCGGCTCGGCGGCGACGTGACCGGTTTCGTTCCCGCCCGCGTCGCCAAGGCGCTCCAAAAGAAACTC
>DASZDT010000031.1:0-29082 GCA_035941675.1 Chthoniobacterales bacterium
CTCGAGCGGGACAAGTTCCCGCGGTTCCACATTGGCGAGTCCCTTCTCCCCTTCAGCATGCGGGCCTTCTCACGCCTCGGCTTGCACGAGAAATTCGCGCGCGCAGGCTTCATGGAAAAATTCGGCGGCGAAATGTACGGCGCCTGTGGCGCGGACGGCGTGAAGTTTTATTTCGAAGACGGCTTTCGTTCTTCAACGGACCGGTCGTACCAGGTCACGCGGGCCGATTTCGACAAGGTGCTGCTCGATCACGCCGCCGAAAGCGGCGCGGAAGTCTGCGAAGAAACCAGTGTCGATTCCGTGGATTTCGCGGATGACGGCGCGACCCTCGCGATTACGCGGAAAGCGAATGGCGGCTCCAGGGAAATCAGAGCCCGCTACGTGATCGACGCCAGCGGCCGGAATTCAATCCTGCTGGCCAAGTTCAAACTCAAAGTCAGCTACGAGCATCTCCAAAAAATTTCCATCTTCGCGCATTACGACGGAATGAGCCGAGCGGAAGGCCGGGACGGCACCCTGACCCGAATGGTCCGCGCCGTCGATCGCTGGTTCTGGGTAATTCCGTTGAGCGCGACTCGCACGAGCGTTGGCGTGGTGCTCGACGGCGCGGTCTTCAAGAAAAGCGGCCTGAGCGCGGAGGAATTTCTGCAGAGCGCCATCGAAGAACAGCCGTTGCTGATGCAGCAGATGCGGAACGCGGAGCGCGTGACGCCGGTCCGCACCGCCGCCGATTTTTCCTACCGCAGCCGCCACCTGACCGGCGACCGCTGGATGCTGGCGGGCGACGCGGCGGGGTTCATCGATCCGGTATTCAGCAGCGGCGTCTTTCTCGCCGTCCTCGCGGGCGAACAGGCGGCAGACGCTTTGCACGTGGTGCTCGATCAGCCGGCCAAGCGGAAGAAGCTGTTCGCGCGCTACGAGCGGAGCATCAACAAGGCGATGGACGTTTACCTGCGCTTCGTCGATGCCTGGTATTCGAAGGAATTCATCGAGGTGTTTCTCCACCCGCAGGATCTCTTCCAAATTCCTCCGGCGGTGAACGCGGTCCTCGGTGGAAACATCGGCGACAGTTTCGCCATCAAATGGCGGATGTGGATTTTTTATATGCTCGTCCGGGTGCAACGTTACCTCCCGCTTTGTCCGCGGCGCACGCTCGTCCCGAAAAAGGAAGGCGCGCCGGCCGAAGCTCTGGAGGCCGTGTCGTGACGAACAGGCTGCTCCGCTTCGCCATTCTGGTTTTGCTTGCAGTCGCGTTCTCCAGTTGCGGAACCGTGCATCAGTTCAGCGGGCCCTCGCCCGACTGGCACGCGCGCAGTGGCCAGCTTTTATATCGCGGCCCACGAACCACGTTGATCGGCGAAGTGCTCGTGCGTTTTTCGAAGTCGGGCGACTTCGAGCTCACCTTCACCAAAGGTCCCGGCGTAGCGCTCCTCGAAATCCGGCAGGACGCAAACTTCTTCAATATCCGCGGGCCACTGGCCGGCGTGAAGTGGTCGGGCAGCACGGCCAACGCTCCGGCGCATTTTCGGGGCTGGCTCCAACTTCGCGAAAAACTTATGGCGCTCGGAGACAAGCCGTCCCTCACTCATTCCTACCGCGGCGAGACTTTTACTTTCCGGTTTTGACCGGCGCGGGTTGAAACGCGACCGTCGCCCGCTGCGGTTCGCGAATTTCCATGGCTCTCCATTCCATCATCGCTCAACTCGTTACCCGGCGCCGCGGCTTGGTCTGGGCGGCGGTCGCGTTGATCTCGGCGGCATCGATCGCCGTCCTCGTTCTGCGGATGCGATTGGACACCGAAGTGTTGAACCTGCTCCCGGGCGGTTTCGAATCGGTCGAAGCGCTTAAGGTTTACAATCGCGATTTCGTTCAGGTCCGCGACCTGACTTTCGCGCTCGTCTGCGAGCCGGGCGACGTCGACAAGCTGGAAGAATTCGCGCCGCAATTCGCGGAGCGCCTGCGCCAGCAACCGTGGTGCAAACGCGTTCTCGCCGGGGTGCCGCTGGAAACGCCGGAAGGCGTGCGTGACCTCCAATCAATCGGCGTGCCGCTGTTGCTGAACCTCGAGCCCGCGGCATTCGATGAAACGCTGGCCGTCTTGCAACCAGCGAAGATCCAGGAACGCCTTCATCGTTTGCATGAAGAAATCGAAGCCGGGTCGCCGCGGCCCCAAATCGAACTGAGCCTCGATCCCCTCGGCGTCGTCGCTCCCGCGCTGAAGCCGTTTGCCGGCAACTCGTCGATCGAGGAAGACCAGCCGCTGACTTCGCCGGACCGGACGATGCGCGTTTTTCTCACGGTCACGAATCAGCCCGGTATTGGCGCGTTCGATTGCCAGAAGCTGATGCGCGAAGTGAAAGCGTTCCAGCAAACCGCGCATGCCGGCTGGGAAGGCGGGCCGCTCCAGATTCTCGTCACCGGCCGCTCCGCTTACGTCGCCGAAATTTCGCTGAGCATGCGGCACGATATCGTCATCACGTTGCTGGGCTCGATCCTGCTCGTAAGCGTCGTTTTTTACGGCGGGTTCCGGCGCTGGCTGCCGTTGCTGGGCATGGGAATTTCGCTGTTGCTCTGCTGCCTCGTCGCCCTCGCCGCCGGCATTCTGATTTTCGGCGAACTCAACATGGTGACGGTCGGCTTCTGCGCGATCCTCATCGGGCTCGGGGTCGATTTCGCGATTCTCGTTTTCGGGCGCTACCAGCAAGCGCGTGATGACGGCGCCGATCATCCGGCCGCGGTCGGCGACGCCGTCCAAAATCTCGGGCAGGCGATTTTCTTCGGCGCGCTCACGACCGCGGTCGGTTTCCTCGCGCTGATCCTGGCCGGTTCGCGCGGGTTCACCCAGCTCGGCGTCCTGATCGCGCTCGGCATCGCGTTCGCCGGCATTTTCATGATGACGGTTTTCTTTTTGTTTCTGCCCCGCAAAAGTCCCGCGCCCGGACACGACTGGATGTTTACCCTGGTGAAACGCTATGTCCGCTGGGCCGTCCTCCATCCCGCGCGAATGCTTTGGATTTCCGCGCCTGTCCTCCTGTTGCTGGCCGCGGTCGCTCTCTCGCCGAAGCCGCCGCTGATTTTCGACGTGAGCACGCACTCGATGGAGCCGAAGCGCAGCGATGCCGGCTACGCGCTCAAGACCATCATGGAAAAAATGCCGACCCGCTGGGAGCCGGTCATCGGCGTAGTGCAAGCCAGTAACGCGCAGCAGCTCCACGACTACTGGCAAAAAGTCGAGCCGCGTTGGCGCGATCTTCAGGCGGCCGGCAAGATCAAAGGGTTTTCGACGCCGGCCGCGCTCGCGCTTTCGCCGCGACGGCTCGAGGTGAACCGCGCGAAACTGCGCGGCGTCGATTTCGCCGCGGCGCAACAGGCCCTCGAAGCCGCGCTGGCCACGGAAGGTTTCAGCCGCGACACGTTCGAATCGGGCTTCAAACTTCTCGACGAACTCAAGGCCGCCGCCGATCCCGGCGCGCGCCTGCCCGATTGGCGTGACGTGTTGCCGCAAACTTCCGGCTGGTGGTTCCTGATCGACCGCTACTTCGCGCACGATCCCCTGCTCACGACCGGCTTCGTCACCACCAACGAACCGGTCGCGACCCAGGAACAAAAGGAAATGCTGCACCGCGAGCTCCCGGTCGCCGGCGTTCCCATGGCGCTGTCCGGGTGGAGTTTTACCCTCACCGACCTGGTCCCGTGGTCGCATCGCCAACTGATCCTGATCAGCGGATTGATGGCGCTGTTCGACGCGACGCTGCTGGCGTTGCTCTACCGTGACTGGCGCCTTTGGCTGATCCAGATCGCGACCCTCGCGCTCGGCGTCTGCGCCATGATCGCCTCGATGAAATTGCTCCAGGTGCCGCTGAATTTGCTGAACGTCCTCGCGTTCCGGCTCGTCCTGGCGATCGGCGTCGACTACGGCATTTACGTTTTGCTCGTCTGGAAAAAGGCGCGGCAGCTCGATCACGACGTCGCCGGCGTCGTCAAGCCGGTGATCCTGGCCGGCCTGACGGCGATCTGCGGTTTCGGTTCGCTTGGCGCGGCCAACAATCCTACTTTGGCCGGTCTCGGTTACGCCTGCGCTCTCGGCTTGTTTTGGAGCCTCGCCGCGACCATTTTCTTCACTTTACCGGCGGCGGCTGCGGCTGAACCGAAGTCCTGGCGCGAAGAATCTCTGCAGCCGTTCGTCAAAGAACCTGAAAATGTTTAAACGACTTCTTTTTCTCTCACTCCTGATCGGAGCCTGCGCCCCTCTCCTCCGCGCCGAACCTCTTTCCCCGCCCGACCTTAAATCGCTCCTCGGGCGAATCCGCGAGAAACGCGCCGCCGCTCCTCAGCTCCAGGCGGATTTTCAGGAAGAAAAAAACGTCAAGATGCTGAGCAAACCGATCGCCAGCTCCGGCAAGATCTGGTTTCAAAGTCCGAACAAATTTCGGCGCGAAGCCAAGGGCAATTCGCCCAGCATCACGGTGAGCGACGGCCAGCAGCTCTGGATTTATTACCCGAAATTCAAGTCGGCCGAGCATTACTCGTTAGGCAAACGCTCCCCGCTCGACGCCGGCATTTCCGCGATCACCGCGAGCCTGAATCTCGAAAACGTCGAGGCCACCTATCACATCTCCGCGACCAAGGAGAGCGACGGCTACCAAATGCAGCTCCTCCCGCGCAATCCATCCATGAAACGGTTCCTCCAGACGTTCACCGTGCGGATGAACAACGAGCTCCAGGTGGTGCGCACCGAAATGGTCCAACCCAATGGCGATCGCATCGTGACTTCGTACTCGAACGAAACTCGCGCGCCGATCCCGGCGTCGACGTTCGAATTTACGCCGCCCGCCGGGACCGACGTGACGACGCCGCTCGGCAGGTAGCGCCGTCGCTACAATCAAAATAATTCCTCGACCCGTCCCGAGCGGCCGCGCTACAAGAACGGCATGCGGCGGTTTCCCCCAGTTGCATACGTCGTTCTCCTTTTCACGGTTGCCCCCCTCCAGGCCGAGCCGGCCGCCATCGTCTCCCACCTCAAACGCGTTCCCGTCGAATCGACCGCGGTTGCGACGGTTGGCTACAGCAAAAAGCTCCACGCCCTCGAAATCGAATTCCGGAACGGCGCCATTTATCGGTACCTCGACGTCGATCCCGAAATTTACGAAGCGCTGCTCAAGGCGGAGTCGAAGGCGCGCTTTTACGACGATAACATCCGCCACAAATATCGATCGCTCCACGTGCGGCCCCGCAGTTCGTGAAGCCGCGGAACACGGCGCGGCGCCAGTTGCTGGTCCTTACCCCGGAAGAAAAGAGAACCGTCTCCTTTATCCTGGTCGCGCTCCTGCTCGGGATCGGCGCCAAGCACTACCGCGATCGGCACGCGGTCCCGCCGCGCCAGACCGCGATTGTCGACACCGCGAAAACCGTTTCGCTCCCCGCGCAAAAACGGGCGGAAGCGAAGCGCCGCAAACTGGCAAAGTGATTTTCGGAAAGACAGCACGCGGTTCTCGGATGTATAAAGACGCCAATGTCTCTTATTTTCGAGCGGATCGTCACGGACGGGATCGCCGCCGTCTCTTATTTGATCGGTGACGACGAGGAAGGCACGGCGGCCGTGATCGATCCGCGGCCGGACGTGGAAATTTATGTCGAGCTCGCCCGGAAGACTGGCGTGTCGATCACTCACATCTTCGAAACCCACATTCACGCCGACCTCGTCAGCGGTTCCCGCGAGCTGGCCGCGCGCACCGGCACGGCGAAAATTTACGCGAGCAGCGAAGGCGGCGCCGAATACGGCTTCGACCGCGAACCGGTGAAAGATGGAGACGAGTTCCGGTTCGGCGCTTTGATCCTGACCGCTCGTCATACGCCCGGACACACTCCGGAACACGTCAGCTATGTTGCCGCCGAAGAAGATCACCCGGAAACGCCGTGGGGCGTTTTCACCGGCGACTCGCTTTTCGTCAGCTCCGCCGGCCGGCCCGATCTCCTCGGCCGCGATGCGGACAAGCTCGCCTCGCAGCTTTACGACACGGTCTGGGGTTTCTACGCGAAGCTGCACGACGGCGTGATCATTTATCCGTCCCACGGCAGCGGTTCGCCGTGCGGCGCGGACATAGGGGAACGCCTCGACAGCACGATCGGCTACGAGAAACGCTTCAACCCCTATTATCAGCGGAACGAACGGCAGGCGTTTGTCGATTACGCACTCGCCACGCCTCCGCCCGAGCCGACCTATTACAAGCGGATGAAGAAAGTGAACGCGGCCGGTCCCGAGGTCCTGGGAAATCTGCCGGTGATTCCCGCGCTCGCGCCGGCGAAGTTTAAACAGGTGGTCGAGGAGAAAAAATTCCAGCTCGTCGATACGCGGACGATGCTCGGTTTCGGCGGCGGCCATATCGAGGGCGCGCTCAACATTGCCGCGACGCCCATCCTCTCGATCTGGGCCGGCTGGCTGCTCGATCCCGAAAAGCCGATCCTGCTGGTTCTCGAAAACGACAGCGACGCCGAAAAAGTCGCGCAACTCTTCGTTCGCACGGGTTACACAAAGTTCGCCGGTTACCTCGTTGGCGGAATGCGCGCGTGGCAGAACGCCGGCTATCCGCTGCGCGAGCTGCCACAGATGACGATCCACGAACTGCAGGCGTCCCGAAACGGTCTCCAGCTTCTCGATGTGCGTGGCCCGGCCGAATGGCGAAACGGACGCATCCCGGGCGCGACCCACATTTTTCTTCCGCAGCTGGTGAAACGTTCCGGCGAGCTCGATAAGCAGCGGCCGGTGCTGGTTTACTGCGCCACCGGATACCGGGCGAGCCTCGCGGCCAGCCTCCTCCAGCAGGAAGGATTCGCCGACGTTCGCAATCTCCCCGGGAGTTTTCACGCCTGGAAAGCCGCGAAATTGCCGGTCGAGAAATGAGCCGCGAACTGATTGTTCGCGAGCAGGAGCCGCTCAATCTCGAGATGCCGTTCTCGAGCCTGGAAGGATTCGTCACGCCTAACGAGTCGTTTTATGTTCGTTGCCATTTTCCCATCCCGGAAATTTCGGTGAACGACTGGAGATTGAAGATCGAAGGCGAAGTCGAGGCGCCGTTTGAATTGAGTTACGAGGAACTGCGCGCCATGGAACGGCGAACGATCGCGGCGACTCTGGAATGCGCCGGGAACAACCGCCTGTTCCTCGAACCCAAAGTCAAAGGCGTGCAATGGGAACTCGGCGCGGTCGGGAACGCGTCGTGGACCGGGGTGCCGCTCACCGCGTTGCTGGAACGCGCCCGACCCAAGGCGGCCGCGCTCGAAGTAATCCTCGATGGCGCAGACGAAGGCCAGGTCGACAAGACGCCGACGCCGGCCGGCAAAATTTCGTTCTGCCGCAGTTTGCCGCTCGCCAAGGCGCGCCAGGACGTGTTGCTCGCCTACGAAATGAACGGCGAACCGCTGCCGGCCAGCCACGGTTTCCCGCTCCGCGCCATCGTGCCCGGCTGGTATGCGATGGCGTCCGTCAAATGGCTGCGCCGCATCATTGTCACCGACAAACCGTTCAACGGTTATTATCAATCGCTCGATTACACTTACTGGGATCGCTCCGGCGTTCTGCCAACGTTGGCGCCTCTAAGCCAAATGCAAACCAAGGCCGAGATCGCGCGGCCGAAGGCGGGCGAAACGATTGCGGCCAATTCCGATTACCGCGTTTACGGCGCCGCCTGGACCGGCGCCGGCGAGATCGCGCGCGTCGAAATCAGCGCCGATGCCGGCAAGACCTGGAACGACGCCCGGCTCCTCGGCGATTCAATCGCGAATGCCTGGCGGCTGTGGGAATACGATTGGCGCACGCCCGGCAACCCGACCCGGCTCACGCTGATGGCGCGGGCGACGGATTCGCGCGGCGGCACACAGGCCATGACTCGCGCCGGCGATCGCGGGACTTACATGATCAACCATCTCTTGCCGGTCTCCGTAGAAATTCTGTAGCCGTCGCCCTATGAGCGACGCCGGGGGCTGCGTGACGTCTACTCTCACGCTTCGCACAGCGAAGCGGCTACAGAAGACGAAACCGAAGTTAATCCATCCCGGCGGCGGAGGCCGCGCCGCCCTTCAGATATTTGTCGAGGAAATCGAGGATCGCCTTGTTCCCGCGAATCTCATTCGCCTTCTTCGTGAACCCGTGCCCTTCGTTATCGAACACGACATATTCCACCACGCCCTTCTTCTTCTTGATCGCATCCACGATCTCGTCCGACTCCGGCTTGATCACGCGCGGGTCGTTCGCGCCCTGTAAAACCAGGAGCGGCTTCGTGATTTTGTCCGCGTGGAAAAGCGGCGAAATCTCGCGCAGCATGTCGAGCTGCGTATTCGGATCGCCAATCTCCGCGTAGAGCGATTTCCGCTGCGATTCCCAATAAGGCGGAATGCTCTGCAGCGTCCGGACCCAGTTCGAGACGCCGAACAAATCCACGCCGGCGTTGAATTCTTCCGGCTTAAAGGTCAGCGCGGCCAGGACCATGTAACCTCCGTATGAGCCGCCCATGATGCCGATTTTATTCGCGTCGACGAAGTCCAGGGTCTGCAAATATTTCTTCGCCTCGACGCAATCCCAGAGCGGTTCCCGGCCGTGCTTGCGATCGTCGGCCTTGTAGAACGACTTGCCGTAACCGCTCGAGCCGCGGTTGTTCACGTCGAGGACCGCGTAGCCGTGGTTCACGAGAAACTGAACGCCCGCGCTGTAAGGCATGCGCGCCTGCCCGCCCGGCCCGCCGTGCACCCGGACGATCGCCGGCACTTTCGCCTGCGCACTCGCACCCCGAGGTTGATAGAGAATCGCGGGAATCTCGGTGCCGTCGAAAGATTTGTAACGCACCACGCGCGAATCGACGAGATCAGCCGCATTGATCTCGGGATTCAAACTTTCCGTCAGCTTGGCCACCTTCTGGGTGGCGAAATCGTACACATACAGGTTCGCGGGCGAACGCGAGCCATCGTGATAAAACGCCATCTTCGTCTCGCTGTCGGAAGCTCTGATTCCGCTGATGTCGCCTTCCGGTAACGGCGGGAGCGCGATCTCCTTGCCGGCCGCGTCGTAGACTCTGATCTTCGTCCGCGCGTCTTCGTTCGTCCCGACGACCCGATATTTCCCGGTCCGCGAAAAGCCCATGAACGCCACGTCCCAGTTCCCCTTCTCCATCGGCGTTTTCTCACCGCTGGCCAGATCGTAGCGGACCACCCCTTTGAACTCGCTGCCTTCGTCGGACAGGTAATAGAGAAACTTCGACGACGGATCGAAGGTCTCCGGCGCATTATCGACGTCGCCAGTGTGCGCGGTGATGTTCTTCATCTCCTTCGTCTCGGTGTTGAACAGGTAAACGTCCGCGTCGGCGGTGGAATTCCCCGGTTTACCGAACGCCATGAATTTTTTGTCGTTCGAGATGTCGGCAAGATTGTAGCCGGTCTCGTCCTTGTAAAGCAGGACCGGTTTCAGGTCGGCGACGGTCATTTCGAAGACGTCAAAGAACTTCGGATCGCGCGCGTTGGTGCCGAAGAAGAACGACTTGCGATCCTGGCTCCACCCGTAGAACTGCGCCTTGGTTTTATCGCCCGGCGTCAGGTCGCGCTCCGTCCCATCCAGCTCGCGCAGGTAAAGGTGTTCGTTCTCGTTGCCCCCCTTGTCGTAGCGATACAAAAATCGCGCGTCGGCCGGGAACCACGAGACGGCAAAGGTGCTTTCCTTCGTCGAATTCGTCAGCTGCTTCGGTTCGCCGCCGCCGGCCGGGATCGAGTAGACGTTGAAGATGCCGGTCTTGTTGCTGTGGAACAGGATCGACTTTTCGTCCGACGAAAATGACGCGCCGCCGATGCGGGTCGTCGCCATGAACTGCTCGATCGTGTACTGCTTCGGTCCGTTGGTTTCGGCCGCCTTCTTTTTCGGCTCCGGCGTTTGTTTGGTAATCAGCGTCTTGTTCGACACATCTGGTTTTCGCTCCGGCGACGGTCTTTGGGCGGAAGCTTCGGAAACAAAAAGAGGAAGAGCGAACAGGCAGACGAATTTGAGTAGGTGCATGGCGGTTCCGTGTTTAATGGTTTTGCTGGCGGAACGAAAGACTTACTGCGCGCCGGATAATTCCAGCACTTTCATGGCGGCATTGTGGCCGGGGATGCCGCTGACGGCGCCGCCGCGTTGGGCGCTGGATCCGCAGAGAAAGACGTTTTCGAACTCGGTCTCGACCCCCCAGGTGCCGGCCTGGTCGTCGCGTTCGGCGAACGGGAAGGTCGGGGCGTCGTGGAAGATGTTGCCGTGATACATGCCTAACGACTCCTCGATATCCACGGGGCTTTTGCTTTCGATACACGGACTGCCGTCGCGCGCCACGGCCAGGCAATCTTCCAGCGGCTCCTCGAGCCATTGGTTCATGCTCGCCAGGAATTTTTTCTCCGCCCGCTCGCGCACCGCCTCGTTGTCTTTCGCAAAGAGCGGATAGGGCGCGTCGAGGCCGAACAACGTCAGCGTCTGGTAGCCCTGCTCCCGCAGTTCTGGCCCGAGGATGCTGTCGTCGGTGAGCGTGTGGCAGTAGACTTCGCACGGCGTCTCCTGCGGCAATCGGCCGTTGGACGCCTGCTCGTAACTCGCGTTCATCTGCTCGTAACCTTCGTCGCTGTGAAAGGTGCCGCGGAACGCTTCCGCCGCTGAGTGCTTTCGCGCCTTCAAGCGCGGCAACCGCGTCAGGAGCATATTGATCTTGAACACGCTTCCCTCGTCCTCCGCGGCCGGCTGATAGGTTTTGCCGGAATATTTCGCGAGAACGTTCCGGCCGAAGTTCACCAGAACAAATCGGCTCTCGACCTGATGGCGTTTTCCATCGATCTCAAATTCCACTGTCTTGTTCTTGCCGGAGAAATCGACACCGCCGAGTCGGACGCCGGTCAGAAATTCCGCGCCGGTTTTTCGGGCGGTTTCCTCCAGCTCGCGCGCGACCGCGCCCATTCCGCCGACCGGCACTTTCCATTCACCGGTCTTGTTCCCGATCAGATGGTAAAGAAAGCAGCGGTTCTGGAGAAGCGACGGATCGTGCGGATGCGTGAAGACGCCGATCTTGCCGTCGGTCAGGACGAGGCCGCGCACCAAATCGTTTTTAAGATATCGTTCGATCGCGCGCCCCAGTGGTTCTTCAACCAGAGATCGCCACGCTTCGCGCAAAGTCTCTTCGCTCTCGAACCGGCGCTGGAATTCTTCCCGGGCAATCAGCGGCTCCAACATCGAGTCCCACGTCTGCTCGGCAAAAAGACGCGACAACGCGTAGAACTTCTTCATTCGTTCGTACTCATGACGATCGCCGGTCAGCTCGAACATCGATTGTTCGCTGGTCTCCTCTGAGACGTTGCTCAGAAGGAGCCCGTCATGCCGGCCATCCCTCAGATAAGGCGTGAACGAGCCCGTTGTTCGCCGTCGTAACTCGAGCTTCAATCCCAGATCGCGGATGATTTTCTCCGGGAACAAGCTAACGAGGTACGAGTAGCGCGATAGATGCGCATCGTAATCCGGAAAGACTTTCTGTGATGTCGTCGCACCGCCGATGTAATCATTTTTTTCCAGCAGCAAGACGCTCAGTCCCGCCCGGGTGAGATAGGCCGCGGCGACGAGGCCGTTATGACCCGCGCCCAGAATGACGACATCGTACCGCGCCTTCACTCCGCGACGTTGGCGAAAAAAGTTTCGCCCGGCAAGAGCTGGGGTCATTGCCGACATGCCCAGCCTCGGTTAGGAGACACATCCGATGTGGGCTTACCTGCTGGTCTTTTTCGCGGCCTTGGCCGTCGACACAATCCCGATCTTCGCCCCGCCGGCCTGGATTCTTCTGGTTGTCCTGCTGGTCAAGTTCCATCTCAACCCGTGGCTCACGGTCGTCATCGGCGTCACCGGCTCGACCATTGGCCGCTACATTCTTACTCGTTACATCCCCAAGATTTCGTCGCGTCTCGTGAACCGCGCGGAGGATGCGAACCTTCGCTACATCGGTCATAAAATCGGCAAAGCGAAATGGTCCTCTTCGGTCTTCGTTTTTCTCTACACGCTCACTCCCCTGTCGACGACCGCCCTGTTCACCGCCGTCGCGATGGCTCGAATGAAGCGCCCGTTCCATATTCTCATTCCGTTCTTCTTCGGCCGCCTGATTAGCGACGGCGTCCTCGTTTTCTCCGGCAAATACGCCAGCGCGAACCTGACAGGCTTGCTTCACGGCCAGGCGAATTGGAAAGGTGTCGCGAGCCTCGTGGCCGGCCTCGTCGTCATTAGCCTCTTTCTCTTCATCGATTGGCGTCAGGTCCTCGAACACAAGAAGCTTCGCTTCCGTTTCAAGATTCTGAAGTAGCTGTAGAATCAATCTGTGCCGCTGATTCCACTGATCGCCGCGCTGCTGGTCGTCTGCCTGCTCGTTCTTGCGTCGCCGTTACTTTTGTGGTTGCGCTATCGAACTGGAACAGCGCGGCGCATGGCCAGGCCATGGGCTCTAACGGTCAACCTTTTCTCGCTCCTCATCTCGGCCGCCCTTTTCATCTGGATCGCAGCGATGACCAACGTCTGGGTGCCGCGCGTCTTTGGTTACTCGCTCATCGGAATGGTATCGGGCTGTCTGCTGGGATTGCTTGGTCTCGCGGTGACACGTTGGGAAAAGAACGTCACCGCGACCTATTACACGCCGAACCGCTGGCTTGTTCTCCTCGTCACTCTGGCCGTTGCTGCCCGCATGCTCTACGGCTTCGGGCGAATCTGGCATGCATGGCGAACAATTGGACACGATAGTTCCTGGCTCGCTTCCGCCGGTATTCCCGGTTCGATGAGTGTCGGCGCGCTGGTAATCGGTTACTACGTCACCTACTTCGCAGGCGTTCGGTGGAAGCTAGGAGCTGGGCGAACCGCTAAACACGCGAAATGACGCGAAAATTTAAGAGACTCAAATCATCTCTGGTTTTGGCGTTCTTTAGCGTCTTTTAGCGGTTAATTCCCCCCGTCCGAACACAGCGCTCAAGAGCGCGTAAGCCTTGTCGCCGATACCCGGCGCGCTCGATTCGCTCGATCCGCCGACACTCACAACGCTGAGATCGTTCGCGGCCACCCATTCGCGCACCTTCTTCTCGGCGATGGGATCGTCCGGATTGCAGATTAACAGGGGCCGCTTATATCGCGTTGCGCAAGCGATCGCCCAGTTTGTGCCTGGGTCTTCTTCAATCTTTCCGATCACCAGCGTCCCGTCCGAATCACGGACATTCCATTGCGTTCGTTGCGATCGCGGAACGTCGAGCGCGTCCGGGCTGCGTTCCTGCGGGGTTTCGCGCAACGGAAACTCCGCCGGAATCACACCATCCTCACACACTCTTCCAGGCGGACACCAACCATCTATCTCCAACCCGCAATCCTTCGCCGCCCGCAACGCCGCCTGGTCTACGCCGGTCTGTCCTCCGGAGATAACTTTTCGCAACGTTTGAATTACACCTCCGCTTCACACGCCTCACACGTCACATCTGCCTGTCCAATCACACCATCCTCGGCTTCCACGTCAGGAAGAACCTCGAGCCACGGACGCATCGCGTCTCGCTGTTTTCTTAATTCTTATATCCTACTTCTTAACCTTCGTGGTCACCGGTCCCGGCTTTGCCACTTGGACACTGGTGGCGGTCTTACCCTTTTTCGGTCCGCTCGTGTAGATGAGGTAATACATTCCTTCCTTCTCGGCCTGGAAGGAGACCACCATGGTTCCGTCGGCTTCCGTCTTCACCGTGGGATGAGTATTAACCATTCCCATTCTTCCAATCGAATTTCTCATCCGCACTTCAAACCCGACCGGCTCGGCCGCCTGCGTCGCAACGCTCGCCATCAAGATGACCGCGATAACACTGCCCAATAATTTTTTGACCATATTCACTCTTTACCGGCGGCGCTTTTTGGAGGCGAGCCAATTCTAAAAGCGCCGATTTCCCCGCCCGATTTTCGGCCTTTCGTTTTTTCCGCGCGAACGGATTGTCTGCAAGGCAATGAGCAAGGAACTTCTCACTGACGCGTCGGCGCGCGCCATCCGTTATCTCGAGGGAATTGGCGAGCGCTCCGTCGCGCCCACGGCCGATGCTATCGAACAACTCCAGGCGTTGGACGAACCGTTGCCGGACCGCGAGACCGATCCTGCGGAAACGTTGCGGCTCCTGGACGAAATTGGTTCGCCGGGAACAACGGCGATGGCTGGCCCGCGGTTCTTCGGATTCGTCATTGGCGGCGCCCTTCCGGTTACAGTCGCAGCTAACTGGCTGGCGACCGCCTGGGACCAGAATACTGGACTTTGGCGTCCTACGCCGACGACCTCGTTCCTTGAACGCGTTTCCTTGCGCTGGTTGCTGGACGTTCTTCGCCTGCCGCCGGAATGCAGCGGCGCCTTTGTCACCGGCGCGACCGTCGCGAACTTTTGCGCGCTCGCCGCGGCGCGTCATAGCGTCCTGAAACAAGCCGGTTGGAACGCGGAAGCCGACGGGCTATTCGGCGCCCCGGCGATTACCGTAATCGTCAGCGCGGAGTCGCATCCTTCGGTCACCAAGTCGTTAGGTTTGCTCGGCCTCGGCCGAAGTCGCGTCGTGAAAGTTCCAGTCGATAACCAGGGCCGAATGTTGGCCGGTAAACTTCCTCCAATCTCCGGTCCAACCATCATCTGTTGTCAGGCCGGCAACGTGAACACCGGCGCGTTTGATCCGATCGCGGAGATTTGTCGTGTAGCTCACGCTGCCGGCGCCTGGGTCCATGTCGATGGCGCATTCGGCCTTTGGGCCGCCGCCACTTCTTCTCGCGCTCATCTCGCCGAAGGAATCGCCGACGCCGATTCCTGGGCGACCGACGCCCACAAATGGCTCAACGTTCCCTATGATTGCGGACTCGCTTTCGTCCGCGACCAATATTCACTCCCCGCCGCGATGGCGATCACCGCCGAATACTTGCCGACGGAGACCGAGCACCGGAACCCGGCCGATTTCACCCCGGAGCTCTCGCGTCGCGCGCGCGGCGTCGAAGTCTGGGCCGCTCTCCGTTCGTTAGGCCGGGAAGGCCTTGCCCGGATGATCGAGCGCAACTGCGAACAAGCTCGTCGTTTCGCCGCTCAACTTTCCGCCGCCGGCTTCGCGATTCTGAACGACGTCGTCCTCAACCAGGTTCTCGTCTCCTTCGGCAATACTGAGAAAACCCAGCGTGTCATCCAGGAACTTCAGG
This sequence comes from Chthoniobacterales bacterium, assembly GCA_035941675.1. Classification (GTDB taxonomy): domain Bacteria; phylum Verrucomicrobiota; class Verrucomicrobiia; order Chthoniobacterales; family UBA10450; genus AV80. Next base: position 15,215 of record DASZDT010000031.1, read on the forward strand.
AAGACGGGACCTGCTGGTGCGGCGTGACCATCTGGCAAGGCAAGACTGCCATGCGGATCAGCGTCTCCTGTTGGTCCACGACCGACGCCGATGTCGACCGCAGCGTCGCCGCGATGATCAGGATCGCGAATCAATTGTAGGGCAACCGCTCCCTGGCGCGCCGCAGCCCCGCGACCGCGGGGCGAAGGAGGCCGATTGCCGATCGCCCTTGGCAGGCGAAACGCCCGCCCTACATTTTGACCCATGTCAGCCACCGACTTTTGGGAACCATGCTGGGCCTGTGCGGTCCTCGCCGGCGAACGGGAAGGTTGGACGGTGTTTGAAAACGACGACGTCGCCGTTCTGCTCAATCCCTTTGCCCTCAGCAACGGTCATTGTCTCGTTGTCCCGCGCCCGCATCTTCGAAACCTCTACGAAATACCCGGCCACCTGGCGGGGCCGATCCTTTCGACCGCAGCGCGAGTCGCTCGAGCTGCGAAGCAATCTTTCTCAGCCGATGGCATCACCCTGCGACAGAACAACGATCCAGCCAGCGACCAGCACCTCTTTCATTTCCATCTTCACGTCATCCCTCGTTTCATAGGTGATGAGGCGCGCTTCAACGCCCCACCGCGCCAGGTCGCGCACCGCGACCAAGCAGCTATCGCCGAGCGGTTGCGGTCGGCCCTGGCGGTGACTCTGTAAGAGGCCGGTTGGCCCAGCGCTCGAGTTGCCGATTGAGATTTGGCAGGCGACGCGCCCGCCCTGCAATTCCGAACCAAGGCCCTCCTCTCCCGCCTCGTCTCTTCGCAAAAAGGTCTTGTCTAATTTTTTTCGCGTGATCACAATCGGCCCATGAAGCCGCTCCTGACCCTACTTATCCTTGCCGGTTTTCTTAGCAACAGCGCCCTGGCAGTCGGCCTGACGGCCCCCGTCCAGGGAAAGAAAATTCAGGACCTGAATGTTATCTCAACCCGAGTGTTACAAAGATCCATCAGCCGGAAATTCTACAAGACTCTCCTTGTTTCTCCGATCGACGGTTGGATCGTGGTCCGCGGGCAATGGGCCGGCACCAAAATTGGCGGACCGAGAATCTGGCGCTCCGATCTCGACGGTAAGTACGACCAGCTCGCTCTCCAATTCGCCAAGGATTTCGAGATTACCGGATCTCTCGGCGGGATAAGCCGTCTCGGTGGCGACATCATCCTCCACCTTCTGGTTTATCACACGGCTGATGGGACGATGCTCCTCTCCTTCCCTACCTTTGACGTGCCTGGCGGTGACCAAAATTACTATTGGGGCTGCGCCCGGCTCGCCGTCATCAAGAAAGACACCGGACGCTGGGTCGAGATTGAAGGACCCGACGGTCTTCACGGTAGAGGTTGGGCGGTGCGCCCGGCCAGATCAGGCGATTGCCCATTTCAAGTGCATGAAGGACCCACGCCTGCGCGTGACGGGAAATTCAAGGCTACCATCCCGCCGCCTCCGCCGTCTGTGCTTGAGCCCATCGTCGGCGTGCCAAAGGGTAACGTTCTTGTAGGGGAATCGGTCGGGGTGCGCTGATTTGAATCTCGGGGAGCACAAGCGCCGCGCGTCTTACGTCGCAAGGAACGCCGATTAATCAGGGCAGGCACGAGCGAGCCGTTCAGCTGGACCACAGGTCGGAGATCGGCCTGCCAAGCCGGAGTCCCGCGACCGCGGCGCGAAGGAGGCGGGTGGCCGATTTGAAAACGCGGCAGGCGATGCGCCCGCCCTACAATCCCGGCGTTTCTCGATCATCTGCTCGTCACACGTCACACGTCACAGGTTCGACCTAATAGTTCTTTTAGTCCCTCTGTTTGGGAACGCCAGTGTCCCCGCAACTCCGTTGCTACCGCGAAACGGAGTTTCTAGGCAGCGAGCAGCAAATCGCTAGTCCTTTTGCGCGCGGGTTTTTACCTCCGAGGTCACGGGACCGGGCTGGTGGACCTCGATGATCTTCGCGACTTTGCCTTTGTCCGGCCCATTGGTGTAGACGAAAACGTAGGTGCCCGATTCCGGGGCTTGAAAAGTCAGGATGACTTTCCCGTTGGCTTCGGGTCGCGACCGGAACGGAATCTGAACCGGCCTCAGCTCCCCGACGGCGTCTCTTTTCCGCACCTCGAAGGTGGGTTGCTCGGCCGCGTTCGCCGCCGCGGCGGCCATCAGCGCGAGCACGAGAATACCGCAAAATAATTTGGTCATGCTCGACCTTGCCGAAGCGCAAACCCGCGCGCGAGCCAATTCCGATCCGCTGGAGCACCGGCTATTGTAGGGCAACCGCTTCAGTTGCCACCCGTCTTCTCGTCACCGACTCCGACATCACTTCCTGTTGATCGCACGCGTAAACCAGCGCACCCTGCACCCGTGCGGTGGGTCTCCCGACATCCCGCGCTGGCCGCTCTGGCTGCGACGGGTCTCCTATCCCTCATTGGATTTCCGCCAGCCACCCTCAACGCTCAGGTCACTACCGGCCCTGAATCCACCTCAGCCCAAACCCTCGTTCTTAATCCGCAGCGAATTGTCATTACCCTCTCCAACGATTTCCAGGCGCCGCGCGGTCCGACTTCATTCGATCGCGCCGTTAAGAACATTGGCGACCAGATCGACGCCAGGCGGGAAGCAGAACTCGACAAAGCCACGACAGTAGGCGCTCTTTGGCGGGCGCGGTTCTGGAATTATTTGCCCAAAAGCACCCGCGCCTCCTTGAACTCCCCTGTCACCGATGGAGACGACGAAGATCCCTTCATCGTTCCGTTCTATCTCCTGCCCGAGAACCGGATTCTCGACCGTAAAGTCGCCGAATCCGACGCGCTAGCCCGCCATTTGTTTGGCCGCGCTGAGGTTGGAGATCGGCCTGCCAAGCCGTAGCCTCGGCGGAGGCTGGAAGTTGTATGGCAAGCGCATCGCTTGCCGCATTTGATACCGGCAGGCAACGCGCCCGCCCTACAAATTCCTCATTCCCAAACTCTGTTTCCAATTGCTCCGGTTGCCAATTGTGATTCGGCGCGGTCGCTGCGGCATCGGCCAACCTACAAGTCTGCTTCCGCTTTCTTCTCCCCCCTTCTTTCACTCGACATTTACTCTGATCGCAGTAAATATCCTGCCTCCGACCGTGCGCACCATTCCCTCTTTTCGCCGAATTCTCATCGCAATCCTGGCAGTGACCCTGGGCGGCGTTCCCGCCCTTCGCGCAGCGCCCGCCGATCTCTACACGATTGATGAAACTGGGGGGCCCATCTGGAGACTCTCCCCTAATGGAACGAAGACGCAGTTCGCGCCCGGGGTGGGCGTGCCGAGTTCGGCCATGGCCTTTGACCGCTCGGGAAATCTCTACATTGCCGCGGGCACTAACATTCTAAAGCTGGCTCCAGACGGCACGCGCACGACTTTTGCCACAGGCCTAAGCCACCCAGCCGCGCTGGTGTTTGACCGGAACGACAACCTCTTCGCGAATGACGACCAGACGCTCTACAAGTTTACCAGGAATGGGACCAAAACCGTGTTCGCTACCGTGCCGCACAGTGTGCCCGATATGGCGATCGATGCGGCCGGGAATCTTTTTGTCAGCCAGGGAAGCGCCGCGGCGGTGAAAGTCGCTCCGGGCGGGACGGTCAGTCCGTTCGGCGTGAATTCCGCCGGCATGTTTGGGATCGCCGTCGACGGGGATGGGAATGTGTTTATGTCCGAATTCTTCGGCGGCGCGGTTTACAAGTATTCTCCGGATGGCACGACTCGAACCGTTTTTTCCCCTGCCGTCGGGTTCAGTTGCGGCGACATCAACTTCGATAAGTCCGGCAATCTTTATCTTAACGCGCAGGGACAGAAATCGATCTTCAAGTTCGCTCCCGATGGAACCAAAACCGTGTTCGCGTCCGGGCTGGGATTCGCTGCCTGGAGCGCTTGGGAGCCGGCCCGCGGTCATTCGGTCAATCTCTCCACCCGAATGCTTGTCCAGACCGGTGAAAATGTTTTGCTCGGCGGATTCATCCTGGCCGGAACCGATCCAACGACCGTCGCCATTCGTGCCATCGGTCCTTCGCTAAATAGTTCCGGCATCGCGGACGTGTTGTCCGACCCGATTCTAGAACTTCACGATAACAGCGGCGCCGTGATCAAGACCAACGACAACGCTGGCGACACTCAGGCATCCGAGTTGCAGAGCTATGGGATGCTGCCGAACAACAAACTCGAATCCGCCATGGTCGTCACGCTTCAGCCCGGCACTTACACCACGCTCGTCCGCGACAAAACCGGCGGGATCGGCGTAGGCCTCGTGGAAGTTTACGATCTCAACGGCGCCACCCACTCGCAGCTCGTCAATCTCAGCACGCGCGGCTATGTGGAACAGGGCGGCGCCGATGTCATGATCGGTGGCTTTATTATCGGCGCCGATGGCGAGACCGTCTTGCTGCGCGCGATGGGCCCATCGCTGGCCCAGGCTGGAGTGAGCCATCCTTTGCCGGACCCAACCTTGTCGCTGTTCGATAGCAACGGTTCGTTGATTACTTCGAATAACGACTGGAAAGACACCCACGAAGTTGCCATTCGCGCCACCGGCATCGCCCCGGCGAACGACCTCGAATCCGCCATTCTGACCACGCTAACTCCGGGCGCTTACACCGCCGTCGTGCAGAGCCGCGATGGTGCCACCGGCGTCGCCCTGGTAGAAGTCTACAATCTGAATTAAAGCGTGCGCCGAGCAGCGCTGCTTAATTCGGCCTGCCAAGCTGTAGTCCCGCGACTGCGGGACGGAAGCTGAAGATGCTCGAACCAAAAGTCGTGTTGTAGGGCAACCGCTCCGGTTGCCGACCGTGATCCGGCAGGCGATGCGCCCGCCCTGCAATCGTCGGCGCTCACTTCGACGGGCGATTACGGCATCCAAAACCCGGGCCGTTGCGGAATCATCTTGATCACAACGACCACGCGATCGTTGCGCCACACGCTTCTCTTTCCCGTCGCGCTCACAACAATGATCCGATCCTTTGTGAAGCTGACCGCGCGCATCCGCGTGTGGAAAGTTCCGTCATTGGTCGTGTCTATTTCCAGCCACAATCCGCGCACTCTCCATTGAACTCGAGGCGCGTCATTGCGGCTCGGGTACACGTCCGCGAATCCGTCCTGATAAAAGCGGAATCCTTCACCGGTCTTCGAGTCCTCCCGCGTTAGGGAGGATGTGGAAACGTCCAAGTCCGCCCAGCGCTGCAAGAACGGCGGAAGCGTCGCGCATCCGGAAGATAACAGCGCGATCGCAGCAGCCACTGCCCATTTCATCATGGCGATTCTAACGCGCGGCCATTTGTTGTTTCCATCCATTGTAGGGCAAGCGCGTCGCTTGCCGATTGGAAACGTGGCAGGCGACGCGCCCGCCCTACAATCCTTCCTTCGTTCGTTGGAAGCAACAGCTCTAGCTTCTCGATTCGAGGCGTGCTTTGCACCGGTTTGTGCCGAGATTCACAGATCGACTCCTTGGATGCTTTTTTTAGCCTGACCGCTTCTCTCCTTCTTTTTCCCCTAGCGCGGCATCAGCCTGGATCGGACATCCTCCAAATTGCGATAGATCTTAACGGCGTAGATGCTGGAAAAAATCAACACGAGAAGATCTCCTGCTCCGATTGCCCGATAGGTCAATGAGGAGACCGTGTTCGATCTGGGCGGACCTATCGCGGCGAGGTGGATCACGCTGAAGGTCGCGAGCAAGGCAAAGCCGTAAACCAATGCCCCCCAGAATAGAAAGCGAAAGAATCGCGACTCCGAGAAAGGCGAGACAAACCAAAGGGCAATTACCGCGGGCCTCTCCAGGGCTGAAGAACCGGCCGCGCTCTCTCGGAGCAGTCGCGATTCGTGATAAGCCGCTCCAATGAAAACGGCAAATAGAATGCCATACGTGGCAGAGAGAGCTTCCCGGACCACCTTGAATCCAGCGAGGTCGATCGGCTTCCCTTTGCAGAGGAATTCCGCTCCGCTCATCTGATCTATCATGAGCGTGAGCTGAAGAATACACAGGGCGACAATATACCTGTTCCAGGTCTTGGCCGTTTTCTCCGAAGCCGCCTCGAAAAGTGTTGCGCTCATTCCAACTTTATCCCGGCCTTGGACCATGTCAGAGCGCGAATCCCGCGCAAACACATTCACCTGCCGTCCGGATGATAATCAAAGCGTGACCAAACGTGCGGATACCCTGCGCGGCAATTGCCGCAATCCAATTGTAGGGCAACCGCTCCGGTTGCCAAATCGACGATGGCAGGCGACGCACCCGCCCTACAACTCTCGTCACATCTCACACGTTCGCGTTAAGACGAACCCGCCGTGGTAGGTCACATGCCTCCGCGCCGTAGTCCCGCGACTGCAGGACGAAGGCGGGTCACTGGCCTCGCAATCCCCTGCGCCAGCCAGCCAATTCAGATGCTCCCGAAACCTCAAACGCGTCGCCGCTTGGGTCCGGGGGGCCTACTCGGCTGCTACCGCCTCGTCTACTGGTGAGGCATTGGGAACAGCAAGGAACGGTGCGAAGACATCAAGGCTCCGGGTTGGAATAGCAGCGGCGACCAGGGTAAAGCCTTCCTCATAATCGAGCTCGCGCACTGCGCCTTCCCGGTGGAGCCGCGCCAGCAAATCGGCGCGCTCGGAAGGCAGCCGCAGATTGACCGTCATGGTGCCTCTGGCGACGAACTCGGAGATACGCTCCACCAGCTCTTCCATCCCCTCGCCCGTAGTAGCTGAGACTGAGACCGCATCCGGGAAATGCCGGCGCAAGGCAGAAAGGGCTAAACGATCGCTGACCTTGTCCACCTTGTTAAAGACCACGAGCATCTGCTTCGTGTCCGCCCCAAGATCGGTCAGGACCTTCATGGTGGTGTTATAGAACTCCATCACTTCCGGCTGCGAAGCATCCAGGACATGGATCAGAAAATCCGAAAGCGCGGCTTCCTCGAGCGTGGCATTAAAGGCCTCGACCAATTGATGCGGCAGTTTCCGGACGAACCCGACGGTGTCGGTAAGCAGCAGTGGTTGCTTGTTAGGCAACGCGATTTTTCGAGTCGTCGTGTCGAGCGTGGCGAACAGTTTGTTTTCGACCAGGACGTCGGCGCCTGTCAGCCGGCGCAGGAGCGATGATTTGCCGACGTTGGTGTAACCCACGATGGCCGCATTCGGCACCGGCGCGCGCTTACGATCCTTCCTTTGAGTCGCGCGCGATTTGCGGACGGTTTCCAATTCGCGCTTGAGCCGGTCGATCTGGAGCCGGATTTTGCGCTTGTCCTGTTCCAGCTGGCTTTCGCCCTCGCCTTTCGCGCCGATTCCCCCGCCCTGTTGCCCGAGGTGACTCCAGGCACGGGTAAGTCGTGGGAGCGAGTAAGCCATGCGGGCCAAGTCCACTTGGATGCGGGCCTCGCGGGTTTGCGCGCGCGCGCCGAAAATATCGAGAATGATCTCCTGCCGGTCAGCGACGGTAATCCCAGCGAGCTCTTCCCAGTTCCGTTGCTGCGAAGGGCTCAGCTCATTGTCGAAAACGAGAACGTCGCACTCGTGTTTCTTTGCCAGGTCCACAATCTCCTGCGCCTTGCCGGACCCAATGAGATAGCGCGCGTGCTGTTCCCGATGAAAGACAAGCGTCCGCTCCACCACTGGAATACCCAGCGTATCGACCAGCTCCTCCAGTTCGGCCAGCAAGCTCTCCGCCTCCGCCTTCTTGCTGGTATCCGTGTAAGCGCCTACGAGCAGCGCCCGCTCCACCATCTTTTCCTTCGCCTTGATCTCAAACATTCCGACCCAATATAGCAGAGGCAGCGCTTCCCCGCGCGGATCAGATTAGATGGATAACGAACGCCGTTTGTAGGGCAACCGCTTCGCTTGCTGGCTTCGCGACTTTACGAGCAATATGTGCATCGGAACGACCTTACACGCAGTTACCCGCGGTTTGCCTGGCACTAATCTCCGAGAAGGCGCGGCTTGGGGGTGCGCAGATCGCGGATCCTTTCGCCGCGCAAATACTCTTTTAACTCTCTTCCGAAGATCTTCGAACGATCGCTCGTGTGCGACCGGACGTCGTGCCAAAATAACGTCAATGCGGCTTTGCTGTCGTTTGATGCTGCCGCCAATTCGGGGGCCTTCTCTTCCAGATGCCTGTGCCACCACTTGCAGGTCGAAGTTAACGCGGGCGAGATAATCTGGAGGCGGGTTAGAACCTTATTCGTGTCCCCCAACTGTTGTAGGGTATTCGCATAAAAGTCGCGCACACTTCGCTCCTGCTCTGCCACCGCATGAGCCCACTTCGCGTGTTCGCGAATCCAACCGCTAGGATCGTCTACGCTCAACGCGCCAAGCCGGGTAATCGATTGATCGTCCGCCATCCAAGCAAGAAGCGAGACAGCTAGCGCACGGTCGCGCGCGAGTGGCTCTCGCAACAAGTTCTCGCACATCTCAGATAGCGTATGCGTGGCGCCTTCGGCTTGTGCGATTACGGCATGCGACATGAATTCTGCATCGGAGGTACACCCTCGTAAGACCTGTAAGCATATGACTTTGCACTCTGCATTTCCATTGGCGGCCTCACGCCAAATTGTCGCTTCGAAGGTTGATTGTCCGTACTCATTTATCACGCGTACCCGCAAGGAGCTGCTAGACAATGCTGTATCGATTGCGAAGGCCTTTCGCGGATCCATAGGAACTAGACAATCGATAACAGCCGCGATGAAGCCTCCAAGATGAAATGCTTCGGCCGGTTTATTGATAACAGCATCCAATAGTTCGAGTGAAAAGGATTTGAATTGAGCAGGGTTCTGGTCACGCCAAGCCTCCAATGCATAGAATGCGCTGAAGCGGGAAAATGCTCCCTTCTCAACCTTGTCCAGCTCATTCAAGTCACCGTGCCATATCCGGAGCCCTTCATTCGCTCGACGGTTCATTTCTTGGATGTGCGCCGCCGTATCTAAGGGATGGGCATTCCTCGGTCCAGCATCGATCGTAAGATCGGAACTTTCCTCCTCACGATCGCAGTTTGACGCATAAATTCGACCGTCATCGTCGCGCGTGTAGACCGTTCGCCCCCAAAAGCGGCGTTCAAATGGGACTCTTCCGACGAGCTGAAGCGAGCGCGTAAAGAGGCGCCGACCCCACTCGTCAAGGTCAGCCGTGCGACCGGAAAGTTGAAGCAAGTTGCCAACGTCATCGATTGCGATGGTCGACAGAAGTGCGTTGAGAGGGACTGAGAATCCCTCCCAATCCTTTGGTGCGCGGTGAGTCCAAAACATCGGCCTCAGAGCATCGTCGGTGAATTGTTCGATCACCGACCCGCTGTTGATGGCCTGCGCGATGGCACCCTCGGTTGCGGTTCGAAACCAAAGCGCCGAAGAATAGAAGCGCCGATGCCCTTCCAATCTTCCGTTTCGGATGCGCCCGTCGATCCATTCGTGATATTCGGCATCCGGCGCACCCGAAAGACTACCAACCAGAGCCCAGTAATCGAATTCTGCTTCGGTGCGGTCTGATGGGTCGACGGGCTCACCCCAACACTGTCGCGCTTGTTCACGCGCGAATGTTGCTAACTCTTCTGAAACTATGAACGGGCAAAGAGCTGGAATCGGAAAGTAAAACAGTTCACGGCGAATCGCCGCGTAGCGCGAAGCAAAAATCAACCAATCCTTAAGCTGTTCATCTCTGAAACACGTGAAAGCCAGGACATGCACCTTTTCGACGCTCCAATCAAAGTCCTTCGTTCGTTCATTGACGCGTCGTTCGATAAATTCCTTCGCAGCAGCCAGAAGATCAGTGGGTGAAACGATCTTAGGGTCGTAAGGCAAGAGGTTAGCGACATCCAGGCATCTCCCAGGATCAGACCGCTTGAGGCAGGTTAGCCGAAAGCGGCTTCCCTTTTCCTGGAGGTTTTGGGGCATCGATCTCGCGTACCAAGATAAGTGACTTTCGAAATCTGAGTCGGCTTGCGTGTGGTAGAGCCCAGCACACAGTCCTTCTGATGCAAATGCACCTTCCACTTTTTCCCGGATAATCTCCTGATCGCCTTGTGACAAATCAGGGATGTCCCCACGTATTGCGAGTTCCGGACACGTACAGAACCGGTTCCGCCGGTTCGCATCGTCAGGCGGGAACAAGGGATTTCCGTTTCGTAGATATTCCACGTCAGTTCCGCTCCACCGCCACCCGAATTCGCCGAACTCCTGCAATAGGTTCTTAACTCCATCCTGGACGCACTGCGTGGATTCAGGGTCGGACTCGAGGGAGACCAACGCCGGCTTTATGGATTCGGTGAAGCGCCAGCGCAACACCGGCCCGAGATTGTAATAGAGGTCTTTACAGGGGATATCCTGAGATCGCTCCGAGTCATTCTCATTCGATTTGGGCCACACATGGCGCTCAGTCGATAAGCGGCTTGAGGCGGACGCAATTGCGAGATCTCGAACAAAAGAATCAAGAGGATGCTCCGCCACGATAGCCAGCGCGGCATAGCTAAGGTTTAGTTGGTGCCGGTGTAACGCAATGGGAAGCGTTTCGCCTAAGAACACAATTTCGCGCTCGGCTCGTAGACCGTGTGATTTCCACACTAACTTTAGCCAACGCCGCAGACGGGCCTCCAGGATCGACACACTTCCAGCCTGGGCCCGCCATAAGCCTTTCAGAGGCGCGATGATCAAGTCGGCCCACGTTTGGGATACTGGTTCCATGAACATCTCTTCGACGAAATCCAAATAAGCCGGCAAATCCTCTTTCGCCCAAAAGGTGAGGCGAATATCGCTTACGTACGAGTTTTGGTTGGAGGCCCAAGCGAGCAGCAGCGCGCTTCGCGCACGAGAACTCAGCGTCAGGCCCTCGCCTTGCGGAAACGCGGACAACTGCAAAGTGATGAATAACGCCTCGGTGAGATCATCGTTAGATAATACTGGCTCGAGCTCCTTGGATAATCGTTCGCCCAATTCGCCTATGCTACCTCCTTTGTCGGTTGAGGCGATGTCGGCCAAATGAAGAGCGAATCCCAAGATTATATGGGCTGGGCTTGGACGTAGGCTTTCGCTATCTGGATCTAACACGATGCGTTGCTCGGCAAGATCTGATCGTATTTGTTCGAATCTGTTTTCGAACGAAGTCTTCAATAAGGGAAACCAGTCGACCGACACACTTGCATTCTCCTTGATCGATCGCGCAGCGTCCGCTAGCCGCCGAAGGGCCCTCTTCGCATCGGCCGCTGAGTCCCATCCTATTGAATCTCGTACCTGTTGATCGCCTTCGGTGATTTTGGCTAACAGATCAGCCCACAAGACCATTTCCTTAGAGACGTTCTCAAAAGATAAGAAGCGGCGTCTGAGTTCGACTGCGCGCAAGAAATAGCGCGGAATTTTTGCGACTTCGACTAGCCCCGCCGGCAATTCTTTCCGCTGGATTGGCGAAGGCAACTTCGCCAACGCCTGTTCGAGTTCCTGTTCGGTAAACCGCTGAACAAGAATCTTTTGCGTTGCGTTCCACAGCGCATTTTCGTCGGATCTAGCGCCTATTGGTCGCGTCGTGAAGAGTATCCGGCACGGAATAATATCCGGAGCCTGCAGCTGGGCGAGCAGCCTTTGGGCGGCGTCGCGGGCTCCCCGTTCATTTACGCCATCAAGTACAATCAGCGTTCTGTTCGGCCAACGCGCCAAAGCTTTCCGCACTAAGCGTTCCCGCAATCGCATATCGTTAAAGCCGGCGAGCCGAAATCCAACGTCCAGCACTGAATCGATGTTGCGTGCGCCGGTCCAATCGGCGCTGTCTAACCAAAGGATCAAACTTCCTTCGTCGCTGGCGAGATGATATCCAAAGTCAGCGGCGACAGTCGACTTTCCCATGCCCTCTTCGCCTAAAACGACACCGCAACGTTGCCTCGCCTCCGACCACCAATCTCGAAGCTGGCCATAGGGCCCACTCCGACGAACCGCCCCGGCAAGATCGATCGGGAAACGCGCTGTTCGCGACGGAGAGCGCCGGATGCCAAAGCGGATTTTCAGCCGCTCGGTAAGTTGAGCGGCGACCGTGTTTCCGAGTGGTACCGAAGCCGTAAGTTCGCTGTGCAGTCGTTCGACGGTTTGCTGGACATCGGAGCGCTGCGCCTGCACTGCGGCCCACTTGGTAAAACCGCGTCCAAATGAAGAAAAGGCCGAGAAGTTCTCGATCGCTCGCCAAAAAGTGACGCAGAGAGCAGGAACCTCTGAGACGATATTCGCAAAGCCCAAAAGAATAATATCGACGCCGGTGGTGTCTTCTAACTGCTTCGCCAAAACACCTAGCTGCGCAGTACGGCGCGTGGTCGCAAGAACGTAACAGTCTAAGTCCCGACAGGTCCTGGTAGCTTTGGAGAAATCACCTTCAAAATCTGTCTCATCGAGAGGGGTCTTATCATAGCGCTTGCCTTGTAACGCGATATCACCGCCCACCGACAGCGCATCGGCTGGCTGGTCCCCGGATCGGGCGACGTAGAATCTGTATCCGGTCAAAGCCTGCAAAAGTGCCGCTGCGAGGCCTTCAAAGCCATCCTCGCCGGTGGGCGGCATGCTGGTCAAAGCCGCTCCGAGTTGTTCCAGGGACATTCTCAACAGTAGCACGACGTGTTATTTGTCGAGAAGCGGCTTCCCGCTGAATTAGCGTTGGTGTAATCATAATCACTGTGTATCATCCGGCGTTTCCGGAGCCGGAAATCGGATTAACCCAATGCCCATTCCCAGCGCAGCCCAGCAAAAATCGAAGCGCTTCTGTCTGATTCTGGTTAAGCCGTCGCACTACGACGAGGACGGGTATGTGATCCAGTGGTTCAGGTCGACGATTCCGTCGAACTCGCTGGCGGCGGTGTTTGGGTTGGCGAGGGATTGTGCGCAACGGCGTGTGCTCGGGCCGGATGTGGAGATCGAGATTCATCCGTTTGATGAGACGAATACGCGGATCAGGCCGGAACGGCTGGCGCGGATGATCGAGGAAGCGGGCGCGGGGATGGTGATGATGATCGGGGTGCAATCGAACCAGTTCCCGCATGCGGTCGACCTGGCGAAGCCGTTGCTCGACCGCGGGATCAAGGTGGGGATCGGCGGGTTCCATGTGTCGGGGATCACGAGCATGCTCAATGGCGAGTGCGCGGACGTGAAGAAGGCGAAGGCCCTTGGCATTACGATGTTCTGCGGCGAAGGCGAAGAACGACGGGTCGAGCTGGTCTTGAAGGACGCTTACGAAGGGAAGCTGAAGCCGTTCTATAATTTCATGGCGGACCTGCCGAACATCGAGGGCGAACCGCTGCCGCTCATTCCGGCGATCCGCGCGGCGCGGACAGCGGGCGCGATCACGAGCTTCGACGCGGGACGCGGATGCCCGTTCCAATGTTCGTTCTGCACGATCATTAACGTGCAGGGACGGAAATCGCGCCGGCGTTCACCGGACGACATCGAGCGGATCATCCGGGAAAACGTTGCCCAGGGGTTGCACAGCTTTTTTATTACGGACGATAACTTTGCCCGGAACAAGGATTGGGAAGTGATCCTGGACCGGCTGATTCATCTGCGGCTCAACGTGGGGCTCAAGATGTCGTTCATGATCCAGGTGGACACGCTGTGCCATAAGCTCCCGAATTTTATCGCGAAATGCGCCGCGGCCGGAGTGAAGCGGGCTTACATCGGGCTGGAGAACATTAACCCGGACAGCTTGGCGGGCGCGCACAAACGGCAGAACAAGATCACGGAGTATCGCAAGATGCTTCAGGCCTGGAAGGAAGCGAAGATCATCACTTATTGCGGATACATCCTCGGGTTCCCGGGCGATACGCCGGCGTCGATCAAGCGGGACGTGGAGATCGTGATGAAGGAATTGCCGGTGGACATCCTGGAGTTCTTTTTCCTGACTCCGCT
>DASZDT010000032.1:0-58077 GCA_035941675.1 Chthoniobacterales bacterium
CCGCCCGCGCCCCCCCCCCCCCCCCCCCCCCCCCCCCCCCCCCCCCCCCCCCCCCCCCCGCTCCTTGGCAGCTGCATAATGTTCGCTACGTGATCTCGAACGCGATCGGTTTGAACCGGTAATTGTTCGACATCTCGGCGGAGCACGCCGTCAGACCGACGATCAGGTCCATCTCGGCGCGGAGCAGGATCGAGTCGCCGGCTTTCGAACGCGGCGGCAGGATTTTCAGCTCACCGTTCCCGTCGACCTCGACGTTCATGAAAATGTTGAAGGTCGTTGGAATGGAATCGGGCGCGATCCCGAACGGCGTGAGATGGGTCGCAAGATTCGCGAAGCAACTCGGATGGGCGGCGTGGTTTTTGTAAATGATCTGGAACGTTTCCGGGCTGCAGGGCGTAAGCAAAAAATCGTGCCGGCCGACGTCGTCCTCGACAATGGTCAGCATGGGCCGGCTGCGATTCGAGTATAGGATGTCGGGTTTCGTCAGGTAAATCCGGTTCGCGTAATCGATGCTGCGGCCCGAGGAAAGCCACTCGCTTTTGTCGGACATGTTGAAGGCGATCAGATCGGCGACCTGTTCCCCTTCCGGGTCGATCACGCGCAATTGCTGGCCTTTCGCCAACTCAAAAGCGGTGCCGGTTTGCGGCGCGAGGGTGGTGCGATTCATATCTTCTTTGTAGCGACGGCGCTCTGTCGCCGTGGAACGCGTGGCTACCGCGACAGAGCGCCGTCGCTACAATTAAAGCAAACCATTCAGTGATGAAACGGGCATTTGCCTGGATTCGCCGCTTTAAATGGAGCCTGCCAATCCGCTTCCACGGCGCGGCCGGAATACTGCCGGGCTTCGGATTGTTCGCCGAAATCGCTCAGCATCGGATTGATCGTGCCCTGCAGCTCGCGGTCCCGGTGCCGGATCGTCTCCTGCATCCGCTGCCATTTCCCGTCGGCGCGCAGCCGTTCGAATTGGACGTGGGGATTGAAGATGAGCGTGGGCCAGGGAAACCGGCGGGCGTCGCGCGAGCTCGTCGGATGCATGCCGATGACATACAGGGCCCGGCCGCCGAAACTGAAGGAGAAATGCGGATCGCCCGGATCCGCGCTCACCGTCGGGTCCCAGGCGCACTTGTCCGCCTCCTGTTCGCGCAAGGCGCGCAGTTGTCGCCACAAAAGCTCCTCGAATTCGATCTCGGTCCCGGGCCGCGGCTCGGAGAAAACCGCGGCGAAAGTCGCGTACTCATTTCCGGACTGGGCCTGGGTTTGGACAAATTCCGAGAGGTCGGTGGCGAGGCGCACAGTCGCTTCCGGACTGCCCAGTTCCCCGTAGGCGCGGACGGTGTAGGTCTGCGCATTCAGCGCCGCCTTCGCTCCCAGGCAGGGAAATTCGGGCCGCAAAACGAACTGACGGAAGGCTTCCTCGGCTTGGGTGGTGAATCGATTATCCCGCATTGGGTATTTACGCGGAATACGCGACTGGAGCGGCCGGCGGTCGCAACCATTGGGCTTCGGTTGCTCTTTTCCCTCGTGGAAATAGGTTAGCGGCCTCGTGGATGAACTCGTTACGCGCCACTCCCAACCTCGCCGGACCTGGCGGTGGTGGACTCTGCGCGCCCTCGCCGTCCTCGTCGGGCTGCTCCTCATTTTTCATCGTCCGATCATTTTTCGGGTAGCGCGAAGCCTGATCGACCGGAACGCGGCCAAGGCGAATCTGCGGGTCGACTGCGTTCTCGAAGGCAGCATTTTCACCAGCCTCGCGGTCAGGAACCTGCACGTCTCGCCGACCGGACCGACCATCGTGGAATCGATCGACGTCGATTACCTCCGCGCGGATTACAGTCTCTGGGATTGGATGCGGCGAGGACCGACGGAGCTGTTGAAGAGTGCGCAGGTGCGGACGGCGCGCGTGGTTCTCGATCCGGCCAAGGCTTCCCTAAAACCGAAGATCCCGCCGCCCGACGAACCGCTCCGGCTGTTCCCGGTGTTCCCGGAGCGTCTCGTGATTTCCGACGCCAATGTTCTCGTCCGCTCGACCACCGAAAAACCGGACTTCGTTCTGGAACATTTCGCGGTCGACCTGGACCCGAAGAATCCCGGCGAACTTCGGGCCGCGGTCCTGCAGATTCCGAACGCCGACGCCTGGCGCAACATTTCCGCGAAGACCTCCTACACGAACAAGAACCTGGTCATCAGCGGGCTGGCGCTCGACCAGCAGAACCAGTTTCGCCTGATCGCGGTCGACGCGTCGCACATCGCGTCGCGCTCCATCGAAGTGGTGCTGGACGCTTCGCTCGCGGGCGGAACGCTGGCCGGTTCAATCGCACTGAGCGAAACGGCGGACTCGTTGAAAATGAAAATGCGGCTGGTGGCGGAGAACGTTTCGCTCGACACGTTGCGCGGATACGTGGGACGGCCGCCCGAGTTTTTGGCGGGAGATGTGCAACGCCTTGCGATCGAAGCCGACGGCGTTCTCGACGCGCCAAAAACGTGGACCGGTTCGCTGAAAGCGGAGATCAACAACCTGCGGCAGGAGAGCCTTTTCTTTGACCATGTGGTTCTGGAGGCAACGGCCGGCGCCGGAATGGCGAAAGTGGACTCGGGCGAAGCCACGAACGGCCTGAACAAGATCGCGTTCAAGGGCACGACGGAGCTGCCCGGCCACATTCGGGAGTTCGGCCGCAACGGCGCGCAGTTCGAGATCAACGGCTCGCTTCCCGATCTGCAGTCGCTCACGGCGCGGTTCGCGCAACCGGTCACGGGCGCGGCGACCATTACCGGAACTGGCGAAATCAAGGACGCGGTCCTGCGCGCCGATCTCGCGTTCTCCGGCGGCCCGATCAGCTCCGGCGATTCCTCGGCGGCGCAAATTTCGGGGACGGTGAAGGCGAGCAAACAAATGCCGCCGGCGAATGGGCGCAAAATCTATTACGCGGACCTGCATTCGCAGATTCACGTCGAGATGACGGACGGGCATCTCCACGAGAACCTTTTCGATTCGGCGTCGGCCGACATCATCGTGGAAGGACCGAACGTCACCCTCGAACGATTCGTCGCGCTCCGGAAGGAGAACCGGTTCGCGGCTTCCGGGAAATACGTTTTGCCGGAGGAATTCGCGAACTTCGCCAACCAGGCGGCGAACGTGACCGTGTCGTTAGGCGCGATCGAGCTGGGCGATTACTGGCCGGAAGATTCCCCGAACCGGATCACCGGCCCGCTCCAGTTTTCAGGCGAAGTCACGACGACCAACGGCCGGGCGAACGGCCAGCTCTCGGTTTACGGATCGCAGCTGAAGTTCCGCGGCGTCACCATTCCCGAGGTCAGCTCACAGCTCACCATCGCGGACAACGTCGTTTACGTGAACGATTTCACCACCAAGCTGAACGAGCGCGATTTCATCGCGGGCACCGGCGTTTTCTCGCTCGATCGGCCGTTTAAATACAACGGCAAGTTATCGGTCGACGTCGCGGACCTGGCGCGGCTGAAGCCATTTCTCGTCGCGATGGGCAACCGGAACGAGATCGCCGGCTCCCTCGTGATCGACTGGCACGGGAACGGAGAGGCCGCGGACTGGCAAAACTCCGGGACGCTGAAATTGAAGCTGGAGAAAGGACGTTACGCGAACCTGCAGAAGCTGCAGGCCAACATCGACGCCGATTATTCACCCGAGGGTTTGAATGTCCCGACGATTTTTGTCGGCAGCGACAAGATGAGTTTCCAGGCGATCCTGAGCGCGAAAGGCGAAACGCTCGAAGTCAGCAAGATTCAGATCGACCAGGGCCAGGCAAAATACGCCGCCGGCTACATCGCGCTGCCGTTCGTTTGGAAAAACATCGGGACGGACCGGCCGCTTGTCTCGGCGGACGGGAAAGTGCTCGTGACCTTTCAATCCGAGAACCTGGATTTGAAAAAACTTTTCGCGGACCTCGGCGCGCCGCCATTGGGCACCGGTCTTCTGAATGTGAAGCTGGAAGCGAACGGGACGCTGGCGCAGGTCGCCGGCCGGCTCGACGTGCAGATGCGCGATCTGCACAGCGCGGAATATCCGAAGCTCGAGCCGGCCACGTTCGACCTGGCGGCGGAGCTGCAGAACAATCAGCTCGCCTTCAACGGCCGGCTGCAGCAGACGAAAATCCAGCCGGTCCTGATTACGGGCAATATTCCCTTCGACATTCCGAAGATGATCGAAGAAAAGCGGTTCAATGAGGAGACGCCGCTGACTGCCCGGGTCCAGTTGCCGCGGAGCCCGGTGAATTTCCTTCGCCAATTCGTTCCCGGCGTCACCCAGCTCGACGGCGACCTGGCGCTCGACGTGAACATCAACGGCACCATCGCGAAGCCAACGTTGAGCGGCTCCGGCGACATCACCATTAACATGGCGCGGTTCACCAACCCGACTCTGCCGTCGTTGAGCGGATTCCATTCGCGCATGACTTTTGCGGGTGACACCCTCCACTTCGAGCGGTTCAACGGCGACCTGGCCGGCGGTCCGTTCAGCGTCTCGGGCCAGGTGCGTTTTCCGAAACTGACCGAGCCGAACCTGGATTTTCAATTGAAAGCGCAAAGCGTTCTGGTCGCGCGTAACGACACGCTCACCGCGCGGGCGGACGCCGACATCCGCGTCGTCGGCCCGTTGAAAACCGCGACCGTGACCGGCAACGTCGCGCTGACCAACAGCTCCCTGCTCAAGAACGTCGACCTGATTCCGATCGGCCTGCCGGGAAGGCCAGCGCCGCAGCCGCCCTCGGATCGCCCCGATTTTTCCATCCCGCAGCCGCCGATTCGCGATTGGAAATTCGACATAGCGGTGAAAACCAAGGACCCGTTCCTGATTCGCGGCAACCTCGCCAGCGGCGGCGCGAACGTGGAGTTGCACGCGACCGGCACCGGGCTGCATCCCGCGCTCGAAGGCACGGTCCGCCTCCAGAATGTCGAGGCGACGCTTCCCTTCAGCCGGCTGGAAGTTTCGTCAGGGATTCTCTACTTCGATCCGAGCGATTCGTTCAATCCGAAGATCGATTTGCATGGGACCTCGCTCATCCGCGATTACACCGTCCACGTTTATGTTTACGGGACGACCCTGGCGCCCGAGGCGCTTTTCACGAGCGAACCGCCGCTGCCGCAGGAAGAAATCATTTCGTTGCTCGCCACCGGAACGACCCGGCAGGAACTCGTCGGGAACAACAACGTCCTGGCCGGGCGAGCCGCGATGCTGTTGATCCAGCAGCTCTATCGCAAAGTTTTCAAGAAGGGCGAGGCAACCAAGAGCAACTCGGTTTTCGACAAGTTGCAGGTGGACGTGGGCAACGTCGATCCGCGCACAGGCCAGCAAACGGCGACGGCGCGCTACAAGCTCAACGAGAAGTTTATGTTGATCGGCGATCTCCAGGTGAACGGCGATTTCCGGGGCATGGTAAAGTATTTGATTCGATTCAGGTGAAATGAGCCGCGCGATTGCCAAGATCCGACACGCCGGGCGAAATGCCTGGCTGCAAGTCCTGTCATTAGCCCTGGCTATTGGGATTTCTTTTGCGGGCGTTGCGGCGTTCGGCCAGAGCGCGGTCCAGGTGCCCAAGCCCGAGGAGAAGGACAAGGTCGAGCGTGCGGTCAAGAAGGAGCAGGAGAAAAAGGCGCAACGCACGAGCGTGATCGAGTTCCGCGGCGAGAACGCGTTTAAGGAGAAAGCACTGCGCTCGATCCTCAAGGAACAGATCACCACGATCGATGATTACGGCCTGACCGCGGCGCGCGGGGATGATGCGGCGTTCTTCCTCGAGTTGTTTTACCGCAAGCACGGCTACGCGAAGGTGAATGTCCGCTACACGATCGACGGCGATCGGCTGATCCTCGACGTCAACGAAGGACCGCTCGTTACTCTTGGACTGGTCAACTTCGTCGGGAACCAGCATCAGCCCTCCGAGGTCCTCTTCGATTACGCGGTCGGGCCGACGCGCGAGCGGTATTCCAGCATGCAGAAAAAATTGCCGTTCGTCGCGGCCGACGTTGAGGAAGGCGCCGATCTGGTGCACCGGCTTTATATCGCGAACGGTTACCTCGACGCGAAGGTCGATCCGCCGGTTTACCATTATGCCGACGACGACTCGCAGGTGGACGCGACCATTCCGATCACGGAAGGCCGCCAATATTCCTTCGGCCAAATTGCGTTTTCGGGGCAGACGATCTACGGCTCGGAAGCGCTCCTCGGCCAGTTGATCGACCTGGTCGAGCAACCGTACACCGACAGCCGCGTCTCCGATATCCCGCGCCGGCTCCAGACTTACTATCGCTCCCGCGGTTACTACGAAGTGAAGGTGGACGCGACCGGCAACCCGGAAGCGGCGACCAACGGCAAAGTGCCCGTCTTTGTCTCGGTCACACCCGGACGCCTCTATCATTTTGACGGCGTGACCGTGACCGGACTGCAGCGGCTCCGGCCCAGTTACGTCACGCGGCGGTTCAGCAAGTTCACCGGTAAAACCTACAGCCCGGAGCTGGTCGACGAAAAATTCCGCGAGCTGATGAAGTCCGGCCTGTTCACCGTGCTTCAAATCAAGCCGACGCCGATCGGCGGCGATGCCTTGCGCCTGGACATCTCGGCGGAGGAAGCGAAAAGCAAGGAGTTCGGGCTCGCGCTCGGTTACGGTTCCTACACTGGCGCGATCGTCGGGGCGAGTTACCGGGATCGAAACCTCTTCGGGTACGGCCGGCCCATCTCGACTTTGGCGGAGTGGTCGGAGCGCGGCTACAAATGGGAAATTCTCTGGGAAGACCCGTATTTTTTCGACAGCGATTTCGGGTTCAAAGCGAAGCTGGGCGCGCTGACGTTCGACTTCGACGGCTACTCGAAGTTCGAGACCGGCCTGCGCCTCGATTTAACCCGCCAGTTAACCAAGCAATATGAAGTGGGTCTCGTTCTCTCCGCCCGGCACGTGGACGTCACGAGCGCGGACATCGACGCCATCCTGCTCGGCGACACCTCGTATTTCGTCACTTCGATCGGCCTCACCCAAACGCTCGATCTGCGCGACAGCAAGGTGAACCCGAGCCGCGGATTTGTGCTCGATAATACTTTCGATTTCGCGACGAGCGCGCTGGGAAGCACGGTCGATTTCCTCCGCGCCACGGCGCGCATGACTTACTTCATTCCCATCGGGCACGCGCCCGCGCCGGGCCATCCGGATAAGCGCACGCTCCTCGCCCTGGGCGCGCGCGCCGGGATCATCCATCCGACGAACGGCGACGGAACCGCCGCCGAGATCCCAATCGACGAGCGTTTCTTCAGCGGCGGCAGCACGACCGTCCGTAGTTTTGGCGAACGCGAGCTCGGCCCGAAAAACCACGGCGATCCGATCGGGGGCGAGTTCTTCTCGGTCTTCAATGTCGAATATACCTTCCCGATCTACGGCGAACTTCTCGGCGCGGTTTTCTTCGATGCCGGCAATCTCCTGCCGAATTCGACCGATCCGTTCGAGCATGTCACGGCGGGATTGGACGACATGCGTTATGCGATTGGGGTCGGCCTTCGTTATAAACTGCCGATCGGGCCGGTCCGTCTCGATTACGGCTACAATCCGGACAAGCGCGCCGATGAAGAGACGGGCGCGTTCCATTTCAGTTTCGGGTTCGCCTTTTAAGGCCGGAACGCCGGGCAGGGGCGTTAACGTTGTGATGCGTGAAGCCCCACGGAGCGGCGGTTTTCAAACCGCCGAACGAAGACAGGGCGGTTTGGAAAGCGCCCCTCCTTGATGTCATAGCCAATGCAACGAGCTACCTATCTTCTCCCGATTCGCCGCACGAATTTCTCAGCGACCGAAGCTAAGGAACTCGCGGACTACTTTCGTGCTCTTGGCCATGCCGGCTGCGACGTGCTGGTCGTCGACGGATCGCCGGCGCCGGTTTTTGAACAGCACGCCGCCAGCTGGCGTCCCCTTTGCCGGCACGAACCCGTCGATCGCTCGTTCGGGTATCTGAACGACAAGGTCAACGGCATTCACACCGGCGTGCGCCTCGCCGCGACGGAAAAGATCATCCTGGCCGATGACGACATCCGCTATGGCGCCGCCGAAATCGAACGCATCTCGGAGTTGCTGGAGAACTTCGAGGTCGTCCGGCCGCAGAATTTTTTGTCGCCGTTGCCGTGGTGGGCGCGAATGGAAGCAGCCCGAATGCTGATCAACCGCGCGACCTTGCGCACCGCGGATTATCCCGGGACGTGCGCATTCGGGCGCAGCGTGATGCTGCGGGTCGGCCCCTACGACGGCGACGTGCTCTTCGATAACGAGGAGATCATCCGCCACTTCGCGAGCGCACAGGCAACCATCAGCTACGCCGTTAATCTCTTCGTGCGGAAACGCCCGCCGGCTTTCCGGAAATGGATCGAACAACGTCCGCGCCAGGCCTACGAAGATTTCGGACTGCGCGCGAAGACTGCGCTGTTTTTCAGTCTGCCCTTGTTCGCCGCGTTAATTGGCGCGCTCTGCGGCTGGAAACGTTTTCTTATTTTCCTGGCCGCGATCTCTTTCGCGGCTGTCGGCGTCGCCCTGGCGGGCTGGTTCCGCGGAACGGCCTCGAAGTATTTTCCCGTCTCTGTTTGCGCGATCGCGCCCCTCTGGATTCTCGAGCGGACCGTGAGCACCTACTGGGCGCTCTATTGGTATTTCACCCGCGGCGGTTATCCCTTCGGCGACAAAATCTTGTCGAAAGGCATCGGACGCGATTGGATCAGCGGCGGACGGATTGCGGCGCAGGCCGCGGCCCGTCAGCCTAACGAATGAAATCCAATAACGCGGAAACCGCCGGCGATCTGGGCGACCTGCCGCCAGACATCTTCCGAAAGCATCTTCACGAGCTGGCGGATTGGATGGCCGATTACCGCGAAAATATCACGCAGCAGCGCATTTCCCCGGCGGCGAAGCCCGGCGCGATCATCGCCGCTCTCCCGCCCGGCGCTCCGGAAACCCCGGAGCCCCTGGACCAAATTTTCGCCGACGTCGACCGCCTGATCGTTCCCGGCATTGTCCACTGGGCGCATCCGCAATTCATGGGTTACTTCGGCGCCACGACGACCGCGCCCGGCGTTTTCGCCGAGATGATTGCGGCCGCGCTGAACGTGAACGCCATGACATGGCGGACCTCGCCGGCGGCAACCGAGCTGGAAACCGTGGTGCTGCGCTGGCTCCGCCAATGGGTCGGATTGCCCGAGGAATTTGAGGGCGTTGTTTACGACACCGCTTCGATCGGGTCGATGCACGCGCTGGCCACCGCTCGCGAGGAAGCGGGCATTTCCATCCGAACCCTGGGACTGTCAGGTCGCGCCGAGCTCCCCATCTTTCGCGTTTACGTTTCCGATCAGGCCCACAGCTCGATCGACAAGGCGGCGATCGCGCTCGGGCTGGGGGAACACAATGTGCGCAAAATCCCAAGCGACGATGCCTTTCGGATGAACGTGAAAGCGCTCCGGGAAGCGATCTCGGCCGATCTGCGAAAGGAATTCAAACCGCTGGCGGTCGTCGCGACGGTGGGGACGACCTCGACCGCGAGCGTCGATCCGGTCCGCGAGATCGCCGCAGTCTGCGCCGAGTATCAAATGTGGCTCCATGTCGACGCCGCTTATGGCGGCGGGCTCGCCCTTTTGCCGGAGTGTAACTGGGTCACGGACGGGTTCGACCTGGCGGACTCGATCGTGATCAACCCGCACAAAATGTTGTTCGTCCCGTTCGATTTTAGCGTCCTTTATGTTCGAGAAATAGAGCGCCTTCGAAAAGTTTTTACCCTTGTCCCGGAATACTTGCGCGGCGACGCGGCCGGCGCCGAAATCAATTACATGGACTACGGCGTCCAGCTCGGGCGCCGGTTTCGTTCGATCAAAGCCTGGATGGTCTGGCGTACCTTTGGCCGGGAAGGATTGGCCGCACGAATCCGCGACCACTTGCGCCTCGCGCAACTCTTCGCGGCCTGGGTGAAAGAAGACAGCCGCTTCGAATTGTCGGCGCCGACCTTGATGGGGGTGGTCTGTTTCCGGTTCAAAGCGGCGAACGACGCGGAGTCCGACCGTCGTAATGCGCAATTGGTCGAAACGATCAACGCCGGCGGCGAGACCTACCTGATGCAAACCAAGCTGCGGGGGCGATCGGTCATGCGGCTTGGTCTCGGCAACGTTCTAACGACGGAAGAGCATCTCGCGCGCGTGTGGCGCATTATCCGGGACGCGACCTGACCTCTTTACTGCGGCCGTGAGTAAAGCCCATGGCTTCCCGGCACGCCGATGGCCCGCGGCAATCTTTGCCGCGCGATGGGGCTCTCCACGGCCAGCGCGTATGTTCGCGGGCCGCGCGGTTCATGTGGTTGGAGGATTTTGGGCTCGATCGGCTCCCAAAGATGGTTCGGCTTTTCCACAGCCATCCAGGCGCAACCGTAGTAGCGCATCTGGGAGCCGCCCGCCGTATCGAAGTGGGCGAACGAGACCGCGAGACGGCCATCCTTGATCTTGTAAAAAAGAACGTGGAGCAGAATCGTCGGGGTCGCATCGCCCAGTTCGACGTGTGGATAACCGATCACCACGAGGTTCTTCGCCAGATCGAGGGCCAACTGGTCGTAGGCGCCGCCCAGTTCGGAATGGACGATTCGCGCGCCAAACATATGGGTGCCGGCCGCGAGCTGGCCGCGCACGACGATCCACCCTTCGACCGGAGAGATGAGCAGCGTTTGATAAAATCGCGGGCTGACGATTCGGAGAAGGGATTCGCGAGCCCCCGGAATATCGCTTAAGACGCGGGATGGTGTCTGTGCCGCGGCGTTGGCATTGGGGAACGCGCAGAGAAGAATCAGAATCGCCGCGAGCAGCCTCATAACGTTAGCGATAAAAAGTTTTGCCAAGGCCGTCCGCGCTGCAACCTGATGACCTGATCAGGTTTTCACCGAATATTGAAAGCTAGTCGCTTTCGGTTAACGTTAAGGAACGTCCGAGAACCGCTCACGCTTATGGAAACGACTATCGCTGCTCCGAAGACAACCTCCTCGACCGAAACCGATTTTCTCCCGCTGCAAGGGACTGATTACGTCGAGTTTTGGGTGGGCAACGCCAAGCAGGCCGCGCATTACTACAAGACCGCGTTCGGCTTTCAGTCGCTCGCTTATTCCGGCCCCGAAACTGGCGTGCGGGATCGGGTCAGCTACGCGATCCGGCAGAACAAGCTGACCTTTGTTCTCACGACTGCGCTCCGCCCGAATAATGCGATCGCCGACCACGTGGCGTTGCATGGAGATGGCGTGAAGTTCCTCGCCCTTAAAGTTGAAGACGCGACCTCGGCTTGGAAAGAAACGACCAAGCGCGGTGGCAAGAGTTACATGGAGCCGACCACGCTAAAGGACGAGAACGGCCGCGTGGTCATGAGCGGCATCCACACCTACGGCGATACCGTCCATCTTTTCATCGAGCGCGGCGATTACAACGGCGTCTTCATGCCGGGCTTCCGGAAATGGGAGAGCGATTATAACCCGGCCGAGACCGGGCTCCTCTACGTAGATCATTGCGTCGGCAACGTCGGCTGGAACCAGATGAATCCGTGGGTGAAATTTTACGAGGACGTGATGGGTTTCCGCAACATCCTCACCTTCGACGACAAGGACATCTCGACGGAATACTCGGCCCTCATGAGCAAGGTGATGAGTAACGGAAACGGTTACGTAAAGTTTCCGATCAACGAGCCGGCCGAAGGCAAAAAGAAATCGCAGGTCGAAGAATACCTCGAGTTCTATAACGGCGAGGGGGTCCAGCATTGCGCGGTAGCGACGAACGATATCGTCAAGACCGTGACCGACCTGCAAAGCCGCGGAGTCGAGTTCCTGAAAATCCCCACCACCTACTACGACACGTTGCCGGAGCGGGTCGGCCACATCGATGAAGACCTCGGGCCGCTCGCGCGCCTCGGTATCCTGGTCGATCGCGATAACGAAGGCTACCTGCTCCAGATTTTCACCAAGCCCGTCGAAGACCGGCCGACGCTCTTCTTTGAAATCATCCAGCGCAAAGGCGCGAAGAGTTTCGGGAAGGGAAACTTCAAGGCGCTCTTTGAAGCCCTTGAGAAGGAGCAGGAATCGCGAGGCAACCTGTAAGGAGGAAGTTATGCCGCAATATCAACGACTCGGCGAAATCCCGCGGAAGCACCACATCTGGTTCCATCGGAACGGCGCCGGACCCGGTTATAAGAACGAAGGCATCTACTACGAGCACGTCATCACGACGGAAGGATTCAATGAGGCTTACTCGATCATGTACCATCTGCGGCCGCCCACGCGGGTGCGCAGCATCGAGCTGTTGAAGTGTGAAGAGCTGAAGAAGGTGACCGACGCGCCGCTGCGCCATCACCATTTGAAGGCGGCGAACGTTCCGCGAAAAGGCGATCTCTACACCGGCCGCATCCCGATGCTCTTCAACCAGGACATGATCGCCTATCGGCACAAGCCGGAGAAGACCTACGGCGAATACGAATTATACCGGAACGGCGGCGCCGATGAGATCATCTTTGTTTTCAAGGGCGGCGGGACGCTGGAGTCGATGTTCGGCAAACTGCGTTATCGCGCCGAGGATTACATCGTGATTCCGCGGGGCATCACGTACCGCCTCGTTCCCGATGACGTGCAGCAGGAAGATTATCTGATCCTGGAATCGAACGGACCGGTTCGGATTCCGCGCCGCTATTTGAACCACGACGGGCAGATCCGAATGGGGTCGCCTTATTCCGAACGCGATTTCCACGGCCCGACCGAAACGCTCGTGATCGATAAAGACGAAGATGTGCAGGTCCTGGTGAAAGACGGTCCACGCTGGACGCGAGTGGTCCACGCGCATCACCCGTTCGACGTCGTGGGCTGGGACGGCTTCGTTTATCCGTTCACTTTCAACGCGCAGGATTTCGAGCCGATCACCGGCACGGTCCATCAGCCGCCGCCGATCCATCAGACATTCGAGATTCGCGGCTATGTCGTCTGCACCTTCGCGCCGCGCATGCTCGATTATCATCCCGAGGCGGTCAAAATCCCGTGGGTGCACGATAACGTCGAGGCCGACGAAGTCCTCTTTTACGTGCGCGGCAATTTCGGTTCGCGGAAGGGAATCGAAGCGGGATCGATCACGCTCCATCCGCGCGGCATCCCGCACGGCCCGCATCCCGGGACGATCATGGCGAGCAAGGACGCTCAGCGCACCGAAGAGCTCGCCGTCATGTTCGACACCGAGCATACCCTCGAGCTCACCGAACAGGCCGTCGCGCTGGACGACGAGAAATATCCGCTCAGCTGGCTGGACTAAATAAATGGCGTCACAGAACGGCGAGACGGAATTGCAGGCGGCCGAACGCCGCATCGCGAACTTGCGCCCCTGCGGCGCGGCCCGTCTCGCGGGAATGGAACGCTCTTTCCACGAGCTGCTGGAATCCGTCGGCGAAGATCCCGAGCGCCAGGGGTTGCTGAAAACGCCGAACCGGGCCGCGCGCGCCTTCGAGTTCCTGACCAACGGTTACCGTCAAAACCTCGACGACCTCGTCAACAACGCGATCTTCGATTCCGAGGCGAGCGAGATCGTGCTGGTGAAAGACATCGAGCTTTACTCGATGTGCGAGCATCACCTTTTGCCGTTCGTCGGCAAGGCGCATGTCGCCTACATCCCGAATGGGAAAGTCGTCGGCCTGTCGAAAGTCGCGCGCATTGTCGACATGTTCGCGCGGCGTTTGCAGATCCAGGAGAACCTGACCATTCAAATCGCCGATGCGCTCATGAAGATTCTGCACCCCACCGGCGTGGCGGTCGTCATCGAGGCGAAGCATCTCTGCATGATGATGCGCGGCGTGGAAAAGCAGAACTCGCTCATGAAAACGTCGTGCCTCCTCGGTTCCTTCAAGGAAGACGCCCGGACGCGCTCGGAGTTTCTCGCCCTTCTGGCCTAACGACGCCGACCGGATGCGCCTGACGGTCAGCAAGCGGCTCGAATTTTCCGCGTCGCGGCGGCTGTTCGTGAAAGAGTGGAGCGACGCCGAGAACCGCGCCGCTTTCGGCGCTGAAACCTCCGCCCGCTACGGCGCCGGCCGCAATTACGTCGTTTACTTCATCTTTTCCGGCTCGGTCGATCCAGCCACCGGCATGCTAATGAACATCAGCGAGATCAAGGAGCGCGTCGGGCGCGTCCTGCACGACGGGTACGATCACAAGTTTTTGAATGAGGATAATCGGGCCTTCGCCACGGCGCCTCCGACCGCGGAGAATGTGGCGCGGCAGCTGTTGCTCGACGCCGCCCCGCTCTTCGCCGGCGGCAACGCTGAACTTGTCGCGTGTCATTTGACGGAGTCGGAAAACCGGAGCGCCACGTATTACGCGAACGGAACCGCGGAAGCGAATTACTGGTTCGAATTCTCGGCGGCGCGCCAGACGATGTCGCCGCAGCTGGACGCCGCGGAAAACGAAAAGCTCTTCGGCGCGGCCGCTTCGCCCTTCGGGCACGGCCACAACTATCGGGCCCGGGTGACGGTCCGCGGCACGGATGCAATGCCGGAAGCGGTTTCGCATTCGCTGGACTCGCTGCGGGGCGAGCTGGATCACAAAAACCTGAACCGCGAGGTGCCCGGCCTGACGGATCAGCCGATCACCACCGAAACTCTGGCTCGTTACATTCACCAGCGCGCCGCCGAGACGCTGCCGGTTCACCGCGTTCGCCTGCATGAACGTTCCGATTTCTTCGCCGAACATTGGAGCGGTAACCATTTCTTCCTTGGCCTGCGAGCTGCATTCAGCGCCGCTCATCGTTTGAACAGCGAACTGCTAGCCGCCGACGAGAACGCGTCGCTCTACGGAAAGTGCAACAACCCGCGCGGCCACGGCCACCTTTACCTCACTGAAGCCACCGTCGGCGGAGAGCTCGACGAGAAAACAGGAGCGTTGATCGGCTTCGATTTTTTCCGGTCGGCTGTCGCTGCGGCCCTGGCGCCGTGGCAGAACAAGCATCTCGACTTGGAAATGGACGAATTCCGGCACCGGCCTTCCACCGGCGAAAACATCGTGCACTCGCTCTGGCCGCGGTTCGATTCGCAACTAGACGGTCGTCTCGTTCGTTTGCGCCTGTGGGAGACCGCGAACAACCGCTTCACCCTGCGAACGTCGTGACATCAAGGAGCGGCGGTTTACAAACCGCCGAAGAAGGCGGTTTAGGAAAGCGCCCCTCCTTGTTTTTGATTCGGCGCGGCTGAGATTCGTCGTTCGCTCTTAAATGAAACGTTACCTTATTACTGGCGCGAGTCGCGGGATCGGCCGCGCGATTGCCGAAAAGCTCGCGGGCCCGGATTGCCTGCTCCTGTTGCACGGACGGAATCGCGAGGCGCTCGCAAAAACGTGCCGGCTCGTGGAAGCGAAGGGAAGCCAGGCGACCGCGCTTTCCTACGATCTTCGCCGGGCGGCCCGCGTCGAAAAGATGATCGAGGCCGTCGGTCCCGAGCCGCTCGACGCTCTGGTCAACAACGCCGGCATTGCGCTCGTGAAACCGTTCCAGGAAATTACGCTGGCGGAATGGGACACGCTTTTCGCGGTCAACGTTACCGCGCCCTTTCTCCTCACCCAACGGCTCGCCCCGAAGATGCAAGCCGGCGCCAGCATCGTGAATATCCTCTCGATCGCGGCGAAAAATGGTTTCCCGGGCTGGAGCTGTTATTGCATGACGAAATTTGCGCTCGAAGGATTCTCGCAGTGCATCCGGGAAGAAGTGCGCGCCCGCGGCATTCGCGTCCTGAACATTTATCCGGCGGCCACCAACACGGAGATCTGGAATGCCGTGCAAGGCGAATGGCCGCGCGAGAAAATGCTCTTGCCCGAGGAAATCGGCGATGCCGTCGCCTACGCGTTGTCGCGACCGCCGGGCGTGGTGGTCGAGAACATCGACCTGCTAAATCTGACCGGCCGGCTTTGATTGCTTCGTCGCTCTGCGGCGACCAAGGAACGGCGGTTTACAAACCGCCGAACGAAAACAGGGCGGTTTGGAAAGCGCCCCTCCTTGTTTTTGGCGACGCCGTGTTACCGAACCTGTCCAGCCGTCTCCAGGCCGGCCTTGTGATACGTCACCAGGCGGAAACCCCACTCGATCAACGTCGCCTTCTCTTTGTCGGTTAGTTTCTTCTGGTTCAGAAACGTTACGATTCGCTGCTTCAGATCGTTCTGTTCGCCGGCGTCATCGAGGATTTCGAAAATTTCCATCGAGAGCAGCCAGTCATCGGTGTGCTCGGCCTGCTGGGTTTCCCAAATTTCGCCGAGGCGCTCATAACCCTTCTTGCGCTCCCGGATGTCGCGCACTTGCTGGTAAAGATTTTCGAGCTTCCGGCGTTTCTCGTCGGACGGGACCTTGATCGTCCGCTCTTTCGGCACGAGCGCGACGTCGAGGTAGGCGTCCTTGTCGGCCGGGCCATTGAACACCGAGGTGATTCGCTCGCCCGCCGCCATGTCGTATTCACCCCAGGCCGGGTCGAACAAAATCCGATCGCCCAGTTTCACGGTGCAATTGGCAAACGTAACCAGCACGAGTTTGCCTTCCTGGTTCACGAGGCGTTTAACCTGGCCGCTGACTGTTACACCGCTGGTAAATTCCAAGGTCGCGTTCTCGCCTTCGCGCAGGGCCGTCTCCTTCCATTGGCCGATCGGCGCGCCGAAACCTTCGGCATGGCGCTCCTTGCTGTGACCGTCCAGTTGCTTGTCTTGGTAAGCGAGCGCGGTCGGTCCTGTCGTGCGGAGATAAATCGGCTGCCGGCTGTCATCAGTCAGCACCTCGGTGAAAATGCCAGTGACCTGGAGGCCCGAGGAATACTCGGCGGTCGCCGGCCGTTTGCATTCGACGGCCTTGTTCAATCCTTCGAGCCCGCCCACGCGATAAGCCATCCTGCTCGCGAACTCTTCCAGCACGTCGCGGAGATGCTGGAAATCGCGGCAGACAAAAAGCTGCGGTTGTTTGGTCGTGATATCGAAGGGCTGGTCTTGCGCGTCGATCGAATACCAGAGCTTCTTTACCGCGGGTTCGAGACAGGAGACAGATTCGCCGATCGAGGAGAGAAGGCCCGCGCCATAGATTTTCGGATTCTCGAGGGTGCCGATCAGCCCGTACTCGACCGTCCACCAATGGAGCCGCGAAAGGAGCGCCATCTCCGACGGCTCGCCCAGGTTCGCGAAACGCTCTTCGACTTCCCGGGTTGCGCCCGCCACCTCGTCCGCGTTCGAGTTCGGCAACTCCTTCAAAATCGACAAGTGCCGGATCGCTTCGTAGAGCTCGAAATCTTTCCGCGATTGCATCGCCTTCGCGCCCACCTCGCCAAAACGCTGGAGGTAATCGGAATATTCCCGGTCGACGATGATCGGCGCGTGCCCGGCCGCTTCGTGGACAATGTCGGGCGCCGGCGTGTATTCGATGTGATGGATCTGGCGCATGTCGCACGCGATCACGAGGACCTTATAGGCCTGAAATTCCATGAACGCGGCCGGCGGAATGAACCCGTCCACCGCCACCGCGCCCCAGCCGATCCGGCCGAGAATATCGTTCATCTCCTGGATGCGCGGAATGCGCTCAAACGAAATCCCGGTATCGAGCAGGCCCTGGAAATAAACCTTGTGAGCGTATTCCTTCAGGAAAAATGTGTTCTGCCGCATGATGAACCGCCAGACGGCGTGATCGACGGGCGTGTATTCGTCGTAGCGCTGGTCGACGGCGAATTGGAGAAGATGTTTTGGCAGGGAGGCAACTGCCTTATTGTTCGTCGAAATGGCGTTGGAGTTCATAGGCCAGAAGGTCCTCTGCGGCGCGATGTAAAATAGGTTCGAATGAAGACCGAGCAAGCCGATACTGGCAGGCGCGGCGCGACGCGCCGTCCGCTAACGACGCGTGGTCCGCGGATCTTGCACCTCCGAGACGCCGTCCCGGTCACTTGGCTCAACCTGGTTTGTCTCGATGCGCCGCTGGTTGCCATCGCCTGGCTCTGGCTCTTCGCGCGAACGTTCCAGGTTCCTTTCCAAATTGGCAACGCGCTCGCGCTTTTCCTCACGGCGTGGCTCATCTACCTGGCTGATCGCTTTGCTGACTCCTCGACCTTGAAGCCCAACCTGCCGCGATCGCTTCGCCAGAGTTTCTGTCTGAAACACCGGGAGATTTGGATCGTAATGATCGCGCTCGTCGCGGGGTTCGACGCTTACGTCATCTGGCGAACCACCGCGCTCCAAACATTTTTGGTCGGCGCCGTCGTCGGTCTGGTCGCCGTGCTTTATCTGGTGGCGAACCATCCGCTGGGCCTGATCTGGCGCTCGCTTCCGGCCAAAGAGTTGGCAATCGGAATTTTGTTTTGTGCGGGAACCATGGTCGCTTTGCTGCCGGCCATCCCAACGACGCCCGGCTTCATGTTCGCGGCGATCGGATTTGCCGCGCTTTGTTCGCTCAACTGCATTTCGGTCGCCGTGTGGGAATGCGAGCTGGATCGGGCTCAACGGAAAGTTTCCATCGCGACGTGGCACCCGAATATCGCGCGCGCTGTTGGAAAAGTCTGCCTCGTGCTCGCGCTCACTTCCTTGGGTCTTGCAATCGTCTTCCGAGAAGCGTCGCTCGTTTTCGGCTGTATCAGCGTGAGCGCGCTCCTGCTCAGGTGGCTCAATTCGTCGAGCGACCTCAAGGAAGGGCGATTTGAAATCGCCCCGGCGGTTTCAAACCGCCGCTCCTTGGGGCCTGATGAACGGACGGCGCTTGCCGATCTCGTCCTCCTGACGCCGATCGCGGTTCTGCTAATCGGCGCCTTGTGAGCTTCGATGCGATCGCGCCGTGGTATCGGGCGCTGGAGACGGTGGCTTTTGGAAACGCGTTGCAGCAGGCCCGCGTCGCGTGTCTCGACGAGATTGGTTCGCCGCGCCGCGCCCTGATCGTGGGCGAGGGGAATGGAAGATTCCTCGCCGCGCTTCTGCAACGCCAGCCACTGGTCAAAGTCGATTGCGTGGATGCCAGCGAACGAATGCTCGACCTGGCGCGGCGGCACGTCATGGAAACGGTCCCGGACGAGATAAACCGCGTGGAATTTCTTCAGCAAGATGTCACGGCCTGGACTCCTCCGGACCGCTACGATTTGATCGTGACGCATTTCGTTCTCGATTGTTTCCGCACCGAGCAAGTTGGCCGCATTGTCGCGAAACTTGCCCAAGCCGCGGCTCCGAATGCGATCTGGTTGCTGGCCGACTTCACAATTCCGCAAAGCGGACTGTCGCGCGCCCATGCGCGAACGTGGCTTGCCGTGATGTACGGATTTTTCCGCTGCGTCGCCGGAATTGAAGCCCGGGAGCTGGTCGACCCGTCACCGTTCCTCCGCGTCGAAGGATTCGTCCTCGAACGCCAGGAGTTCTTTCGATTCGAAATGCTGAAATCCGAGCTTTGGCGGAAGCAGTGATGTCGCAGTTGTAGCGACGGTCCCGCCAAGCGGGATCGCCGTAAACACGCTTGTTAGCAGCGACGCTCTGTACGCCGACAGAGCGGCGTCGCTACAACACAACTCCTCAGTTCCGCGCGCTCTCTTCTTCGTGCGTTTGCTTCCGTGCCGCGCGCGCCCGCGACACCCGCCGCGCGACCCAGCCGGCGACCCCGAGAATCAGCGCCCACGGCGCCAGGAACGCGATGGCCACGCCGATCATCCGCACGCTCCACATCAAGGCCGCCGCGCCTTGCCCGATCGTGTGCCGCAACGTCGTCCAGATCCCCGTCTCCTCCGAAACGATGTTGCCCTGGCTGTAAACCTGGATCGAAACATCGGCGGGCGCGTTGGCTTCATCGACCTGCGCATTCGGCCGATCGTCGCGGCGCACACTGACGTTCTCGACCTTCCCCAGCCCGTTCAGCGCCTGCATCAGCGCGTTGTAATTTTTCATCGGCACCCGGAGCGAGACGGTCGAATATTCGCGCCCGTTCGGATCGCGCGAGAATGACGAGCTGCGGATCCGGCCGGCCTGTTGCTCGGCGATCGCGCGCAGTTGCTTCGTCTTGTCGTTCACTTCGGGCGTCTGAATTCGCAGCGAAGTGGATTGCAACGCGATCTCCTGTTCGTCTCGGGAGAGGGTGATGTTCAACTCCACCTTGTCGCGCTCCGTCTTCGCGCTTTCCCCAAGCCCGTCGCCGCCTTGCGAGACCCGCTCCGTCGTGACCTGGAAATTTTCGACGCGCGCCATGCCCTTGATCTTCGCGATCACGGCTTCGCTTTCCTCCGGGGCGAGCAGCAAACTCAATCGCGCCGAGACCCGCCCGGTGTTGTCCCGATCGATCTGCGCCGTCGTGATCTGCACCTTGGCCGAGGCCAGCGCCTTGATGTCGTTGTAAGTCTTCTCGACCTCGGTCGCATACAGCGACAACTGCGCGCGCTCCTTCAAAAGAAACGCCGCCGGAACGTTCATGTTCTTTTCCGCGAGCGTGATCGTGACCGTCGCGAACGCCACCTGCGAATCCATGAACTTCAGCTCGCCCTGCATCGTTTCGATCTGTTCGCGGACGCGCCCGAGCTCTTTCTCGACTTCGAGGAGGTCGGCGACGTCTTTGCTTTTTGTCTTCAGAATCTCGATGAGCCGTTGCTCCATGAGCCGCGCGTTCTTCAACCGCGATTCCGTGTCGAAGTACGCCTTGGTCACGTCTTCCGTCGTCAGCGCCTGGTTCTTGAGCTCGCCGATCCCGCGCAGTTTGCCGAGAAACCGATCGAGATTATCCGGCAGGACTTTCACCACGATTTCGCCGCGCAGCTTGCCGTTCGCCTGCTTCTCCGAACTGGTCGTCGAGACGTAACCTTTCTCTTCCGTCGCAAACACCGTGATCTTCTGGACGGATTCGTCGAAGCTCGCGACTTCCAGTTCCGCCGTCGCATTCCGGATTAGTTTTCGGTTTGCCGTTGGATTGTTCGCCGCTGAAGTCGGCTCCGGAACTTCCTGAGAGACCTCCATGGCTGATTCGGTTTCGGCCGCGGGGCCTTTCTCCTCGTCTTTCGCGGGCGCCTTCTTTGTTTTGGTCGCGGCTGAGGTTTGGCGGCGCAGGGTATCGGCGCTGTAAACCGTGACGGGCAACTGAGTCTCGTTTTCGCGTGGACCGGCAGGAGGTGGAGGCGCCGCCGTTGTCGCTGCCAGACTTCTCGTGCGGCTGTCGGTTTTGCTGAGAAGGCCGGCCGCCTCGGTGTCGCCGGGTTTTTCCTGATCGCTGCGGTACTGTTCGAGCGCGACCGTGTTTTCGTGACGCATTTTCGGCGTCATCGATTCGCCCGTGAGCATTTTCCCCATCTGCGCGAGCGCGAGGAGCACGGCCGCCGCCGCCGTCAGCTGGACCGCGCGCACTCGCATCAGGTCCGTGATCAGAGCAATCAGTCCCGTCCGTTTCCGAACGCGATCGCGGAAGCGCGACACCATCCGTTGTTCGAAGGCCGGGTCTGCCTTTTTGTCGGCCAGCGTTTCGTTGAGAATTCTGTTCATGGTTTTTTCCTCCTGAAATGCCTGCCGGCAATCCGCGCACTCCACCAGGTGAGCGTGGAATTCGTCGCGTTCCGCCGCGGTCAATTCGTCGTGAAGATCGGCCGCGAGGAGTTCGTCGAGTTGTTCGTGAATCGTAGCCATAAGCGTTATCCGATTGAGGCCAGGGCCGGTTTGAGCCGTTTCCGCATGAGACCGAGCGCGCGCCCCAGGATGCCGCGGAG
This sequence comes from Chthoniobacterales bacterium, assembly GCA_035941675.1. Taxonomy (GTDB): domain Bacteria; phylum Verrucomicrobiota; class Verrucomicrobiia; order Chthoniobacterales; family UBA10450; genus AV80. Next base: position 21,705 of record DASZDT010000032.1, read on the forward strand.
AGCGCCGTTCGTTAGGCCGAGCGTTTCTTCGATCGTGCCGTAATCGAGCTCCTCGAAATAACGCAGGGTCACCGCGGCGCGATGCAGCTCCGGCAATTGGGCCAGGGCGGAGCGGACCTCGCCATCGAGGTCCGCCCTTCCTGCTGCACCTTCGAACGCAACCATTTCGTCCGACTCGAAATTTTCTGGAAGCGGGTCCGGCCGCCGTTTCCGCGCCAGGTCTCGGGCCCGGTGCCGCGCGATCGTCGCCAGCCACGCCGGGAGTTTCGCCGCATCCCGCACCCGCCAACGCGATTTCCACGCTTTCACGAACGTGTCCTGGACAACGTCCTCGGCTTCCTCGCGGTTTTGCAAAACGCCATAAGCGATCGCGAACAGGCTGCGGCTCGTGGAGCGGATGACCCTTTCAAAAGCGTCCCGGTCGCCCTGGATGGCGGCGCGGTAAATTGCGTGTTCGGCGGCGTCCATTTTTATCGATCTACCAGCCTAGACGCACGACCTCGCGATTCCGCGCGAAAAATCTTTTCATTCTCACCGTCCCGGTGTTGTAGCGACGCCGCTCTGTCGGCGTAAACAGGCGAGGCTGGCACGGGCGCGTAGCACAGAAGCCTAATTTTTTCGGCCTACGGACGCGTGTCTGACAAAGACCACGTCTTTACGGCGACGGAGCGCCGTCGCTACAACAGCCAGCCGACCGATCTTACCGGAAGATCGAGACGGCGTTCCCCACGGTGACCAGCTCTTTCACCCTGGCCGCGTCCCAGTTGGCGGTGCGAATGCAACCGTGGCTTCCGGCCCGGCCGATCGTCTCCGGATTGTTCGTGCCGTGGATCCCGACGTGCGGCTTGTTCAACCCCATCCAGAGAATGCCCACCGGATTATTCGGGCCTGGCGGCAGATTGTAGAACACGCTCGATTTTTCGCCGTGCTGGAGCACCCCTTCGTCGTGGCGAAAGACCGGGAGCGTCGCGATCCCGAGAATCTTCCACAACCCCATCGGCGCCGGCAGGGTGGACGAACCCGGGGTGATCGGAAATTCCGCCACGAGCTGTTTGTCGTCGTAGATCAGCAGGAACCTGTCTTTCGTGTCGATGTAGATCTTGCGATTCGCGAACGCCGGGTTCGTTTGGGCGAAGCCTTCCTTCAGGTCTTCGATCTTGAACGGCAAAACGTTCGGCACCTTCACCGTGTCGCCCACCTTCAGGTTCTCCAGCTTCATTCCCGGATTGATCTTCTTCAGGAAATCTTCCGCGGAATGATAACGCTCCGCGACGAACTCCAGGAGCGATCCGTAGAGCAGCTTCTTCAGCTTCGATTGCTCCGACGGCTTGCTGGCCGTGGCTCCGACAAAACTCTCGGCCTCGGGAGGAATGGTGAAGTTCGTATAGGTTTCGGGAACCTGCTCGAGCAGCCAGGAATCAACCGCGCCGGTCGCAAACATCCCGTGCGCCTTCTTGTAATGGATCAGCGCTTTCCCGAAAAATTCGCCCATCCGGCCGTCGATTTTGCCCGGACCGAAGTCGTTGTTATCCAAAAAAATCTGGAGCTTTACACTCGTCTCTTCGTCGTAATTCGGCAGCGCTATCGGGATCGTTTTCTCAACGGTCGCCTTGGGTTTTGGAGAGGACTTCGGGCCCGGCGGCGTCGCTTTGGGCGCGGGCTTCGCCGCGAACGCGCTAAAGGCGAGCACAACTGCAAGGAGTCGGAAATTCATCGGCGAAGTAATCGGCTGTAATCGCCGCGCAAGCAAACGCGCGCTCATCGCGCCGCGCCCGCCGGGAACATTACCTTGTCCGGCTCGGCGTTGAGCGCCGCGAGCAACTTCGGGATGAGCCGCGTCTTGAGGGAGCCGGCCTCGCGCGGCGGCACCAGGTAGCGCACGATCGCGTCCACCCACGTCACTTCATCGACCCGAAAGAACACCCGTGGATGGGCCCGGACTTCCAGCTCGTTTACGGGCGTTTTCGCCAGCAGATCGCGGTAAAGGCCGACCCGCTCCTGCATTTCCTGCCCGATCTCTTCCTCGACGATTCGTTCCATCGTTTGGGCCACAAACTGCAGATCGCTTTGGTAGGCGATCTGGAATTTGATCTCGTTCCAGATGTAAGGGAAAAGCGGCCAGGAATAATTGTAGACCATCGAGCTGAGGACTTTCGCATTCGGAAACTTGATGACCCGTCCGCTCGGGTGATCGCCGGAAACAAACGAGCCGCCGAATTCCCAGAGCGTGGTGTCGATATAACTGACGTCGATCACGTCGCCGGTGGCGTCGCCGATTTTGATCCGATCGCCCACCCGATAGGGGCGGCGCACCAGGATGTAGATCCACCCCATGAAACTCGACATCGGCGTTTGGACCGAAAGCCCGACAATGATCGAAACCACGCCGACGGAAATCAGCGCCGTGTACCAGTTCGCGAAGAAGATCGAGAGGCCGATGAAGACGATGACGATCCCGACCACGAGGTGGAGAATGCGGCGCAGGGTGAACGTCGTGGACGGATCTTCGACCCGGCCGATGGCGTAGACTGAAATCGCTTTTGCCAGCGCCAGCACGGTAACGATGAAGACCGCCGCTCGAACGGCGCGCGCGAGCAGGTCGAGATGCGGGTGGGGGAGCGGAATCCATTGCCATCCGAGCAACAGCCAGACGGCGGCGCAGGCGAGCAGAACGAGCGCGTGGGTCGTAAACCAAAACTTGTCCCGCGTTTGCGCCTTGATCTTCGGCTTGCCGCCCGTCTGCGCGAGGGCCTCGCGCACCTCGGGCTTCTGCTTCACCTGGGTCAATGTCTCGGGCTCTGCCATCACTCTTGATTCGGAATTGGCCCGCGAATGGACGCGAATGGACGCGAAATTAAGAGGCGCCTTTATTCGCGTTTATTCGCGTGATTCGCAGGCTGTTGAGAAGTCACGCCGTCTTCAACCAGCAGCGCAGGACCTCCGCGACGCTCCACGCTTGGGCAATACAACCGCCGGCCGTGTGTGGCTCTCGCGCGTCAAAGACTTCGCTGATCGTCCCGATCCCGCCGTCGTTCATGCTTTCAGGGAAACGCTCGAGGAATTTTCGCGCCTGCGCGTTTTCGCCGGGATGCACTTTCAGCCACGCATCGATGAACGGGCCGATCAGCCAGGCCCAGACCGTCCCCTGATGATAAGCGCCGTCGCGCGAGCGAAGGTCGCCGGCATAAATCGGTTTGTAATCCGGATGGTTCGGGGAAAGCGAACGCAGGCCAACTGGCGTCACCAATTCCTTTTCCGCCACCGCGACCACGGACTGCCAGCGCGCCTGGTCGAGCACCGGATGATCGAGCGAGATCGCGAACAATTGGTTAGGCCGGCAGGCGGAATCGTTCCCGTCGCCGCCGTTCACGTCCACGACGTCGTAAAGGTAGCCGCCTTCCTCGAACCAAAAGCGCTCGTTGAAACTGTTCCGGGCGCGGTCCGCATGTTCGGCGTAACGCTGCGCCGCTTGCGGATCACCGCTTTCCCGCAGCCAGCCTTCCAGGAGCTTGAGCGCGTTAAACCAGAGCGCGTTGAGTTCCACCGCCTTGCCCCGCCGCGGCGTGACCACCCAGTCGCCCATCTTCGCATCCATCCAGGTGAGCTGATAACCTTCCGCGCCTTGCGCGAGCAATCCGTCGCGCGGATCGACGTGGATATTGAACTTCGTCCCGCGCAAATGATGTTCCGCGATATCGACCAGGATCGGCAACAGGAGCCGCAACGTGATTCGGTCTTCCGCCTTTTTCAGATAACGCCCCAGCGCGTGAAAAAACCAAAGCGTGGCGTCGGCGGTGTGATAAAGCCCTTCCTTTTGCCGATCCGGGAACATGTTTGGGATCAGGCCGTCGCGGACGTAATGCGCGAAGGTGCGCAAAATATATCCCGCTTCAAGCCAGCGCCCGGTCACAAGGGTCAATCCTTCCAGGCTGATCATCGTGTCGCGGCCCCAATCAGTGAACCAATGATAGCCCGCGATGACGGTGCGGACGTCGTCCCCGGAGGCGTGGGCGCGCGCCGCTTCTTCCGCGCGACCGGCGGGCGTAATGACAAACTGGTCGCCCGCAAAAACCAATTCCGCAGCCACGCCTTCGCGAGCGGGTGGCTCGGAGTCCTCGAGTAGGCGGGCCCGGCGCTCCCGCTCCGCGGCGAGCACTTCCGTCGGGCTCAAAACATTGATGATGTCCCAGGGCTCGGTGGAAGCGATCAGCGTCGCGGTTTTTTCATCGGCGAGATCCACCTGGAAAAATCCCGGGCTCCAGAGAACGCCTTCATAGGCATAGCCTCGGGCCTGCTCGGTGCGATACACGACCTGTTGAAGCGTAGATTGCGCGATGGTGAAGGCGGCCGCGCGACCGCACAAGCGCATCCGAAGCGGCGGAAATTTGCGCCGAGCCGAGACGATATCGTAACGATCGCTAACCGCGGTGAGCTTGTAGGGTCCGTCCAACGTCTGGTCTACTTCGTTTTCGTGATGGCGAAAATGGAAGGCCGGCCGCAATTCGAGCCGCGGCGATTTTCCTTCACCGCTGATCTGATAGCTGACGTGGACGGTGTTCTGGAGGTGCGGCATCGAGATACGCTTCTCGATCACGAAATCGCGGACGCGATAAATCCAAACCGGCATCCCATCTTCGAGCCGGAACTCCCGCAAATATTCGGCCCCTTTCAAATCAAGCTGCCCGCCGGCGCGCTCTTCCGCGCCTAACGACACGGCTTCATCGTTTTCGAAGCGGAGAAACTCCGAAAGGTGGTTCCACATGACGATCCGGCCGAGTGGCGCCGGCAGGGCCGCGACCAGGATGCCGTGGTATTTGCGCGTGATCGCGCCGGACACCGTTCCGGAAGCGTAACCGCCCAGCCCGTTGGTCACGAGCCATTCACGATTCAGCAAAACCTCGCGCGATGGATGCGCCGGGTCCCATTCCATCGAACGCACGACGGTCGGCCGATAATCGTTCTGCATATCGTCGCGAGCCTAGCGTGCTTTCGGTTTTTTGCGCGGCCGAGTCATGCGGACCGGACGGAGCGCGACGGCGGCTTCGGCAAACAGCGTCCATCCGATCTCTTTCGCGACCGGCAGCATGCCGATGCCGCCATACACTGGCGCTTCGCTCGTCCACATCGTTTCCCATTCGTATTTGTCCGGAGCCGCGAGGAGTGGCTCGGGCGCGGGGCTGAACACCGTCTGCTTTCCGAAATTGACCAGCAAGAGCCGCTCGTCTTCGGCTGTGTCGGCAAAATAACGCAGGACAAAGGCGCGCCGGCCAAGCACCGCTCCGTCCAGTCCGTTCGGTTTGATTTCGCGAAAACGCGGATCGGTCTTCCGGATTCGGATCAGGTCGCGATGGAGAGCGTAGAGGTGCGGATACCTTTCGCGCTCGGTCCAATCCAGCTTGCAGCCCTCGAAGGTGCTGGCGTGATGCGGCACCGGCAGGCGCGCTTGCATCTCAGGCGCGGCCACGGAAGGGAATTGAGCCAGAAACTCGAAGCGGCCTTTGCGGATCGCCTCCTTGAGCTCCTCGTCGCCGACGTCGCTGAAATACCGAAAGGCGGAAGCGGCCCCGAATTCCTGGCCTTGGAAAAGGAGCGGCGTCCACGGGCCTAACAACAGGAGGGCTACCATCGCGCGGTATCGGCCAGGGGAGGTGAGAAAACGCACCCGCTCGCCGAAGGCCGTATTCGCGACCTGATCGTGGTTCTCAATGAACGAGACGAACGCCGGCGGCGGCGTGCCCCGCGCCGAATATCCGCGCGGCGCTTCCTGCCAAACGTAGGGTTGGCCTTGGAAGAGGTAGCCATATTTCGCGGCGGAAATGAATTCCTGCGGGTCCCCATGGTAATCGCTGAAATACGCTTCCCGATTTCCGGTTAGCGCCACCAGCGCCGAGTGATGCCAGTCGTCGTTCCAAAGCGCGTCGAGATCGTCGCCGCCTGCGCTCCGTGGTTTGATCAGCTTCGCCTCCTGCGTCTCGTTCTCCGCCACGAGCAAAATCGAACGCTCGCCGGCGGTTTCCCTGGCCGCGCGGCCGATCGCGCCCACGATGTATTCCTCGGAAGAATCATGAATGCTCTGGGTCGCATCGAAGCGGAACCCATCGAAATGGAATTCGTCGATCCAGTACCGTCCGTTCATGATGAAGAACTCGCGCACGGGGCCGGAATTGTGCCCGTCGAAGTTGATTGAATCGCCCCATTCGTTGGCGCGTTCGCGGTGAATGTAGTCGTCCGAAAAAACGCCCAGATAGTTGCCGTCCGGACCGAAGTGGTTGTAGACGACGTCGAGGATTACCGCGAGCCCGATGGCATGCGCGCGGTCGATGAAGAATCGCAAATCGTCGGGTGAACCGTAAAGTCGACAGGGCGCAAAAAGGTTTACGCCATCGTAGCCCCAGCCGAACTTTCCGGGAAAATCGGCAATCGGCATCATCTCGAGCAAAGTGATCCCGTCTTCCTTCAAGAGTGGCAGCTTTTCCGCGGCGGCGCGCCAGGTCCCTTCCGGGGTGAAAGTGCCGATGTGCATCTCGTACATGATGTGTCCGGCAAGGCCGGTGCCTTTCCACCGTCCGTCCGTCCATTGGAAGGCCCGAGGGTCGACCACGCATGACGGTCCATGCGGACCTTCCGGTTGGAACCGGGACGCTGGATCGGGATACAAATCTCCTTCGCCATTGAGGCGGAATCGGTAGAGCGTTCCGGCCTCGGCCAAAGTTGATCCCGCAAAATACCCATCCGGTTCGCGCGTGAGCTCTTCAAACCTGGGAGCGGCCTCTGCGGGTCGACTCCCCTCAATGGCCACTTCCAGGCGTTTCGCTTTCGGCGCCCAAACGCGAAAGTGCGCCCGGCCATCGCCAATCAATTCCGCGCCGATCGGATACCGGCGTTTGCTCTGCAATTCAGTCATCCCACTGCTTCGCTCGGCGGTCGCGGTGCGGTCGTGCATGATTTCGCTTTCGGCGGCGAGACGCGGGCGTTAGAAGAGCAGCGCGGAGTTCGCCCATGGCCGGAATCCTCTCACGTTACACCCGATGGCTCCACACGCAGTGGCCGGCCGGCACCGTCGAGAAACTTCCCGTTTCCACGCCCGAGGGGGTCACGGCGTTGCCGGGCGCGCGCATCGTCGGCGATCTCACCGGAATTCCGCTGCTCAAATTTTCGTCGCACACCGGGGCCGAAGCCGTGCGCGCGATCCTGGAAAATTTCGAGCCGGCCCGCGAAAAGGGGGACATCTTTGATCTCGCAATCATCGGCGCCGGCGTGGCGGGAATTTCCGCGGCGATCGAGGCGAAGAAAGCCGGCCTGAACTTTGCGGTGTTCGAGGCGACCGAAATTTTCTCGACCGTCGTCAATTTCCCGAAGGGCAAACCGATTTACACCTACCCGACGGAGATGAAGCTCGAGGGCGGCCTCCAGTTTTCAGCCGAGGTGAAGGAAGCGCTCGTCGAGGAAATGGAAGCGCAACGGCGCGCGGCCGGCATCGACGTGACCCCGGCGCGAGTCGAGCGCCTCGAGTCCCGCGGCGGAAACGTTCTGGTGCACATGGCGGACGGACCAGCGGTTACGGCGCGGCACGTCATCATCGCGATCGGGCGCAGCGGGAATTTCCGGAAGCTCGGGGTTCCCGGCGAAGAACTGGACAAGGTTTACAACCGGCTCTTCGATCCGAAGGAATTTGCCGGCCAAAATGCGCTGGTGGTCGGCGGCGGCGATTCGGCCCTGGAAACGGCAATCGGCCTCGCGACCTGCGGCACACACGTGACGCTCAGTTATCGAGGCAGGGAATTGTCGCGCGCGAAACCGGAGAACATCGAAAAGGTGACGGCACTCGTCCGCGACGCGAGCGCGGATGTTCAGGTGGAGAAGCCGACGTCGGAACGCGTGACCACGGCCGTGACTTCGGGCATGCGCGGCCGATCGCCCGGTTCGCTGAAGCTCGCGCTCGGGACAACCGTGACGCGGATCGAGCCGGACCGCGTTCATCTCCGAAACGGGAACGAGACCACGTTGCCGAACGACGTTGTGTTCACAATGCTCGGCCGGGAGGCGCCGCTCGATTTTTTCCGGCGTTCCGGAATCCCGATTGCAGGCGAGGGGACCGTTCGTGGCTGGATCGCCCTCGGTATCCTGATCGCCTTTTGCACTTTCGTTTACGGCTGGAAGTCGGGCGGGTTGACCGAGACCTGGCTCAATCCGTGGCCGGAAAATATGCCGGCGCTCCTCGGTTCGTTAGGCGGCTGGTTCCACGCGCAGATCGCCGACCGCGCGACGGTGCTCGGGACGCTGGCGGTTTCTCTGAAGAGCCGCTCCTTCTACTACACGTTTCTTTACAGCGCGTTGATTGTCGGTTTCGGGATCACGCGCATCCGCCGGCGCCAAACGCCCTACGTCACGCGACAAACGATTGTCCTGATGCTCGTCCAGGTGGTCCCGTTATTTCTGCTTCCGGAAATCATCCTGCCGTGGATCGGTTATCAGGGCTGGTTCGATCAGGGGTTGGGCAAAACGATCGCCGATCGATTGTTCGAATCCTACATCCCCGACGCGCAATACCTGGCTCATCAGTGGCCGGAGTGGGGACATCCCCGCGCCTACTGGCGCGCCTACGGATTCATTCTGGCGTGGCCACTCATGGTCTACAACGTCTTCACCGACGCGCCCCTTACCTGGTGGCTCGTGATTTCGTTCGTCCAGACGTTCGTGATAATCCCGGCCATCATCTGGCGGTGGGGGAAGGGCGCTTATTGCGGATGGATTTGTTCCTGCGGCGCGCTCGCCGAAACGATGGGCGACAAGCAACGGCACAAAATGCCCCACGGGCCTTTCTGGAACCGGTTGAACATGGCCGGGCAGGTGATCCTCGCGATCGCGTTCGTGCTGCTCTTCATCAGAGTGCTGGGCTGGATCTGGCCGCAATCGGTTTTCGCCACGGCGTTCCATTTGTTGCTCGAAGGGAAAGACGCCAGCGGGCGGCTCACCACCTATCTCAGCTACAAATGGGCAGTGGATGTTTTCCTCGGCGGCATTATCGGCGTTGGCCTTTACTTCAAATACTCGGGCCGGGTCTGGTGCCGGTTTTTCTGTCCGCTCGCCGCGCTCATGCACATCTACGCCCGGTTTTCGCGGTTCCGGATTTTCCCCGAGAAATCGAAATGCATTTCGTGCAACGTCTGCACTTCGGTCTGCCACCAGGGGATCGACATCATGAACTTCGCGAACAAAGGCCTGCCGATGCAGGACCCGGAGTGCGTGCGCTGTTCCGCCTGCGTGCAGCAATGCCCAACCGGCGTCCTGGCGTTCGGGCGTTACGACGGCGAACAGCGCATCGTCCTGGATCGGCTTCCCGCTTCCCCGGTTCGAATGAAGGAGGGGCATTGAGCAACGACGGTGACAATGTCCGGGTAATCGACCACCCGCTCGTGGCCGCCGGTCTTTCGGTTCTGCGCGCCCAGCAAACGACGCCGGAAATTTTTCGCCGGCACCTTCAGGACGTGTCGGTATTTCTTTTCGTTGAAGCCTCGCGCAACTGGAACACCCACCGGATCAACGTGCAGACGCCGCTCCGTTCCTGTGACGGCGCGATCCTGGGGAAACCGGTCGTCCTGGTTCCGATTCTTCGCGCTGGTCTCGGCATGCTCGATGGAATTCAGCGAGTCGCGCCGGAGGCGGCGATCGGCCACATCGGTCTTTATCGCGACGCCGAGACATTGCGGCCGGTTAGTTACTACGATCGCCTGCCGGTGAACGTCGCGGCCGCCGAAGTGTTGCTCCTCGACCCGATGCTCGCGACCGGCAACAGCGCCTGCGAAGCGGCGTCGATCCTGAAAGCGCAAGGCGCGACCAGCATTCAGTTTCTGTGCATCGTCGCGTGTCCGCCGGGCATCGAGCAGTTTCAACGCGAACACCCGGACGTCCCGATTGTTACCGCGGCGATCGATCCGGAGCTAAACGATCACGGTTATATCGTGCCGGGACTCGGCGACGCCGGCGACCGCTATTTCGGGACGGGATAAATCAGCGCGCTTCTTTGGGCCACTCGCGCGCGAGAAACGTGTCGTATTGGCCGCGCTCGATTTCCTTGAGAAGATCGCGGAACGATTCCTCGCTGAGCATGCAGCCTCGCGCGGTCTCGACTTTCGCGTCGGTTGTCCGGCATTTTTCCAGCGCGCGCTCATAAGCCGCGCGATCGCGAATCCGAAGCCCGAGGAGCGCGTAAAGTTTTCCGGAAGGCGACGCCTTCGAGATCAACGCCTCGAGTTGCGCAACCGCATCCGGTTGCCGGAGGATTTCGCGAAGCGCTCGCTCGCCCGCGGACATCGTGCCCGCGACGCCAACTCCGCCCAGGGCGAAGCTGCCCGCGCTTTGCAGATTGGGGCTCGACTCAGCGCGACCAAGGCAAAGCGTGGAAAGAAACAGCGCGCTGACGAGAAAGATTATCCGGCCATTCATACCAGCAATGACGCAGCCGGTTGCCGAATCTCGCGAAATTTTTTGCGCGCGAGCCCGCGCGAACTTACGCCGGAGCGGAGCCCGCGGGTTTCTGCGTGGCGATCTTGGCGCTGCCAATGAAGCTGGCCGCTTCGTCGACCACCAGTCGCGGCGCTTCGATGTCGCCATTCACGCTGCAGCCCGCCCGTAATTCGCAGCGCTCGCCGGCCGTGATATTGCCGTTCACGGTCCCGTCCACGATGACCGACCGCGTCTTGATGTCGCCTTTGATCTTCGCCTGTTTGCCGACCGTGAGCCGGCCGTTCGAGTCGATCTTCCCGTCGACCTCGCAATCAATCAGCAGCTCTTTTTGGAATTTCACCGTGCCCTTGATGGAAACGCCGCTCGAAAGCGTGCCCCCACTGCGGCTGGGTTCGGTCGCGCCATTTGGGGCCGGATTCGGCTTGGCGGCGGGTGCCGGGGCCGGCGGGGGAGGGGCCGACATGGGAGCGGCGGGTTCTACTTTTCGGCTGCTGGAAAACATCTGCATTGGGCTAAATCTCCTTCGCAAGGAGCATGGGACAGTTATTCACAAAGGTCAACCGATTCTCCCGAAACGCGTCGAAAGAACGTAAACGATTGTGCCGCAAAGGCCGAAGATCGCCGCGCCGATGAAGTTCGCGCCGGGGCCCAGTTTCCAGAGCCACGCGCCGAGGATCGCGCCCGCGCTCACCAGGAGGTCGCGCACCAAATAATAGGCGCCGATCATCTGGCCGCGGCGCTCCGGCGCGCAATAGCCGATGATGAGCGCCTTGCGCGAGGTGTCGCCGAATTCCTTGAGGCCGCGAATTGCGAATGCGGCCGCGAGCATGGCGAAACTGCCCGACAGCCAGAGCGCCACCGGGAAGAGCGTAAAGAAACCGAAGGTCACGAGGACAAACGGTTCGCGCCCATGTTTGTCGGCGAAATGCGAAGCTGGAATGATGCAGGCGCTGGCCACGACGACTTCGATAGTCGTCAGGATCCCGACCTGCTTCGCGTTCACGCCGACGTAGTCCATCGCGTAAATGACCGCCCAGGCGTACGGGATCCGTTCGCAGAACCGCACCAGGATGTCGCTCAGGAGAAGCCGGCGCAGCGGCGGATCGAACGCCCGCAGGCTTCGCCAAAAATTCCAGCGTTCGAGCGTGGGCGCCGCGCGGGAGTCGTCGCGCAATTGCCATTGGACAAGAAGCGTTGCCCCGGAAAGCAGGACTGAGATCGCGAGCCCGATCCGGACGCCATCGATGACGCCGAAGCGATCGATCAGGTAGCCGCCGAGAATGGGCGCGACCATGATCGGCAATCGTTTGATGACAGATTGCAGCCCGACCCCCATCGCGTGACGGTTCGCGGCGAGGCTGGCGCCGATCAGGGAAAAGCTGGCCGGCAACGAAAAGCAGGTCCAGGAGAGAAAGAGAAACATGCCGGCGATGACCGCGGCCCAATGTGGAAAGAGGAGGACAACCGAGTAACCGGCGATCGAAATGAGATTGAAAACGAGAAACGCGTGGCGATGTCCCCAGCGATCGACGGCCACGCCGCCCGGATAGGCGTAGATCGCGCCGAGCAAAGTTCGGATCGCGTCGAACAGCCCGATGACGAACACGCTCGCGCCGAGGGTCTGGAGATATTTTGGAATGAAACGAATCCAGAGCTCTTCGCCCGCGCCAATGACGAGCGTCGCCAGGAGAAGAATGACCAGGTTGCGCTTGAGACCGAAAAACTCGGCGAGGCGGCCCAGCTTCGTCTGGTTCGATGAACCCATTCGAACCCATTCAGCCGCGAGAACGCATGATGGGCAATGAAACAAAAAGTGTTGTCATCCCGAGGCCGGCGCCAGCGCGCCGAGGGACCTCTCGGGCGTTCAATCGCTCCCGCGAGACTGTGGGCGCCAACCTCACATCGATCTCTGACCTTGGCTTGCCGCTCGATGTCGCAACTGAGAGGTCCCTCGTCCCGCGAAGGCGGGACCCGGGATGACAGGCTTGCGTAGCGGCTCGCCCCGCACAAAAACCGCGTTACACTCGACCGGTGCGCGCGGCTTGGAAGAAATTTCGTTATCGAATCGAATGGCTCCTGGTGAAAGGAGCGGGAGCCTTGGTCCCACTGCTTTCGCGAAAAGCCTGCTGCCGGCTGGCCGAATTCTTCGGGGGACTGGCTGCTACCGTCGACCAGCGCAACTACCGCGTGGCCGTGAGCAATCTCGAAGCTGCCTTCGGCGAAACCCTCGCCCCGGCGCAGCGCGCCGAGATCGCCCGCGAAAGTTACCGGCAATTTGCCCGGACGGTCTTCGATCTCTTTTGGACCCCGGCCCTGACGCCGGAGAATTTCTGGCGTTACGCTGAGTTCCAAAATCTCGAGCGGCTGCGCGCGGAAATTGGGCCGACGAACCGGTGCATCTTTGCCGTTTTTCATTACGGCAATTTCGAATGGCTCAGCCCGGCTGTCGCCTGGGCCGGAATGCCGACGGACGTCGTCACCCAGGAATTTAAGAACCCGCTCCTCGACGATATCTTTCGCGGGTTTCGCGAGCACGCCGGCCACATTTCCGTTCCGCGCCACCGGGCAGTGATCCGCCTTTTCCGGACGCTGAAAAAAAATGGGCGGGCCGCGCTTCTCGTCGACACGACCCTGGCGCCGCATCATCCCACCGTGGTGATCGATTGTTTTGGATTGAAGACGATCGTGACCGTCGCCCACGCCTGGCTTTACGAACACACCGGCGCCCCGCTGATCCCGATCTATTGCGAACCGCTGCCGGAAGGCCGCTGGCGGATCGTGGCCCAGCCGAAAATCGAAATCGCCCCGGGCGCGACCCACCAGGAGATCGCGCAGGCGTGCTGGGACGCGTTCGAACCAGTCGTTAGGCAAAACCCCGCGCCGTGGCTTTGGATGTACAAGCATTGGCGCTACAAACCGGTCGCCGCCGCGCGCCCGTACCCGTTCTACGCGCAGGAATCGCCGTTCTTCGAACAGATCGCCGGCCGCGCCAATTACGCAAAGCTGGACCGCCCCGCGGCGCTCGAGGCCGCGGGCTTATGAACGCTTCCTGGAAAAGCCTGCGGCATCGGGTCGAATGGTTTTTCGTCCGGCTCGGGGCCGTGGTCACGCCACTTTTTCCCCGGCGACTGGTTGAAGCCATCGGCTCCAGCTTTGGCTGGCTCGCCTCCTTTTTCGATCGCGAGGGGCGGCGGGTGGCGCTGGACAACCTGGAACACGTCTTTGGTTCCGCGCTCACGGTCGCGGAGCGGAAGAAAATCGTCCGCCAATCCTACCGGCATTTCGCGCGCGCCATGACCGATCTTTTTTGGAGCCCGCGACTGACGGCGGAAAATTTCAGCGAGCTCGTCGAGTTCTCCGGTCTCGAACAATGGAGCGCCGAGTTGGAGGACGGGAAGCCCGTGATCTGGGGCTGCCATCACTTCAGCAACTTCGAATGGATGGCGACGAGCGTCGGGTTGTCCGGGCGCAGGAGCGTGATCATGGCGCAGGAATTCAAGAACCCGCTCCTGGATCCGACGTTTATCGCGTTGCGCCAATGGGGCGGCCATCGCGTCGTCACCCGCCAGGGATCGCTCCTCCACCTTTACCGGGCGCTGCGGCGCGGCGAGCGGGTGGCAATTTTCGCCGATCTCACCATCTCGGCAAAAATTCCGAGCGTGGTGATCGATTGTTTCGGGATGAAACGCTGCGTCAGTTTCGCGCAGGCCTGGCTGCATCAGCGCACTGGCGCGCCGATCATCAACGCCCACATGGAACCGTTACCGGATGGGCGTTATCGACTCGTCTTCCATCCGCCCTTGAACCTGCCCCCCGGCGCGTCCGCCCGGGAAATCGCGCAGGCTTGCTGGGACCAATTCGAGCCGGTCGTCCGGCGAAACCCGGCGCCGTGGATGTGGATGTACAAACACTGGCGGTATCGGCCGGAAAGCGCGGACCCGAGCGCGTACCCGTCTTACGCCAACGTCTCCCCGCACTTCGAAAAGCGCCTCAAGGAAGGCGAAGCGATTACGGCTGAGTATTGACAAACGCCCGGCAATGGGCTTTTGCATTCGGCAACTATGAGACTTCTTTCCCGCCTCTCCCTTTGCCTGGGCGCCACCACCGCTCTTTTCCTCACAAGCTGCGGCACGATGAGGACTACCTCGTCCGGCAACTACCACGTGATCGCCCATAAGCCGCACGATCCTTCCAAGGTCGAAGTCAAATTGTCGCTCTCCACCCAGAACGTTTACGTGATGGAAGGCGACCGGCTGCTCATGGCCGCGGTCACGAACGTCGGCAAGCCTGGCGCCGAGACGCCCACCGGCGACTTCACGATCTACAACAAGGAAAAGAAACGCCGGCGCGCGAGCGAACCCGATGCCGGTTATCCGATGGCTTACTGGCAGGAATTCAAATCCGCCTACGGATTTCATGAAGGCTTTGTCCATCCGTATCCGCATACCCACGGCTGCGTGCGGATGCATCGCGAAGCAGTCGCGCGCATGTTCGCCTTAACGCGGATCGGCACGCCGGTCCACATCCGGCAGTCGCTCCCGGAAGATAAGCAATTCGGGAGTCAGGTCATGAAACTCGACCAGAGCAAGGACCCGGATCCGCCGCGTTCGTTCATGATGTCGGACGCCTGGTTCAAGGATCCCGCGGGTCCGCTCCTGGTAGACTGACGCTGCATTCGCCGCTAAGTTCTGCTAATCGCCGGGCACCTCCTGGATGCCGAGCGGCGGACTGTTTCCATTCAGTTCCATGAGCACGAACCTAATTTCCAGCGGCACGACCGCCCGCGAGAAAGTGAACCTCCGCACGCCGGAGGTCATGACCGCGGTGCAGGAGCAGGTCGAGTCGCATTACCGGAGCGACATCGTGGACAAGCTCCGCCGCACGGGCGGGATCCTGAAGTGCGGCGACATCACGGTGCGGCTCGCGAAGCAGTTCGGGTTTTGCTACGGCGTCGAGCGCGCGATCGATCTCGCCTACGCGGCCCGCAAAGTTTTCCAGGACCGGCGGCTGTTCATCGTCGGCGAGATCATCCACAACCCCGAGGTCAACGAGCAAATCTCCTCGTTAGGCATCAAGAACCTCATGGGGAAAAACAAGCAGGCCGACATCAGCGAGCTCGGGCCCGACGACGTCGTGATTGTGCCCGCGTTCGGGACGGAGCTCGCCATCCAGCAGCAGATCAAGGATCGCGGCTGCCAGATCGTGGACACGACCTGCGGCGACGTCATGAGCGTCTGGAAACGCGTCCGGAAATACGCGAGCGAGTCCGCCACTTCGATCATTCATGGCAAGGCCGAGCATGAGGAAACCAAGGCCACGAGCTCACGCGCGCTCGGCGACGGCAAGGGTCACTATCTGGTGGTCCTGACGTTGACCGACACGGATTACGTTTGCGATTACATCCGCCATGGGGGCGACAAGCAGGCGTTCCTGGAGCGCTTCCGCAATGCGCACTCGCCCGGGTTCGATCCCGAC
This sequence comes from Chthoniobacterales bacterium, assembly GCA_035941675.1. GTDB lineage: Bacteria > Verrucomicrobiota > Verrucomicrobiia > Chthoniobacterales > UBA10450 > AV80. The sequence continues at coordinate 37,647 of DASZDT010000032.1, forward strand.
CTGCATTTGAAGACGATCGGGGTGGCGAACCAGACGACGATGTTGCGCGGTGAGACCGAGGAAGTGCAACGCCGCATCCGCCAGGCCATCGTCGACCGCGATGGACCCGACGGCGCGACGAGGAACTTCCGGTTCTTCGACACGATCTGCGGCGCGACGCAGGAACGGCAGGACGCGTTACGCGAACTGCTCGATGTGCGAATGAACCTGCTCCTGGTGGTGGGCGGCTACAATAGCTCGAACACCTCGCATCTGGCCGAGATGGGCGAGGAGAAACTGCCGACGTATTTTGTTCGAAACGCTTCCCGGTTGCTCTCGGAAAAGGAGATTCTCCATTACGACCTGCATGAGCGGGAAGAAGTCGTCGCCCGCGATTGGTTGCCGGAAGGCCCGATCGTCGTGGGCATCACCGCGGGCGCGTCCTGTCCCAACAACCTGATCGAGGAAACGCTGGTCCGGTTGTATGAGCTGCGCGGGATCAGCCGCGAGCAATTGGAAGCCGCGGCCTAGGCGTTTCGCAGACGCGCGATTTGGCGGCGAGCCGCGAAGTTTGTACGTTATGCGTGCAATCTGGAAAGGCAGTATCAGCTTCGGCCTCGTCAATATTCCAATCGCTCTTTATCCGGCGACGCGGAAGGAAGAACTCAAGTTTCGGCTGCTGCGGGCGAAGGACCTCAGTCCGGTGAATTACAAGCGGGTGGCAGCCAAGGACGGCAAGGAAGTTCCGTGGGATGAGATCGTGAAGGGATACGAATATGAGAAAGGGAAGTTCGTGGTCCTGAGCGACAAGGATTTTCAACGGGTTGACCTCGAAGCCACCCAGACCGTCGACATCAAGGACTTCGTCGACCTGGATGAGATCGATCCGATGTATTTTTACAAGCCGTATTACCTCGAGCCGCAGAAGGGCGGGGACAAAGCCTACACCCTCCTCCGGGAAGCCCTGGCTGATGGACGGAAGGTCGGCATTGCCAAGGTCATCATTAAGACGCGGCAATATCTCGCCGGAGTGAAAGCCCTCAAAAACGCACTCGTCCTCGAGCTCATGCATTTTGCCGAGGAATTGGCGGACGCGGAGAAGCTCAACGTCCCGAAGAAAGCCGAAGTGGGAAAACGCGAAAAGGAGATGGCCGAAGCTTTGGTCAAAAGCATGACGTCAAAGTGGGACCCGGAGAAATACAAGGACGACTACCGCGATGCGCTGATGGAAGTGATCGAGGAGAAGGTCGAATCGGGCGGGGAGGAAATCGAAGAGAAGCCAAAGGAAAAGAGACCGTCCACGAAGGTCATCGACCTGGTGGCGGTGCTGCAGGAAAGCCTGAAAGCGCAGGAAGGCGGCAAGAAAAAGAAAGCCGCGCCCAAGAAGGCGAAGCACCACAAGAAAGCGGCGTGATTTACAACTCCGCGAGCGCGTCGGCGATCGCGTTCTGCAATATCCGCGGTCCGTTTCCGCCTAACGAGCCGTCGACGGATTCCAGCCGCCGAATAAGATCGACGACTTCGCGCCGCGAGTACGGACCCCCGGCGGCTGCGCAGAAATGGGTCCGGCAACCGAACGGGCGTGATTCGTAGATCAGGCAGTTGCCAGTCTTGTCATCGAGTAATGGGCAGGCGCCGGTCGGATTAGTGGGCAGCACCTTGCGTCCAGTCGCGCGCAACGCTTTCGCCGCCACGACGGCTTCGCCTTTGGTCAGGTAAGGCGTGCGGCCCGTCAGTTTGAAATGACAACATTCCTTTAGGCGCACGCAATGGCGATCGATCGGGCGAGCCGCGAGGTCGGCATAGACTTGAACCACTTCGCGAAGCGCGGCATTCACGCAGTATGCTAGGCCGGATCACCGATCCCGGCTACAGCCGCTACAGCGCCATTGCGCTCCCGGCGATCCAGCCGGTTGCCCAGGCCGCCTGGAAATTAAAGCCGCCGGTGATCCCATCGATGTCGAGCACTTCGCCTGCGAAATAAAGGCGGGGCACGATCCGGCTTTGCATGGTTTTGAAGTCTACCTCGGTCAGTTTGACGCCGCCGCAGGTCACGAACTCGTCCTTGTTCAGCGACTTTCCCTGCACCGTCACTTCGGTCCGGAGCAGATTCGTGGTCAGTCGCGTTGCGTGTTCGCGCGATAGATTTGTCCAGCGCGTTTCAGGACCGATTCCGGCCACGAGCGCGAGCTGCTCCCACAAACGCGCCGGCAAATCCGCGAGCGGGGAATTAACGACGCGCCGATTGGGATGCGACTCACGCAGCGCGCGCATCGCCTCCTGGATTCGCTGGTCGCCCAGGCCGGGCGTCCAATTGAGCTGAAGCGTGAACTTGTAATCGAGGTCGTGCAGGATACGCGCGCCCCACGCCGAGAGCCGCAGGATCGCCGGGCCGCTTACGCCTTGATGGGTGATCAGGAGCGGCCCGCGCTCGCGCAGCGCTGTTTGTGAAACCGACGCCTCGACGTTCGCCACCGAAATGCCGGGCAATGCGCACAACCATTTCTCCGCCACGTGAAAGGAGAAGAGGGACGGCACCGGTGGAAGCAGAGTGTGCCCGAGAGCCGTTGCGATCTTCGCGCCGCTGCTCGATCGGGTTCCGCCCGTGGCGAGGAGCAGTCGATCGCAGCTCGCGGTGGCGCCGTTGGAAAACGCCAGGTCGAACCCGTCGGGTTGCGGCAGAACCGATTGAACGGCTCTGCGCGTGAACAAGCGGACGCCGGCCTCCGTGGCCGCGCTCATGAGGCAGTCGACGACGGTGTCGGATGAATCGGTCACGGGGAACATCCGGCCGTCCTCCTCCGTCTTCAGCTTCACGCCCCGCTTTTCAAACCACGCGATGGTGTCGCCGGCCGAGAACCGGTGAAGCGGCGAGATGAGGGCGCGTTCGCCGCGCGGGTAACGTTCGCTCATGGCCCGCGGGTCGAAGCAGGCGTGGGTCACGTTGCAACGGCCGCCGCCGGAGATTCGCACTTTGGTGAGGAACTCCGGGCCGCCTTCGTAGATCGAAACTTCGTTCGCGCGATTCGCTTCCGCGCACTCGATGGCCGCGAAGAACCCGGCTGCGCCGCCGCCGATGATCGCGATCTTTCTGGCCACGGCTAAACGACCTGGAGTCCGCGTTCCCGGAGGAGCCCGATCAGGGTCTGGGCGTTCCTGATGGCGAAACCTTCGCGATCGTTGTCGAAATAAATCCAGGCCTCGTGCGCGCCGCTGTCCGCAATCTTGCCGGCCCACGCGTTCAGTTCGCCGGCGTCATAATCGTGGCGGTACCACCGGCTCCGGCCATGGAGCCGCGCATAGATGACGTCGCTGGTGCGGATCAAGTCGTCCGGAAGTTTCGGCGCGCTCACCGTGCAGAAAATCAGGCCGCGTTCGCGGAAACGCCGGTAAACCGATTCCCGCCACCAGCTTTTGTGGCGGAATTCCACGGCGTTGCGGTAACGCGGATCCAGCTGCCGCGTGATGCTGGCCAGGCGCGACGCCGTGTAGCGATAACTCGGCGGGAACTGGAACAAAAAGCACCCCAGCTTTTCCTCGAGGATTTCTTCGAACTTACAAAATTCCTCGACCAGCATGCGCGTCCGGACGAGGCGCATTTCGTGGGTGATGAGCCGGTTCACCTTCACCGAGTAACGAAAGCCCGGCGGCGCGTTCCGCCTCCAGCTTTTCACGGTGCTCAACTTCGGCCAGCTGTAGAACGGCGCGTTCAATTCGACGGTATTGAAGGTCGAGGTGTAATGCCGGAACCACGTATCCGTCCGTTTCGTCTCGGGATAAAAAATTCCCCGCCAATGCCAGTAGAACCAGCCGGAGCAGCCAACGTGGATTTGCACAAAAAATTGTAGCCGGGATCGGTGATCCCGGCGAGAGCCCATGTCCACCGGGATCAGCGATCCCGGCTACAGCAATCTTGACATCGCCCGACGCGCCGAACAGCCTCCCACCATGAACTCACTCAAGCGCTATTCCGATCCGGTCTATTGCCTTATGCGTCTCGTGGTCGGTCTGCTTTTCGCCTGCCACGGCGGCCAGAAAATCCTGCAGTTCCCGCCTGTCGCAAAAGCGATGCAGCTCGACACGCTCGGGACCGTGGGCGGCTACATCGAGTTGGTCGGCGGGTTCCTGATCGCGCTCGGTTTGTTCACGCGCGTCGCCGCGTTCCTCGCCTGTGGGATGATGGCGGTGGCTTACTTCATGGTCCACGCCAAGGGCGGTTTCTTCCCGATCATTAATCGCGGAGAGGCTGCTGTCCTCTACTGCTTCACGTTCCTCTACATGTTCTTTTACGGCGGGGGGCGGTTCAGCTTGGACGCGATGATCTTTAGGCCGAAGACGGAAACCACCTTGCCGGTGGCCTAACGACGGATGAACAAGCTCGTTTTCGGACTGGCCTTGCTGTTGGCGGTCGCGTCAGCGTCGGCCCAGGACTGGGCCAAGCCGCGGCTGGAAAAATCGTCGCGCCACGGCGAATGGGTCGACTTCAAATCGGGTGAGCGCACGATCAAGGCGTTCGTCGTTTATCCCGAACGGAAGGACAAGGCACCGGTCGTTCTCGTTATCCACGAAATCTTTGGACTGACCGACTGGGTCCGCGGCGTCTGCGACCAGTTAGCCGAGAACGGGGTGATCGCGATCGCGCCGGACTTGCTCAGCGGCCAGACCTATGCGGACATCGATGGCGCGCGCAAAGCCATCTCGGCGTTGCCGAAGGAACAAGTGAAAGCGGACTTGAACGCCACGTCCGATTACGCGCTGACAAAAATTCCGGCGGCGAACGGAACCCTGGCCGTCTGCGGATTTTGCTGGGGCGGGGGATGGACGTTCGGTTACGCGAATGTGAACCCGAAGTTAAAGGCGGCCTATTCGTTTTACGGCACGGCTGTCGATAACGCCGAGGATGCGGCGAAGATTCCATGTCCAGTTTACGGCTTCTACGCCGAGAAAGACGAACGGGTAAACGCGACGATCCCGAAAGCCGAAGAGCTGATGAAAGCCGCCAGCAAGAAATACGAGCCAGTGATTTACCAGGGCGCCGGCCACGGTTTCATGCGCGACGGCGAATCGCCCACCGGCACGCCGGAGAACAAGAAAGCGCGCGACGACGCGTGGGCGCGGTGGAAACAGCTGCTCACGCAGCTGAAATGACGAATGACGGAATGACGAAGTAGATCAGCTCTGCCGATTCGTCATTTGGTCATTGTTTCGTCATTCGTCATTCTGCATTCGTCATTTTCCCAATTCATCCGCGAGCGCGCCGGCGTCGTAGACTTTCCTGAGCGCTTCGGTGATCGCGGCGGAATCGACGCTCACGGCGCGCGCCTGTTTCTCCGTGTAAATGCAATCGAGCGCGAGCGATTGAATGTTGCCGTCGAAAATGATCCCGACGAATTCGTTCGCCTGGTTTACGACCGGACTGCCGCTGTTGCCGCCGATGATGTCCGCGGTGGACACAAAGTTGAAGGGAGTGCTGAGGTTCAGCTTATCCTTGCGATCGAGCCAGCGTTTCGGCAGGTCGAAAGGCGACTGATTGTTGTGCTCCGCGGCGCGCTGGTAAAGGCCAGCCATCGTCGTTAGCGCCGGAACCTGTTTGCCGTTTTCCTCGTAACTCTTCAAGGGCCCGTAGGAAAGGCGCAGGGTAAACGTGGCGTCGGGATACGAATCCGTTCCCTGGATCGCAAAGCGCGCCTTGGCGATCTCCGCATAAGCCTGCTGCTTGATTTCATCCTGCGCTTCCCAGACCTTCCGCGCCTCGCGGGCCGGACCGTCCACCAATTTGGCCAGCTCGATCATCGGATCGTTCGCTGAAGAAAGCGCTGTCGCGCCGCCCTCGTAAAGCTGCTTGCGAAAGGCGACGTCCCTGAGCTTGCTCTTGGACAGCTCGGCCGCGCGCTCGGACGGCCCTTTGCCGCCGAGGACCTTCTGGACAAGCGGATCGGTGTAACCAAAACGCGACACCATGTCGGTCAGCGAATCGGTTAGCTCGAGTTGCTCGATATCCTCATACACCGGCTCGCTCGAGAACAGATCGAGCTCGAGAGATTCCTTGTTGCTGTCGCGGAATTCAGGAAAACGTTCGCCGTTCGGCTTTGGGCGTTCGTCCGCGGCGCGCACCACCCGTCGTGCATATTTAAACAGGGTGCTGTTGAACGACCGCGGCGCACGATAGCTTGCGCCCTGTCTGCCGCGAAAAGTTTCAAAGTAGGAGTAGACCGGCAGCACCTTCGCGGTGGCTTCCTGCGCCTGCCTGATCCGATCGTAGGCGGCCAGGCTCGGTTGGTACTGCGGGTTGCCGTTCATCGCGTCGCGCAACTTTTTCTCGCGCTGCTCGATCGATCCCCAGTCTGCCGGGTCGAGGAGCGAAGCCAGGTAGCCGTCGTATCGCTTTCGATTGTTCTCGACGCCCCGAACGTCATGTTGGGCGCGGCGCGCATTCTCGAAACCGCGCTTGGCGAACGCATGGAGAAGGACTTCGCGGCGGTTAAACATGTTGAGCAGGTAGGGCACTTCGACGTCGCGTGTTTCGGCCAACTCGCTCACGCTCAGCTGCCGATCGGTCCGCCCCGGGTGCCCACTCACAAAGGTGAGTTCGTTATCGGCGGGCCCTTTGCTGTTCCACTTCAAGTAGTGCTCGATCTTGGCCGGCTTGCCGTTTTCGTAAGCGCGGAAGATGCAAATATCGAGGTCGAACCGCGGATACTCGAAGTTATCCGGGTCGCCGCCGTAAAAGGCGATCTGCTCTTCTGGGGCGAAGACGAGCCGCACATCGTCGTAACGCTTGTAGCGATACAAATGGTAAACGCCCCCTTGGTAAAGCGTGACCACGTCGGAACGCAGGCCGGTTTTTTCTTTGCTCTCTTTTTCAATCAGGGCGATCGCGTTCGCCTTCGCTTTCGCGGCCTCGTCGGCCGACATGCTCGGCTGAACGGCCCCAGTCACGCGCGTGGTTACATCTTCGATCGACTCGAGGACATTCAGCTCGAGGTCGGCCGCCTTGACTTCGTCCTTCTGCGTCTTCGCGTAAAAGCCGTCTCGCACGTAATTGTTCTTTTCGCTGCTGATCTTCTGGAGCGTGTCGAGCCCGACGTGATGGTTTGTAATCGCGAGGCCGTTGGAAGAAACGAACGAGCCGCTGCCGCCGGAATTAAACCGGACGCTGGATTTCTGGAGATGCTCGAGCCACTGCGGGGTGGGCTCGAAATGATATTTCTCCTTGAGTTGCTTGAGCGGCGGGTTGTTGAACAACCACATGCCTTCATCGGCGCGGACGGAAGCGGCGAGAGCGAGTGCAATCAGGCAAAACAGCGAGCGAACGATCATAGGTCGTGCAGCTTAAGGAAGCAGGGCGCGACCGCCAGCAATTTGTAGCCAGGCCGCTTTGGCGTCCGAAGCGACGTCGCTACAAGGCGAGCGTTTCTATAACCCCTCGGGATGCCGCGCGTCGAATCCGCGCGGTTTGCGTTCGGTCGGTTGCCAGCGGGGCGCCCACTGGCGGGTCGGATTGTGCGGGGAAGTCGTGTCGAACCGGAGCCCGGCGATGACGGCAAAGGTGTGGCCGTTCCGCGCGTAAACCGTGATCCACTTGCCCGGGCCGCGACCGCCGTAAGCGCGAAATTCGTTCGAGCTCATCGGAATTCTCACCAGGCCCGCGCCCGCGAGCGCGTAGGAAACCGAACCGGAACAATCGTAGGCGTTGTCGTGAAAGCTCTTGTGGCCACCACCGTAGCGATACGGTTTGGTGCGCAGCTGGTTCGCCGCCCAGATCACGCGTTTCACCGAGACCGGCGCGTTCGCCGGCGCAAGCGCCAGGCCGTCGCGCAACAGCGCTGCATTCCCCGGCGTGGTGGGACCGGCAGACGGGAAGGAGACCACAGCGGCGCCGAGGCTAATCGACATCGCCGCAATCAGAATGATGGCGCTCAGACAGAGTTTTCGAAGTGCAATTCTCACGTTCATTTCAATTGAGCAGTGGGCGTGCTTCCCGCGTGTTTTTCAAAAATTGTCGCGTCAGACAAGCACATTCTTCTGGCGCAAAGCGTTGGCTGTAGCCGGGATCGGTGATCCCGGCAGTTCGGGGGTGTCTTCAATCGAGGGCCGGGATCACCGATCCCGGCTACAACGAAGGATGCCGCTGATACCGTTGTTCGCGCGCCGAGTCAACCGCGCCGACGCTAATTTTTTTGCTGGAGCGCGCTGACTTTTTCCTGCGCCCGATTGACTTCGGCTTTCCGGCCGCTGCCCATCGCGAGCAGCTTCTTTTGGCGTTGCAGGTTCAGCATGGCCGCATCGAGTTCCGCTTTCTCTTTTTTCTCGGTGGCCAATTCGGCTTCCTTCATCGCGGCGGCGGCCTCCAGCTGCGCGACGTCCACTTCCGCCTGCGAAATTTCGCCGGCCTCGAGCCGCGCTTGTTGCGCGACAACGTTCTGTTTCGCCACCTCAAGTCTGGCCTGGGCCAGTTCCGACTCGAGCCGGACCACTTTCAGCGCCCGGTTTTCGGCATCGACCTTCGCGATGATCCCGCTCTTGTACATTCGTTCGCCGGAGGCCGCGCTCTTCCTCGCTTTCTCGAGAGACGCGGCAATCTGCTCGGGATCGGGCTGCGCCTTTTGGTCGGGTCCACCCGGGGTGGTATAAACGATGTTTCGGTTGGGCGTTTCCTGGATCAAAAGCGGCGGCTCGATGTCCATCGCTTCTTCCGGATTTTTCGGCAGTTCTTCCTGCGCCGCGACGGTAGCGGCAAACGCGGTCGCGAAGACCAATGCGATCGAACGCATCATCCCGGAAGAGTAGCACAAGGCTCCGGCGAAACAGAAGCGGAAAGACGCGCGCGCAGAAGAGGTTCCAGTCTCGATTCAACAATCGATGGACGTCGAACCCGGTAGCAAAAAAATCACACCCGCCGAACCCGCCGCGCCGCCGAGCAAGCCGCCGCGCCGCCGGATCAAATCGCTCGCGCTCACCGGCCTTTTTGTCCTGGCCGCTTTTTACACCCTCTATTTCATGCGCGCCATGCTCCTCCCCTTGGTCCTGGCGCTTCTCCTAAGTTATCTGCTGGTCCCGCTCGTGCGCGGCCTGGCCCGGATCAAAATCCGGCCGGTCCTGGGAGCAGCGATTGTCCTGGTCGCGCTGATCATGGCGATCGGTTACAGTGTTTCTCTCCTGTCCGAGCCCGCCGCCGGCTGGATCGAGAAAGCGCCTTACAGTCTGCAGCAGCTTAAGGCCAAACTGCTGCCTCTCAGGAAACCGATCGAGAAAGTGGCGCAGGCCAGCGGCGAAATCGACAAGCTCACGACGACCGATGAAGGGCCGGCCAAGCCCCAGGCGGTCGTCGTTAAACGCAGCGCTCTCGCGGACGCGGTGTTTACCCAGGGACCGGAGTTCGTGGCCAGCGCCGTCGTGATGTTGATCCTTCTTTATTTCCTCCTCGCCTACGACGGAGTGTTCCTGGAGAAGATCATCCGGGCAACGCCGCGGCTCGCCGACAAAAAACGCGCGGTCTCGATCATGCGCGACATCGAAGCCCACATCTCGCGCTATCTGCTGACGATCACCGCGATCAATATCGGGCTTGGCCTGGCCGTTGGCGTCACCGTCCACTTCCTTGGGCTCCGCAATCCGATCATGTGGGGCGTGATGGTCGCGGTCCTGAACTTCGTGCCCTACCTTGGCGCGCTGACCGGCATTATCTGCATGACCCTCGGCGCCGTCCTGAGTTTCGACAGTCTCGGCTATGCGATGATTTTCCCGGCGAGCTACCTCGTCCTGGCGATCCTGGAAGGCAACTTCATCACCCCGGTGGTGCTCGGAAAGTCGCTCACGCTCAACCCCGTCCTGATCCTGATCGCGCTCGCCTTTTGGGGATGGATGTGGGGGATCTCCGGGATGATTTTGGCGGTGCCGATCCTGGCAACCTTCAAGATTTTCTGCGACCACATCGAACCGATGGCACCGGTCGCCGAGTTCATGAGTTAACTTCGCATACGTAACAGTTTATTCCGGATTTAACTAAAAAACCGTAGTCCGATTTTCGCCGTCGAATCCGCTCGTCAGGGGCCCCGCTGGCCGAATATCCTGCTCTACCGCCCTATGAAATTAGCCTGCCATCTGGTCACGGCCCTCCTGCTCGTTTTCACCGCGTCCGGCAACGCCGAAACGGTCGTGCGGGTCGGGCATTTTCCGAACATCACCCATGCTCAGGCGCTGGTGGCGCATAATCTTTCCCGCCAGGGCAAAGGCTGGTTCGAAGAGCGGCTCGGCCCCGGCACGAAGATCGAGTGGTTCGTCTACAACGCCGGCCCGAGCGCGATGGAGGCGATCTTTGCCAAATCGGTCGACCTCACCTATGTCGGGCCGGGCCCGGCCCTGAACGCTTACACAAAATCCAATGGCGCCGAAATCCGGCTCATTGCGGGTTCCGCCAACGGCGGCGCGGCCCTCGTCGTTCAGCCCGACCAAAGGCTGACGGCAGCCGCCGATTTTCGGGGCAAAAAGATCGCCACCCCGCAGCTCGGCAACACCCAGGACATTTCCTGTCGCGCCTGGCTCATCGCCGGCGGTTTGAAAATCACGCAGCTGGGTGGCGACGCTCAGGTCTTGCCGACGCAGAATCCCGATCAGATCTCGTTGTTCCAGCAAAAGAAGGTGGACGCGGTCTGGACCGTGGAGCCGTGGGTCGCCCGCCTCGAGCGCGAAGCCGGCGGCAAGGTCCTGGTCGACGAGCGCGACGTTGCGACAACCGTTCTCGTGTCGAGCGCGAAGTTTCTTGGCGAGCAGCGCGAGCTCGCGAAGAAGTTCGCGGAAGCGCACGCGGCGCTGACCGATTGGATGGCGAAGAACCCCGACGAAGCCCAGAAGCTGATCAAGGCGGAGCTGCTTGCCGACACAAGAAGCGACATTGCGGCGGATTTGATTGCGCAGTCCTGGAAGCGGATCGTGTTTACTGCCGAAATTCCGCGGCCGTCGATCGAGAGCTTCCTCCAAAATTCGCTCAAGACAGGGTTCATCAAAACCGCGCCCGATCTGACGAAGCTGTTCGAAAAACCCTGATGTCGCTCCAGCAGGAATTGCAGGGGTTTCCGCCGGCCAAACTGGCGGTGGAAGACGTGTCGAAATGGTTTCGCACCAGCCGGCAAACGGTCCAGGCGCTGGATCATATTTCGCTCGAGGTCGCGGAAGGTGAGTTCGTATGCCTCGTGGGACCGAGCGGCTGTGGAAAATCGACCCTGCTCGACATCATTGCCGGACTGGAGACGCCGGACGAAGGGCGGGTGATGGCGGACAACGAACCGGTGATAAACGCAGGCCGCCACCGGCTGGTGATGTTCCAGGAGTCGGCCCTGTTTCCGTGGCTGGACGTTATCGGCAACGTGATGTTCGGCTTGAAATTGAAGCCGGGGTTGCGGAACAAAGAGCGGCTCGAGGTCGCCAAGTTTTTTCTCCAGCTGGTCGGCCTGGAGAAGTTTTCGAAAGCCCACGTTCACGAGCTCTCCGGCGGAATGAAGCAGCGCGTCGCCCTGGCCCGCGCGCTCGCGCCTAATCCGCGCGTCCTCCTCATGGACGAACCGTTCGCCGCGCTCGACGCCCTGACGCGCGAGCAGCTTTACAGCGACATCCAGCGCATCTGGGAAAAACGCCGTAAGACGATTGTGTTCGTGACCCACAACGTCCGGGAAGCGGTTTGCCTGGCCGACCGCGTCATCCTGTTCTCGCGCAATCCCGGCCAGATCCGCGAGCAGTTCCAAATCCCGTTGCCGCGGCCGCGCGACATCAACAGCATCGCGCTGGCTGAGTACGCCGGGAAAATTACGGCCGCCTTGAAAGGCCATCTGGAAGGAGAAGTAGCCGAGTAATGCGACGCTTCCTCCTCGCGACCTTGTTCTTCATTGCGCTCATCGCTATCTGGCACTTTTTGGTGAGGGCAGGCATCTATTCTCCCGTCCTTTTGCCCTCGCCTCAAAGTGTGGGCGAATACCTTGTCGGCGCGGCGCGTGACGGGACTCTACTCCAGGCGACCGGCGTTACGGTACGCCGTCTCCTCGTCGGCTACCTTATCGGCATTCTGATAGGTTTGCCGCTGGGCCTATTCACGTCCGCGTCCAAGTTCATGGAAGATACGATCGGCGTGCTGGCGCTTGGCCTTCAAACCTTGCCGAGTGTTTGCTGGATTCCACTCGCCCTGCTCTGGTTCGGCCAAACCGAAAGCGCCATGCTCTTTGTCGTTGTCATGGGAACGGTCTGGTCGGTGGTAATTGCGACTGACACTGGGGTGCGCAATATCCCGCCTATCTTTGCGCGCGCCGCCAAGACGATGGGATCAACCGGCTTTCATAAATGGACGAAGGTCATTCTGCCGGCGTCGCTGCCCTTTCTCGTTAGCGGGATGAAACAAGGCTGGGCCTTCGCCTGGCGCTCGCTCATGGCGGCGGAGATTTACGTTACAATCCTGACCGGCTTCGGGCTCGGTCACCTTCTGCACTACGGCCGCGAGCTAAATGCCATGGAACAAGTCATCGGCGTGATGCTCGTGATCATCGCCATCGGCTTGCTAACCGACAAGATACTGTTCTCGCCCGTCGAGCGGTTTCTCCATAGCCGGTGGGGGACGGGGCTAAGATGATGAAAGTAAAGTCGTTGTAGTCTTCGCTGTCATCAGCGGACAAACGAAGGCGCTGAGACAGCGCACGCTACCACGCCTAGTCCTTGATGCTCAGGAGCGTCTTGATTTCCTTCAACGCTTTTTTGCGGGAGCTATCGTAGGCCTGCGCGTCGGCCTGTTTCCCGCTGGCGATGTAATCCTTGAGATCGCCGGCTTCGCGCAACACCAGGTCGAGGACCTCGATGGTGTTCTCGACGAACTGCGTGTCGCTCTTACTCAACGATCCGGCGTCGACCAATTTCTGCATCTGATCCTTCATGCCCTTGGTCACATTGATGTAAGTGTTAACGAAAGTATTGGCCTGCTCCTGTTTGTAGGCCTTGCCCACGTAGGCGTCCGCGAGCGTGCCGACTGCCATGTGAGTGAGCAGGACCGATTGGCCGGTGGTGTAACCAAGGGTGTTGAGCAGAACGGTGTCGTCGGCGGCGCGAACCGAACCGGTGGCGAGGACGAACGCAGACAAAACGGCGAGCACGATTTTCATAAGGCGCCGACGTTAGCGGCCGGTTTTCCCGAGCACAATGCAAAAGCGCACCGCTCGTTAGAAAAGGCTCGACGCTGGCGGGTTGCCTGCCCGAAAACAACCGCATGGAAACCGTCGCCCAACCGCCCCCGCACCCCGGCTGGTGGAGCCGGAACTGGAAATGGTTCGTCCCCACCGGCTGTTGCCTCACGCCCCTTGTCCTCGGCGCCGTTTTCGCAGCGTTTCTCGTTCTCGTCGTTTTCGGCGCGCTCAAACAATCCGATGCCTACAAAATGGCGGTCGCGCGCGCGAAAATGGATTCGCACGTTGTCGCCGCGCTCGGCACGCCGATTGAGGAAGGCTGGTGGCTCTCGGGCAAGACGAACGTGAACGGCGGCTCCGGCGACGCGGACCTCACCATTCCGATCTCCGGTCCGAAAGGAAAGGGGACCATCTACGCCGTCGCCACGAAATCCGCGGGAGACTGGACCTACTCGAAGCTCCAGGTGAAGATCGAGCGCAGCGGCGAGACCATCGATCTCGGCCCGTCGCTGTAGGCGGGATCGGTGATCCCGGCTTTGATCACCAACATGCTCGTTTGCCGGGATCGACGATCCCGGCTACAACCGATGGGTGAACGAAGACGGCACACTCTCTCGCCTGGAACTTTCGCCGGACGAAATGCGCCGGCTCGGCCACCGGGTCGTCGATATTCTCGTCGAACACTTCTCGACCATGGGCGAGAGCCCTGTCGGCGCGAAACGCAGCCCGGGAGAATTGCTCCCGCTCTTTGCCGGGCCGCCCCCCGAAACACCGGCCGATCCGCAGCAGCTCCTCGCGCGATTGGAACAGGACGTTTTCCCCAATAACCTCCACGTCGATCATCCGCGATTTTTCGCCTTCGTTCCCGGCCCCGGGAATTTCGTCAGCACGATGGCGGATGCGCTCGCCTCCGGGTTCAATATTTTCAACGGCACCTGGCTGGGCGGTTCCGCCGCGGCCGCCATTGAGCTCACGGTAATCGGCTGGTTTCGCAGTTTTTGCGGATTTCCGGAAACGGCCGGCGGTCTGTTCGTGAGCGGCGGGTCCGCGGCAAACCTGACTGCGCTTCATACCGCGCGCGTCGCGAAGCAGGCCGAGCTCTGGCGCCAGCCTGTCGTGTATTTCTCCGACCAGACCCACTACTCGATCGAGCGCGCTCTGGGCGTAATCGGTTTCCCGCGAGAACTCTTCCGCAAAATCCCGTCTGACGATCGGTTCCGGCTCCCGATCGAACAATTGCGGGCCGAGATTCGCGCGGATCGAAAGGCTGGACTGCATCCCTTTTGCGTTATTGCCAACGCCGGCACCACCAGTACCGGCGCCGTCGATCCGTTACCCGACCTGGCCGACCTGTGCGAGGAGGAAGACCTTTGGCTCCATGCCGACGGCGCTTATGGCGCAGCCACGATGATTTGCGAACGCGGCCAAAAAAAACTGGCCGGCCTCGACCGGGTTGATTCCCTTTCGCTCGATCCGCACAAATGGCTCTTTCAACCTTTCGAATGCGGCTGCGTCCTGGTCCGCGATGCATCGAAGTTGAAGTCGGCGTTTCAACTGATGCCGGAGTACATGCGCGACGTGCACCGGAACACCGCCGAAACGAATCCGGCCGATTACGGAATCCAACTGTCTCGCGGTTTTCGCGCCCTCAAGGTCTGGCTCTCGATGAACACCTTCGGCCTGGCTGCATTTCGCGACGCGGTGACGCGCGGGTTCGAGCTGGCCGAATTTGCGGAGCGCGAGCTGCGTCGCCGGGGGAATTGGGAAATTCTTTCGCCGGCCGAGATGGCGATCGTTGCGTTCCGCTTTGGCCGGGACGACGCCCTTCAAACCCGGCTCGTCGAATTGATGCTGCGCGACGGGTTTGCCTTCCTCACCTCGACGACGTTGAAAGGCGTGACCGCCCTGCGGTTGTGCACGATCAATCCGCGCACGACGGAAGACGACATCGTCCAAACCATCGATCGCCTGGAGAAATTCGCGGCGCTCTGAGTTGTTGGAGCCGGGATCGTCGGTCCCGGCCTGTGGGCGGTAGCTTCGGTTCGACCGGGATCAACGACCCCGGCTACAACTAGGTCCTGTCGCCACCTGGCATAAAGCCGAGCAACAGCGACACCGCGGCGATCCCGACATGCAGATAGGTGTCAGCGTCGTTGTTGCTGATCAGGCCGAGCAGGTTGGTGTGTTCGCCCATGTGCATGAAGCCCAGCACCGCGACCGCGCCGTAGACGATGCCGAAGATCCGGAAGTAATTGCGGGCCGCGCCCACGCTCGTCATGCCGCAAAACAAGGCGACCGCGCCGGAAAGCAGGTGGACGCAATTATGGACCGTGTTGACGTGGAAAATGCCTAACAACATCTGGTCCTTGGTCACTGCCGGGACGAAGCCCAGGATGCCGACAACGAGAAGAATTACGCCGAAAAGAACTGCCATTGTTTTAACCATGTTGCCTCCTTTGGTAAGAGCGGTGATTCGAACTTCCCGGCGCGGAGAAGTCAAGCCTGTAGCCGCTTCGCTGCGCGAAGCGTTAGATTCGTGCCGGCCGCAGAGCCGCGTCGCCCACAGGGCGACGGCTACATTACAAGGCCAGCAGATAGATCGCGGCGAGCGACAAGAGAAAATACGGCACCAGCGTTCCCGCGCCCGGGTAATCCTTCGCCATCCGTTGGCCGAAGAACAGGCCGACGATCGAAACCGCGGCAACGATTGCGCCGTAAAACGCGAGCGCCGAATCGCGTTGGAACAAAATTATCAGGCAACCGACTGCGCTCAGAATGCCGGCCAGCAGTTCGAGGATCGTGATCACGGTCACCATGACCGGCACCATGCGCGCCAACGGACTTTTCGCGAAGTGCCCGCGTAGCCATTCCAGGTTACCCCGCCGATCGACGACCTTGTCGATTCCGGATTGAAGAAAAAGAATCGCGAGAAACGCCGAGACCAGGATCTGCATCCCATGGAGCGCGCCCGCCGGTGTGTGAAGATCGTGCATCGCTCTACTTAATGATGTCATCCGAGCTTGTCGAAGGAAAGACTGGCGGAATGCGCTGAGGACAGCGCACGCTACAACCCCTCCCACCTTGGTTTAAACCCTCGTTCCCAAACTCCGTTTGGGAACGCACTTGTCCCCGCAACTCTGTTGCTGGCTTACGCACCTGCCTGCCCACCGTAGCCCTCGCGAAGGCGGGTTCACGCAACTCTGTTTCTGCCTTTCCAAGGAGCGGCGGTTTACAAACCGCCGTTGCGGGACCGTTTTCTTTTGACGTTGTCTTTTGAGAGGGCGGTTTGGAAAGCGCCCCTCCTTGGTTCGCGGCGCACAGCATCGCCGACCTACGCGGCGGCGTGGGAATGCGCAGCCTCGCGCGCGGCGGCATTCGTGGCTTCCCGCCGTTGCTCCTGCGCGACGAAGGCCGGCGCGCTCGGCGTATGGAACATCTCCAGATCTTCGATGTCGTGCTCGCTCACCGGAGTCAGCGCCACATCCATGTATTTCATCCGGTTCGGGTCCTTCTTGATCCGCGCGTAAATGCGGCGAATCCGGCCGTATAAGAAAGCAAGCCGTCCCAGCTTGAGGGCGCTTTCAATCCAATAACGTGGATAAAATATCAAGGGAGATTCGAGCGGCAGACCGGGCCGGCGATCCCGCCGGTATTTCAAACGAAAAACGCCGCTCTCGAGCGGATGAATGCCTTCGAGATGGATGGCGCTCATGAACCACATCATCAGAACGATGGCGTTGGAGGCGCGGCCGTTCTTCGCCACGAGCCGGCGCAGGATGGTCTCGATGTGCTCAAAGGTGTAATAGGTTTTCCACGCGGTCAGGTAGGCGCGTTCCCATTCCTCCTTCGACATCTTCGAGTGCGCGGTGCAAACGTGGTTGAGATCGTACTTGTTGAGGTCGGGATCGACCGGGACGCCGGCGTTGACCAGTTTTTGGTGATCTTCGGAACCGGGCAGGGGAGTGAGAAAGAAAAACTCCAGCACGTCGAGCGGCAATTCCTTCTTCACGATCTCGACGTCGCGCTTGATCGACTCCGCCGTGTCGCTGGGAAAACCGGTGATATAACCGCAGTAGGTGATGATTTTCGCTTCCTTCCAGGCAAGCAGCATCTTGCGGTACTCGGTGATTTTGTTCTGCCGTTTGTGGGCGGCCGCGAGGTTGTCCGGATTAATATTCTCCAGCCCGATGAACACGCGCCGCACCCCGGCCCGCGCGCATTTCTCGATAAAATTCGGCAGCTTATGGCAGAGCGTGTCCACCTGGATGAGGAAACCGAGCCTCATCTTCTCGACCTCGCGCAGATGAATCATCCGGTCGAGGATCGCTTCCCAATCCTTGTTCCGGGCAAAATTGTCGTCGGTGATGAAGAAGCTTTTCAGACCTTGCGCGAAATTCTCGCGGATAATCTTCTCCACGTCGTCCGGCGTTCGCCGGCGCGATTTGCGGCCCTGGACGTTGATGATCGTGCAGAACGAGCACTGAAACGGACAACCGCGTCCGGCGTCGAAACTCGTCACATGACCGGCGGTCCTTTGCGCGCGCACCGAGCTGATGAGCGGGATCGGCATTCCATCGATGCCCGGCAGGTCGGCCATGAAATTATAGAGCGGCTTGAGCTGCTTGTTGTAAGCGTCCTGCAAAACCATCTCGAGCCGGCCTTCCGCTTCGCCCGCGAAGAGCGAGAGGCCCATCGCTTTCGCCCGATGCACGTCCGCGTCGTTGCCGCCGAGCATGCTCATCGTTCCCGAAACGTGGAACCCGCCGACCGCCACCTGGATATCGAGGTCCCGAAACTGTTTCGCCAGGTCGAGCATGTGCGGGAACTGGTTCGACTGCACACCGACGAACATCACCATTCCGTCGCCCGCTTCCCGGATCGTCGCCGCGAATTCTTTTGGCCGGATCCGCGTATTCGTTTCGTCGAAGGGATGAATCTCGATCTCAACGTCGTCCCCGAGCACGTGGCGCTGCTTGCAATCAAGCGCCAGTCCGTAGAGCGCCGCCAGCGAGTTCGACGGGATCGTGGAACGCAGCCACTGGATCACGTAACCGTCGTCATCGTAGTGCGACGGTTTGATCAGGATCAGGCAGAACCGCTTCGTCGCGGGCGTAGCTGTCGTTTGGGCAAGCGCTTCCATTGTTCCTTGCAGAAGTTCCCACCATACACAACCTGTCCCGCTCGGACAGTGAAAATTGGGGAGCGCTCCGTGATCGACCCTCGTTCCCAAACTCTGTTTGGGAACGCACTTGCTCGCCCGCCGTAGCCGTTGCGAAGGCGGGTCGCCGCCACTCTGTTGCCTCTTCTGTAGCCGCTTCGCTGCGCGAAGCGCCGCAGACACGCGTCGATGCCACGACCGCGTCGCCCTCAGGGCGACGGCTACAAAAATGCGAAGAGCGAAACAGAGTTTCCAAGACAATGGCATTCCCAAACAGAGTTTGGGAACGAGAAGATGGGGAAGGGAGGCTTACGCTACCGCCGCGTGCTCGCGGCGCTCGGCGCTCGCCGCCGCGCGTTTCTGCTCCTGCGCCACAAACGCCGGCGCGGAATGCGTATGGAAAATCTCCAGCGTCTCGACTTCCTCATCCGTAACCGGCGTGAGTGCGAGGTCCGTGTATTCCCACTTCTTCGGATCGCGCTTGATCTTCACATACACGCCGCGCAACCGCGCCCAAAGCTTGAACCACTTCGCCATCTTCACCGCCGACTCGACCGCGTACTTCGGATAAAACTTCCAGCGCGGCTCGATCGGCATTCCCGGCCGCCGATCCCGCCGGAACTTGTAGCGGAACAATCCGCTCTCCAGCGGATGAATCCCCTCAATATCGATCGCGCCCTTGAACCACGTCGCCAGCAGGATCGCGTTGCTCGCCGGCGCGCGCTTCGTCACCAGCCGGCGCAACACCGTTTCCATGTGCTCGTTCGCGTAATATGTTTCCCACGCTGTCAGGTAAGCGCCTTCCCATTCCTCCTTCGACATCGTGTTGTGCGGCGCGCAGGCGTGATTCAAATCGTACTTGTTCAGGTCCGGCTCGATCTGGACCCCGGCCTGGACCAGCTTCTGATGATCTTCGCTTCCCGGGAGCGGCGTCAGGAAAAAGAACTCCAGGATGTCCACCGGCAATTCCTTCATCACGATCTCCACGTCGCGCTTGATCGACGCCGGCGTGTCGCCCGGGAACCCGAGGATGTACCCGCAATAGGTGATGATCTTCGCTTCCTTCCAGGCCTGAAGCATCTTGCGGTACTCGGTGATCTTGTTCTGCCGCTTGTGCGCGCCCGCCAGGCTGTCCGGGTTAATGTTTTCCAGCCCGATGTAAGCCCGCTTCACTCCGGCGGCGGCGCATTTCGCGATAAAATTCGGCAGCTTATGGCAAAGCGTGTCCACCTGGATCATGAACGACATCTTGAGCCCGACGTTGAGCCGCAGATGAATCAACCGGTCTAGGATCACTTCCCAATCCTTGTTCCGCGCGAAGTTGTCGTCCGTAATAAAAAAGCTGTGCAACCCCTGTGCGACGTTTTCCCGAATGATCCGCTCGATGTCGTCCGGTGAACGCCGCCGCGATTTCCGTCCCTGCACATTGATGATCGTGCAGAACGAACATTGAAACGGACACCCGCGCCCCGCGTCGAAGCTCGTGATCGCGCCTGCTGTCCGCGCCGCGCGAATCGCCGGGATGAGCGGCAACGGTTCCCCCTCGATGTTCGGCAGGTCCGCCATGAAATTATAGAACGGCTTCAGCTTCCCTTCGTACGCGTCCTTCAGGACCAGCTCGACCCGTCGCTCTTCGCCTTCGCCGCAGAAAAGGGTGATCCCCATCGCCTTGGCCTTCTTCACGTCCGCGCACTCGCCGCCGAGCATGCTGGTGATCCCTGAGACATGGAACCCGCCGATCCCCACCTTGATCCCGCGTTCGAGCAGCGGCTTCGCCAGGTCGACCGCATGCGGGAACTGGTTCGATTGCACCCCGATCATCATCACCATGCCCGCGCCCGCCTCCTCGATCATCCACGCCAACCGTTCCGGCCTGATCCGCGTATTCGTCTCATCAAACGGATGAATCTCGATCTCCACATCCGGCCCCAGCACGCGCCTCTGCGCACAATCCCTCGCCAACCCAAACACCGCTGCCAACGAATTCGAAGGAATCGTCGAGCGAAACCACTGGATCACGTACCCGTCATCGTCGTAATGCGACGGCTTGACGAGAATGAGGCAAAAGCGCTTCGTCGCGCGCGGGGAGGTGGTCTGGGTCGGCATCGTGTTTTTGAGCGCCGCCACCATACAT
>DASZDT010000033.1:0-473572 GCA_035941675.1 Chthoniobacterales bacterium
TATTGGTTCAACCCATTATCTTTCCGGGTGAAGTTCATCCAGCCCAGCCACCATTTGCTCTGGAGATAATCCCACGCGCGCCGGTTCCCCATCGCGTCGTAATTGAAGTGGTCTTCCCCAACCCAGCTGTAGGGGTTCCCCGCCGGGTCAATCGCGCCGTAATAAGCGTCGGTCAGCTGCCCTTCGGCGTCGTAGGCGAAGCGGCTGCCGCGGCCGTCTTCCATCAGGTTGAAACTGTTGTCGCCGCTCTTTTGCCAGGCGGTGATCCGGTCTCGTTCATCCCGCCAGTAGGTGCGCGCCGAGTAGTTCTGGTAAGGGGATATCCGGTAATGGTGGACCCAACCGATATATCCTCGCGGGTCGTAATCATAATTGCTCCGGACGCCGTTTCCGTAGTCCTCGTAATCGACTTTTCCGTCCGCATTGTAATTGTAATCGGCCGCGACCCTCCAGTAGCCGGGGCTGTTCTCCCAGGTGGTGTTGAACTGGCCCCGGGCGGTGTAATCCCGCGCTACCCGGAGCCCATTGGGATACGTGATGGTCCAAATGCTGCCGGTAGCGTAGCGCTGGTAACTGGTCGTTACCGAGGTGTCCGCGCCGGCGATGTAATCGGTTTCCGATATAAGCTGGCCGGCAGCGTCGTACCCGAAATGGATGTCAGCCACCCAATTCGAGATATGGGTCATTCGGTTGGCGTCATCCCAATATCGGTAGACGGGCGAGGTCTGGGCATTCGTCCCTTCGAACACGATCGGTGTCTGGGGGTCATACCATTCGTGATGGCTCTCGCGTCCGCGCGCGTCGTAGTAGATTGTCTTCTTTTGCCCCTTGCGGGTGGTAAAGGTGTGCGGTTGATCGCAGGAATACCACCAGGCGGCGTCGCTGCACTGATACGTCGTATCCTCGTGGCTTCCGTCCGGAAACAACACCTGGGTTGGCTTGCCCATTAAATCATAGCTGAACCAGGTAAACTGGTCTTCGGTCCCGCCCGAGTCCCGATCCCGATGCGTGGTGACCCTGTACAGCTTCTTCATCGGGCCCCAGCAATAAATCAGGTTCGTGGTGTTATTCCGTTCGTCGATGAATGTCTGGTGCTGGCCAAACGCGTCGTAGTCGCGCCAATGCTGGCTCCGCCCATCCGGGAAGTTTACATCGGTCTTGTTGCCCGTGGCATCATAGAGCGTCTCGGTGGTCCGCGGCACGGAATTGACCGTCTCGTTGGTTTTCCAGAGCCGGTTCCGCAAATCGTAATCGTAGGTCGTCAGCCGCCCCATCGGGTCGGTGTAGGTCTTCTTCTGGCCGTTCTCGTCGTAGCTGAAGTAGTGCGTCTCGAGATCCTGGCTGGGATACCAATTGGTTCCGGTGATGGTCCCGGAGGGCTGAATCCATCCAGTCTGTTCCATAATCAGCCTGTTGTTTACGTCGTGGACGCGCGCTGTCATCGGCCGTTCGTAGTTGGCATTGAAGGCCGGCCCGATCTGGATGCGCCACTCGTTCTTGGTGTGTCTCGATTGGTCCCGAGATCCGATGCCATCGATCCACCGGTCGTAGAGCCAATCCCACCGGCGTTGAACAACGGAGTAGCCGTTTCCATCGACGGCATAGATGGGCTCCACGTAGGACGTGCAACGACGGTAGGCGTCGTAGGTATAGGTGCTACTGTAGCCCAGCTCGTTTGTAATGACGGTGCAATTTCCATGGCCGTCATAACTGTAAGCCACGGAGGGATCACTCCCCTGGCCGGTCGGCGCATAATGCAATCTCGTTATCTGATGCCGGCCGTTGTACTCCATGAAGGTGCTGTAAGGCGCCCCTGAGCTGCGGGAACGAGCGTCGGAGACCGTGCGGACGCGATCCAGGCCGTCGTAGGTATATTCCTTCCGCGCCTCCCAGCCATCGACCGAATTATATTCCCAAACAAGCCGCCCGTAGCCGTCGATGCCGAAGAATTCCTCCGCGCCGCTGGCCAGACGATGATAGGTCACCTTGTTATAGCCGTAAGGATCGTAGCCAAATATTTCATAGCTGCCTTCGGCGTAGTCTATCCGGCGAACCCGGCGGCGGGAGTCCCGTGTATAAGTCGTCGTTATGCCTCGTTCGTCGCGATAAGTGAAAAGCCAGTGGCTAAAATAGTTGGGTATCCGGCTGTAATCCTGCGGATCGGACGCGCCGGGGTTGATTCGATCGAAAACCTGGTAAGTGCCATCCGCCGTCGTATGATGAATCTCGCTGGGCAACCCGCTGGCGTCCCCGTATTGCCCGGTGCTTCCATTAAATCCTGTAACCACGGCATCGGTCTGGATGCCGCGTCCATCCCAGATCTGGTGCGGCTGGCCTTGGAGCCAGTTTTGCCGGTCGAAAGGCAGATTCGCCGGGAAAGGATATTGGTTGGTGTAATCAGTCAACTTGATGAGCTGATAGCCAAGGTGCTCCCCGGTGCCCTGATAACCCGCCGAATCGCCAAAATAAAACTGCCGCCAGCCATTGAGTCCGTTGGTTTCCATTCGAGTGCCGTGGTAGCAATCGATCGAGAAACTGGAAACCGTCCCCCGTGTTTCCCCGCTCTCTTCCTTCGCGATGGCGTAAGCCGGCGCCGCATAATAATCTCGATTAAAGTTGCCCGGCGCACGTTCCGGACAGGAGGAGGCTCTGTAGGTGTAGAAGATTTTCGTCATCGCCCCCGCGTAGCGCGGGTCGTCGGCATACTTGAGGAGGGGATAATTGATATCGTGAACGCTCGAATCGTCTCCATAATAAAAGCCGTAATTATACTGCGCCGAAGTGCCTTCCGGATAACTGACTCCGCTGAGGACAAGCCAGCTGGGTCCGCTGCAGGTGGCTGGCATGGCAGCGCTCATCGACATGCCGCCGTCCGTCCCCACGGGCTGCCCGCCGTCGCCCCCGCTGCTCTCACCGTTGCAGGCTGCGGTGTAGTTGTAGTAGACGGTTTGGGTGCCGGCCGGACCGCCGCTTTGGACTGACGCGATTACGCCGCCGGACCAGTTTAATTGCAAAAAGCGGCCGCCATCTTCGGTGACTCGGTAAAGAGTTCCATCCGGGTAATAATCCAATGCCGTCCGCAACCCATGGGAGTCGTAGATTTCATTTACATGATAAACCCCGGGGCCGCCCACAAAATGGACAGAGCTTCCATCGGCGCGGAAAAGCCAAAACTGGGAGCCGTCTTCCGCCATCTCCCGGAGGTAGTCATGGATCGACCCTCCGGCCAGGAAACCGTTCCGCTCGGGTGGAGTATAGGGCGGGCCGGCACGCGGGTCGCTCGGGATCAATACTCCGCCGCTGTAGTGACCTGTGTTTGAGCGCGTGATCTTGTACCGGGTGGCGTGACCATCTGGGAAGGTGATGGTTATCGCCGTCGTGTAAATTTCCTCGGAGCCGTCGCCGGAAATATTGTCACTGGTATCTTCCTCGTTGGCATACCACTCCCACGAGTGAGACCAGTTCGAGGCCGCGAAGCTTTGCGGCAGGACCGCGTACGGATTTTCCAGGTCGTTCGGAATCGAATTCCAATAGCGAACGAAGTCCAGCCCAAGAGTACTAAGGGCGCCGGGCAGGTGAAGGTCGGTTACGATGCGAGTGGCGTTTCCGCTGTGAGCATCGTAGGAGCCGCCGGTTGTTACCTGCGATTTCAGCGCGCCGGTATTCCCTTCCGGGTTATCGTTCGGCGTAGTGAAGGCAAGGATCTGCGTTGGGAAGCCATTCAGGCAAAGACCCAGGATGAGCGTGGCGAGGCCGAGGAGATTCTTTTTCATCGGCCACCTCCCGCATTTTCGCTGGCCGCGACTTTGGATTCGGAACTTCTTGTCAGGTTAACCATCGTCATCCGCCCGGCGCAGTGAAAAGCCACATGGCCGGCATCCGCGCCATCAGCCAGATGCAGTGTGACGAGGCATTCGCCCGCGCCATTGATGCGCAGATTTTCCGGGTTCGAATTGAGGAGGGCGTTGCGACTCGGTCTTACAACCACGCGGTTCCCGCGAGCCGCGGGATCAAACTGCAAGCGGACCAGAACTGGATTGCTGTCGGCCACGTAGGCTTCAGCCACATAATGACCCCGCCGGGCGGGAACCTGGGGCGCGTGAGCGTTTGCGCGCCAGACTTCGACGTCCGGGGTGAACTTTTGAATGTCCGCGGCCGAACGAGGGCCGGGGAGGACAACCTTCGGCGGAACGGGCGGAGCCGGCACGGTGGCGGCCTCTTGCGGCGGCGGGGCCGGGATAGGTTTCGTCTCGTTCCGTCTCACCTCCCCCGGCGGCCCCGGGTCGCGCGCTGGAGCGGCTGAGCTCGAGGCCTGCGGGTTCGGCAACGAAGGCGGCGGCGTCCCCACGGGCAGCGGCGGCGACAGGTCCGCATGAGGATTAAGCCGCGACGGCTCGGCCTGGCTCGAATAGATGAGCGCAAAAGTGAAGACGGCGAATGAGCTGAGAAGAAGGGTTTTGATCATAAACCTACAGAGAGCGCGATTGCGCATCGACGAAACCGTGATCGGACGAGTGGAATTCACGAGCCGGAGTTACGGGTTAGGTGGAGTTTTTAAACTATGATGGCGCGTTATACCGATGCCGAAAAAAGACGCGCAAGAATTTTTTTCGTCATTACAAAAATATTAGGTGGGTAGAGGACGTGATTGGCGCCGGAGCAAGCGCGACCTGGCATTTCAGGCTAATCCCGTTGCGAGCAGGGAGATCGAGCTGTTGCCCTTTTGCTGCCGCGAAATTTGCGTTTTTCCGCGTTTCGGTGCGCCCCCGCGCACGTCACTTCCCGCGTAGGAGACCTGGGTTGGGTGGGACTTGAACCCACAACCAGGGCATCTGCCGTAAGGACTCGATCGCAAGGCGCGGATTCTTTTTGCGTTTGAGAGCTTTCTCGATCAGCCGCGCCTCTCTTGTGTCGCTGACCATTTTCGTGGCAACCAGCTCGAGTGTGCCGCCCAGACGACGCGTTGTGTGGTTGCTGCCCCTGCGATGTTCTTCCAGGCGGCGAGCCAGATTTTCGGTCGAGCCGATATAGCAACGGCCACTCGGGCCCCGAAGAATGTAGATCCATGCCATAGCCGAGGGGGTGGGTTGGGTGGGACTCGAACCCACAACCAACGCCTTAAAAGGGCGCTGCTCTACCATTGAGCTACCAACCCGTGATCAAAACCAGTTTTACGCGGCGCAGAAGCGATTGGCAACCAACCCCGAAAGCTTTCGGGGCTGCTCTACCATTGAGCTACCAACCCGTGATCAAAACCAGTTTTACGCGGCGCAGAAGCGATTGGCAACCAACCCCGAAAGCTTTCGGGGCTGCTCTACCATTGAGCTACCAACCCGTCGGGGGAGGAACGTCTTAATCCAGTTCGAGGGTTGCTGCAAGGCTTCGAGGGCGGGCGCGCCGCCGGCCAAACGTGATCAAGGCAAGCGATGCGCTTGCCCTACAGTTTTGAGCCGCAAGTCGCGAGCAGATCGAGAAGTGAATTTTGGGGCCGCTCCAGTCGGAAAATTGAAAGCCCCGCAGCCGTCGCACCTTTCCAGTCCCGCTCGGGGTCGTCGCCCACGTGCAACGCCTCGGCCGGCTGGATTCCACTCAACTGGAGTGCGCGGCGGTAAATCTCAGGATCGGGTTTGTCGGCGCCGAGCTCGCTCGAAATAAAGAGGTGCGCGAAAAATTTCGTAACCCCGAGGTGCTCCAGAATCATCCGGAGCCGGCCGTCGAAATTTGAGATGACTGCGAGCTCGAATCGCCCGTGAAGCGCGTCCAGCACTTCGATCGTCTCCGGATAAAGATCCCACACCCCCGGCTCGGCGAAGTGGCCATAGGCGGCTTCGAAGAACGCGTCCCGATCCAGTTCGCCGAGACTCGGCGCGACCTGGTCGAGAACGCGATTCACCAAATCGCGCCACCAGCCTTTGTCGTCGTCCGGCCGCGGACCATCGATCGCGGGACGGACCGGCATTTGTTTCCATGCCGCTTTAAACGCGGTATCGAGCGCTTCGGCGTCGAGCTGAAGACCGATGCGCCCGGCCACCCATGCGTAATGATAACCGACGCTCTTGGGCAAATAGATCAACGTGCCCGCGGCGTCGAAGAATATCAGTCTGGTTTGGTTTTGGCTTTTCACCTGGTGCTCAACTGTATTATGTCCATCACTCCAAAGCATGAAAGCGATCGACGAACTTTTTGCCGCGCCGGAATGGGACCAGTCGCGCCGCGAAGAAATCGCCAACAGCATCAGCCACGGATTCGGGCTGGCGGCGGCGATCGTGGCCACGCCTTTTCTCCTTTTCAACGCAGCCCGCCATCCGACGCAATCGTTCTACATCGGCACCATCATTTTCGTCGCGACGATGTGGTTGCTCTATCTTTGCTCGACGCTGTATCACGCCTGGCCCCAGACCCGCCTGAAGTGCGCGCTCCAAATCGTCGATCACGCCGCGATCTTCCTGCTCATCGCTGGAACCTACACGCCGTTCACGCTCGGCCCTCTCCGGGGCGCTCTCGGCTGGACGTTTTTCGCGCTCGTCTGGCTGCTGGCCGGCATCGGCGTTGCCATCAAAATGCTGACCGGCGTTCGCTGGAAAAAATTATCGATCGTGATGTATCTCGGGATGGGCTGGCTGTTCCTGTTCGCGGTGGGGCCATTCATCCGCGCGGTTCCGGCCGACGCCATATTCTGGCTCCTGGCCGGCGGCGTCGCCTACACCTCCGGCGTGATCTTTTTTGTGAACAAGCGGCTGCCCTACGGCCATTTCATCTGGCATTTGTTCGTGCTCGCCGGGACGGCCTGCCATTTCTGCGCGATTTTTTACTGCGTGGCCTGAGACGGTGGTAGCCACGGCCGGGTGAGCCGTGTTTTATTGGCTGCGCCCATGCTGCCGGTAGAACACAACGATCCGACCAACGCGAAGATCCTCGCCGTTTCAGAAGACAAGATCGACGGGTTCGTTCGCGAACCTTTCGAGGAAATTGCCCGGCGCTCCGGCGTGCCGGTCGATACGGTGATGGCGCGCATCGGCGCGATGCTGGAAGCGGGAACCATCCGCCGGGTCCGGCAGACGTTGCTCGCCACGAACCTCGCCGACGGGGCGCTTGTCGCGTGGAAAGTCGCGCCGGAAAAGATCGACGCGGCGTTCGATTTCATGTCGCAACGCGACCCGTTCTCCGGCCACGTCGTGTTGCGTTCCACCGATTCCGTTACGCCCGGCTCGGAGTACAAACTCTGGACGACGTTGAAAGTCCCGCGCGGATTTTCCCTGCACCATCACGGCGAGCTTCTGGCGCGAATCGTGGGCGCCGACCATTTCCGGCTGATGCCCGCGAAAGGAATTTTCACCCTCGGCGTGGGCCACGTTCGCCGGAAGACGATTGAGCCCGGCAGCAAGGCCGAGGCACCCGCCACGATGGCGCCGGTCCATGTGGCCGAGCTGAGCGATTTGGAATGGAAAGTCCTGGTGGCGTTGAAACGGGAATTCGAGCCGCGCGAGATCGCGCCTTCGCCGTGGAAAGCGCGCGCGGCGGAAGCGGGCCTCGACCTGGAAGAGTTTTGCCGGATCGCGGAGTCGCTCAATACGCGGAAAGTCATCGGGCGTTTTTCGACGTTTCTCGAACACGTGAAACCGTCCGCGACCGGCGTTCGGGTTACGCGGTTCAACGCCCTTTTCCATTGGGCCGTGCCGGCAGGACGCGAACTCGAAGCAGGCGGCGAAGTCGGCCGGCATCATATCCTGACCCATTGCTACTGGCGCGAAGCCGGCCCCGAATTTCGCGACGTCAACATCATGGCGGTCGCGCACGGGACCGATAAGGAACTGCTTCTCGAACATAAACGCGCCATCGATCGTCACCTCCAGGCCTGCGGCATCCCGGTTTCCTACACGAACGTTTTCTGGGGCGGCCGGAGCGAAATCAAGCCGTCGGAAATTTCGCCGGACGCGTATCGCGCCTGGCTGCGAGAGCTGGAAAGCCGCGCCGCGTGAAAGGCCTCGTCGACAAACTGCGGAACGGCCTCGATCTCACGGCGGGCGACATCAACTACGCGATGTCGCTCCTCCTGTCCGATGCGACCGACGACCGGATGAAAGCGGATTTCCTGATGGCGCTCCATCAAAAGGGCGAGAGCGTCGAGGAAATCGTCGCCTTCGTGCAGCAATTAATCGAGCGCGCGATCGACCCCATGATCGATCCGAAACAATTGTCGGGGCCGATGCTCGACGTTTGCGGGACGGGCGGCGACGGGCTCGATCTCTTCAACGTTTCCACGACGATCATGTTTGTGCTGGCCGCCGGCGGCGTGGCAGTGGTGAAACACGGCAATCGCAGTGTCACTTCGCGTTGCGGCAGCGCCGACGTCCTCGAGGCGCTCGGGGTGCCGATCGCGTTGCCGCCGGCCAAAGTGAAGGAATGCGTCGAACGCCACAGCCTCTGTTTCATTTTCGCGCGGGAATATCACCCGGCCTATCGCGCCATCGCCGAAATGCGGAAGCGATTGGCCCGCGAAAATATTCGCACCGTTTTCAATTTGCTCGGCCCGCTCCTCAATCCCGCGCGGCCCGGCCGGCAATTGATCGGCGTGTTCTCGCCGCGCCTGACGAAAATTTTCGCCGAAGCGCTCCGCCGGCTCGGCCGCGAACGCGCCTGGATCGTCCATGGCGTAACCGAGACCGGCGAAGGCATGGACGACATTTCGACCAGCGGCGTGACGACCTTCGCGGAGCTGGCCAGGGGCAAAGTCAATACGGGCCTGATCGATCCGCGCTGGCTGAACATCCCCGCGGGGCCGCTCGATGACCTGCGCGGTGGCGACGCCGCCGAGAACGCGGGATTTCTGGAAGGCATTCTTACGGGCGAAATCCAGGGCGCGAAACGCGACCTCGCGCTGGTCAATGCTGCCGGCGGATTTGTCGTCGCCGGTTTGTGTCACGACATGAGTGAAGGCCTGGGCCGGGCGCGCGAGGAGATCGATAGCGGACGCGCGCTCGCGAAACTGCGCGCCTTGCAGCAGTTCGGCGCGAGCTGAGACAAGGAGCGGCGGTTTCCAAACCGCCGTCAGACGGCGGACTGGAGACCGCCGCTCCCTGGGTGTGCAGCGAGGCGTTGGAGTAACGCGATCGCGAGTTTTGGGCGCGAAAGGTTTTTCCCGGTTGCCATCGCCAGAGAGCCGGCGCTCTCCCGCAGTTCCTCCGGAAAATCGTCCAGCGCCTGGTTAACGTTGATCCCGATCCCGGCCACCGCGACGTAGCTTCCGTCGTTCGCGGTTCGGCCTTCCACGAGCACGCCGGCGACTTTGCGACCGGAAACGTAAATGTCGTTAGGCGGCTTGATCGTGGTCGCACAGCCGGTCTCGTCCCTGATCGCCTCGGCAATCACTTCCGCCAGCAACGGCGTCAGTTTGGGCGATTCCAGCAACGTCATGGCCGGACGCAGCAGAATCGAAAACCACAAACCAAGATAGGGCGCCGATTGCCAGCGGCGGCCGTACTGGCCGCGCCCTTTCGTCTGCCGCTCCGCAAAAACTACGAAGCCGGCCGCGGCCCCGCGCTCCGCCGATTGCCAGGCGACATCGTTCGTCGATTCGGTTTCCTCGAGAACCACGATCTCGTTTCCAATCCGGTAACCTTCGAGACCGGCACGAAGTTCCGACGCGATCAACCGATCGCTAGTTCCCGACATGCGTCAGTTCCAGCGACAGGTCGATCGAACGCGCGGAATGAGTCAGCGCGCCGACGGAAATGTAGTCGACTCCGGTCGCCGCGATCCGCCGCACATTCTTCAGGTTGATTCCACCGCTGGCTTCGAATTTCACCTTCCCCTTCCCCGCCGCGACGGCCTCGCGCATCTCCGTCGGATCCATGTTGTCGAGCAGAATGACGTCGATGCCGTCCACTTCGAGAAACGAACGCACTTGTTCCAGCCGGTCGGCTTCGACTTCAACGCGAATCCCCGGACGTTCCGTGCGAAGCCGCTGAATCGCCGAGGCCAGCCCGGACACGCCCTCGCCCGCGTTGAGATGATTATCTTTCACCAGGACCATCTCGCTCAAGGTCGAACGATGATTTTCGCCCCCACCCGCGACGACCGCCGCCTTTTCCAGAGCGCGCAATCCCGGCGTCGTCTTCCGGGTATCGAGAATCTTCGCGCGCGATTTGCCGATCGCTTCGACGAACTGCCGGGTAAGCGTCGCGATGCCGGACAAGCGCTGGAGGAAATTCAACGCGATACGTTCCGCCGTCAGAATCGAACCGGCCTCGCCGCGCACTTCCAGGATGGTTTCGCCGCCGCTCAGCGCGGTTCCGTCCGGTTGCAGGATCTCGACAGTCAGGTTCGGATTCACCCGCCGAAAAACTTCCGCCGCCGT
The DNA here is from genome assembly GCA_035941675.1 of Chthoniobacterales bacterium. Lineage (GTDB taxonomy): Bacteria > Verrucomicrobiota > Verrucomicrobiia > Chthoniobacterales > UBA10450 > AV80. The sequence goes on from DASZDT010000033.1 coordinate 10,358, forward strand.
CTCGGCGCCCGCGACCACCCCGCGTTCCCGGGCAATGATTCGGCCCAGCGCGCGCAAATCGCTGCGGACAAAAAATTTCGTGGTGATGTCGCCTTCGCCGAGATCTTCCCGCAAAGCGATCCCGATCGCGTCCATGCCTGGGTCCGTCATATCGGGTTACCGCGGTGAACGCAAAGCGCGAGAACGTCGCTCGGTGGAAAGATGGTCGAAAGACGAGCCGTTTTGGGCGTTCCAGTCAATGCAGTGGCCTAACATGCTTTTTGGAGTCGGCAAACCACACTTCTCATAGACATCGGTCTAATCGCGCGCCGCCCTGCGAAGGTTGTGCATTTTCTCGAAGTGAGCCGACATGGCTAGGGGGTCAGTAGAAACCTCGGGGCGTTAGTGGCCGGAGGGCGAGATATGCCCAAAAAAAAGGATTCGGGCAGCGCACGCAGGAGAAACAACAAATACGAGAAACGTGCCGCCGCCCGAATCGCCTTAACCTGTAAGATTAGACAGGCCGGCCGGGTAACCGTTCGAACTTTTTTCAGCATCGCGGAAAAAAATCCTGGCCGTAGCGGCCGTCTATGACCGCCGAGTTCCCGACGACGTCCGCCGGCGGTCATAGACGGCCGCTACAGAAGCAATTCTCCCTGCTTTACGGTCCCGACCTTGGCAGCTTCGTCGCGCACTTCCTGGAGCAGCGATTTGAATTCGCACTTCTCCAGCGCGGCGATCAGGGCCGGATAGTCGGGTTTGATCCGGAGCTGGTCGATCGGGACCGGCAGCGGCGTGTCGCAATCCAGCTCCACCATCTTGCGGTTTTGTTCGATCTGCCCGCGGCCCGCGATCAGTTTCTCGCGGGTCTTTTCGCTTTTAACCTGTTCCAGGTTCGCGAGGAGGCCGTCGAGGTTTCCATGTTCCATGAGCAATTTCGCGGCGGTTTTCCGGCCGAACCCGGCGCCGGGAATGTTGTCGACCGAGTCGCCCGAAAGAGCGAGGACGTCCCCGATCAATGCCGGGGGCACGCCCCATTTCGTGGTGACCTCCGCCTCGCCCAGGAGCGCAAACGCGTCTTTGGGCGAAACCAAATCGGCCTTCGCCGTCGTGTAAACTTTCACGCAAGGGCCGACGAGCTGGTAGAGGTCCTTGTCGTTCGTGGCCAGGACGACTTCGTGGTTCTGTTTGCAGGCCGCCATGGCGTAGCAACCCATAAGATCGTCCGCCTCAGTGTTCGGGAGCGAAATATTCCTGAACCCGAGGAGGGCCGTGAGCTCGTCCTTGATGTAATCGAGCTGCGGTACCATCGGCTGCGGCATTTCTTTTCGGGTTTCCTTGTAAGCGGGCTGGAGGGTCATCCGTTTTGCCGGCAATCCTTCATCCCAAAAAACGGCGCCCAGCTCCGGCTGGAGATGTTTGAGCATGAGCCGAAGCGTCTTGGTGAACCCGAAAATCGCGTTGGTCGGTTCGCCCCGCGAATTGGACAGGTTCTGGATCGCGAAAAAAGAGCGGTAAACGTAATAATGCCCGTCGACAAGAAGGAGCTTCACGCCCTGAACCTAACCAAGGAGCGGCGCTTTCCAAACCGCCGTCTTCGGTAGCGACGCATGGGAATCGCGCGTATCAATTGCCGGTATGTCAGACCAATGGATGGTGCGGGTCGCAGGCAAGGAATACGGCCCCGTCGATGAGGATGACCTTCGCGATTGGAAAACCGAAGGCCGCCTGATCCGCACCAACGACGTGCGCCGCGTGGGTGAAGACCGCTGGTTTCCCGCTGGCGAACTGCCGGAAATCTTCGCCGACGATCTTCCTCCCGAAGCCCCGCCGGACCTGACGATTCGGCGCAGAACCTGGAGCGAGATTTTTCGCGAAACGATCCGTGTTTATCGCGGCGGCTTCTGGCGCTTCCTGGTTTTCGGATTGCTTACGGCCGTGCCGATGTTCGCCATGCAATGGTATTTTCCGCGGGTGGCAATGCCGGACTTTCTCTCCGGTGAAAGCATGCCCAAAGTCGTCGTCCCGCCGATCTGCTGGATCATGTTCCTGCTGGTCATCGTGCTCTGGCCGATCTCGACCGCCGGGTTTCAATACGTGGCCGACGATGTCCTGCGCGGCCGGCGCCGCTCGCTCGTCGCGCAATTCTCCGCCGCCGTCGAGCGTTACGGGCAGATGCTGGGCGCCGGGTTGCTGGTCTATTTCAGCTACTTTTTTTGGTTCTTCGTTCCGCTGACCGCGATGATCGCGTTATTGAGCGCGGGGATTACCGCCCTCAGCCTGCTCCTCTATCTGCTGATCGGCGCCTTCATGGTTTACATGAACGCGCGGCTCTTCATTAACTTCCTCTTTTGGGAACAAACCGCGGCGTTCGGCGACGCCAGCGCGTTCGTCGCCGTGCGGGAAAGCCGGGACCTCGCGCGTTGCGGTCCTGAGTTGCCGCGGGTCGAGCGTCCACTGTATCGCGGCCCAATCGTCGCCTCGATCTGGGTCCTGCTCCTTCTCTTCGCGGTCGTGGCGGTGCAATTCCCTTTCACCTTTCTCCGGCTGCGCGGCGTGGAGAATCCGGAGCAAGCGCTGGCGATGATGCAATCACTTTCCCAGGCGAAAACGCCCGACGCGCTCATGATCGCATCCGACATCGCGTCCGCGGTGATGAACCTGGTCCTCCGTCCCCTGCTCGCCGCGTCTTTTATCGCGCTCTACTACGACGCCAAGGCGCGCCTTGGGCGAAGGGACGAGAGGAACGTCAGCTGAACCTGACACGCTAACTCCATTCCGATCGGAAAACTTCGCCCGGCAAATATCGTAGTTACCGCTGGAGTTAATTTACCAGCAACATGCGATGTCGTTGTTTCGCATACTACTGATCGTTTTCTTGTCCGCCCTTGCCTGGGGGATACATCGCTTCGTCCCCGGCTCCTGGTATCATCCCTTTTACATCGCCGCTCTTGCTTTGCTTTTGTCTTTTTTGGTTACCTGGACGGCGGGGAATGCCAGCCGTGGAGTGGCGTTACGGAAAGTGGAGGGCGGTGTGATAGGCCACGATACGCCCGATCCTCCGGCCGGGCTCGACAACGGAAGGAAGTGGTATGTGGAGAGCGTTTCGCCCGAGAAAGGTCTGCCCCATTCTTGTTCGTTCGTCGAGTTTGATGAACGGGGGGACTACCTGGATTTCAAGCAACACCTTCACGCTTACGAAAAAGTAAGGGCCCTCGCTCAAAAACACGACCACCTCATCGTAGTCATCTTTGTCCACGGTTGGCGAAACAATGGCCAGTCGGGAAACGTCGTCGACTTCAACGAATTCCTCCACCAATTGGCGACTCATGCCGACGCTAACGGCACCGCTCATCGTGTGCATGGAATTTATCTTTCCTGGCGGGGCGCCTGTCTCAAACATGTCATCGATGCTCAGGACAAGGTCTTCAAAGAGGTCAGTCAGCGCTATCGAGGTTCTATCGTTGATCTGAGTCAGGCGGCCCGTTTCCCGGCGTTGAACCGAGCACTGGAGACTCTCAGCTATTTCGACCGTAAGGGTGTTCCCGAACACCTTTTCAGCGGGACCTCTCTCTCCCGTACTCTTTTTACCTGCGCCCATGTTGCAAAACGTTATCGCTCCCGCAGCTACGTATTTCTCATCGGTCATTCTTTCGGCGGCCTTATGCTGGAACGAACCTTTCAAAATGCGGCCATCGGCGACTTGATTAGCGCGTGGCCCTGGGGCGATCCGGCGAAACGTCCCAAGACAAAGGCAAACCCATTGCCCTTTGACACGGTCTTGCTGGTGAACTCCGCGGCTCCCTCCATCTACGCAAAGCAATTTCAAAGTTTCCTCGCAGCGCATGGGCGGACGATGGCCCGTGACGATATTGAGGGAGCCAATTCACCCGTGTTTTTTTCCCTTACCTCGAGCGGCGACTGGGCCACCGGCAAGACTCATCGGCTTGCGAACACCTTCTGCTTTCTTATCCCCACGTTGCGTCGCAAGTATCGGGGTAACGAATTCATTCTCGCGCCGGCCCGGGGCACGGACCAGGTTTCAATTCAGCAATCCTACTACTACCGGCACACGCCGGGCCATAATCCTCTCCTGGTCAATCGCTTTATCGAACCTGTCGAAACAACCTCTGACGAGACCCAGCCCGCTTCACTGGATGCCCTGCGGATCAACCTTCAGCGCTCCGGTGGGACCGAGGAATTCATGACTTCTCCACGCCGGTCCGGAGAACGGGCTCGAATGTGGCGCATCACTTTCCCGCCGGCCACCAGGCCGTTCATTGATTTTTCCCAATACAAGGGAGGGCGGCAACCTTACACCCCAGTGGTTTGGGAGTCCGACTCCGGCAATTACATCAACAAAGATACGGCGTATTGGATCATCCGGTGCACGAAGGAAATCATAAAGGACCACAACGATATTTGGTCGCAGCAGGCGATGGATACGTACGCGGCCCTTTACGCTATCTCGCTCGCGCTCCGGAAACAGAAGCCCCCGCCGTCGACTCCGCCGTGATAAGCGGCGCGTGGGGTTGAATTAGCTCAGGGTCACGTATGGGAGCAAGCCGTGCCGGCCGCCTTCGCGACCAAAACCGCTCTCCTTATATCCGCCAAACGGACTGGTCGGATCGAATTTGTTGTAGGTGTTCGCCCAGACCACGCCGGCCCGGAGTTTGTCCACGATCTTGAAAATCTTGCTGCCTTTGTCGGTCCACACCCCGGCGCTCAATCCATAGGGCGTGTTATTCGCGCGCTCGATCACTTCTTCGGGCGTGCGGAACGTCATCACGCTCAGGACCGGGCCGAAGATTTCTTCCTGGGCGATGCGATGGGAAGCGGTCACGCCGGTGAAAAAGCTGGGCGGATACCAGTAACCTTTCGCCGGCAGTTTCGCGTTTGATTGCACCAGCTCGGCGCCCTGCTTGAGCCCGCTGTCAACCAGCTCGCAAATCTTATCCAGCTGCATCCGCGAATTGATCGCGCCGATGTCGGTGTTCTTGTCGAGCGGATTACCGACGCGCAACGTCGCGATCCGATCGCGCAGCTTCCGAATCACCTGCGGGAAGACGCCTTCCTGCACCAGCAGCCGCGAGCCCGCGCAGCAGACGTGGCCCTGGTTAAAATAAATTCCGGAGATGATCCCCTCCACCGCCTGGTCGATCGGCGCGTCTTCGAAAATGATATTCGCCGCTTTGCCGCCGAGCTCGAGGGTGAGTCGCTTTTTCGTTCCCGCGACGGCTTGCGTCAGGATTTTTCCAACCGCCGTCGAACCGGTGAACGCGATCTTGTCGACGTCCGGATGCTCGACGATCGCTTTGCCGGTTTCGCCCGCGCCGGTGACAATGTTGACCACGCCATCCGGTAACTCTGCCTCCTGAAAAATTTCCGCGAGATGCATCGCGGTGATGCTGGTTGTTTCGGCCGGCTTCAGGACGCACGTGTTCCCGGCCGCCAGGGCCGGCGCCAGTTTCCAGGCGGCCATGAGCAGCGGAAAATTCCAGGGAATGATCTGCCCCGCGACGCCAATCGGTCCGGCCCTTCGGCCGGGGAACGCGTACTCCAGTTTGTCCGCCCAGCCCGCGTAATAAAAGAAATGCGCGGCGACCAACGGCAGATCGATGTCGCGGCTTTCCTTGATCGTCTTGCCGCCGTCCATCGTTTCGAGCACGGCCAGCTCGCGCGATTTTTCCTGGATGAGCCGCGCGATCCGAAAAAGGAATTTCCCGCGCTCGCGTCCCGGCATTTTGCTCCAGGTGTTTTTGTAAGCGCGCCGGGCCGATTTCACCGCGAGATCGACATCTCGCGCGTTCGCTTCCGCGATCTCCGCCAGCTTCTCTTCCGTCGCCGGGTTGATCGAAGCGAAATACTTCCCCGACTTCGGCGCGACGAACTTCCCGCCGATGAAGAGCGGATAGCGTTTCTGGAGGCGGATGTAATCGTTTGCTTCCGGCGCCGGCGCATAGCCCCATCGGTCGCCGAAATTCAAATGCCGCTCGCTCGTGGGTAATGCCACCCGTTCGGGCAACGCCGGCGCAGTCCGCGACACCACCACCAAATCCGAACGCGATTTCTTCCGAGCCATACCTGTTCTTAATCGCCCATGCCCTTAGTCGCACGCAAATTTACGTCGGGCGCCTCTTCCAAGGAGCGGCGGTTTACAAACCGCCGAGTTTTCAGGGGCGGTTTGGAAAGCGCCCCTCCTTGCTCACGGGAGCGAAAAGTAGTCAGCGCTTTGGTAATTGCCGTCGACGACCTTCGCGATCTGCATGAGGACGTCGTTGGCGAGGGAGCTGGCGCCGAAGCGGAAGAGATCGGGAGTGAGCCAATCGTCGCCGAGAGTTTCCTTGAGCATCACCAGGTAGGCGAGCGATTGCTTCGCCGTCTTGATGCCGCCGGCGGGTTTCATCCCGATCCGGATGCCGGTCTCGTAGAAGTAATCCCGAATCGCCTCGAGCATCACGAGGGTGACGGGCATCGTCGCGGCGGGCGAAACTTTGCCGGTCGATGTCTTGATGAAATCGGCGCCCGCGCGCATGGCGAGTTCGCTGGCGATCCGGACATTGTCGTAGGTCTGGAGTTCGCCCGTCTCGAGGATGACTTTGAGATGCGCGGCGCCGCACGCTTCTTTTACGGCGGCGATCTCATCGAAGACGCGGTTGTGATTTCCGGCGAGGAACTGGCCGCGGTCGATCACCATGTCGATTTCATCGGCGCCGTCGCGAGCGGCGCTACGGACTTCCTGCAATTTCAATTTCAACGGCATCAGTCCGGTTGGGAACGCGGTTGCGACCGAGGCAACTTTCACGCCGGAATTGCCGAGGAAACGTTTGGCGGCGCGGACGAGGTTCGGATAGACGCAGACCGCGGCGCACGGCGGGACTTCGTAGCGCGGATCCATCGGCTGCATCGCCTTCCGGCACACGAACGCCACTTTCCCCGGCGTGTCCTTCCCCTCGAGCGTCGTCAGATCCATCATCGAGATGGCCATCTTGAGCCCGGCCAGTTTCGCTGAAGTCTTGATGCTGCGTTTCGCGAAGGCGCCGGCGCGTTCCTCGACCATCACCTGGTCGACGGTCAATGCCCGCGGCATGGCGAGCGGGCGGCTGCCGTTTTTTTCGAGAAGCACGTTGGGAGCTTAGACAGCGGTAAAACCGTTGCAAAGCGCCGAGTGCTACGCCTACCGGCCGGCGCTCATCTGCTTGACCAAATACGCCAGGACGCCGATCGCGCGCTCGATTTGCGGAGACCACGGCTCGCCGAAACTTAGCCGGATGCAATTCCGATAACTTTCGCGCGACGAAAACATCGGACCGGGCGCGAGACTGATCTTTTCCGCGAGCGCTTTCGCGTGGAGACGGAGCGCGTCCACCCGCGGCGGCAGTTCGACCCACAGGACAATGCCGCCGCCGGGTCGCGTCATTTTTGTCCCGGCCGGAAACGATTCCGCCACGGCGTGACTCATCTGTTCGAACTGCCGTTTCAATGCGAGGCGCAGGCTGCGGAGGTGATGCTCGTAGCCACCGTTCGTCATGTACTCAGCCAGCGCGAATTGCGGCAGGGTCGCGGTCGCGACCGTGCTGGTGCATTTCAAATCCTTCACTTTTTCGAAAAACCGGCCCGGCGCCACCCAGCCGACGCGATACCCGGGCGCGACCGATTTCGAAAAAGATCCGCAGAGCATGACGAGGCCTTTGTGGTCGTGCGCCTTCGCCACGTGGGGCCGTTCGGCGCCGAAATGAAGATCGCCGTAAAGATCGTCTTCGATCAAAGGAATCTCTTTCCGCGCCAGGAGATGGACGAGCCGCTCCTTCGCTGCCTCCGGCATCAGGCTTCCGAGTGGGTTGTTAAAATTTGGGACGGCCAGACAAGCCCTGACGCGACGGGTCCGGATCATGCCCTCGAGCGCATCGAGATCGAGACCGGAGCGGGGATGGGTGGGAATCTCGAGCGCTTTCAATCCCAGCTGGGCGATTAGCTGGACAATGCCAAAATAAGTGGGTGACTCGACCGCGATCGCGTCGCCCGGCTTTGTCACCGCTCGCAACGAGAGCACCAGCGCCTCCATGCAACCGCTGGTGGTGATGATTTCGTCCGGCGAAATCTTTGCGCCCCAATCCAGGGCACGCCGGGCGAGGGCGCGCCGCAGCGGCAAACAACCAGGGGGCATATCGAGCTCGAGGGCGGCCGGCCCGAGGCGGCGCGCGGTCGAAGCGAGGATGCGATTCAGTTTCTGGACGGGCAGCAGCTTCGGGCTCGGAACTCCCGGACCGAGCTGGACGACGTCGCGTTTCATGGTGGCCCCGAACAGGCGCGAGATCAGGGTTGGCGATTCGTGGACGGAAGCGCCGGGCAACGGCCGGGACGTTTGCGGCTCAGCGAGTAGCTGTCGTGGACGAGAGCGAACGAAGAAACCGGATTTGGGCCGCGCCTCGATCAGCCCGCGGTTCTCGAGCTCGAGGTAAGCCTGGACCGCGGTCGCCATGCTGACGCGATGCTGCCGGCTGGCGCGACGCACGGACGGAATCCGGTCGCCGATCCGGAGAGCGCCGCCTTCGATCAACTCGCCGACGTTGGCGGCGATACGCGCGTAAAGGGGTTCGCGGCGCCCCCGGGAAATTCGCGAATCGACCATCCCGGAGCATGCCACACAGAATCCCCAACCCGCAAACTGTACCGGCCGGAAATGTTGAACTCTGAATCTGTATTGGACGGCGTCGCCGGCCCAGAATGCGTGATGCCAGTCGTCGAAGCGTCTCAGCCGGGAAACGCCTGCGCGGCGGCGCCGACCTCGTCTTCGTGGCGGTTGCAATCTCGCGGGCTCAAGGTCGTGGCCGCGTTCGCGGCGGTCTACCTGATCTGGGGCTCGACCTTTCTCGGAATCCGGGTGGCGATCGAAACCATTCCGCCCATGATCATGGCCGGCCTGCGCTGGTCGACGGCGGGCTCGTTGTTCTATCTGTTCCTGCGGTGGCGCGGCGCCCGGCGACCAAGCTCGCGGGATTGGCAGAGCGCGGCCCTGATCGGCGGCGGAATCATTTTCGCCGGCAACGGCAGCGTCACTTTTGCCGAGCAATACATTCCGTCCGGGACGGCGGCGGTGATTGTCGCCTTGCTGCCGGCGGTCATGGTGCTGATGGGTTGGCTAAGCGGAACGCTGCGCCGGCCGCGGCTGCCGGTCTGGGGCGGGATCGCGGTCGCGACTTTCGGAGTGGCGGTAATCGTTAGGCCGAGCGCGCTCTCGTTCACTCCCGAGCTGACGGCGAGCCTCGTTCTGCTCGCGCTGGGCGAGTCGCTTTGGGCCGCGGCGTCCCTTTATGCCACGCGCGTCCGGCACGAAACTTCCGGCGCAATGATGGCCGCCATGCAAATGATCTGCGGCGGCCTGCTCGGTCTCGTCGCCGCTTCGCTCCACGGCGAGTTCGCTCATTTCAATCCAGCCGCCGTAACTCTGCGGTCGTTAGGCGCGATGGCTTACCTTGCCGCGATCGGATCGATTGTCGGGTTTTCCGCCTACCTTTGGCTCCTCCGCAATGTCGAAGCGACCCGCGCCTCGACCTACGCCTACGTAAATCCAGTCGTCGCGGTGTTCCTCGGCACGTGGCTGGGCGGCGAGAAACTCGCGCCGGAACTTCTCGCCGGCAGCGCGCTCGTCGTCTTCGGAATCGCCTTGATCGTTACATTTCGCCCGAAAGCCGCCGTATGAATCCGCAAACGAAACTCATTCACGCCGCGCGCGCTCGGAACTCCACCCACGCCATCACATCGCCCATCTGGCAGAGCACCAGCTTCGAAGCGGAATCGATCGCGGAGTTCGCCGAAATTTCGCAGACGATCCAGCCGCGTGAATATTACACGCGTTACGGCAATCCCGGTCACGAGCAGGTCGAAGCGCTCCTCGCCGAGATGGAAGGCGGGGAAGCAGCCCTGGTCACGGCCTCCGGCATGGGCGCGATCTTCACCGCCGTCATGAGCCTTTTGGCGAAAGGCGATCACGTGGTGGCGCAGCGGAACGTCTACGCGTCGGCCGCGACGCTGTTTCAGGACATTCTTCCGCGCTGGGGAATTGAGTGCACGCACGTCGAGCAAACCGGCAATTTCGCCGACGCGATTCGGCCGAACACAAAATTGATCTACGCCGAAACGCCGGCCAATCCGCTCATGAGCCTGACCGATTTGAGCGCGATCGCGGAAATCGCGAAGCCCCGCGGAATCACGACGATGGTCGACAACACTTTCGCCACGCCGATCAATCAACGGCCGCTCCAGTTCGGGATCGACGTCGTCGTCCACAGCGCGACGAAATACTTGAGCGGTCACCACGACGTGATGGCGGGGGCGATCGTTGCCGCGAAAGAATTCATCGAGCGCGCGTGGCGATTGCACATCGTCGTGGGCGCGGTCCTGAGCCCGTTCGATTCCTGGCTGCTCCTGCGCGGGTTGCGCACGCTGGACTTGCGAGTCGAACGGCATAATCGCAACGCCCTGGCAGTGGCGAAATTTGTCGAAACGCACCCGGCGATCGGCCGCGTGAACTACCCTTTTCTCGGATCGCATCCGCAATACGAATTGGCGCGCGCCCAAATGAGCGGCGGGACCGGAATGTTGAGCGTGGAATTTCGCGGCGGCTACGCGGCCGCCGAAAAATTCATTCGAAATGTGAAGCTGGGCCGATACGCGGCCAGCCTGGGCGGCTTCACGACGCTTTTGGTTCACCCGGCCGCGATGTGGGCCGAAAGCCTCAACGCCGAGCAACGCGCCGCGATGGGCGTGAACGAGAGCCTGGTTCGCATTTCGATTGGTCTGGAAGATGAAGCCGATCTGTTGTCGGATTTCGCGCAGGCGCTCGACTCAGTTTTATGAAGCAACATTCTTATCATCTCGTCGATGTTTTCACCGACCGCGCCTTTGGCGGGAACCCGCTCGCCGTTTTCCTCGACGGCCGCGGACTTTCCGGCCCGCTGATGCAGGCAATCGCCAAGGAATTCAACCTGTCGGAGACGACGTTCGTGTTGCCGCCGGAAAATCCGGCCAACGATTTCCGGGTCCGCATCTTCACCCCGGCTGAGGAATTGCCGATGGCTGGCCATCCAACCGTCGGCACGACTTTCGTGCTGACCCGCGCCGAACTCGTTAGGCCGGGCCACGGGCGCACAAAGATTACCCTGGAAGAAGGAGTGGGCCCGATCCCGGTCGCGATCGACTGGGAAAATGGCAAGCCTTCCTTTATCGAGATGCAGCAACCGCTGCCGGAGTTCGGTCCGCCCATCGAAGAACGAGCTGGGATAGCCGAAATGCTTTCGCTGGAAACGAAGGCAGTCCGCGCCGATCTGCCGATCCAGGTGGTCTCGTGCGGCGTGCCGTTTTTGTTTGTCCCGGTGAAAACGCTGGAGGCAATGCGACGGATCCGGTTTCGACGCGACGTCGAGGAACGGTTGAAATTGCCGGCGCAAAATATCTTTGTCTTGACGACGGAGACCGAGTTCGCGGGATCCGCGGTGCACAGCCGGATGTTCTCGCCGTCGCTCGGCGTTCAGGAGGACGCGGCGACGGGCGGCGCGACGGGACCGCTCGGTTGTTATCTGGTGCGGCATCGGGTGATTCCGTCAACCGACGAGTTGCGTTGCGTGAGCGAGCAAGGAGTCGAGATGGGGCGGCCGAGTTTTCTACATATTCGGATCAAGCATTCGGCCGGTGAGATCGCCGCGGTGCACGTGGGCGGCAAGTGTTGCTACATGGGAAGCGGGCAACTGGAGTTGCCGGAAGACGGCGGTTTGGAAAGCGCCGCTCCTTGATCGCCATGTCTTTCGAGCTCCAACCAACGTTAGAAGGCGAATTGCTTCGGTTGCGGCCGTTGCGCGCAGATGACTACGACGCCTTGTTCGCGGTCGCGTCCGATCCGTTGATCTGGGAACAACACCCGGTGCCGGATCGTTATCAGGCGGATGTGTTCCGCGGATTTTTCCAGGAAGCGATGGAGTCGGGCGGCGCGTTCGTCGTGATCGATAAAAAAGACGGGAGCATCATCGGCTCATCGCGCTACCTCGGCTACGACGAGGCCCGGAGCGAAATCGAAATCGGGTTCACCTTTTTGGCCCGCAAATATTGGGGCGGGGTTTACAACCGCGAGATGAAGGACCTGATGCTAAGGCACGCGTTCCGATTTGTTCGCCACGTCGTGTTTCTCGTCGGGCCCAGCAATTGGCGCTCGCAAAAGGCGATGGAAAAGATTGGCGGCGTGCGCATAGAACCGCGGGTGAACAAGGCCGGGCGGATGAATGTCGTTTTCCAAATCGATGCGCCAGCCGGACGGTGACTTTCTCATTCGGCGCGCGGATGTCCGGGACGCAGCCGTCATCGCTGCGCATCGGGCGCGTATGTTTCACGACATTGACGAGATTTCCGACAAAGCGTTCGAGGACTTTCGCAAGGCATCGCAGGCATGGACGGAGCGCGCACTGGAAAGCGGCGAATACATTGGCTGGCTCGCGGCTCTGAAGGGTGAGCCGGACAAGGTCGTGGCCGGAGCGGGCGTGCAATTGCGCCAGGCCCCGCCCCATCCCTGCCGGCCACCGCGCGACGGAGCGTTCGCCAAGGGTCGGCATGCAATCGTGCTGAATGGCACGGCCCGCTTACTTCGTTTTAGCTGGGGGAACGCGGAAGAGATCTTGTCGTGGATTCCAGCAGGAGCCGCCTTCCATTCGAGAAGCCGTTGCCGCCGAATATGAACTCGTCTTCGGAAGCGATCCTGCCCGTGCTCCAGGTGGCTGATCCTACCCTGCGCGATCAACTTCTGCGGGCGATGATGAAAAACCTGCGTCTGGAAGCTGAGGAAGCCAGAGCTGCCATCTCGGCGGCACCGCTTTCCGCCGAACAGAAAATCACCTGCTCGAGATTATGGCGGCGGTGGAACCCGAGAAGGAACAGGATGAGGCCAGCGAAAGTAATCGCGGACTCGTTCTCCCTTTCGCTCTGGCTGATGGTGCTCCTCGTCGTGCCTCATCGCGGTCCAGCTTCCGTTCACCATGATCCGCCTTGCCGATGCCAAGACGCCCGACCAAGCCCTGGCCATGATGGATCGTTAGCTCCCGGAGCAAGCGCCCGGGTTGTGCTCATGGTTGGACGAGTATCCGATCAACGAGAATCTCCCCGTTTTCGTCCATGAAGTGAGCAAGAACGTGCGACCGTTTGCTGATGGACCGGCCCTCAATCAAGGTGTTGTTGCTGTCGAAAAACGCAGTTTGAGCGGCGAGACGGAAGCTCCGGGTGGTGCCGTCTGCCAGTTTTAGGACGACGTTCCTTCGCTCATTAAGCTCGACCAGGGTGGCGGTCGTGAACGGTACGGGCGTCCCGCCGCCTGCGACCGGCCGGCTGGCATCGCTTTTCGGTGTGTGCTCCTGCGCCCATGCGCACCGGATTGTCAAAGTCAGGGTCAGGAGAAGGAATATCTTGGTTGTTGTCATGGCGAGGCTAAGGGTTCGCTAGAAGTACGACTGCGCGGGCAAGGGATGAGTGCTTGTATCGTTCACGCCCAGTTGGCCCGATTGATTGTCACCGGCGCCGAAAATGGTTCGATCATAAGCTGTGGCCCGCGTCATGATGCTGAAAAAACCGCCGGCGGCGATGTCGGTGATACCAGTCATACCGGTCGAGGAACTCATTTCTATCGGCCATCGCTGATTGACCTGTGCTTGTGGGTTCCCTAACTGACCCCATCCGTTGTAACCCCAAGCATAAACTTTTCGGCTGCGGCCGCGGGCAAGGGCGTGGTAAGAGCCGGCCGCGATGCCGTCGATCAGCTCACCTAACGGGACGGCTTGGGGCAGGGAGGTATAAGGGGTTGTTCCGATGCCAAGTTGGCCGGAGCCGTTGTTACCCCAGCCGTAGACCAGGCCGGATCGGGACAAAGCGATGCAGAAGGAAGATCCGCCCGCTACGACCTGGGAAAAACCGCCCATGGGTCTGTAACAGGGCGTCGATTCCGGGTAGCAAACGTTGGGGTCATTCACCTGTTCCAAGACCGCGACAGGATACGCGCTATCGGTCGTCGAGTTGTTGCCGAGGGCGCCGTTTGCCCCCCAGCCCCAAGTCCAGAGATGGCCATCAACGTCTAGGGCGACCATCTGGCTTTGACCGATGGAAATGGATACGATCCCAGTAAGGTCGGAGTTATTGGCCTTCTTTACCGGCATCGGCGTGTAGTGCGGGACGGTGGTGCCATCGCCGAGTTGCCCATTCCAATTCTCGCCCCAAGTGAGAACGCGCCCGGCATTGTCAATAACCGCGACCGCACTCAAACCGGCCGCCACGACGTGACGTCCCTTTGTGCTGGGGGTTACGATATTCGCCAGTCCAGGGACCGGCCGAGGAGACAAATCCTTACCGCCCACGCTCCCGTCTCCCCGCGCGCCGTAAGTGTTAGAGCCCCACGTCCAGACAGTGCCGTTCGCCAGAACTGCCACGCTGGTGTAGTCGCCGGCCGCGATCTCGGTGGGGGGCATCGGTAACGAGGAACTTTGGACCGGCATCGCTGTGCCTGTGGTTGACCCATTGCCAAGCTGGCCATCGGCGTTTTGGCCGGATGCTCTGATAACCACGTTGCTCGGAGCCTGCGGCGACCGCACAACGGTGTGTTGGTTCCCCGCCTCGGCGTGAGGAGAAGTGGTGCGACCCTCCTTGCGCCCAGTTTGAACGTAATGATCTATCGCGGCCCAATAGTTGGTCCACCCGAATGTATTGCCGATATCAGGGTTCAGGGCGATGTACTGGGACGGCGCGAACTGATACGAACCTGCGCGCCCTTCCCCTATCCCGTAATTTAGCCAATGATTCTGCGCTCCGGCCTGGTCCGAATAGGGAAGAGTGGGATTAAGACTCAGGTACTCACGCCAGTTAAAAACTTCCGGGTCAAGAGAGGCGAAAACATTGTGCAGACTGTTGAGACCCGATTGGACCTCGGCGTCATTGCCCACCACGAAATATCCACGATACGATAACGTGCCGGACGGTGCCTGTGGCCCGGCACGCCGGATGTCACCCAAGGACGAAATCGCGTTTCCGGCATCGACATGCCACCGGAACCCACCCGCGTTATAGTCATATGGCTGGAGCAACTCCGGGCAATAGAAGGCAATCGCCAACGAAGAGCTGGGGTCGCGTAAAACTCTTACCGTGTCATCCTCGCCAGCTAATTCCGCATTCTGGAGGTAATTCCTGGTCGCGAGATCATAGGTCCAGACTGCGGAAAAATCGGTGAACGAGTTGGTGTGGTTTGGATCCTGATTGAGCACGGCGACCACTCCCTGAGCCTGGGCCTTCGAGATCGGAACCGGTGGATTTGGCGACATGGTAAAGGTCGTAAGGTACTCGATGACGTTGGAAATGCCGGCATAACCGATAGTCACATTTTTTCGGACCTTGAAGTCGGAGCGCAGCATCCCCGAGGTCGGCACGGGTGTCGTCCCGGGATTTCCGCAGTTCCCGGCTTGCGGTTGCCGAATGTAGTAGGCCATCTGATTGTTTGTTATCAGCGAGTTGCTCGTCGGGCGGCTCAACGAGATTAATAAACTCTTACTGGTCGACCCCGCGCCGTCGTCAAGCGCCCCCGCTTCATTCGGATTGTAACACTCATAGATTTCGTTGAACGAAATAGCGCTCTGGATCTCGCGACCATGGTCCGCGCGATTAACAAACTGCCGGCCGCGAAACGTGAGGCCACTAATCGCTCCAGCGAATTGTTGGGAAGTCGAGATAACAAGTGGTGACCCAAGAACTGACGCGGTGATGGAAGAGTCGCCAAGGGCAGCCAAAAGAGCCACTACCCCAACGAGAGTACAGAGGAGAACCGCCGGAAGGAACTTACGCATATCGCCCATCAAATCGCGATGGGCGCAGTCGCGTCAATTCAAAACAGCGGCAATGTGTTTTAAACCGGCCGGGCCCACGGCTTCGCGAGCGGCCGCGTGGGTCGCTCGGCAGCAAGCTTTGGCGTCATGGCAAGTTGAGGCCTCATATGGAACGAGCAACTTAACGTCGCAATGAGTTTCGATCTGCAACCCACCCTGGAGGGCCAACAGCTTCGGCTTAGGCCGCTGCAAGAGGATGATTGGACCGAGCTTTTCGCCGTCGCGTCCGATCCGCTGATCTGGGAACAGCATCCGCAGCCGACTCGATATCAGGAACCCGTGTTCCGCGAATTTTTCGAGAGGCGATGGAATCGGGCGGTGCGTTTGTTGTGATCGACAAGGAGAACGGAAGCATCATTGGGTCATCGCGTTTCCTCGGGTACGACGAAGAGGCGAGCGAGATCGAGATCGGATTCACTTTCCTGGCGCGAAAGTATTGGGGCGGAAGTTACAACCGGGAGATGAAAGACCTGATGCTGCCGCACGCCTTCAGGTTTGCAGAGCACGTCGTCTTCACGGTCGGCCAGCAAAACTTTCGGTCGCAAAAATCGATGGAGAAAATCGGTGGGGTGCGAGTGGAACCGCGCGTCGACAACAAACGGCGAATACATCGGTTGGTTGGCGGCGCCGCAAAGAGAGCCCGAACTCATCATCGCCGGCGCAGGAGTGCAACGGCGGCACGTTCCTCCGCACCCGCACCGGCCCGCGCGCAACGGCGGCGCTTTCGCGCAAGGGCGTCACGCCATTGTGCTCAACGTCTTCACCGAACCTGAATGGCGGAAACGCGGCATCGCGCCGCTTTTAATGGAGGAGATCATTCGCTGGGCCCGCGAAGAAAAACTCGACCGGCTCGTTCTGCACGCGTCCGCTCAGGCGCGCTCGCTTTATGAGCAGATGGGATTCGTCCCGACCAACGAGATGAGGTTCGGATTCGATTTACGCTGAGCTGTGGCCGCTCGAGCAGTGCGCTCGCGGACTCACCTGACGATTCATTTTTCCGCTTCGGCCCGCCATTCTTCGCGCGTCTCCCGGATCAAGGGCTGCAGGCGAATGTAAGTGCGGATGACGTAGATGAGATAGCCGAGGAGACCGACGCCCTGGATCGCGACCAAAAGGTAGTGCCCGTTCCGCGCCAGGAAAAAATCAGGACGAAGGTAGATCGCGATGGCGCTGGCAACGTTGGTTGCGAAAATCATCGGGATGAGGACGCGGACGTTAAGCAGTTGATCGCCGCCGACCCTGGCATAGAGGCGATTGCCCGCGGGGCCCGCGCTGTCGCGACGCCGCAGGGTCACGAGGCGCATGTCGTAGACGAAGAGCGACCAGACGACGACGGCATAGAGCGCGGTGAGAACGAACCAGGTAAACGGATCGTTGAGATGGGTGAACGCCAGCGCCTCGACCAGAGTGCACGCCACGTAGAAAAAATTGTGCACGAACTCCAGCGGCCAGCGGATCAAGGTGAGGGTATGGATGAGCGACCGCGACCAGAAAAGCAGGATGATGATGAGACCGGTCGCGACATAAGGCCAGGCCGAGACCTGCTTCATGGTGAGGACGGCGCGGGCGTTCTCGACCAGGAAATAGAGCGCGACCCCCTGGATGATGCTGCAAAGCGTGAGCTCGATCTCGACGACCATCGAGTCCAGCTCCTTGCGCGTGCCACCGGCAGAAGTCACGACGCGAGTCGTATTCGGTCCCGGGCCCGGGCGCAACCGTTGATTTCCGAACGAATTCCGCCGAAATCTTACGCGTGACCCGGCAACCAAAACCGATTCAAGACAACGGCCCTCGATGAGGCCCGGAATTCTTGTGACCGGCCCTGCTTTAGCACAATCAGCGGAGGCAACGTCAGGTTGCGGCAGCATCGTTTTTGCTGCTCCTTTCTTTTTCCCAACGGCGCCCGCCGCAGCCCGGTTCGCCCAAACCATTTTTTTCCAACCCGCGTAACCTATGAAAACGAAACAAAAACGTTCCCGGCCCCGGCCCGCTCCGCAGAGCGAGACGCCAAAGCAAAAAGCATCACCGCCACCGCCGCCCGCCACCGGCAACGGGTCTCAGCCTGATGGCGATCAACTCCAGGAAAAGCAACTCCTCTCGGCCCTGACTGCGTTTAAGCGGGGCGATTTCTCGGTCCGGCTGCCGGACGACTGGACGGGCTTGAGCGGCAAGATCGCGGACACGTTCAACGAAGTGATCGGGTTGAATCAGCGGCTGGCGCGGGAGCTGGACCGGATCGGGCAGGTGGTCGGCAAGGAAGGCCGGATCTCGCAGCGGGCGTCGATCGGCGACGTTGGCGAATGCTGGGCGGAAGCGATCGGGTCGGTCAACGGATTGATCGGCGACCTCGTCCACCCGACGAGTGAAATGGCGCGCGTCATCGGCGCCGTGGCGAAAGGCGACCTTTCGAAAACGATGGCGACGGAGATCGAGGGCCGGGCGTTGCAGGGCGAGTTCCTCAAAACGGCCAAGACGGTCAATACGATGGTCGATCAGCTCGGCGCGTTTGCGTCGGAAGTGACGCGCGTGGCGCGCGAGGTCGGCACGGAAGGAAAACTGGGCGGCCAGGCCAAAGTCAAAGGCGTGGCCGGCACCTGGAAAGATCTGACGGAAAACGTGAACCTGATGGCCGGTAACCTCACCGCGCAGGTTCGTAACATTGCGACGGTCACGACGGCAGTGGCGAACGGCGATTTGACGAAGAAAATCACGGTCGACGTCAAAGGCGAGTTCCTGGAATTGAAGGACACGGTCAACGTCATGGTGGACCAGCTGCGTTCGTTCGCCTCGGAAGTGACGCGTGTGGCGCGCGAAGTCGGTTCGGAAGGAATCCTCGGCGGCCAGGCGCGGGTCGAAGGCGTGTCGGGCACGTGGAAGGACTTGACCGATTCCGTGAATTTCATGGCGCGTAACCTGACCGGCCAGGTCCGCAACATCGCGGACGTGACGACGGCGGTCGCCCGAGGCGATCTCTCGAAGAAGATCACGGTGGATGTGAAGGGCGAGATTCTCGAGCTCAAGAACACGATCAACACGATGGTCGATCAGCTCAGCTCGTTCGCCTCGGAAGTGACGCGCGTGGCCCGCGAAGTCGGCACGGAAGGAAAACTCGGCGGCCAGGCGGACGTGAAAGGCGTCGCGGGCACGTGGAAAGATTTGACCGATTCCGTGAATTCGATGGCCGGTAACCTCACGGCGCAAGTCCGTAACATCGCCGAGGTCACGACCGCGGTGGCGACGGGCGACCTTTCCAAGAAGATCACCGTGGATGTTCGCGGCGAAATTTTGGAACTGAAGGACACGATCAACACGATGGTGGATCAGCTCCGGTCGTTCGCGTCGGAAGTGACGCGTGTGGCGCGCGAAGTCGGCTCGGAAGGCGCGCTGGGCGGCCAGGCTGATGTGCGCGGCGTCGCCGGCACCTGGAAGGATTTGACCGACAACGTGAACATGATGGCGGGCAACCTGACGGCGCAGGTCCGTAACATCGCCGAGGTCACGACCGCGATCGCGAACGGCGATTTGTCGCGCAAGATCACGGTCGACGTTAAGGGCGAGATCCTGGAGATGAAGAACACGATCAACACCCTGGTTGATCGGCTCAGCTCCTTTGCCTCGGAAGTGACGCGTGTCGCCCGCGAAGTCGGCTCGGAAGGAATTCTCGGCGGCCAGGCGGAAGTGCGCGGCGTTTCCGGCACCTGGAAAGATTTGACGGACTCCGTGAATTTCATGGCCGGTAACCTGACGGCGCAGGTCCGTAACATCGCGCTCGTCACGACCGCGGTCGCGAACGGCGATCTTTCCAAGAAGATCACGGTCGAGGTGAAGGGCGAAATCGCGGAGCTCAAAGACACCGTCAACACGATGGTGGACCAGCTGAGCTCGTTCGCGTCGGAAGTAACGCGCGTGGCGCGCGAGGTGGGCTCGGAAGGAATTCTCGGCGGTCAGGCGGAAGTGAAAGGGGTCGCGGGAACCTGGAAAGATTTGACCGACTCGGTGAACTCGATGGCCGGAAACCTGACCGGCCAGGTGCGAAACATCGCCGAGGTCACGACGGCGGTCGCGAATGGCGACCTGTCCAAGAAGATCACGGTCGATGTGAAGGGCGAAATTTTGGAGCTGAAGAACACCATCAACACGATGGTCGACCAGCTCTCGTCCTTCGCCGCGGAAGTGACGCGCGTCGCCCGCGAAGTGGGAACGGAAGGACGGCTCGGCGGCCAGGCCGATGTGCGCGGCGTCGCCGGCACCTGGAAAGATTTGACCGACTCCGTGAATTTCATGGCCGGTAACCTGACCGGCCAGGTGCGAAACATCGCCGAGGTCACGACCGCGGTCGCGAACGGCGACTTGTCGAAGAAGATCACTGTCGACGTGAAGGGCGAAATCTTGGAGCTGAAGAACACGATCAACACGATGGTCGACCAGCTTTCGTCGTTCGCCGCGGAAGTGACCCGCGTCGCCCGCGAAGTAGGAACGGAAGGACGGCTCGGCGGTCAGGCCGACGTGCGCGGCGTCGCCGGCACCTGGAAGGACCTTACGGACTCCGTGAACTCGATGGCCGGTAACCTGACCGGCCAGGTGCGAAACATTGCCGAGGTCACGACGGCGGTCGCGAATGGCGATTTGTCCAAGAAGATCACGGTCGATGTCCGCGGGGAAATTTTGCAGCTCAAGGACACGATCAACACGATGGTGGACCAGCTCCGTTCGTTCGCCTCGGAAGTGACGCGTGTGGCGCGCGAAGTCGGTTCGGAAGGAAAACTTGGCGGCCAGGCCGACGTGCGCGGCGTCGCGGGAACCTGGAAAGATCTGACCGACTCGGTGAATTTCATGGCCGGCAACCTGACCGGCCAGGTGCGCAACATCGCCGAAGTGACGACGGCGGTCGCGAACGGCGACTTGTCAAAGAAGATCACCGTCGATGTGAAGGGCGAAATTTTGGAGCTGAAGAACACGATCAACACGATGGTCGATCAGCTCAGCTCGTTCGCGTCGGAAGTGACGCGCGTGGCCCGCGAAGTCGGCACGGAAGGACGGCTCGGCGGCCAGGCGGACGTGAAGGGCGTCGCCGGCACCTGGAAAGATCTGACCGATTCGGTGAATTCGATGGCGGGCAACCTGACGGCGCAGGTCCGCAACATTGCGGAAGTCACGACCGCGGTCGCGAACGGTGACTTGTCGAAGAAAATCACGGTGGATGTGCGCGGCGAAATTTTGGAACTGAAAGACACGATCAACACGATGGTGGACCAGCTCCGTTCCTTCGCCTCGGAAGTGACGCGCGTGGCGCGCGAAGTCGGTTCGGAAGGTGCGCTCGGTGGCCAGGCGCGCGTCGAAGGCGTTTCCGGCACGTGGAAAGATCTGACCGACTCGGTGAACTTCATGGCGTCGAACCTGACGACCCAGGTCCGAAACATCGCGGCGGTCACGACCGCGGTCGCGACCGGCGACTTGTCCAAGAAAATCACCGTCGATGTTAAAGGCGAGATCCTGGAGTTGAAGAACACCGTCAACACGATGGTGGACCAGCTGAACTCGTTCGCCTCCGAAGTGACACGCGTGGCCCGCGAAGTAGGAACGGAAGGACGACTCGGCGGCCAGGCGGTCGTGAAAGGTGTCGCCGGAACGTGGAAAGATTTGACCGACTCGGTGAACTTCATGGCCGGCAACCTGACCAACCAGGTGCGGGGCATCGCGAAGGTCGTGACGGCGGTCGCGAACGGCGACTTGAAACAGAAGCTGCTCGTCGAAGCGAAAGGCGAAATCGCCGCGCTGGCCGACACGATCAACGGCATGACCGACACGCTCGCGATTTTCGCCGACCAGGTGACGAGCGTGGCGCGCGAAGTGGGCGTGGAAGGAAAACTCGGCGGCCAGGCCAACGTGCCCGGCGCGGCCGGAACATGGCGCGATCTCACCGACAACGTGAACCAGCTCGCCGGCAACCTGACTTCGCAGCTCCGCGCGATCGCCGACGTGGCGACGGCGGTGACGAAGGGCGACCTGACGCGATCGATCCAGGTCGATGCGCAGGGCGAAGTCGCGTTCGTGAAGGACAACATCAACGAGATGATTCGCAACCTGAAGGACACGACGTTGCGGAACGACGAGCAGGATTGGCTCAAGACCAACCTCGCGAAGTTCACCCGCATGCTCCAGGGCCAGCGCGATCTTCTCACCGTCGGCCGGTTGATTCTTTCCGAGCTGGCGCCGGTCGTCTCCGCGCAACAGGGCGTGTTCTATATGATGAACGGCACGGCGGACGAACCGGAGCTGCAGCTTTTGGCGAGCTACGCGTTCCGCGAACGCAAAGGCGTGAGCACACGCTTCAAGCTTGGCGAAGGCCTGGTCGGCCAGGCGGCTCTCGAGAAGGAACGGATTCTTCTCACGAAAGTGCCGTCCGACTACGTCCAGGTCAGCTCAGGCCTCGGCGAAACCGCACCGCGAAACATTGTCGTGCTGCCGATTCTGTTCGAAGGCCAGGTAAAAGCCGTGATGGAGCTTTCTTCGCTCGAACATTTCAACCCGACGCACCACGCGTTTCTCGATCAGCTCACGGAAAGTATCGGGATCGTCTTGAACACGATCGAGGCAAACACGCGAACGGAAGATCTGCTGAAACAATCGCAATCGCTCGCGTCCGAGTTGCAGAGCCGGCAGGAAGAATTGCAGCAGACCAACCAGGAACTCGAAGAGAAAGCGCGGCAGTTGTTCGAGCAGAACGAAGAAGTCGAGCGCAAGAACCGCGAGGTCGAGCAGGCGCGGCAGGCGCTGGAAGGCAAGGCGCAGCAGCTCTCGCTCACCTCGCGTTACAAGAGCGAGTTTCTCGCGAACATGTCCCACGAGCTCCGCACGCCGCTCAACAGCCTGCTAATTCTCGCGGAGCAATTGTCGGCCAATCCGGAGGGGAACCTGACGCCGAAGCAGGTCGAGTTCGCGCGGACGATTCGCGGGTCGGGCAAGGATTTGCTCAAGTTGATCAACGACATTCTGGATCTGTCGAAGATCGAGTCCGGCACGGTGACGATCGACGTCGGCGAAGTGCGCTTCGAGGAGATGCGCCAGACGATGGAACGGACTTTCCGGCACGTCGCGGAAGGGAAAGGCGTCAACTTCAAGATCGACATCGATCCTCGCGTGCCGGACGCCGTCAGCACCGATGCGCAGCGGCTCGACCAGGTGTTGAAGAATCTGCTCTCGAACGCGTTCAAGTTCACCGAACGCGGCTACGTGAATCTCCGGCTCGCGCCGGCCAACGGCGGCTGGTCGCCGGACAACCAGAGCCTGAACCGGGCAGAATCCGTCCTGGCGTTTTCCGTGAGCGACAGCGGCATCGGCATTCCGATGGACAAGCAGACGACGATCTTCGAGCCGTTCCTCCAGGCGGACGGCAGCACGAGCCGCAAGTACGGCGGGACGGGCCTCGGGCTGGCGATCAGCCGGGAATTGGCGCGAGTGCTGGGGGGCGAGATCAAAGTCGAAAGCTCCGAAGGCCGCGGGAGCACGTTCACGTTGTTCCTGCCGCAAAATTACAGCATCTCCCCTATGGAACGCGCCGTGGCCAAAGTGATGCCGCCGCCGATCGAGCCCGAGTCTACCAGCAACGGCGAAACCGCGGAGCCCGAGCCCGCGGAATCGTTCCTGCCCGATGACCGGGCTAACATTTTACCGGGCGAAAAATCGGTGCTCATCGTGGAGGACGACCTCGATTTTGCGCAATGGCTTCTCGATCTCGCCCGGCAGAATGGATTCAAGGCCGTCGTTAGTACTCGCGGCAAGCAGGCGCTCGCCCTCGTCCGCGAATATGTCCCGGCCGCGATTACGCTCGATCTGAGCCTGCCGGACATGGACGGCTGGCACATTCTCAACCGCCTGAAATCCGACCTGACCACCCGGCATATTCCGGTGTTCGTGATCTCGGCGCGGGAAGAGCCCCGCAATGCGTTGCGGATGGGCGCGCTCCGTTTCCTGACCAAACCGATCGACGAAGCGCAGATCCGCCAAATCTTCGAGAAGGCCAACGAGATGGACTCGACGACGGCGAAAAAGCTCCTGTTGATCGAGGACGACGAGACCCAACGCAGCAGCATCAAGGATTTGATCGGCAACCAGACGGCGCACATCGTCGAGGCCCAGGACGGCGTCGCGGCGCTCGAACGTCTGCGCGACGAAGCGATCGATTGCGTGGTGCTCGACCTGATGCTGCCAGACATGTCGGGCTTCGATTTGATCGAGAAAATCCGAAGCGAGCACGTGCATCTGCCGATTATCGTCTACACCGCGAAAGACCTTTCGCAGGAGGAGGAAGAGCGGCTCAACCGAATGGCGCAAACGACGATCGTCAAAACAGTGCGCAGCCCCGAGCGGCTGTTCGACCAGACGGCGCTGTGGCTCCATCGCGACGCCTCGACGTTGCCCGAGGACAAGCGCGAAATCCTGCGGCGGTTGAACGATCCGAATGAGATTCTGGCCGCCAAGAAAGTGCTGATCGTCGACGACGACATTCGCAACATTTTCGCGATGACGAGCATGCTGGAGCGCTACAAGATGGACGTGCAGTCGGCCGAGACCGGCCACGCCGCGCTCGAGTTGCTGAAAGCGGCGCCGGACACCGATCTCGTGTTGATGGACATCATGTTGCCGGAGATGGATGGCTACGAAACGATTCGCGCGATCCGGAATATGTACGGGTTCGAGCAACTCCCGATCATCGCGCTCACCGCGAAAGCGATGAAGGGCGACCGCGAGAAATGCATCGACGCCGGGGCCAGCGATTACATCTCCAAGCCGGTCGACACGGAGCGGCTGCTCACTCTGCTCCGCAACTGGCTGCACCGCTAAGATGCCCGCGGAGTCCAACGCGAAAGAGAAGGAGCCGGCCGCGGAAAAGGTCAGCATCCTGATTGTCGACGACCGGCCGGACAAGATGCTGGCCTACGAGACGATCCTTTCCGATCTCAACGAGAACGTGGTCTGCGCCCGGTCCGGAAAGGAAGCGCTCCGGTGCCTGCTCAAGCAGGATTTCGCCGTGATTCTCCTCGACGTGAACATGCCGATCATGGACGGCTTCGAGACAGCCGCGCTCATCCGGCAACGCCCGCGGTCGGAAACGACGCCGATCATTTTTATCAGCGCGGTCAACGACACCGAGACTCACGTCTCGCGCGGTTACTCGATCGGCGCCGTCGATTACATACTCACGCCGGTCGTTCCGGAAATCCTCCGCGCGAAAATCGCGGTGTTCGTCGATCTCTTCAAAAAAACCGAGCAGGTAAAACGGCAGGCCGAGGAGCGGGAGAAACTGATTCGCGAACAGACGGCGCGCGCCGAGGCGGAGGCGCGCCAGGAGCGCTTCGCTTTCCTGGCGGATGCCAGCAACGTTCTCGCCGGGTCGCTCGATTACGACGAAACTTTTCGCAACCTCGCGACCCTGGTCGTGCCGCGCGTCGCCGATTTTTGTGTCATCTCGGCCATCAGCGAGGAGGGCCACATGCGCCAGGTGGCGATAGCCCACCGCGACCCGGCGGAAGAGCCGGCCATGCGCCGATTGGCGGACGAATTCGCCTCCAGCCCCGCGGCCGAATTGGGCGGAGCGCACGTCTTGAAAACGGGAAAATCGCAAATGATTTGCGACGTGCACAACGGCGAGCTCCGCGAAGTTTACTCGGAAAAGGCAGACCGGGAATGGATCCGTTCCCTGGCCGCGAAATCTTTTATCGCCGTGCCGCTCCGGGCGCACGACCGGGTCCTCGGCGCCATCGTCATGATCAATACCCGGCCCGGGAAAATCTGCGGGCCGGAGGAGCTGTCCCTGGTCGAGGAGCTGGCGCATCGTGCCGCGCTCGCCCTCGATAACGCGGCGCTTTACCAATCCGCCCAGAAAGCGCGGGCCGAATCCGACCGCGCGAACCGGGCCAAAGATTCGTTTCTCGCCATGCTGAGCCACGAGCTCCGGACGCCCCTTACGCCGGTGCTCACTTCGGTGGTGGCGCTCGAACAATCGCCCGATCTGCCGCCGGAAATGCGCGCGTCGTTGCAAATGATCCGCCGCAACGTCGAGCTCGAAGCGCGCCTCATCGACGATCTCCTCGACCTGACCCGGATCAGCAAAGGCAAGGTCCAATTGAACCTCGAGGAAGTCGATGCGCATGTGCTCCTGCGAAGCGCGCTCGAGATTTGCCAGGCCGATATCGACAAAAAAAACCTGGAGCTCCGCACGGAATTCACGGCGGAGAAGGTCGCCCTGCAGGCCGATCCGGCGCGCCTCCAGCAGATTTTTTGGAACCTGATCAAGAACGCGGTCAAGTTCACGCCGGAAGGCGGCCGGCTCGAAATCCGGACCAAGAACCGCGAAGACGGATTGTGCGTCGAGGTCTCGGACACCGGAATCGGGATCGACTCCGAAACGCTGCCGAAGATTTTCAACGCCTTCGAGCAAGGCGCGCACAGCCAGCTCGGCGGCCTTGGCCTCGGTCTCGCGATTAGCAAGGCGCTCGTCGAAACGCACCACGGAAAACTCATCGCGGCCAGCGACGGACCGAATAAGGGCGCGACGTTCACCGCGATATTTCCGGCGCACCAAACGACCGGCGACCTGCACCGCAACGCGGCTCCGCCGGTCCCGCCCCCCCACAAGGCGATGCGAGTTCTTCTCGTCGAAGATCACGAGGACACGAATCGATCGCTCACCCAGCTGCTGCGGCGACGCGGTTACCACGTCCAATCAGCGCACACGGTCCAAGGGGCGCTCGAAGCGGCGGCCCACGAGCAATTCGACGTCCTGGTGAGCGATATCGGTTTGCCCGACGGAAGCGGGATCGAGCTGATGGAAAAACTCAAGAGCGATCACCCGATTTTCGGGATTGCGCTGACCGGCTTCGGAATGGAAGACGATCTGCGCAAGAGCCACGAGGTCGGTTTCAATCATCATCTCGTGAAGCCGGTGGACTTGAATCGGCTCGACGCGCTGATTCAGGAGGCCGATCCAGTCGCGGCCGGGGCGTAATCGGAAAGCGCTTGAGATTTGTGGTAGTTTCCGTGCAAATACGGCGCGTCAGACCCGTATTCGAGACTCACCGCCATGGGAAAGATTCTGTATTTTGCGTTGGGATTGCTGACGGCGGCCGCTGCGCTCGCAGCGACCCAGGTCGACGAAGAGAAACCGCACGGACGCGTTTGTATTTCACTCTTCGAGCCGGGACCGCCGGAGAAAGAGGAGGCGTTTCAGACTACGACATCGCCGGGCGCCGGAAAAACTGTGCGTGCCTATGTGGACGCGAGCGATCAATCCAGCGTCCTGATTGCCGCAATCACGAAAGACGGGAAACTGGCCAACGGCTGGCGGCCGCAACTTTCCGAGGTGCCGGGCGAATATGAAGAAATCCTGTTGCCGAAAGCGCCGGTGAAATGGGATTGGGCCGCGGCCTCGGCCCCGTTCGACTTCTACGTTATTTTCCTGACGCCCGGGTCGAAGGAAATCGAGGAAGCGAAGAAGCTGGTCGACGCGATGCAGAATCCGAAAGTCGATGAGCGCGTTCTCGCGCTGCAGACGGGCAAACTCAAGGAGTTGATCGGCCGGCTCGCGGCGGACAAAAGCAGTGCGAACCAGGCGCCGGCGAGCGAGCCGGAAGTCGGCGGCGTGTTCCGGGGCGCGGCCTTTCCCTGGCGGCAATTCGCGCGCGCGGCGAATTTCTCAGCGGAACGCCCGGGCGTCCTGATTGTTTCCAGCGAGGGCGCGGAAAAGAAATGACGCCGGGCGGTTCGGCCGGGTCCCTGAGCGCCGGCGAACAAGTCTGGCTCCGGTCGCCCTGGCCGCTCCTCCTCGCCATCTGCGGCGCCTTCGCGCTCTGGACTTTAGTCGCGGGCGATCCGTTCGAAGGCCTCGAAATGCGGTGGTTCGGCCAGATCCTCCGGTGGCGCTACGAGCACGGAATGGCGCCGCCGGTCGATCCGAGCATCGTCCACGTGGACATCACGCAGATCGATTTGCGGAAAACGCCGACGCTGGAAATGGAGTACCGGAACGCGGCCAATATCATTCGGCAAAGCCGCGAGCTCGGCGCGAAAGTCATCGCGTTCGATGCGATCTTCGGGCGCGGCGACCAGGCCATGGCCGATCCGATTCTGAAGGAAATCGAGACCGCCCGGGCCGAGAACAATACCGTGACCCTGGCCGAGGCGCTGCTGCCTTCGGCCGAGGACGGAAGAGAAGAACGGATCCGATCGTTTCCGTTTCGCGACCGAATCCCGTCGGCAGGATTGATCAATGTTCGGGCTGACAACGACGGGGTCCTGCGCCGCTACGATTACACTCACTCCGCCGGCGCGGATAAACCCGAGCCGTCGCTTGCTCTGGCGTGTTACCTCGCGTGGCGGGAGATCGCGTGGGACACCGGAGTCACTTTTCCCAAGCCGGGGCTGTTGCGCTGGGAAGAACTGTCGAGCGATTTCACGAGCGTCGAGCCGCGCGAACTCAAGCTGGATACTGTCCTTCTGAATTTTCGGAGCCCCTGGACCGGCAAAGGTCCCGCCGCGTTCCGTCATTACAGCGTCACGCAACTGGACGCTCTTTATCAGAGCAGTCACCCGACTAATGCCCAGCCGCTCGCCAACGCGATCGTGCTCGTCTCCTATTACGGCGCGGGCCTTGGCGACATGGGCACTACTTCCATCGCCCCTAATCAGCCGCGCTCCGTGTTGCACTCGACCGCACTAAACGATCTCATCCAAAGGAGTTCGCTTCGCCGGACGCCGCGATGGATTGACGCCCTGGCGATTTTGGCGCTTCTCGCCCTCGGCGCCCTGGCTGCGTTTTTCCGCGGCACGGCGTCGCTCCTGTTCTTCTGGATCATCGGCGTGGCCGCATGCGGTTTGCTCAGCGCAATAATGATCGTCAAGGCAGGCTGGGTCCCCGGGCTGATGAGCGCCGCGGTCGTCTGGAGTTTGATTACGCTGGTGGAATTGGGACGCAGGCAAAGCCATGAATTCATCCAGCGGCTGAAGCTTCGCTCCACCATGAGTCTCTATTTTTCGCCGCACATCATGGAGCACGTCCTTCAGAATCCTGGATCGATGGAGCCGCAACAGGCGGAAATTACCGTGCTGCTGACCGACCTTCGTAACTCCACCCCGATTGCCGAAATGCTCGGACCGCCGGGGATGTTCCAGTTACTCAACAAGGTATTCGAAAGCCAAACCCGCGCGATCATGGCGGAAGACGGAAGCATGGAACACTTCCTCGGCGACCAATTCCTTAGTTATTGGGGAGCGCCCAACGCGCAACCGGACGCTACCGATCGCGCCTTTCGCGCCGCCCTTAGTCTCATCGCGGGAATGGAAGGGTTGCGGGCGGACCTGGAACCAAACTTGAAGGCGCTCTTTGGCTACGGCGTCGCCTTGCACAGCGGCACGGCGCTTATCGGCAACAAAGGCTCGGCCCAACGCCTCGACTATGGACTGGTTGGCGACCTCATCAACGCCGCGGCCCGGGTCGAATCTCTTACCAAGCATTACGGCGTCCTGTTCCTGATAACCCGCGAGGCATACGCAAGCCTGTCGGACCCACCAAAGGTCCGTCTGATTGATAAGGCGATCGTGAAAGGAAAGTCGACGCCGCTGGAGTTGTTCGAGGTAAAGCATTTTCACAGTCCCGACCACTTTGACGAGGCGCTCGAACGATATAACGCTGCTTTTGTCCAATATGAGCGAGGCGAGTTTAGCAGTGCCGGCCGGATGTTTGCCGCGCTCCGTGACGAAAGAGCGGATAAGGCCAGTGGAGTAATGGCGGAACGCTGCCACGAACTCGCCCTCGCCCCGCCCAAGGATTGGAATGGAACCTACCACCTGACAACCAAATGAGTTACTTACGACTAATCTTTGTCGCCTTGCTCCTGGCCGGCTCGGCTGTTCCTTCAGCCATCCGTTCGGAGGAAAAGCCGAAGCCGGACCGCGCGACGCTTGAGGCAGAATTCAAGAAAGCTGAAGCCAACGTTGCCGGATTGCCGGTGAATACGAAGGAGCGGGCGGAGGCTGCGAAGAACGCAATGCAAGCCGCGTCCGATATCGGCTGGCTGGCATTCGATGATTCAAAATTTGAGGAGGCGGCCAGCTGGTTTGCGACCAGCGCGAAGTTTAAGGACGAAAGTTACGCCAGCTCGAAAGGTTACTGGGAAGAGTACCTGCGGACTACTGCTATCGAACAGGACAGCAAAGTCGACGATCAGATCAAGACCCAGCAGGAACAGCTCGCTACCGCGGAGGAATCAAAGAAACCGTTGATCCACCAGCTTATTCATGGCTGGGAAAAGCTGCGGTATCTCAATCGATATAACGCGGTCACGATGCTGGAGCAGATCACGCGCGATAACAACGATGCCCAGGGCCTGCTGAAATATTATGAGCAGGAGCTCGAAATTCGCCAGGCGGAAATGGCTTACCTGCGAAAGGTAAACGCACCAAAGAAAGAGATAGACGAAAAGACCGCCCAGCTCGCGACGGCGCTGGAAAGAGTCGCGAGCGGCCAGGCTGGACTGGCGCTCTTCGACCAAGCGGAAAAGAACGGTCTCGAAGCGCTTTCCCTTCGGCGCGCTCTCCCGGAAACAATGGGTGAGCGCAAGCTCGAGGAAAGCCTGATTTCACTTGCCCAGATGTATGCTTTCAACCTGGGCGACCTGAAGAAAGCGCGCGAATACTACGAGCAAGCGCTCGCGAGCCTCGAAGCCTTCGCGGCCGTGAAGAAGAAAGCCCTGGAGGAAGATCGTTACTACACCCCCGAACAAAAAGCGGCCCTTTCCAAGGAAGAGCTGGCAAAGCACGAGGAGTTCCGAGCCCAGACGCGCGATATGCAAATCGCGCTCGACGCGATGTCGGGAGCGATGTCCCTCATGAGCCTCGGCGAGATAAGCCAGGAAGAAGGCAACTTGAAGGGCGCCATCGCAACCTACGAGAAAGCCCTGAAGGCCGGCGACGATTTGCCGAAAGGCGGATACATGAATGTCTTCGAAATGTTTCGCGCCCGGATCCGCGCGCGGGTCATGGGCGACATGGCCTCGGTTCACGCGGAGAGCGGCGAAGTCGACCTCGCTTTGAAGGAATTGAACGACACCATTGCGCTCAAGCGCAGTATTGGACAAGACGAATGGACAGCGCAATCGCTCCTCCAGGCTGCTGATCTTGCTCATCAAAAGGGCGATTCCGCCAACGCCCGTCATTTGCTGGAGCAGGCCCGGCAGATCTTCGCCGCCGCCCACAAGCTGAACAGCGTGGTGTCTGCCACCGGCTTTCTGGCGATCGTGGCCCGTGACGAGGACAAGCTGGACGAGGCGGCGGCCCGCGCCGAAGAAGCTCTGGCCCTGGCGCGAAAGACCGGGAACCTTGGGGTAATTTCCGGAACAGCGCGAACCTTAGCTTCGATCCGCGTTAAACAAAACAAGCTGGACGAAGCCAAAACGCTGATCGAAGAAGCCCAGGCAGCCGATGTGCGAACCGGTTCCATGGGAGACCGCATTGCCACGCTCGGGATAAGCGGCGAGATTTTGGAAGCCCGCGGCGAAAACGAGAAGGCGCTGGAAGCTTACAAGGAAGCCGTCAAACTCGTCGAAAGCGTCCGCGCAACCGCGACCTCGGAAACGAGCTTTTCCGATGTCAAAAGAAACTACCGGCCCTACGAACGGATCGTTCGTGCTCTCATCAAGCTTAACCGGACAGACGAAGCGTTCGATTACCTGAACCGCGCGAAATCGAAAAAGCTCCAGGAATCTCTCCGCCTCTCCAGCATGAAAAGCGGCGATAAGAGCATGCAGGCATTGCTCGATCGAGCCAGCACCCTCGAGACAAAGTTACAGACGACAAAGGCGCAGCTGCAGGCGGAACAAGCGAAGCCGGAAACGGAACGCGACAAGAACAAGATCGAGAACTTGAAGCAGGTAGTGGCAACTACCGACGGCGAATATCAGAAGGTCACGGTCCAGATCCGAAGATCGAACCCGAATTACGATAAGGCCATGACCGTGAAACCGGCGGCGCTTAAGGAAACACAAGACAGCATTCCGCCCGGCGTTCTGTTTGTCCAATACGCCCCGGTTGGCGAACAGCTTTACGTCTTTCTGGTAAAGCAGGGCAACGTCAAGATCGTAATCGCGCCTATCGCGCCAGAGGACCTGTGGAAGAAGATCAAGACATTGCGGAAACAGATTACGAGCGGCGAATCCGGGGCTCCTTTGCTCAAGAACCTTACCTCCCTCTACGACTCGCTCATTGCCCCGATCGAATCCGATCTGGAAGCGATCAAGGTCGTCGCGTTCATTCCAAACCAGTCCTTGTATTACCTGCCCATGCAAGCGCTGGCAAAGAAGCAGCCGGACGGCTCCGTCCGCTACTTGGTCGAGGATAAGCAGATTGTTTATCTTACGGGCGCCGACGTAATGAAGGTGGTGCAGGCGGCACGCCAGGACAAGGCGGCTGCCGGGATGGTGGCTTTCGGAAATCCTACCGGCGCTAATTTGCCAGCGGCTGAAAATGAAGTGAAGGCTATTGCTCAGGTTTTTCCCTCGACCGAGGTCCTGTCCGGCAGCCAGGTGACGAAGGCTGCTCTGAATACCGGGGAGCGATTGAATAAGCGGATCGTCCACTTCGCCACTCATGGTGTTCTGAATGCCGCAGTGCCACCGGACAGCTATATTCAATTAGCCGCGGCCCAGGATCCGGAGCAGGCCCATTTGACGGTCGAAGAGGTCTGGTCGCTTCCATTGAAGAAAGTCAGCCTGGTGACACTTTCCGCGTGTGAATCCGCCCTGGGAGACAAGGAACCCGATGGCGGGGAGATCACCACGCTGGCCGAGGCTTTTTCGAGCGCGGGAGCTACAACGGTCCTGGCGAGTTTGTGGAGCGTTGGCGACGAGAGCACCAAGGAACTTATGGTTGAGTTCTACAAGGAGCTTGCGGGCGGCGCGTCCAAGTCGGAAGCGCTTCAAAAGGCGGAAATCAAGCTGCTCAAGAACCCGAAGTATTCGCGGCCGCTATACTGGGCGCCGTTCGTCCTCATGGGCGATTGGCGCTAGCCCTCACTCAGCGGCGCGGTGGATCGGAACGGCTAGTGCAAAAGGTAGCCGGTCAGGACCGCTATCCAGGTTCCGAGGACTACCGTCCCAATGTAACCTAAAGCCAGGCCAACCGTGGCGACCGACTTTTCGAAAGAGCGGCCTACGCCGGGCGTTCTGGAAAGGGCGAGATGGCCGCAGATGATCGAAGGAACGGAGGTAAGGCCGAAGGTCAGCAGGGAGAAGATGCCGAGGGTTACCGTCCAGATAGGAAGTGCGGACAGCTCTTCCTCCGCAGCGTTAATCGTTCGAGCCGAACCGACGGAATGGGCGGTAATCATTGCCCGACGATGACGACTCGGGGCCGCGAATTTGCAGCAGAAGATTGGCCGGCCCTCAGGCCGACGAACGTTCCAAACTGTAGACGCGGAACAACCCGTAACTCTTCGCCAGCGCGGTCGTGCCGACGAGATCGCAGGTGAAACATTTCGATTGCTCGGCCGCGGCCAGCGCCGCGAATTCCTCGGAAGCAAACACCTCCCCCTCGTGAGTGATCGGTTCGATCCGAGCCGCGCGACTAACATGCGCACCGGTGAAGGAAATTTGCCGGACGACGGGATCGAAATTCACATAGACCGGGCCGGCATGAACGCCGATACGAATCGAAAGGTTGCGGGGCAGGCCGAGGTCGATCCAGTTAGTGCTGGTAACAAGGTCTCGCAGGTCCAGGGCGAAGCGGCCGGCATCTTCTACTCCGTTGAAGACGAAGAACAAGCCATCGCCCCAGGTGTTAACATTAATAGGCGCGGCGGAGCTCTCAGCCATCAGTCGCGAGACTCGCTGGTTAAATTGCGCGACGTACTTCGGTATTACCGTTTCCGGTAGCTTACTGTAACCCACGACATCAGCGAACATGATCGCTTTGATTTCCTGCCGGCCTGAAGCGCGCACCCATGCTTCAAATTCGTCGTCGTCGTTCTCCGCGCCGGTTTCGAACGCTTCGGAGCTGGTCAGCATCGAAGGTGGCTTGGTTGCTACCGGCACGACCTTGACCGGGACGCGGTGTGTTCGCCAATAGCGCACAAAAGAACCGGTGCCGCCCGGGGCGCCGGCATAACCATCCCACACCGCCAGCGGAGTTATCTCCAGATCGAGCGAGCGTGCGAAAATACGCGCGAGTCCCGTCATGGCGAGGTTGCAATACTCGAAGCCGGTCGCGCTGCCTGGCATGTAAAGCTCGCCCAGGACCCGGATAGACGCAGCCTGATCCAGGACCTTATGAAAGCGCTCAACCCACCTGTCGTCCCCAGCGTTAGCTACACTGGTCTTAACGAACTCCTCAGCCGGCCATGGCAGCACAAGGTGGATGGTTCCGCCGCGCGCCAGCATCGCTTCAAGAAAGAGGATGTCAGAACCTGACGCCGCGCTCGCGAATCCGATCCCGGCATTCATCGCCGCCAGTTGCTTCTCCAGCAGTTCTCTTATTTCGCCCTCTTTCGATGGAGGAAATCGCGGCGTCCGGCGATCAGGCGCGTCGATCATGTGACCGGAAAAGACGACGAGCTTAGGAACGGGAAAGCAGTCGTCGAACACATCGGCGCGCCCGTAAAGTTCCCGCGAAAGAGTGCGGGCCTGTTTTCGCGTCGAGGAAAAGGCTCGCAAATTATCGCGCTCCGCCGCAACGGCTACGTGGTACGCGCGCCTGGCACCTTCCGCGTCGCCCAGCACTACCAACGCTTCCGCGACTGTCGCGTGTTTCCAGTAGTCGTCTGGCTGACTCTCGCAGATCTCAAGAACTGTCCTGGCAATACGCCTGGCCTTCTCCGTGTCCTTGAGGAGGACAGCTATGGTAGCGGCGTTGATCCCGGGATACGAATCAGCGGGCAGAACCTCAAAGGCGCGGTTATAAGACTCGAATGCCTTCCGGAGGAATTGCTCGTTCTCCGGATGCATGCACCACTGGTCCTTGTAGGTCCGGCCAAGGATACTTAAAGTCTCGCGGTTGGTCGGATCCTTCGCGATGAGCGCATGAAGGATCTCCTGGGCCCGGACCGCCGAACCCATCTGCGCCAGGGCGAGCGCGAGCCGTTGTTGGAGCCAAACGTCATCGGGGTGCTTCTCCACCATCGCGCGGCCCGCGTCGTAGGCGGTAAGGAACTCGCCGGCGGAAAGCGCTCGCTTTACAAAACCATGAACGGCGTCGACGTCGTCGATCCATTCGGTGCGACGGCGCCAGAGTTCATGGAGAGCGACAGACGCGGCGGGGGCGTTCTTAATTTCAGGCAGGTCGGACACGTGTAATCGCAGGACGCCGTTTCCAAGACGACGCGGACTAATTAACCCGAGAGCCAACCGGCTGACGAGAGATTTTTGCGCGCGCGCCGGGTTAGTGCTGACAGCAGTCGTGCTCTTTCCCGGGCTCGTGACCGCACTCGTGGTGGTGATGAGCGTGGGAAGACCACGATGGAAACGGATCGGCAAGATTAGCCCAATTCTTTTCGCCTTCGTTCATTTCTGCCTCAGTGAGGAGACAGGCATCGAGGCGGCTCCGGAGGACGTTGCGATCGTTCTCCAAGGCGATGACAGCAAATGATTGCCGGCGATCGCCGAAGGGCTCCTGCCATTCCTTTTTGGTGCGCTCGGGCATTTCCGACTCGCGCGTGGCGCGGTCACGAGTCGCCCACCAATTTCCGGCCGACGAGCATTGCACTTCCGATCCGGCAAGGTTCAATCCGCCCACTTCATCCATGCGGGTGGCGAGCCAGAAGAAACCCTTGGCTCGCAATACGCCGGTGAATTCGTGTTGGAGCAAGTGCGAAAAACGGCCTGGATGAAAAGGGCGCCGCGCCGTGTAATGGAAGGCCACGACACCTGGATGGCCAAGCCGAGGCGATGATTCATCTATTAGTTGTCGCCAGCCGGCGCCGCCGAGCGCGGCCTCGAAATCAAAGGCCGTCTCTGACTTTCGTATCCAGCCTTCGATGGCCTCCGCGGTAAGCAGTTCGATCCTGGCGCGAGGATTAAGAGTTAAGGCGATCGAGCGAGCCAGCTCAAAGGTCTTATCATCGGAGCTAGCTTGAATGAAGATATCGCTGGCGAACTCCAACTGTTCGATAAGGAAACAGGTTCCGCCTTGTAGTAAGGCGTTTGAATCAAGAGCCAAGGCGACACTGGTTAGCCGGCAGGTTCTGGCCAGGGTGGGTAGGCTGGCGTTCTCAAGGAACAGTGAGGCATAGGCCATGACTGGTCGTTCCTTTTCGCATAGAAGAACGAGGTGCCTCTCCTCGCCCTTCTCCGCGATGGCGTCTAAACTGCGAACCAGTTCCTCCGGTTGAGCGCCGGGAGGGCCGGCGAACACAGAGATACTATCGGCGAGGCGTGCTCCAGTAAGCATCTCCATGGCTGCCTCGCGAGCCGGTCCCGCCATGATGGAGACAGACAGGACTCCCCCGTCCCTTCCAGGCACGATTGCCATGGCGACTAGCTTGGCGGAGGCCTGCGGCCGGCCCGCGCCACCGGAGCAGCCGGCGCGCTGGCTTCAACCACGTTCGGGGCGGTAACTTCGGCCCGCCACGGGATGGCAAGGCGATGCATGATCGACTTTGCTTCCAGCGGCGCCAGGCCCGGCATCTCGGAAACCAGTCGCGCCAGTAAGGCGCTCATGATCGGCGCCGCGAAACTACTGCCGGTGACTTCCTTCGTAGAATGATTGTTCCAGGGGAGCGTTACATCCACGCCGCGAGCGGCGAACTCCACCAGATGGCCGGGCTTATAGAAGAAGGTATGATCTTCGTCGAAGCGGGCCATGTTCGTCGTCACTACACTTGGAAAGTAACCCGGCCACTCGGGCGTGGTGAAGTCGTAGTTGTTACAGGCCGAGACAATGTGGATACCTTTCAGGTAAGCTTCGTCGATCCATTCCTTGTATTGGTGAATGTGTTCGGGCAAGCCACAACCAAAGCTGCAATTGAGAATATGGTAACCGCGATCGATCGCCTGGCGGACGCCTTCCCGAATGATAACCGTGCGCGAGCCGAGGTTGGCGCCGAGCACTCGAATACTGCCGATCTGCGCGTCCGGCGCGATCCGGCGAATGACTCCGGTGACTGCTGTCCCGTGTCCGTAGATATCGCTGCCGTCGCCCGGTTTCACCTCGATCTGGACGCCGGCATCGATGACGTGCAAATCGTCGACCAGCTCGAGACCGGGCAAAGCCGGATGATCCACTTCGACTCCGGAATCGATAACTGCTATCCGCACTCCTTTACCAGTCCCCTTCTCCAAAGCGCGGCGCGCTTCGTCGAGACGGAAAGGACTGGGATCGGGAGTTAGAGCCGGTTCCATCCTACAGCAGTGCCGAGCAGCCGATAGTCGATCAAGTCTCGGACGACGGCGGCGATTGTCTGGATGGCGTTGAGCTCCTCGGGTCCAAATCCGTCCGGCGTTTCACCCGTTGCCTCCGCCTGTCCGTCCCGAATCTCGACATCGAGAAGCTGGACGCACGAGATCACCCCCCGGACTTCGTTGAGAAAATAGAAGGGCACCGCAATCATCGCATAGGTGGTCTTATGCAACTTTTGGTCGAGCTCCTTGCTGTGCTTCGCATTCTTGTAAACCTGATTCTCGACAAAGGCGTGCTCGCTGGAGACTACCAGGCTCACGATCCCTTTGCTGACCGGCTGTTTGAATCCCGTGATCTTTTCCGTGTTCGGACCGCTGTTGAACGCGACCACCAGATGCTCTTTGGCGGCGTCGAGCAGCCAGATGCTGCCTTCATTGGCCCCAATCCGGGCGAACGTTTCTTTCAACAGCTTCAGCACCATTTCGTCGCACACGCTCAGGAAATTTTCGGGCGTAACGGCAACGCCGAGCTTTGCCAGGTGCTCCTGCAAGGCCGGACGGAGCGGAACAAAACGCGGTTCCGGAAGAAAGTTTGCGCGGGTGGATTTCATTCCGGCGGTTGCCGAAGAGCTTTGGCTTCAACGACGAGCGTCGAAATGAGCTGAGGCTGTTCCTGAAGCAATTTTTTCATCTCATCGCGCTCTTCTTCCGTAGACTTCCCGCCGGCAAACCGGGCGATCTTTTCCTTTAGATCGGCTGGAATCACTGCAGCGGAACGTCCGGCTACTTCCTGGACGTCGCCTTCGAGGAACTCCAACAGGATTTTGAAATCATCATTCACAGGAAAAGGGTGGTCAAAGAAAAACGCGGTTGAAATTGTTTACATCATGGTTGGAGCCCACGAGCGGGTTGCGGCGCGGTGGAGAATTTCCGGGCGGCGTCCCGTTGCTTTTGCTCTTCCCTTAGACTCATTGATCGACGCATTTTGCGAAATTATCTTGGCCAGCTCAGAAAACATCGGATGACGTGGCGCAGAGCTCGACGAAATCCTCCCAACGCAGTTCGAGCCAGGGGTCGACCTTCTTCAATTCGAACAGAATAATTTTCGCCACACTTTGCCGCGTCGTGTCGAGAGTGCGGCTTACTTTTGATTCATGCCAGCCCCACATCCGCGAAATCTCTCGCTGGCTCAGCTCGTGAACGTGGACCAGCTTCAGCATGAGGACGGCATCCGCGTCCTGTTTCGCAAAGGCACGCTTGATCGCTACCCGTAACAGATTTTGCAGCGGCTTCTCACTGCTCGGCTTTTCCGGGTGCGGCCGGCGTTCGAAAAAATCCTCGGGTGAATCCGGCGACGGCGGAACATCGACGCGAAAACTTTGGCGGCGTTTCAAATCGACCAGACGATTTGTAGCCACGGTCAAAAGCCAGGATTCGAGCGCGCAACGCCCCTGGTATTTCGTCAGGAGAGTCGGCCGCTCACCCCGCGGCGCGAAGCAATCCGTCCAGAGATCGGCCACCAGATCTTCCGCTTCGGTCTGGTTGGCGCCGCGAGCGCGCAGAACGCCGACGAGCTTGCCGTGGTAGCGGCTCCGCAATTCCGAGGCCGCCGCGGGTTCGGCCCTGAGCACGCGCTGCACGAAGTCCAGGTCGTGTTCGTGGCGCGCGGGAGCTTCAACGGGCATAAAGGGAAAGAAAAATGGCGGCCCGGGTCTGGAACGTCAATCCTTTTGCCGCGTGCCTGGAGGGATTCGAACCCCCAACCTGCTGATCCGAAGTCAGCTGCTCTATCCGGTTGAGCTACAGACACGTTGCCTTCGCCCGGCAGCGTGACTGAACTCCTCGCGCCGCGCAAGCGGCGCTGCTATAGGCCGGGTGAGGAATTCGGCCGGACGGTCCGGCCTAGGGCTCGATCATCTTGTTACGGATCGCGTAACGAACGGCGTCGGCCACCGAATTCAGATTGAGTTTGTCCAGGACCTTGCCGCGATGGTTCTCAGCGGTGCGGACAGCGATGCCGAGCGCGTGGGCGACTTCTTTGTTTGTCTTGCCCTCGGCGATCAACTGCAGGACCTCGCGCTCCCGAGCAGTGAGGCGCTGCCCGCCTGGATGGACGAAAGCGGAAAGAAAAATCTGGGAGACCCGCGGGGTAAGAAACGGTTTGTGGTTGGCGAGCGCCCTGACCGCGTCCACGAGAAACTGCTCTGTTTCCGTTTTGCTGATAAAGGCCTTTACGCCTGCTTCAAAAGCGCCGCGGATGACGTCTTCGGAAAGGTACGAGCTGAGGATCGCGATTTCAGTATCGGGCAAATTGCGCTTGATCAGGGTCGCCGCGTCGAGGCCGTTCAATTCCGGCATGGTCATGTCGAGGATGACGACGTCGGGCCGAAGTGCCACCGCCTGAGCGACGGCTTCACGGCCAGTAGACGCCTCTCCGCAGATCTCCCAGCCGGCCTCCCGCGCGAGGACTCCTCGCGTCCCTTCGCGGATCAGGGCGTGGTCGTCCGCGATCAGGATGCGGACTTGGGACGTGACGGCGGTTATCATACTTTTTCCGGCCTGACCCTAAGAGCAGTGAATGGACCACATCGCCACCGCAGACGAGCTGGCCGGTGGCGC
This sequence comes from Chthoniobacterales bacterium, assembly GCA_035941675.1. Lineage (GTDB taxonomy): Bacteria > Verrucomicrobiota > Verrucomicrobiia > Chthoniobacterales > UBA10450 > AV80. The sequence goes on from DASZDT010000033.1 coordinate 50,238, forward strand.
GCGGCAAATTATTGGAGCGGAGCCCCGAATTTCTGCGAAAACTAAGAGGAAATGGAAGAGCTCGCGGAGTACTTGAACGATCACCTTGCAGGGTCGGTGGGAGCGTTGGAACTGCTCGATCGGCTCGTGGAAAACTATGAAGGCAAAGCGCTCGATCGTTTTTTTCGCGATCTGCACGCGGACATCCACCAGGACCAGGAACAACTCAAGGAGTTGATCGCGAAACTGGGCATCGGCGAGAGCGCGGTGCGCAAAGCCGGGGCGTGGTTCATGGAAAAGCTTTCCCGGCCCAAGATCGATCTCGGGGACGACGAAAAGGCGCCGGTCGGGTTATTCCTGGCCCTGGAAGCGCTCGTCCTGGGGATCACGGGAAAGCGTTCGCTTTGGCGGGCCCTCCACGCGGCGTCGCGGGTGACGCCGGAACTGGCGCGGCTCGATTATTCAGGGCTGGAAAAGCGCGCGATCGAACAATGCGAGCGGGTGGAAGCGCGGCGGCTGGAAGTGGCGCGGTCCGTCTTCAAAGCGCGGTGAGCGTGCACTTTTGTGCTTGAGTGAAATTCGGCCGGCATTCACGCTCCGTGCGTGAGAGCTTCCTCCGACCGTGAAAGTCCCGGAGCGCTCACGCGTTTTGTCACGACGCGCTGGAGCTTGATTCGCCAGCGTTGCGCGCCCGGCCCTGCCGGCCAGATCGATCCGGGACTCGCCCAGCTCTGCCATATTTATTGGCGGCCCATCTTCACCTACATTTTTCGCCGCGGATATTCCGAACACGACGCCCAGGATCTGACCCAGGATTTCTTCCTCATCATCATGGAGGGGAATCTTCTCCGATCCGCGGATCCGAACCGCGGCCGCTTTCGTTCGCTTTTGTTGCGGTCGCTGAAAAATTTTCTCATCGACGTCGCGGTGAAACGGCGCCGGCACAAGCGCGGCGGCGCGGTAAAGTTTGTCTCGTGGGATGCGTGGATGGGGGACGCGCCCGCGCAATTGTTTCTGCCCGTCGAACGGATCGAATCTTCCCGGCCCGAGGCGTTGTTCGACGCCGGTTGGGCCGCGGCGATCGCGGGGGAAGCGCTGCGCCGGCTGCGCCTGGAATGCGAGAGCAAAGGGCGCCGCCGCGTCTATGAAGTGCTCCATCCGTACCTGACCGCCGAACGAGCGGAAATCTGCTGCGAGACACTTTCTCGCGATCTGGGAGTGGCCGAGCCGTCGGTAAAACGCCTGCTCCATTATTTCCGGCGGCGTTATCGGGCGCTGCTGCGCGAAGAAGTGGCCAAGACCGTCGAGTCCGAAGCGAACGTGGCCGACGAAATCCGCTATCTCTGCGCGAGCTTGAACGCCGAAGCCGCCTAAGCATCCGCCGATGCAAGCGACGCCGCCAACGGGTTCAACGTTTGCCGTGCAAGGTCAAGGCGAAGCTTGCGGCCGGTGCGAATCGGTTTCCCGCCTGACCAACGGGCTGTGTCTCAGTTGTCTGCTGCGCGATGCGCTGGCCGAGGACACCGATCCGGCGGACAAGGAGACCTTCAAAGAAGTGCTGGCAGACATAAAACTGCGGGATGGCAACTGGCACATCGCGGACCACGAAGTTCTGCACGAGATTGCGCGCGGCGGCATGGGCGTCGTCTACCAGGCGCGCGAACCGCATTCGGGCCGCATTGTCGCGCTCAAGTGCATCCTCGGCCATCAGGGCGACGCCGACCACGTGGTCACGCGTTTTCGCCGCGAAGCCGAGACCGCCGCGCGGCTCGAGCATCCAAACATCGTCCCGATCTTCCGGGTCGGCGAAACGGCGGACGGCTTCCCTTACTACACGATGAAGTACGCCGCTGCGGGAAGTCTCCTGCAGGCGCGGCGCCCGTTGCTCCATCATCCCCGGCAAAGCGCGGCGCTGATGATCAAGGTAGCCCGGGCCGTGCATTACGCGCATGAGCAGGGAGTGCTTCACCGCGACCTCAAGCCCGGCAACATTCTGCTCGATAACCACGGGGAACCGCTGGTCAGCGACTTCGGGCTGGCCCGCTGCGACGCGGTTTCCAGTTACCTGACGCGGTCGCTCTCCAGTTTCGGCACGCCGGGTTACGTCGCCCCGGAGCAAGCCGATGGCCCGGCGGCGCGATTGACGCCGGCCGCGGATGTTTACAGTCTGGGCGCGATTCTTTTCGAGTTGCTGGCCGGCCGGACGCCGTTTGTTGGCGACAACGCTTTCGCCGTGATGAAGCAATCCGGCGAACAACGCGCGCCCAAATTGCGAACCCTGGCGCCGAACGTCGATCGCGACCTGGAAATCATTTGCGACCGCTGTCTCGAGCGGGAACCGGCCGATCGCTATCAAACCGCCGGCGAACTGGCGGACGATTTGCAGAGTTGGCTGGACGACCGGCCGATTCGCGCCCGAGCGCCCAGCGTGTGGCGGCAGACGCGCCGCTGGATCCGCCGCAACCGAGCCCTCGCCGCGGCGTTCGCGGCCCTTTGTCTCCTCGGCGTTGGTTCGATTCTCTGGCAGATCCGGGCCCAGCGAATCCAAAAGGAAATGCGGGAGACGCTGCTCGCCGCCCACTCGGTGGTGGTGCTGCCGCTTCTCGACCTCGACACCGTCGCCGATGATGAGGACACGACCCGGCAAGTGATGAACTCGTTGCGAAACCAACTCGAGCGGCTCGGACCGTCCCGGGTTATTCCGGGCGCACTACCCAGCTGGAGCAAACTCACGGAGTTGCACAAAGCGGTGCGCGACGCCAAAGGCCGCACTGCCCTGACAGGCACGGTGCGCAACGTCCAAGGGAAAAAACGCGTTTCCCTGCGGTTAGTGGATCCCGCCACCGGCCAGATTCTCCTGGCCAGGCTGATTGACAACGGCGAAACCGAGACGCAGCGCGGCGGCGTGCCCGGAGAGATGGCCGCGAAAATTTACGAGTTCCTGACCAGCGACGATTGGTCCGCGTTAACCAATTCGAAGGCGGACCCGGCCCAGCGAAACGAGGAGGCCATGGTAACGATGACGGCGGGACGAGCGTGGTTGGGAAACTACACGGTGGCCGATCTCGATCAGGCCATTGCTCTATTCAAAAGGGTTGTGGAAATGGAACCGAACTCCTCGCTCGCGCATTCTAACCTGGCGATGGCGGAGACTAATCGAACCCACCTGGTCGCCGACTTCAAGTATCTGGAAGAGGGTCGAACCGAAGCCCTCAAGGCGCTTGAGCTCGACCCTGACTCGGCCGAGGCGCACCGCGCGCTCGCCGGCGTTTATATGCAGGAGGGCAAGCTCCAGGAAGCGCTCGAAGAACAGATGCGCTCGATCGAACTTGGTGGGACTGGCGAGCGGATAACGATTTTCGTTGGAATGACGCTCGATGCGCTGGGCCGTCCCGATCGCGCGCTGCAGTGGATGCAGATCAGTTCAAGGCAGCAGATTCAGCCGGGAGAAATGGAAACCCCCATGGGAGAGTGCTGGGCGAAACTCGGTGACGATGCGCAGGCTTTCCGGTACTACGCTCGCGCCATGGAACTGCAACCGGGTTCTGCCAAGGGGGCGGTGGGCATAGCGCACCTTCATCTCCTGCGCGGCGAAGACGAGGCCGCGCGGGACATCTGTCGCACCCGTTTTCTCACCCAGCATGGACTCGGAGAAATGGCCCAGATCGCCGCCCAGATTGAATTCTTCACCAGGCAATTTGTCGCGGCTGAGGAACTCTACGCGAAGCTCGCGCAGGGTGATCCGGAGGGTGGCGGCTCGTTCTACGGAGCGATGAGTTATCAATCCGCTCTGGGTCGCATCCGGCAGGAGCTGCGCACGGGCAACGCCGCCGCGTTACTTCAACATTCACTGGAAACGGAACAGGCCGCTTTTAGCCGGCAGCCCGCTAACGGGGAAGCGGCCTATCGCCTCGCAGCCGTCGAAGCTTGCCTCAACCAGACGGAAAACGCTCTCCAGCATCTGCACCAGGCAGTGGCCCTCGGCTGGCTCGATTATCGTTCCCTCCAGCGCGACCCGCGCTTTGATTCTGTTCGCACCCACCCGGAATTTAACACTCTTATCGACGGGTTATCCGCGAAGGTCGCGGAGCTGCGGAGCAACAACAAGGTGGAGACCAATGAACAACCAAACAAACATTAAAAGTTGGGACGCGATGACCAACGACGAGAGGCTCGACCGCCTGACTTCCGTGCTGACCCGCGCGGGCTCAGACGTGAAATTCCGCGATCGCTGCCTCAGCTCGACAGAGTCCGCCAAGCAGGCGGTGAGTGAAGCCGGAGAAATTGAGTTCGCGCCCGATTTCGAGATTCAGTTCCTTACTCCGGAACAAAGATTGAAAAAGCTCGTCCTGGCCGTGCCGGAGTTTATTCCGCCGCAGAACGGCAAGGCCGAGTTGCGTAACGCCGAAGACTACCAGGCCTGCACTTATTTCTTTTGGAGAAGTTAGGTTTTAGCGGCGACGCGTTTGAGCAAAACAACCGTCCTGCGAATCGCGTCCCGTAACTCCGAGGGCGCAACCCTGTCGTCGTCCGGCAGAGACTCGGCGGTCCTGCGCCGAAAATACGGCAGATCCAGCCGGCGCAACGCTTCTCTCTCCGCGCGAATCACCGCCGGCCTTACTGAGCTGCGCAAACACAGACCGGCGATGATCGCTTCTCGCGCGCGTTCTGATTGTAACGCGAATGGACTCACCGAAGCGTGCAGGATGGCCGCATACCTTTCGGTGGCCTGGTAAATCCAGCGCCGTGGTTGGCTCCGAATGCCACGAACTTTTCTCAGGAACAAAGAGCGTCGCCGCGGTGTCCCCAGCAGGGATTGCCATCCTCGCGAAAACCCCCGGACGATTTCGTTCGCATAGTTGCCAGGCGTCACGACTCGTCCATCCAGGCGGGGCAAATGGCTCCCCGTCGTCCCCCAGCCCAGGACGCTGCTGCGCGATTGCAAGGTGCGCCGCCTCGAGTTTGGAAAAAAGCCGGTGCGATAAAGAACGTCCGTCAAACTTTGCGTTTTCGTCAGCGCTGAGACATGCCAAAGCGCGTCGACGTCCACGAGGAGCGGATCTTCGCCCGCCGCGATGACGTTTTGCCGGTGGCAATCGACGGCCTTCAGCAGGTAGGCGGCCGCGATGATACCGCCCAGCCGCTGGTAAAATCGCCGGACACCGGCCCGGCTTTCACACGCAGCCGCTTCAACGTATTCCATCCAGCAATACCGCCCTCGATCGAGAACGCGCGCCGCCCTTAGTTTCGGATCGAAGCCGTGCCGGTTCATCAAGGTTAGGACCTCGAGCCAGGCGGATTCGCTCCTGCCCGAACGTGGTTTGTAAATCACGCGCCCGCCTTCGAACTCGACCAGCGTCACCGTTCGGCCGCCATCATGTGGATCCGATAACCCAAGGCGCAGGTTTTCGATCGGGCCGATCGCGTTTGCGTGAAAGAAGACGCGCGAAAGGGCGGCGCGATCCCTCGCTGTCCTCTCCAGCACTTCCAGAACCTGCTCGCGCCATTGAAGAATCGCCAGCGACCAGAGGCGCGCCAGGACCGGAAACCTTTTGAAGAGAAGCAGGAGGCGGTGGCTCGGGCGCTCCCGCAAAAACGCCGGCTCCTGGGAGCGCGCGTCTGGCGTGCGCGACAGGCCGAGCGCGTCGGCCGCAAGAAGGAAGCTTGTCCACTCCAGCTCAAGACACGGCGCTGTGATCGATTCCAATTTTCGCAACAAATGACGACGCATATTCAGCCGGGCTCGCGCGCCGGTTTGGCGAATGGATTGTTCCCGGCTCAACTCGCTCCATCCGTACGCAACTCCGGCCGCGCACAGTTTGCGGAGCGGCGTTCCCGACCTCGCGGTGAATTTCATCGGAGCGAGCGCTCTCAGCATTTCCCGCAGCTCCGCGCGGCGCACAGCCGGCAGCCCGCGGCCCGCCGATCGTACTATTTTTCCGATCTCCGAAGCGGTGAAATCCATTCGTAGTTCGCCGCCGCTTCCCCGCCCGTCAGACCGGAATAGCGGGAAGTTGTAAGCTCCGCCAGTGCGCCTCGCATTCCGGCAGGAGTTTTTCGTCACCGATTAATCGCACAATCCCGATCAGCGAATTCACCGGGCGTCGGCTCCCGCTGGGAAAATGCCACCGCGGCAACTCCCAGTCCGGACCCGCGATCGCCATGTAACCATTCGGATCGGCTTCGAGCGCGTTTTGAATCGCCTCCGACACGACGTGGCTGCCAAGCGGACCGAGCGTGAGCCCGTCTCCCTTAAGCTCCGCCTCCTTGAGAATGTAATAAAACAGCGGCGTATTTCGTTCGAGCCTCGCGCTTCTCAGGACACTGCCGGACGCGTTGCAGCGGTCGGCCGTCAGCTGGGACGAAGTAAGACAATCATTGGCCGCGATCTTTCCTTCGGCCGCGAGCGCTTCGGCGGCTTCCTGGCCGGAGGGCAATTTGGCACGCGCGCCGCGGAGAAGCGTTCGCACCGGCAAGTTGGATGGATCGATCGGTTCCGAGCGATTAGCCAGCCGGATCGTTTCTGCCGATAACCCGTGCATGGCCAGGCTGACCGACGTGTCGATAAACGCGCTCGAGGCCGGGGGGCCCGAGGTCGGCAACCCGTCAAAAAACGTTCCCCATTCCACGAGGTCGTCGTCAGAGATTGGCTCGGCCTTTTGGCCCAAGGTCATCAGCTCGTCGATCCGGACACGCTGGCGCCGGCAATTCAATCGATAGGCATTGCGCACCATGCTGTGGCCGAAACGAAATGCGGCGAGGGAGAACTCGATCGGGACCGAGAAATCGCTCCCGCCCGGACGAACGGAGCGCGGTTCCTGGTGGTGCCAGACATCGTTGTGCAGGATGCGCGGCAAATAGTCGTGGCGAATGATCCACTGGTAATGCCAGCAGACCAGGCGCCGCGCCTGTTCGAAGACCGAGCCGTGGCCTAACGAATCCCCGAGCGCTTGGAGATCGGCGTTGGTCTGGAGCTGGCGGACCGCTTCGTTGTGAAACTTGAGGAACAACACATGGAGCTGCCGCAACAGCAGGTTGTCGACGTTCCGCGTGTCCTGCAGATCGCCGATGAGCAGATGTCCGCGCCGGACCGGCAGATCTCGTCGATAACCACCAGGCACCGTTGCGCCGACCCGGAACGTTTCCGCGCCTTCCTCCCCTTCATATAAATAAGGCGAGCCGGCCGGGCCGTCGGCATACACGTGGTCGAGGTCGAAGACCGCGGTCCGAAAGTTCGGCGTCTTTTCCGGGTCGGCGTACGGGCCGCCCAGCGGAGTCGCGTCGTGGGTTAGATCGTGGCCGAGGAACTGGCCGAAGTAGGTGTAGCCGATACGCGGGGTGAGCGTGCCTTCGCGTTCCCGCCCGTAGCGCATCGCCTTTCCGAGTTCGACCAGCTTCCATTCGTCGTCGGGCCCGAGTGGTTCGGCTGGTTCGTTGAACCGGCGCGAATAATAGCCTTTCGGCGCGGCCTGAATACTCCCGGCGTGGGAACAGCGGGGTGGACGCGGGGCTCTCTCTTCCTCGGGTGAAGGCATAGAGAACACGGAAGAGTGCCGTGCCCCATTCCATCTGGAAAGGAAATAGCAGCCGGGCCGCCGCCTCGGCTAAATCCCGATCAATTTACGGCGCCGCCTTTTGTCCGGCACCGGCTTTTTTCGTCGCGATCCAGCGATTGATGTTCTGTTCCAGGACGTCGAGTGGCACCGCGCCGGAAAGCAGAACCGCGTCGTGAAACTCGCGCACGTCAAAACCATCGCCGATCTCGCGGCGGGCGCGTTCCCGCAACTCCTTGATTTTGAGCTCGCCGATTTTGTAGGCGAGCGCCTGGCCCGGCATCGAGATGTAACGATCGATTTCGTTGACGATGTCGTTCTCGGCCTTCGGCGCGTTCTCCATGAAATAATCGATCGCGCGTTGCCGGTCCCATTTGAGCTGGTGCATGCCGGTATCGACCACCAGCCGGACCGCGCGCCACATCTCGTAAGTGAGCTGGCCAAACTTCGCGTAGGGATCCTCGTACATTCCCATTTCTTCGCCGAGCGATTCCGAGTAAAGGCCCCAGCCTTCCACAAACGCCGTGTAACCGCCGTAACGCCGGAACTTCGGAATGTCTCCCAGCTCCTGCGCGAGCGCGATCTGGAGGTGATGGCCGGGAACCGATTCGTGAAGCGACAACGCCATCATCTCCCACTTCGGCCGTGTCTCGGGCTTGTAAAGATTGACGAAATACGTCCCGGCGCGCGAACCATCGGCCGCCGGCTGGTTGTAGTAAGCCGTGGTCGTGTCTGGCGCGATCTTATCCGGGATCGGCGTAACGCCATAAGGCGTGCGCGGCAACGTCTTGAAAACTTTCACCAGGTTCGGGTCGATCTGTTTCGCGAGGGCGCGGTAAGCTTCGAGCAACTCATCGGGTGTTTTGTAGAAGAATTGCGGGTCGGTCCGCAGTTTGGTGAAGAACTCCGGAAGCGTCCCCTTGAACCCGACCTTGCCCATGATCGTTTGCATCTCCGCCTTGATCCGGGCGACTTCGCTCAGCCCTTTTTCGTGGATCTGCTGCGGAGTCAGGTCGGTCGTGGTGTGGCGCCGCGTGAGATAAGCGTAGTAATCCCCGCCCTGCGGCATTTTCCAAACCCCGACCTCGTCAAATGCGGCCGGGAGATATTCGTCCACGAAATACTTTTTCAGTTTCTGAAAGGAAGGAATTACGGCGCTGGCGATCGCTTCCTCGGCCGCTTTGGTCAGCCGCTCGCGGTCGGCGGCACCGATGGCGGCCGGAAATTTCTTAAACGGCTTGAAGAACGGGCTGTCGTCCGGCTTGGCGACGAGTTGTTTGTCGATCTGCGCCGGGACGCGATTGAGCACGATCTTCGGCCACATGATGTGGCCGCGCGCACCTTCCTTCATCAGCGCGATGTTCTGGTCCATCAGCGTGGGTATGGCGCGGAGCCGCGCCAGCCAATCTTCGAAATCCTTCAGCGTCTCGAAGCGAAGCCGGTCGCCCAGCTCATCGAGCGTCTGGATGCCGCCCCGTTGATTGATCGGCATCAGGTAGCTGCGGAACTTGGAACCCTCGATGTCCTGTTCGAGGTCCTTCTTAAACAGGTCGTAGTTCAGCTGGTCGGCGGGCGAGAGCTGGGCGCGATCCATTTTCTTGAGGCGCGCGAGCGCGTCCACTTCGTGTTGTTCGCGCTTGTGGATCGCTTCCAGGCTCTGGTCGCCCCAGCGATCGTTCCAGCGCCGGTCGCCCATCGATGAAGCGCGCGCCGGGCTTTGCTCCATTTCGTAGTTCCATTCCGCTTCGAAGAATTCGTTCAGCGCCTTGCCGGCCTCTTTGGTATCGGCGAGGGCGATGCGAGGAACGAGAAGAGCGAGGAAAAGAGTCAGGAAACGCATGATTTTTCGATGGGTTGCAAGCCGGAGCGGCAACGCCATTGTCTAGGGATCGCGCGCCAAAAGAACAATCAGGAATTCGCTCATCTCATGAAGCAAAAAACAAAAATCATCACAGTGGTTCTGTTAGCCGGCGCCGGTTCGATTTCCTTCGCCACCGCCCAGGAGGCCACGCCGACGCCGAGCCCGACTCCCACCCCGGCGCTCTATTCGCCGCAGACCATCTCGGAGTTGAAGCAGTTGCAGCAGGCGGCGTTGAAGAGCGATTACGCTTATCGGCAGGTCGCGCATTTATCGAACAACATCGGCCCGCGGCTGAGCGGATCGGTCCAGGCGCAGAAGGCGGTCGATTACGTCGCGGCGGAATTGAAGGCGCTCGGTTGCGAGGTGCAGCTCGAAAAACTGATGGTGCCGCATTGGGTGCGCGGCGAGGAAACAGCGGCGCTGGTCGAGTTCCCGGGGATGGCGGAGAACACGACCCAAAAAGTGGTGCTCTGCGCGCTCGGTTCCAGCGTGGCCACGCCACCGGAAGGATTGACTGCCGAAGTCGTTGTCGTCCGCGACTTCGACGAACTCGAGGCGCTCGGAAAGGACAAGGTCTCCGGCAAGATCGTCCTGTTCAATTACCATTTCGATAAACAACTGGCGGCCCAAAGCCGGGCGGGCGAAGCCTACGGACAGGCGGTGCGTTATCGCGCCGACGGCCCGAGCGCGGCCGGCCGCCTGGGCGCGGTCGCGGCGCTCATTCGGTCGGTGGGCGGCGCGGAATATCGACTGCCGCATACCGGGCAGACCGATTACAAAAAAGATGCACCAAAGGTTCCGGCCGGCGCCGTTACGGCCGAAGACGCCGACTTGATCGCGGCGCTTGCTCCGCAGGGAACGGTCCGCATGCATCTGGTTCTCACGCCCCAAACGCTTCCCGACGCTCCGAGTTTCAACGTGATCGGCGACATCAAAGGCACCGAGCATCCCGAGCAAGTCATCGTCGTCTCAGGACATTTGGATTCGTGGGATCTCGGGACGGGCGCGATCGACGACGGCGCCGGCGTGGCCGTGTCCATGGAAGCTGCCAACCTCATCCAGAAACTTCATCTCCACCCGAAGCGCACCATCCGCGTCATCGCCTGGATGAATGAAGAGAATGGGCTTTCCGGCGGCAAGACCTACGCGAAAGATCACGAGAAAGATGTCGCAAACCACTTCGCGGTGATGGAAACGGACGGCGGCGCCGGCCATCCGCTGGGGATCAATTACGCGACCAAGCCGGAAGCAAAACCGTTCTTCGAACCGATCGCTAAAATCCTGCAGAGTTCGGGCGCGGGCGTGCTCCAACTCGCGGAACATCCGGGCGCAGACATCAGCCCGCTGACGAAACTCGGCGTCCCGGGGTTCAGCCCAATCCAGGACAACCGTTTTTATTTCAACTACCACCACACCGCCGCCGATACGCTGGACAAGATCGTCCCGCAGGAATTGGCGGAGAACGCCGCGGTCGTTACGGTCACCGCCTACGCGCTGGCGAATCTCGAAAAACCGTTTCCGCGTTGACCGGATCAGGCGTGGGCCGGCGCGGAGATCGCGTAGGTGAGAAACGCGCAGATCGCGACCATCACGATCATGGCGGCGATGAAGACGCCGTCGGCAATTCGCTCCAGCTTATGCATGCGTTGCGCGCGGCGGGAGCGAAGCGCGGCGTAGGAAACGAAGCAGGAAACCAGAAACAGCAACGCGTCGGCCGCCAGTAAATCGTCGGCGATCGTGTCCGCCTTGCCTAGGGTAATCACGACGCGGACCAGCCCAATCACGGTCAGGCAGACGCCGACCATGGCGGATGAAACGGTGAAAATGTGGATGCAAATATCCTCCTCCAGTTGCCGCGTGGGTTTGCCGTTGGATTCCATTGCCGGTGACGCTTTAACCCCTTTCGACAGGGAAAGGTTTCGCTTTCCCACGCCAAAACAAAAGGCCCCCGCGCCGAAGCGCGAGGGCCTTCGCCCTGTTGTTTCTGATTACTCTCTGACGCTTAGTCTCGATCGATCTCGTAAACTTCCACGAGGGCGATGCCCGTCCCGTTGTCCGCGCCGTCCACGACGGTCGTGTAATTACCCGGCTCGAGCCGGATCAGGATCGCCGCTTCCTTCGCATTGGTCGGCGGGATCGTGGTGGCGGTTATTTCGGCCGCGTTCGTCGCCGTCTGCCAGTCGTTGTTCTGCCGGAGCAGAGTGTTGTTCTGGAACAGCTTCAACTGCGGATCGGCCAACACTGGATTGACGCCGACCGCGCTGAGCGATGGCCCGAGCGCACGAATCAAGACGAACTTCGGTCCGCCCCGAATAATGAAGCCGCCGATGAGCTGGCCCTGGCCGGTATTCACGAAACCGCGGGTCGAGATGTTCGCCATCCGGTTTTCCGACGACTCCTGCGGAGCGCGGAAGTGGAAGACAACACCGTTGAGCGTGAAGTCGCCGAGCAGCAATCCGTGGCTGATCGTCAGGTGCCCGGTCACGACCTGGCCCGTCACGAAAGTAACGGTGAAGGTCGCGCTGAAGCTGCGCGAATTGTCGTCGAGGTTGTGATCTTCGCGCTCGTCTTCGTCCTCGAATTCATGGCCGCCGTGGTCGTCGTCCCCATCATCATCACCGTGGTCGCGGATCTCGCTCGGGCCCGCCGTGGGGCTGGGAGTCGCACTCGGAGTCGCACTCGGAGTCGCGCTGGGAGATGCCGACGGTGATGGGCTCGGGGTCGTCACCGTGATGGTGCCGAAACCGCCGAGCACGGTCGCGCCTTGCTTCGCGATCATGAAAACGTTCTTTTGCGCGTCGACCACGAACTTCACGTCGAACGACGTGCCGCTGTTACTCGTCGCCGTCGCGGTGAAGCGCCCACCGAAATGCTCGCCTTCGCCAAAGGCGGCGACGCGATTCGCAGTCACGCTTTGATTGAGCACCGTCGCCGTGACGAACCCCGGAGTTACAGTGCCGGAAATCGTCCCGGCCGGGGTCGTCGTCAGCGTGAAGGTGCCGTTGTCCGCCACGGTTCCGCCACCGAAAAAGGCCTGATGGCCGGCGGTGTCGAAGACGTAAGTGGAGAGCGCGTGGTTACCCTGCACGAAGAAAACAACCCGGCCGCCGCCGGCTAAATTTCCCTCGTAAAACCCGCGTTTGCTTTCTTCTGCGAAGCTGGGGACCGCCAGGGCGATCAGGAGCGCGCAGACCTGAATTGATTTAACCAACCATTGTTTCATGCGGCCAATTGGAACACTTCGGCCACGGCGTTTCCACCGGGCAAAGGTAACGCAACTGTTACTGCGGCCGGCGCTCAGCCGAGGGTGAAAATGGGGCGCAAAAAAAGTTTAAAAAAAAGCTTGCCCTCCTGCCATAGTGTTATACATAACTATAACACTATATGAGAGGACTCGATCAATCGCCGCTCCGCCCCCCTCTCGGCCCCACCTTGCCCCGGTCCCAGGAATGAATCGTGAATGGAACGATAGTCAGCCGATTTACCGCCAACTGCGCGATCGCGGCGTCCATATGATCCTCGATGGCACGCTCAAGGAAGGCGACCCGCTCCCCTCCGTTCGCAATGTCGCCGCGGAATTCCGCGTCAATCCGCTCACCGTCCTCAAGGCCTACCAGCACATGGTCGATGAGGACCTCGTCGAAATGAAGCGCGGCCTGGGCATGTTCGTGAAGCCCGGGGCGCGGCAAGTTCTTCTCAAAGGCGAACGCCAGAAATTCCTCACCGAAGAGTGGCCGCGGGTCGCCGCCACCATCGAACGCCTCGGGTTGACCCAGAAGGAACTCGAAGCCGCCGCCAACCGCGCCTCGTCGCGCAATTCCGGAAAGAAAGAGCGCTAACCCATGGCCTGCATAGAAGCACGCGGTCTCCGCAAAACTTTCGGTCCCACGATCGCGCTCGATGGCATCGACCTGCGCGTCGAGGAAGGGCGCATCCTCGGATTGATCGGGCCGAACGGCGCGGGCAAAAGCACCGCGCTCAACGCCATTCTTGGCCTCACGCCTTACGACGGCGAGCTGCGCGTCCTCGGTCGCGATCCCTGGAACGAACGCGACCAGCTCATGCGCGACGTTTGTTTCATTGCCGATGTCGCCGTGCTCCCGCGCTGGATGCGAGTCTCGCAGGCGCTCGATTACGTGGCGGGTGTGCATCCGCGGTTCGATCGCGCGAAAGCGGAAGGGTTCCTGGCCCGGACGGAGATCAAGCGCGCCAGCAAGATCCGCCAGCTATCGAAAGGAATGGTGGCGCAACTCCATCTCGCGCTGGTCATGGCGATCGACGCGCGCCTCCTCGTGCTCGACGAGCCGACGCTCGGTCTCGACATTCTTTACCGGAAGCAATTCTACGACTCGCTCCTGAACGATTACTTCGATCACAGCCGGACGATCATCGTCACGACGCATCAGGTCGAAGAGATCCAGAACGTCATCACCGATTTGATGTTCATCAACCATGGCCGGGTCGCCCTGGAGTGCAGCATGGAACAATTCGAGGCGCGCTACGCCGAAGTGATGGTGAATCCCGAGCATCTTGCGGCGGCGCAGGCGCTGAAGCCGATCCACACCCGCCAGCTGTTTGGGCGCAGCATCCTTCTTTTCGACAACGCCAACCACGAAGAGCTCGCCACGCTCGGCGACGTCCGCACCCCGAGCATCGCGGATTTGTTCGTGGCCGTGATGGGACCCCAGACCGAGGCCGGAGAAAAAAGCTAGATGAATAACGAACCGAACAACGTCCTCGACGCGCCCTTCGATGGGCCGCGAAACGCGCTCGTCTCCGCCACCCGCCCCTTCTACTGGTCGGTGCGCCGGGAGCTGTGGGAAAACCGGTCGATCTATCTCGCGCCGCTGATCGCCGCCGGAGTCGTCTTATTCGGCTACGGAATGACCGTATTCAATCTTCCGCAGCTCCGGCGAAACGCCCTCGCGCTCGAACCCACGCGCATGCGCGCCGCGATCGAGATGCCTTACGACGCCGCGGCCATGATGATCATGTTCACCGTTTTCATCGTAGGCATCTTCTATTGTCTCGACGCGATTTATGGCGAACGCCGCGATCGCAGCATTCTCTTTTGGAAATCGCTGCCCGTTTCGGATCGCACCAGTGTGCTGTCAAAGGCGATCGTTCCCCTGGCGATCCTTCCCCTGCTCACCTTCGTCATCGTGATCGCCACGCAGTTCGTCATGTTACTGCTCAGCACGGTGCTACTCCTTCCCAGCGGCCTGGCGGGAACGACCTGGCAACTGCTGCCCCTGCCCCGCCTCTGGTCGATCCTATTCTACGGTCTCGTGACCAGCACCCTTTGGGAGGCGCCCGTCTACGCGTGGCTGCTCCTCGTCTCCAGCTGGGCCAGGCGCGCGACCTTCCTTTGGGCGGTGCTGCCATGGCTCGCGATCAGCGCGATCGAGAAACTCGCGTTCGATACGACCTTCTTCATTCGTTTGCTCGGCCGCCGCCTGACGGATGGTTTTCAGCAGGGCTTCGTCGTCGTGCACTATCCGAGTAACGCTCACGTGCCGATAGTCGATCGGCTCACCCAATTCGCTCCGCTAAAATTCCTGACTAACCCCGAACTATGGATCGGGCTGGTCGTCGCCGTGGTCTTCCTGATCGCCGCCATTCGTCTCCGTCGTTCCCGCGGTCCCCTCTAACCACCGAAAAGCCAACCTATGAAGAACCTGATCAACAATCCCCTTACCCGCGCTGCGATCGCAGGCGCAGCTGTCTGGCTCGCCTCGGTTTTCATGGCACATGGCCAGAACAAGCCGGACGACATCAAACAACGGATCCTGGCCCAGGCACAAAGCCTCCGCGCGGAGAGCTACGCATTCAGCCGGACCATCAAGAGCGAACAAACGTCCAAGGGAAAGACCGAGCAGCATGTGACGGTCGACAAGTTCGATCCGTCCAAATCGGGCGACGCTCGCTGGACCCTCGTTTCCGTCGACGGGGGGACGCCACCGGCTGATGCGCTGAACAAGTATCACAACGAATCCGCCAAGCGCCGCGTTCCGGGTTATTACCGGATCGCTCATTACTTGAGCGGCGCTCCTACGACAACCACGGACTCTCGCGGGCGGACGGTCTTACACTTCAACTCGTTGCCGAAGGATAGCGCGATCGTGTTCGACTCCGACGTCTCCTCTAACGCTTCGGCTGACCTGTCCATCGGCGAAGCGAACGGGAACGCCTTTGTCGAGCAAGTGCGACTTAGCGTCAAGCCGATGCGCCTCAAGCTGATCATGAAACTGGAACGCTACGAATCAACTTCGCGTTACCGGATGGGTCCGGAAGGCAAACCGCTGTTAGTCGAGCATGTCGCTGACATGAGCGGTTCAGGCATGGGCCAGGAAGGGACCATGCATCAGGTCGTTACCTACTCCGATTATCGCCTGGTCAAATAACACCCCGTCCCCCCTGCCACCCTCATACGCTATGCTTGCCAGCCTTCGCTTTGCCTTTCGGTCGCTCCTTCGCAGTCCCGGTTTTACATTGCTCGCGATTGTTACGCTAGGTCTCGGCATCGGCGCGAACACAGGGATGTTCAGCGTTATCAATTCGATCCTTCTCAAACCGCTGCCCTATCCGCAAAGCGACCAGCTGCAGCGGCTGGATCGCGTTACCCCGCAGAACCCGCAGGGCCGCGTCTCCCCCGCCGACTATCTCGACTTACAACGGGAGGCGGACACTTACGGCGAAATCGGAGCCTATGCCCTGGGCGACACGAGCTTGTCCGAACCAGGCCAACCAGCGGAGGTCGTCCGCGCTCTCAGGATCAGCGCGAACTTCCTTTCCGTCCTCCGTGTTCAACGCCAGCTGGGCCGCGACTTTCTTGCCCGCGAAGATATCCGCGGAAGCGATCACGTGGTTATTCTCAGTTATCGTTGCTGGCAGCAACGCTTCGGCGGCGCGCAAGACATCATCGGCCGGGTCATCCGAGTAGATGGGGAACCTCACGAGATTGTCGGAGTCCTTCCCGCGTGGTTCAATGACTGGCGCCACCTTGGCCCCTTCGACTTCTTTCGCCCGCTCGCGCTTGACCCGGAGAAAGCGTCTGACCGGCGCAGCACGACCCTAAGACTCATCGGCCGGCACCATGACACGCTCTCAGCCGCGGATGCCACCGCGTTGATCACAAACTTCGGAGCGCGGCTCGCGAAAGATTACTCGGAAGTAAACGCAGGCGCGGTCTGGCGGCCCATCGCCCTCAACGGGACCGCGCTGCCGCGCAACGCGCTCGCCTTGCTCGGTCTGCTGATCGGCCTTTCCGGTTTCGTGCTGCTCATCGCGTGTTCGAATCTGGCCAACCTTCTTCTCGCGCGAACCATGTCGAGGGCGCGTGAGTTTGCAGTTCGTGGAGCGCTGGGCGCTTCGCGCATGCAGTTGCTCCGGCCGTTGCTCGCGGAGTCGTTTTTGCTCGCGGTGGCGGGCGGCGCCTTCTCGATCCTCGTCGCCCGCTGGGCGGTGGACTGGCTCTCAGTCCGCACGATCGGGGAGAACGGCGAGCGCATCCTCTTCCCTTTCGACTGGCACGTCTTCGGATGGGCCCTGGCCGCCGCGGGCGTTACGGCGCTCGCCTTTGGTCTGGCGCCGGCCTTGTTCGCTTTGCGCTTGAACGTCAACGAAACCCTCAAGAGCGCTTCCCGCGGAACGACGGGAGGACGTGGGCACCAGCGCTTTCGCCACGCCCTGATCGTCGCCCAGTTCGCCCTCGCCATGGTGCTCCTGGCCGGCGCGGCGCTTTACATCCGCGCCTTCGACGAGCTCAGCCATGCGCGCGGCGGATGGAACTCGGAGCGTATCGTCACCGGCACCATCGTGCTTCCCTCGGCCAGTTATAACGACGCGGCCAAGATGAACACCTTCCACCGGCTTACCCTCGAGCGCTTGAAAACCATCCCTGGGGTAACCTCCGCCAGCATCTCTTCCTTTACCCCTTTCTTTAACTGGGGCGACGTCCGCAAATACATCGTCGAAGGTGGCGAGCTGCCCGAGCCCGGGCGTGAGCCGGCAGCGATAGTCAATAGTATTACTCCCGCTTACTTCGATACCTACCAAACGTCGTTGCTCGCCGGTCGTAGCTTTAGCGAGCGAGATACCCTCGGTTCGCCGAAAGTATTCATCGTTAGCCAGGCCACGGCTGTCGCCTTGTTCGGACGAGAAAACCCGATCGGCCGCCGCATCGCGCAAACCGGACTGGGCCCTTCGCAATGGGGTGAGATCATCGGGATTGCAGCTGACGTGCAATCCGTCCTGCCCGATCCAGGCCCGGTAACCCTGCAACTCTACCAGCCTATGGCTCAGGAACCGCGACCCTACAATGAGATCGCCGTTCGTGTCACTGGCGCCAATCCTTCCTCCTTTGTCCCGGCTATTCGCAATGCGATGACCGAGCTCGATCGTGATCTTCCGGTCCGCCAGCTCCAGCCGGCTGACGTAACCATCGAACGCGCCAATACCCAGACCGCCATTCTGCGCGACATGCTCACCGCCTTCGCCGCTCTGGGACTAGGGCTCGCCTCGTTAGGTATCTACGGCGTGATTGCGCGGACGATGGCGCAGCGCGCCGGCGAGTTCGCGATCCGCTTCGCGATGGGTGCATGCATCCGTGATATCACGCGCCTGGTGCTCACCTTCGGGGTCAGGCTCGCGCTTATCGGCGCCGGCATCGGAACGCTGGGAGCGCTCAGTCTCGCGCGCTTCCTTGCTTCCGGCAACCGGGGAATGCACTTCGACAATCCTTTCATCATGGTGCTTCCCGGCGTTCTCCTCCTCGCCGTTGCCCTGATCGCTTCATGGCTGCCGGCGCGCCGCGCGGCGCGAATTAATCCCATAGAAGCTCTGCGCGCGGAGTAAGACCATGACTTCGCCAGCGCTTCCCATAACGACCGAGCAACAGAAAGCGGCCAAGGTCGCTGGGATCACCGCGCTTCTCGCCATCGCAATCGTCGTGGCCGGCAATTATGTCCTGCTGGATCCCCTCATTGTCCCGGGAAAAGCCGCGGAAACTGCGCAAAAGATTCTCGCCCACGAACGCACCTTTCGTCTCACAGTTGTTTGTTTCTTACTCTATAGCGCGGTCAGCGTGGTTCTCCTCTCGGCACTTTACGTAGTGCTTAAGCCCGTGAACCGCGGCCTGGCCCTCGTCGGCGCTCTTTTCCGTCTCGTCTTTGCGCTCGTCTGGCTCCTTAGCCCGTTGCAGCTTCTGGGGGCGCTGCGCCTTCTTGGCCATTCCAGTTATCTCCAGCCCTTCGAAACGGATCGGTTGCAGGCACTGGCCAGAGTTACCATTGCTGGCTCTTTCGACGACTACTATGTTGGCCTTCCCTTCTACTCACTGGCCTTGACCATCTGCAGCTACTTGTGGCTGCGCTCGAATTACATTCCGCGCGCTCTCGCCTGGTTCGGTCTGGTCTCGTCAGCGTGGTGCGTCTTCTGTGCTTTCGTTTACCTGCTTTTTCCCGGGTTTGCGAAGCCGGTCGATCCCTACTGGTTCGATTCTCCCATGGGGCTTTTCGAAATGGCGCTCAGTTTCTGGCTGTTGTTCAAAGGACTAAGGCCCTCGCAACCCGCTCACCTGATTCCCCATGAAGCTTAGGACCGTCTTCAAATGGACTCGACGAGTGATCCTGGCGGCAGTCCTGGTCTCGGCCGGCTGGGTGTTCGTCGCCTACTGGATGTCCACAAACGATTGTGATCGCAGGACCAACGCGATTCACCCGATGAAAGCCGTTCGTTACTGTGAATACGGCCGGCCTGATGCCGTTTTGAAGATCGAACAGGTTGAGAAACCAGTCCCGAACGACAACCAGATTCTGGTCCGTGTTCGGGCCGTTTCCCTCCGTTTTTTCGACGGCGGCATGCTGGGAGGCAGCATCCCAGGCAGACTCCTCTTCGGACTTCGCAAGCCGAAAAACACCATTCCGGGATCTGACTTTGCGGGAACAGTGGAAGCGGCCGGCAGCAACGTGACTGAGTTCAAGCCGGGCGACGAAGTCTTCGGGGTGAGGGCAGGATGCCTCGCCGAATACATTTGTGTCCGGGCCGACCGGGGAGCGGTCGTTTTGAAGCCGGCCAACGTTAACTTCGAGCAGGCCGCGTCAATCCCTACCGCTCTCGTTGCTTTACAGGGTCTGCGCGACACCGGCCAGGTGCGAGCCGGGCAAAAAGTCCTGATCAATGGGGCCTCAGGAGGCGTCGGAACGTTCGCCGTCCAGATTGCCAAGGCTCTGGGCGCGGAAGTGACCGGCGTCTGCAGCACGAGAAACCTGGACCTGGTCCGAACGCTGGGAGCGGACCGCGTAATTGACTATACGAAGGATGACTTCACAAAGGGCGACGAGCGTTACGACGTCGTCTACGATCTGGTCAGTAACCGTTCGTGGGCGGAACGGCGCCGTATTCTCAAGCCGGGCGGTATCTGTGTCCTGGCCGGAATCGGCGGCTCAGGAATACACGAGGAAACCTTATCCCGAATTGTCGGTGTGCTTTTCACGTCCCTGCGCTCGAAGTTTGGCAACGAGAAGTTTGTTCAGTTCGGCGTCGATATTAGCAAGAAAGACCTCGGCGTTCTCCGGGACATGACCGAAAGCGGAAAAGTCATGCCTGCTCTCACCAAGACCTATCCGCTTAGTGAAACCGCCGCCGCTTACAACTATCTCGAAACCGGCCACGCCCAGGGAAAAATAGCTATTACAATCGAATGAAACTCCTTAAGCGGATCCTTAAATGGACAGGCATCATCTTCCTGGTGGCAGTGCTGGCAGGCGGGCTCTACCTCTTTGTTGCCTATTGGACCTCAACCAACGACTGCGACCGCAACGCAGCCGCGCCTGTTCATCCTATGAAAGCTATTCGTAAGTGCGAATACGGTTCGCTAACACTCCAGGTCGTTGAGAAGCCAGTCCCTACCGACAACCAGGTCCTTATCAAGGTCCGCGCCGCGTCTCTCAATGCCGTCGATGGCCACATGCTTCGCGGCTCGTTTCTCATGCGTCCCGGTTCCGGAATGCGAAAACCAAAGGACGCCCGTTTCGGGACCGATTGCGCGGGAACGGTCGAGGCGGTGGGGAAGAATGTTACTGAATTTAAACCAGGCGACGAAGTCTTTGGCGCAGCTAACGGAGCTATCGCGGAGTATGCCTGTGCTTCGCCGCGAATCCTGGTGGCAAAGCCGGCTAACGTGACGTTCGAGCAGGCCGGCTCCGTCGCCGTGGCGGGACTTACGGCCCTGCAAGGTCTGCGCAACGAAGGAAACATCCAGCCTGGACAAAAGGTTTTGGTCAACGGCGCCTCCGGAGGCGTAGGCACCTTTGCCGTCCAGATCGCGAAGGCTCTCGGGGCAGAAGTGACCGCGGTCTGTAGCTCCAAGAATGTAGAACAGGCACGATCCTTGGGGGCCGATCACGTTATCGATTACACGAAAGAAGATTTCACCGCGGGCGATCAACGTTACGACGTCATTTTCGACAACGTCGGAAACCATACCATTGCCGAGCGCCGCCGCGTCCTGGCCCCGAAGGGCATCTGTGTCCTGGCCGGAATTGGCAGCGCCGGGAAGCATGAAGGCCAGATGTCCCGCGTCGCCGGGAATCTCAAATCGTTTTTGGTTTCGCCGTTCATCTCCCAAAAATTCAAATTTTATATCGCCAAGCTGCTCCAAGCAGACCTGGTTACGCTTCGCAACCTGATGCAGGAAGGAAAGCTGACGCCGGTCGTCGAGCGCGAGTATCCGATGAGCAAGACCGCGGAAGCGCTGGCTTATCTGGAGGAAGGCCACGCCCGCGGCAAGGTAGTAGTAACTGTCGACTAGAAGAAACAACCCTCAGTCCGCCAACCAACGCTCTTATGAAAATTCACCAGCAAACTTTTACCTTATTTGCTTCCGGCGCACTCCTGCTCGCCAACAGCACCGTCGCCCAGACGCCAACTCCGCAGGTCTCTTCGAAAATGAAGGCCCTCGTCTATCACGAATTCGGTGGACCGGAGGTCCTGCGGCTGGAGGAGGTCGACAAACCGGTGCCAAAGGACAATCAGGTTCTCGTCAAAGTCCGCGGGCTGTCGGTCAATCCGTTAGACTGGCACTTCATGGAAGGCACACCTTACCTCGGGCGTCCCATGGCCTTTGGGTTCCTCAAGCCGACCGTGACCCAGCTCGGAGTCGACTACGCGGGAATCGTGGAAGCAGTAGGCAAGAACATCAAGGAGTTGAAACCTGGCGATGAAGTTTATGGGAACAAGTTTGGCGCTTTTGCCGAGTATATTGTTGCGACGGAAAAGGCGCTGGCGTTAAAACCGGCCAGCCTCACGTTCGAACAGGCTGCGTCACTTCCAGTGGCGGCAATCACAGCCCTGCAAGCGCTCCGCGACTACGGCAAAATCCAGCCGGGCCAGAAGGTCCTCATCAACGGCGCCTCCGGTGGCGTGGGGACTTTCGCGGTCCAGATCGCCAAGTCGTTCGGCGCGGAAGTGACCGGTGTCTGCAGTGGAAGAAACGTCGATCTCGTTCGATCGCTCGGCGCCGATCGCGTCATCGATTACACAAAGGAAGATTTTACGACACGCCCCGAGCGCTATGATCTCATTCTGGACAACGTAGGCAGCCAACCGCTGTCGGGGTTCAGGCGCGTTTTGAGCCCGAGGGGAAGATACGTCGTAGTGGGAGGCGGCGGAGTAAATGATAGCCCCTGGACGGGCCCTCTGATTAGCGCTGTGAAGATGGTGGTAGCAAAGAAGTTCGCCGCCCAGGAAATGACCATGATGCTGGCTGAAATTAACCAAAAAGATCTCGCTGTCCTCAATGGGCTGATCGAGTCGGGCAAGGTGAAGCCGGTGATCGATAAGACTTACCCGTTCCATCAACTGCCGGAAGCCATGCGGTATCTCGAACAAGGCCACGCTAAGGGAAAGGTCGTGATACAGGTAACTGACAACATCGAGCCACTCACTCCTACTACTGGTCCAGGCACCGAACCCGCGGGTAAACCTGGCCCGCTCCGCGTCGCCTTTCAGCTCATCGCGGTTCCCCTGGCCGTCTTGATCCTGCCGATTATCGCGGCGTTTGTCCTCAATCGCCGTTTCAAACGCGAACATCCCGAGGCGAAGTCATTCCGCTGGGGCTACTACTTCTCCTTCATGTCGATTGTTGCCGGGCTGATCCTTGGTCTCTTTTTCGAAGCCGGCGCCGTGGTCGTAATTGTCTGCGGTTTGATTTACGGCGTCCTTGCCTGGTTTTTTCTCCAACGCCGGCATTGGGCCTGGATCACACTTACGATCCTTAGCTTTAATCCCATCGCGTGGATCGTTAACGCGATCTATCTTCGCAAACGCTGGGCTGAACCAGCCGCCGCCGCCGTAACCGGGTAGCGCGGGCCTCGGGCCGCACGTGGCAGTCCAGCGATTTGTAGCTGAGTTTCCAGAATATCGATCTCCTGATGAAACGTGTTCTTGCTGGCATCCAATCAAGGATTGTCGACGTCAAGCCGGCCGAAGTCCGCGCCCTCTGGCTCGGATTCGCGTTTCATTTCCTGATCCTGACCGGCTACTACATTATGCGGCCGATCCGGGACAGCATCGCCGCCGGCAATCGCCTCGAGACCTTGCCCTGGATGTTCGCCGCCACCCTCGTCGCGATGGTGATCGCCAACGCACTCTTCGCCGCCATCGTCGCGCGAATGTCCCGCCGAAAGTTTATCCCGCTCGCCTACGGTTTTTTCATTTTCAACCTCGCGCTGTTCTTCGTCCTGATGCGGACCGGCTCGCCGGAGCAGCAAGTCTGGATCGGCCGGGCGCTCTACGTGTGGGTCAGCGTCTTCAATCTCTTCAACACCGCGATCTTCTGGGCGTTCATAACCGATCTGTTCACGGTTGAGCAAGGCAAGCGGCTCTACGGTTTCATCGCCGTAGGCGGATCGCTCGGCGGGATCGTGGGACCGTTGATCACGGCGCGCTACGTTCGCGAGCTAGGTCCGGCTAACTTGCTCGTGTTGTCCGCGCTCACGTTCGCGATCGCTGCCGCGCTGGTGCGATTTTTCCCCAACAACTTCACCCGGGAAAACAAACCGGTCCGCGCCGGTGGGGAGGAACCGATTGGCGGCTCGATCTTTTCCGGCATCACCCACATCGTCCGGTCGCCGTACCTCATCGGGCTCGCGGCCAGCATGCTCCTTTATACGACGACTGCCACCTGGTCGTATTTTCAACAATCGGACCTGACGCGCTCGTTCCTGACCGACAGCGGGGCCCGCACTGTTTTCCTCGCGCACCTCGACGTCTGGGTGAACTCCATCACCGTCCTGATTCAAATTTTTCTCACTGGCCGCCTGCTCAAATGGTTCGGCGTCGGCTTCACCCTGGTCGCGTTGCCTTTTATCAGCATGATCGGTTTCGCGACGATGGGTTTCGCGACGAGTCTCGCCGTCCTGGCGGTGTTCCAGGTTGCTCGCCGGGTCGCCGCCTACGCCTTGATGCGGCCGTCGCGCGAGATCCTGTTCACCGTCCTGAACCGCGAAGACAAGTACAAGGTCAAAAGCGTGACAGACACGCTCGGTTACAGGACCGGGGACCAGCTTGGCGCCTGGTCCTACACCGGCCTGCACTCGTTAGGTCTCGACATTTCCAGGATCAGCTTTGTCGCCGTCCCCGTCCTGGCCGGATGGTGCGTGCTGAGCCTTTGGCTCGGCCGGAAGCAGGCAGCGCTGGCCCGGGCCCGCGCGGATTCCGAATAGCGCTCAGGACTCAGCTTCCGTCGAAATGGTCGCCTCACCTGCCGTCTCGGACAGCGCCTGATCGATGGCGCGCCAGGCGAGCATCGCGCATTTGACGCGTTGCGGAAATTTGCGGACGCCCTGGAGGAGTTGGAGATCGCCCAGACCTTTCGATTCCGCCGGCGCCTGGCCGGTAACGAGATCGCCGAAGGTTCGGCTCAGCTCGGCGGCTTCGCGCCGTGTCTTGCCTTTCAACTTCATCGTCATCATCGAGGCCGACGCCTGGCTGATCGCGCAGCCCTGGCCGCTGAATTTTATCTCTTCCAGCTTTCCCTCGGGACTGAAGTGGACGCCGAGATGGATTTCGTCGCCGCAGGAGGGGTTATCGCCGTGGACCAGAACGTCGGCGTTCGGGAGGGTGCCGAAATTTCGAGGACGACGGGAGTGATCGAGGATCACTTCCTGGTAAAGCTCTTCCAGTTCGCTGCTCATGCGAAGAAGCGCGCGGCCTCGGCCAGAATCTCGATCATGCGATCGATCTCCTGGGGGGTGTTGTAAAAATAGAAGCTCGCGCGCGTAGTGCCGGGCAGACCGAACCGGCGCATCAGCGGCTGGTTGCAATGATGGCCGCCGCGGAGTGCGAGGCCGCGTTGATCGGCGAACGTCGTCAGGTCGTGCGGATGCACTTTGTCCATGACGAAACCGAGGATGGCGCCTCGGGCACCGGGCGGCCCGAGAATGCGCATCCCGGGAAGCGCCGCGAAACCGTCGAGCGCGTATCGAGTAAGCCGCGAATCGTGCTCCGAAATAGCGGCGCGCCCGATCCCTTCGATGTAATCGATCGCGGCGGCGAGGCCGATGGCGCCGGCGATATTCGGCGTGCCGGCTTCGAAACGATGCGGCGCTTTCTTGAACGAGCTTTTTTCCAGCGTCACGCTGACGATCATTTCGCCGCCGCCATGCCAGGGCGGCATCGCGTCGAGCATCTCGGCACGGCCGTAAAGGACGCCGCTCCCGGTCGGCCCGCACATTTTATGGCCGGACAACGCGAGGAAATCGCAGCCCAGCTCCTGGACGTCGACCGGCATGTGGCCCGCGCTTTGGGCGGCATCGACCAGGGTGACCGCGCCAACGCTTCGCGCCCTGGCGCACAGTTCGGCGACCGGATTGATGGTGCCTAACGAGTTGGAAACATGGGTGAACGAGAACAGCTTCACTTCCGGCGTCAGCAGATCATCGAGCCGTTCGAGCGCGAGCGTGCCATCGTCGCGAACCGGAACGAAGCGGAGCCGCGCGCCGATTCGTTCCGCCAGCAGCTGCCAGGGCACGAGGTTGCTGTGGTGCTCCATTTCGGTGAGCAGAATGGCGTCGCCCGCGCGGAGGAACTTTCCGCCCCAGGCTTGCGCGACGAGATTGATGCTCTCGGTGGTTCCGCGCGTGAAAACGATTTCGTCCGCGCTGGCCGCGCCGAGATATTGGGCCACGCGCGCCCGCGCGCCTTCGTACGCTTCCGTCGCGCGCGAGCTGAGTTCGTGCAGCCCGCGATGCACGTTCGCGTTATCCCGCTCGTAATATCGCCGCAACGCCTCCAGCACCGGCGCCGGCTTTTGCGTGGTCGCGGCGTTATCGAAATAGATCAGCGGCCGTCCATGAACCTGCTGGTCGAGGATGGGAAAATCCCGGCGGACGACTTCCCAATGGAGCGGGCTTTGGGCGACCTGATGCACGGTGGAATCTCCGGCAGACTAACGGGCGCGTCACATCATTTCCGGGAACCGGGGTTTTCCCCCACGAAACGTCCTTGCAGACGCGGGCGCATTTCGCTCGAATCGGCGTCGCGAATGGGCGACTGGCTGCGTTATCTCGAATCGCGCGAAGGCACGCTCGGCGACGAGCTCGATCTTTCCCAGCTACAACCCGGCGATTTCCTCAAAGTGGTGACGCGCAACTCCGATTACCTGCTCACGATCGTCGAAGGGCGGGACGCGACTCTTCATTGTTCCGAACCGGGGCGGCCGGAAGGGCGGATCCGCATCATGGGATGCACTTTCGGCCAATCCTCTTCCATCAAGCCCGACCATCTTTTCTGCGGCGGGAATCTCGAGCTAAGTTACCGCGAAAACGGCGTGTCGATGACGCATCGCACGACAACGATCCGCGAAATTCTTTGGAGGCGCCGGCGCGCGGAGCCCGGGTGACCCCCGCCTTCGATGCTGGGAAACCGGAGAGCCCCCTGGGAGACCCGGCCATGACTTCGTCTGACCACGAGCCTTTTTCGCGCTGGCGCAGGCTGTGGGAGAAATCGGCGTGGGTGTTGTTCATGTTCGCGGTGTCGCGCCTCCTGATCGTGGCCCTTACGGTGTATTCGCGTCAGATCGTTCGCCGCGGCCCCTATGTAGAGGTCTCAACCCAGGAGGAACATGGAGGGACGCTGCTCGATATCCTGACGCAATGGGATGGGAGTTGGTATCGCCTGATCGCACACCACGGTTACGCGCCGCCGATGCCAACGTTGGCCGCCGCTTTTTTCCCGCTCTATCCGCTCGCCGTCCGCGCCGTCCACGTTGTCATTCGTGACTGGCAAATCGCCAGCCTGGTGGTCTCGAACGCCTGCCTGCTCGGCGCGAGCTTCCTTCTCGTTCGACTGTTGCGTCGCGACTATGACGAGCTGGTCTGCCGGCGCGCCATCACATTTCTGATGTTCAATCCGGTCAGCTTCTTTCTTTCCGCGGCCTACAGCGAATCGACATTTCTTCTGCTGTCGATCGCGGCCTTACTTGCCGCGCGCGAAAATAAATGGCTGCTCGCCTCGCTCTGGGCTGGCTTCCTGACGGCGACCCGGGCGCCCGGCCTAATCATCGGCGTCCCGCTGCTGGCTGAATATGCGCTGCAATGGCGCGAGCGCGGCGCCGCGCTGCGGCAATTCGTGCAGCCCAAACTTTTCTGGCTTGCGCTGGTGCCCTCCGGGCTCATCGCCTACCTCTTCTACTCTTACATCAGGCGCGCCGACTTCTTTTTGCCGATGCACGCGCAAGCCGGCGGCTGGAAGAAGACGCTCACCTGGCCGTGGCAGACGTTCCTGCAACCGGATAATTTTTCGCCGTCCCACATCCCGCTTTACCAGGCGATCGTCGGGTTCGCGCTCGTCCTGGCGATCGCAGGATTTTTCCTGCGGTTGCGCCCGATGTATCTGGTTTACGTCGTGGCGGCGATGCTGTTCTATCTGGCGTGGGGAAGCCTGGAAGGATTGCCGCGTTACGTAAGCGTTCTCTTTCCGCTCCACCTGGTGCTCGCGCTCTTGTCGCTTCGGTGGCGCTGGCTTTACGAACCGCTCCTCGCGTTCTCGATCGGGCTGCTGGCGCTCTGCACGATCCTGTTCGCGAACGCCTACCAAATGACTTGAGCGGCCGCCTCTTTTCGCGCCCATGACCTCCGAAAGAGGCGACGCCGAGCCGACGCTGATCGTCGTCCCGACGTTCAACGAGCGGTCGAACATCGGGGTGCTGGTTGAACAAATCTTCGCCGAAGTGAAGGGCATTCACGTCCTGGTCGTGGACGACGATTCGCCCGATGGCACGGCGGCGTTCGTGGAGGGCTTGGGCGCGCGCCATCCGAACCTAAAGCTTCTTCGCCGGACGACGGAACGAGGACTCGGGCGCGCTTACACGGCCGGGATTCTGCACGGCCTCGAGCACGGGTTCGAGATCGTCGGAACGATGGACGCCGATCTCAGCCACGATCCCGCCTATTTGCCGGCAATGCTGCAACGGCTCCGCTCCCACGACGTCGTGATCGGCTCCCGTTACGTCGAAGGCGGCGGCACCGTCAACTGGGCAGTGCACCGAAAACTCCTGAGCTGGTTCGCCAACAAATTTGCCGCGACGCTCCTGCAAATCCCCGCGCACGATATCACTTCGGGTTATCGGCTTTATCGGCGAGACGCGCTCGAATGGATTCGGACCACGGAGATCAAATCCACGGGTTATTCGTTTCTCGGCGAGCTCCTCTACCGCGCCCATCGCGGCGGCGCCAGGATCGCGGAACAACCGATCATTTTCCAGGATCGGACCAACGGCGTTTCAAAACTGCACCGGCGCGAGATTTATCTCGGCGCGATCAATCTCCTCCGGCTGCGCTTTTCCCGGCGTTAGGTCTTGATCTCGACCCACTCGTTCCGGGCGCGGGAATCGGCCACGGCCTGGACGACGCGCATGTAGCGAACACCGACCTCGAAATCGGGCTGCGGTTTGATCCGGCCCTTCGATTTTACGGCGGCGATGAAATCGTCTTCGACCTGCCAGCCGCCTTCGAGCTCCGGCGTGATCTCCATCTCGTGCAGGGCGCGATCGCCCGCGCGGCCGACGTTGAGCGCGTCGCTCCCGAAATCGTAAGTCATCGTGCCGGAGTCGCCGTAGACTTCGACCCGGTCGCCGGACGCGAGCGCGTTGATGCCGCTGAACTCGAGGACCCCTTCCGCGCCGTTGGCAAACTGGCAAAGCACCGTCAGCAGATCGGGCACGATCACTTCATAGCCCTGGCGAATGGCATGGAGAATTTTGCCGCGCGCGAACACGCCGGTGATGTCGCCGAACCAGCGCTGAAGCACCTCCACGTAAATCCCCAACGCGAGAACGTTCAGGCCGCTGATTTCGATCCGCTGCCGCCAATGGGCCGGCGCATCGGCATTCAGATAGGCGCCCGTGAAACATTGCAGCCGGATGTGGTGCGGCCGGCCGAGATAATTTTCGGCGAGCAGTTTCTTCACCAGCAGGTCGCCGCGCAATCCGAAGGGCGGCGGACAGAGCATCGTGACCAGCTCCGGAAATTTTCTCGACGTGGCCAGCATTTCCTTCGCTTCCGCGAGATCGTTGGCCATCCGCGCCTGGCAGAAAACGTGTTTGCCGGCCTCGAGCGCGGAGATGGTGACGGCGGAATGCATGTAGGGCGGCGTTCCGATCCAGGCGATGTCGAGGTCGGGGAGGGCGAGGAGGTCGGCCCAGTTCGCCATCGGCGTGGCATGGGGCGCGTTTTCCTGGCAAAACTTTTCCGCGCTTTCGTAACTGGAATTCGAGACCGCCACGATTTCCACTTCGGGATGTTTTTTCAGTCCAGGCAAATGCCGATCGCGCACGATCGCGCCCGCGCCGACAATCCCGATTCGAAGTTTGCTGTTATTGGTCCGGCTCATTTGGAAAATAGGCGTGAAGTATCTTTGACCCTCGCGCGCAAGTGTCGTTCAAGAATCGCTTGACCGGCTGGGGCAGTGACGCCAGCTTACGCACCTTCGAGGTCGAGTTATGGCAAGAGTCTGCAGCATTACAGGATCAAAAGTCACGCGCGGAAGTGTGATTCACCGGCGCGGTATGGCGAAGAAGAAGGGCGGCGTCGGCCGTCACGTCACCAAGAACGTGCCCCGCACCTTCAGCCCGAACCTGCACGAACGCCGCATCTGGGTGCCGGAACTCAAAAAATATGTCCGCATCCGGGTCACCGCGCGCGGCATGAAGACGCTGAATAAAAACGGCGCTTACGCGACCTTGAAAAAGGCCGGGCTGATTCGGGCATAGGGCGAGAAACGGACTCGACTGTTAACAGCAGCTACGGCTGGGAGCTCTCGACTTGAGCGCGAGTCGGTCGGACCTGCGAAGTGCCAATCCCATTTGGGCATTGACTCGATCTGGCCGTCGCAAATAGTTTTCGTTTCAACCCCAAACCCTCCGATATCTCCGGGACCCCACGCCCACGCCTATCCAATTCCTGCGATTGGACGTGCTCGCGACCGCGATTCGGAACAATCGCGAGCATGAGTGTCAGAGACGACTTTAGAGCAGCCAACAGCGTGATCATCTTAACGATTAGCGGCGAGCTCCGGCTTCCTATTGGGGCTCCCCAAATGCTAACCCGAAATGACATTTGCCCAACAAAGACGTCCGGCGACATGGCGATCCGAATCCCGGCAAGGGAATTTCTTCAAATTGACGAAGGCGACTTCGATATTGTCTTCGATCATTTTGAAGAAACGGCCGCCGATGAGACGAGCCTAGTCGGCCGATTCGTTTCGGAACAAACATTTAGCGATCATCCTCTCCGGGTCAGGGGGGCGCCGCCAGTCGAACTTAGGAGCGTTTCAAGTCAGATCGCAGTGAGGATTAGCTCGATCACGCCGCTGGACGATTATTATTGTGGGGACAGCCTGCGGCGTTATGTGGCGCGGATCGATACGTTGCCGGGATCGGGCTCGGAAAACACGCTGCACATCGAGGTAGCTTGGGGGCTCTTGACGTTGCCGATCGACGACGTAGGAATCAACCTACAGGCAATGGCGGGCGGTGACCTGCCGCCGCCTCCGCCGCTTCCGCCGCTTCAGGTAGGGGTGAGGCTCTCGATAAGACGCTCCTGCGAAACAAGGGTGCCCTCGCGGATTACTGGTTCCGTGCTTCTTAACCGCGTCCTCGAGCCGAGCGACGGCACGGTGAATGTGGCCGTTTCGGCAACGGCGGGCGGGCGGGCGGTTATCGTGACACCCGCGACGGTACGGTGTACTGCCTATTCCCGGCGAACGTTTCAGGTGCGCATTCCTCCGGCCTTCACTGGAATTGTCCACGTGACTGCGACGTCGGGAACAGCGACCGGTTCCGATGAAATCTACGTGGTCAAAGACGTGGATGCATTCTGTCTTGCCCCAGAAATGTACCTTTTGGCCGACCGGCTTCGAGTGCCGGTGTTCCCCTGCCCGGCTTTGCAGCTCAACGACGTAGGTGATCTAGTCGGGATTCAGGACGGGTGGATGTTCCGGCAAGGCACCGGGGGTCCACCGGTATATTTGCGCGGCCGGACCGGCGGGGAAGTGCGTCACGCAGCGATGAATGCCTTTGGCGAAGTAGCTGGCAGTTCGCTCGACGAGGCCGGAAAGCTTCACGGGTTCATAATCCTGCCGGAAGAGTTTTCGGCTGCCATCGTCCTCGACGACGTGCAGTTTAGAGGCATCAATGATGATGGCCTGGCGGTGGGCTACCGGCGATTGCAGGATAATTGGACGGCATTTGTCTTTGCCTTAGCGCGGCCGAAAAAGCTCGGGAACCGCCTAAAGGGCAAATCAATTCCACTCGCACTGCCAAAAGCCTCGCGCAGCGAAGCAGCCGCGGTGAACAATCTGGGGCAGATCGTGATGATAGCCACGGTCGATACTCCGAAGATTTTCGTATCGGAAAAAATGGGCGGCGAACTGAAAGAGATGGGCGACATTGGGCCGTTCGGTAACATTTGCAAACTCACCGACTCGGGATTTGTCCTGGGCAATGAGTTCGTCGAAGGCAAACGGTTTCGCCCGTTCCTAATCTCAGTGGCCGCCAAGAAAGGTGATCGGTTTGAGGTGCCAGTGCTCAAAGGATACGAAAACGCGCTGGCCACGGATGTCGACGAACGAGGTACGGTGGTGGGCCGCGCGTTTATGAACAAGAACGCCGTCTCGAGGGGCTTTCGGTTCACGGTTTCACGCGGGACGGAAGACCTGAATGATCTCGTCAAGCTTGATAAGGGTGAGGTTATAACCGCCGCCGTTTGTACAAACAGGCGCGGTGAGCTTGTTGTCGAGATCGCCAGCGGCGACGAGATTGGGTACGCGTTGCTGAAGAGGGCAGAGTGAGCGAGGAGCGACGACCGGCGCGACGGCGCGGCGCTTCACCCAGCAAAGCGACGACAGAAGCAATCAGACAGTTGAATCAACGACACCAGGCGTTTGGACTTCCTCTGAGGCGGGATCGTTGGTTGTCATCGTCGTTGCTTGTTCGGTTTCTTCGCCACCCTTCTCTTCCCGCGCGGCAGTTTTTTCTGGTTGCTGCGCCTTCGCGCGGGGCAGATCGAGGGAGCCGTCGTTAAATTCGATGACGTAACCTTCGCGGATCAACCAATGAAGATCGTTTGCCAAAGTCATCTTCGCGCGCTCGGCCGCCGCGGCGTCGGCGTCGGCAACCGCGAGCTGTTCCGCCAGCAGCTTCCGGTTGATTCCAGGCGTCGCGGCGACTTTTTCCAGAATCGCATTGATCGAATTGGAAACCCCGGCCCGTTCATGGCCGAAGACACGCGCCCTGACCGGCGAAACGAAAAGCATCCCCTTCCGATGCCGGAAAATGTTGAGTCCCGCCTGGCGCAGGCCGGCAGCGAGCTCCTGCATCATCTTGGAGGGCGAACGCGTTTCCTGGGCCCAGGCGTTTTCAATCTCGCGGCCCAATCGCCGATCGGACAAACGGCGGCTCAACACGCCGCCGATCGTGAACTCATTCGCTTCGCGCAACAATCCCGGAAGATAGGTCTGGCGGAAATGGCGTTCCGCATCGGCAGAATTCGCGAATGAAACCGGCGGCTCGGCGTTTTTCACGTGATACGTCGTGACACTGCGCGCCTGTTCTTTCCATTGTTCGACTACGGCTGGATCGCTGACGACTTCGATCTGCCGCTGATAATCGGCGAAACTCATCCGCCGGCTGAAGCGGGTTTCGTAAAGATTGCGGAGCTGCGGCTGATAGGCGTGGTGGTTCGTGGGGCCGAGCAACGTCCCGCTCAACCGGCAGCGCGCCACGTTGGTGAAATTGCCCTTGAGCGGCTCGTTTTGCGTCACCTCGACCGTGTAAAAATCATCGCGCGTGCTGGCGAAAGCCGAGCTCTCGAGAATCCGGCGATCGGCGGCGACCGGGCCATTTTCGCCGAGCTGAAATAGCTGCCCGCCCTCGGGCATTGTCAGGCGAACGTCGTATCGCTCGGGCTTGTCCAAGAACAAACGCGCCAGCGCGAAAACAGAGTAGGCAATCGGCGCCGATTTTATCTGGGCGATGACGTTCTCGAACGCTTTCTGGTGCGGCAAAAAACGGACGGTGACGCCGAGCGGTTCGGCAGGCATTTCCGGCCGCCGTTCCTGCTCGCGTCTCGCATCGGGTGGACGGCGCGAACGATTGTCCCGACTCGGCCGTTCTCTCTGCCGGTCGGGTTTGCGCGGCCCGCGACGATCGCGATCGCGATCCCGGTCGCGGCTGCGCGGCCGGTCGGGCCGCCGTCCCCCGGAGTCCGCGTCTTCGCCTTCGAAGTTGGCGTAGTCGTTCGGGCGGGCCGGCTCGTTGGCCCACGCGGGCAACATTCGCAGGTCAAGCAAGTCATCGGTTGGAGTCGGCGACGGCATCCATTCTCCTTACGCCAAGCGCGAGGGAAGTAAACACCGGCGCGGCGGCTTCCAGCCTGAAATTGATTGACAAGGCCGCTAATTCATTTAGTTGCGAAGCTTGCCGGGAATGTTAAAGACCTGTCCCCTCAAATAACGCCAAAAAGGAGAAAAGTTTATGTCGGACAAACCAATCGAAGAGAAGGTGAAAGAGATCATCGTCGAGCAGCTCGGCGTGAACCCCGAACAGGTCACCCCGACCGCTTCGTTCATCGAAGATCTGGGCGCGGATTCGCTCGACATCGTGGAGCTGGTGATGGCCTTCGAAGAGGAATTTTCCGTGGAAGTCCCGGACGAGGATGCTGAGAAACTGCAGACCGTCGGCGACGTCATCAAGTACATCGAAGAGAAGCAGTCCAAGCAGTAACCGGCGCATTTGGCGCAATCAGTTGTTCGAAAGGCGCGGCAACGGTCCGCGCCTTTCGTGTTTTTCAACGCCGACCATTCGCCGGAAGCTCCAAATCCGAAGCACCAGGCTCCAAGGAAATCCAAAATTCCCAATCTCCAAGGGGTGCGCCTGAGCTCCTTTGGGATTTGGTTCTTGGAGGTTCTTTGGAGCTTGGGATTTGGAGCTTCTGCGCGCAACCGCGTTTCGCGGTTGCGCGCGTTCCCTACCCGTTCAGACTGAAACGGTGAATTTCGCCCTCTTCGAGCGGCCGCTGTTTTACATCGGCAACCATTACGTCTCGTTCCTCGGGCTGATGGCCTTTGCCGGCCTGCTCAGCCTTGGCGCGCTCATCGCGGCGGGACTGCAAAGCGACATCGTCCGCCGCTTCTTCGCGCGCTTCAAGCTCGACACGAATTTCATCGCGATCGTCACCACGCTCCTCAGCGTGTCGGCTCTGGTTTTCTTCGCCGTTCACGCCGTCAACGCCGCCGGCGTGCCGCTGTATTGGACGGCGCCGCTGCCCGGCATCAGCCTGAGCCTGCTCAACCTGTTTCTCCTCATCGCGCTTCTCGTCGCGGTCTTCTGGTTTTCGTCGCGCACGAAACGCTTTCTCTTCAATCGCTTCCTCGTCAAAAGCGGGCTCGACCGCTCCCTTCAGTACGCGATTGCCCAGGTCGTCAGCAACCTCGTCCTCGTCATCGGCATTTTCATCGTGCTCGAAAACACGGGCATTCATCTCGGGGCGCTCACGGTTTTCGCGGGGGCGGTGGGCGTCGGCGTCGGATTCGGGCTTCAGAATATTGCCAGCAATTTCATCAGCGGGCTGGTGATCCTCGCGGAACGTCCCATCACGATCGGCGACCGGGTGGAAGTCGCTGGCGTTGTCGGCCAGGTGCAACAAATCCGGGCGCGCAGCACGGTCATCCTGACCAACGACAACATCGCGATGATCGTGCCGAACACGAAGTTCATCGATTCGCCGGTCACCAACTGGACGTACGGCGATCCACGGGTGCGTTTTCGCATTCCGATTGGGGTGGCCTACGGGAGCGACGTCAGGAAAGTGAGCGAAGCGCTGATCGCCGCCGGCCAGAGCCATGCGCACGTTCTCACCGAACCGGGTCCGAGCGTTTTCCTGAAGGAGTTTGGCGAGAGCTCGATCAACTTTGAGCTGGTGGTCTGGAGCAGCGAGATGAGTCACCGGCCGAGCCGATTCAAGAGCGACCTGAATTTCGCCATCGAAGAGAAACTGCGCGAGGCCGGGATCGAGATCCCGAATCCGCAACGCGACCTGCACATTCGCAGCGGCGTTTTGAAGATCGAAACAGCCGAGCCAAAGGCGTAGCCGCGTCGCCTGGCGAAGCGACCTGCGCGATGCAGCCCGAGAATACGATTCCTTTTCACGACGGCGTTGCGCGTGTTTTGTCGCGCGCCGACCTCGCCGGCACGGAGGCATGGACGCACGCGTTCGCGGGCAAAGCCAAGGACCATCGTTTCTATGAAATCGTGGCCGATACGCTCGGCCCCAGTTTCGAGCATCATTATCTCTCGCTCGAAGATCGGGCCGGCAAAGTGCGCGCGATCCAGCCGGTCTTCTTTGTCCAGCAAAACCTGGTGGAAGGAATTCCGGCACTGGCCAAAGCCGTGCAGAAAATCAGGCGCCGGTTCCCCCGCTTTCTTACGATGCGCCTGCTCATCGTGGGCAACGCCGCCGGCGAAGGCCACTTGTCCTTATGCTCGCTCGAAGACGAAGAATGGGTCGCGAACGCCCTCTATCAGGTCCTGGAAATTTACGCGCGCCGGTCGAAAGCTTCCCTGGTCGTTTTCAAAGATTTCCCGGCAAGCTATCGCGAAACGCTCTGGAAATTCGCGGGCAACGATTACACCCGGATTCCCAGCATGCCGATGACGGAGCTCGCGCTCGCCTTCCGCGATTTCGAGCACTACCTCACCACGCTGGGAGCTTCGACCCGGAAAGATCTGCGGCGAAAATTCCGGAGAATTGCCGGCGCCGAACCAATCGATCTCGAAGTCGTCTCCGACCTCACCCCGCACGTCGACGAAGTTTATCCGCTCTACCTCCAGGTCCACGAACGTTCACCGATGAAGTTCGAACGGCTGACCAAAGAATATCTTTCGAGCCTTGGCCGGCGAATGCCCGAGCGAGTCCGATTTTTTATCTGGCGCCAGAACGGGAAGGCGATCGCCTTCAGCGTGGCGCTGTTGCATAACGGCACCTTCTACGACGACTATCTCGGCCTGGATTACCGCGTGGCGCTCGATCTTCATCTTTATTTCCATACCTTCCGCGACATCCTGAGCTGGGCGCTCGCGGAAGGACTGACGCGCTACCGGAGCAGCCCGTTGAATTACCAACCGAAACTGCACCTCGGCTGCGCCTTGTTTCCACTCGACCTTTACGTCCGGCACACCAATCCCCTGTTGAACCGAATGTTCCCGCCAATCCTGAAGCTCCTCGAACCGACGCGGCACGATCCTGTGTTGCAGCGTTTCCGAAACGCATCCGAACTCCATGGCGACCGTCACTAGACCAACCGGAATCCGCAACCCCTGGCTGTCGCTCGCCGTCAGCGTGACTTGCGTGACGATCTACGAGCTCCTCCTGAAACGCGGCGCACGCGAAACGGCGAATCCGAATTCGAGCTGGTCGTGGACCGGCCTGTCCGGACTCGGCTCCATTTACGTCTGGATCGCGATCGTCTTCGTCATCCTGAGCCTTCTCACCTGGCTTTACGTGCTCCGTTACCTGCCGCTCTCCATCGCGTTTCCCATTTCCCAGGCCGTCCACATTTTCGTCCCGCTCGGCAGCTGGCTGATTTTGGGCGAGAACATCGTTACGCTGCGCTGGATCGGGATCGCGTTCGTGTCGTTAGGCCTCGCGGTGGTGGCGCGCCCCATCGCCCGGATCGAGGAGGAACTATGACGCCGATCGCGCTGGTGATCGTGCTCGTCGCGCTCGTCGCTCACACCGCGGGCCAGGTGTTCCTGAAGCATGCGATGGCGTCGTCGCACACCGATGCCGGCTTTGGTTCCAAGGCCGTTATCGTTCCTTTCGCCATCGGGATCGTGCTGATGACGACGCAATTTTTTCTGAACCTCGGCCTGCTCCAACGCTACGACCTGAGTTTCATTTATCCGTTCCAGGGACTGGGCGTCATCATTATCACGTTTATCGCCGGGGTTACCCTTCGGGAAAAACTGACGCTCCAACTGGTTATCGGTTCGGCGCTGATCAGCGTCGGCGTCGTGCTGGTTTCAATGACTTAGGATTGGCCAGAGCGCGTGAAAGGCGCGGAGATTGACGACCCTCGCGCTGGGGAGATCGATCGCCGGGAATTTCGGATGGTCCATTTCGGCGGCGAAACGTTGCCTGGCGCGCGCATAGTTCGGCGGAGAAAACGCTCCGCAGATATCGCCGCCCACGATGCGCGCGCCGCCGCTGCGCAATTGCGTCAGGGCCCAAACGAGGTCGTCGACCGCAAACCGGCCGGGCTCCCAGTTCGTCACCGCGTCCTCGGACCGCAGGCAATCGAGATCGATGGTGACATAGACGGGCGATCCGGCGAGCGCCTGGACGAACTGGGTGAATTTCGCGCGCCAGTTCGCTCGAAGGATCGCTCCCCGCCGATCCTGTTGCGCCGCGGGCCCGCCGTCGGCCCAGGGGTGGACCTCGAGCTCGCCACTTCGCTCGGCGCGCCGGTTGCCGAACAACTGCCTCGGCCACCAGCATTCAAAATTACCGCAACCCCAGACGCTCACTTTCTGGACGGACGGAAGTTCCAGGGCGCGATTCACCCAGCCCCCGCAACCCCAGCGCGGCGGCCGCACATCCCAATCCGGGTGATTATCGAACGAGACGAGGACGAAAGGCTCGGCGACCCGGCGAATCCAGAGAGCGCTGAGGTGGTGAAAATCCCCGGAGCCGTAGACAAGAAATTGCGGCAACTGTCCGGCGTGCTCGCGAAAAAATTGCTCGATCAAACCGGACGGCGCGGAGAAACGGAGACGCGGCCCCCAATCCCGCGCGTCCACCGTCGGCAGATCGGGAGGCAGATCGGACCAGGCGTCGTCGAGGTTGAGATGCAAACTTCGAGACCCCTATGCGCGCAATTCACCGGGCGCAAGCGAACTTAAGGTGCGATGGCGAACCACAAACCTAACGGCCCCAGAAAAAACGGCAGGAACAACGCCGAGAGCCCGAGCGACGACCGCGATTTGCTTTGCCGGATCCGCGACGCGTTCGGAATTTTCGCGCGCAAAACTTCGTCCGTTCTCGGCAGCGCCTGGGCGTTCGTCGTGGCGATTCTGATCATCGTAGTCTGGGCGGCGACCGGCCACGCCTTTGGCTACTCGGACACCTGGCAGCTGATCATCAACACCGGCACGACCATCGTCACCTTCCTGATGGTGTTCCTGATCCAGAACACCCAGAACCGCGACGCGAAGGCCGTTCACTTGAAGCTGGACGAATTGATTCGCGCGCTCGGCGGCGCTCGGAACAAGCTCGTCGATCTCGAGAAGCTTTCCGACGATGAGCTCAAGAAACTCGAGACGGAATTTGAAAAGCTCCGGAAAAAAGCAGAGGGCGCGAAGGAAGAAGTAAAAGAACTGAAAGAAACCGCGCAGTCGAAGACTCGTTAGGCCGGTTTCCCTTTTCCGTCCGGCAACGGCAACGCTTCGCCGCTGTGGATGAACCGCTTCCCGCTCGGGCAGAGGTCGAAAATTTCGCAGTGATGACAGTCGGGCCGCCGCGCGAAACAGCGGCGCCGGCCGTGCCAGATCAGCCAGTGGCTCCAGTTCGTCCAGTATTGCTTCGGCACGAGCTTCATCAGCTCCTGCTCGATTTTTTCCGGATCGGTTTGGCGCGTGATCCGGAAGCGATAGGAAAGCCGCATCACGTGCGTGTCGACGACGATGCCTTCGTCCTTCTGAAACGCGTTGCCAAGAACGACGTTCGCGGTTTTGCGTCCCACGCCCGGCAATCCATGCAGCTTCTCCATCGTGTCCGGAACGCGACCACCGTGTTCGGTCACGATGGCGCTGGTCGCGCCGCGAATGCTTTTCGTTTTGCTTCGAAAGAACCCGGTCGAGCGAATCATCTTCTCCAGCGCGGCGGGGGACGCTTTCGCGTAATCCGCCGCGCTTCGGTATTTCGCGAAGAGAGTGGGCGTGACCGCGTTGACCCGTTTGTCGGTGCATTGAGCCGACAAAATCGTCGCAACCAGCAGCTCGAGCGGATTCTTGAAATCGAGTTCGCAATGCGCGTCGGGATAGACTTTCGGCAGCGCCTTCACTAACGCCGCCACGCGTTCACGCACCGTCATCGCGTCGCTTTCCCCGGCACGGGTCCTTTTCGGATCAACCCCTTCGCCCGCGCGAGAGCGCGGCCCGCCCAGGCAAATTCCGTGGCGAGAATGGCCAGCCCAATCGGGATGACAAGGAACGCCGGACCCGGCAGCACGATCAGCGCGACGCCGATCGCCAGGACGGTGCCGCCGATAATTCCGATGACGAGCTTGCGGAGGGAGGTCAACACGAGCGCGACTAGTTGGCGAAGGGAGCCAGCTTTTGCTGCAGTTCCGGCGGCGTGTGCGCGACGATCTCGGCGAACTCGCCCTCGTAACGCAACTCGAGGACGTGCCCCACGCGGTGAATCTCCGCGATCAATCCCGCTTCGCTCTGCGGAATCCGGAAACGCGATCGCAGCCGCCACGCGCCCAGTTCGTCTTCCAGCGCCTGGACAAGTTCCGACACACCCGTTCCTTTCCGCGCCGAGATCGCGACGCTGCCCGGGAATTTCTTCGTGTAAACGTCGATCAAATTGTTGTCGGTCAACGCGTCGATTTTGTTGAAGACCATAAGCGTCTGTTTTCCGAAAGCGCCCAGCTCCTTCACCACGGTATCGACGGCTTCGATGTGCTCGTCCACGCGCGGATGGCTGAGATCGACAACGTGAATGAGCAGGTCGGCCTCGACCACTTCCTCGAGCGTGGCCTTGAACGATTCGATCAGGGTGTGCGGAAGTTTGCGCAGGAAACCGACGGTATCGGTGAGGAGAAGGCGCTGGCGGTTCGGCAACGTCAGGCTGCGCGTCGTCGGATCGAGCGTGGCAAACAGTTTATTTTCGGCGACGACGTCGGCGCCGGTCAAAAGATTCAACAACGTCGATTTGCCGGCGTTGGTGTAGCCGACGACCGCCGCGACCGGCCATTGATGACGCTTTCGCCCCTGGCGCTGGACCGAACGAACTTTGCGCACGCCTTCCAGATCGCGCTCGAGACGCGCAATTCGTTCCTGGACGCGGCGCCGATCGACTTCCAACTGCGTTTCGCCGGGGCCGCGCGTTCCAATGCCGCCGGTCTGCCGCGACAAGTGAGTCCACATTCGCGTCAGGCGCGGCAGCAAATACTGCAATTGCGCGAGCTCGATCTGCAACCGGCCTTCCCGGCTCCGGGCGCGCTGCGCGAAAATATCGAGAATGAGCTGGGTGCGATCGAGGACCTTTCGCGAGAGCAGGTTCTCCAGGTTGCGTCCCTGCGCCGGCGAAAGCTCGTCGTCGAAGATCACCGACGTGACGTGCTGGTCTTTGAACGATTCCTTGATGAGCTCGGCTTTCCCTTTGCCGATGTAATAGGGCGCCGTCGGCTTTTGGAGTTTCTGGGTGACGGTGTTCACGACCTCCGCGCCGGCGGAATTGGCCAGCTCGGCCAGTTCTTCCATCGAATCGCGCAGGTCCCACTTCGAGACGCCTTCCTGCTCGAGACCGATCAGGAGCGCGCGCTCCTGTTTTTGCTTCGGACTAATTTCAATCATCCACGAGCGAAGACGCGCGACGCACTTTGCGAGATGAGCTCGACGGAATCAGCAGGATCGTGCGCGGAAAGGTTCAGCGACGGAAAATTAGTTTGGCGGCGGAACCAGGTCAACTGCCTTTTGGCGTAACGCCGGGTCGCCTGCTGGATCTGCGCGACGCATTCCGCCTCGGAAATTTCGCCGGCAATGAGGGCGCGAATTTGACGAAGGCCGAGCGTCTGGGCGGCCGTGGCGCCGATGTTTTTGGCGTGACCCACTTCTTCGACGACGCCGGACGCGAACATTTCCTTCACTCTTTGGTCAATACGCGCGTAGAGCTCGGCCCGGTCGCGTTCGAGCAGGACGCCGTTTGCGGTAGCACAGGCATCTTGCCTGTGGGGAGAGTGGGCATCCTGCCCGCTCCAAGGAACAGGCGAGACGCCTATTCGCCCCACAGGCAAGATGCCTGGGCTACGGTTCCACTCCGTTCGTTGCGCGGAAAACGGCTGGCCGGTTAGCAGGCAAACTTCGACCGCACGGATGAGCCGCCGGCGATTTTGGGAATCGACCTTGTTCGCGGCGACAGGATCGAGCGCGCGGAGGCTTCGGAGCAGTTCTTCGGTCGTAGTTCGCTCGAGTTTGTCGCGGAGTTGCGGATTGGCGGCGGGCAGCGGGGCGAGGCCGTGAGTAAGCGCCTTGATGTAGAGGCCAGTCCCGCCGACAACGATGACGGGTTTTCCGCCGCCAAGGATCGGTTCTGCCGCGTCCCGGAATTTCGCGGCATTCATCTCGTCGCTGAGCGGCACGGCGCCGATGAGGTGGTGAGGCGCTTTTGCCAGGGTTTCGCGATTCGGTTTCGCCGTGAGCAGATCGAGCCCGCGATAGATTTGGAAGGCGTCCGCGCTGAGGACTTCCGCGCCAAGGCGGTGAGCGACGTCCGCAGCAATCTCCGATTTCCCAACGGCTGTGGGTCCTACGATGAAGAAGACGCGCGTCATCAAGGAACAAGGAGCGGCGGTTTGAAACCGCCGAACGAAGACGGCGATTTCAAATCGCCGCCCCTTGAAGCTGCACTGCTATTCACGCCGAACAAAAAACCGGGAGAGCGGCCATGACCGCGTCTCCCGGTTTCGTGATTCAAGAACTCGTTCGTCAGTTCGCCGAATGATGCTCGCTCGATTTCGCGCCGCTCACCACCAGCTTGCGGCCGAGGAATTCCTTGTCGTGCAATTCCTCCACGGCGCGCTTTGCTTCGTCGACGGTGTTCATCTGGACGAAGGCGAAACCCTTCGACCGCTGGTTGTGGCGATAGGTGACGACCTCGGCGTTTTGCACCGCCCCGACACCGTTGAAGAGCTCGAACAGGTCGCTCTCCGTCGCGTCGAACGACAGGTTCCCGACATAAAGCCGGGGCGTCGTTACTTCGACCGCTTCCGGTTTACGCGAAGGCCGGGAGCTCAGCTCCGCGCCATTGCTGCGGGCCGGTGGCTGCTCTCGTGGCACCGGTCGCGCCGCGGGCTTTGCCCCGCCGCCGGTGAAAAGGTCCATGAATCGCTGGAGCAGCGATTTTTTTACCGGAGCGCGGGAGGGCGCGTTCTGGTGCCGGGAGCGGTTTTGGTTGTCCCCCCGTCTGCGGGAGCCGCCGCGCGAACGCCGGCCGTTCCTCCCATTTTGATAAGATGCCATATTGATCCTCAGGTTTTACCCAGTTGTTAAATGGGCGGAGCGTCCCGCATTGCGGGACACAGTCCCTGGCCGGCGAACCCGTCGTGTTCCCACCCCGTAAAAAGAGCAGGACCCGGTAAACAATCAGCCGCGCCAAAGGAAAC
This sequence comes from Chthoniobacterales bacterium, assembly GCA_035941675.1. GTDB lineage: Bacteria > Verrucomicrobiota > Verrucomicrobiia > Chthoniobacterales > UBA10450 > AV80. The sequence goes on from DASZDT010000033.1 coordinate 92,577, forward strand.
TCCGCCACGTAGAAGCGGGAACCCATTCGCAAGCAACGGCGGTCCGCACCAATGAACCGACGAAACAGAACCGACAGGACTCGGCCGTGAGAAACTCTGTCTCGTGGTGAAACGCGGACGCCCGGGTTGACGAAGAACATTCCCGACATCTGCGGGAATTATGGCTGTTTAAGGGCCGATTGCAAGGGCGGTAGTAGCCGGGATCGATCGGATCACCGGTTCCGGTTACTCAAAAACCAATCGACGAACTTCGGCAACCCCTCACCTAACTTCGTCGTCGGATTGTAGCCGAGAAGTCTTCGCGCTTTGGAAATGTCGGCGCAGGTCAGCGGGACGTCGCCGGGTTGTTCGGGGAGTTGATTGATCTTCGCTTTTTTGCCCAGCGCCTTTTCGATCGCCGCGATCAGTTCTTTCAGCTGGATCGTTTCGCTCTCGCCGAGATTGAAGAGGTCGTAGAGCGGGCCGTTATAATCGAGCGCGGCGGTGACGCCGTGGATGATGTCGTCGATGTAGGTGTAATCCCGGCGGGTTGTGCCGTCGCCAAATTGGTCGATCGGCTGGCCGGCGTCGATCTTCCGGGTGAACTGGTGGATGGCGAGATCGGGCCGTTGGCGCGCGCCGTAGACGGTGAAAAAACGCAGCGCCACAATACGCATCTGGTAAAGGTGCGAGTAGGTCGAACAAAGAAATTCGCCGGCGACCTTGGTGGCGGCATAAGGGCTGATCGTCTGGGTGAGATTGAAATCTTCCGAGAACGGGACCTCCTTGCAGATTCCGTAGACCGACGAGCTCGAAGCGAAGACGAAGCGTTCGATCCCGATATGCCGCGCCGCCTCGAGCAAATGGAGGGTGCCGCTCACATTAGTGTCGTAATAAAGCTGCGGCTGGCTGATGGACGGCCGCACGCCGGCCCGCGCGGCCAGGTGCACGATGGCGTCGAATTTTTCCCGGTGAAAAAGCAGGTTCACCCCGGCGCTGTCCCGCAAATCGATTCGGTGAATGGAAACGTCCCCCGCGACGGCGGCGATATTTGCCCGCTTGATCTGCGGGTCGTAGAAGTCGTTGAAATCGTCGAGGATCGAGACTTCGTGGCCGGTCGCGAGTAACTTCTCGACCAGATGCGAGCCGATGAACCCGGCTCCGCCCGTGACCAGAATGCGCATCGCGCGACCGTAAAGATGGAGGCCAGCACGAGCAAGGGAAGAACACCGGAGCGAGCCGAGACGCGGCGGCCGGGCGAACTCGAAACTGTCTTCATTGACGCCGACCATCAGCATCCCCTCCCGCTGCTCGATCTCCTGGAGGTCGCGCCCTACCGTCCGGCGGGAAGGCTGGATCGTCCTGCACGATATCCAATTGGAAACCAAAGCGCGGAAAGCGATCGGCGCTGATCCGACGTTGCGCTGGGGAGCGACCGAGGGCGCCGAGCTGGTTTTTGAGTCGTTGCGGTTCGGAAAAATTAGCGGCGGCAATATCGGCGCAGTCCAGCCCCCTCCGGAAACGAGCGCGCTAATTCCATTCGCTTTGCGCCTCATGTCGGTGCCTTACGAAATCGAACCCGGCAGCGCGAAGAGCGTGGAGCGCGCCCTGCATAGGAGCTTCGAGGCCCTGGTCTGATTTCAGGGAACCGGAGCCGGATTTTCGTAGCTCGCTAGAAACGGCCGCGGTGCGCGAGAAGATAAATCCAGTTCACCGCGATGAGCGCGATCGCGCCGATTCGAGCGGCGTTCTTTTCCCGCGCCGTCCAATCAATGAGCCGCAGCCGCGGCAGCCGGGCGAGCAACACGACCGCGGCGTAGAGATCGAACACGGCCACGCCGCAAAGCGCGACGAACGCCAGCGGGTTCCATTGCCAGGCGGTCGCGAAGTTTCCGTGAAAGAGCGCAATCGCGCATCGCGTCGCGCCGCAGGTCAGGCAGGGAGATCCCGTTACGGCCAGGAAAGGACAGCGCAGGGTGGGCAAACCCAGGCGCAACCAAACCGCGCCGCCCACCAGCGCCGCGGCCGAAACCGCGAGCCAGACCAACTCGTGATTGAAGCTCTCCGGCGGAATTCGTCGCCAGACAAAACGCATCGTCTAGAAAAGCCGGGCCCGCTCGCGCCCGCCTCAATGCTTGTGCAAAAGCGCGCCGAATCCCCCAAGCACGATCACCAAAATGATCGAGACGCCGCAGCAAACGATCAGCGGCAGGAAGATCGCCATCAGCGCTTTGCCGGTCGTGGTTTGATGGGCGCGGCTCAAGCCGATGCATTCCAGGACGATGGTGTAAATGGCCGCGACGAAGCTGCCGCAGAAAGGAATCATCGAAAACAAATTGGCGGCCCCGGCGGTGAAACAGGCCACGCGAAAAGTGGTTTCGAAAGGCCGGTTCGTGCCGCCCACCAGCATCAGGCACACATGGAGAAGCGCGCTGGCCAAAAACAAACCCACCACCACGAGCAACGGCGACAGCACCGCGTAGATAATAAAAAAAGCCCACTGGCTGATCCCAAACAGACTGAAGAAATCGTCCCGCCCGCCGAAGCCGGGGACCAGCCGCAACAGCGCCTGAAACAGAATCGAAACGATCGACCCCGCGCAGCCGCCGATCAGGCCGAAGAGGAGCGGGTCCATCATTCCGCCTTCCGGCCGCATCATCGCGAACGCGTCGCCCGGTCTCGCAATCAACAGGCTGACGGTGTCGAGCCACGCTTTGACGAGACCGATCTGCTGGCGGTTCTCCCAGGGCAAGCCAGTTCCGGCAGCAGGCGCCGGCGCGACCGCGAGCAGCGCCGTGACCGGAGGAGGTGCCGCGGTCGAGCCGACGAGTTCGGTGAGCGGCCGCCACTCGGTCATGCCGGACTGCCAACCCAAATCGGTCGCCCGGAATTGTCCTGAGTTCAGCCCCTCGCGCACCTGCTCGAGAGTAAACTCACCGAGCTTCGCGCCGTCGCGTGCGATATGGATCATCGGAGGCCGTTCTACCGAACCCCGAAAGCCAAGTCAATCGTGACGCTCTGATTGGAGCGACGCAGGACAACGTCAGTCGAACCGGCTCTTTATTTCCTTGTCCGGCGCGTCCAGCGCCCGCCAAAAATACCAGGCCGCCACGGACCGGTACGGCCGCCATTTCTCACCGATCTTCATGAACTGTTTGGGCGTGGGCAGTTTTCGTTTCCCGAAAGTTTTCGCGAAACCTTTCTGCACCCCGTAGTCGGCCACCGGCCAGACGTCGAGCCGTCCCAGATCGAAGAGCAACAACATCTCGACCGTCCAGCGCCCGATGCCGCGAACCTTTGTCAGCCGCTCGATGATTTCCTCGTCCGTCATCCGGACGAGCTCACGCCGCGACGGAACGGTGCCGTCGAGCGTTTTCGCGGCGAGATCTTTTAACGCCGCGGTCTTGCTGCCCGAGAGCCCACAGGCGCGCAACTTTTCGTCCGGCGTCTTGAGAACGGCGGCGGGATCGAGCCATTTGCGTTTGCCGTAGAGAGCGCGGACGCGGCCCCAGATGGTGGCGGCGGCTTTCCCGCTCAACTGCTGGTAGGCAATCGATTCCGCCAGGGCGTCAAACGGCCGGACGAGTTCGTTCGCCGCCACGTCGAACCGGCGGCACCGGGAAATCAGCGCGGCGAACCGTGGATCGCTCGCGGCCAGATGGTCGATGGCCTTCTTCACCCGGCCTTTGAACAACAAATAATGCTCGCCGACAAATCCGTTTTCTTCCGGCACCCGAATCAGCTACGATCCCTGCCGATGAGATACTCGACCCGCTCCCTGTTTTGCGCTGCGTTTCTGCTTTTGGCTTTGGCCGGCTGGAGCCACGCCCAGCAGGCAGTCGTCCGCCGGGTCGACAACGCGGGGAACACGGCCGTTTCACTGGACATTGTCGAGATCGAATCGAGCTACGTTTTTGAGAGCGACCTCAATCGCCATGGCAGTTTCGGCGAGCAATCCGCCGCTCAATTTTCGTTCGGCTACGGACACCGCTTCTTCCTGAGCGGCCATCTCTATCTCCATCTGGGGGTCGCCTACGATCGATTCGAGTTCAGCAGCACGGGCGCTCCGGTGCCCGATCATCTGCAAAGCGCGGCGGCCGTCATCGGCATCGACTACATGCACAACGACGACGTCGGCGCGTTCATCCAGATCAAGCCGGGCATCTACACCCAGAACGATTTCGACACCGCGGCCTTTGACGTGCCCATCACGCTCGGACGGATTTGGGTTCTCCAGCCCGATCATCTCTACTTTTTCACCGGCGCGAACGCCGCCTTTCTTCGCGGCCGTTTTCCGGTGATCCCGCTCGCGGGCCTGATCTGGGAGCCGAACGACCAATGGAAAATCGTCGGAATGTTGCCGGAACCGCGCGTGATTTATTCGCCGAACGACAAATGGGATTTCTGGGTGGGCGGTCAATTGACCGGCGGCTCTTTCCGGACCGATCGGAACAACGCGATCATTCCTGCCAGGCTCAACGGCGCGCAGGTCGATTACTCTGAGTATCGAGTGGGCGGCGGGGTGATCTACTCGCCCCGCGACAACATTTCATTCGACCTTGGCGCCGGTTACGCGATCGAGCGCCAGTTCGATTTCCACCGGGCCGACGTGAAATACGAAGCCGACGGCGCGCCGTATCTCCGCCTCGAGTTCAAGGCGAAGTTCTGAGTTTCACTGCTCGATCCGGCGCAGGAGCAACACGGCGCCGACGAAAGTAATCACCACGCCGGCGAACAGCGTGATCAAATCCGCGGCGTAAAATTCGAAGCCGGCCCGGTAAAGGTTCACCAGGCGAAAGGCGCGGCAGAAATGGGTGAGCGGAAATAATTCGGAGATGTAGCGAATGGCCTGGGGCAGCTGCTCCAGGGGCGCGAACGCTCCGGAGAGCACGAACACCGGCAGAAGAAAGAAGACGGAGAACTGGATCGCCTGCGTCTGCGTGCGCGAGATGGCGGAGATGAGCAACCCGAGCCCGAGCGAACAGAGGAGGAACAGGAAACAGATCGCGGCAAGCGCGCCCCAGTCGTGGAACCGCACCTGGAAATGCCAGGCCGTGAGGAGAATGATGAACAGAATCAGCACGATGGAGATCGCGAGGTAGGGCAACACTTTTCCGAGCACGATCTCGCGCCGGCGCAACGCGGTCACCATTAACTGGAAGAGCGTCCCGGCTTCCCGTTCGCGCGCCAGCGTGCAGGCCATGAGCGTGACGGTGATCAATTGCAGGATCAGCCCGATGACGCCGGGCACGACGTAATCAATGAACCGGCTCTGCGGGTTGTAGAGAATTTTGGGGGCGGTCGTCCACGGTTCCATCATCGAGGTGAATTGTTTCCGGACCTCGACGGGGAGCTTCTTCGCGAGATCGAACACGTTCTCGGGCAGGGCATCGATCATGACCTGGCGTTCGCTCAGTTGGAAATCGCCGAGCGTTTTCTGGACGGCGCCCTGGATTTGCTCGGAGGTGTTCGTGTCGCTCCCGTCGAGGTAAAGCGTCAACGGCATTGGGGCGCCGGTCGCGACGCTGTCACTCCATCCTTTCGGAACAATCAGCGCCGCTTGCACGCCATGGCCGAGCAGGTCCGCTTCGTTCGCGATCGATGGCGGCTGCGTTTGCCACGCGAACGTTTTGTTGGCCAGGATCAATTCCATGAAACGCTCCGCGCGTTCGGTTTGATCGCGATTGATCAGCAACGCCGGCACGTTTTTCAGCTCACCCGCCTCAAACGCGTGGCCGAACACGAGGGTGAACACGGGCGGCAGAATGAGCAGCAAAATCAGGACGCGACGGTCGCGGTAAATGTGGAGGAACTCCTTGTAAGCGACGCTCAGGATGGCGCTCAGCGAAGTGCGATTCATGATTGGGTCGGCTTCAGCAATGTGCTGTAACCCTGCGAGTAGGCGGTGAAAACATCTTCCATGTCGGGTTCGACCCAGCGATGTCCTCGCCATTCCAGGTCGTCGAACGGCCAGCTCGATCGCCATTTTTCGACCAGCTTCTCGGCATCGACCGCGTAAAGGCGCAGGCTCCCGCTGCGGAGCGAGACGCCAAGAATTCCCGGCACTTCGCGCAACCGGACCAGCGCGGGCATGACCGGCGCGACATCGATCTCGAGCAGCTTCGCCTGGAAACTCTCCTTCAATCCGCGCGGCGGCGCTTTCGCCAGGAGCCGACCCTGCTCGATGAACCCGACTTCGGTGCAGCGCTCCGCTTCATCCATGTAATGGGTCGTGACGAAAATCGTGATGCCGCGGTTACCGAGATCGTAGAGCAAATCCCAGATTTGCTGGCGATGGACCGGGTCGAGACCCGAAGTCGGCTCGTCCAAGAACAGCAGCGGCGGATCGTGGACGAGCGCGCACGACATCGCCAGCATCTGGCGCATGCCGCCGGAAAGCTGGCCGGCCATGGCGTGGCGTTTTTTCTCGAGGTCGGTCAATTTCAGGAGGCGATCGAGCCGCTCCGGCAATTCGCTTCGCGGGACGCGGCTGGCCCCGCCGAAAAAGCGGATGTTTTCTTCGACGGTCAGGTCGCGGTAGAGACTGAACCGTTGCGCTACGTAACCGAATCGGGTGCGGGCCTGATGGCGTTCGCGCCAGGCGTCCATCCCGGCAATCTGCGCGCTGCCGCTGGTGGGATGGACCAGGCCACAGAGCATACGGATGGTGGTCGTCTTGCCGGCGCCGTTCGCGCCCAGGAACCCGAAGATCGTGCCCGGCGCAATGGTCAGCGAAAGGTCGCAGACGGCGTCGGTGTCGCCGTACGACTTGCTGAGGCGGTCGAGAAGGATGGCCGGTTCGCTCATGGGATCTCAAAAAGTGGGAGGGGCGAGGGCCTTTGCGCCCCCACGAGTCGCAGCGGCTCCCACATTCCTTGCAACCGAAACACTATGGGATAGATGTCCCTTCTTCCAAATGGAAATCAGAATCGGCTGAAGCATTGTGCTTTCGCCCCGTCCAAAAATCATGCGCATTTTTTCTTTTCTCTGCCTGGCCGCGCTGGCCGTCGCCCAGGCCGCGGCCGCCGATCCCGCCGCGGAACTGGCCAGCTTCTCGGTGTTCAACAACGTGAATGTCGCCGAGCTCGCCAAGGGCGAACCGAAAGTCGCGCATGGACCGGCGCTCAGCGGCCGTTTCATCTCGGCCCAGGCGTGCTTCGTCGTGGCCGGAGTTCCCGCCCGGGTCAGCGAATCCCTCCGGCAATGGAACCCGGCCCGCCATTCCGAATTGAAGGTCCTCATCCATTCCGATCTTCCGGGTTCACCCACGGCGTCCAGTTTCTCGCGGTTGAGCAGCGCGCCGAATAATAGCGCGGTGCAGTCGCTCGTCAGCGCAACGGTAAAGGTCTCGCCCGATCTTCAGATCAGCAAAGAGGAAGAAAAACGATTCGCGGGGCTGAGTGGCAGCACCATGGCAGGTCCGATCGCGGCGGCCTGGGCGGAGGTCTTGAGCGCGCGGGCGCGTTCCGGCCGTGCGTCGCAACCTTCTTACGATCACACGGGCCAGAACATCCGGCCCTCCGAAGAGCTGAACTCGTTACTCGGGGCGAACGATAAAGTCAGCGGCCGGTTCTCGGGCGTGCTCAGCGGGAAGGGCGAGCAGTATTGGGAATTGCTGACCGCGGACGAACAAGGCGTTCTCACCCTCGGCGCTTCCTACCGCCGGTCCGGGTCGAACGGGACCTTCCAGGCGGCCGACGCCCTCTACTACGCGAGCGGCGGCTATTACGCCGGGCTCACTCTCTACCAAATGTGGCCGGTGGACGTCGGCGGACGGCCGGCCACGCTCGTCTGGCGGGGCGATTTTATCTCCTCGGCCTCGGTCGCTTCCCTCCATGGCATCGAGCGGGTCGCCTCGGAATCCGCCATGATGCGCGATATTTCGAAGGCCTCTGCGCTCTTTCGGCGTGACACCGGGCCGGTCCGCTAGGCAATCTGGCCGGCACCGTTTTTCCGGAACCCATGAAAATTGCCACCAGCCTTGTCGCGTTCTGCCTCGCGTTTGCGGGCAGCCGAGCGTTCGCCGTTCAAGTCGAAACCTTTTCGACTTCAAACAAGGACAACGAGGTGGCGCTGGTGGAAGCGCAATCGTCCTTCCCGTTCGAGTTCGACGCCGAAGGCACCTACGTCGGGGAAGGCAGCGTGCAACGGGGCGAGCGCGGCGACATGGTCATCAGCGATTTCCACGAAACCCAGGCGCTGGTCCGATTTGTCCTGACGCCGATGACAAAGATCGGAATCCTGCGCCTCGGTCTGCAGACGGAACGCTATTCCTTTAGCTTCGGCGGCAACGCGGCCATCCCCGACAAGCTTCATTCCACCGCGCTGATCATCGGGCTCGACACCGAATTCTCCGACTCGTTCCTGATCCGGATCGAAGCGCAGCCCGGTTTCTACGGCACCGACTTTGACGACTTCGGCCGGGACACCTTCAACGTGCCGTTCATCATCGGCGGCACTTACATTTACAGTTCGAACCTCCAGTTCGTCTTCGGCATCGGCGTGGACGCGTTGCGCCAGACTCCGGTCCTGCCCGGCGGCGGCGTTCGGTGGAAATTCGCGCCGCAATGGACCCTGAACGCGGTCGCGCCAACGCCGCGCCTCGAGTACGAGCCGAATGGTCATCTGCTGTTCTTCGCGGGCGCCGATGCGCGGCTGAGCGCTTACCGGGTGGAAAAAAACTTCGGCACCTTGCGTGGCGACACGTCGTTGAACCACGCGTCGGTCAGCTACGAAGAATTGCGAGTCGGCGGCGGGCTGGAGTGGAAGTTGTCGACCGCGGTCAAGTTTTCCCTGGAAGGCGGCTACATTCCGTACCGGAATTTTGATTTCCATCGCACGCAGGTCCGCTACCACCAGGATGGCGGCGCGCCTTACGCGCGAATCGGATTCCACGCCGCCTTCTAGCGCGCCGCGTAAAGATCCGTTCGCCGATGGGCGAACACCGGCATTTTGGCGCGCAGGCCCGCGATAGTTTCCGCGTCGATGTCAGCGATGAGCAATTCCTCGGCATCCTCCGAGGTCGACGCCAAAACCACGCCCGACGGATCGATGATCGCTGACGTGCCGCAGCAGGTGACGCCGGCGTCTATTCCACTGCGATTGGCGAGAATGAGGTAGCTCTGGTTTTCGATCGCGCGCGCGATGGCGAGCGCTCGGAGATGGGCGACGCGCGGGAGCGGCCAGGCGGACGAGACAAGCAGGACGTTGGCGTCGTGTTCCAGCGCGAGGGCGCGTGCGACTTCCGGGAATCGCAGATCGTAACAGATGCTCAGTCCGAAATTGAACCCGTCCGCCGCCACGCTGACGAACTTGTCGCCCGGCGTGTAACAGGACCTTTCGTCGTTCGGTCCGAGAGCGAAGAGATGAGTCTTGCGGTAACTCGCGGCGAGTTCGCCGTTCGGGGTGATGAACACCTGCGAGTTGTAAACGGAGTCGCCTTCTCGCTCCGACACGCCGGCAACGATCGTGAGCGAAAACTCCTTCGCCATTTTTCGCAGCGCGGGGACGGCGCCTTCCGTCCACGGCGTCGCCGCGCTCTGGATGATCGGCATCGAGTAGCCGGTGTCAGCCGCTTCGGGAAAAAGGATTAGCTCCGCGCCTTGCGCTTTCGCGCGCGCGGAAAAGTCGCGCATCTTGTTCAGGTTTGCGCCGACGTCACCGAGCGCGCACGCGATCTGAGCAGCAGCGATTTTCATTTGAACCCGCGAATAACGCGAATCTACGCGAATGATTCTTGGAAGTCAGTTAATTCGCGTCCATTCGCGCGGATTCGCGGGCCGATTCCGTTAACGCAAATTCTTGTCGAGCGCGCCAATCTTCCGCGTCTCGGGCCAAACCCAGGAAACACCGAGGACGACGAGGATCGTGCCGATTCCGCCGGCCACGACGGAGATGATGGGACCGAAGAGCGCCGCCGTTAATCCCGATTCGAGCGCGCCCAGCTCGTTCGAAGTCCCGATGAAGATGTTGTTCACCGCGGAGATCCGGCCGCGCATCGTGTCGGGCGTGACGAGCTGGAGCAACGTGTGGCGGATCACCACGCTTACGCTGTCGAACACGCCGGTGAAAAAGAGCATGACGAGGGACAGCCAGAGGTAACGGGACAATCCGAAAACGATCGTGGCCAGGCCGAACCCAGTCACGCACCAGAGCAGCATCTTGCCGGCATGCTTCATCGGCGGCAGGTAAGCGATCAACAGGGCCATGATGAACGCGCCGATCCCCGGCGCCGCGCGCATCCAGCCGAGCCCGATCGGTCCGCAGTGCAGGATTTGGTCGGCAAAGATCGGGAGGAGCGCGGTCGCGCCGCCGAGGAAGACCGCGAACATGTCGAGGGTAATGGTCGCGAGCACGACCTGCTTGCCGCGAATAAAACGCAGGCCTTCCATGAGGCTCCGCCAGGCGTTGCGTTCGCTGCTGCTCCCGCGATCGCTGCTCCGGATTGGCAGGACGAGCAGGAAAAACGAAAACGCGCAGGCCGCGTCCAGCGCGTAGATGAACGGAAAACCCGCACGGACGATGAGCAACCCGCCGAGCGCCGGGCCAACGACGGAGCCAATCTGGAACACGCTGCTGTTCCAGGTGACGGCGTTCGCGAAAACTTCGCGCGGAACGAGCTGCGGAAAATACGAGCTGCGCGCGGCCCAACCGAACGTGCGGCCCGTCGCCGCGATGAGCAGAATTAGGTAGATGAGCGGGATCGAGAGATCGTCGAAATGGAAATAAGTGTGGCGCTCGAAGATGGTGGCGATCGAAAACAGAAACTGATTTCCGGCCCGGAGCGCGCCTGACGCCGGGATGTTGAGGTGGTTCCAGGAAACAAAAGCCAGGGCGAGCGAACAGACGGCGCTCAACGCCTGGCTCACGAGCACGATGCGTTTCCGCGGGAAACGGTCCGCCACAATCCCGGCCGGCAACGACAACAACACCACCGGCAACGCGATCACCAATCCCACCAATCCCAGCGCCGTCGCCGAATGGGTCCGCGCATACATCTCCCATTCCACGGCGACGATGAACATCAGCCGGCCGACGACGGAAATCAGATTGCCCGCGGTGTAGAACCTGAAGGCCGAAATTCGAAACGCCGCGTACGGGTCGTGTTTCGGCGGCCGTTCCAGGGTGCCTTCCGACGTCGTCGGCCGTTCAGATCGCGCGGCCTCATACGGAGGAACGGGCGCGTGTGATTTACGATCGGGCATTTCGTGAACGCGTCTGCGTTCACATCCGCGCACCAGATTCTAGAAGCGTTAGTTCTCGTCGCAACCGGACCGCGCCCTAACGCCGCGCCGCGACTCCCTGCATCTCGAAGTGGCCTCCGCGCAAAAGTGGTCCCGAGCCAATGAAAGCGCGCGCCGGAAAATCCTTCGTGAAGTAGGTGCGGTAAATGTCGTTGAACTTGTCGTACAACGAGAGGTCGGGACAAAATACCTGGACGGAAACGAGATCGTCCATGGTCAGGTCCGCCGCTGCCAGGGTGGTCTTCATTCCGTCGAGCAGGAAACGGATTTCCTTTTCCACTTCGGCCGGCGGTTTGCCGGTTTCGGGATCGATGCCGATGCGTCCAGCCAGATAGAGCGTGTTACCGGACAGGACCGCATCGCTGTAGGGCAATTGATCTTTGCGGGTTGGGAGGACGATGTTTCGCACCGGCCCGATGACCGTTTTGGTTTCGGGTGGGGCTGCGTCAACTTTGTGCAGCACGGCCCATCCAGCCGCCATCGTCATCGCCGCCGTGAAAATGGCCAGAGTCATCCGGCCTCGTATTGTTGATTGAATCCATGTGCGCATGAATCCGAGCATGCGAAAGCTCGGGGGCGACAGGCAAGCACCGACGCGATCCCTGCGGATTCAGAATTCTGCAACTATGATTTCTCGAACGATTTTTGTAACCGTTCCATTAGGCTTGGGTTGCGCCGAAGCATTTCGGCGAATGTGCGGTCCTTCATCAATTGTTGTAAACTCTTTTTCGGAAAGAACGACGAGTAAAGCATGAGAACGCTATAAAACATGCGATCAAAGGCCGGGAGCTTTGAGACATAGGAAAGCAGGATGAAAAACACTGCGTAGAAAACCAACGTCCAAAACCAACTGCCGTAATCAAAGCCGTAGTTCTTGAACCCTATCCACGAAATCAATATCCAGACGACACACAGCGAAAAGACGACGAACCCCAAAGCCCTCAGCCGGCTGCGGATGGTGCCAAGTGCATCGGCGACTTCTTTTTTTGCCACCTTCCAACGGTAAAGCACCAGCCCGATGGCGTCGTGGCCGAGACTGTAGCGCACGATCATTTCACTCCTGCTACCGACGAATTCGGTACTACGAAGGATACGAACATCCGGGCTTACCAGGTGGGTCATCGTTTTTTCAAAGCTTATCCGGCATCCAGCATCAGTTGCCATCCGCTTGAGCTCATCCGCTGTGACAACATCTGTTGTTACAGTACCATCTGACTGCGAACCGGCCAGCTGAGCGAGGACATCTTTCCAGCGGTCGATTTCTTTCTGAATCTCCACCTCCGATGTAATGCTATTGTCGCGACACCATTGAGCTAACGTGGCGTTGAGGCTCTTCTCGACTTGGTCCTCGATGCTTCCCAAAACGCGATAGGCGGCCTCGGTGATTTCCCATTCGCGGTCATCATCGGCGGCACCCTGCCTGGCCGCCTCCGTCCTCGTGCTTTGATACAGGGTATCGCATACGACTTGCATTACGGGCAGAATGCCGCCAGCCAGTTTCTTTGAAAGCAAATCGTCGGCGATCTTTTCCGGCAGCCCCTTTCCATATTTAAACCGGTAATGCTTGAACGGCACGCCGAAGCCCTCAATGCATTCTTCAGAGGTCGGCCGTTCTATCGCGCGCACGATCTGCTCTTTCGTCAGATCGTCGAGCAAGTAATGCATAACCTGGCGTGAACCAGGTTGCGCCTGCGGCATCTTAGCGACGAAGCGTCCGTAAAACTCCGTTCTAAGTGCGATCACCAACTTGAGGTCGTACTTTGTCTGACTAAAGAGCTCAACGAAGCGGAAAAAGTTTTGGGCGGGCGCGTCATCGCCCTTGTCAGGTTTCAAGGTGATGACCTCTTCCCCTTGATCGATGATCAGCACGAGAGTCTTGGGCAGTCGCGCGGCCATCTTACCGAGCACCGCGATGAGGACTGAAGGATCATTGGACGACTTTTTAATAAATTCCTCTTCGCCGTACTCCGCCACAGCTTCGGGCAATCCAACGGAATACATCTCGCCCTGCGGCTTCTTGAGGGTAATGTCGGCCCGGGCAAGACCCCAAATCTTCTGGGCCAACTCGACAAGCGGCTTGCCGGTCGATCGCACGAAGATGGACTTAAGCTTTCCATCATCACCGTCTTTTAGAAAGCCAAAGCCAAGTTCGTCTTGCTCAAGAAAAGGAATGAGACCGGCGCGGAGAAAGGAGGATTTCCCACAGCCCGTCGAACCGTGCAGGACGAGTATCCGGGTTTCACTCCGCGCCAACAAATCGGCGCACTCGCTCACATCATTATCTCGACCGGCGAAGAGCGGCGCATCGGCTGGTTCATAGTAGCTCAGTCCCTTGTAGGGCAGCGGCGGCCACTCTTTTACGATAGGTTTTGCTTTCGAAATCGTCAGCATTTTCAGCGGAGCTAGATCACCGACGTTTTAGTCGTTCCAAGACGCTTATGAGAGAAATTAGTGAAGGTTAGCGGCTGCACTGCATCACCGGAGGCGGGTTCTACACGTAACGAAGGCGAGCAATAAGTGCTGTAGAGCAGACTTAGCGGCCAATGCTGGCGCCGAAGAAGACCCATGACCTCGTAAATGGGATGTCCTTTGACAAGGAAATGGTGGAGAAACGCCAGGCCAAAGCGGAGCGCGAATAAGTCTGGGATTTCCGTCTCGGTTCCAATAAAACCACAAGCACCCTTCCTCCCCATGACTTCCAGAAATCCACCTTCCGCCGTGTCGCCTACGGCGGTCGAGCACCCATTCATGAAGAAAAGGCAACCCGAACGCGATGACAAACCGCGCACTTCTTGTTTCTGTTGGAATGCGTTGATGTCGTCCATCGTAAGCATCTCGGTGGTACTGAAGGCAAGACTAGTCTCGTTCGCATGACAGTAGAAGAACAACATGTCGAGATCGCTGTGGGTGCCCCAGGAACTGAAGAGATCGTTTTTGGTGTAGACGGCATTGAAGGCTTGGGTGGCGCCAAAGTGATCCCGGACCCATTGAAGAACCTGTCTCTCCGGCTCCGTCGCGTCAAGGTATGCCTCGGCTCCCGCGAACGCATCTTGGTGCAGCGCGGAGATCAATCGATACATCGACACTGGTTTGGGCCTGACGCCCCTCGCGGCTATATTCCTGTAAAAGGGCGAAACAAAATATTTCAGGCACCAAAAGTTACTATAGTGATCTATATCCACGTCCTCGGGTTCGCCGCTCAGCTCATCTGGGTCGCCATCATAGACAAGCCCCCAGGGAATATAAGTGCGGTCATCGATGACTACGTTCATGCGGTGGGTCCCCGCCACCGACACCACCCACTCCCTCGCCTCGTTGGCGTTCTGCGGATTTTCTCCGTCATCAAATAAAGCCCAATAAAGTTCGTTACCGCGTCGTGCCAGGTCCTTCATAAAGGCGCCGCTTCGGCCAACGCCGCCGGCGTTTTCGTCCATGCATTGAGTGACGAACTTGCGCAATGCGGTGCGCACCTCCTGCGAGCGACGATTAAGGCGGTTAATGTCGACGATATAAGAGGGCAAATTCCCGTCGACGGGCTCGCATACCACCTTGCGACTAGCGGCGTCGTTGGTCCGCAGCCCAAATTTAAATTGAGTGAGTTCGGCTGGTGTCACGATGTTTTCTCGGAAAAAACTTTGGCCTGCGGCGCCTGGCTGGGCACAATTTCGGCGTATCTAAGGACATACGGAAATAGCGCATACGAGTTCTCTTTTAGAACATCCCATGAACGCATGTCTTCGGTCCCGCCAAATTGGTAGTACCGTATCCAACACCCGGTATTGAGGTAACGCGCCGATACAACGGCTTCGTGCGTGTGCCCCATAATCACGTAGTTTGCGACTCCTTCGTTCAAAAGGTTCTGCGCTGCTTCATTGAGCAGCGCCGTCTCATCCATGAAGAACCCCTTGCCCAGTGAGAGCGTCCCCGGGGCGAGGCCCAGCGTCGGAGCCTTAACCTGTTCAAGTTCCTCAGCCAGATCGGTATTTTCTGAAAGGAATGTCATTAGCCGTTCGGCACGGCGCGGATCTTTGACAAACATCTTTGGCGGAAGATCGAACGGAAAACCCCTGCCATTCAGCTTTGCCACGAAGCTGGTAATTTCGGCATCTGTCATTGGATCGATGACCGATTCCAACAACGCCGATGGTCCAAAGTTCTCTTTCGGCCGATCGAGACTTAACAAACTCGAGGGACTATTAATGCCCTCCTTCACCAAATACCGCAGCATCTGCCAGAGAGAGGCGGCAGGCGTTAGCAGTTTGTATCGTGGGTTAAAGGCCGATATCCCAAAGATCCGTAAGAAACGACTGAAAGGTTTAACGTTGTCAACGAATGGGTACTTGGCGTCCAGCTTGTTCATGAACTGAATCAAGAACCTGGTGCCAATGCACTCATAGAGACGCGAAACGCCCGCATGATCTCTGAAGATGGGCGGGCTCTGTGCACTCCAGACCGGTTTCGTTACTTTGTCATTGCCAACGGAGTTTGGCTCATTCGTTTCGATGAAGAAGCGGTTGTTGGGATCGTACTGGTGCCCATGCTCAATCAAGACCTCAGGCGAGGATCGTGGTCGATACCACTGTTCTAATTTAAAGTGGATGCGAGCTCTGACAGCGGCGTCTTGCTGGCCGACGGTCTCGATAAACAGCGCACGCACCGCCCCCCAGAAAAAGTCAACGTCATGATTGCCGGGCATTATGACCAGGATGTTGTCGGCGTTCGCTGCAAGAAAAGTTCCTAATGCAGTAAAGACCGGCCGGTGTGAAGCGACGATCGCCTCGAACTTGCCCTTCGACTGCTCTTCGGTAAAACACAAAGGAAGACCCTCGTGCTCGCTCTCGAAGTCTGCTCCCTGCCAAGGTTCGGCCTGAACGAAGTCGAGGAAATCGCCATTGATAATCAACTCGACAGATAAGTCCTCAGACGAACATTCGTGAAGGAAGCGGACCAAACAGTCTTCGATCTCATCGTCGCAGTCGTCCAGCTGGCCCGACCCGATATGTAAATCGCTAATAACAATCGTTTTGCTTTTCATGAAGCTACGATCGCCAAGGAAACGGAGAGGCGAGGGATCGGCATAGTTAAATAGAGCCGACGAATTTTATAGACGACGCCGTCAGACACGACAACGCCAAATCAATTAGGAGAGCCCTGAAAGTCTGCTCATCAACCCAAGGTTAAAGACAAGTCATGGATTTTGCAGATTGTAGACTTCGAATAGACCGATGCCGCTTTGGCCGGTGCGCTCGTGGATGATCGCGGTGTAGGCGCCGGAGGGGAGCGTCGTTATGAGGGCGGGCTCGAGGTCGTTCGCCGGCGCGAGTTTCGTTTCCTGAATTTCGAGTTCGGGGCCTTCGCGCCAGTTGTCGTTCGCGGCGATCAGGGTGCCGTTCAGGTCGCGTAATTCGAGCGTTGGATCGGGCATGGCGTTGCTCACGCCGGCCGATTCGAGAGAGGGCCCCGCCGTGCGGACTAAAACGCGGGTGAGACCAGTCGTGCCGCTGACGATGAACCCGCCGATCATGACGTCGCTCTGCGGACCGACGGCGCCGCGAGTGCTGATGTTGCCGAGCGTGGAATTTGACCCTGGGCTGAGATCGTAAACCTCCACGAGCGCAGTTCCGGTTCCCCCATCCTTGCCGTCGACGACCGCGGTGTAAGCGCCGGGCGAAAGCGTGCGAACGATAGCTGATTCCGACTCGTTAGGCGGGGCAATCCCGCTCGCGTTTACTTCGAGCGGCTGGTCATCGGCCCAGTTGTCGTTGCGAGCAATGACGGCGCCGGTCGAATCGTGTAACTCCAAGGTGGGATCGGCCAGAGCCGTGGCCACGCCGTAATTGGCCAACGACGGTCCCATCGCACGCACGATGACCTTCTTCGACGCCAATCCGGAAATGATAAAGCCGCCGATCAGCCGTTTGTCGCCGGCGCCGGCCTCGACCCGCGTAGAAATGTTGGCGAGCTTTTCGGCGGCAGTCGTGATTAAAGGCGGGCCGAGTGAGGGATCGGCGCCATCGGGGTCGCGCGGAAATTTCGCGTAAGGCAACCGGGCGCCGAGGTAGGCGAATTGGTCGGCGCGAATCGAGAATGGCGCGAGGAAGTCATGGGTGCCGGACGCGCCGACAATGTCATCCTGGTCGACGCCGTCACCGCTGATCCCGATCGCGCCGATGAGCTGGCCGTTGCGATAGAGCGGGAAGCCGCCAGGGAAAATCGTGATGCCGTTCGGGAACCGCGGGTCGAGTCCGGACGAGTCGAGCACGAAATTGGGAAGCGCGGCGCGATTGAACCCGGAGAATTGTTCCTGCAAACCGTAGTACGGCCCGGGATCCTGGACGTCGAGGCCCGGCGGATATTTTGTTTGGGCGAGGAACCCCACGGTTCGCGTCGACATCGCCAGGAAATTATTCGAGAACCCAACGGCCGTGCGGCCTTTCTGGACGGCGACGTCCCAGCTGAAGAGGGTCGCTTCGCCCGTTCGAAACGCACCGAGCACGGTGGGCGCGACGCTGGGATCGTTCGGATTGTTTTCGACCGTGATGAAGACTTCCATCGGAATCCCGACCGGAAGCCGAATGCCGGCACGAGTCGTTCGGGCACGATCGGCCGCGAAGTTGATGATGCGCGCCACTTCGGCCGCCGTCAGGCGCGGCTGGCCATTGATGGGCGTGGAAATCGGATCGCTAATGATCGGCTGGCGGATTTCGCCCTGGACTCCGCCGAAGGTGGCGATCGGATAAGCGAAAGGCGCCGGCGCCGCCATGACCGCGAATCCCGGCGCCGCGGCGCCTTGCAGCGTCCCGCCAACGTTGATGGCCGGCGACAACACGTACGGAAGCGCGATTCCGTTGATGTAAACATTGTCGGCCGTGATCGAGCGCGACGGACGGAATCCAGTCTGGCCGGCGAGCGCGACTTCTTCATCGACGTCGTAATCCGGAATAAACGTGAACGGATTCTGGGAACGAAACACGACCGGGGCCGGCCGGCCGTCCCCCGTCACTCCGACCCCGCCAACGAGAATGCCGTTCTTGTACAGCGGGACGCCGCCTGGCGAACCATCGAGCGAAGTGCCGAAGACCGGCACGATCGTCAACCCCGGCGTGGCGCTGAAGGAGATGACGCTTTTGGGCGCGCGGAACTTGTTGATGTCGGACGTGAACAGATTGGAAAGGCCGACGCCCACGAGCGGGCCGGGCGCGGTGTTGCGGACGCCCGGCGGAAAATGCTGCTGAATGATGAAGCCGGCGGTCCGCGAAGTGAATGCGTTCTGGTTGCTGCTCAAATACGAAGCGGTCCCCGCCTTCGAGACGCAGCTGGAGATATCGAGCGCACTCGGCGGGGTTCCGTTCACGCTCCAGACCGCGAGCACGTCACCCTCGCGGTCGGTCACGGCGATCACGCTGTTCGGCGAAATCTGCAGGGCGCGGGTCGTGGCCTGGTTGACGATCGTCTGGACGTCCAAAGCGGTGAGCTGGGCCTCAGCCGCAAAAGGGGCCAGCAGAAGCCCCGCAGCCAGGCAGAATAATGCGCGCGATCTCACGGGGCTGCGTTTCATACTAAAATCGCGGCAATTCCGCCATGAAAATCCCCTTTTTCCGTCAGGCCCTTAAGCTTGCCAATGCCGAGGCGTTTCCGGCATTCTTCGCCTCCCTATGCCCTCGTGTCGCCCATTGCGCGGAGCGCGAAGCAGACGGCTGCTCTTCGCCCTCGCCGCATTGGCGTGGGCCGGCGGCAATCCGCGCCTGGCCGGCGACGACAGTCCCTCGCGCGATCCCGGCGTGCAGGTCGAAGTGAATTCCGCCCCGAAGCGTGCGCCCCGGAAAAAGAAGCCGGAAGTGACAGTCGATCTTGGCGACAGCAAGGACGCCACCGTCGAGATCGTTCGCGAACGCCCGGAAGCCAACGTCGAGATCAACGGTTACCGGGTGAAGTCACGGCTCAAGCAGAGCCGCCGTTACCTTTTCGGCCAGGAAGAAGTTCTCGATCCGCCGTTGCCGCCGTCGCAGTTCAATCCCGATCCGGGCGGCGGCAATCTTCTCGAGCCGATCGAGCCGCCCGACCTGTTTCCGCCGATTCTGCCGGCGCCGCCGGAATACACCGGCCCGGCCCCGCGTTCGTTAGGCCTGCCGCGGCGCGGCGTTCGCGAGATGGAACCGGAACGTCACAAGCTCGATTACGAACAATATCCGGACTCTGAAAACGGCGTCGGTTTGTTGCCCGGGTCGGAGCCGGTGCCGAACCGCTGGTTCATCGGCTTCGGCCAATGGCAGCGTTACGCCGATCCGCGGACCGAAACTCCGTACCAAACCGGCCGCCTCCGTTACTGGCATCCGTATTTGCAAAGCACGCTCAAGGGCGACGCGCCGATCATCGGCCAGGACATTTTCCTTAACCTGACGCTCAACGATTTCTTCCAGTTTGAAGCGCGCAAGCTGCCGATCCCCAGCGGCGTGAGCACGGCCCGGCCGAACAGCTCCGAATTTTTCGGGCGCAGCGAACAGCTCTTTTTCTCCAACGATTTTTCGATCGGCGTCGATCTCTTCAAGGGCGAGACCGCGTTCAAGCCGGTCGTCTGGGCGCTGCGCCTGTTGTTCGTCGCGAACCACAACTACATCCGGGTGAAGGAAAACAACGCGCTCGATCCCGATCCGCGCGGGCCCGGTTACACCGCGCCGCCGCCGGTCCTGACCTTTCCTCCCTTTGGCGATCCCACCTCCGGCCTTGGCCCCGGCCTGACCCGGCTGCCGGGCGATCTCGCCGGGTCGCGTTACACCACCCGCCGGAAAGATTGGTACGCGCTCCAGGAAGCGTTCGGCGAAGTCCACATCCGCGACCTCACGAATAACTACGATTTCCTCTCGTCGCGCTTCGGGATCCAGCCGTTCGTGAGCGATTTCCGCGGCTTCATTTTCAACGACTCGAATCTCGGCCTCCGCCTCTTCGGCAACTACGACAACAATCGCTGGCAATACAATTTCATGGCGTTCGACATGCGCGAGAAGGACACCTATTCGGACCTGAACAAGTTCGACGACCGCGATCAGCGCGTTTTTATCCTGAACGTTTTTCGCCAGGATTTTATCGCCAAGGGTTACACGGCGCAGCTCAGCTTCCACGCGAACCTCGACGAACGATCGCGGCATTACGACCAGAACGATTTCATCACCCGCCCGGCGCCGATCGGCGCGGTCCGCGATCATTTCGTTCATTCCTATTACCTGGGCTGGGCTGGCGACGGTCACATCGGGCGGTTGAACATCAGCCATGCGCTTTACGAGGTGCTGGGGACCGACGAGTTCAACGGCATTGCGCAGCAGCGCGTCGACATCAACGCGCAGATGGCCGCGCTGGAATTGTCGATCGACAAGGACTGGCTGCGCTTCAAGCTCTCGGCCTTTTACGCGAGCGGC
This sequence comes from Chthoniobacterales bacterium, assembly GCA_035941675.1. Lineage (GTDB taxonomy): Bacteria > Verrucomicrobiota > Verrucomicrobiia > Chthoniobacterales > UBA10450 > AV80. The sequence continues at coordinate 113,212 of DASZDT010000033.1, forward strand.
GATGACAACCCGCGGAACTCCCACGGCACCGGGTTCGACACGATCTTCGACAAGCCGTTTTTTGTCGGCGGACCGTTCAGCTTCTTCGTTCACCAGGGATTCAATCTCGGCGGGACATCGGTGAATTTTAAGCAGCGCGACAGTCTGGTGATCGATTTGCGCACGAGCAAAAGCGAAGGGCAATCGAACTTCGTGAATCCAGGGACGATCATCGTCGGCTACGGAAACGACGCGGACATCACGCCGAAACTGAAGGCGTTCCTGAACGTCAACTACATCTGGATGGCGGAAACGGAAACGATCCGGGACGTCCTGTTCACGAATCGCACCAGCAACGAAATCGGGCTGGATTGCAGTTTGGGAATTCAGTATCGGCCGCTGTTGACCAACAACATCATCGTGACCGCGGGCGCCGGGTTCCTCATTCCGGGCGCCGGTTACAAGGATATTTACCGCGCGAACACGAACCCGGTTTTTGGATACCCCGGACCGGGGGCAGGCAAGGTGGATGATTTTTTGTACTCGGGGATTCTCACGCTAACGCTGACCTACTGACCGATGAAAGATCGGAAATCCCAAATCCCAAATCCCAAATCCCAAACAAATCCCAATTCCCAAATTTCAAAGGGAATGGCGGCCGCGCGTATTGCCTTTTTGGGTTTTGGAATTTGGGTTTTGTTTGGGATTTGGAGCTTGGGATTTGGAGCTTCCGAGGGCGACGAGACGGGTTACGGGCCCGCTACCTCGTTGCCTCCGAACTTTTCAGTAACCTCGCCCTCGGCCCGTCCTCGCCAAAATCTCATCGACCAATCAGAAGCGGCCGCGGCTGCCAAAAGTTCGGGTTGCAACCAGTGCCACCAGGGCGTCGAGCCGATGCACAAGGCATCGCACGTCGTCCTCGGTTGCACCGATTGTCACGGCGGAAATCCGCGGCGTGGCCTAACGAAAGATCAGGCGCACGTTCAGCCGCGACACAAGGAGTTCTGGAAAACTTCGGCCAACCCGCCGAACTCCAATGCCTGGCTGAACCACGAATCCGCCGAGTTCATCCGGTTCATGAACCCGGGCGACCTTCGGGTCGCGAAACAGACCTGCGGCCTTTGTCACGACGACATCATCAACCGGGTCGATCACAGCATGATGAACACCGGGCCAATGCTGTGGGGCGCGGCGCTCTATAATAATAGCGGATACTGGCTGAAGAATTACCGGTTCGGCCAGGCCTACGCCGCGGATGGCGCGCCGTTGCGGCTCAACAATTACACGCCGGTCACGCCCGAGGACACGAAGATCCACGGCATCCTGCCGTTCCTCGATCCGGTCCCGCGATTCAACCTCAGCAATCCCGGGAACATCCTCCGCATCTTCGAGAAGGGCGGCGAAAAACAATTGCAGCTCGGAATTCCGACCACGGAAGAGCCGAACGGGAAACCGTTGCGACGATTGTCGGAGCGCGGCCTCGGGACGTTGAATCGGACCGATCCTGTTTTCCTCGGCATCCAGAAAACGCGGCTGCACGATCCGCTGCTCGGATTTCTCGGATCGAACGATCACCCCGGCGATTATCGCTCGAGCGGCTGCTCTGCCTGCCACGTCGTTTACGCCAACGACCGTTCGCCGACCAACTCCGGTTCCTGGAGCAAGTACGGCCACCAGGGACTCACTTTCACGGCCGACAAAACGATCCCGAAGAACGAGCGCGGCCATCCGATCACGCACCAGTTCACGCGCTCGATCCCTTCGAGCCAGTGCATGAACTGCCACATGCACCAGGGCAACCTCTTCGTGAATCCGTATCTCGGTTACACCTGGTGGGACCAGGAAACGGACGGCGAATTCATGTATCCAAAGGAACAGCGCAACCCGACGGATGACGAGCTGGTGATCGAAACCCAGAGCAATCCGGAGGCGGCCGCGGCCAAGGGACTCTGGGGCGACAGGGAATTTCTGGACAAGGTTTCGGAGCTAAACCCGAAGCTGAAGCATACCCAGTTCGCCGACTATCACGGGCACGGCTGGGTTTTCCGCGCCATCTTCAAACACGATCGGAAAGGCAACCTGCTCGATCTGCACGACAACAAAATCCCGGACAGCGATCCGCAGAAGTTCGCGAAGGCGGTGCATCTCAAGGACGTCCATCTCGCGCATGGAATGCAATGCGCGGATTGCCATTTCGAAGTGGACGTGCACGGCAACGGGATGCTTTACGGCGAACCGCGCAACGCGACGACGATCACCTGCATCGACTGCCACGGCACCATTACCCAGCGGCCGACGCTCATCACGACCGGCAACGCCGGCGCCGTCGACCTGGGCAACACCAGCAACACGCCGTGGGGTCCGCGCTTCGTCTGGGAAGGCGCGCGGCTCTACCAGCAATCGGTCATGTCGCCGGAGATGCGCTGGGAAATTCCGCAGACGATCGACACCATTGATCCCCTCTCCGATCACTACAATCCGAAGTCGGCTTACGCGAAAACATTAAGACGCGACGGCAAGACCTGGGGCGGCCCTGTAGCCGGGATCGCTGATCCCGGCCGCGCGACCACCGCCGACAACAAGGACGTTTCCAATCGGATCCATCTCGCTCACGACAACAGCGCGATGGATTGCCAGATCTGCCACACCTCCTGGGCCACAAGCTGTTTCGGTTGTCACCTGCCGATGAAAGCGAACCAGCGCGTCGCCCAGAATAAATTCGAAGGGGTCACGGACCGGAACTACACCACCTACAACCCGCAGGTGGTGCGCGACGACGTTTTCATGCTCGGCATCGATGGGACGGTGAAGAAAAATCGAATGGCGGTGATCCGCTCCTCGAGCGCGGTCGTGGTCAGTTCGCAGAACGCCAACCGGGAATGGGTTTATTCGCAGGCGCAGACGTTTTCGGCCGAAGGCTACAGCGGCCAGGCGTTCAACCCGCATTTCCCGCACACCACCAGCAGCGTCGGGACGACGAAGAATTGCACCGACTGCCATCTCTCGAAGAACAACGACAACAACGCCTGGATGACGCAGCTCCTCGGGTTCGGCACCGGCACGGTCAACTTTTTTGGGCGCTACTCGTATGTCGCCGAAGGCCGGGAAGGATTCCACGCGGTCATCTGGACGGAACCGGACGAACCGCAGGCGGCGATCGGCAGCCATCTCCACAAGATCGCGTATCCGGACAACTACCGAAAACACCTCGAGGCCGGCTCGATCTTGCGAGACGCCTATGAACACAGCGGTCACGATGTCCAGGACATCGTCCATCGTGGCGAATATCTTTACACCGCCAATGGCCCCGGCGGTTTCGAGGTGTTCGATATTGCGAACATCGACCAGAAAGGGTTCTCCGAGCGGATCGTGAGCGCGCCGGTTTCTCCGCTTGGGCAGCGCACCCGGGTCAACACGAAGTACGCGACGTCGGTGGCGCTCCCCAGCACGCTCGCCCTCGATCCAGCGCGCATTCGCCTCCCGGAAAACGAGGAACAACCGATCGACATGTTTTACGCCTACGTTTTTGTTTCTGATCGCGAAGAAGGGCTCGTCATCGTGAATGTGGCGACGCTCGTGGACGGCGATCCGCTTAATAATTTCCTGAAAAAGGACGTGGTCTTTAATCCGGACGGAGCGCTAACCGGCGCAAGTTTCGTGGCCGCCGCCGGACACCGACTTTACATGACGACGCCGCGCGGTCTTTACGTCGTCGACGTCAGCGATGAGATGCATCCGCGAATCACCGGCCAGGTCACCGGAAATTTCCTGCGCAACCCGCGCTGCGTCGCGATTCAATTCCGTTATGCCTTCGTCACGGACGAGGAGGGACTCAAGGTGCTCGACATCACCGATCCCGACCGGCCGGTGCCGCTGCCTGGCGCGGTCGTTGGCCTTCGGAGCGCCGGTCGGCTTTATGTGGCGCGGACTTACGCCTATGTCGCAAACGGAGCGGAAGGTCTGGCGATTATCGACGTTGAAAATCCGGAGCGGCCGCGCCTGGATCAAATGTTCAATGCGGGCGGCCAGCTCAACGACACGCGCGCGGTCCAGATCGGGAGCGTGAACGCGTCGCAGTTCGCGCTGGTGGCCGATGGCCGAAACGGCCTGCGCGTTGTGCAACTGATCTCGCCGGACACAGTCCCCGGCGCACAAGGATTCAGTCCACGACCGAAGCCGCATCTGATCGCGACCTATCCGACGCATGGCGAAGCAATCGCTGTCTCCCGTGGATTGGAACGCGATCGCGTGGTCGACGAAACCGGCGGACAAACGGTGGTGTTCGGACGTCGCGGCGCCCGGCCGTTTCATCTCGATGAGATGGAGAAATTTTACCTGCGACTTGATGGAGACTCGAAGGATGGACGCCGCTGGGGAAGTTTGTATTTCGTCGAAGACGTGACGGCGCGAAATCGACAACTCATGACGAAGGGGGGCGTCCTCTTGAATCCGCTCCCAGGCCCGGAGCCGACAGCGACAGTCAGCCCAACGCCGCCACTCGATTACGCGCCCGACATTGAACCGAGTCCGCTGCCGACACCCTAGGTGGAGCGAGCGCTCCGTCGCTCGATGTTAGCCGGGACTACGACCCCCGCGCGACGCAGCGCGCGATCCACCAGAAAGACATTGCCCTTGGCCGCGGTTTTCAGGTAAAAAATTCCCATGGCCGACAAAGCAAACAAACTTCCTGAAAACGTTGAGGGCGCGTGGTACGTCGACAACACCTGCACGCCCTGCCGTGTCTGTCTCGACGAAGCCCCGAACCTTTTGAAATACAACGACGACGAGACCTACGTTTATTTTTACAAGCAGCCCGAGAACGACGACGAAACCGCCGCCGCCCAGCGCGCCATGGACGTTTGCCCGACGCTCGCCATCGGCAACGACGGTCCGTAGTTCGGCTGATCCGCGATCGCGGTTCTAACATGGCAACTGAAACTCCAGCCGCGCCGGCCAAACCGGCCTCGCCTTACACGCGCGCGAATCCTTTCCCCGGAAAGCTGACCGTCAATCGCAGCCTCTGCGGCGAAGGTTCGGAAAAAGACACGCGCCATTTCGAGATCGACCTGACCGGTTGGGGATTGAACTACGACGTCGGCGATTCGATGACGGTCTGGCCGACGAACGATCCGGTGCTGGTCGACGAAATCCTGAAAGCGATTTGCGCGACCGGCAACGAGCCGGTCAAGGGGCCCAAGGGCGACACGACCCTGCGGGAAGCGCTTTTTCGCGATTGCCGCATCACCCAGACGACGCCGAAATTTCTGAAGATGATTGTGGAGCGCGCGAATGCCGCGCCCTTGATCACGGAGCTTCTCGATCCGTCCCGGAAAGAAGATCTCGACCGTTATCTCTGGGGCATGGAAGTGATCGATTTTCTGCTCGAGCATCCGTCGATCAAGATTTCGCCGCAGGAATTTGTCGACGTGCTGGCGAAATTGCAGCCGCGGCTTTACTCGATCGCCTCCAGCCTGAAGGCCCATCCGAACCAGGTCCACCTGACGATCGACGTCGTGCATTACACGAGCCATGGCCGGAAACGCGGCGGAGTTTGTTCCACCTTTCTGGCCGAACGCGCGGAGAACGTTCCGGTGCCGGTGTTCCCGAACGCGTCGAAGTTTCGCCTCCCGGAAGACGGCAACACGCCGATCATCATGGTCGGGCCGGGAACGGGAATCGCGCCGTTCCGCGCTTATTTACAGGAACGCCAGGCGGTCGGGGCGAAAGGAAAAAACTGGCTGTTCTTCGGATCGCAGAAATCGGCCTGCAATTATTTTTACCGGGAAGAATTCGAAGGCATGCAGAAGGACGGGTTCCTCACCCAGCTTTCCCTGGCCTGGTCCCGCGACCAATCGCAAAAAGTTTACGTGCAGGATCGCATGCTCGAGAACGCGGCTGAGCTCTGGAAATGGATCGAGGGCGAAGGCGCGCATTTCTTCGTTTGCGGTGACGCCCGCCGGATGGCGAAAGACGTCGACGCCGCCCTGCGCAAGATCGTGCAGGAGCAGGGCGGCAAAGACGCCGATGCGGCGAACGAATACGTCGAGAAGCTGAAGAGCGACAAACGCTACAAGCGCGACGTCTATTAGGCGGCGCGGGTCCGCATCAGCGCGAGGGTCCCAAAGCCGAGCAGCGCGGCCAGACTGGCTGCCGCGACGCCGCCACCGCAGATCAGCCACCAGGGTCGATAACCAACGATCAGTCTTCCGCTGGTGCCGGCCGGCAGTTCAACCATCGGCATTAAACCGCGGTGCGAGCTGACTGGGAGGACGCGATCTCCAACGGTCGCGCGATAGCCGTTGAAGAACGGCCGGGAAATTACCAGCAGGGCGGGCGGACCGTTCGGCGGCACGACCACCTCCGCCGCGACGGTGTTTCGCCCGTCCGTTATTTGCGTCACCGTTGCCTCGGCGAACTGTTCGTTAGGCCGGGAATCAATTTCCGTAATCGAACGAACCCGCGGCAGTGGGCCACCGCGCCGGTGGAAAATGCGGCCTTCGTCGGTCGTCGCCGCCAATTCCCATTCCGATTCGGGATAGGGATTTGCCGGGACCTCGCTGGCGATGACGATTCCGTCCACCCCGAGCAGCTGCAAGAAGCCGTCGCGAGTGCTCTGGCTGTAAAGCGCGAGGTTGGCAACATCGGGGTGGATTTCGCCGTGGATCGCGGCGGCGAATTCCCGGGCGACTCCCGCGGGACGAATCGGGCTGTAGCCATTGATGAAGCGGACACCGGCGAACATCGAGGTGCTTCCGGGACGAATAGTCCGGCCGAACGGCGCCGGATGTTCTTCGACGCGATAAACGTTTTCCGGCGCGGGATAAATGCTGAGATAAAGCCGGCCCGAATCGAGCGGCGCCGCTTCGGCGAGTTCCTGGGCGAGATTGTATTTCGGCACGCCGCAGTTGGGCGGGATCCAAAGGTAGGTCGCGAGCAACCAGCCGAACGTGATCGTTGCTGGAAGCCATGACCGGGCCAAACGGACTCCGGATTCCGCGAACAAATGCAACGACTCTGCCGCACAAAGGGCGAGGACGACGTGAACCAAAGGCAGCCACCGGAAGCTCCACCGGAAAACGCCCGCCGTCGGAAGCAAGCAGAGAACGAGCGCGACCAGGAGCAGGGCGAGGTCCCAACCGATTCGCCGCCACAAGTTGCGGCCGAGCGCGAACAATCCAACCAGCAGGGCGATCGGCGAGACCAGGCCGCTCGCCAGTTCCGTCGCGGTATGCGGCATAAGGCGGGAAGAAAAATCGGCCCAGTTCACCGTCCACTTCGGAATGATAAAGCCGGGCAGCGCCGCGAACGGGACCCGCCATTGAAAATGCTCGGCGCTATCCTGGACGGCGCGCGCGGACCCATGGACGTAATCGAGCAACGCCAGCCAGGCGGGCGCGGCAAGACCGATTCCCAGCAGCCCGCCAAAAACCAGCGGCAAGATCGAGGTGACGTTTCGGGTTTGGCCTAACGAGCGCGCCGCGAGCCAGACCGCGACCAGCGCCAGCATCAGGACCGTGTAGGGAAACCCACCCGTCAGGACCAGGTAGACGAATGGGGCCGGCCAAAGAAATCGCCATCGGCTGCGGCCCCGATCCAGGGCGCGTTCCATCCCCCACCACGCCCACGGCAGCCAGGCAAACGCCCCCAGAGCGCCAAACCAATCCGTCGCGCCCCAGCAGATGATCCAGCCGTTGAGCGCGGCGACGAGCGCCACCACCATCGAGAGCGGTCGCGGCAGATCGCGTCCGCGTGCCAGCAAATACCCACCCATCGCGAGGACGAACAAATGCGCTATCGACAGCGCCGCGGCTTGTTGCGGAAACGTCAACGGAAATTTCCAGATCAGAACGACGGCCGCATTCACGAAGACCGAAAACGTTCCGTACTGATATTCGCCGGCGAGATTACCGCAGACCCACGAATACGGACTGAGCAGCGGCCATTCGCCGTGCGACCAGCTTCGCGCCACGTCGGCGAAAACGGGAAGAATCGAGAGCTCGTAGTCGTCGTTCCAAAAGAGGAGCGGATCGTGCCAGAGAAGAATCAGGCAGAAAGGAATGACGAGCGCGCCGGCCCCGAGCGCCGCGAAAAAGTTGTGGCGCGCGAGGCGTTTCACAGAAACGCCCTACAGAACAACCGGCGCGCCTTCCGTGAGCAGCAGGACTTTGTCGTCGATGCCTTGCGCGCTGGCCGCGGCGAGCAAACGCGCCGGCGGTTCGTCGAGCGGCTCGTAGCCGAGACGGAAGCTTCCGTAATGCATCGGCACCAAAGTTTTCGCGCGCAATTGGAGAAACGCCTGGACGGCTTCCTCGGGATTCATGTGGACCTCGCGGCCGGTCGGCGCGTCGTAACCGCCGATGGGGAGAAGCGCGACCTCTACGTCGTGGCGTTCGCCGATTTCCTTGAAGCCGTCGAAGTAGGCGCTGTCGCCGCAGTGAAAAATCGTGCGCCCATCGATCTTGATGACGAATCCGCCGAAGCCGCGGTGCAAGTCGGCCAGGAACCGCGCCCCCCAATGGGCGCAGGGCGTGAGCGACACTTCGATCGGACCGAGCTTCACCGTCTGCCAGTAATCGAGCTCGTGGACGATGTTGAACCCGAGATCGTGCACGAGATTCCCAACGCCGATCGGGACCACGACCGGTTGATCGGCCGCGACCTTCGCCAGCGTCCGGCGGTCCAGATGATCGAAGTGCGCGTGCGTGACGAGGACGAAATCGATTTCCGGGAGATGATGAATATCGAACCCCGGCTGCTTCAACCGCTTGATGACTTTCAACCACTTCGACCAGATCGGGTCGATCAGCAGGTTGCACTCATGCGTTTGAATCAGAAACGAAGCGTGCCCGATCCAGGTGATCCCGATGTCGCCTTTCCGGATTTTTGGGAACTGCGGGCGCGGCTGATCGCCGGATCGCTTGGTGAAGAGTGACGGAATTAGAACTTCGGTGAGGAAGTTGCGCTTGTGCCAGTCGGCGCTCGGAATGAGCCGCACGCGGGTGGAACGTTTATTTTCCGCACCGTTCTCGGTCCCTTGCCGAACGACGTTCCTCCGGCTTTTTTTCGAAAAAGGAATCGGCACGCGCGGCAAGCATATAACCTGGGAAGGGTGAATCAAAGGCTTTCGCCGCGGCGAACGCCATGAGATAACCCGGTCTTCCCCCCCGGAACATGAAACTGCTGCCTACCTTTCCGCGCCAGCCGTTCCTCGGTCTCGCGCTCTCCGCCATGATCGGGATTCTGGGCGCGGACAACTGCCGAGTGCCGTTAATCACGGTCGCAGGAATGGCCGGGGCACTCGCGGTCGGCGCATGGTTATGGCGTCGCTCGCTCGTGACTTATGCCCTTGTGGCCGCCGGATTTTTCTTTTTGCACAGCGCCCGAACGATCGACTCGCCGGGAATGCAGTTGGCCCGCGCGCTGGGTGACGACGCGCGGCCGGTCACCGTGCACGGCGCCGTCATCAGCGAGCCGAGAATTTCCGAGCGGGGAGCGGCGTCGTTTCTCATCGCGGCGGACTCTATTGAAATCGACGGTGAAACGCACCGGTGCCGCGCCAAATTCCTCGCGCGCTGGCGGCATGCCGCCGAGTTCGGGAACGAGGTTCGGCTTTTCGGGACGGCGCAGGTTATCGACGGGCCGAGGAATCCCGGGGAGTTCGATCTGCGGGCGTACCTGGCGCGCGAAGATGTTCATCGCGCGTTGATCGTGCGCTATCCCGAGAACGGCTCGGTGATCGCGCACGGCGGCGGCAACCGCGTTCTCCGAGCCGCCCAGAAATCGCGCGCCTGGATGCAGGCGACGATTTGCCGCAGCCTCGAAAATTCACCGGATGTCACCGGCGCAATCAACGGAATGGTCCTTGGTCTGCGCCATCAAACCGCGGAGGACATCGAAGAGCCATTCCAGCAGACCGGCACCTTGCATCTGTTCGCGGTGGCCGGCTTGCACGTCGGAATCGTCGCGCGACTCCTCTGGATTCTCGCGACGATGGCGCGATTGCCGCGAAAGTGCGCGACCTTGCTGATCATTCCGGCGCTGCTCTTCTACGCGGCGATCACCGGATTGCATACGTCGAGCGTGCGCGCCGCAGTCATGAGCGCGGTGCTGCTCGGCGGATTTATCGTGGAACGAAAAGCGTTCGCCTTTAACAGCCTCGCCGCGGCGGCGGCGCTGATTCTCTGGTGGGACACGAACGAACTGTTCGCCGTCGGATTCCAACTTTCGTTCTGCGTCGTCGGCGCGATTCTTTTATTGCACGAACCGGGCTTCCGATTTCTCCAGGCGCGACTTGGGGCGGACCCGTTTCTGCCGCGCACTCTTTTCACCGCGCAACGCCGCACCCTGAACCGGGCCCTGACGTGGCTGGCGCGCGCGAGTTCGGTCTCGTTCGCGGCCTGGATCGGATCGCTGCCGTTGATGCTTTGGTACTATCACCTCGTCAGCCTGATCTCGCTGGTCGCAAATCTCGTCGTCGTTCCGATCGCGTTTTTCGTCCTCGCCGGCGCCCTCCTCTCCCTCGTCACCGCGCCACTTTCCGCGTCGCTCTCCATCGTGTTCAACAACGCGAATTGGGCACTGACAAAATTTATCCTCGGTGCCGTGCATCTTTTCGCTCAGATTCCCGGCGGCCATTTTTATCTCGAACATCCGCATCGGCCTAGCGGAGCGATCGTCGAAATCAACGCGCTCGATCTGCGCTCGGGCGCGGCGCTCCATCTCCGCGCGGGCGGCCAGGAGTGGCTGTTCGACGCCGGACCCGCGCGCGATTACGAGCGCGTCTTGTATCCGTATCTCCGCGCTCGCGGGGTGAATCGACTCGACGGTTTCGTCGTCACCCACGGCGACGCGGCGCATGTCGGCGGCGCAGCTGCGATCCTCGGCGATTTTCGGCCGTCGCAATTATTCGATACCGCAGCCGCCGACCGCTCAGCCTTGCATCGCAAATTCACCGAGCTGCTGGCGATCGAGAAACGCAGGCCGCATCTCGCCCAGGCCGGCGATGAATTTACGATCTCGCGCGAGGTCACGGCGCGCGTCTTGTTCCCGCCCCAGGATTTCCAGGGTGAACGCGCGGACGACCAGACGCTCGTAGTCGAGCTGGTCGTTTCGGGGAGGCGGCGGGCCCTGTTGATGTCCGATACGGGCGAGGCGGCGGAAAATTTTCTCGTGCAACATCATCCCGACCTTCGCGCCGACGTTCTGATCAAGGGCCAGCACCATACCGGTGTCTCCGGAAGCCGTGCGTTTCTCGATTGCGTTCAGCCGCAGGCAATCATCGCTACGTCGCGCGATTTTCCCGAGAGCGAACGGCTGAAACCGGAATGGGTCGAAGAGGTGAGAAGGCGCGGCATCCAATTGCTGCGGCAGGACGAGACCGGGGCCGTGCAGTTGCGCATTTTCGCCGATCGATGGGAGGCGAGCAGCTACGTCACGGGCGAAATCTTTCGCAGTTCGAGCCCGTGAATCGCAACGCCGCGCTCGCGAAATCTCCGCTCGAATCGGGTCACGGGACCATTCCCTACGCGATCCAGATCCACGGTGAACAAATGCGATTGCGCAGCCAGCCCCGCGATCTGGCGAAAGTATTCCAAGTCATCCGTGGCGACCCGGACAAACCCACGGGGGCGAAGCGTGCGATGAAGCGCGGCCAGAAATTTTTGCGAGACGAGGCGCCGCGAGGCGTGGCGGCGTTTGGGCCACGGATCGGGAAACAAAAGATGGAAAGCCGTGACCGAACCCGGCGGCAGCAAATGTTCGACCGCGTAGGAAATCTCAAACCGAAGCACTCGCGCATTCGTTAGGCCGCCGCGCTCAATTTTTCGGCAGGCCGCGCGGACCCGCCCGAGGAGGCGTTCGATTCCCAAAAAATCTGTATCGGCGTTTTCGGCCGCCAAGCGGGCCAGAAAACTTCCGTCGCCGCAACCGAGATCGACTTCGAAAGGCGCGTTGCGGCCAAAGATCTTCGGCAGATCGAGCGCGGCGAAACAATTCACCGGGACGAGTTCGGCCTCGCTTGCTATCGTTTGGACAGAATCGGAGGACATTTCAGAGCATGACAAAATTCGTTCTTTCACTCTTCGCCCTGATGACGGTCGCGGCCTCGGCGGCCGATCCAGCCGCAACCAACCTGCGGAAAGCCGTTTTTGCCGGGGGTTGTTTCTGGTGCATGCAACCGCCTTACGACAACGCGACGGGCGTTGTCAAAACCATCGTCGGCTATACTGGCGGCAACGCGGACGACGCGACCTACGAGAAAGTTTCCGCCCACCGCACCCAGCACCGCGAAGCGATCGAAGTGACTTACGATCCCGCGCGGATTTCCTACGACCAGTTGCTGGACATTTTCTGGCGAAACATCAACCCGACCCAGGCCGATGGGCAGTTCCACGACATTGGCTTGAGTTACCAGGCCGCGATTTTCTACGGAACCGACGACGAGAAGAAAGCGGCCGAAGAGTCGAAGGAGAAGCTCGGTAAGTCGGGCAAGTTTTCGAAACCCGTCGTGACCGAGATTTTACCGGCCAAACCCTTTTATCCCGCCGAAGAATATCATCAGAAATATTACCTTAAGAATGCCGCTGATTTCGAAGCGTATCACGTGGGGTCGGGTCGGGTCAGCTTTCTCGAGAAAATCTGGGGCCGCGAGCCGAAGAAGTAATTCTAGCTGGCGCGAGCGCGCACCTTTGCGACCCAGGCTCGCAAGCTGTCGAGGTCCATGAAGTTCACGATCCGGTCAGCGGGGATGCGTGCTTTCGCCGCGGCGGCGAGACCCAGCTCAATGAATTCCAATTGGTCCGCATGATGGGCATCGGTGCCTAACGAAATCCGGACCCCTTCTTTCCGCGCGATCTTGAGCAGCCCAACGTTGAGATCCTGCCGGTCGGGGTAGCTGTCGATCTCGACGGCCTTGTCGAGTTTCGCAGCTTGCGCGAACACCCTTGGCCAATCTGCCTTCAAGCCTAGCCGGAAGTTGTAAATCCGGCCGCGCGGATGACCGAGGATCTGGATATCGGAATTGCGCAATGCGGCCAGATAACGCGGCGTCTGGTCTTCCTTCGTTCGCAAGGCGGAATGGAATGCGCCGAGGACCACGTCGAGACGAGCCAGCGCCTTCGAATCCATATCGCCTTCGCCGCGCGCGTTCAGATTCATCTCGATGGACCGAAGGACAGTGAGCCCCGATCCGCGCATGACGCGGTTTGCGGCCGCTATCTCGCGCCCCTGTCTGGCGAGTGCTTTCTCGTCGATGCCGCCGGCGATTTTCAGGCCTTTCGAATGATCAGTGATGGCGATGTACTCATAGCCGCGGCCTTTCGCCGCCTCCGCCATTTCGAGGATCGACTCGGAGCCGTCGCTCCACGCGGTGTGCATTTGCAGATCGCCCTTCAATCGGTTCGACCAGCCAGGATTCGCGGCCAGGATCGCCCGCGCATCCGCTCGCGTAAGAAAGTCGCGGCGAATCGCCGGCGGCCGGCTTTCCTTCGACGGTGGTTTCTCAATCCACGATTGGAGCTGCTTCTCGAGAAACGGCCCGACACCGTGGAGGCCGGTCAAAGATCCGCCGGTGGAAACGAGGTCGCTCGCCAATTCCGGCCAAAGAAAAGCGCTGCGCGCCGCTCGCCGAAAGGCGCGAACCAGAATACCGGAGCTGGTCTCGGCTTTTTGCGCGAGGAGTTCCGCGAGGTCAGCGTTGGAAATTCTCGGAGCCATCAGCGCGAAGCGGTCACCAGTCGCGGGGCCGGCTTCGCGACTTACGAAACTGCCGAATCGCTCGCGGCACAACGGCTGCTTAAACGATTCGCGCGGGCCAGGAAGTCACTCACTGAAATCTAAAGTTACGTTACGTTCCTTTGGCATCGCGGCGCGACCAGCAACGGTCGCGCTTTTTTTTGCCGGAGTCAGGGCTTCGTCAAAGAAGGCATCTGGACGAACGCCGCCATCGGCGAGGCAGGCATCGACTCTTGCAGAGAGCCAAACGTATAGAGCTCGGCCTCACTGGCATTGACGAACTCTGCCCGGCTGACCGCCATGGGTTCGTTCAATATTCTGGAAAGCTCCTGGGCCAAAACTATGGCGATAGCGCGCGGGTCGCGGGTGTAAACTGGAATCGGGAACGCACCCGAGTTGCGGTCGTAACCGTAAACATTGCCCTCGGTTTCCCAGACGCAGTACGCGTGGCCGGCCGGGTGATTCTCAAAACGAACGAGAAGGATTTTCGCCCAGAAATTCTTATCGAGCGCATGCTGTGTTTTGACCACCGCCAGATAGTTACAGGCCGAAACGACGCAGCCGTTTAGGACCACGAGATCGTCCTCCCCGGGAGTCAGGACAACGCGCTGGTGGCAGCCGGTCATGACCAGCATCAACAGGGCGGCCGCCGGAGGGATAAAAAATCGCTGAAAAAAATGTTTCATATCAGGCATCCGAACCCGGCCCTCATTACGAATAATTATGGCCATTGGTGTTTTTATAGCACCAATCCTGCTTTATTGGGAAGCTTTATCTTCGGAAACTCCGGATCAGGCAATCTTTTAGTGCGCCGCCGGGACTCCACCCGCTTCAGCGCACCCGTACATAGCGTCGCCGTTCGCCGTTCGCCGCCTGAATTAAGAACGAATCCTTATTCACTTCCAGTAGCTGGTCCCGGTCGGTTGCCCCGGGCGGGATCCGATCGAACACATCGCTGATGTAACTGTACAGCAGGGCTCCGTCCTTCACGCTCCAGCGCCCCGTAAATTGGGACACCAGCTTCTTTTGGAGCTTAACGGAGCCAGTGAATGAACCGTCGCCCTTGAATGAATAATCACAGCTCTGGCTGGAATCGACGTATCGCCAAGAGCCGACGAGATCCGACCCGTTTCGCCGTTCTACGCTGGCGCACGACGCGATGACCACCAGTGAAAGAAAAGCGAGGCCAGACTTCATCATCAAACGCGCACCACGAGTAACCCGGGGCCAGGAGAAGCGCAATCCGGCTTCCCCCCAAAAACAACGAGAGCGATCCTCAGCGAGGATCGCTCCCTTGTGTCAGACTACTCCCTAAATCAATTTTGCGCGACGAGCGCGGAGGCGGCGCGGAACTTCTTGCTGCCAGCGTAGGCATACAGCGGCTGGTAATTCCGCTTTCCCACTTGCGCCGTGGTGCAAGCGGCCCAGTTGAAGGTTGGGTCCAGCAGGTAACTGCCGCTGTCGGTGTCCCAGGCCAGCCAGGCATGCGTCTGTCGGCTCGTCCCGGTCCGCTTGCCGATGACGAGGCGGACGTTGGTCGCTCCGTTTTCCCGCATCTTGTCGTAGAGGGCGACCGCTTTCGCCTTGCAATCCGCCGGGGCACCGGACTGCGCTTCGGCGGGCGTTTTCCAAAAGGTGGTGAAGCCGTAGGGGATCGAGCGAAGGTCGGACATCCATTGATTCACAATGGCGACCGAGACTTGGGAGCCCGAGGCGTGACTGGAGGCGGTCAGCACGGGGCGGATTCTGGCCATTTGGCGATCGTAGGGGGTGGAATCAACGGTAAACAGGAGGGCGTCGGCGAAGGAGGAAGAGGCGGCCAAGGCGAGGAAGAGCGAGGAGAGGAGAAGGGTCTTTTTCATGGTGAGTTCCTTATAGTTTTTATTCTGACTATAATTTCTATAAGCAACGGCCATGCCAGCTCCCGGCGAGGGGCTGAGAATGCTAGAGGTCCGCGAGAGTTTGGCAGAACGCTCACTCGCAATACCCACGATACGATTTACGACCAGAGCGCCACGCTCGAAGACGGCGGAACAGAGGTCGCTTCTCGCTGTAAACGGTGGGGTTTGGAGGCGAGGGGAGTTGAACCCCTGTCCTCGAAGCTATCAACGCAAGCTTCTACATGTGTAGCCGGTGATAAATTTAGAGGGCCGACTTTGCATCGGCACACTGCCGGCCCTCGAGCATCCACGAAATCCTTCGCCGTCCGGCGCGGTCGCTCCGCCGGACGACTATCCTGCTATCCATGTTTCCGGCCTTAGCAGGCGTCTGACCGGAAACATCGCGGTCAATTAAGCCGCGAGAGCGAGATCTTGGTAATCTGCGTTTATTTGTTTTGGTCCGGATTTTAACGAGGCCAACGAACCATCCTCGACATGCCGCCTGCGCCTCAAACTACGAGTCGAAGCCAGTGCGCCCCCTTATTTGGAGGACAACACGATAGCTGAAGCGGTCCGAGGCTGCAACCGAACGCCGGTGCCCCGAAAAAAATCTCTTGCGTGGTGAATCCGGCTACCGCACCGGTTGCGGATGCCGGAGCTGAAAGCGTTCGCCAGCTCGGTCGCGATCGTCGTCTCGAGTTGCGATGCATTTTTCGATACCTGGCGTCCCTTCGTCTTTTTCTTCCGCAAACATTGGGCGCATTGCCCCTTCCCCATTTTTCTGATCGCCAACGAGTTACCGGTCCGTTCTCAGTTCGTCCGTCCCATCGCGGTTGGGCCCGATCGCGGCTGGGCGACAAACATGGAGGCCGCCCTGAAATCGATCACTGAGCCCTATATCCTTTATTTTCAGGACGATTATTTCCTTACGGGTCCAGTCCGGGACGAACAGCTGGCCGGCGACTTTGCCTACGCCCAGGAGCAAAACGCCGCCTCTTTTTGTTTTTATGCCCGATCGCAAACGGAGCCCGGTTTCCAGCCCTTGAACGACCGGTTCGGCGTGGTCCCGCGGAATTCCGACGGCCGCACGCGCCTTCAGGTCACGCTCTGGAAAAAGGAAGTCCTCCAGGCAATCCTTCGTCCGGGCGAATCGGCCTGGAACATGGAAGCGCGGGCCAGCGAACGCACCCGCGACGTGCTCTGCCTTTCCTATCTGCAACGGCGCGACGCCCCGATTCCCTACCTGATGTCGGCTATCGTGCGCGGTCTTTGGACTCCGCAAGCCCTGACGCTTTGTCGGGAATCCGGAATCGAGATTTGCCCTCATTTTCGTTCCGAACACAGCGACGTCCCGTGGCGGCGGCGGTTCCGGCGCGCTATCGATCGAATCCGCCTGCGGGCAGCCCTCGCGAAACAGCGTAACCACACGATCGACCTCGATTCGGATTTCGATGGCAACAAGCGCCTCGACTGAGGCGGTCGAAACTCGGTCGCGCTTCGATGTTAGTCTAAGGCCCGCAACTTGATGGAATCCGAAAACGATACCGCTTCACCGCATCTTTCCGCCTTCGGACATGGCGGCGTGAACCAGGCGCTCCTGAACTCGGCCCTCGATTGCATCATTTCCATGGACGCGGACGGGCTCATCCTGGAATTCAACGCGGCCGCCGAGCGCACTTTTGGACGCAAACGCGAAGACGTTATGGGAAAGGAGTTGGCCAGCCTGATTATCCCGCCGGCTTTGCGCGAGCGGCATCGCCAAGGCTTGCAACGTTATCTCGAGACAGGCGAGGGCCCCGTCCTGGGGCGACGCCTCGAAGTCAACGCGCTTCGGGCAGACGGATCGGAAATTCTGGTTGAGCTTGCGATCACCGCCTTGCGGATCGGCGATAAGCCGATCTTCACCGCCTACCTTCGCGACATTACCGACCGGATCCGCGGCGAAGAAGCCAGCCGCCGCCTCGCGGCGATCATCGAATCCTCCGACGACGCGATCGTCAGCAAAGACCTGAATGGCATCATCACCAGCTGGAACGCCGGCGCGGAACGGCTCTTCGGTTACACCCCCGAAGAAATTGTCGGCAAATCGATCCTGACCCTGATTCCGCCAGACCGGCAGCATGAGGAGCCGGGAATTCTCGATCGTATCCGGCGCGGACAACGCATCGAACACTACGAGACCGTTCGCCGCCGGAAAGACGGCACGCTCTTGAACATCTCAGTCACCGTCTCCCCGTTAAAAGATAAGAAGGGGGTAATCATCGGCGCGTCAAAGATCGCCCGCGACATCACCGAGCGGGTTCAAAACGAGCGTCGCCGGACCGCCCAATATGCTGTCGCGAACCTGCTCGCCGGTTCATGGTCGATTGCGGAAGTGGGACCGCGCGTCATCGAAACCGTCGCATCGGTCGGGAACTGGGTCGCCGGTTCCATCTGGCTCCGCGACCCGAACGGCGAGCGCCTTGAGTGCTCCATCACGTGGCACCAGGCGTTGCCCGGGCTCGAGGCTTTCGCCGACGTAACCAGGAACACACCCCTCAGCGGCACCCACGGCTTGCCCGGCCGCGTTGCTACTTCCGGCAAGGCGGTTTGGATCGAAGACTTTGCCAGGGACGCGAGCTTTTCGCGAGCGTTAGCCGCGGCCGGCGCCCAACTCAAAGGCGCGTTTGCGTTCCCGCTCGGCGTCGAAGGCCGCGTGAACGGCGTCCTCGAGTTGTTCAGTCCGGAAATCGTGAAACCCGATGACGACCTGTTGTCGCTGATGGAGGCGCTCGGCAGCCAGATCGGCCTCTACATTCATCGCCGCCAGATGGACGCCGAATTGAAACGCCAAAAAGAGGCCGCCGAATCCGCCAACGCCGCCAAGGACCGGTTCCTCGCCACTCTCAGCCACGAATTGCGCACGCCTCTAACGCCCATCCTGATCTGGGCCGGCGGCATGATCAACGACCCATCGCTTCCGCCCGAGATCAATGAAGGACTCCAGATGGTTTGCCGGAACGTCGAGCTCGAGGCGCGGCTCATCGACGATCTTCTCGACCTCACCCGGATCGCGCGCGGCAAATTGAGACTGCACCTGCGAAAGTCCGATGCCCACCAGTTGTTAGGCCACGCCATGGAAATTGTTCGCGATGAAATTTCGTCGCGGAAATTGAAACTGTCGGTCGAGCTGGCCGCGTCCGATCACATGGTGCTCGCCGATGAATCGCGCTTGCAACAGGTGTTTTGGAACCTGCTCAAGAACGCCTCCAAATTTACGCCCGGTCAGGGCGCGGTCACCATCCGGACCTTCAACCCGCAGCCCCAGGCGCTTCACATCGAGGTCAGCGACACCGGGATCGGCATCGACCCGGAAAATCTCGAGAAGATTTTCGAAGCATTCGAGCAGGGCGGAATTCGCCGCGAGGGTCTCGGTCTCGGCCTCGCCATCAGCAAGGCGATTGTCGAGATGCATCGCGGCTCGATCCGCGCCTTCAGCGAAGGTCACGGGAAAGGCGCGAAGTTCGTGATCGACCTGCAGACAGCCGCATAACGCGGCGACGGTTTGCGTTACTTTAGCGGCCGGGCGACCAGGATTCCGGAATCGGTCCGGTACCTGGCGAGATAACTCGAGAGCGTCGCGTCGATCACGACCTTGCCGTAATTCCGCGGCGACGACGCGTGCATGAAATGCAACGAGCCGTCCGGCTGGCGCAGCGCCAATCCGACGTGCGACGTCGAATACCGGTTCGGGCCGTCCCGCGAAATGATCCCAATAATGTCCCCGCTCCGCAGCCTGCCCTCGATCGCCGCCACGTGGCTCTTCGGAATCTGGTAAAGCGGCCGGCTCGACACGCGCGCTTCCATTTGGCCCAACGGCCCGAGCAGCGCGCGGTTGTGCGCCAGGTAACGATAATGTTTCCAGCCCACCGTCATCTCACGCGCGGAATGCGGCACGCTGTTGCCGCCAAGGCTCCGGGTCAGATCGTCGACCAGCCCGCGCCGTTCGTTATCGGCCAGCCAATCTTCCAGGTAATGGAGGCGCGAAAGATATTCGCCCGTGCAATGCCCGCCGCGATATCGATCCAGCTCGATGAAATGCAGCATCTGCTCCGGCGTCCAATTCTCCTTCGGCTCGTTCAGCATCCGCGCGAAGGCCAGCGCGTTCTCGTAAAACGTCCAGCAATCCATTCCCTGGAAATTGACCGACGGCGCCTCGATCCGGTTGTCGATCTCGAGGGTGAACGATTTGTAGCGCGTCCCCACCAGCGCGCGGCCCACAGTCGCCGTGCGCTCGCCGATCGGTAACGCTTTCCAGTTCTCCGCCTTTGCCTTCGCCACCAGGCTATCGAACCGGTCGCGGCCCTTGAACACCGTGCCGAACGGCAGCTCGGACGCCGCGCTCGCCCTGCCGAGCATGACGGCGCCCAGCAACAAAATCAGAAACGTCTTTCGCATCTGCGCGAATATAGTGTGCGCGCCGGTTCGTGCTTCGTATTTTTGAGGGCGTGCAGGATCTGTTTCAATCGGCCGACGAGCCGAACGAAGAAGCCGTCAGCGCTTCGGCTCCCCTCGCGGCGCGGATGCGTCCGCGCACGCTCGACGAATTCGTCGGCCAGGAACACATCCTGGCGCCGGGAAAATTATTGCGGCGCGCCATCGAAGCGGACCGGCTGCCGTCTGTCATTCTCTCCGGTCCGCCCGGCACCGGCAAAACCACCCTGGCTCATGTCATCGCCGACATGACCCACGCGAAGTTCGAACGCCTGAGCGGCGTCGAAAGCAACGTCGCCGAAATGCGCAAAGTCGTCGCGTCCGCGCAAAATCGGCTCCGCTCCGCCGGCCGCAAAACGATTCTGTTCGTCGACGAGATCCATCACTTTAACAAAGCGCAGCAGGACATCCTCCTGCCCGACGTCGAGAGCGGCAATCTGCGCCTCATCGGCGCCACGACCTATAACCCGTTCTTCTACGTCAACAGCGCGCTCGTCTCGCGCTCCCAGGTGTTCCAGCTTGAACCGCTCAAGGTCGCGCAGCTTGAAGAACTCATCGACCGCGCCCTCGCCGACAAAGAACGCGGCCTCGGCAATCATAACGTCCGGATCAATCCCGAAGCCCGTACTCACCTCGCCAAGCTCGCCGACGGCGACGCCCGCAAATGCCTGAACGCGCTCGAAGTCGGCGTGCTCACCACGCCGCCCGATAAAAAGAGCGTCATCCATTTCACCCTCGCCGTCGCCGAAGATTCCATTCAGCAGAAAGCCATCGTCTACGACAAGAAAGGCGACGCGCACTACGACACGATCAGCGCCTTCATCAAAAGCATGCGCGCGTCCGACGAGAAGAGCGCCATCTATTGGCTCGCCAAAATGCTGCACGCCGGCGAAGACTTCCGTTTCATCGCGCGCCGCATCGTCATCTTCGCCAGCGAAGACGTTGGCCTGGCCGATCCCGAAGCGCTTCCGCTCGCCATCGCCACGCAGCAAGCGGTCGAATTCGTCGGTCTCCCCGAAGCCCGCATTCCCCTCGCCCACGCCACCGCTTACATGTGCCGCGCGAAAAAGAGCCGCGAATCCTACGAAGCGTTAGGCGCCGCGACCGAAGAGATCGAATCCGAGCAAACCAATCGCGTCCCCGAACACCTCAAGAACAAACACTTCCCGGTGAATCCCGAGAAGTGAGAGCTAATCCGTCGTGTCGAGTTTGATCCCGACCAGCTTCCACTCGCCTTCTTCCTGCATGTATTGCAGCCGGAACACGACGCGCTTCGGCGTCGTCGGGTAATAGCCGTTGATCACCAGGACGTCGTCCGAGTTGATCTCCGCAGGTTTGTTGAAGACTGGCTCCAGCTTCTTGATCGGCGAGATGTCGAGTCCCTTGTCGATGAAGTCCTGGAAGAGTCCCTGCAATTTTTCAGGCGAGGTTTGTTCCTGCCAGAGCTTCGCGATCTCCTTGTAGAAACCGGAAAAATCCTTCGCCTGCACGCCCTTGTTGAACGTGAGAAGCGTGTCGAGCGTCATCGACTTCAGCTCGGTTTCAGAAGGAACCTTCGGCTTCGCTGCAAACGCGACCGTGGCCACGGTCAAGGCGAGGAAAACAAAATACGCTTTTTTCATGACGGGAAAGTCCTCGCCCGGGATGGCGCGGTCAAGGTTAATGCACTCTGCTTTTCCGAAGACCGCCTTTTCCGCTTTGATATCCTCACGAGCGAGCGGAAATTAGCCAACCGATGTTCAAGAACGCCATCGTCCTTCTCGCTCTCGCGCCGTGGGCTTTCGCAGTCGGCGCGGTCGCGCCGGAAACCGAACCGCAAATAAAAGAGAACCCGCAGATCACCGCGGTTCTCTCCGAGATTTCAGCGAAGAACATCGAGGCGACAATCCGCAAACTCGTCAGTTTCGGAACGCGGCATACGCTGTCCGACGCGCAAAGCGAAACGCGCGGCATCGGCGCGGCGCGCCGCTGGATCCAGTCGGAGTTCGAGCGGTACAGCAAGGAGAACGGCGGCCGTCTTGAGGTCACCCTCGATGATTTCACCCAGCCGCCCGGCGAACGTAATCCGCAGCCGGTCCAGGTTGTGAACGTCGTCGCGACGTTGCGAGGCACCCAGCCCGAATCGCGCGATCGCATCTACGTCGTGACCGGCCATTACGATTCGCGCGTCACCGACGTCATGAACGTCACCGCCGACGCGCCCGGCGCCGATGACGATGCCTCCGGCGTGGCCGCGGTCATGGAGATGGCGCGCGTCATGTCGAAAAAGAATTGGGACGCGACTCTCGTTTTCATCGCCGTCGCCGGCGAGGAACAGGGCCTGTTCGGTTCCACGCACTGGGCGAAAATGGCGAAGGAGAAAAACTGGAACATCGCCGGCATGATCACCAACGACATCGTCGGCAGCTCGCGCGCCGACGACGGCCGCGTCGTGAAGGATCACGTCCGTCTTTTCGCCGAAGGCGTGCCGCCGCTAAAGGAAATGCCCGATCCGTTACGCACGCTCGTCCGCACCGGCGGCGAGAACGACAGCACCGCGCGCGAACTGGCGCGGTTCATCAAACCGGTCGCCGAAAAACACGTGCACGGCATGACCGTCGACATCGTTTACCGGCGCGACCGTTATCTGCGCGGCGGCGATCACAGCCCGTTCCTCGACGCCGGTTATCCCGCCGTCCGAATGACCGAACCGAACGAAGATTTCCGTCATCAGCACCAAGACCTGCGGAAAGAGAACGGCATCCAGATCGGCGATCTCCCTGAGTTCTGCGATTTCGATTACATCGCCCAGGTCGCCCGCGTCAACGCCACCGCCCTCGGCGCCCTCGCCCTCGCGCCCGCCGTTCCCGCCAACGTTGAAGTCGAAACCAAAGGCCTCACCAACGACACCACCCTCGAATGGAAACCCAACCCCGAGCCCGACCTCGCCGGCTACGAGATCGTCTGGCGCGACACCACCGCCCCTCTCTGGCAGCACACCCTATCGGTCGGCAACGTCACCCGCTTCACCGTCCCGGTTTCAAAAGACAACGTCCTCTTCGGCGTCCGCGCCATCGACAAAGACGGCAACAAAAGCCCGGGCGCTTATCCCACTCCTCGCCGGTGATTCTGCCGCGCCCGATTTCGGATTGTAGCGGGCGCCGGACCTTGAACTCGCATCAGGCTGACGGCTCCGGCAATTTCGTGCATCGCAATGTTTCCCGTGATAAAAACAAGCCATGCCCCTGAACCAATTTCTGATAAACGAAAGAATTTCCGCTGCCGAACTAGCTCTAAAGGCTTACGTAGTAGCCTCCGATGCTGTGATTTTGGCTCAGTTGAACAATGGCGACAGTGTTGTCGAAGAAATTGCCGACGCGGTCGATCTGTCCGAGGCGCCAGAGGACACCGTTTGTAGTCTTGTCATAGACCTTATGCAGTATTGCGAGCGGCAGAAAATCGACTGGGCTGAAGATGTAATCGAGAGGGCGCAAAGGCACTTGGATAGTGACCAAGCTGATTTCTAGAAGATGAACAATCGGAAAAAAGAGTTAGGTCAATTCTTCACGCCCCAAGACGTCGCCAGAACTCTCGTTCGCTGGGTCATTCGAAATCCCGATGATCGACTTCTAGATCCGTCCTGTGGAGACGGCCGTTTCTTAGTTTCGCACGGCAAATCGGTCGGAGTCGAACTCGATCCACTATTTGCAAAGGATGCTTACGACCGCGCACCCGGCGCTCTAATTCACGGCGGTGACTTCTTTCGCTGGGCATCTGCCACGAGCGAGCGTTTCGAAGCTACGGCAGGGAATCCCCCTTTTATTCGGTACCAAAACTTCGCGGGTGCCGATCGATCACACGCGCTGGACGTAGCGGCGACTGCCGGCGCAAAATTGAGTGCGTTGAGTTCTTCATGGGTGCCATTTGTGATTGTCGCAGCAAGTCTTTTGCGCCCGTCGGGCCGTCTTTGTTTTGTCGTGCCTGCTGAGATCGGGCATGCTACGTACGCTCGGCCGCTAGTCCGTTGGTTATGTAGCCGCTTTGGTTGGGTGCAAATCATCGCTTATCGCCACAAGCTGTTTCCAGAGCTTTCAGAAGACTGCTGGCTCCTTCATTGCGAAGATTACGGCAGACCATCGACGCATATCCATTTGAATGCCTTCGACGTATTCAAAGAACTCGAATCGCCGCCGCGTCCAAGTCGCTCTGTTTCTGTCAAAGAATGGGAATCCGCTGGCGAACGCCTCCGTCCATTTCTCTTTCCGAAAAAGGGCATTGAGATCTACCAAAACATTGTCGATTCGGAATCAACGTCGAGGTTCGGTGAGCTGGCGAGCGCGAGCATCGGGTATGTTACCGGAGCTAACAATTTCTTCCATTTGCGCCCAAGCGAGGCCAAACGCTGGGATATTTCATGGCACTACTTAAAAGTCAGTGTGAGGAAGTCAGAGCAGTTGCAAGGAGACGTAGTCGATTTTCAAGCCGTGGAGCGATGGGTAGCGAAAGACGAACCGGTGCTGTTGTTGGATCTCAAGAACTTTTCAAAACTCCCCCACGGAGTGACCGACTACTTGGAAACTGCAGCGGCAACGGAAGCGCAGAAAACGTACAAGTGTCGAAATCGGCGGCCATGGTACGTCGTTCCAGATGTGACTGTGCCTGACGCGTTCTTGTCGGTCATGAGTGGGGCTCGACCTTTACTTGTCAGAAATGAAGCGGGCTGCGTTTGCACCAACTCCTTGCACGCCGTCAAATTTCGCACTGCTCACGGCGCAGAGCTCGTGCGCAAGGGTTGGACTTCGACTGTGACACAGCTTGGTGCCGAGATTGAGGGACACCCTTTGGGTGGCGGCGTTTTAAAGCTCGAACCCAGAGAGGCCGCCCGCATTCCTGTCCCCCTCCGCAACTTTCAGCTCACAAAATCCGAGGAAGCCGCGCTCGAAGAGTGCTTGAGCGACGCCCGATCATGGCGCCACTATGGCTAAGGCGAAATTTCCTTCTTACTTGGCGCTAACCCCGGCGTTGAAGGTTTTCGTGACAAATTTGGCTTGGCAAAGTCAAGGGCACATTAAGCCGTTGCATCAACATTTCGCCATGCGCCTCGTTTTGGAAGGGGGTTTCATGCCCGACGAAGTTACGCCACACCCGGCTTTGAGAGTGGATACCGTAAAGGGAAAGGATGTCCTGATATTCGACTCCTCGGCGGAGGACGAGGCAGAACAAATAATCTTAGGGGGGCTGAAAACAAAGAGCGTCGACGTCGTTGTAAATAAACCCAAGGTGGGTCCCGTGATTGGAATTTCCGTCAAAGGAACCTTGAACGCATTTCGGAATCTGACTAACCGAATGGAGGAAGCAGCAGGCGATGCGACAAATTTGCATCTGATGTATCCAGGACTGGTGTACGGATTTTTTCACGTCCTCAAAGCGAATCGCGCCGGCACGCCGGGGTTCAACGTGAATGATGTTGCCATAGCAGCAGACGGCTCCGTGGTCCCAGCGATCGCTCGATATCACGACGTTCTACTGGGACTGACCGGCCGGCTCTTTGTTCGAAATGAACTGAGCAAGTATGAAGCGGTTAGCTTGGCGATGATCGATCCGACAGCCGGTCCTCATGGCCATCTGTCGACCGTGTTCCCTCCGGCCGGGTCAAAATTGCGGGCCGAGCCTTTCTTCCCATCACTCTTTGAGCGGTACGATCTGCGGTTCCCATTTGTCGCTCCCGCCATGCGCAGTTTGCCAAGGCGCGCGTGGTCGCCGAGTTCTCCGGCGATCACGGCGATCGGAACTGCAGAGAAGTGGATTACGAGTGTCGGTTACGCTCCCCGGACAGACGAAGCGTAGCGTTGCTTACCCGCCCACCATAATACTCACCGACTTACTCCACTGCCCGACGCGTTGGTCGCCGACGCGGTAGATGGCGCGGTAGGTCCATTTCGTCGGCGTGGCGGGGAAGGGCTCGGTGTCGGTGTAACCGGGGGTGCTGTCCATGGCGAGCAGGCTGAAGGCTGTGCCAGCGCCGGTGCGGTCGACCTGGAGTTCGCAGAGGTCGAGGAAGGCGCCGTAGCCGCCCCAATTCCAGTCGAGGAAAACGTGGGCGCCGCGGATGGAAGGGTTGATGTCGGGTCCGAACGTGGCGAAATCGGGGCCACCCTGCTCGGAGCCTTCGATGCCGAGCGCGGCGCCGACGGCTTCGTTGTAGGCGGGGCTGCCTTTGATCTGTTTGACGAGAGCGCGGAACCGCACCTCGACTCCGGGTGCGACAGGGGGCACGGCCGGGGGCAACGCCGGCGTGACGGGGGCGCCGCTCGGCGGAGTGTCGCCGCCGTCGCGGACGAGGTCTTTCCAGCCCACCCATTGGGTGGCGCTATTGCGCATCAACTGCGCGCCGGCGAGGACATAGCTGAAGTAATCGGCATCGGCCGCCTGGGCGGTGACCTGGGCCGGGGTGAGGCCCAAGAGCGTGGCGTAACCGGGGATGGCGGTTTTAAAAGCCTGGAGCTGGGCGGCAAAGGCTTCGTCTTTGTAGGCGATGTAATCGGATTTAGGCATGTTATTTCTAGGGTTTGGGTGGTTGTTGTCCGGGAGGTTTCGGAGGAAAAACGGGAGGCGCTGGAACGCTGGCGGCGCGCGGTGAAACGATTTCCCGGCGCCCGGCGACGATTTCCCGGCGCCCGGCGATGATTTCCCGGCGCGCGGCGACGATTCCCCGGTGCGCGGCGGCGATTCCCTGGCGCCCGGCGACGATTCCCTGGCGCCCGGCGATGATTCCCTGGCGCCCGGCGATGATTCCCTGGCGCCGGGGAACCGTCTCAGGACGCCGGGAAATCATTCCAGCGTGCCGGAAAATCAGCCGCTGGTGCGCGGAAAGCGAGTCAGCCCGTGGTGGAACGAGCGTTCCGTGCGGTGGCGGGAACGCGGCGGGTCGAAAAAGCGTGCGGGGGTGCATCGGGGGCGGTTACTGGGGTTGCGCCAGAGTCTGCGGAAACGGCGAGAGCGTGTCTATTCGGCTCTAGCCGTAGGAGGGGTAGAGGCAGATGCCGCAATAACGCAGGGCATCGCGGCCGGAATCGCGGGTGGGGACACCCGCCGCTCCAACGTCATGCGCTGTTCCCCTCGTTCCCAAACTCTGTTTGGGAACGCGCTTGTCTCCGAAACTCTGTTTCGCCGCCGGGCCAACCGAGTTGGCGAGACATGGACATTCCCAAACAGAGTTTGGGAACGAGGAATGAGAGGCGATTTTCGAGGACGCCGCGATCGCGTCGGCCACGGCACGGCGGCCCTAACTTAACTTTCGCGCTGGATTCGCTTCTCCAGCGCCGCCCAGCGGCGTTTCCAATACCACGCGACGGCAGACGCGCGGGTTTTGACCGGGATTTTTTTGAAAATGTTTTCGATATGTTTCTCGACCGTGCTTTCGGAAATCTTCTCGCGCTTGGCGATGGCGTCGTTGTTTTGATCGTCAGCCACAAAGGAAAGAATCTCTTCCTCCCGCACCGTTAGCGTTTCGGCCGGCTTGTAACTCGTTTCGTCGTCGTACTTGACGCCCCGGTGAACGGTCGCCGGAGGTTTCGGCTTGTGCCGCGAAATTTTTCCAGCTTCATGCGCCGAGAGCGGTTTCGACGGGCCCGCTTTGCGAGCTGCTTTCTTCCGGCGCATGACGCGCGGAAGTTTCAGCGGCACCCCGCGACCGAGTCCATACGGCCCCAGCCGTAGAAGGGTTCCTGTAACCAGGGCCCCTGCGGGCCGTCACAGCAGTAAGATTAAACGGCAGACGGCCCACTGGGCCGTGGCCAGAGCGCCGTATCTACAGCTAATGCTTCGCCAACCGGAGCGGTCGCCCTACAAATTAGGCGGCGGATCCGCGGCGGCTTCTTTCCCTGGCGGTTCCTCCGCTGTCTTTTTCGCGCTTTCGACGGTGAACCTGGCGGTCGTGATCAATTTATCGTTGGCGTAAATATCGACGTGATATTTTCCCGCCGGCCAATTCTTCGCTGGCTTGGTGCAGGAGAAACGCCCCTCGTTGGGGACTGCTTCCATGGTCATGGTTTTTTCGGCGATCTTGGTGTGCGCCGGCGCCGCGTCGCCCACATCGTCGGCGATCCACACGGCGCGCAGTTTATCGCCTTTCTGAACGCCTCCCATTTGCAATAAGGCGAA
The DNA here is from genome assembly GCA_035941675.1 of Chthoniobacterales bacterium. Classification (GTDB taxonomy): domain Bacteria; phylum Verrucomicrobiota; class Verrucomicrobiia; order Chthoniobacterales; family UBA10450; genus AV80. The sequence continues at coordinate 141,417 of DASZDT010000033.1, forward strand.
CACTGCGGGCGTATCGGGAGCGAAGGTGGTGGCGGCCGGGGCATCGGGGCCGGTCGTCGTCACCGCGATGATCTCGATGTCAGCGCCATAAAGCATCGACGCGCAAATCATCATTCCAAGTAACCCGGCGAATGTTCGTTTCATCATGTTGTTCTTCTTCGCAGATGCTGGGGGGGCCGCTCGTATGCGCTGCAAGCCTTTGCGCCGTCTCGCTGTCTCGAGGCGATTTTTGGGAAGACCCGGCGGTCGCGGCACCGGCGGCTACAGGCCGCCTAACGCTTTCCGCCAGATGCGAATCCCTGCGGTGAGGCACAGGCAGAGCCGCCAGGGTTTGCGTGATGCGCCAGCCCGGCATGCATCGCTCGTCGGTCGCCGCGCGGATTTGGGTGCGACGCGAACGTTCCAGCAGGAAAACCGGGGCGGCATCGATTGGCGTGGCGCTTACGCTGGGAAAATACGACGAACTGGGTTGGCTGCGGGTAGAGGATAATCTGCGCGGGCTGGACATAGGCGACCGTCTCTGGAACCGGGTCATACGCTTGATTCACGACGGGTTCTTCAACCGCTTCGGCGGAAGCCGGGGCCACCGCGGCCACCGTCGTAATCAGGGCACGCCGCGGAGCGATTTGCTCGTAGTACAAGCGGGTCGCTTCCGCCCGGTACCGCTCCACCGCTTCCGGTGAATATTCGTTAGGCAAGGGAGTCCTCGCGGGCTCGGCCGCCAGCTCGGCCAGGTCAGCGTCGGCCTCGTTATCCGCATTATCGCCCGGTTGGTCTTCGGGTTGCGAAAGCGGTTCGGCGGCCGCGGCGCGTTCCGTCACCGGATCGCGCTGCGCCGCCGCGGTGCGCGGCCGGGAGTTTTCGAAGTGAGAAACGACCAGGCAGAAAACGACCCCAACGAAAATGCCGAACTGGATCGAAATGAGATGCGCGGCTTTCATGGCCTCCTCCTGGCGACAACAATCTTCTCCGAAACGATCCGGCCCAACAATCTCAAAATCCTGTAGACGTTCGCCTGCGGCGAACGCGAGAGCGGGCCCGCCATCGTGCCGATGTGACGTGGGCCTTCCTTTGCGCGAAAGTCCCGCGTGCCTGCTCTCTTTGATTCGCTCCAAATTCGGGGCGTAACGTTTGCCAATCGGGTGTTCGTCTCGCCGATGTGCCAGTACTCGAGCGAGAACGGTTACGCGAACGACTGGCATTTTGTTCATCTCGGGAGTCGCGCGGTGGGCGGCGCGGGGCTGGTGCTGACGGAGGCGACGGCGGTTTTGCCGGAGGGAAGGATCAGTCCGCAGGATCTCGGGATCTGGGAGGACGGGCAGATCGAGATGCTGGCGAAGATCGTGGGGTTCATTCACGAGCGCGGGAGCATCGCGGGAATGCAGCTGGCGCATGCGGGACGCAAGGCGAGCACGAGCCGCCCGTGGGAAGGACATGATGCGGTGCCGGAAAGCAAAGGCGGCTGGACGAAGGTGGTGGCGCCGAGCGCGATTCCGTTCTCGGATACTTATCCGATGCCGCGGGAGTTAACGCGGGATGGCATTCGCGAAGTGGTGGACGGGTTTGCGGCGGCGGCGCGGCGGGCGTGTCAGGCGGGGTTCCGCGTCGTGGAAGTGCATGCGGCGCACGGATATTTGATCCACGAGTTTCTCTCGCCGTTGAGCAACAAGCGGGAGGATGAGTACGGTGGGTCGTTCGAGAATCGGACGCGGCTTTGCCGGGAAGTGGTGGAAGCGGTGCGATCGGCGTGGCCGAAGAAGCTGCCGGTGTTCATTCGCATTTCGGCGACGGATTGGGTCGAGGGCGGGTGGACGATCGAAGAATCGGTGAGACTCGCGGGCGAGCTCAAACAGATGGGAGTGGACCTGGCGGATTGTTCGTCGGGGGGCAACGCGCTTCACGCGAAGATTCCGGTCGGCGCGGGTTATCAGACGGAGTTTGCGGAACGGATTCGGCGCGAGGCGGGCGTCATGACGGGCGCGGTGGGAATGATCACGTCCCCGGAACAGGCGGAGCACATCGTCCGCACGGGCCAGGCGGATGCGGTGATCATGGCGCGCGAGTTTTTGCGCGATCCTTACTGGCCGTTGCGCGCGGCGCACGAGCTCGAACAGCCGATCGCGTGGCCGGTCCAGTATCTCCGCGCGGCGCCGAAGGGCGCGCAGCCGCGTGAGCCGGTGGACCTGAAGAGTTTCGGGTCGTGCTTCGAGGAACAGCACGGCGTGCCGGAAGAATAGCCGTCGAAGAATGGGAAGAGAGCGGACCGCGTCATCACTCCCGCTGCTCGGACGGTTGCATCCGCGGTTGCGCGAATGGTTCGAAGCAACCTATGCCGGATTCACGCACGCGCAGTTGCTCGCGGTGCCGGCGGTGTTGGATCGTGAATCGATCCTGCTCACGTCGCCGACGGGGAGCGGAAAGACGCTGTCGGCGTTCCTCGGGATTTTCGACGCGCTCCTGAGGAAGCTCGACGCGGGGACGCTGGGCGCGAGCGTGCAGTGCATCTACGTCTCGCCGTTGCGCGCGCTGGCGTACGACATCGGGAAAAATGTCCGGGCGCCGATCGTGGGGATGGGGCTGGAGAAGAAGTTGCGGATCCATTTGCGGACCGGCGATACGCCGGCGAGCGAGCGGGTGAAGTTTCGGGATCGCGCGGCGCATATTCTGGTCACGACGCCGGAAAGTCTCGCCGTCATGCTGGCGCAGGAAAGTTACGCGGCGCATCTGGCCGACTGCGAGTTCGTGGTGGTCGACGAGCTGCATTCGTTTGCCGGAAACAAGCGCGGCGCGGACCTCACGCTTTCGCTCGAGCGGCTGGAGCGCTGTAGCCGTCGGCCTGCGGCCGACGTGGGGGAGGGTGTAGCGAAGCCGATCTCGCGCTTGCCACAGGCAAGCGGCTACAAAAAAGGCCATCGGAGCGCAATCTGCCGCATCGGTTTGTCGGCAACGGCGGCGCCGCTGGATGTGCTGGCGAATTTTCTCGTGGGCCAGGGACGCTCCTGTCGAATCGCGGAAGCGAAGACCGAAAAGGAATCGCTCGTGGAAGTGTTCTCGCCGATCCGGCGGAAGCCGTACCCGCCGGCGGGTTATACCGGCGTGCGTCTTTACGCGGAACTGGCGGAGCTGATTCGCACGCGCCAATCGGTCCTGGTATTCACGAATGTCCGATCGGCCGCGGAACAAGTGGGGTTGCGTTTGAAGGAGCTGCTGCCGGAACTCGCGTCGCAGATCGAGATTCATCATGCGTCGCTGGATCGGAGCGTGCGGCTCGAGGTCGAAGATCGGTTGAAGAACGGGGAGCTGCGCGCGGTCGTTTGCTCGACCAGCCTCGAAATGGGAATCGACATCGGCGCGGTCGATCTCGTCGTCATGGTGGCGACGCCGAAGGGTGTGTCGCGCGCGATCCAGCGGATCGGACGCTCCGGCCATTCCCTGGATCGGAACAGCCACGGGGTGCTCGTCGCGACGAACATCAACGACCTCGTCGAAGCGATCGTGACGGCGAAACTCGTTCGCGAGCGATCGCTCGATCCGATTCGGATCCAGGAAAAGCCCTACGACGTTGTGGCTCAACACGTCGTCGGTTTGGCGGCCACGGCGCCGATCAAGGTGAGCGAGGCGTTCGCGTTGGTGCGCCGTGCGTATCCGTTTCGCGATCTCACCCGTCCGGAATTCAACCGGATTCTCGAATACCTCGAAGGCGGCGGCGCGGCTTTGCGGCGGCAGTACGCCGGCGTCTTCGGCAAGATTCGCGTCGAAAGAAATCTCATCGCGTTGGCGCAGCCGAAGATCGCGCGGGAATTTTTGGTGAACATCGGCACGATCCACTCGGAGGGATTTATCGACGTGCTGCTGCGACGGCGGCGGCTGGGATCGGTCGAGGAGAATTTCATCAAGCAACTTCGGATCGGCGATCTGTTTGTGCTCGGCGGCCGGATCGTGCGGCTGGTCGATACCGGGGTGCAGGAAGCCTACGTCGAGCGGGCCGACGGCCACCTGCCGACGGTGCCGCGCTGGAACGCCGCGAAGATGCCGCTCACGTCCGGCCTGGCGCGCGCCGTCCGCCAATTACGGACCGAACTGGACGCGCAGGTTCGGCGAAACCAGGACGACGGCGTCATCACCGATTGGCTGGTCGAGCATTATCACATCTCGACCGCCAACGCCCAGGCGATCGTGGAGCTTTTTCGGACGCAACTGCGCGTCTCGGACATTCCGGTCGGACAAAACATGCTGATCGAGCTGTATCGCGAAGGCAGCCATTCGCATTACTTTTTCCATTCGCTGATCGGGCGGAGCGCGAACGACGCGTTGTCGCGGATCGTGGCGCTCCGGGTGAAAGATCGCATCGGCGGGAACGCTCTCGTCACGATCGACGATTACGGGTTCCTCCTGACGCTGAAACGTTTTCAGGAACTGAGCCTCTGCGATTTGCGCGACTGCTTTGCGCGCGAGAACGCGGAGGCAGACCTCAATAGCGCGTTACGCGGGTCGGAGCTCGTGAAATGGCAATTCCGCGGCGTTGCCCAGACTGGTCTCATGGTGCCGCGAAATTTGCCCGGAAAGAAACGGCGGTTGAAGGAACTGAGCTGGAGCGCCGAGGTTCTGTTTCGCGTCCTGGAACGGCACGAGCCTGATCATCCGCTGATGATCGAGGCCTACCGGCAGGCCACGCATACCTTTCTCGATGCTGGCGCCGCGTATCAGTTCCTGGACGAAGTGCAGGACTACGAATGGAAGCTCGTCGAGCTGCCGGCCGTCTCGCCGTTTTCGTTCGCGATTTACGCCAGCGTGATCAAGGAAAACATGATGCTGGAAGATCCGACGGCGGCGATCGAGCGGATCTACCGCGAGATGTTCGCCAAAGTGGAAAGCGTTACTTCGGGTCAGCCGCAGTAAATCCAGTCCAAAAACGCGAAAGGAGTGGGACCTTTCGATCCCACTCCTCCCACACATGAGCGAGGCTTCTCCTTAGCTTTTGCTCTGCGAAATCTAGGTTTTGGCCTGCGAGACCACTTCGTTCAGTTTGAAGATCGGCAGGAACATCGCGATCACGATGCCGCCCACGATCACACCGAGGAAAACGATCAGCATCGGCTCGATCAACGACGTCAGGGCGTCGAGCATCGCTTCGATTTCTTCGTCCCAGAAGTCGGCCATCTTTTCCAGCATCGTGTCGATCTTGCCGGTGGCTTCACCGGCGGCGACCATTCGAAGCATCATCGGCGGGAAAATCGTTTTCTTGGAGAGCGCGACCGACAAGTTATCGCCTTTTTCGACATCGCCGCTGACGCCTTTGATGCTCGTCTCCACGACGTGATTGCCGGAAGCACCCCCGACAATATCGAGGACTTCCAGGATCGGCACACCGCTGCGGATGAGCTGGGCGAAGGTGCGCGCGAAACGCGACATACAGATCTTATGGATGAGCGGCCCGAACACCGGCAGCTTGAGCTTCCACTTGTCCCAAAGTTGTTTGCCCCGAGTCGACCGGATGAAAGTGCGGATGCCGAAGAAGATCCCGAACGCGCCGCCGAGCAGGAAATACCATTCGCCGCGCATGAAGTCGCTGACGTCGATAAGGAACTGCGTGGGCGCCGGGAGCTTCGATCCGAAGTCGGCGAAAATTTCACCGAAGATCGGCACGACCTTCACGATCAGGAAGATCGTGATCGCCATCGCGATGCAAATGACGATGACCGGGTACGTCATGGCCGACTTGATTTTCTTGCGCAGACGAGCGCTTGCTTCCAGGAAGCCGGCCAGACGGTCCAGAATCTCGGCCAGCAAACCGCCATGCTCGCCGGCCTTCACCATGCTGACGAAAAGCCGGTCGAACACCCGCGGGTGTTTCGCGATCGATTCGTTGAACGTCTCGCCACCCTGAACGCGCGTGGTCACGTCGCTGATGATGTGACGCAGGCTTTTTTGGCGCTTCGGATCGCATTGATCATAAAGGGCCGTCAACGCCTGGACCAGCGAGATGCCGGCTTCGATCATCGTTGAAAGCTGGCGGGTGAAAAGGACGAGATCAGTTTCCTTGACCGTCCACGTTTTCTTGCGCGACTTGGTCGCGGTTGCCTTTTGTTGGAGCGAAAGCACCATCAGCCCACGACTCATCAGGCTGGTAACGGCGTTGTCTTCGTTGAGGGCGTCTTGAATGCCGGAAACGATCTTCCCGGACATGTCTCGCGCTTGGTAGGAGAAGGTGATCATGTTATGGTAATTATAACCCGTATAGCAGCTACGGTGCCACCGGCTTCCTGCCCTCTTACCCAAACGCGGTCTTGAGAGGAGCTTTGCTCCGGTCGATGCTCGCCTGCGCATGCCCATTGCCCATGAAATCGAAGCGGTTGCCGCGGGGGTGTTGATCTGGCGAGCCTATGATCCAACCGTCAAGGCTGACCTCTTTTCCACCGCGATTGGAGCGGGCACCCGGAATTACCTGATCGATCCGATTGATCTTGCGCCCCAGGCAATGGCGGACCTCCAAAACCGCGGCCCGATCGCGGGAATTATCATCACGAACGAAAATCACGAACGCGCGGCAGGTCGCTTTGCCGAGAAGCTCCGGGTGCCGATCCATGTTCATGCTAACCTTCTGCCCGCGACCTCCCTCACCGCGGTCCAGCCGATGCGGGACCACGACGTTTTGGATCAAGAAATTACGATCGTGGCTTTGGAGGGCGGGCCGGCCGGCGAGATTGCTGTTCACTCGAGCGGCGCCAGCGGGACGATGGTCATTGGCGACGCCTTGATTAACGTCGAACCGTACGGCTTCGCCATTCTCCCCGCAAAATACTGCTCGAATTTGAAGACCTTGCGCCGGTCGCTGCCCACGCTGCTGGATTACTCTTTCGAGCGGATGCTGTTTGCTCATGGGATGCCCATTTTGTCCGGCGCCCGCCAACGCCTGGAGGAATTGCTGCGCCGACGGTGACCACGAATGGAGACGCTCCCAGAAAACGCCGTCGCTCGCTTCCTGCGGTTGATCCGGTTTTCGCATACCATTTTTGCGCTTCCTTTTGCGTTGGGCGCACTGCTGGTTGCGGCAAACGGCCATCCGTCAACGCGGATCCTTTTGCTCGTAACGGCGTGCATGGTCCTGGCGCGCACCGCGGCGATGTTATTCAATCGATTGGTCGATTGGTCCATCGACCAAAGGAACCCGCGCACGGCCACGCGACATCTTCTGGTGAACAAGCCCACCGCCTGGGTAGCGCTAGCCGGCGCGGCGGGCGGGTTTGTGTTGGCGAGCGCCACAATCAATCGGATGACCGCAGTGCTCGCGCCGGTCGCGCTCCTGATCGTCTTCTCTTATTCCCTCACCAAACGCTTCACCAGCGCGACGCATTTTTTCCTTGGGCTCGCGCTGGCGGTCGCCCCCGCGGGAGCATGGATCGCGGAAACCGGCCGCCTCGACCTGCCGCCGCTCGTGCTCGGTGCCGGAGTCGTTTGCTGGGTGGCCGGTTTCGATCTTATCTACGCCACCCAGGACGTCGAATTCGACCGGCGCGAAGGATTACACTCGTTAGTCAGGCGGCTCGGCGTGGCGGCTAGCCTGCGTCTGGCGCAGTGGCTCCACGCCCTGATGTTTCTCGGGCTGATCGCGTTTGGATTAACGGCGAAACTGGGAATGGTTTACTACGCGGCGATGCCGTTCATCGCTGGCGCGCTTATTTTCGAACATCGGAGCGCGCGGAAACTTGACCTGGCCGCCATCAACCGCGCGTTCTTCCAAAGCAACGCGTTCGTCAGCGCGCTCTTCGTGGTGGCCGTGGCCGCGGACCGCTGGATCTAGTTCGTTTCGAGCTGCGCAATCCGCTGGGCGTGGCGGCCGCCTTCGAAATCGGTCGTCAGCCATGTCCGCACGATTGCCAGGGCGGTCTCCTCGGGGATGACCCGCTCTCCCATCGAGAGCACATTGGCGTCGTTATGCTGGCGGGACAATCGCGCCGTTTCCTCATTCCAGCAGAGCGCGCAGCGGACGCCGCGCACTTTGTTTGCCGCCATAGCTTCGCCGTTACCCGAACCGCCGAAAACGATCCCGCGATCGCACTCGCCTTTGACCACGGCTTCCGCCGCCGGCCGAATGAACACAGGATAATCCACGGGCTCCTCGCTGAAGGTGCCGAAGTCCTTCACCTCGTGCCCGAGCTCGACCAGGAGCGCCTTCACCTTTTCTTTGTAATGGAAACCGGCGTGGTCCGTGCCGAGCGAAATTTTCATTCCGGCGTTCTAATCTCCAGCCCGCGCTCGTGTCGAGCGAAAGCGCTCTAGGCCGAGCCGTGGAGTTCCGCCAGCTCGCTCCAAATTTTGCGCTCGCGCTCGCTCAACTTTTTCGGGATCTGGATCTGCGTTTCGACGAACAAATCGCCGCGGGTTCCTCCGGCTGTCGGGAGGCCATGCCCGCGCAAACGGAAACGCTGCTCGCCTTGCGTGCCCGCCGGAATTTTCAGGCGCACCTGACCCTCGAGCGTCGGCACGCGCAACTCCCCGCCGAGCGCAGCCTGCCAGGCGGGCAGCTTCACCTCATGAACGAGATCGCTGCCTTCCACCGTGAAATCGGGATGTCGCGCCAGGCGCACGCGCAAGAAGAGATCGCCGCTCGTTCCCCCGCCCGCCCCAGCTTCCCCCTGCCCGGCCAGGCGGATTCGCTGCCCTTCGTGCACGCCCTTGGGAATCTTAACCTGATAACTTTCCACCTTGTTCGAATTGCCTCGCCGGAGCGAGATCGGACGCCGGGACCCGTGCAGAGCTTCCTCGAGCGTGACCATGATATCGGCTTCAACGTCGCTTCCGCGCTCCGCCCCGCGTTCGCGTTGAGCGAAAGGATTGCCTCCGCCAAAACCGGCCTGCCGCCCGCCGCCGAAAAACGCTTCGAAGAAATCGCTGAAGCCGGTCCCGCCGAATTCGAAATCGATTCCGCCGCCGTCCCCCGGGCTGGAGCGGCGAAACCCGCCGCCCGGCTGCCCGCCCCATCCCGGCGGCGGCTGGAAGCCACCGGGCTGATTCCAATTCGCGCCGAGCTCATCGTATTTCCGGCGTTTCTCCGGGTCGCCCAGGACTTCGTAGGCTTCGTTGAGTTGCTTGAATTTCTCCTCGGCCGTCGCCTTGTCCTTGTTAACGTCGGGATGGTACTTGCGCGCGAGCTTCCGAAACGCCTTTTTGATGTCGTCATCGCTGGCGGTCTTGGGAACGCCGAGCGTTTCGTAATAATCTCGAAATTGAACAGCCATCGTTTGCGTTCAAAACTCTGCGCAGGAGAGCGACTGCGCAACAGGCGCGTCCAAACTTCTCTATTATATATGGCTCGCGCTTCGCGCCGACAGCAGCTCCTCGCTGAGCACGTGGCCCGGCTCCGGCAATGCCGCCGCTGCCCGCGAATGTTCCCGCCGCCCATCTCCGGCGCGCCCATCCTTAGCAAAGTGATGCTAATCGGCCAGGCGCCCGGCGTGAAGGAACCCGTTCTCGGAAAACCGTTCGCGTGGACCGCCGGGCGCACCCTTTTCGGCTGGTTCCAGCAATTCTGCGGGATGACCGAAGAACAGGTGCGCGGGGCCATCTACTTCGCCGCGGTCTGTCGTTGCTTCCCGGGAAAAACCGCGGCCGGCGGCGATCGGGTCCCGGCGCCCGACGAAATCCGCAACTGCTCGAGCTGGATGAACGACGAGCTCGACTTGCTTCAACCCGACCTTGTCATTCCGGTAGGCAAACTCGCGATCGCCCAGTTTCTCCCTTTCGAAAAACTGGATGAAGTTGTCGGGCGCACATTCGCGATGCGCGAGAGGCGCCGCGCCTTCGATCTCGTTCCTCTGCCTCACCCCTCCGGCGCGTCGCCCTGGCACCGAATCCCGCCGGGACTGGGCTTGTTGCGTAAAGCGATGCGCCTCGTTGCACGTCATCCGGCAATGCGGACATTGAACATCCAATGACTGCCAAAACGCTCACGCGTGCCGATCTCCCGGATTCCGACAAATGGGATCTTACCCAACTCTTCGCCGACGCGGATAAATGGACGGAAGATTTTGGATGGCTCCAAGCCACGTATCCAAGGATCACGGAGTGGAAAGGGCGGCTGGGCGAATCCGCCGCAACCCTGGCCGCCTGCCTTGAGTTCGAGAAAAGCCTCGATCTGAAAATCGAGCGCCTCTTTCATTACGCTTCGCTGCAGTTGGCCGAGGACAGCGCCAATCCAGAATACCTCGCGCGAATGGGTCAGCTCCAAAATCTTCTGACCAAGATCAGCGAGATAGCTTCGTTCATGGGCCCGGAGATCCAGGCGATTCCGGACGAAAAGTTCGCGCGCTTCCTGGAAGATCCGGCCCTGGGCGAATGGAAAATCGCGCTGAAAAAAATCCGCCGGATGAAGCCGCACGTTTTGTCCGAGCCCGAAGAACGGTTGCTCGCGCTGGGCAGCGCCGCCCTGGATGGGTACGACGAAACGTTTTCCCAGCTCACCGACGTCGACATGAAATTCGGCGTCCTGGTGGACGAGAAGGGCGAAGAAAAACCGCTCACCCAAAGCTCGTTCAGCTCCTTTCTTGTCAAGCGCGACCATGCCCTGCGGAAGCGCGCGTTTCACCAGTTCTACGAGGAATTCCAGGACCACCAGTTTACGCTCGCATCCGCGTTGGCATACTCGACCAAAGCCGATGTCTTCCGCGCCCGGGCCCGGAATTATCCGTCGGCCCTCGAAGCGTCATTATTCCGCGACGACATCCCGGTCGCAGTTTACGACGGACTCATCGCAGCGGTGCGGAACAATCTGGGCCCGCTCTTTCGCTACTATGAACTGCGGCGCCGGGTCCTCGGCCTGGCTGAGCTTCATCATTACGACACTTACGTTCCGCTTGTTCCCGACGTCGCGTCGCGCATTTCGTTCGATGAAGCTGCCGAAACGATCCTCGCCGCTTTTGCACCGCTCGGCCCTGAATACACCGCCGCTCTCGGGGAAGGTTTGCGCGGGCGCTGGTGCGATCGTTACGAAACCAAAGGAAAACGGAGCGGCGCCTTTTCCTCCGGCAGTTTCGGCGCGCCGCCTTACATCCTGATGAATTACAAGAGCGACGTCTTCTCCGACGTTTACACGCTTGCGCACGAGGCCGGCCATTCGATGCACACCTGGCTGGCGCAACGGACCCAGCGTTACCAGGATTACAATTACCCGATCTTCCTCGCCGAAGTCGCATCCACCTTTAACGAAGAACTGCTCACCCATCACCTGCTCGAAAAGACGCAGGACAAGAAGATGCGGGCCTACATCATCAACCGCCAGATCGATGACATTCGCGGCACGCTGTTCCGGCAGACGATGTTCGCCGAGTTCGAGAAAATCATCCACGCCCTCGAAGAGCGCGGCGACGCCCTGACGCTCGACGTTTTCAAATCGGAGTATCACGCGCTCCTTCAGTCCTATTTCGGCGCCGGCGTCGTGCTCGATCCGGAGCTCGACCTGGAATGCCTGCGCATCCCGCATTTCTACAACGCGTTTTATGTTTACAAATACGCCACCGGAATTTCCGCGGCGGTCGCTCTTTCCGAACGCGTCCTCAATCGAGAACCCGGAGCCGTCGAGGCCTATCTCGCTTTCCTCAAATCCGGCGGCTCCCAGTTTCCACTCGAGACTCTTCGCGCCGCCGGAGTGGACATGGCGACGCCGGCGCCGATCGAAAGCACGCTGCGCCTTTTTGAGCGCCGGCTCGGCGAGCTGGAAACACTTCTGTTGTAGTGGGGAGAGGCGCGTCGGAACGGCCGGCAATTCCGCTAGGGCCTCAGACCTCATGGCAAGCGATTTGCTAAATAGGAAACCGTGCAGTTCGAATGGCAGTTGCAGGCCGCCTGCGGGTACGCAGAGCTGGGCATGACACGCGAGTCGCTCGCGGAACTCGACGCCATTGAAAAGCGTTATCAGCAACGCCCGGAAGTTCTTCAGCTTCGGCTCCATCATTTGATGCGAAAGAAACGATGGGCGCTCGCTCTGCGCGTCAGCCAGAAACTTTGCCGTGTCGCCCCCGATGCTGGCGCCGGTTTTCTGCATGCCGGCTTCTGTCTCCACCAACTTGGTAAAACCGCCGAAGCGAAAAATCTGCTGATCACCGGTCCGGTCGCGCTGCTGAAAGAGCCAATCTATTATTACAACATGGGTTGCTACGAAGCGCTGCTCGGCAACGTCCATGACGCCGAAGCCAATCTGCAGATCAGCTTCAAGATGGACAGCTCCTTCCGCGATCTCGCGAAGAAGGATCCCGATCTGAAGGCGCTCCACGCGGTGATCTGAGCGGAGCCGCCAAGGAGCGGCGGTTTACAAACCGCCGAAGAAACCAGGGGCGGTTTCGAAAGCGCCCTTCCTTGCTAGAAGATCGCCGCCGCAATATCACTTTCCCAAACGATAAATTGTTCCTGCGACAGCCGAGCTTTCTGCGGATTCCTCCTGATATAACGCACGCAGTTCTGGAAATGCTCCTCGTCCCGAACGAGCCGATCGAAGTAATCGCGCTGCCAGAAGCTACCAGACCGCCCCAGGAGTTTGTTAATCTGCCGCGCAGTAAATCCTTTCCAACTGCGGATTAGTTTTTCCAGGGGCCATTCCGGATTCTGAACGAAGACGGCATGCACGTGATTCGGCATCACGGCGAACGAAATCATCATCACCCGTTCCGGTTCGAAATGGCGAAGCGTCTCCGCCACGACTTTGGCGCAATCATGGCGCCGCAGAAGGTACGAGCCGTGACCTTCATCGAGCCATTGCTCGAGCGCGCCCGAGAAGCGCTTGTGATATTCCCGCTCAATCTCGGCGCTCCACGGTTCGCGATGGACACGCAACCAGGCCTCGCGCTCGTTTGCCCATTCGTCACGGAGCTGTGACGGAATCGAATCGGCTAATCGAAATGTGACGAAATAAGTAGCACCCTCCTGCTGCCAGTGCGGCAATCGATTCTCGGTGTGCCGGATTTCGGCATACGGATTGAAAAAGCGCAGCTCGTTCATGGGGAGAACGGCCGAACACTACACATTTCGCGGCACGACTGGAAGCCCAAGGAGCGGCGGTTTACAAACCGCCGTGTTCAAAGGCGGGCGGTTTGGAAAGCGCCCCTCCTTGGTTTACGCTCGGCGGTGGAACGCGAGCACCTGGCTTTTCTCTTCCAGGAGAACTTCGCCGGCTTCGGCGAACTCGGCGCCGCCGTTTCGATTTGGCAACACGGCAAGCCGGTCCTCGAACTTCACGGCGGTTTTCGCGACGCGAACCGCGAACAGCCATGGACGGTAGACACGATCGTTCTTTTTTGGTCGGCCACGAAAGGTCTCGGGAGCGCGTGCCTGCTTCATGCCCTGCAGGAACGCGGCGTTAAACTCTCGCAACGGGTTGCGGATTTTTGGCCGGAGTTTGGGCAGGCGGGGAAAGCCGAAATTACGTTGGGGCAACTGCTCTCGCACCAGGCCGGGCTAAGTGCGATCGAGGAACCGGTCGACGTTCTCGATTATGCGGCCGTCATCGGGGCGCTGGAAAAACAAAAGCCCCTCTGGCCGCCAGGAACGGCCCACGGTTATCACGCCCGCACTTTTGGATTTCTGGTCGACGAATGCACGCGGCGAATAACCGGGAAACGCATTGCCGAATATTGGCGCGAGCAATTCGCGGAACCGCTCGATCTCAAGATCTGGATCGGACTACCCCCGAATCAACAAGAGCAGGCAGCCACCATTTACGCGGCGAAGGCGGGCGGCGAACAAACGCCGGCTGAGTTTTATCGCGAGCTGGCCACGCCCGGAACGCTGGTCCGGAAAACATTCACTTCGCCAGCCGGACTGCACTCGATCGCCGCCATGAACACCGCGGAAAATCGCGCGCTGCCGATTGTTTCCTTCGGCGGAATCGGCAGCGCGTCGGCGCTCGGGAAATTTTACGGAATGCTGGCGAACGGCGGCGAAATGGGCGGACGGCCTTTCTTCAACCGAGAGACGATCGCGCTCATGACGACGACGCTCTCGTCCGGGATCGATCGCATCCTCCAGATTCCGACGGCGTTCTCCGCCGGCTTCATGAAAGATCCGGCGGGATCGATGAACCGGATCTTTGGCCCGTCGCCGTCCGCGTTCGGCCATCCGGGCGCCGGCGGGAGCAACGCTTTCGCCGACCCGGAAAACGGGATTGGCTTCGCGTATGTGATGAACCAGATGGAGCAGTCGCTCCTGCCTAACGACAAGTCGCGGCGGCTCGTGGCCGCGGTTTACGACGCTATTCGCCGATAACCGTGACGACAATCTCGCGCCGATGCGCGGCACGGCGGTGTTCGAACAAAAAAATTCCCTGCCACGTTCCGAGCTGCAATTTGCGGTCTGCGACCGGGATTACTTCGCTCGTGCGGGTCAGCGCCATCCGGATGTGGGAAGTGCTGTCGTCCGGTCCCTCGTCGTCGTGCTCGTAATCCGCGTTCTCCGGCACGAGCCGCTCGAAGAAGTTCTCCAGATCGCGGTGCGCGGCGGGCGCGGCGTTCTCCATGATAACGAGACTGCAGCTGGTGTGGCGGACGAACACCGTTGCGGTGCCAGTCGTGATTTTGCTGCGCGCGACGATGCCTTGAACTTCATCCGTGATCTCATAGGTCCCCTTCCCTTTCGTCCGTGCCTCCAATGTTTCGCTGAGGACGGCCATCGGGCACGCTAATGCGCAGGTCACGGCCCACAAGTTTTCGCTTCGCACAAGACGGCCGAGACTGGATAGTCTGTTCCACGATGGAGGCGGACCTGGAACGGATTCTTTTCGACGAAGCGACGATCCATCATCGCCTCGACGAACTGGCGGCAAAAATCTCCGAGGATTATCGGGACCGCGACCTGACCGTCATCGCGATCCTCAACGGCAGCGTGATCCTGATGGCCGATTTGCTGCGCCGGATCCCGATGCCGCTCAAACTCGATTGCCTGAGCGTGGCCAGTTACCACGGTGGAACCAAAACCACGGGCGAACTGGTGTTTCGCCAACTCTGGATGCCGGACATCGCCGGGCGCCACGTCCTGCTTCTCGACGACATTCTCGATAGCGGCGTCACTCTGGCCACGATTCGCGAGAAGATCGAGTCGATCGAGCCCGGCCCGCAGAGCGTGCGCATTTGCGTGCTCCTGGAAAAAAAGAAGACGCGCCTGCGCCATGTCGAGGCCGATTACGTCGGCTTCCAGATCGGCGATGAATTCGTGGTGGGCTACGGCCTGGATTACATGGAGCGTTATCGAAATCTGCCGTTCATCGGCGTCTTGCGGAAAGATTTGATTGCGGCCACCGCCTGAACCGCGATGAAGGTGCAGGTGCAGTTTTTCTCGCGACTCCGCGATTTGGCCGGGCAATCGGAGATCGAAATGGAGGTTCCGGAAGGAACGACAACGGCTGATCTTCTCGGCCAGCTCTACACTCGCACGCCGGCGCTGAGGGACTGGGACAAAAGCATCCTCGTCGCGAGCGGCGTCGAATTCGTTGGCCGCGATTACGTCCTGAAATCGGACGACCAGCTTTCCGTCATGCCCCCGGTCCAGGGTGGATGAAAGTCCGCAGCGCTAGTCGCGGAAATTTTTGAAATTCGTCGCGACGCCGAAATCGCGGCTGCGCACGAACGCGATCACAGCCTGGAGGTCGTCGCGCTTTTTTCCGGTGACGCGAATCTGCATGTCCTGAAGCTGGCTTTGGACTTTGAAGTTCTGCCCTTTGATGGCGAGGATGATCTCCTTCGCCTTGGTGCCCTCGAGGCCCTGCTTGATTTTCAGCTCCTGCCGGGCATGACCCAACGGCGAAATAGCAGGGTCGACCTGCTCGACATTCCGCAGATCGATGCCCCGCTTGCTGAGTTTACCGATCACGATCTCGCGCAGGCCGCGCAACCGGGAGGCGTCCTCCGCGGTCAGGGTAATCTTGTCTTTCTCGGCCAGGATTTCGGCGACGCTTCCCTTGAAATCGAACCGGGTCGCGAGTTCCTTGCGGGCTTGATTCAGCGCATTATCAATTTCCTGCGCATCTATTTCTGAGACGATGTCGAAAGAAGGCATCTTGGGATTTTCGATTTTAAATTTTCGATCTTCGATTGCTGAAGAACACTGAGCCAATGCGGTTTCGATTGCTCCGTCAAGCTCGCGTCGCCGTCCTCGCGCTCACGGTGGCCCCGATCCTGGCGCTCGCCGGTTGCCATCGCGCTGCGGCGAAAGAAGAAAAGGCGCTGCGGGCCGAGCTGCGCAAGGCGATAGACGAACAGCATTACGACCGCGCCGTCGATCTCGCGCGGCGCCACTTGAAATTGAAGCCGCACGACAACGGCACCTGGGACCGTCTCGTTCGCGCGCAGTTCGGACTGCACGATCTCGCGGCAGTGAGTCAGACCCTGGATGATTGGCGGAACGCGGTGCCCGAGCCTCCCTTCAAGCTCGACGAATACGCCGGCGATTATGCGGCCGCGAAAAATGACGATGCCTGGGCCCTCGCCGCCTGGAAAAAAGCGGCGGGCGCCAATCCCAGGAATGTCCAGCTCTGGGAGAAAATCGCGCGCCTGGAAAAGCGCCTGCATTTTTGGGAGAAAGAAGACGCGGCCTGGACTGCGATCATCTCCGCGCAGGACAGTGGACTGGCGCGGATCAACCGGGCGTTGTGCCGGCGGCGATTGCACCGCTGGCACGACGCGTTCGAAGACCTCGAGAAAGCGCAAGCCCTGGCAGCCGACGATCCGGAAGTTCAGCGCGGCGCACGATTGCTGCAGCGAATCGAGAAATCACTCGTCGATATCCGCGCCCTCGATTCCTCGCTCGCCATTTCCCCGAACGACCCGGGACTGCTCGCAGATCGTGCGCTGTTGTTTCTTCGCTGCGACGACCCGGAAATGGCGCTCGAAGACGCGGAGGCGGCCGGCAAAATCGGGACGTGGGCCGTCCGGCCGAAATTGTTTCAGGCGCTGGCCTTGATCGCGCTCGGGCGGGCCGGCGAATGCGAGAGCGTCGCGGTCAATAAATTGATCCGGCTCGACGCGCTGACGGCCGAATTTCTCGAGACGGTCGGCCGGCTCGATTCGGAAATCTCGGCCGAACGCAATAACGCCGAGCTTTATGTGAGGCGCGCCTGGCAGCTGAACGAGATCGGCCAGCCGGCCCTCGCTCTGCAGGATGCGCAAACGGCCGCGCAACTCGACGCGAAAGCCGCCGGCGCCGCCGCGGAAGCCAGTTACGCCCTGACGAAACTCGGACGCGCGCCGGAAGCCCTGGAGCAAATCAAGCGCGCGACGGATCTCGACCCGAATTTTTCCACGGCGTGGCAATACCGCGGCGAACTGGAAATGGCACGCGGTGAAATCCTGTCCGCGATCGATTCGTTCACCCATTCCCTGGAGACGAATCCGACCGTGACGGCGCTCGATAAGCGCGAGCAATGCTACCGGCGCCTCGGCTTGCTGATAAAGGCGGAGCAGGATCGAAAAGCGCGCGAAGAACTCGCGAGAACGTCGAAGTGACGCTCAATAAACCATCTTGTCGATCCGGATATTCCCGCGACGCGCCTCGAGCGAGATGACGGCCTGCGCCTCGGGACCGATGACTTCGGCAACCGAATGAATGATGTCGGCCGGAGTCGTTTTCTTGGACGCGAAGCCGTTCGCGATCCGGCCTTCGAGCGCCGTGGCGCTGAGATTCAGGGAGGCGTCGCTCGGGAAAACGGCGCGCAGGTTGCCGCGGGTGTTTGAAGCCTTGACCGCGAACTCGTGGTTCTCCCACCAATCGTAGGCGACATCGAGGCGGCCGGTCTCGACGGTAAGATCCAGATTGCCGAAACAATTGTGGCCGGCCATCCAGCCATTGACCAGATGGGCTCGGGCGCTGCCGCCTTTGCGCAGGCCTTCAACGAGAATCTCGCCGTTCACCAGTTCGAGCTGCGTGATCTTTGCGGTCTTCGGAACGACGATGATGTAATCGACCGTGCCCGAGCGATCGCTCAGCGCGTTCTTCCGCGGCGGAAACGTTGTCGAGATAGCGACGCTGTTCGGCGTTGCCTTAACATCGACCACGATGCCGCCCAGCCGTTCCTTGTTATACGCTTTCTTGATCGCCTGAATCGAGATCACCGCCTGGTCCGCGCCGTAGATGCGAATCGAGCCGTCCGTGTTCTGCACACTCACCGTCGCATCCGGCAGCACGTCGTATTTTTGCTGGACGCTTTCTTCGAGCGGCTCGGCCGCGAACGCCGCCACCGCGCATGCCAAGGCAAGCGCCGCGACCGCGCTCGCCCACTTATTCATAACGCAGCGCGACCATCGGATCGACTTTCATGGCGCGACGCGCAGGAATGTAACTGGCGAGGGCGGCCGCTCCGATGAGAAACCCGATCACGCCGCCGTAGGTCGCAACATCGGTCGCGCGGACGCCGTAAAGCATGCTGGCAAGCAGGCGTGTGAGACCGATCGAGGCCAGGATCCCGACCGCAACTCCAGCGAGCACCAAAGTGAAGCTTTGCCGGAATATCATTCGCAACATATCGAACCGTTGCGCGCCGAGCGCCATCCGAACCCCGATCTCGTGCGTCCGCTGCGAGGTTATGTAGGCCATCACGCCATAAAGCCCGACCATCGCCAGGAGCAGCGCCGCGCCGGCAAAGACGCCCAGCATCGCCATGGTGAAACGCCTGTGATCGAGCGAAGCCGCGACCACCTGCGTGAGCGTTTGAAATTCGACAGGCATTTCCGGATTTAACGCGCGCGCTTCCCGCCGCATCGCCGCGATGAATGTGGCCGGATCGCCACGGCCGCGCAGCACAATGGAAAACTGCGAGGCATAGCGCGGCCGTTGCCGGTAGTTCACGTAAACGGTCGGACGCACGTCCGCGTCCAGGCCCTCATCCCGCACATCGCCGACTACGCCTACAATGTGGAGCACGTGGAGGTCGCCATCCATTCCACCAAATTGAATCTGCCGGCCAACCGCGTCTTCGTTCGGCCAATAGCGGCGCGCCAGAGACTGACTGACGAGCGCGACGTGAGGAGCATCGGGTGCATCCGAGTCTTGAAAAAGCCGGCCGCGCAGAAGTGGAATGCCTATCGTTGGGAAATAACCTCCGCTGGCAACGCGAAACTCCGCATTGCCCATTCGCTCGGTCCCCTTGAAGGCGGAGTATTGTTTCTCAAGCTCGGGAAGCGTCTCCGCCGGCTTCGCGCCAGTCTCGATAATGAACGAGCCATTGGACCCGTTGTCGCTCAGCGGAAGCCCATTCACTCCACCCACGGACACTACCCCGGGCAACGCTTGAAGCCGTTCGAGCAGTTGTTGGTAAACTTGCGCGATACGAACGACCGCTATCGAAGAGCCCACGACGGGCAGCGGCTCTTCGGGCATCGGCAACGAAATATTCATCGCCACCGCGCTCTCGGGTTGGAAACCGGGATCGACTTCGAGGAGACGCTGGAAACTCCGCACCAGCAGCCCCGCCCCCACCAGCAACATCAGAGTTAACGCGATCTGGCCGACGATTAGGAAATTCCGCACCCGCGAGCTTGAAGGGCTAATCGATACCCCACGGCTGGCGAGCTCGTCCTGCAACCGTGCTCGCGAAACACCGGCCAGTGGGACGAGCCCAAGCACAAGACCGAGGAGGAACGAGACGCCGACTGAAAAAGTAAGCACCGTCCCGTCGACACCGATCTGTCCAACGCGTGGAAGATTGCCGTGGTAAAAACCCACGATCAGGCCCACGCCCCACATGGCGACGAGCGTCCCGACCCCGCCGGCCACGAGCGTTAAGAGGAGCGTCTCGACCATGAATTGCCGAGCCAGTCTTCCGCGCGAAGCGCCCAGGGCCGCACGCAAGGACACTTCCTTGCGCCGCGCGTTCGCGCGGACGAGCAACAGGTTCGCGACATTCGAGCAGGCAATCATGAGGAGCAAGGCGACCGCTCCACAAAGCATCCAAAGCGCGCTCCGCACGTCCTTCACCATTCGTTCTCGCAGCGGTGTGAGCGCGAAGCTGGCGGCATCCGTTTCGACGCCAAAATCGCGCTTTAGCTGTTGGCCAATTGACGCGACCTCTGCCCGCGCCTGCTCAAAGGAAACCCCATCGCGGAGACGGGCAGCGACCCGCCAGTTGTGGCCGGTGCGGGAAGGATTTGGCGGAAAAATTTTGGCCGGGAACCAAATATCGACGCGCGGGGGAAACTCTACATCCGGGGGCAGGACGCCGATAACAGCGAAGCTGCGATTCTCAAAACGCAGGGTCGTCCCGTCGAGATTCGTCCGGCCGGCCAGAACTCGTTTCCAAAAACCGTAACTCACCACCACGCCCTGCTCGTCCTGCTCTGGCCTTTCACTGGAAAACAAACGCCCCATCAACGGCGCCACGCCCAGCACGCGAAAGAAATCATCCGAGACCGCGCAGGTATTGGTGCGGACCGGTTCGCTGCCTCCCGCGACTGCGGAGTCCATGGTGCCGGTATATTTTGCGATGGCAGCGAAGCTGCCGCTGCGATCACGCACATCGTTGAAGTTCGGCTCGGCAACCGGCATTCCTTTGCCCTTTTCGTCCAGCTCCCGCAGCTCGACGATTCGCTCCTGGTTTGGGTAGGGCAATGGCCGCAGAAGAACGGCGTTGAGCACGCTGAAGATGGTGGTCGAGGCGCCGATCCCGAGCGCGAGCGTGAGAATCGCGACGACGGTGAATGCGGGAGATTTTGCGAGGGTGCGGAAGGCGTATTTAATATCAGTGATCATAGGCGTTCAGGCTTTGTCATTTTTTTATTCGTGGCGGAGAGCGACGACCGGATCTACCCGGAGCGCGCGACGCGCCGGGATCAGACAGGCAACCAGCGCTACCGTCACGAGCAGGAGCGCGACCGCGGCGAACGTTGCGGGATCGGTCGGCGCGACTCCGTAAAGCAAACCGCGCAACACGCGCGTTCCGGCGAGCGAAGCCGCGATGCCAACGGCGACGCCCACCAGCGAAAGTCCCAGGCCTTGTCGCAGAACCAATCGCAAAACATCGCCGGCCTGCGCGCCGAGCGCCATCCGGATGCCGATCTCGCGAGTGCGTTGCCCAACAGAAAAGGCCAGCACGCCGTACAATCCGACACTTGCCAGCAGCAACGCGACTCCGGCGAAGATCGCGAGGAGCAAAGTGTTGAAGCGTTGCGCCGCCAGCGATTCGGAGAGGACTTCGGACATCGCTCGGACCTGCGTGACCGGAATCGCCGGATCGACTTGCCAGACCATCTTCTTGAGCTGCGCAATCAAAGCGGCATCGATTTTTCCGGGCGTGCGAATGACGAATTCGCTCCAACGTTTCCAATCCTGTCCCGATTGCGCGTAAGGCGTGTAGATCGCCGGCTCCTCGGAATTGGCGAGGCCGAAATGGCGGACGTTGCCGACCACGCCGACGATCGTGATCCAGTCGACGCCTTCACTGCGCGCCCAACGAATGCGAGCGCCAATCGGGTTCTGCTCGCGGAAATATTGGCGTGCCATGCTGTCGTTAATGACGCCGACAGC
Organism: Chthoniobacterales bacterium; assembly: GCA_035941675.1. Lineage (GTDB taxonomy): Bacteria > Verrucomicrobiota > Verrucomicrobiia > Chthoniobacterales > UBA10450 > AV80. The sequence continues at coordinate 162,912 of DASZDT010000033.1, forward strand.
GGGCGTGTCCGCGCGATCGTCCCGGCTGAGGGCGCGACCCTGGAGGAGCGGAATCCCAAGCACTTTGAGGTAGGGGCCCATGATGGAACGCGAATAGAGCTCCGGCTCTTCTCCCTTCGGAATCGGCGGCCGGCCTTCGATGATGAAGTTGTGGTTGAGCGCGTTCCCGCCGAGCGGCAGTTCGCTGATGATGGCCGCTTCCACGCCGGGCAGCGCGTTCAAATTATCGAGCACGGTTTGGCGGAACTGGGTCTGCGGCGCCACGGTCTTGTAACGCGCTTCGGGCAGCTCGACCCGCATGGTCACGACGTTTTCCGGATTGAATCCGGGCGCCACGCTGGTCAGTTGCCAAAAAGCTTTGCCCAGCAAACCAGCGCCGACCAGGAGAAGCAGAGCGAGACCGAGTTCGGCAATGACGAGGGCGCTGCGGAAACGCGAGCGTCCCGAGGTCACGCTCCGGCCAGCCGCGCCGAGCGCGCCGCTGATCTCAACGCGGGTTGCCTGCCACGCGGGAACGAGGCCAAACACGATTCCGGTGAGGATCGCGAGCGCCATGGTGAAAACCAAAACCGATCCGTCGAGGTGGACGTTTTCGACGCGCGGCAAATCCTTCGGTTTCAACGCCAGCAACGCGTCCACGCCCCAACCGCCGACGACCAAACCGGCGATCCCGCCGAGCACCGAGTGCACGATGCTTTCGACCAACACCTGGCGAATCAAACGCCCGCGGCTGGCGCCGAGCGCCGCGCGGACGGTGAGCTCCTGGGTGCGGGACGCGTTTCGCGCGAGCAGCAGATTCGCGAAGTTCGCGCAGGCGATCAGCAGCACCAGGCCAACCGCGCCGAAGAGAACGAGGAGCGCGGGGCGAATGTCGCCGACCATCCGCTCATGCAGGGAAAGCAGGACGCTCTGCCGGTTTTTGTTCTCGTCCGGATTCGCCTGGGAGAGGCGTTGATCGATCACCCGCAGTTCGCTCTGCGCCTCAGCCATGGTAACGCCGGGACGCAACCGGCCGTAGACGCGGAGGAGATGCGCGCCGCGCGACCTGGCGGCCAGCGGATAGAAAACGCGAATCGGCGCGAACGCCTCCAGGGTTGGGCGCGGCGCGCGGAAGTCCGGCGTCGCGACCCCCACGATCGTATAGCTCTGGCCGGCGAGAGCGATCGTGCGGCCGACGATGCCGGGATCGGCGCCGAATTGCCGCTGCCAGAGCGCGTGACTCAAAACCAGGACGCGTTCGCCGCCAAAGCGATCGTCTTCGGCCGATAAGATCCGGCCTAACGAAGCGCGAGCGCCGAGGACTTTGAAGAAATCGGACGCGACCAGCCCGACCTCGATCTGGACCGGTTCCGCGCCGCCGGAATAATCCGCCGCCTGGAACGAGACCCCGCCCATGCTTTCGAAGGAGTGATTCTGCGTCTGGAGGTCTTCCAGCTCCGGCACCGATTGGTTGGAACGCAGCGTAAGCAGGCGTTCCGGTTCTGGATAGGGAAGCGGCCGAAGGAGAACGCCGTTGACGACGCTGAAGATGGCGGTGTTCGCCCCAATCCCGAGCGCCAGGGTAAGAACGGCGATGAGGGTAAAGGCCGGGGTTTTGCCTAACGACCGAAGCGCATATTTCAAGTCGGAGATCATGACGCGAATGACGAAATCCGAATGACGAAGGACGAAGGAATGAGCAAATGACGAATGACGCGACGACGCCGGCGTATTCGAACTTTAGGCTTCGTCATTCGTTCGGCATTCGTCATTCGTGCTTCGTCTTTTCGCTACTCATACCGCAACGCGACCATCGGATCGACTTTCATGGCGCGGCGGGCCGGCACATAACTGGCCAGCAACGCGGCCAGGCTCAGGAGCATGATGACCACGGCGTAGATCGAGATGTCGTTCGCGCCCACGCCGTAGAGCAGCGAAGTCAGGACTCGCGTGGAAATCAGTGCGACGACGAAACCGATCACGATCCCGACCACCACCAGCATCATGCTCTGGCGCAAAACCATCCCCAGCATCTGCGCTTTTTGGGCACCGAGCGCCATCCGGATTCCGATCTCCCGGGTGCGTTGCGCGACACTGTAGGCGATGACGCCGTAAATTCCGATCGCGGCCAGGACCATCGCCACCCCCGCGAAAACCGCGAGAAGCATCATGTTGAAACGCGGCTGGGCGAGCTGCGTCGCGACGAACGCCGTCATCGGCTTGAGCGTGGGGACGTACAAATCCTTGTCTATTTCGTGAACGACCCGTTTCACATCGCCATTAAGGCCGACGAGATTCGTCGAGCTCACCCGCAACACGACGTCGAGGCTGCGTCCCGGGTCCTGCGTGAATGGCACATACATTTCCGGCCCCTGCGGTTCGGCGAGCGAATCGTGGCGCGTGTTGGCCACCACCCCGACGACCTCGTGGGTGTTAAACTTGTTTTCCGGCTGATCGACCATTACCTGCTGGCCGACCGGGTTCTTCCCGGGGAAATGCTTTTGGGCAAACGCTTCGTTGATCATGATCACGAGCGGCGAATCCTTCGTGTCCGCACGGGTAAAGTCGCGTCCCTGGAGGACCGGGATCTTCATCGTTTTGAAGTATTCCGGTTTGACCAGCAGGTAGCTGGCGCCCGGATGATTCCCCCGCGGCAAAGGCGCCGCGCCGCTCGGCATGAAGGATTGGGAGCGTTGGTTATCACCGAGCGGCAATGGGTTCACGCCGCCGGCCGCTTCCACGCCCGGAATCGACCCGATCTTCTCCATCATCAAATCGTAAGTCCGGATTTGCTGGTCGACCTCGGGATAACGAATCTTGGGCAAATTGATCGACATGGTCATGACGCGAACCGGATCGAAGCCCGGATTGGTGGCGCGAAGATTGTAGAAGCTCTTGATCAACAACCCCGCGCCGGCGAGCAACAGGAGCGAGAGCGAGACCTGCGAGACGACGAGAAAAGCGCGGAGCCGATTCGTGTGCAGTCCCCCGGTCGATCCTTTGGCGCCTTGTTGAAGCGACGCGTTCACCGCGGGACGCGAAACCTGGAGCGCGGGAATGAGGCCGAAAAGTAAGGTGCTTCCAATGGCGAGCGCGAACGTAAACACGGCCACTGTTGTGTTCACTTTGATGTCGCCCAGGTGGGGCAAGCCTTGCGGACCCGCCGCGCTGAGCAGATCGACGCCCCACCACGCCAGGAGCAATCCAGCGCCGCCGCCGAGGATCGCGAGAAGCAGGCTTTCGCAAAGCAATTGGCGAATAACCAGCGCGCGGCTGGCCCCGAGCGCGGTGCGAATTGCGATCTCGCGACTGCGCGCAGCCGCGCGGGCCAGGAGAAGGTTCGCCACATTTGCGCAGGCAATAAGCAGGACCAGCGCGACCGCGCCGAGAAGAACGAACAACGCCGGGCGAACATCGCCGACTACGTCCGTGTGCAGCTTCACTACCGCGGTTCCGGTGAAGTTGAGATTCGTATCCGGATATTGTTTCGAAAGCCGGCTCGCGATCGCGGAGGTTTCTGCCTCGGCCGCCTGAACGGCGACCCCGGGCTTCAGCCGCCCCACCACCGTCAAAAAGTGCGAGCCGCGATTAGTCAGGAATTGCTGGCCGAGATATTCGAGCGGCAGCGCGTAATCGATATGCTCGTCCTCGACCGGGAACTTCCAGCCCGCCGGCATCACGCCGATAACGGTATGCGGGCGCGCCGAGATGGTGACCTTCTGCCCGATGATCTTCGGATCGCTACCGAACGCGCTCTTCCAAAGCGGATAAGTCAGGACAACGACGCGGTCCGCTTCGTTTTTCGCGTCTTCCCTGGTGAATCCGCGGCCGAGAAGCGGCGGGACGCCCAGGACGTCGAACACTTCCGGCGTAATCGCGATTCCCTCCAGCGCCTTGGCATCTTCAGCCAGCGACAACGTTCCACCTGTCCGCGTGTAGCACGCCATCGCCGCGAAGCTTTGGCTTTGATCGCGCAGGTCGGCGTAATCCGGGTACGAATGAACGTTACCCCGGACTTTGCCGCCGTCGTTCGCGTACCGTCCCCAAACGTGGACGATTTCGTCCGGATTCTTGAACGGAAGCGGCCGGAGCAGCACGGTATCGATCACACTAAAAATGGCGCTGTTCGCGCCGATGCCGAGCGCGAGCGTGAGGATGGCGATAACGGCGAAGACCGGCGCTTTGATCAGCATCCGGAAGGCGTATTTGAGGTCGGTGAGCATGGGTTAATGACGAATGTCGAACGACGAACCCCGAAGGAATGACGAAATAACGGCGAACCTCGGGAGCGCCTTTCGGCATTCCTGCTTCGTCATTCCTTCGTCATTCGTCATTCGAACATTCGTCATTCTTAGTTTGTTGGCGGGGCCGAAATTTTTTATCGCGTTCTTACTCGTGCCTAAGGGCAACCATCGGATCGATCTTCGTCGCGCGTGACGCGGGCAACCAGCAAGCGACCAGCGCCACTGCAAGCAGCAGGAGAGCACTCGCCGCAAATGTCAGCGGATCCGTAGCGCTGATGCCGAAGAGCAAACTTTGCAGGAGGCGTGTGACCGCGAGGGCGCCGAGCAGTCCCAGGGCAATGCCGGCTGCGCCCAGTTTCAGCCCTTGCCACAAAACCATTTTCAGGACTGCGCTCGTCTTTGCCCCGAGCGCGAGGCGGATGCCGAGCTCGCGCGTCCGCTCGGTAACACTTCCCGAGAGCACGCCGTAAATGCCGATGACCGCGAGGACGAGCGCGACGAACCCGAAGGCTTCGAACAGGATCAACGCGAACCGGCGTTCGGTCGCTGTCGCGGCAAGCAAACGCTCCATGGTTGCGACCCGGATGATCGGCTGATCCTTGTCCACTGCCCAGATCGCGCGGCGAAGGGCCGGGGCGAGCGTGGCAGCATCGCCGTGAGCACGGACCACCAGCGACATCGTGTTGTCGGGGAAGTACCACTGCATTGGCGTGCTATAAACAGCGTCCGTTTCGCTCTGCGCCAACGAAGCCTGCCTCACGTCTCCGACGACCCCAACTATGGTGAACGGAGGCTTGTCAGTCGGACCGATGTGAACCTGCCGGCCGATCGGGTCCTGGTTGGGGAACATCCGCTGGGCCAGCGATTCGCTTATCACCAGCGCGAGCGGCGCAGCCGCCGTGTCGTGAGCGTCGAGGAGCCGGCCGCGACGCAAGGGGAGACCAATCGTTTCAAAGTAGCCCGGGCTCACCGCATAGCGAAACACGTTGTAGGTCGCTTTCGCGCCGGTGCCTTCAGAGACGCCGTACTCGTCGTCATCGCCGCTTAGCGGCAATTGACTGGTAAAAGCCGCGCTCACGACGCCGGGCACTTGCCGGACCGATTCCAAAGCTTGCCCGAAGAAATGGTCGTTCGTTTCCTTGTTGAAGCGACGATCCGAGGCCTGCACTTGCATGGTGAGCAGGCCGCCGGCGTTGAAGCCCGGATTGATCGCAAACAAATGATTGAGCCCGCGCCACAACAGGCCGGCGCTGACCAGGAGCACAAGGGCGAGCGCGACCTCGGCGACGACCAGCGCGCGGCGCGTCCATTGATGTCCGCCGAAAATCCGGGACGAGCCTTGTTGCAAATCGATCTGCAGATTGTCGCGCGAAATGTGGAGCGCCGGAATCAGACCGACCAACACTCCGACGAGCGCGCTACTGCCGAGGGCGAACAGGAAGATGGTCCAATCCAGGCCGATCGCCTCCGCGCGCGGCAAACCCGGAGGACTGAGCGCCTTCAGCGCATCCATCCCGAAAGCCGCCAGAACCAACCCGACTCCGCCGCCGACCAGCGACAGGACAAGGCTCTCGGTCAAAACTTGCCGGATCAGTTGGGCGCGCCCCGCACCCAAAGCCGCACGCACGGCAAACTCGCTGCGACGCTGCGCCCCACGCGCGAGCAACAGATTCGTCACGTTCACTCCCGCGATCACGAGGAGCAACGCAACCGCGCCGACGATCGCGACGAGAGCCGGCCTGATGCCGCGGGTAACTTCGTCCTGGAGCGAAGCAATGACGAACTTCACGTTGGGGCCGTAAGTCTCCGGTCGCCGTTCTTGCAGGACAGCATGGGCGAGCGCGTCGATCTCTCGCGTCGCCTGCTCGAGGCTGATGCCGGGTCGGAGTAGCCCCACTGTGCGCAGATGATGTCCCCAGGCTGAGCCTAACGACATGTCGTACTGGAGCGGCGTCCACAGTTCAGCCGCAGGCGCCAGGACATTGTCGAACCCCGGCGGCATCACGCCGACGATCGTATAGAGCTTGTCATCGAGCGTGACCTGCCGGCCGATCATTGCGGGGTCAGCGCCAAAGCGCCGCCGCCATAAGCCGTCGCTGATAATCGCGACACTGGGGCCGTTGAGTTGGTCTTCGGCCGCCTGGAAATCGCGGCCCAAAATTGGCGTCACGCCCAGCACATTGAAAAAGCTCGCACTGACGCGCTGTCCCTCGAAGCGTTCCGGCTCATTCGGCCCGGTAAAGGTCGGTCGCCAGGGTTTCAGAACCGCCATGGCTGCAAGTGAGTGCTGCCGTTCCAGGAGTCCCTGATACATGCCGAAGGTGCCTGCGCCACGCGACCCGTCGGCATGCACCTCCAACAACGTCACGACTCGATCCGGGTGCGGGTATGGCAGCGCCTCAAACAAAGTCGGGTTGACCGCGCTGAAGATCGCCGTGTTCGCGCCGATCCCGAGCGCCAGGGTGAGAATGGCGACGACGGAAAAGACCGGGGCTTTGACCAGCAGTCGCAGCGCGTATCTGAGGTCAGTGATCATTTAGAAAATGACGAATGACGAATGACGAATGACGAAGGAATGAGTAAATGACCAAAGAAGATTGAGCGTGCCTCTCGGCCTTCGTGCTTCGTCATTCCTTCGTCATTCGTCATTCGTGCTTCGTCATTTCGGAATTACACAATAAATCCATCCCGAAGCTGGATAACGCGATTCCCGTAACCGGCATTCACATCCGAATGCGTCACCTGGATGATGGTGGTGCCCTGGCTGTTCAAGAGCTTGAACATCTCCATGATTTCTTTTCCCTGGTCGGAGTGAAGATTGCCCGTCGGTTCGTCGGCGAGGATGAGCTTGGGATTCGCGATCATCGCGCGGGCAATGCTGACGAGCTGTTGCTGGCCGCCGGAAAGCTGGCGCGGATAAAGGTCCTTCTTTCCGACGATGTGAAATTTATCGAGCGTGTCGCAGACAATCGAATCGCGCCCGGCCTTGTTCACGTGCCGATAAGAGAGCGGAATGTCGAGGTTCTCGTAAACGGTGAGGTCGTCGAGCAGATGGTAGGCTTGGAAAACAAAGCCGATCTTCTCGTTCCGGACCGTCGCGCGTTCCTTTGGTTTCAAATTGTGGACCGCGACGTCGTCGAAGAAATATTCGCCGGTCCAGGCGTGGTCGTGCATGCCAAGGACGTGCAGAAGCGAGGACTTGCCTGCGCCCGACGGCCCCATGATGGAAACGAAGTCGCCCTCGTTTACCTCCAGGTTGATGTCGCGCAGGACGTAAAAGAATTTCCCTTTCGCAAGCGGATAGAAGCGCTCCAGGTGTTTGAGTTTAATCATGGTGTTGAAGTGTAGTCAGGTTCGGCGCCGGGCGCATCATTTCAGGACCGCCTCACGAATTACTTGATTCATGCTTTCGCAGTCGGCCCACTGGAGATTAGTCATCAGGCAGAGAGCATATTTTTTCTCGGGCATCAGGAAGAGAAAAGTGCGCGTGCCGGCCTGGCTGCCATCGTTGTAAACGCGGCGCTGCCCGTCTTTTTCGCCGATCAGGAATCCAAAACCATAATCGGATTCCTTTCCGTCGCGGGTCTTCGGTTTGGTCCACATCTTCTCCAGCGTATCGGGCTGGACCAGTCGCCCGCTCATGACGGCGATCGCGAAATTGGCCATGTCGCCGACGGTCGAGATCAGGCCGCCCGCCGGGACTTTGATGCTCGTATCGTGCGGCGGCGCTTCGTGAACTCCCCGCAGCCACGCCAACCAGGAGAAACCAAATAAACCTTTGCGGTAACCGACGGCCCGATTCGGAATATTGAGACTGGCATCGTCCAGCGTCGTCTTTGTCATCCCGGCGGGGTTTAAGACGTGGTCAGTCAGGTATTGGAAATACGGCACTCCCGACGCTCCCTCGATCGCACAACCGAGCAGCACGTATCCCTGGGTGGAATAGGAATACTTGGTGCCGGGCTCGGATAAGAGCGCGTCGTCTTTGAACACCGTTACGGCGTCATTGGTACTGGCGTAATGCTGAGTGCTGCGGGTCTCGCTCCACGTGTTGTGGCGAATCCCAGCGAAGTGAGTTAGCAGCTGACGCGGTGTCACCGGCCACTGCTTTTCCGGGAAGACCGGACAGTACTTCTGGATTGGGGCGTCTAGGTCCAGCTTCCCCTGCTCCACCAACTGCATCACAGCGACCGCGGTCAGCGACTTTGTTAGCGACGCGATCCGATAAACGGTCTCGTCGCTGGCCGGGATTTTTTTCTCCACGTCAGCAAGCCCGTATCCCCTGGTGAACGCCAGTTGGTTATCCAGGACGACGGCGACCGATAAGGCTGGCGCGCCACTCTGCGCTTTCCAGGCTTCGACGGCCGCGTCGATCTTTAGCACCGCTTCCGGCGGCACATTCGAGACCGGCTCGGCCAGAAGCGTTCGTGCCAAGGCGACGCCAAGGCAGAACGAAATCAGGAAAGTCCGCGGCGACTTCATTCTCGATCAGCTTTGCCCCAGGGCGATCTTCGGATCCAGGCGCGCGGCGCGCCGCGCTGGGAGGTAACAAGCAATCAGCGCTACGAGAAGGAGCAGCAACGGAATTGCGACGAAGGTCAGCGGATCGGTCGCGGCTACCCCGAAGAGGAGATTCGCGATCAGTCGGGTAAGCGCGAAAGCGCCGGCTAATCCGACAACGACGCCGATCACGGTGAGCGCCATGCCCTGCCGAATCACGAGCCCGAGCACGTCGGACTTCTGCGCGCCAAGCGCCATCCGAATTCCGATTTCCTGGGTCCGTTGCGTGACCGAATAAGCCAGGACGCCATAGATTCCGACGGCGGCCAGGAGCAAGGCCGCGAAGGCAAAAACGGCGAAGAGCTGCATCGAAACGCGGCGCGTGCCTAACGAGTTCATGACCACGTCATCCATCGTGCGGACGCTGTAGACTGGCTGGTCTTTATCGAGCGCCTGCACTTCGCGCCGGAAGGTCGCGGCGAAGGCGGCAGGATCGCCGGCGGTGCGAATTACCATCGCCATGAAATTCCACTCAGGATCCTGGGCATGCGGCACATAAATTTGCGCGCCGCTGTCTCCGGTGAGAGAGCTCGCCTTCGTGTCGCCGACCACTCCAATGATTTCGCGCAGGAATTTTTCGTCGTGCCAAATCGTGAGTCGTTTGCCGAGTGCCGCCGCGGGCGAACCGTAGAGACGTTTCGCCGCCGACTCGTTGATGACGACTACCTTGGGCGCCTCGGCGTTGTCCCGAAGCTCAAAGGTCCGACCGGCAAGAAGCGGGATTTGCATCGCGCGGAAATAATCGCCGGTGATCGTCGAGAAGTTGGCGTCAATGTCCTCATCGCGGGTCAGCGGGCGGCCTTCCGGGATGAAACCGCGCCCAATGCTGTAGCCGCTCGCGGCGAGGGGAAGATTAATTCCGCCGCCGACCGCCTCAACCCCCGGCGCGGTCTCGAGCCGCTCCTTCAGCTGCCGGAAAAATTCGGCGAACTGCTGATCTTTGTATTTGGCGCCGGGCAACGCCACCATCCCCATGAGAACATTGTGCGGATTGAAGCCGGGCCGCACATCCTGGAGCCGGAGAAAGCTCTTGATGAGCAACCCGGCGCCGACCAACAGCATGAGCGAGAGAGCGACCTCGCCGATTAACAAGAGACTGCGCGCGCTCGTCCTGCGATGTCCTTCGCTGCGCCCGCCCTCCTTCAGCGCGCTGCTGACGTCGAGCTTCGAAGCCTGGAGCGCCGGGACGATGCCGAAAAGAATTCCGGTGAGCGCGGAAACGCCGAGAGCGAATGTCAGGACGCGAAAATCAATCCCGACGTGTTCGGGCCGCGGCGCGCCTTCGGGCACTATCGACATCAGCACCTCCGTTAACCAGATGCTGACAAGCAGTCCCGCGATTCCACCAATCACCGAAAGCAGAACGCTCTCGGTCAGCATCTGCCGCAGAACGCGACCGCGGCTCGCCCCCATCGCGGCCCGGATCGCGATTTCCTTTTGGCGCGCGGCGCTCCGGGCGAGAAGAAGATTAGCGACATTGGCGCAGGCAATAAGCAGGACGAGTCCCACCGCTCCGAGGAGCGCGAGGAGGGACGGCTTCACTTCGCGAACCATGCGTTCGTGGAGAGGCCACAGATGCGCGTCCCAGCCTTTGTTGGTCTCGTAAGACTCCTTGGCGAGCCGGGCGTTGATGGCGCTGATTTGAGTTTGCGCCCGCTTCAGATCCACGCCGGTGTTCAGGCGCGCGATCGCGGACCACGACCGGTTGTCGCGTGGTTCCTGGGAGAGAGTGACCGCGCTCGTCACCCAAACCTGGGTTTGTTCCGGGTATTCAAATCCTGGAGGCATCACGCCGAGCACGGTAATGGGCCGTGAGCTGATCTGGACCTGTTTCCCCACGATCGCGGGGTCCGACCCAAAGCGGCGCTTCCACAAGCCGTGGCTGATAATCGCGGCGCTTATCGTCCCCGGTTTGTCGTCTTCGGGAAGAAACGTTCGGCCGAGAAAGGGCTGCACCCCGAGCACGGAAAAGAACCCGCTCGTCACGCCGGCCCGCGGCACGCGCTCTGGCTCGGCCCCATCGGCGCCGAGGTTCGCGCTGGCGGTCCAGTAAGCCGCGGTGCTCGCGAACAGATCGGTTTGTTGCGACCAATCCTGAAAGTCGAGAAACGAGATATTGCTCTCGTTGATCCCCGACGAAGGATTGTTGCCTTCGAAGTAGACGATGCGTTCTGCGTCCGGGAACGGGAGCGGCCGAAGGAGGACGCCGTTCACCAGGCTGAAGATTGCGGTGTTGGCCCCGATGCCGAGCGCGAGGGCAATCACGGCCACGGCCGTGAAGCCTTTGTACTTTAGAAGCATTCGGAGTCCGTAGCGGATGTCTTGGAGGAGTGTGTTCATAAGGTATTGCGGTCGACGGGGCGGCCGGCCTTCATGACGAATTTCACTTTTTGTAATGCAGTCAGGTCAGTTAAAGGGTTGCCCTCAACGGCAATGATGTCGGCGAACGCGCCGGTCTTAAGGGTGCCGATCTGGCCACTGAGACCGACGGCGTTCGCAGCTTCGAGGGTCGCGGTCCGGATCGCGTCGATCGGCTTCAATCCGAGCGCGGCCAGCTCGACGAACTCCTTCGCGTTTTCGCCGTGCTTAATCACGCCTGCGTCCGTGCCGAAGGCGATCGGAAGCCCGTCGCGAATGGCGGCCGCCAAATGCTTCTGCAGTTTCTCGTAGACCTCGGGAGACACGCTCGCCTTGAGAGAAAAGAGCGTCGGTATCTGGTAAACCCGCCGCTTTGCCATTTCCGCGACGGTTGCTTTTGAAGTGAAGCCGCCATGGGCGATCAGGTCGGCGCCGTGCGTCACCGACAACGCGATGGCGCGTTCGCTGATCGCGTGGACCGCCACGCGCCGCTTCAAGGCGTGCGCTTGCTCGATCGCGGCCTGCAACGCTTCTTCGGAAATCTCGGCGCTGTCGGGTTGCTTCGCGGCGTCCTCGAGCCAGCCGGACGCGCACACTTTGATGAGGTCGGCTTCTTCCGCGACGTCCTTTTTCACGCGCGCCCGAAACTCTTCAGGACCCTGGACGCCGATGCCTTGGAAGTCGCACGTCCCTTTGCTCACGCCGAGCCACGGACCCGAGCTGACGACGCGCGGCCCCGGAAATTTTCCGTCGCGAATAGCGTTCCGGATTTTGATGTTCGCGTAGTTCAACGCGCCCAAGTCCTGCACGGTGGTGAACCCGGCCTTCAGGGTTGCCTTCGCGTTCGCTTCCCCCGGGCCCGCCAGCAGAAGATGAACATGGGCGTCGATCATCCCAGGCATGAGCGTCGCTTCGCCGAGATCGAGCACCTCGCTTTTCGGTGTGACCTCCCCTTTGCGAACAACGGCGGCAATCCGATCGCCACCAATAACGACCACGCCATTTTCGATCAGCTCGCCGCGCTCCACATCGAGAACCCAGTGCGCGGTGAGGATTCGCGTTTCTTCAGCGCCCCGCGCCACGGCCGCGAGGACAAAGAGAGCAATTGCCGCGACCGTCAGCACCCACGGAAGGGCGCTTGCTACGCCGCCGTGTATTCCTCGGCGGTTTGGAAACCGCCGCTCCTTGGTCTTGGTTCGGCGCTTCATGTTCGGGAGAGCGCCTTGATCGGGTCGAGCCGCGCGGCCCGACGGGCGGGGAGATAGCAGGCGAAGAACGAAACGGCGGCCAACAGAACGGGAATCCAAACAAAAGTCATGGGATCGGTGGCGCCGACTCCAAACAGAAGGCTGGCCAGCAAACGCGTGAGCGCGAAAGCGCCTGCTAACCCTGCCCCGATCCCAATCAAAGTGAGCGACATGCCTTGCCGGACGATCAGTTTTAGGACGTCGCCGGCTTGCGCGCCGAGCGCCATGCGAATGCCGATTTCGTGCGTGCGTTGCACGACGGTCTGCGCGAGCACTCCATAAATTCCAATCGCCGCCAGGAGCAACGCGAGCCCGGCAAAGCCGGCCAGCAGGAACATGGAGACGCGGCGCAGCGAGATCGAATCGGCCAGGATCTCGTGCATCAGCGCGACATTGAACACAGCCTGTTCGGGATCGATCGCCAGCACCTCACGCCGGATGGTCTCAATCATCGCGGCCGGTTCGGTCCGAGTGCGGACCACGAGGGTGAGAGTCGATTGCGGCACCTGGAGCTGCGGCACGTAAAGCGCGATCCCGCCGGAAGCGTCGAGCCCGTATTGCTTCACGTCGCCGACGACGCCGACGATCGTGCGCCACGGCCGTTGGGCCGTCGGATCGGAATTATAAAAGCGCAACCGCTTGCCGACGGCCTGTTCGTTAGGCCAAAACTTTTTCGCCATCGCTTCGCTGACGAGCACAGCGAGCGGCGCCTCCGCCGTATCCGGCGGGCCGAGGAGACGTCCGGCGCGGAGCGGGATCGCCATGGCCGGGATGTAGTTTGGCGTGACGAAATAATTGTCGACGTCCGGCAGTTCGCTCGGCGGCCGCGGTTGCCCATCGATCTCGATCGTGCGCCGGTCGAAATTATCGCCCCCCGGCAAAATACTCGTTAGGCCGGCGGACTCGACGCCCGGCAGCGCCTGCAGGCGATCAACCAGCCGGTCGTAAAAGCCGTTCCATTGCTCGGCCTTCGGATACTTGGCCCGGGGCAGCCAGACGTTCATCGTCACCAGCCGCTGCGGATTGAATCCCGGGTTGACGTTGTTGAGGCTGACCACGGTCTTGATCAACAAACCGGCGGCGATCAACAGCACCATGGCGAGCGCGACTTCGGTCACGACCAGCGCACTCCGCAGCGGGCTCCGAGTCGACCCGGCGCCGGGCGTTCGGCCGCCGTCGTTCAGCGTTTCATTGAGGTTGACCCGTGAAGCGCGCAAGGCCGGGGCCGAGCCAAAGGCGACGCCGGTCACGACCGAAATAACGAAGGCGAACGTGAGAACGCCGCCATCGATCGTGACGGTCCCGAGCATCGGAATCACGCGGGAACCGACCGCGCTGATCGCGTTCGTGCACCACATTGCCGCGATCACCCCAACAACGCCGCCCGCCGTCGCGAGCAACAGGCTTTCGGTGAGAAACTGCCGCATCAAACGGGACCGGCTCGCCCCCACCGCCGCTCGAATCGCGACTTCGCGGTAACGCGTGATCGAACGCGCCAGCAAAAGGTTGCCGACGTTCGCGCACGCGATCAGCAACAGGAAAACGACGGCGCCCAGCAACATGATCAGCGCCGGGCGCACCGGGCTGACGAGGTCTTCCCGCAGGCTAACGAGGTGGATCCCGCCGTTGGCGTTGCTGTCCGGGTGCTCGACCTGGAGCTGGCGCGCGATCAAATCCATTTCGGCCTGGGCTTGCGCCAAAGTCACGGCGGGCTTGAGCCGCGCGATCGCGCGCAGATGCCGCGAAGCGCGCTCCTTATCGTTCGGTTGCTCCGCCACCGGCCGGTAAAATTCCGCGGGCGCGGGAAGCAGGCCGCGCGGGAGCGAATGAAAATTCTCGGGCAAAACGCCGATGACCGTGTAGGGCCGCGCGCTGAGCGTGATCGTCTTCCCGACGATGTTCGGATCACCGGCAAACCGTTTCTGCCAGAGCGCGTATCCCAGGACCGCGACGTAATCTTTTCCGTCCACCTGTTCTTCCGGGGTGAAGAAGCGGCCGAGCAGCGGCTTCACCTGCATCACGTCGAAGAATCCATCGCCGACCTGCGCGCCGAAGATTCGCTCGGGCTCGCCCGCGCCGGTCAGGACCGGGCGGAAATCGCTGTAGACGCTGATTTCCTGGAAGGCATGGTTGCGGGCGCGATAATCGGCAACGTCGGTCGCGGAAACCTGGCCGCGCGAACTGCCGGCGGCTTTGTCTTCGCCCCAAACGAGCACAATCGATTGCGGGTCGCGGTAGGGCAGCGTTTTCAGAAGCGCCGCGTTGACGACGCTGAACACGGCGGTGTTCGCACCGATTCCCAGCGCGAGCGAGATGATGGCGACGGCCGCAAACCCAGGACTGCGGAGAAGCATCCGCGCGCCGAATCGAATGTCTTGAAGTAACGTGTCCATAGTTAGGTGGCACAGGCATCTTGCCTGAGCCACGTGGAGAAGATCGCGAGCTTCATGGTTCTCTTAAGGCAGTAATCGGATCGACCTTCATGGCGCGGCGCGCCGGCAGATAGGTCGCGATGATCGAGACGGTCAGGAGCAAGAGCGGAATCGCGGCGAAAATAAGCGGATCGGTCGGGCTGACCTGGTAGAGCAAGCTTCGCAACAGCCGGGTCAAGGCGAAGGCGGCGCCGAGGCCAAGAGCGATGCCCGCGAGGGTTGTCGCCATGGCGTTGGAAAAAACGAGGCGCAGAATGTCGCCGCCTTTCGCGCCGAGCGCGATCCGGATTCCCATCTCATGGGTGCGTTGCGTGACGGTGTAAGCGATGACGCCGTAAATGCCGACCGCCGCCAGGACGAGCGCGATACCGGCGAAAGCGCCGAGCAGGAACATGTTGAAACGCCGCTGCGCCATGGAATCGGCGAGATACCATTCCATCGTCTTGATCTCCGAGACGGGCTGATCTTTATCCAGCGCCTGGACCTGCTCTCGCAAAGCGGAGCCGAGCGCGGACGCTTCCATGGCGGAGCGCACCACGATCGTCGGCGCCGAAGCGACGCTAGAAAGATAACCCGGCGCGCTCTGCAGAAAGGGCACGTAAACCTCCGGCTTCACTTCGGCGTCCAGGCCGTAATTGCGCACGTCTCCGACTACGCCGACGATCTCGCGCAAATCCTTTGGGTCGCCGCTCAGATCAAGCCGTCGCCCGATCGGATCTTCCCCGGCGAAGAAACGCGTCGCCAGCGTTTCATTGATGATAACGACACCCGGCGCGGTCTCGTTGTCGTGACGGGAAAAGGCGCGGCCCTTCACGAGCCTCATTCCCATCGCGGCGAAATAATCCGAACTGATCAACCGGTAATCGGTCATCGCCCGCGTGCCCGGTGCGGCCTCCGGGCGTCCTTCAACGTCGAATCCCGTTGAGCTGCCACCGTAGAGCGGAATGTCCGTGACGAGGCCGGCTGCCGTCACGCCCGGCAGATTGCGCAATCGTTCGAGCAGGCGATCGAAGAAAGCCGTCTGCTCTTCGTGCTTTGGATATTTCGACTGCGGCAACGCAACGAACGCCGTCAGGACATGGTCCGCCTTGAAACCGGGATCGACCGCGAGCAGGCGCGAGAAGCTGCGGATCATCAAGCCGGCGCCGACCAGAAGCACGAGCGAAAGCGCGACCTCAGACACGACAAGCAGCGCGCGCATCCGATGCCGGCGCGGCGAATCCGTTCCGCCGCGGCTGCTCTCCTTCAATCCTTCATTCAGATCCAGCCGTGACACCTGCAATGCCGGAACGACTCCAAACAGCAACCCGGTGAAAACGGAAACTCCGAGGGTGAACAGAAAGACGGTCCGGTTGACTCCGATCTCGGCCAGGCGCGGAAGGTTCGCCGGTTTCAACGAGACCAGCAGATCGAGGCTCCAGATGGCGAGCAGCAATCCGACCGCGCCGCCCACGATCGCGAGCAGGACGCTTTCGGTGAGCAACAGCCGCACGACCCGCGACCGGCTCGCGCCGAGCGCGCCGCGAATCGACATCTCGCGTTGCCGGGACGCCGCGCGCGCCAGGAGGAGATTCGCCACGTTCGCGCACGCGATGAGAAGAACGAACGCGACCGCGCCGAGAAGCACGACGAGCATCGGCCGCACATCGCCGACGATATGTTCCTGCAGCGACCTGACGGTGACGCCGACGCCGAAGTTCGTTTTCGGATAACGTTCGGCCTGGCTGCGCGCGACCGCGTCCATGTTCGCGCGCGCCTGTTCGACGGAAACGCCCGGCTTCAAGCGCGCGATGACGTCGATGTAATTTGTATCGCGGGTCTTGCGTTCCGCGGCACTGAAAGCCATCGGCACCCAGGCCTGGGTCCGCGTGCTGGGAAACGCGAAGCCGGCCGGCATCACGCCCACCACCGTGTAAGGCTTGTCGTTCAGCGTGATCGTTTGCCCGACTGTGTTTGGGTCGCCGCCAAAACGCCTTTGCCAGAAATCGTGACTCAGGATCACGACCTGGGCCCGGCCTTCCTGGTCTTCGTCGTTCGTGAAAACGCGGCCGAGCGCCGGCTGGACGCCGAGCAACGGAAGAACATCAGCCGAAAGGCGCGCGCCGATGACGCGTTCCGGCTGGTCGCCGCCTAACAAGTTGAAGCCCTGGCCGACATACGTGCCGATCCGCTCGAAAACTTTGTTCTCGTCGTGCCACTCGAGAAAATTCGCGGGCGAATTCGGGGCGAGATCGAGCTGTGGCTGTTTGCCGAAAACGCGGACGAGTTGTTCCGAATGAGGATAGGGCAACGGCCGCAGCAGGACCGCGTTGACGACGCTGAAGATCGCGCTGTTGGCGCCGATGGCGAGGCCGAGAGTGAGAACGGCGACGAAGGTGAAGGCCGGCGATTTCGCCAGCATCCGCAGTGCATATCGCAAATCGGCCAGCATGATTTTTTATCCTCCGTGACCCAGCGCGATCATCGGATCGGCGCGGGTCGCGCGCACGGCCGGGATATAACTGGCGAGGAGCGACACCGCGACCAGCGCGAGCGTTACGCCGAGGAACGTCACGGGGTCGAACGCGGCGACGTTGAAGAGCATCGCCTGCAAGGCGCGGCTGCTGATCACTCCGAGCAACAAACCGGTTCCTGTTCCGAGGAGGACCAGCTTCGTGGCCCGACCAATCACGAGCCGCAACACGTCCCCCCGTTGCGCGCCCAACGCCATCCGGACTCCCATTTCGTGCGTCCGCTGCACAACCAGGAACGACATCACGCCATAAATGCCGACCGACGCCAGGACGAGCGCGACGGCCGCAAAGACGCCGATCAGGACGACGGAAAGTTTTCTCGGCGCGATCGAATCGGCGGCGACCTGGTCGAGGGTCCGCACGTTGGCCGCGGGAAGATCGGGATCGAGCCGGTTGATCTCGCGGCGGATCGCCGAGGTCAGCGACCGCGGATCCTGAGCACTGCGCACCGCGAGAATAAGGCCTCGATAAGGCGTCTGGTTGTGGGCCAGATAATATTCCGGCTTCGGATCGGCATCGAGCCCGCGATGACGCATGTCGCCGACGACGCCGACGATGGTGAGCCACTTGATGTCGGGCTTGCTCGTGTCGCTAAAGGTGAGGCGTTTCCCGACCGCTTCCTGGTTCGGAAACCATTTTTTCGCGAAGGAATTGTTCACGATCACGACTCCCGGCCCGTCAAACTGGTCGCCCTCGTTAAAGAAGCGCCCCTGGAGCAGCGGCACTTTCAGGACCGAGAAATACTCCGGCGTGATATCGCGAATCTCCTCATCCGGAAAAATCTTTTCCGCCATGGCATCGCGACCCTCAATCTTAAATGAACTGTCGCTGTTGCTCCCGCTGAGCGGCAGGATGCTCGTGAACGCGGCCGCTTCGACGCCCGGCAACGCCTTGATCCGGCGCGTAGCCTCCGCATAAAAATCCGCGACGGGTTTGCCGCGCGGATATTTCAAGACCGGCAGCGCGACCTCCATTGTGAGCACGTTCTTCGACTCAAAACCGGGGTGAACATTTTGGAGCCGGACAAAACTCTTCATCAACAGGCCTGCGCCCACCAGCAGCACCAGCGCGAGCGCCACTTCCGCAATCACCAGCGAATTGCGGAGGCGGTTGCGACGTACGCCGCTCGTTGAGCCGCGGCCGCCTTCTTTCAGCGCCTCGGTCAGCTCCGGCTTTCCCGTCGCGATCGCCGGGATCAGCCCGATGACAATGCCGGTCCCGACCGCGATCGTCAGCGTGACAAGCAGGACCCGGACATCCAGATTCACTTCCGCGAGGCGCGGGACAGTTTGAGTGCCGATGGACCGGAGCAGGTCGAGACCCCAGACCGCCAGCATGACGCCGATACTGCCGCCAATCAGCGCGAGCAGGACGCTTTCGGCGAGCATCTGGCGAACGAGCTGCATGCGCCCGGCGCCAAGAGCGAGACGAATCGCGAACTCGCGTTCCCGGGCTCCCGCGCGCGCCAGGAGCATGGTGGTGAGATTCGCGCAGGCGATCAACAGGACCATCGCGACGGCGCCGAGCAGGATCATCAGGGCCGGCCGCATGCCGCCGATCACCAGATCCTGCATCGGGTAAATGGTCGCCCCAAATTTCGTGGAGGGCAGATAGTTATCCGCAAACTGCTGGTGCCAGTTGGCGACGATCGTGTTCGCCTCCGCCTGCGCCTGGGCGATCGTCACGCCTGGTTTCAGCCGGCCGATGACGCCGTAGCTGCGAGATCCGCGTGATTCGAGCTCGTTCTTGGTAAACGCGACCGGCTTCCACATGTCGGCCCGCTCCGCGAAAGTGCCGCCCTGCACGCCGAAGAGCGGCAACGGAAATTCGAAGTTCGCCGGCATGATGCCGACCACCGTGTAACTGCGGCCGTTGACCGAGACCTGGCTCCCGACCAGTTGCGGGTCGGAATTAAAGCGGCGGCGCCAGAGCCGTTCGCTGATCATGACAACGCCGTCGTTGCCTTCGCCGAATTCGCCATCGTTAAACGCGCGACCTTTGATCGGCATCACGCCGAGGAGCGGAAACAGGCTCGGGGTCACAACCGCGCCCTGGATGCGCTCCGGCATGTCGCCGCCCGTCAGGTTGAAGTCGGCAAAGTTGAAACCCGCGATCCGCTCATAGCTGCGCGTCTGCTTTTCCCAATCCAAATATTCCGGCGCCGAGACCGGAATCTGGTCGAGACCTTGTCCGGCAAATTTTTCGAAAAGAAGGACGAGGTTTTCGGGGGCCTTGAACGGGAGCGGGCGAATGAGGAGCGCGTTGACCAGGCTGAACACGGCGGTGTTGGCCGCGATGGCGAGCGCGATGGTGATGACCGCGACCAGGGTGAATCCCGGAGTAGTAATGAGGTTTCGAAAAGCGAGGCGGAGTTCTCTGATCATAAAATTTGGGATGCTGGCGGGAGGGCAGATTTATTCATGGCGCAACGCGTCGAGGGGATTCAGGCGCATCGCGACGCGCGCGGGCAAATAGCACGCGGCCAGGCCGACGAGGAAAAGGAGGCCGCCGACGATCGCGAAGCTGAAAGGATCGTGGGCCGAAACTTCCAGGATGCTCGCCATCAGTTGCGTCAGGAAATAGGAAGCGACGAAACCGATCGCGAGTCCGATGACGATCAGGCGCACGCCCTGGAGCGTGACCAGCCGGAAAATGTCGCGGGCCTGCGCGCCGAGCGCAATCCGGACGCCGATTTCCTGGGTGCGTTGCCGCACGGAATAAGCCATCACGCCGTAGAGCCCGAGAGCAGCCAGGAACAGCGCCAGGCCGGCAAAGATCGCGAACAGGTTGCCGAAGAATTTCTTCTCCCAAAAAGAGTTCGCCACGATTTCGTCCATGGTGAACACGCGATAGATCGGCAGATCCTTGTTCACGGAGAGCAGCGCGGCGCGCGCTGAGTTCACAAACGACTTCGGGTCCTGCGCCGTCCGCATCATGACGGACATGAACGGCTCCGGCTGCTGGTATTCGGCGGTGTAGACGGCGGGCAACCCGCGTTTGCGATCGTCGCTCGCGTAGAGGACGCGACGCACCACGCCCACGACCGTGGCCCATTCCCCGGGCTCGCCGGTCCGCTCATAACCGCGCAGTTGCTGGCCGATCGGGTCCTGGTTCGGGAACCAGAGCTCGGCCGCGCGATCGTCGATCAGGACAACGCGCGGCGCGTCTTTGTTGTCGGCGATCGTGAAATCGCGCCCGCGCAGCAATCGAATCCGGCAAGCTTCAAGATAACCGGGCGTGATCGTGGCCGTCCGGGCGAAGCGCGAATCCTGGAGTTGCTTCGGCGCCACATCCCCCTTCAGCACAATCGCGTCAGCCCCGATGTCGTTCGACGCCGGCAACGACGATGTCGCCGCGGCCGCGGAGACGCCGGGAATTTCGCGGAGCTTCGCGAGCAGCTCCTGGAAAACACGAGCGGCGATTTGTCTGTCGGGATATTGCGACGGCGGGAGTCCGACGCGGAACGTCAGCACGTTTTTCGGATCGACGCCGATGTCGAAATTGCGGACGGCCAGAAAGCTCCGGATCATCAAGCCCGCGCCGATGAGCAAGGAAAGCGAAAGCGCCACTTCCGCGACGACGAGCGCGTTGCGGACGCGCTGGCCTTTCGTGCCGCCGACGCCGCCGCGGCCGCCTTCCTTCAACGAATCAACCAGCGCCGGCTTCGAGATTTGCCAGGCCGGCACCAGCCCGAAGATGACGCTCGAGAGCAAACCGGTGACGAGCGCAAAGGAGAAGACGCGCCAATCGATCGAGAACCGGAGCCAGAACGGCAACTCGACCGGAATCGCGATCGCCATCAGGTCGACGCCCCACACCGCCACCAGCATCCCGAGCGCGCTTCCGGCAAACCCGAGCACCAGGCTTTCGGTCAAAAGCCCGCGCACAATCTGCCAGCGCCCGGCGCCCAGCGCGCAACGGACCGCGACCTCGCGCCGCCGGGAAGTGGCGCGCGCCAAAAGAAGATTCGCCACGTTCGCGCACGCAATGAGATGGACGAAAATCACCGCGCCCATGATCAGAAGCGTGAGCTGCTTCCCGCCCGGTCCAATCATCTCGTCGCGGAACGCTTTGATCCGAATTTCGCAGCCGTTGTTCGTGGCGGGATAGTCGGCGGCGATTCGGCCGGCGATCGCCTTGAGTTCCGCGCGCGCCTGCTCGATCGAGACGCCTTTTTTCAGCAGCCCAATGCTGGCGAGGAAATTATTGCCGCGCGGATTGTCTTTTTCGTTCAACTGCAACGGCATCCAAATGTCGCTGACGCGCGGGAACCGCCATTCCTTTGGCATCACGCCGATGATCGTTACCTGCTTGCCGTTGATCGGGACCTGCCGGCCCACGATGCCCGGATCGCCGCCGAACGAATTTTTCCAGACGTGATACGCGAGCAACGCCACCGGCGGCGCGTTCAGGTCGTCTTCTTCCGGCCGGAATTGCCGGCCGAGAATCGGCTGGACCCCAAGGAAGGAGAAGGTGTTCGCGGAAATGTTCGAACCGAGGAATCGCTCCGGTTTGTCGCCATTCGCGATGATGAACGTCGCGTCAGTCCAGGCCCCGATTCCTTCCAGCGTCGTCGCCTGTTTTTTTATCTCGAGGAAATCCGGGAAGGACATCGAGTTGTCGAGGTCCGGCGTGGTGCTGAAATACTGGGTGAGATAAACGAGCCGCTCCTGGTTTTGCATGAACGGGAACGGGCGGAGCAGCACGCCGTTCACGATCGAAAAGCTGGTCGTGCTCGCGCCAATCCCGAGCGCAACCGCCAGGATCGCGACGATCGCGAAGCCCGGCGTCTTGATCAGCATCCGGAAGGCGTAGCGAAGGTCGCGCATCATAGGATCACTCGTAGCGAAGCGCGTCCATCGGATCGAGGCGCATGGCGGCGCGCGCGGGCAGGTAACAGGCGGCGAGTCCGACGAAGAAAAGAATCAACGGGACGATGGCGAAGCTCGGCGGGTCGTGGGCGGAAATCCCGTGGAGACTTCCCGCCAGAAGTTTCGCGAGGAAGAACGCGGTCACGAAACCGATCGCCAGTCCCGTTAAGATCAGGCGCAATCCCTGGCCCGTCACCAGTCGCAGGACGTCGCCGGTCTGGGCGCCAAGGGCCATGCGGACGCCGATTTCCTGCGTTCGCTGCCGCACCGAATACGCCATCACGCCGTAGAGCCCGAGCGAGGCGAGGAAGAGCGCGAGGCCGGCAAAGACGGTAAAGAGCGTCCCGAAAAAGCGGCGATCCCAGAACGATTGCGCGACGACTTCCTCCATCGTCAGGACCTTGTAGATCGGCAGGTCCTTGTTAACTGAGAGAACGGTGTTGCGGACGAGGTTCGCGAACTTCGCCGGATCGGTTTTCGTTCGCACCACCACCGACATGAAGCGGCTCGTGACTTGTTCCTGCGGAAAATAAGCGGCCGGAATGGGACGACGATTGGTCAGCCGCTCGTAAATGACCGGCTTCACGATTCCCACGATGGTCGACCACTTCGGCGGTTCGCCCGGTTTGTCGAGAAGACGCAATTGCCGGCCAATCGGATCCTGATTCGGGAACCAGGCGCGCGCCCCGTCTTCGTCGATCATGGCCACCAGCGGCGCATCTTTCGTATCGGCGACGGTGAAATCGCGGCCACGCAGAAGCGTGATCCGCTCCGTCTGGAGATAACCCGGCGTGATCTCCAACTGCCGCATATTGCGCGCGTCCTGGAGTTGGGCAGGTTCCGGTTCCCCTTCGAGAATAAAAGCTCTGATGCCGATGTTGCCCTGGGCGGGCAACGAAGTCGTGGCCGCCGCGCTTTCCACGCCGGGAAGGCTCGCCAGCTTCGGGATGAGCTGAGCGAAGAAACGCGGGGCCGCGTCGTTATCGGGAAATTGTGCTTCCGGCAAACCGACCCGGAACGTCAGGGTGCGCGACGGATCGGCCCCGATGTCCGTCTTTTGCAGGAACATGAAACTGCGCATCATCAGGCCGGCGCCGACGAGAAGAACGAGGGCAAGCGCGACTTCTGCGATGACGAGGGCGCTGCGCATCCGCTGGCCTTTCGTGCCACCGGCGCCGGTGCGCCCGCCTTCCTTGAGTGCGTCCACTAGCTGCGGATGCGACGCCTGCAGCGCCGGCACGAGACCAAAAAGAATGCTCGAGGCCGCGCCTAATCCGAGCGCGAACGAGAAGATCCGCCAGTCGAAATCAAATCGAATCCAATACGGCACTTCGTTGGGCAGAGCCGCGAGCATCAGGTCGACGCCCCACACGGCGAAGAGCAATCCGACGGCGCAACCGACCATTCCGAGCACCAGGCTTTCCGCGAGAAGCTGGCGAATGATTTGCGTCCGCGACGCACCCAGCGCGAGGCGGATTCCAATTTCCTTCGCGCGAGTTGCGCCCCGGGCGAGGAGAAGATTGGCGACGTTGGCGCAGGCTATGAGGTGGACAAAAAGCACCGCGCCCATGACCAGCAGCGTGAGCTTCCTGAAATTGGCGACGTTCTCCTCGCGGTACGACGTGACATGGACGCTCACGCCGGTGTTCGTGTCCGGATGCTGCGCCGCGATGCGCGCCGTGATCGCTTCCAGCTCCGCGCGCGCCTGTTCGATCGAGACGCCTTTCTTCACTTTCCCGATGCAATCGAGAAAGAAACTGCCGCGCGGACTTTCTTTTTCGTTGAACTGGAGCGGCATCCAGATGTCGCAAATCTCCGGGAACCGCCACCCTTTCGGCATGACGCCAATGACGGTGGCCTGCTTGCCGTTGATCGGAATAATTTTGCCGACCACGCCTCGATCGCCGGCAAAATGTTCCTGCCAAACCTGGTAACCGATCAACGCGACCGGCGGCGCGTTCAGCTCATCTTCCTCGGGACGAAACAACCGGCCGAGGATTGGCTGGACCCCGAGAAAGGAAAAAGTATCGGCCGAAATCTGGCCGCCGAGATAACGCTCGGGTTTATCGCCGCCGGAGATGATAAAGGTCGCTTCCGTGACCGCGCCGAAGCCATCCAGGGTAGTGGCGTTCTTTTTCAAATCCAGGTAATCGGGGAACGCTACCCCGGCGTTGTGGTCGGGATTCTTCGCAAAAAACTCCGAGACCGCGACGAGCCGATCCTGGTCCTGGATGTACGGCATCGGCCGGAGGAGAAGCGCGTTGATCGCCGAGAACATCGTCGTCGACGCACCGATGCCGAGGGCGACGGCCAGAATGGCTATCGCCGTAAACCCCGGGGTCTTTACGAGCATCCGACTGGCGTATCTAAGATCTCGTAACATTAGACCCCGGGTTTGTGTTTACATGGCTGAGATTCTAACTAACCGGACTCGTTAGGCGGCCATCCGATCTTCGACCACGCGGCCGTCGAAGAGATGGACAGTGCGGTCGGCATGCTCGGCAAAACGAGTGTCGTGCGTCACCATGCAGATCGTCGCGCCGCCGTCGTGCAATTCCTTGAGGAGCGCCATGACGGCTTCGCCGTTGCGCGAATCGAGGTTGCCCGTCGGTTCGTCCGCGAGCAGGATCGCCGGCTTGCCCGCGAGCGCCCGCGCCACCGCGACACGCTGCTGTTGACCGCCGGAGAGCTGACTCGGGAGATGCTTCGCCCGATGGCCCATGCCGACGCGCTCCAGCGCTTCGAGCACGAACGTCTTGCGCTCGCCCGAAGCCATGCCGCGATAAGTGAGCGGCAGTTCGACGTTCTCGTAAACGGTGAGGTCACCGATCAGGTTGAAGCTTTGGAAAATGAATCCGATCTCGCGGTTGCGGATGCGGGCGCGTTCCGGGAACGAGAGGTTCGCCACTTCAGTGCCCTTGAGCGAATAGCTGCCGCCCGACGGCGTGTCGAGCAGGCCGAGGATCGAGAGCAGTGTCGACTTGCCGCAGCCCGAAGGTCCGGCGATTGAGATGTATTCGCCGGTCCGGATGTCGAGGTGAATGCCGGAGAGCGCGTGGGTTTCCACTTCGTCGGTCAGGAACACTTTCGTGACGCCGTCGAGGTGAATGAGTGTGCTGCCGCCGTTCCCGTTCGAGGATCGGGTCGGTTGTTCGTTGATGGTTTCAGTTGAGGCCATGTTATTGGGTTTTCGGGTCGTTGGTCGTTGTCGTGGTTAGTTAGCTATCAGTTAAGTCGGATGCGCTCGTGGGCGTCCATCGAGCTGGTGTCGGAAAGGATGACCTGGTCGCCGGGTTCGAGGCCGCTGATGATCTCGATCGTGTTCACAGAGCTGCGGCCCAGCTTCACCGGTGTGCGAACCGCTTCGCTCGTTCCGGCCACAAGTTTGAAGATGCCGACGGTGTTGTTCTCCTGGCCAAAGGCCGGGCGGCCGACGTAGATCACATTATCTAAACGTTCCAGCTCGATCGTTCCGTCTACGCTAAGATCGGGACGCGCGCCTTTCGGCAGCTCGCCGTCGATCGCTACGTCCACGGTCACAGTTCCCTGCTCGACGGCGGGGTCGACGCGAATGACGTGACCGGCCACGATGCCGTTCCGGGTATCGATCGAGGCGACCTGCGCGTTCACGATGTCTTTCGCCTGCGTTTCCGCGATCTTGACCTGCGCCTTCAGCTTCGTCGGATCAGCGACGCGAGCGAGGTTGTCACCCGGCTTAATGCGCTGGCCGACCTGCACCGGCAACTGTTGGAGCACGCCGTCCATGCCGGCCTTCACGTGGAGCTGCTCGACCTGGTCCCTTTTGAGCTTCGCGAATTCCTTGGCCTGATCGACCGCCGCCTGCTTGGAGGCGATCTGCGGCTCGATCGAGCTTTTGGAAAATTCGAGGCGCTTGGTTTCGATCGAATCACGATTCGCGAGCTCCGCTTCCTTCACCTTCGACGTCTTGTAAACGAGCTCTGAAACGAGACCGTTCTTCGCCAGCTGGTCGTTCGTCTGGCGCTCCATCTTCGCCTGTTCGTATTCCGAATGGACTCGCGCCGTGGTCGATTCCTGGTCGAGCAACTCGCGCTGCAACGTCGCCCGCAGAGTCGTCAGTTCGCTTTCCACCGCGGTCGCCTTCGAATCGGCATCGCTCGCGGTTTGTTCGAGCTCAGGACTGGTCAATTCCAGAATGACCGTGTCCTTCTTCACTTCGGTGCCGGGCCAGACGATAATTTTTTCCACGCGCCCGTCGGTGTTCGCCGCGACCCAGCG
The DNA here is from genome assembly GCA_035941675.1 of Chthoniobacterales bacterium. Taxonomy (GTDB): domain Bacteria; phylum Verrucomicrobiota; class Verrucomicrobiia; order Chthoniobacterales; family UBA10450; genus AV80. The sequence goes on from DASZDT010000033.1 coordinate 189,373, forward strand.
AATGTCGACCGGCACCAGCGTTCCCAAGCCACGGACCTGGCGGACCATCGGCCCGCGCTTCACCGTATCGATCCAGACCGTCGACCGATCGATGCTCGGCACCGCCGGTTTCAGCCGCGAAAGAAGAAAGGTGACGGCGATCAGGCCGAGGACGGAAGCGCCGATGATGATGATGCGTTTGCGCCGTTTTTGTTTGGCCGCGTGCGGACGCGGGACGTCCATCGTGTTACTGGGCGTGGTGAATCCGGATGGCCGCACAATAGTGTTCTCCGCTTTGGCTCCTGAGGCTTGGGTCATGATAAATCTCCGCGGTTAAACGGCCGCGACCGAACGAGCGAGATGAACCAGCGCCATGGCGGTGTAAATCAGCGGCACGGCGGCCGTCATCACGATCACGCTGAAGAACGCGGCCTCGGTTGCAAATGTGGAGCGTGCTTCGTTCTTAAAGTAATCGTTGCTGATGGCCCGAATGGAGGCACGACGCCAATCGCGGCCGCCGCGGTCGGGCATCGACGCGACCTGGTAATTGCAGTCGATTTTCGGGAGGCGCAGGCCTTGGCATTCGTTGAATTGGATTGTCGGTTTCATATTCTCTGGCTCTAGTGGGATGCGTCGACGGGGCGACTTGGATTCAAATTGTTCGGTAACGCGTCGCCCCTATTGCAATGGCCGTGCCACCGGTTCCGACAAAGTCCTAAAACGCACTTAACCAATCGGTTGCGGGGACGAACAAAAAACCGCTCCCCGATGAAAAGCTTCGGTAGTGGGATTCCACTGTCCCGATAGTGGGACGGCGGCTGCGCCGAAATTCCAAATCCCAAATCCCAAGCTCCAAAGAAGCTCCAAATCCCAAATTTCAATCAAAACGTCGCTGCGATATTTGGAGTTTGGTTCTTGGGATTTCCTTGGGATTTGGAACTTGGGATTTGAATTTTCCGCGTAGCGGCTTGGGATTTCCGCCGGCGACGTCGGCGGTTACTTCGGCAACCGAAGCAAGGCCTCGCATCCCGGCCCCGCCCGATTCGCCAGGGTCAACGATCCACCGTGCGCTTCGGCGATTTGCCGGCTCAACGCCAGACCAATTCCCGATCCGCCCGGTTTCGTGGTGAAAAACGGCACGAACAGATTCGTCGGGTTCATAATGCCCGGTCCCGTATCGCGGACGAAAACCTCCACGCATTCCGCGAGGTCGCGCCAGCCGGCCGTGACCGTTCCCTTCGTTTCGAGCGAAGCTTCGGCGGCGTTGTGCAGAATATTGATGAGCAATTGTTCCAGCTGCGCGGCGTCCGCGTCGATCATCACGTCGCCGCCCTGCACCACGCGCACCGCAATGCGCGTCTCGAGACTCGCCACTCGCTTGAGCAGGTCGCCGAGATTGATCGGCTCCATTTGCGGTTGCGGCAATCGCGCCAGCCGCGCATACGCCTGCATGAATCGGCTCAGCGATTCGGCCCGCGTCGCGATGATATTCAATCCGCTCCGCGCGTCGTCGCGCCAATCCGCCGGCGGCGGATCCTTGCGGATCAACGTCTCGAGACTTCCGGCGATCGATTTGATCGGCGCGAGCGAGTTGTTCATCTCGTGGCCGATGACGCGAACGAGCCGCTGCCAGGCGTTCCGCTCTTCTTCCCGCAATGTCCGGCTCAGGTCGGTCAGCACGAGCAGCTCGTGCGGCAGGCCGCGTTCGCGGAACGAACTGCGCTTCACGCCCCAGCGCCCGGCCGCGCCCGGGAAAGTGAGGGTGAGCGGCGCGTCCTGGTTGGCATCGAGACAAACATCGAGGTTCAAATCTTTCGCGCGGCGACCGAGGAGCTTGTCCATCGGCTGGCCTAACAAGTCTTCGCCGGCGCGGTTCACGAGGCGAAGCCGGCGATCGGGATCGAACGTGAACACCGCCACGTCGATTTCCGCCATGATCGTGCGCAACAGCGCGGTCGCTTCAAAGGCGCCCAGCCGTTGCAGCCGCAGCGTTTCACCGAGGGCATTGATTTCCAGGAGCGCTTCGCCGAGCGCGTCGTCCGCCCGCGCTCCCCGCGCCCGGATCGAGTAATCGCCTTCGCGCAGCGCCGCCAGCAGGTTCGTCATCGTCTGCAGCGGCCGCATCACGTGCTCGCGCGCGTTCAGGATGAACCCGAGACCGAACCCCGCGATGATGAGGGTCAGCGTCCATTGCACCTTCGCGGTGTGATCGCCGAACCAGAGTAGAATCAGCGCCACGACGGTGGCGGGCGCGGCCGCGGCGACCGTCAACCACGTCAGCCGGCTCTCATGAGTGAGACGGTGCCTCAGCTTCTTGATGGTTTTCTTCATCTGCGCGGAAAGCAGCCGGGGCTACTACCGCTTACAGCTAAAGACCATACTGTTGCAAGCGCCGATAAAACGCGCTCCGGCTCAAGCCGAGCGCTTCCGCGGCCTTGCGCGCGTTGCCATCGAAACGGGAGAGCGCTTTTTTGATGAGGAACGATTCGACCTCCTCGAGGCTCATGTCTTCCAGCCGCGGCGTGTCCGAGACTCCACTCGTTAGGCCAAGATCGTTCGCCTTTACCTGCTGTCCCTGCGTCATCAGCACGGCGCGCTCGATCACGTGATCCAGCTCGCGAACGTTGCCCGGAAACGGATGTTGCATCAGGACGTCGCGCGCTTTTTCTTCGAACCCGGTCAGCGTTTTCCGGTAGCGCTTGGCGTGTTGCCGGAGAAAACTGTTCGCCAGCGGCATGATGTCTTCGCGCCGTTCCCGCAACGGCGGCAGCGCGATCTCGATCGTGTTCAGCCGGAAAAGCAGGTCCTGCCGGAACCGTCCCTGCGCCACTTCTTCGTGCGGGTTCGCGTTCGTCGCCGAAATGATCCGCACATTCGCCTTCAACGTTTTCGAAGATCCGACGCGCTCGAACTCGCCGGTCTCGATCACCCGCAGCAGCTTCGCCTGCTGGTTCATCGGCACGTTCGCGATCTCATCCATGAAGAGCGTGCTTTCGTCCGCCAGCTCGAACCGGCCGGCGCGATCCGTCTTCGCATCCGTGAACGCGCCTTTGACGTGGCCGAACAATTCGCTCTCGAAAATTCCTTCCGACAGGCCGCCCATGTTCACCGTGATCATGGTGTGCGACGATCGATTCGACAGGGCGTGGATCGCGCGCGCCACCAATCCCTTGCCGGTCCCGTTTTCCCCCGTGATCAAAATGTTCGCGTCGGATGGCGCCACCCGCGAAATGATTTCCAGGACCGGCCGCATCCGAGGCGATTCGGCGATGATGTTCGGCGCGTTCCCGCGCAAAAGCTGGTTCGCTGCCTCCAGCCGCCGCCCTTTTCGGAGCGCACCCGCCAGCTCGATCTGGGTCCGCACCACCGCCAGCAACCGCTCGTTGTCCCACGGCTTCGGAATAAAATCGCGGGCCCCGCGCTTCATCGCTTCCACCGCGAGATCGATCGTCGCCCACGCTGTCATCACCACGATGGGAAGCGTATTATCCAGCGCCTGGATTTTCGGGATCACCTCCAGCCCTTCCTGGCCGGACGTCGTGTCCCGGGTGTAATTCAGGTCCATGATCAGGAGCGCGTAATCCTTCTTCTCCAGCGCCTGAAAAATCCCCGCCAGCGACGTCACCGCATCCGTCTGGTGCCCCTCGCCCTTGAGCAGAATGCGCAACGCCTCCAGGACATCGTTCTGGTCGTCCGCGATCAGGATTCTGCTCATCCGCTAAACGATGAACCGCGTTTCCGCGACGATGTCAATCGCGGCGGTCGGGGAAGTTTCGCAAAAAATTTCGAGACTTCGCCCGGCAAACAACGTAGCAAATGAGGAGGGGCTAACGCCATGGGGAGCGGTGCGCAGTCATTCCATTTTCCACCGAAAGGCACGAACCCCATGGCCACTACCTACACCCGCAAGAACGCCTGGAATAACGGCGGAACTTTCTCCAACCTCGATCTCCTTTGGTACGCGAAGGGCGTCGGGAAAATGATGTCCCGCGCGCTGAATGATTCCGCCAGCTGGTGGTTCTTCGGCGCCATCCACGGCGAATATGTGAACCCAAATACGGCGTGGTATCCCAAGCCGGCGGCGTTTCCAGCGTGGAAATTTATCAAGCCGGGACCCGCCGTCCCGAGCACGCCGCTGCCCACCAAAGCCAACCAGGATCTGTATTGGAACCAGTGCCAGCACCAAAGCTGGTACTTCCTTCCCTGGCACCGCGGTTATCTGCTGGCGCTCGAAGCGCAGCTCCGCAAGGACATCATTAGTCTCAACGGTCCCGCGACGTGGGCGTTGCCTTATTGGAATTATTTCGGCGGAACAAACGGCAGCCAGTTCCAGATGCCGCCGGCGTTTGCGGCCAAGAAGTTACCGGATAACACGCCCAACCCGCTCTTCGTTACCATGCGCTACGGACCCGATGGGAACGGGAACATTTTTCTTCCCACGGCGGCCGGCGTGGCGGCGCATCCCGGCGATCCGAATTTTTCCCGCGGCCAGGTTAACGCCAATGCGATGAACAACGACCTGTTCACCGGGAGCGATCAGGTAACGAAGCCGCCGGGATTCGGCGGGCCCGAGACTGGTTTTGCGCACGGCGGCGGAACCTCGGGGAACTGGGAAAATAATCCGCACAACCTGGTGCACGTTTACGCCGGATATTACGGACCGGTCACCGCGCCGTTCTACGGCTTGATGTCGGACCCGGGCACGGCCGCGCTCGATCCAATCTTTTACCTGCATCACGCCAACATCGATCGGATGTGGGCGCTCTGGAACGCGAGCGGCCATCCTAACCCGACGAAGTCGACGTGGCTCAAAGGCCCGACAACGCGGAAATTCGTGATGCCGGGGACGAACGGACAGCCCTGGTATTACACCCCCGACCAGATGAAGGACCTGGCCCCGCTTAAATACACATACCAGGAGCTGAATGTTCCGGCGCCGCCGGCCATGGCCGCTCTGCCAAAGCGGCTCGCGCTACTCGGCGCGACAGGTGCCACGGCGGAGGCCGCTGAGCCGGCCATGCCAAAGGAGACGGAGCTCCTCGGGGCGAGCGAAAAGCCGCTCAAGATCAAAGGACGCGTGACCGCCGCGTCGGTGAAACTCGATACGAAGATTCGCAACAAGACCAGGAAAAGTCTCGCCATGGCAGCGGCGTCCGAGACCACTGCGCCGGACAATGTTTACCTGAAAGTGGAGAACGTGCGCGGGACGTTCGACGCGACTGTGCTCAGCGTTTACGTGAACCTGCCGGAAGGAGCGAACCCGCGGGAAAACCCGCAGTATCTCGCCGGTAACGTCGCGCTGTTCGGTCTGCGCATGGCAAGCATCGCGGATGGGCAACACGCCGGCGAAGGCCTCACCTTTGTGCTCAACGTCACGCCCGTGATCGACGCGCTCCACCTCAGCCATTCGCTCGATGTCGATGCGTTGCGCGTTAGCGTGATCCCGGCGGACGAGCTCCCGGAGAACGCCGACATCACCGTCGGACGGGTCAGCCTTTACCGGGAGGGATTCTGACCGGGTCCGGCCGATGATCTACAATGCCCGGGAATGGGCGCGGCTCCGAAACGCCGTGCTCGCCGTGAGCGTGATCGCGTGGATCGCGATCCTGCTCCAGCCGCGCGTGGCCTCGTGTTGTTCGGTGAACGGCGCGGGCGGGTCGTGGCGAATGTTGATCGCCGCCAATCCGCCACGCGCGCTGGCCATTGATTGGGCGCTCATGCTCGTCGCGATGATGGCGCCGATGCTGGTCGCTCCGCTTTACCATATCCGGATCAGCAGCTTCGCCCGGCGCCGGCTGCGATCGATCGCGTTGTTCGTTCTCGGATACGGCGCGGTCTGGATGGCGGCCGGCGTTGTAATTGTGGCGATGCAACTGGCGGCGAGCTGGCGGCTGCCGCAATCCTATTTGCCGGCGATTATGGCCGGTCTCGTCGCGCTGGTCTGGCAGGCGTCGCCGCTCAAACAACGTTGCCTGAATCGATGCCACAGCCACCGGCCGCTCGCCGCCTTTGGGTTCGCCGCCGATCTTGATGTTCTTCGCTTCGGCGCCACTACCGGAATCTGGTGCGTCGGCTCCTGCTGGCTCGCGATGTTGTTCCCGATGCTTTTATCCGAGGGACACTTCATCGCGATGGCGGCCGTCGCTCTCCTGATGTTTTGCGAACGGCTCGACCCGCCCAGAACGCCCGCCTGGCAATGGCGCGGTTTCGGAACGGCTCTGCGCTGCGTCGCTCTTCGACCGCGCGGCCCCGACCCGTTGACGGCCGGCCCATAGCCCTGAATCCTCTCAGGGATGACGTTACCAAAGGAAGCGGAGCTGCTCGGCGCCAATTCCGGCGAGCTCGAGATCAAAGGCTCCGGCGCGCACACCACGGTAAAACTGTCATCCAACGCGCAACGCAAACTATCCGGCATTCTTTCCGGCACGAACGCCGCCTCGCCGATCTACCTCGGTCTGGAAAATGTCCGTGGCACTTTCGACGCCGCGATCCTCAGCGCCTTCATCAACCTTCCCGAGAACGCGCGTCCGTCCGATCATCGCGATCTCCTCGCCGAAAGTGTCGGCCTTTACGGGTTACGAATCGCCAGTGTCGGGCAGGAGGGAAATGCCGGGGAAGGCCTCACCTTCATTGTGGAGATAACCCAAATCCTGATCGCTCTCTTCGCTTCCAGGTCATTCGATCCCGCAGAAATCCGCGTCAGCATTCTGACCGATCGTCCACTTCCGGATTCAGTCACGATCACGATCGGCCGCGTGAGTATCTTCGTCACGTCGCCGAGCTAAACAGCCACTCGTCACCGGCTCGCAGCCTTGTTCGCGCGCTCGAGTAAACCCGGCGCTTCCATCTTTTTCGTCCACGCCGCGAATTCCGGCGTCGGCCCGCGCCAGCGCAACGTCTCGACTTTCCTAAAGAGCGGCGCGTCCGTCCGCAACGTCGCCAGGTTCTTGAACAGCAACGCAAGCTCGCGTTGCTCGCCCAGAATCTCCGGCGGAAACTTTTCGATCGGACCGTGCCGGTTCAAAAGCTGCGCCGCAGTCCTGCCGCCAATTCCCGGTATTCCCGGATACCCGTCCGCCGCATCACCCACCAGCGCCAGCAAATCAGGGATCAACGGCGGATCGACGCCGAACTTTTCGCGTATCCCCGCCGCATCCCGAATAATTTTGCGTCGCCCATCGATCTGCACCACCCGCTCACCCTCGACGCACTGCGCCAGGTCCTTGTCCGGCGTCCAGATCGCAACCTTCTCCACCTTCTTATCTTTCGCCGCGATATGCGCCGCCGAAGCCAGCGCATCATCCGCTTCCAGCTCCACCATCGGCCACGCCACCACTCCCATCGCCGCGAGCGCTTCTTCGAGCGGATGAAATTGCTTGAGCAACGCCCGGTCAATCCCCACCCCAGTCTTGTATCCGGCCCAAAGCTTGTTCCGGAACGACTCGATCACATGGTCCGTCGCGACACCAATGTAAGTGTCCCCCTGCTCAATCATCGCGAGCACACCGTGCAACACCCCAACGACCGCGCCGTACGGCCGGTCCTTGCCCTTGTTAAACCGTCTCAGCCCATAGAAATGCCGGAACAACTCGTAGGTCCCGTCGATGAGATGAATAATCATTGTGCCCGACTCACTCTACCTCACGCCGCAACGTGGATCGTTCCGCTTCCTCGTTCCCAAACTCTGTTTGGGAACGCACTTGTCCCCGCAACTCCGTTGCTTCCTCATTCGCCAGCCGCGGCGTCGCCTTGAAGGCGGGTCATTCCTTCGTCATTCGTCATTCGTCATTTCATCAGCTTCGCCGGGAACCGCGCCTTCTGTTCCCGATGCAGAATGAGCTGCTGCCTCCACCTTAACTTAATCCCCGGATTCCTCGGATCCCACCCTTTCGGATTCGGCAACACCGCCGCGAGCATCGCCGATTGCTCCCGCGTCAGCCCGCGCGCACTGACTCCGAAATAACACTGCGACGCCGCTTCCACCCCATAAATCCCCGGCCCCATCTCGATCACATTCGCGTACAACTCCAGGATCCGCCGCTTCGGCAACAGCAGTTCCATCCAAACCGTGTAGTACGATTCCAATCCCTTCCTGATCCACGACCGCCCCTGCCAAAGAAAAATCGAGCGCGCACATTGGTTCGTGATCGTCGACGCTCCCCGGACGGGCTTCCCCGACTTCTCCGCCCTCTCCATCGCGCGATCCATCTCCTCCCAATCAAACCCCAGATGCTGAAAAAACCTCTGGTCCTCCGAAATCCAAAGATGTTTCAAAAACATCTCCGGAATCTGCGACAACGGAATCCAACGGTAGCGCAACGGAGCTTTCGGCCCGCCCCAGGACATCTGCTCGATGCACATCGGCAAAGTCCGCGGCGGATCGACGAACCGTACCACCGCTACCTGCATCGCCGGGATGAGGAGCAAAACCACCACCGGGATCCAGACCCACCTCCACCGGCGAAAAAAACCGCGTGAAGGGGAGCGTTTTACGCGGGCGCGGCCTTTCTTTGGTTTCGGCGTGGGCATCGTGGCGAGGAGACTGCCGTGGCGGACGCGCCTCATCAAGCGGGAGGGCCGATGCTCCCGAAAAGAGGGAGCCAAAATTCAGCGTGGTGTGTACGATGCGCCGATGGACATCAAGCTCCGCCCAGGAACGCCCGCCGACGCAGACGCGTGCGGCAGAATTTGCTACGACGCGTTCACCGCTCTTTCGCAAGCACACGGGTTCACCCCGGATTTCCCCGCGCCCGAGGTGGCGATCGGTCTCCTGACGTGGATGCTCGGGCATCCCAAGTTCTTCTCTGTTATCGCGGAGATGGATGGGCGCGTAGTCGGCAGCAATTTCCTGGACGAACGTAACCCGATCGCGGGAGTAGGTCCGATCACGGTTGATCCGGCCGTGCAGAACCGCGCGCTGGGCCGCCGTTTGATGGAGGCCGTCCATGAGCGAGTGGAGGAGAAACGCTGTCCCGGTGTTCGCCTTATCCAGGCGGGCTATCACACGCGCTCCCTCTCGTTGTATGCCAAACTCGGCTACGAAGTGCGCGAACATCTTGCCTGCCTGCAAGGTTCTTCGCCTTCTCTCCCAATTGAAGGTCATGCCGTCCGGGTCGCCATTGAAGACGATCTCGAAAGTTGCAATCAACTTTGTCGCAACATTCACGGCCATGATCGTGCCGGCGAATTGCATGATGCGATCAACCAGGGCTCGGCCACGGTCGTGGAGCACGATGGACGCATCTCCGGCTATGCAACGATCGTCGGCTTCTTTGGTCATGCCTGCGGCGAAAGCAACGGCGACCTGAAGGCGCTCATCAGCGCGGCGAAGGAATTTGCCGGGCCAGGATTCCTTCTTCCCACGCGTAATGGTGACCTCTTCCGCTGGTGCCTAACGAATGGTTTACGCGTTACTCAGCCGATGACTCTCATGAGCAAAGGACTCTATAACGAACCGGCCGGAGCGTTTCTGCCTTCGATTCTGTACTGAGCGCCCGTGCCACTGCGGGCAAACCGCAATTATACTTGCCGCGATTCGAGGACTGACCCAAGAAGGGAATTGAAATGAACCTAGTCGGTCTCTGTCTCGCGCTGTGCGCGCCTCTCGCCATGATGGCACAGCCCACTCCCGCGCCGCAACCGCCCGGTTCCTCCTACGAGCAACTGGCAAGCTTGTTCACCGACTGGCGCGCGTTTAACCATCCCGCCATGGACAAAGGCCGGCCCGATTACAGCGCCGTCGCCATGACGAAAAAGGCCAAAGGCCTCGCCGACTTCCGTGCGCGCCTCAAATCCATCGACCCCAGCGGCTGGTCCACCATGCAGAAGAACGACTACCGCGTCGTCGAAGCAGAAATGAACGGCCTCGATTTCTTCCTGCGCATTCTCAAGCCTTGGCAGCGCGACCCGGACTTCTACGCCACCGTTTTCCCGGAAATGAGCGACGTGCCCGCGCACGAAGGACCGTCGGCCGAGCCGAACATCGACCTCTTCGCCTACCAATTCCCTTTGTCGCCCGCCGACGACGCCCGGCTCGCCGAATTGCTCGGCGCCATCCCGGCCCTCCTCGCCGACGCCAGGATCAACCTCGCCGGCAGCACCGCCCACGACCTCTGGGCCTACGGCGATCGCGCCTTTGCGGATCAGGCTGATGCGCTCGCGCAATGGCAGAAGGGCGACCTGGAAGTGCGCGACCTCGGCGGTGCCCGCAAAATCTCTCTCGACGGCGCGAGCCCGGCCCTCAAGGCCGCGGTCGAGAAAGCCCGCGTCGCCAGCACCGACTTCGCCGCCTGGGTGAAAGCCGAGGCGCCCAAGCGCCAGGGCCCCTCCGGCGTCGGCAAAACGAATTACGATTGGTGGCTCCAGCACGTCATGCTTTCACCGCTCACCTACGATCAGCAGATCGTGCTGCTCCAGTGCGAGCTCGACCGGTCGCTCGCCTCGCTCCGGCTGGAAGAAGCGCGCAACCGCGACAAACCGCCGATCACTCCGATCGACGACCCCGCCGCTTACGCCGCGATGAGTCGGGCGCATGCCGAGAAACTCTACCGCCTCTGGGTCGACACCGGCACCATCGCCGACAAACCCTACGCGCACGACGCCCTCCTGGCCCAGGCGCCCACCTACGTCCCGTTAGCCGAGCGCAACTTCTTCAGTCACGTCACCGCGCTCGACCCGCTCCCGCTCTCCAGCCACGAATTCCACTGGATAGAGCTCGCCAGGCTGGCCAACGAGACGCAGCCGACGCCGATCCGCTCGCAGCGCCCGTTGTTCAACATGTATGCCGATCGTTCCGAAGGTTTCGCCACCGCGATGGAAGAGATCGCGATGCAGGAGGGCGTCTACGACGACGAGCCTCACGGCCGCGAGCTGGTCTGGATAATGTTGGCTAATCGCGCCGCCCGCGGGCTCGCCTCGCTCCGCGTCCAGAGCAACGAGATGACGTTAGACGAAGCCGGCAAATTCCACGCCGGCTGGACGCCGCGCGGCTGGTCCGACCCGAAGAGCAAGCTGGTCGGGTTCGAACAGCTCCTGTATCTGCGCCAGCCCGGCTATGGCCCCAGCTATATCGTCGGCAAATCGCAGCTCGACAAAATGATCGCGCGCGCCAGTCACCAGGCCGAAGCGTCCGGCAAACCTTTCAATCTCCAACAAACCTTCGCCGCCATCTGCGCCTCAGGCATCGTTCCACCGTCGATCATCGACAGCGAGTTCTTCGAGCGCCTGCGGTAAAGGCAAGGCCAGCGCCCAAGCGGCGTGTCAATAGTAAGCTCTGACCCCTTCCGAACCGCTCATGCTGAAGGAACCGCTGATCTTCCGAAATCCAAAGATGCTTCAAAAACATCTCTGGAATCTGCGCCAACGGAACCACCGATAGCGCAATTGCCCCTTCGCCCCGCTCGCCGACACCTGCTCAATCCACATGGGCAACGTCCGCGGCGGATCCACGAATCGCACCACCGCCACCTGTATCGCCGGGATCAGGAGCAAAACCAACAACACAATCCAAATCCATTTCCGTCGGCGGAAAAAAACGCGTGAGCGACCCTGTTTACGCAGTTTCGTTTTGGGCATCGTCCGCCAAAAGACTTCGGCGACACCTTGGGCGCAAGCCCACAATCCACGTCACAAATTCGCGATTCTTTCCTGTTTCCCCTTGCCAACGTTCGCCCGATCTGGCTAAACATCCGCGTGCCCCAGAGTCGCCTGGTGGCGAGATTCACAGACACCCCTTCTTTCAACCCCCTTTTTCCACACCCTCATGGACAGTGCTGCACGCGGAAAAGAATTGGCCTTTTATTATCCGAATCCGATGTGGATGGATGGCGATTGGATAAAAAATCTCATCCTGTTTTTCGATGGGGTCGCGCTTCTTGTTCCCGAGTACATGAAGGACCGCATTGAAGAGTACGATCCAGCTATTGTGGCCGGATTGAGAGAGCACAATCTCCTCACTATCATAGAACCGGAGATCGCGGTCGACAAGACGGCTTCATCGACGCTAGCAACGATCATGACCGACATCATCGTGTCGGGTGCATTAGATACCCTCGCTCGCGATTCCACCGCATTTCACGAACTCTCAATGTCTCGACTGGGGTATTATGGCGATCAAGGTCTCGCCAAGATGATCGTCGCTGAACTGAAACAACGTGGTCTCGCGCGAGACACAGAGGACGGCGTCTCTATCCCGCTGCATCCTATGGTCCGATCGCTCGTTCTAACCCTGCTCTCCCAAGTCTTGAGATCGCACGGGTCGAAGATTGGAGCGGAGCTAAGTCCCGTGACCGACCGACCACACTTGGTGCAAGCGCTCGTCGAAATGCTTGACCTTCCAGCCTCGCCTTCCCAAGGCAGTGTTATTTCTTTCGATCTAGCAGTTGTGGGCGTTGATTTAGCAGCTGTTCCGATCGATGAGATTCTCTCGTTTCGAACTGATAATAGAAAACCCTACGAACAATACCGCTTATCCGTCCGTTCGTTCGCGTATGAATTGAGCCGTATGTCGGCCGAGGAGCGGCAGACCAAGTTTCAACTTCGGCAGAACGAGCTGGACCAACTTGCCTCCGAACTTCGCGCGAAAGCCCGCAAGGCTTGGAAAAAGCCTGCTTCGTTTGCGATCAGTCTTGCTGGAGCAGCGTGGACCGCTATCTCCGGCAACCCGTTGGGAGCTCTGCTGTCTGTCGGTGGCGCAGCGCTAGGCTACACGCCGCCGACCCCGACCGAGGTTGGCGCATATTCCTATTTGTTCCGCGCGCACAATCGTTACGCATAGTGTGATCGACCGAGCGGAAATCAAAGGGAAGGCAAGCGAGTTTGCGATTCATCCATCTAATGTTCAGCGTGATTACGTTTTCGGCTGGCTGCTTTTCGGGCTGTACTCCGACAGCGCTCTAGCCGAATCGCTGGTCCTCAAAGGTGGTAATTGCTTCCGAAAAGCGTACTTTCCGAACACGCGGTTTTCGCGAGATCTTGATTTCGCGACCGAGAGTCAAGTCGACGAAAGGGTACTGCACGAGCAATTCAATCAAGTCTGTGCAGTCGCCCAAGCCGCCTCTGGGGTGACGTTCGATATTGAACGGAATAACGTGCGCCTCCAGCAGGAAATCGATAACACGCGTCGCCAATTCGAGGTTCGAATCTACTTCAAAGACTTCTACGGGAATCCGGAAAAATTCACTATCAGCGTCTCCGTCGATGTCACGGAATTCGATCGCATCTATTTGCCTCCTCAAAAACGCTTGTTGATCCATCCGTACTCCGACGCCGGCTTGTGCCGAGTCGAAGTGCGCTGCCTGAAGCTAGAGGAGATGCTGGCGGCCAAACTGAAGTGTCTTCTTCAACGGAGAGAGGTCTCCGACTTATATGATCTGGTATACTCGATTTTCATAAACCGCGATCTCGACGTAATCCGATCAGAAGTTGCATCAACATTTCTGCGCAAAACGATCTTTCAGCCGAGTCCCGGGGTTGCGCGACAATTGTTGCTCGCTCTGCCACTAACGTTGTTACGCACCGCTTGGGAGCGTTACATCATAGTACCTGTGCAGAGCGTGCTCGATCTCGACTGGAGCATTCAACAGTTCCACTCGTTTGTTTTGGAACTGTTTCGCCCATTCGGCGAACCGGCATATGCGCGGTTTGCTTACTTTCCATCGCACCTGCGAACGCCTATTTTGGAGGCGGGACAGGGATTGCGTCTGCTTTCTCTGATTTACGATGGGATTCGCCGCACTGTTGAGCCATACTCGCTCGTCTTCAAGCGGCGCAAGGATGGGTACGGGCAAGAATATTTTTACGTTTACGACCGGACCGGCGGTCGCTCTGGTCCCGGCATAAAGGCGCTGTTAAACACGAAGGTCGAATCTCTTGAGCTCCTAGACGAAACATTTACACCGCGATACGCGGTCGAGTTAGCGAAAGCGGGTGAGCAGTCTGGGAGTGGTTACTTCGCTCGGCCATTTCGCCGGGGGGCGGGACGCACCAGCCGGCCTAGAACGCCCGGTTGGGTGTACGTAGTCGAGTGCAGTTACTGCAATCGCAGGTTCCGGCGGCGGCAACGGAATACCCGAATCGCGAAGCATAACGATAGCTACGGTAATCCTTGCTACGGGCGCTCTGGGTATATCGTAGATCAGAATTACGAGACCTAACCGGTCGCGCGTGCGATGAGCGTCATGCAGGGGAGAACAAAGGGGGCCGAGGATTCTATCGACAGTTTGTGGCGAAAGTTTAGCTTCGACCGCCTCGAGTCACCTCTTCACGGTTAGCGCATCAAGATTGCGCGATATCGGTCGCTATCTTCGGCGAGTGTCTTCGCACGCGCCATTGCCTGCGATACGAATTCGGGATCGGTGAACAAACCCCGTTCATTAACCAGTCCTTGTGGCTCTTGAAACCGGGCCGCGCGAAGAAGGTCTGACTCTAAGACGAACTCGGACGAAACTGCCGAGTTCCATCCGTACTCGATTGCGCGAGCCTCAAGCCAACGGACGTAGTCGGATTCGCGTCTTAATCCTCCTACGTCAATTAGCCAGTCGCCGGAGCGTGCATAGACGTGATACGCACCCATCTCCCTAAAAACGACGCGGCGGAGCTGGTACCGCTCCGCTGGTTGGTATCGTTGGAGAGCGACCGCAAAAACATGGCAGGCGCCCTTGTAAAACAGTCGGAGGTCGTCTTGCTTGAGGCAGGCGATCGCGCGGTCAGTCATGCAGATAGAGGAGTCAGTGTATCCCGTAATCTCGCAAGCAGAAAAGGGTTCAGTCTGTGACTTTCTTCATTACTGCCCTGCGCCGACGTTCATCCGCAGGAGGCAATAGCCGAAGTCGAGGATGCGCTCGGTTTGTCGGCGAAGAATTCGGGGCTATTTCGTGGGAAACACGCCATAGTGCAGAAGGCCAGGCTGCTCGGCACTGCCTACGGTGCCAGTCGAGCGAGAGCGACGCTCAGCTCCCGCTTTAGGTCCTGTAGATTATTCTTGTATTCGATCGCCCGGCGGTCTCTGACGTCAAACGGTAAATTACTGAATTTGTCGGTCAGCATAATTATTTCCTTTCGTAGCGCAACGGCATATCCGCACTCGTAAAATGCATTCGGATTCTTGTCGGTAGCCAAAAAAATCAAGCATTGGCATTGTCGAATTCCCTCCAATATGCGATCGACAATCGACGCCGTAAATGCTGCGTCATCAATCCTAAAGCAGTTGTAGCCTTGCGCTTCGACGCATTCTTTAATTGCGGTATAGATCGGGCGGTAAACCTGTGAAAAAGGCATCGCGACAAAGCAGAACTGTTGTCGCATGAGTGCCCTCATCTTGGCGCTCAAGGCGCGAACAAACGAACGGGGGTCTGTGTGCTTCTCGATAAAATTAAAATTGTAGTCATACTGCTTGAGCAAGTCATCTGTAATATACTGGGAGTACGCCAAAAGGGAGAAAGCTCCGTAACGGCCGATTAAGGACTTATAGAGTTCAAAACCCCCGAACATCGTTCCGTTGTAGTGCATCGTCACATCCATGACAATAAGGTCGAAGAATTTCTCTTGCGCAGCCTTTAGAGCGTGGCTTGGGTGACGGATCCGAGTTACCCGTCTAAAACCCTTTTCTTCAAGTAAGTCGCCGTAAAGCTCTAACGCGTCTGCCTCGTCGTCTACGAGCAAAATCGATGGTTTTCGGTTACGAATGTTGGACTCCCGCGTTATCAGAGTAGTAAGTCGCTACTGGAACCTTCAGCATAACGAGGCCTCCTCCAAGTGGTGGCGATTTACCGAATAGTAGCATCCCTGAAGCGTCAAGAGCGATACGATTTAGAATACCAAGACCGTATGATGCATCATTGCGGAGCTGCTCTACAAGCAAGTCATATGGAAACATCCCCTTATGCGTTAAAGGAAATCCCTTTCCATTGTCATGAACTTGACACTCGAAGGAGGCTCCAGACATACACCATTTAATCAATACCTCTGGCTTTGCATTGCCCGAATGCTTTTTAATATTCGTGATGAATTCAGATATGAACGAGAATAGGATTCTGTTTGGAAATAGGATCTCCAAGCTGGTGTCACCCATCTGTTTCACCGGAAAGGGATATTCGGTGGCGATTGTGCTGACGATCACGCTTGGGTTCGTTACAAAGGCAGATTTTAAGTCCGTCGACCGAAAACCACTGGTATAGCGTTTGAGGAGGGTTGCGGCACGTGAAACGCAATCGCGAATTTCAGTGTCAACCTCCCTAAGCCGAGCGATCTCAGTTTGGAGGAACGCGTAAAATGAGGGAGGCGATAGGGGTTTCGAAATACTCTCCTCAAGGCGCTTGATCGATACGTAGCGCAACTGATCGGACCAAGCAGCGATTGCCGCCAAAGGGTTACCGAGTTCGTGGCGCAATCCGGCCAAAGAAGCGGTAGATAATGCATACAGCTGGTGAAGGTCATCGATTGAAACGTTGTTAACGTCGAGACGTAGTTTCGTCCCGAGCTGGGGAACGTCGAATTGCGATAGATGATTTGTTGATTTGCCCATTCTGGCCTCAGTTTTCAGTGCGCGCGCGATTTCCGTACTCAACTCGTTTTCGCTGAAAGGTTTTTCCAAAAAGCTTGAGGCTCCCAGTTCGATAGCTGCCTGAACCGCCGCTTGGTCTCGCTTGCCAGAAATGATGATGATGGGAACCCGCGGAAACCTCTTGTTTACTGTCTCAATAAGCGTAAAGCCGGTTTCGTTTGGCATCCACAGGTCGCTTACAACGACGTCGGGCGCCTCAGCTTCTATTAACGCCACAGCTTCCTCGAAAGACTCGGCGCTGCGCACGCGATAATTCCGCACTAGCATCCTGCTGAGTGCTCGGAGAACTGATCGGTCGTCGTCAACGACAATTACGCTTTTAAGGGTGTTTTGGAGCACAAGGAAGGAGTGGAGTCGTACGGGAGTCTCGTCATTGTTGGCTCCGTACTCATATTCACCCACAGCGAGAGTATCCGAAATCGAGGGTGCGCTCGGTTTCGGTGAGGAATTGGGGGGCGAACATAGGGAAGGTCAGAAGTCGGATATCAGAGATCGGAGTGAACGGCAAGTGCCCCGTCGAGTCTCCTCATTGGCGGGGGTCAGTCAAATCGCCAGTCCAGGGTCGCCTTCGAGGATCGATGTTTTTAGCTGCGGGCGCTCGCCGCTCTTCCACAGGGCAGCGGTGTGCGACACCCGATACCTGAGTGGACCGCCGTCCGGTTTTTCGCTCCGCGTGATGGGGCGAGGGATGCACACAAACTCGGTGCGCATCTCGTCGGCCGACAATCGGACTTTCGCATATCCGTGTCCTCCCAGGTCGACGAAATCGAGGTGGGGAGCCAGATCCGGGTTGGAGAGCTGCGGGCGGGCTTCGGGTCGAAGCTCTTCGCGTATTCCAGGAACACGAGCGACTGGGCCCAACGCGGGCGTGCAGCAGCGTCGACTTTATCCTCGACCGTGTAGACTCGACCGCTTTAAGCGGCGACGGGACAATGTCATCGCCCTTTAACGTCGCATTTTCGGCGCGGCCGTTTGACTTTTGACCGCATAAAGCGGTCAACACCGATGCGCAGCTTCATCAACGAATTAATTGTCGAGAGAGGGATCGGCCAAGATGGCGCGGCGGCAGTGCGATCATTAACGCTCGCATCAGCGTGCTCGTGCTCGGCGTTGGCCTCTCGCCTTCGGCTGGGGCTTCGATTGCGAGGAAGCGCGGACAACGACCTTTCGCAGCATGCCGTGGAGCGGGTGCTTGGAATCGGCGCGATAAAAGCGGTGGTAGCCATTGCTGCGGCTGACGATGAGACGAGCCGCTTCCAGTTTGGCCAGTTCATCCTGAACGGTCTGGAGCGAAAGGCCGCTTAGGCGAGCGAGTTCGCGAACGTACAATTCCGTCCGCGGATTGGTGAAGAGCAGTCGAAGGATTTCCGCACGCACCTGGGGAAACAAGCCGTGCAAGAGCGTCTGGCGCATTGCCTTATCATTCGTTCGACCGCTTTAAGCGGTCAAGGCTTAAAAGTCGCCTCTCTTCAACTTATCACGCACATTAGGAACGCTCGGAGCGGAGCATCGTTCACCGAGATGACAAACCCCATTACCGTCCATCTCCACAGATTTCCACTTTCACAAACATCGGTATTTGAATCCGGGCTTGTCGCCAAGTTGGTAGGCAAACTCGATGGTCTGGCCGGGTTGTATCCTGCCCGCATCCCATAAAAACTTTGGGTAGGTCAAGCCCGATTCGTATTGTTGCAGCGTAATGGAGCCGAACACGGTGACGACGGTCGAGAGCATCAGGCAGGACCCACTCTCGACTTCGCCAGGGATCTTAAGAAGCTTCGGCGTGAGGGATGGCCGAGCCGGGTCAACGATCTTGCTGGTTGTTACAGGGTCACCGCAATGCCCCGCAACTAATTCAAGAACAGCGCCGAGGTTAACCCTGACCCTCCCACCGCCGCTCGCCGACGACGAATGCGCCGGCCTAACACCCGAAACAGCCCCCGCAAACTCTTTGGCAGGATCATAGAGATAACAGCCAATGGTTATTCTTTCCGGAATGAAAATCCCTCCTGGGCAAAGCTGGGAGGCCAGGTTCATCGTGATAGCAACCTGTGGCTCCTTTTCCAGAGCTGCCTGCATGGCTTCCACGACTACGATGTGGATGACGTGTGAAGCCTCATGCCGATAGAGCGCCGCGTCAGCCTGGATGTAATCGCGCACGAAGGCCCCTTTCCCAAGGGTGTGAAAAATAAGCCGCGCTGAGTCCAGCGATCGTTGGTGAATATCCAACAGGGTGAACCGGATCTCCGCAGAGCTAAACCGGGTGGTCAGCGGAATAGCCATCGGCGCGAATGGGCCACACCCTGCGTAAAGGATCTCTATCGTGGTCCCAGGGAACCTCTTCTGCGCCTCAAGGACGGCTGCGTGGAGGCCCCGCAGGAACTTCGACGTTCGAGCCGCGTCCAGGAGACACGCGGCGGCGTCCCTCGGCGAGATCGCTTCCCCGTTCGGAAGTCTGGTCGCGTCGCAGTCGCCTATGCGATCGGAATCTTCATCGAGTCCGGAGACAGATGAGAATAATGAATACAGCCGCGTCGCCGCGCTTAGCTGTATGTCCTCAGCTCCGTCCGACAACAATTCATCGGCAATCTTCTTTAACACGATAGAATAACGATCCCAGTCGAGTCGCCAAGCCATGGTCGCTACCGTAAAGCCTCGGCTCTCGTGGCGTGACTGATCGAGATCATGGCGCGCAAAGCCGCGTCAGTGAAGCCTTATACGGTCTAATCGACAATCCAGCGTCGCCTTCTAGAACGGACGTTTTTAGCTGCGGGCGTTCGCCGCTCTTCCAGAGGGCGGCTGTGTGCGAGGTGCGATACCTGAGCGGTCCGCCGTCTGGTTTTTCGCTGCGCGTAATGGGGCGCGGGATGCAGACGAACTCGGTGCGCATTTCATCGGGGGACAAGCGGACTTTCGCGTAGCCATGTCCGCCGAGATCGACGAATTCGAGGTGGGGAGCGAGATCCGGGTTGGAGAGCGATCGGGCGCGCTCGAGGCCGAAGCTTTTGGCATATTCGAAGATAAACGCTCCCAGCACCCCGTGGGCTACTTCGGCACGCGGCTTGGACGTATCGGGGTGTGGATGCAATGACGTTGCGTCTTGGCCGCTTAAAGCGGTCGAGTCCAAACAGGGTTAGATGAAATCGACACGGGCGGCATATGGGCGCACGGCACGAGTCGCGCATCGTCCGGCCATTCATGCGTCTCGTCCTTCTTAAGATTGTGCTCGTTGACTTCCATCACGTAGCGATCCGAGTGGCCTCAGTCCGTTCGAGCTTGCCGCCACAGCGGTCGGTACGAAAGCACTGCGGCTTGAATGTTGACCGCTTAAAGCGGTCGAATATCGCGGGGCGACTTCATCAACGGATTGCTGTCCAGAAAGAGGGAAGGCGGTCGGTTTAGATGTCGCGACCGCGGGTGCGGTCATTGATCTCCGCTTCGGTGTGCTCGTCGTCTGCGCTGTCCTCTCGCCTTTGGCTGGGGCTTTGCGCGCGAGGAGGCATGGACGACCAGCTTGCGGAGGGTGGCGTAGAGCGGGTGTTTGGCATCGGCGCGATAGAACAGGTGATAGCCATTGCTCCGGCGGGCGATAAGAAGAGCTGCTTCGAGTTTGGCCAATTCATCCTGAACGGTCTGGAGCGAGAGGCCGCTCAGGCGAGCGAGCTCCCTAACGTACAGTTCCGTCCGCGGATTGGTGAAGAGCAGGCGAAGGATTTCCGCGCGCACTTGCGGGAACAAGCTGTGCAAAAGCGTCTGCCGCATCGCTCTTTACTGACTCGACCGCTTTAAGCGGTCAAGACTCAATGATCCCGACGCGATGCTCCGTTGGGTGTGTGAGCCACTCAAATCGACAGTCCAGCATCGTCACGTAAGAGCCTTCGACTCACGTGGCTGATTGGTGGGTAGAGGTCGTGGCGAGCAAAGCCGCGTGAGGCGAAGCCTTATACGGTCAAATCGACAATCCAGCGTCGCCTTCGAGAACGGATGTTTTTAGGTGCGGGCGTTCGCCGCTCTTCCACAGGGCGGCGGTGTGCAAGACGCGATACCGGAGCGGGCCGCCGTCTGGTTTTTCGCTGCGCGTGATGGGGCGCGGGATGCAGACGAACTCGGTGCGCATTTCATCGGGCGACAATCGGACCTTTGCGTAGCCATGTCCTCCGAGGTCGACGAACTCGAGGTGCGGAGCCAGGTCCGGGTTGGAGAGCGACCGGGCGCGCTCCAGGTCGAAGCTCTTCGCGTATTCGAGGCAGGAACGGACGCCGTGCCTCAGCAGCATGTTGTAGGTCCATTCCGGCTTCTCCGCCCCCGCCTTGTCAGCGAGAAAGAGGGGTCGGAGCGGAGCGTCCTTCTTAACATTGTGCTCATTAGCTTCCATGGGGCCGGGGCTGGTGAGGGACGCGCCCACGAAGCTCAGGCCGACCGGCTCGAACCTGGCGGGCGGAAGTTCCGCGGCCGCGTATCCGGCCCAGAAGCTATGGCGATCGCCGGAGACAATACCAAAGCCGGTGATCTTCGCGTCGCGCACCAGATTGTAAATTTCAGCGCGCTCCAAGTACGCGGTGCCGTAATCACCCCCGCCCATATTCGCGAAGCCGCCGTCTTTCGGCCAAGACTCCTTCGTGAGACCGGGTGGCAGGTTCGCCGGGTCGGCGCGTTCATCTAGCGCGCCCTGCGAGTTGCCCCAGATTTTCCAGGTCGCGGTGGAGCTCTTGAGCTTCGCCTTGAACCATTTCTTCTGCTCCGCCCCAAGGATCGTTTGCGGCGGCGCGCTCCGTTGCGGGTTCGGAATACGCGCTTCGTTGAACCGGACTTCTTCAGGGGGTTTGCCACCGTTGTAGGCACGTCCGCCGTCGAGAATCTGCATCAAAGACTCAGGAGCCATCGCCGTGAACTCGTCACCGCCGAGCTTCCCGAGCGACGGATCGCTGAAGCAATCGGCGCTCCGATAGCTGTGCTGGTCGGTAATGATCAGGTCGAGGTTCTGGCCGTAGCGGAATGCGCGGTAACCCTTCAGGCTATTGATCGCGGTCAGGTTATTCGGCTCCGTTCCCAAACCATCGCTATCCCAATTGTCGATGGGAACGTTTTTCACAGCGGGTGGGCCGAAGTGCTCGAGCGACCCGCTCGGCGCCGCAATTCGTGCGGGAAGATATTCGAACCAGGCCTGGTTCGCCGCGACCTTCACGGTCTGGCCAGGCTGCTCGTACTTCCCCGCCTTGACGATGCTTTGCCAGCCCATCCACGAGAATTCGTGGTTGTCCCAGATGCAGACGAACGGCCAGCGCGCGCGAGCGTCCTGCAGATCGGGGTCGGCGAGATAGCCTTTGTAGACGGCGCGGTAGCCTTCGACGGTCAGCGGGATGTGGAAGTTGCCGATCTTGTGGCTGTGGTCATCGGAGAACCGCGCCACCTCATAGATCATGCGGTCGTAGCGCGTCTGCACTTCATCGGGATACTGGACCACCTCGTAAATGAAATCGCCCAGGTGCAAAACGAAACCGAGCTGCTCGGCTTCGGGAGCGCGTTCGTCTTCGTAAATCATCCGGCGATACGCGTTGAGCTGTCCTTCATTAACGTCCTGACAGCTGACGAAGGCGAAGTTCACCGGGCGCGGGTCGTTAGGCTCCGCCGCTGTGATCGTGCGGCCAACCCGGCTTCCGTTTCCGTCGGGGTCGGTAAACCGATACCAGTAGGTGCGCGCTGGTTTGAGTCCGGCGATCAAAACGCGCGTCGTCCAGTCCGCCGCGCTCGAGACCGGCGCCTTCGCGTTGGCAATGACTCGTTTGAACGCCTCATCTTCCGCGACCTCGACAGTCAGCAGCTCCCGCGTCCCCTTATCGTACGGACGCCTCGTCCACAGGATAACGCTGTGGGGATCTGGATCGCCCGAGGCGACCCCTTGCGGATAAAGATCACGCCGCTCCTTCCACTTGACCCGCGAACCGTGGGCCGGTCCGACCCAGGCGAGCGACGCACCCATTGCCGCGGCCGATTTCAGAAAGGATCGGCGACTGATTTTCATCGTGACCGTTTTAGCGAATCAGTCACGGAACGCGAAGCATATTCACGCCACGCATCGCCGAACCCGCGAACGCGAAGCTTTTTACGCGGCGAAATTGTAGCGCGACCGCTCCCGTTGCCGTCCTCTCCATCGGCAGGGGCCAGTGCAACCGCTCTTCTGTAGCAGCGTCCCTGTGGGACGCTCGATGCGGTGTTGGCGAGCGCTTCGCCCCGAGTCGCCCACAGGGCGACGGCTACATGCTCGGCAGGCGACGCGCCTGCCCTACAAATGCAACACGCGGCGAGACCGCGGCTACAGCGTTACGGTTGCCGCAACGAACCGACTCATGCTAGAACGAGGCATATGGCGGCAACCACTGTGACCGAATATCTGGCGGCGCTCCCGAAGGATCGTCGGGAGGCGTTGAACGAAGTGCGCAAGGGGATCAACCGCGCGTTGCCGAAGGGATACGAGGAAGGAATCCAGTGGGGCATGATGAGCTGGTTCGTTCCGCTGACCACCTACCCAGCGGGCTATGGCGGCAACAAGAAGGTGCCGTTGCCAGTCATCAGTCTGGCGTCGATGAAAAATTACATGGCACTGCACATGGTTTGTTTTTACGGGCAGCCGGAGCTGCGGGAATGGTTCCTGGCGCAATACGCGAAGAGCGGCAAGAAGCTCGACATGGGGCAGGGATGTTTGCGGTTCAAGACGTTGGAAGACCTGGCGCTCGAGGTGGTGGAGAAGACGATCGCGAAGTTGCCGGTGGAGAAGTACGTCGCGGGGTACCAGGCGATGCGGAATGGGAAACGGACGACCGCAAAGCGGAAACGGGATACCGGGAAGCGTTGAATTGCAGGCGCGCTGGTTGTTCGACCGCGATGGCAGGCGGAGCGCTTGCCTTACACACAGACAGGAGAAGACGTCCCACGACCAACCGCCGAACGTCCGGCGTCATCGGCACGATCTCGAATGCTTAAAGCATTCGAGTCTGAACTGAAGGCGCAATGGCGATTGCGAACGCCCATGCGCTCGAGACCCGAGCGAGCGATGATTAGACTCAACCTTTCGAGAAGGCGGCCTCATTTTCGTGTATGGTGTCGATGTCGCGCCTGGCGGTTTCGTCAACCAGACCAGTTAGCGCGGCCGCCCTCTTCCAACCATGAACCCTTTAACTTTCTTCGCGCACGTCGCGTTTTCAAAAGATACACGTCCCCTTTCCCCGGTGGAAGCTACCGCCAATCTACTCATTGAGATCGACGATGAGACTTTGAGATCTGACGGCGACGAAGCGCATCGCAAGTTCTCGAAGATGTCCGACCGCCAGAAGGTGGATCTTGCGGGCGAGATTGGCCGGACCGCAGCGCTTGATTTCCTCAGTTTGGAATCTGAGTTCAGCACACTGCCCGTGAGGCGGTTCGTAGATTTCGATCTGACTGAAATGCAGAGTTATATCTCGGTTCGGCCTCCGCCGGCCCGGACATTGCCGAATAACTCCAAGGTATGGCGACTCGCAGAGTGCGAGTCGGACAAGCTGAGGATAGAGCCGTTGTCTCACAGCCGGTGAGTGCCATGACGGCCGCGTCGTCGATACGGTCGTAGGCGCGGGCGCGAGGGATTACGTCCGTCCTCGTTCCTCCATCCCGTGCAACTCGGTCTGGAGTCGATAGAGCTCGGCGTAGCGCCCGTTGAGGCGCAGCAATTCCTCATGGTTGCCTTGCTCCACCAGCATGCCGCGCTCGAGAAAAAAAATTCGATCCGCATTGCGAATGCTGGCCAGGCGATGGGTGATCAGAATAACGGTCCGATCCAAGGCGAGCTTCGACAGAGACTGATAGACGGCATACTCGGCCTTCGCATCCAGCGGCGCTGTGGGTTCGTCCCAAATCACGACCGGCGCGTCGCGATACAGACCCCGGGCAACGGCGAGGCGCTGCCACTGTCCTGCCGACAGATCGTGCCCTCCCTTGAACTCTCGCGAGAGGAGCGTTTGCCAGCCTTCGGGTAATCCTTCAATCACTTCGAGAGCGCGAGCTCCCCGGGCGGCTTCGACGAGCGCATCCGAATTCGGATCAATCCGGGTATGCCGGCCGAGTCGCACGTTGTCTCGCGCGCTGCGCGGCCAATGGATGGGCTGTTGCTGGACCATGACAATCCGATCCGCAAGACTGACTGGGTCCAGCTCGAGAATATCGACACCCTCCCAGGTGATGTGGCCAGAGGTCGGGCGATAGAGCCCGGCGATCAGTTTCGCCAGGGTGGTCTTGCCCGAGCCGTTTTCACCTGCCAGGGCGATGGTCTGGCCGGGCTCGATTTTAAAGGAAACATTGTTCAAGGCGAGACCTTCGGCGCCAGGGTATTGAAACCCGACCTCGTGCAGTTCAATCCGTCCCGGCTGCGCTGGCGCCTTGGTATTTTTGGCCGGCTTCCGACGAATTTCCGATTGTTCGATGAACTCCCGATAGTCGCTGATGTAGAGTCCTTTTTCGAAGAGTTCGTGGGCCTTGTGGACAAGGGTTGCGAGCGACGCGGTCGTGCTGCGGATGGCAATGATTGCCGTTCCCGAGACGGCCAGATCCAGCCATCGGAGTTCAAGCATGAAGCCCAAGGCAACGAAAGTGCCGACCAAACCCAGGCCGGACAGGATTCGACCCAGGGTCATCGATCTCGCTTCGGCCAGCCCCACCTTTACCAAGTGATCCTGCAAGTCGGTGGCGCTCCGAGTGTATTCCGACAAGACATAATCCTGCGCTTGATTGGCGCGAATTTCGGGGGCTGCCTCTCGCTGCGTGGCCAGTTCGCCCATCATCTTTGCCTTCCGCGTCAACGCGATAGTGGTTGCCATTCCACCATATTGCAGGCGGGCGGCGTGAAGCGCGGCCCAGCCTTCCGGAAGCAATGCGAGGAACAGGATCGCGAGCAAAAGTGGATGGAGCCAGCACAAAGCCACCGCGGCGCCGATGACGGAAAAAATTGCGCCGAGCGCGTCCACTAAAGAACCGGCCGCCCCTTCCAAATGCAGAACGCCTCGATCCCGCGCCCGATGCAATTGATCGTAGAACCCGGGATCGTCAAAAGACTCCAGTTGCACTTCCAAGCTGCTCCGAAACACCTTCTCCTCGGCCACGCGGCGCACCTTCGGGACCAGATGGGCCCTGGCCGACAACGTTGCGGCTTCGAGGATCATCCGAACCAGGAGAACGACGGCCAGCATTAACAGGGTCGGAAGCGCGGCTCGCAAGCGTTCTGAAGTCGCCCCCTCGGCAAGAAGTCGTCCCAAGGCGCGAGTGGTGAGCAATAAGGCCACGGTTGTGGCCACCCCAGAAAAAACCTGAGCAAGCAGGATGATCTCCGAGGCCCGAGGGGCAGCGGCCCGAACGATGTTCCATACGGGGAGCCCTGCCATCGTCAAACGGCGGGCGAGCGACCATAATCCGGGGCGCTCCGACGGCTGCTTATCTATGCGCCAATAAGGCGAAAGAAGATCCATGTGGTTCGATTCGCAGCGCGGCTCAAACGCCGTCCGCTCCGAGGGTCAGGATGGAGGGCAGGCCATGGTCGGGATGCATGCGTAAGAGTTGGTAAGCGATACCGCCCAAGCCGGGCATGAGGCCGGGAGCGAACGCATCGCGCGTCAGCCCACAACAAGGTCCATGGTCTTCGAGGCTGGTTAGAAGTAATTCGCGCAGGTGCACAGGGGTCACATCTTTGGGCCCTTCACCCAGAGCGATCGCGCGCTCCAGCAATTCCCAGGCGCCCAAGTCGCCGTGACACGCGCAATGATTCCAGCCCAAGCCGAGACGCCATGTGGCCGCGGCGGTCCGGCGCAGGAGCAGACGGGTCGATGGATTTGCGAGACTTGGATCCAAATCCAGCCGCGCGAGTCCGATGCCAACCGAACCATGGCACCAGGCCGCGGCCGTCCTCGCGCCTTCGAGCTGGCGCAGATCCAGGAAGTTTTGTTCCTGTTCATCAAAGAGCGCATCCTCAAAAGCGAATGCGGCCCGCGATGTCTGCTCATGTTGGGCGGCGCCCGTTTCGGCGGCGAGCTTAGCCAGGGACCAACCGATGCCCGTGACGCCATGCGCGAAACCACCCACGCCTTTCGGCCAGAGGGGCGGAGTCCAGAATGCGCCGTCGCCCTTGCGCTGGGCTCGTTCGCACAGCCGATCGCCGAGTTGGGATGCCATCCGCAGATAACGGCTCTCTCCCGTCGTTCGTCCCAGAATGAGCAATGGCACGATCGCGCCTGCCGTTCCGGAGAGCACATCATGGACTTCATCGAGCGCCACGGCTTCGGGAATGCCCTCCGCCAAGGCACAGGCACGTTTCACTCCGTCGCCGCCGTCAAGCCCCCAACGCGCCAAAACCAAATACGTCCAAATCTGGGAGGCAATGCCGATGTAGCCACCGGGCGTAGGCGGCCGAACCTTAAAGCTGCCTGCGCGCAATTTTTCGTGCTTGGCTTCGAACAAGTGCAAAGTATGGAGCACACGCCCGAATAACTCTTCCAGCCCTTCAATCGGATCCGTGCGCCCGGCACTGGTCTCGCGCAGATAAGCGCCGGCCAAAAGCGCGATACCGGAAATTCCGTTGTAAAGGTCCTGCTGCAATGGCTGGACCGACCAGCCGTTCTGATTAAGCACCGGCGCAATCCATTCGGCACTGCCGTCATCCCCGACGATCGCGTGGGCCACGATGCCGCGAACAATCTTCGCGGCTTGCTGCCGGCGTCGAGCATCGAGATCGCCTGGGCGACCGCTCGCCGGTAACAATAACGATGCCTCGTCGGGCATCCATCCGTCATTAACGTAGGCGCTCACCAACGAGGCTCGGATTACTTTGCGTTCCAGCTCGAAGTCGGCTGCCCGCCAATGTTCCAGCGCAGCATCGATAAGGTTGCGCTGCGGCAGCCAGTAGGTAGATCCAGGCCCCTCCAACCGGCCCTCTTTTACCAGCGTGGTGAAGACAGGAATGTCTCCTTCCATCAGATCGTCGATTTCGGCGTTGATCACTGCGGGATCGCCCGGCGCCGACGATACATTGGCCGCCATCTTCCGGAACAGATCAAACGCGCGCTGGCGCGCCGGCGCCTGTTTATGGAGCGATACCGGATGCCATAGCATGCGGCCCACCTCAGCATAGACCTCAGTGGCTCGAGGGACTACGCGGATGCGGCAATCGGCGAACGCTTCCAGGCGAGTTCGAAGAACGCCTTTAGCGTCCAGACGTTGCAGCGTATCGGTCATCCCATCAAATCCCTCCAGCACATCGGGCCAGTATTCGGCAAGGGCAGGTTGCGGGCTGGGGTGATTTTGCGAGACAGCCGTTTCCACCAGCGTGTTGCCGATATGAGCTCCGTCCGACCCCGCCTTGATGATGCCCGGTTGCAACATCATCGGTTGCTCGCCCCGCAGCATGCCGAGCGCCGAATTGTCAACCCCCCGCCAGCCCAGGCCGCGGCCACGAGTTGGGAGCAACCCTACGGCGAGGACCGTTCCTGCCACAAGTTCTGCCGCACGGTCCAGCGCCTCTCCATATTCCGATGGAGCCGGCGGAATCTTCGGCGTGAACAGAGTCTCACAATCGACAATGACCGGGCTCCTTCCGTGAGCGATCAAATTTTCCGCATGCAGATCACTGCCGCCCAAAAAGCGCATGAGGGCGAGCCAGTGGCCGATCCCCTGATAGAAATCCCGCAGTTCCCCGGCTCCCGAAGCGTAAGCGTGGGGAATGAATTCGACCCAGCCATGCTCAGCCGAGGTCACCGCTTTTGGGACGCGAATTGCCAATGGGCGATCGTGGTCCCCGGCAAGCTCGGCGATGAAACCACGCAAAGCGATGTCGACCGCCAGCGACCGCGGCTTGTAGACGATCTGGCCGGCTTCGCTGCGGACGATCGCTACGGTCTGTCCGGTGCGATGACTGTCCCCAGCGCCAAACCTCAGCTCCTGGAGTTCCCCCGGCTCGCCGCCACAGAGAACGGAAAGGCGCTGCCGATCAATCGCCCAACGCTGGGCGAACTGGAGCGATGCCGCGCAACGATGACGGACGATGGCGGCGACCCTCGGCAACAGCGAAGGGTAGTGGATGGCTAAGTCGTCCCAGAAGGCTTGCTGAGACGAAATTTTTAGAAACTGTTCCCAGCGTTCCCTCGGATCCTCACCGGTCAAACGGTCCGTAACCCGGGCAGCGTTGAGCTCGACCACGAGCAACCGGCTGAGCTTGCCGTGCAGAACCCCGAAAAGCGCTTCTCGAGTCGCACCGAGAACGACGTCGCGCTCTCGCGCCTGGAGGCCGTCGACTGAAAAAAGCTGGGTTGCCAGCTCGCCCAACGAGGGCGAGATCAGGCAACCCAGTGATTCGTCAAATGTGTCCGCGCCCGAACGCGGCGCTACGGACGCCACTTCAACTTAGCAGCACTGCCGGGTAACCGACCCCGAACAGCCAGTCCCGCACTGGTCGGTGATGGTAAAGGATTCGCCGACAATTTCTGCTTCTGCGAATTCGCCCGAAATGAAGAGCGGACCCGCGGGGTTATCAAGGTCTGTGTTGCGCCATTGGGCAACCAGAGCCTGGGAGTTTTGTTTGTTCATGAAATCAAGCTTGGACTATTCAACAGACTGTCAACCTTCTTTTTTTCCTCCCCAAATATGTTCTTGACGCGGCTTGCCGCCCGCCGCAGCTGATCTGGTGTTTCGTTAGGCACACGGGCTCCGCCGCGATATGAAGGCTTTTGCTAAAGCAATGTTTGACCAATTGCGCTATCCCGACCGCGACGTGACATTTCACTTGCAGGTGATCGATGGTCCCGGCGTCGATTATCCCTGCCGTGATCTCCTTCACGTCCGGCCCGAAGAGCAGGCCCTTATCCGCAGTTGTCTGGCCGGGAAACAGGAACCTCGCATTCTGGATATTGCCTGCGGGCTCGGGAGGCATAGTGCGTTTGCTTCCTCTGTGTCGCCGCACGCGAGGATTACTCTGGTGGAGACAAACGAGCAGCTCCGTGATTATTGCCTCTCCATCCTCCCCGGCGCCATTGCCTACGAGCAGTTCGATAATGTGCCTGCTCACTCCCGTTTCGATGTCGCCTTTCTCATGTGCAACGGGCTCGGCGTTTTTGGAAGTGAGACCGCAACACGTTGCCAGCTGCAACGGCTATTCAGTTTGCTGGTTGATGGAGCCTCCGTCCTGATTGAGGCAGGCAACTTCGGCACCGGCAGCTTTTATTCGGCCCAACACGAAATCGAGTATGGCGGTTCTGTGGATGGCCCATTTACCTGGAGTTACGCAACCCGCGAATGGCTCCAGCAAGAGCTGGTCGCCGCTGGTTTCGCGATAATCTCGGTTACCCCATCCATCAGTGGCGGGCGATTTTTCATCTGTCATGCACAGAAATCCGGATAGCAAGGGCCGGCCTTAACCAGTGCGATTCACACCCAAAGCGTCCGATCAAAGGTGCGATACTGGATGGCTTCGCTCACGTGCTCGGGGGTGATGGCTTCGGAGGCGGCGAGGTCGGCCACGGTGCGGGAAACTTTCAGGATGCGGTCGTAGGCGCGGGCACTGAGGTTGAGCTCGGTCATGGCGACGCGGATCAGGTCCTGGGAGTCGTCGCTGAGCTGGCAATGGCGCTTGATCTGGCGCGGGCCCATGCGCGCGTTGCAATTCACTTTCGGGTCGGAATGGAAACGGGCGCGCTGGGTTTCGCGGGCGCGCTGGACGCGTTCGCGAATGGCGGACGAAGGTTCTTCGGTGCGCGTGCTGGAGATGTCGCGGTATTCGACGGCGGGCACTTCGATGTGGAGGTCGATGCGATCGAGGAGCGGACCCGAAATGCGCTGGCGATAACGGTGGACCTGCGTCGGACCGCAACGGCATTCGCGTTTCAGATCGCCGAAGTAACCGCATGGATATGGATTCCGATTTGGGCGCTCAATGCCAGAAACGGGAGTCAACCGCAAGCGTGCGACAGACCCGGGCAGACGCGCCTTCGATAATTGCAGAGCTTGATTTATTGCCGGTCCCGCCGTTCTCACTAGGCCTGCCACAATACGAACTATTGCCAGACGGGCACAAGCGATGTGGCGCGTGCAGAAAGATTTTGAGCGGCGCGAACTTTTCGGGATCTCGCAACACTTGCAGGCCTTGCTGCAACGGGCAGGCCCGGCGCATTTACAAGCTTCGAAAACTGCAGGAGCAGGCGCGTCGTCGCGCAATCGCCGGACATCAGGCAAGGCAAATCAAGAAAATGGTATGTAACTGCGGTCTGCCATCGGCCGCCAGTGCCAATCGCCAACCGGTACGACAACCCATTCATCCACAATTAGATAAGAGACCATGAGCATGGACCCGAACACGCAGGATTTGACTCCTGATTGTCACTTGCTGCTCGATCGAATCGACTGGGCAGAAGTTGGGTTTATTGTGCTCGGTAGATTTACTCCGCAGGCGATTTCGAACCCTCAATCAGAACTCCAAGCAAAAGTTGAGCCTGGTGAATCCAGCGCCGAGATTGTGAATATATGAATTTCCTGCAATGGTCGATCTGTGTCCCCCAAGTATTCATCCCGCTTTGTCGAGAGACTATTCTCATTCTCTGTTCCGGGCGGATGGAAGCGTCAAACGCCTGACGATCGTGGCCAGGTCTATATTCGATTGGATCGACGAATGCAGATCACAATGTTATCAGGCATTGCGACTAACTTCGATTCGATTCTTCAACAGGCGGCGAAAATTCGAGATGCGCTAAACGCCCTTTATACTCTGAGGAACCTATCATCTCCCATTCCGCCGCAATTTGGTGAAGTCGTTATTCTCTATCCGAAGCGTGGTCCAACGACGTTGGGGTTTTTGGAGTACTCAATCGCGGGACGACAACCCAAAAGAGGTTGCGGATTTGCCTACACATCGAGCACGACCTTTGTTGCTCTTGAATTGGAAAGCAATGGTTGTAGTGAGAAAGATTTTCTCGAAACGTTGAAGGCATTGATGGAGCTCGAGACGTGGTAAAAGCCCATTCGGCCGAGTGAACTTTGTAGATTCCCTCCTCAATGATTTTCCCCGAGCGCATTAAATCCCTGCGCCGAAGCACATGGGAAATGAGATGTTTCCAGGGCGTTGCGACCCCGGACCTTCACGAAACATTCGCCAGCGTTTTTTCTCCATCACAGCGCTTACGATTTGAACCTGCTCGGAATCGACGCGGACGGCAAAGTGCACATCAACCGCAGCCTTCTGGAGATCCACGACGGCCCGACGCTACAGCACGCGCTGAAAAACATCCGCGACAAGATGATGCGCCAGCCTAGGGAGATGCTCGCGCGGCCCAACCGAGAATACCTCGCGGCGCGCTTTGAGATGTACCTTAAGGCGGGTTGAGATGGCAAATGTCTCCACTAAAGCGCTGCCGTGACTGGATCGACCACGGTCCTCGTGACCGACGGCTGGCACGGTTGCGTGACGGCTCCACATCTCGCGCGCCAGTGCGTGATATTGGCCTGCGAAATGTTGGCGTGGCGATCCATGAAGAGCCGGGTGTCGCTCGGCAGAAGGCACGTGATTGAGGGCTGCGCTTTTCCGGCGTAAAGCCCGCTGGATTGAAAGAAGTAAACGCGTTCCGCTCGGTCGACCCACTCATCGATCATCATATGGGTGTTGCCAGTCTTTGATCTGAACAATCGCTCGCTCGGCGCCACAAACAGCACCTCTATGAATTCCTAAACTGCTGTGCGATTTCTGTCTTGACACTGATCGGGCGGGGACGGCACAACCGGGCCGCGTCAAGTTCGTTAGGCGTCTCCCCGAGATCCCCCTGACCCTCTTCCCGCAGGGAAAAGCGCGAGCGAAGGGCCTCGTTCGCATTTGCGAGGATGTTTGTTATGAGAACCCCGATTGTAGCTTTTTTTGGTAACTTCGGTCCTGTGTTTTCCGGAAAAGAACAATACACCCAGTCCCGACGCGAGCCTCTGCCACGGCGAATGAGGAGAGGAAGGAAAAACCTAACAATTCGATTCGCGGCCACGATTGTTTTCGTTCTCGCCTTGCTGGCGATTTCAACGAGTCCGGCGAACGCCCAGTGTCCCGGATTCGGGGCGGACACTACCTGCGGCGTGGTCATAACGATCACGGATACGGGCGCCACAGCAGTCCCGACGGGCCAGCCACCTTATGACAGTATCGAGGACACGCTTGTCGGAGTCGTCAATAATAGCAGGATCCCAATCACATCTCTGGTGCTGCATTCAGATCTGAACATCTTTGCTTTCGATGGCGATGGGATCGACACCTATGGAGCTCCGGGCAACGCTCGTGACACCACGGGATATGGTGGACCCAATTCTTACTTCACCAACCCTAGCGCGGATGGGACCACGGGCACTGTTAATTTCATTGTACCGCTCGCCCCTCACGGCGGGTCGACGTATTTTTCGCTCGAAGAGAAAATCAGTTCTGCTACTGCGTGCTCGACGCTTATCAACAATGCGCTGAAGACCCAAGTGTCGGGCTTCAGCTTTCTAGGGTTTCAGTTCTTTCGCGGAAAGAATATAAGCGCCACATTTACGCCAAAGCAGGGGTATACGCTCGCTCAAGCGGCGCAAGTGTGCGGTTTTAAGGATTTCGACTGGATACAGAAGGTAACCGTACAATTCGATCCGAGCGCATTCTATGCCCGCAATATGGGCGGAGCTTTTGATTCAGCAATCACCGGTTCCGTACGCCTGACAAGTAAAAGAGTGCCTTGGAGCGATCCTCCCCAAGGCGGCGGCTATGCCGACGGCTTTGGGGGAGGTAGCGCGCCGGATAATAGTTATCCATTTTAATACGATCAAAATACAGAGCTCGCGAGACATGAGGACGGCAGCGCAATGCCTGCTTGTACCCTACCGATTTCCGCGGGCATGACACTTACGTTCCACGATGCGCCGGCGGATGGCTGTCTGCCCGGCGGATGGCAGGTGGGTACCGCAGCATGCACAGACGCAGTGCTCGCCCCGGGAGCCAAGTCAGAGCCGAAAGGCAGTTTTGGTGGATATCAGACGCACCTAGCGGGGGTCAATTTCGACGGCTCTGCAACCGATCTAGGCATCGGTTTCACATGGACTAGCAACTACAATGGAAAGACCGGTGGCACGTCGATAAAAAAAACGGAGCTGGCGGCCGATGAGAACGGAACCGGCGGTGTCACAATTACTAGCGTAAATCAAATCACTACATATGGTGGGATAACGGTTACAGGTGTGAATGGCGCGCCTCCTGCAGTCCCCGCGACCTTGGGCTCGGGTAGCACCTGCCATGGCCTTTACAGCGGTACTTTCAACGGCGATGTAACGGTCTCGGCTGGTCAGACCTGCACGTTCATTAATGGCTATATCACCGGAAATGTGAACGTGAACGGCGGAAATCTGGTACTTTCCGGAGTGTTGATCGGCAAGAATGTGCAGATCGTGGGCGGAGGCACTTTCTCGATCGGTCCGTCTACTACGATTAACGGGAACCTGGAAATCCACAATATACCCCCTGGAGCAGCGCAGAACCAAGTGTGCGGCTCGACCGTGTCGGGCAATTTGCAGTTCCACAACAATGGGACCCCCGTGCAGATTGGCTCGGCTTCCGAATCGGTGTGCGTAGGCAATATAATCGGCGGTAATCTCGAAGTTCACAACAATACCGGCTCAACCGGGATCTTCAACAACACGGTTGGTGGCAACTTGGATGACCATAACAACACTGCGCCGACGCAGGTTTTCAGAAATAGTGTGAGGCAAAACCTGCAGTGCGTAAGCAACTCGTTGATCACCGGAGCTGGGAATGCGGCTGGGCAGAAGCAGGGGCAGTGCACGGGGTTTTAGTGGCATCGTCAATCGGTCCTGAAGTAACGTAGCGGTAGGGTTACTTTCGCGTTTCGGAGCTGCACGTATGCTGCGGGACACTCGGGGTCCTTGGTTGCGTGCAATAGGAGTGGCTGCCGTTTGCACAGAGTTTTCTCACAATAGATTCAATGTCGGCACCCAGTGTTGCTTGTAAAAAGGCAATGCAATACAATGCTATCAGAAAGAACCCAGAGGGTACGTGTTGAAAAACCATCTTACTAGAAGAGACTATCTACTGATAGTGATATCGTTCCTCACAGGCATGGTAGCATGCGGCCAGGACTTGCCCATGCGAGTCGAAATTAGCGTGGCGCAGTCTACGATCAAAAACAATGAGGAGTTCTCCCTGTCCACGACAATCCGTAACGTCGACAAGGACGAGCAATCATTGCAAGTTTGGTCCTGCTCCTATCCTCAACAGTGGACTACTGACAACCCTGCCGTCCACATTACAGACGCTTCATGCAAAAAGAACGATATTATCCGGATCAGGCTCAAACCCGGGGAAGCGCATGAAAGGACATTGTCAATCCATATATCGATTGACGCTGACCATAGCGCTCAGAAGACGGTTGCTTTTCGATTGGCATTCGAACCTGTTACTTCCGAAAAGACTGCGATAGCTGCTCGCATCTGGAGTAATGCTATAACGCTAAACGTCATGGGACGTGGGAACAACGGTTACCTTCTTGACGACCATTCCCGGGACCTTTGCCTTCGGCCAGGCATCATTGCGGTGGCTTCATATGGGATTACCGGCGCGGGGATGCCTGAATGGCCCGTTGCGCGCGAAAGCAATTCACAACTTTACCGGTCACTTCGTCGATGGAGCCAACCTTAAAAATCTTACATTTGACGACATTCGCGACATCAGCGTCCTTGGTTCGCGCGGCGTATAGTATTCGCATTCGGAGTTCACCTTCCCGAGGTAGTCAAATTCCTGTCGGAGAGCGACTCCACATTAGGTCGTCTTTCCTGACGTTGCGCTTCAGATAGCAGACCCGGGACAGGTCTCCGTCGTCGTGATGGATGATCGCCTCAGTGCTTGCGCGACGCCATCCAGAACTCGTGCTCTTCACAATTTCCGAGCTGCGATGTACTCCAAGACATCTGGGACTTCCTCGCACTCTTTGGCCACTCCGCTCTCATTCGATGTCATCGAATAATCCTCAAGAGACGGCTCCGTAACGAGAGGGCCCCGCAGCAGATTGCGCGGCACGAGGTGGCCGCGATTTAGCTGTTCAAGCTGCCGCATGGTCACGACGTAAAGGGGAACTGGCCAATTCCGTCTCTCATTGACTAGTCGTACCATGGCTTTTATCTGAATTCGACACCCGTCGTGACTCCAATCGAATCCGTCGGTGTAGACATGGTATCGCTCGACATCCACATCCCCGAGTTCCCGGAGCTTATGAACGAGGACTATTGCCAGCGGTTGATGCTGGTTAGAATTAAAGTCTAAAGGGCGTTTCGTGCATAGAGCCCTAACTGGAGTTTGAATGCCTTCGCGCTCGCCCAATTCTTCTAAGTCTTGGAAAAACCTTTGGGGCGCCTTGTAGCAGCTTCGGAATTCGTAGATCTGATTGTCTACGCCATCGAGCCAAGAACGTCGAACGTGAAAGAGGTCAGCGGCCTGATCCAATACTTTGTCAGTTAAACTCTCTAGCAAACGATTAGGAAAGTGAATCTTATCCAGCGTAATTTCGGGTAAAAAATGCTGGATTTGGCTAGCTGCCACGCCATGAACCTCAAACAGTTGGAGAAATCGCTCAGCCACCTTGGTTGCTCCTAAATTGTTTCTTCCCCTAGTAAAAGAACGCAGCAACGCGCGTACATTGATTTTTATGGGACCCAATCTTGGCTCAATCTCTATAATATCATCCATATGCATTTTGCTATCCCACTGCTTGGCTCGATCCTCGAATGTTCTTATTTGTAGAAGAGCATGATCAATCGACCAGTCAACCACGCCAAGATAGACCGTTGAACTGAATTTCTGCTATTCTCGTATCGCCTCACAGCTTTTGCGAGTGTTCGACAAACAGGTAATTGCCTGTTCTTGAGGGCGTGATCAATACCGCTGCATGGTTCGAGATTTCCGGTGGAGCGGATTTGGGGCAGTGATGCGCGATCGCAGCTCGGGGGCTCAAACATCAGCCAAGCTTAGATTAGGCGCGACGAGCTCTTCGGCGCAACCATAAGCGGATGAATAGTATTCTTCACGGAATTAGATTATGATCTACATTCGGTTCTCGACGTAGTCCCGATTCCCAGGCAGAACCGGCCTTGCGTTTGCGTGTAACACGGCACTCGACGCCGGACTGGCATATTGAACGCGGAGGTTCATATTACTTCCTCCACCCTCACCTGTATGTCACCCTGTCAACGCAATGCCAACAGTGCCAAAAACCGTAAAGGGTAAGGCCGGTTGCCTAACGGCGGCCGGCGTGGTCGTGCTCGGTCTATGGCTGCTGAACACGCCGAAAACTGGTCCAGTGAGTCGGCAAGTTGCCCCGTTGGCATCTCCACCGCTCCCCGTAT
Organism: Chthoniobacterales bacterium; assembly: GCA_035941675.1. Classification (GTDB taxonomy): domain Bacteria; phylum Verrucomicrobiota; class Verrucomicrobiia; order Chthoniobacterales; family UBA10450; genus AV80. Next base: position 226,328 of record DASZDT010000033.1, read on the forward strand.
CGAATCCGCTCGCTGCCGTTTCTGCGGAGACTCCGAGTTACGCACCTGAACCCTCGGCTACGATCATGAGAGCCATGCGCGTTCGATCGGCCGCGGAAGAGGCGCGTCTTAAGAAATACGTCCCAGCGCGGGTCAGGCTGCGACAGGATCTGGAGTTTCGTGCCACCAACCCGAATGCGACGATACCATCGGTCTATGTCGGACAAGGCAGAGAGGTAAATGTCGTCCGGGTTAATGGGTCGGAATTGATAGTCGAGCACGGCGGGTGGCAGGCGACGGTACCGGTATCAAAAACCGATTTCCTCGATCGGGTGATTGCCGAGGCCGAAAAGTAAGCGTTAAGCCGTGGCCGCTTCCTCAACGGGGGCGATGTGCCTGCTGTACCGGAGGTGCGCCGAGGCGAAGAAGCCTCCGCACTGGTCTTTGATCGTGCACGGGAGGCACTCCGGCATGTAGACGTTTTTCCAATCGGAGATCGATTTGCGCGCGATCGGCCACAGATCTTTAGCGAGAAGACAAAGCTGATGGTTGTAGATCATCACAGGAATGCGCACCCTTCGAAACTCTTCGACAGCTTCTCGAAGCTCAGCCTGATAATCAATCGGATCGATCCAGAGCGCTTCCAGATTGGCTTTGGTAAATCCGGTCATCTCGAGACCCATCAATGCGACCTGGTCAACAAAAGGTAAATTGCGTGCGATGAATCGCGCTGTGTGCGCCAATCGGGAAAACGTTTGCTGATGGATGACAAAGCGGATTTCGATTCGCTGCCCAACGCGGGCAAGATTCATGATCCCGCGCACTGTCTCGTCGAATGCCCCCTTTGCCTGCACGACGAAGTCGTGTTTTGAAGCAATGTCTGAGTACAGCGGAATTCCAATCATGAAATTCGGATGGCCGACTGCGGCGATTCTTCGCGCGAAGTGCATGTAACGAAATAACCGGGCGTTGCTCAACATGTGGAGGCTGGTGGCCGGCAAATGATGTTTCGTTGCTTCAATCACCTCGAGCAGCCGATCGCCCAGGAGCGTCGGCTCGCCACCCGTGATGCAGAGCTCGGGGGTTTCCTTCGCCATGAGCGGAATTGCCTCAAGGATCTCGTCCATCAAGTACCCATCATCGATCTCGCGCGGCGGCTGCGAGCACATGAGGCAACGGCTATTACACCGCTCCGTGAAAAAGAGCACGTTGTGCGGCGAGTTGCGACGATAGACAACGCGAATGTGTCCGGCGCCCTCATTGATCCGTACAATGTCGCCTTCGCAAAGGTACGATAGAGTTTCCGGCAATTGGATCTCCCGGGAGGGTGATATTCCGACGCGCAAAAGCGTGGGGTTCCCCCGAATGAGTAAAGCGTCGCGGTCGTTAAGCGCATCTTCGGTCAGTCGGGCAATAAATGTCGCGAGGCCGGTAGTCTGGGAAATCCGAGCGTGCAGATCCATTTTTTAGATCCAGGCTCTCAAGACCGCAGCGGTTTCGGGTTCGTCTTCCAACAGCCTGATCAAGTGGCGCATGATCTCCATGTTTCGCCGGCAGAAAGCGCTCGTTGGCCGATGGCCTATGACGTCTCCTTGCGTGCGATGGTGGAATACCGGATCGCTGCCGCAGTATGGCAAAAGGGCGCAATCGCAACAACCCGGCAATCCCTCCAACATCGTATCGCTTATCGTTGAAAATAAGGGGCTGTTCGCGAACAACTCTTCGTAAGAATCTTGAACACTTCCCAAACGAAAGGTCTCGTCTCCCATCTCGGCGAGCATGCGGCCCTCGTCGGCGGCGTACACTCCCCCGTCGTAATTGTAGGCGAGAACGCTGATCCCTATTCCCGCCGGTGATTGCAAGTCGACGTAACCGGTAGCGTAGGACGTCAACATTCGCTGCAAGAGCAATGTCGAATACGTTTCGCGGAATCTTATTCCCCGTTGATTGAGCGATACGATGTAGGCCAAGCCGCGTTTGAAAAACTCGATAAATTCATCCGTTTCGTAACCGATGCGTTTCGCAGTTTTGGCGGCAAACCCATAGGGACTGATGAAACGCAAGAAGATCGAATCGAACCCTAAACGCACATACTCGTCGATGATCGCCACGGGTTGCTTGAGGCTTTCGGCGGTCGACGTCATCAGCGCGGCCACCGCGTCATGCCCGAGGCGACAACGAATTCTTTCGATACCAGCGACCGCGCGCGCGTGGCTGTCACCGCCGGGCCGCGGCCGATTGCGGTTATGCAGATCCGCCGGACCATCCAACGACGTGGAAAAGAAAATCTTATGGGCGGCGGCGAATTCCAAAATTTCGTCGGTCAGCGGGGAAAGATTTGACGTAATGACGAACTGCACCTTGCGTCCACCGGCAAGGCGCTCAACCTCCAAGACGATGTGACGAATCAAGTCGAAGTTGAGCAAGGGCTCCCCACCCTGGAATTCTACCTTCAACTGGCGGGAAGGGCTTTCGAGCATCAGCGCGATCGCTCGGTCCGCGGTCTCCCTGGTCATGTCGAAAGCGGCTCGATCTTCCGACACCCGCGACACTTGGCAATACTGGCAGGAATGATCACAGCGCAAAGTGACCACGAACAGATGAAGTGAAGTGAAATCCGGCAGTCGCGCTTGTCGGGTTCGATATTTCGCCGCCAGAAGATCGCGGTAAACATTCGAGTCGCGATCGGCCAAGAAGTGGTTGGCTTTTAGGTCGTCATAAACGGGTGAATGAACGGGGAGCCGATGGCGCACGAGGTCGTCCAGATCCTGCCGCTGCATCACTTGATAGTTGCCGGCGATGTTGCTGACAATGTAGCGATTGGTGTCAAGGGAGAGGAAACGGATTGGCAGAAGGCAATACTGGTCCGACTGGTAATCGCTCAACTCCGCAAACGAGCGGTTTAGGCCTACTGTCATCGCGTGTTCTCGACCGTGAATCTGAGAGCGCGATTCAGTGCCTCGCAAAATGCCGGTTCATCTAGCGCAGCCTGAGGAAACTCGTTTCCGAGCAAACCCGGGACGATTGGACGGATAAACAGAGCGACGGCCTCTGAAAGATAGAAGGGAAGCTCCAACTTGAGGATCGTGTTCATTGGGAGGACTCAGCATTGCTTTGGGGGTCGAATGGATCTGTGATTTCGAGTTCCGGATCGACAAAAGGGGTGCGCGACAATGCGTGTGCGAGAATCAGGTTTCGCGTCGGCTCTGATTCCCGCGCGACTATCTCGCGCAGAGACTGATCCAAGAGTTCGTTGCAAAACTCGCTGGCGATTTGGTCGAGCGGCGGCCCGGCCGTTTTCCGTCGAAAGCGCACCTCTACGATCCGTTCACTTTTCTTTTGCAGATGCAAATAACACCGATTAGTGAACCGATACGCTACGCGCAGCAACGCTGACAGAGTGTAAACCCCGAGATCCACTTCTACGAGTAAACCGCTGCCGTCTGTCTGGAGGAACGTTGCCTTCACTAAATGCAGAATCTACCGCCGTTTTCGCGATTCGAACAGACTGATTGAATTTGGGGCCACGATGGGAGAGGATCGTCGCGGGGCGCAACAAAATGCATCCGAAAGATCTCCTCAGGAAATGGCCTTCCGTATCGACCGCCGCCGCGATAGTTCTCGGCCTCCAGCGGACGGAGGCGAGCTCGACCGATGTGACTATTTGCGAGGACCTCAAACGAGGCGATCCCTTCGAACCGCTGATCCTGAAACCGTCGAAAACCAAAATAATCCCCGAGCACCTTTTCGCCGGTCATACCTCACACTCATCCCATAGCTCGCACAGTTCTCACTCATCTGGGAGCAGTGGGCACGCGTCGCATGCCTCACACGCTTCACATGCTTCCGGTACGTCCAGCGGGTCCTATTCGCCAACCCCGAATCACGTCGTTCCCCGATCCGATGCCGTTCCAAACTATTCCTCTCCCGCCGCAACGACCCGAACAACCCCGAAATTCGCACCAACCCCGACTTCTGTTACGCGAATCGAACTCACAAATGGCGCCGTGATTTACGGCACAGTGCTGGTTAAATCCGCAGCCGGTATCACATTCAAGGGAGTCGATCAAAAAGACTACAAAATCCCCCGGCTCATCCTGGCCCCCTCCACCGTTGCCGCTCTCGCCTTGCCGGCGGAACAATGATTAGTCGAAAGGGCACGTATGAGGGATCTCCTCGGTTTCTGCCTCGCTAAGGCAGATACGAAACTGTGTCGCAGCGAATGAAACGACAACGAACTTTGTCGTACAGCCGCCTTCAATCCTATTGGCATTCCGATGAGGAAGACACCGCACTGCCCGGCGGAATCCCGTAGGCGAAGAACTCGAGCGCAGAAGGAGCAAAAACCGCACTGTCTTGCCCCTGATGTCCCTTGGCCAGGTCCTCGGCCTTACGCAGGTTGACGCTAAAAACTCCAAGCAGAAACTGAATGTTGTTTCCGCTCCTCAGTCGCCCCGCAATGTCGCTACCATTATTGGCAATTACGTGCAGACTAGAAAGCACTTGGTTGCTGTGTGCCTTGTCGGAGAAGACGTCCACCGTGGCCTCGACTGCCCCGGCAACATCGTGTTGGTCATTCACCGTGACCGGCAACTGGTAAAAGTTTTCCGCCTTGCGCAGTTCGACATAGACAAAGTTAGTATCTTCATAAACGTGTAGCCATTTCTCGTTGGCCAACGACTCCAATAACGGGCGGAATTTAGATGCTCCATAGCCTTGAAACACAGCATTTTTGCTGCGCATGGGGTGGATGGAGGCAGGATCGTCGAAGTTCTCATCGGCGCCCGCGAAAGCCCAAACCGGGTGAAGCTCAAGCACGTGATGCGGATTACTCGGAGCCGCTTTTCCAGTATCGTGGCCTTCATTCCAGAGCCGGTAATATCCTTCAAAAGTTACGGCTTGGCCGTCCAGCGCTGCTACGGACTTTTTTGTACTCGAAGCAAGGTTGACTGGCTCTGCCACCACCCCAAAATCACTGCTGCTGTCGTCGGCCGGGCCGGAGAACGGCTGGCCATTATCCCCGCGCCAAACAACATCCTCTCCCTCGATCCCGATGTGCACTTCCCCATCATTGCCGCCGCAGGAAATGGAGTGCACGTTTTTGGCTGGGGCAACTGTTCTTGCCTCCAACTTTCCTATGGCACTGTCCTCGGCATAGTGGCTGTTAATAAACTCTTTGCTGAATTTGTACCACTTGGTCTGGCCCGAAGTAGTGGAGGCGAGACAGGTGAACGCCAAGATCACCAAGGTGCTCTTCATGTCAGCTCTCCAAAAAGGCTTGGAACGGCTCGAAGGTGACTGTTTCCTTTGGAGTAACTGTATTTGCATAGAGTCGGCTATCTCCGTCGTCATTTCATTACCGAAGCCACGGTAGTAGCTCCCCGCGGGCTCATTCGCGAACACGGCGCGCGTTCTCATAATGGCCTGTCATTTTTTGCACACTCCGCGCGTCCCGCCTTCTTTAGTGCAGTGTTTGCAGTAATGGCAGTTTTTGCATGCGTTGCACGGATCGCTGCCTGTGCAGGTCGCGCACGTGTGAGGCCGCACTTGACGGGCATCGCGCGGTTTGGAGGTTGCATTGGTTGCGCTAGCAAGGTTCAACGCGAACGCGGCCGCGATTAGAAGCGAAGCCAATTGTTTATTCATAACTTGGTCCTGTTGTGTCGACGCTTTATTCTGGCGTCGCCGATCATCGCGAAAACGGGGAGCAGCAGAAGCAGCGCGAGCAAGATTTTCTTCTCCATCCCACCATGTAAATACGAGGTCTGCTCGCCGAAGTTTCGATAGACATTTTTTTAGTGCGTTGGCTCCGATCTTGACGCAAGGCCAACATGACTGGGGGGACCCTGAATTAGCAGGGCCGGCCAGATGGAGAACATATGTTCTCCGTCAGCGAAACCACGATACGCAGGTCGCGGAGGGCTTCTGTTTTCGAGGCAATGAGCAAACCCACATCAAGCCCCGTGGAGCATAGGGATGCAGTCCTCCAATCGACGCTTGGCAACCGTTGCCGTTCGTCAGGGATGACCGTTTTGATCTCTCCATGTCGGATCAAATCCATATTTGTTTTCATGCCTCGTGATTTTGCGCTCGTGTCGGTCGAACGGAATCCACTGTTCAATTCGCTCAAGACCCGTTTTCAGAAGCCGCGCGACGACGACTCGGTAATTTGGAAGGCTACGAGTAGGTTCGCCCGTTTTGCCCCTCGCACCGAAAAATTCGGTCTGCCCCTGTCCAGACCGGTCAACGCGATTTTGCGAAGTTAACGCAATCGGAATTCTTTTAGCGTCCGTACTAGTTCGATTCAAGTTCTGATCTGAAAGAGCCGATAGAGCCCTGAGCCGTTGATCTATGTGATAGAAAACCAGCGATTGCCGCATAATTTGCTACAAGACCTCACCGTCTGAGTCCGCCTCGCGAGAGTCGGCATGTTCTAAAAATACTTCGCAGATTGCGCAGGTTTACGAATACCCTCTCTGCCGTTCTATGGAGTGTCGCTGAGAAGTGCGCTCTGGTGACATGTCAGAAGCCAAAATCGACGAAAGTCCACGCCGCTCTCGACAACTTTAATTGGACACGCCATCGTCCACTCGTATGTCCGCCCGCCCTCGCAAATCCAACGCTTCGGTTCAACCGCTTCCTGCGATCACTTTCCCGGTCCTGCGGCGCCTCAGCGTGCAAGGTTACGAGTTGTATCCTGGGAGGAACCGAAAAGGTATTGTCCACGATTTCGACAATGGCGTTACTGTAATCGCCGGGGTTAACGGGCTTGGCAAAACGACGCTCCTAAATCTCATTTTCCGATTGCTGGTGGGGCCGCGAGATCCCAAGAAGGCTACCAATTTCGAACCTGGAGTCGCATCCAAAGAGCTAATTCGAAGCAAGGATCGAGATTACTTTTCTCAGCGGGTCGCCGACGGTGCTGTGGACGCGACGGCCGAAGGGGCATTCGGATTTGGGTCGAAAACGCTCGTGATTACGAGATCGCTTCAAGATTTGTCACTGGTCGCCCTTTTTTTGGACGGTTCCCCAGTGGCACTCGATGAAGATATCTTCGGCGACACCGTGACGCGCCTCTGTGGCGTAGCCGATCCATACGATTTTGATTTTGTCGTTCGGCACCTCGTGTTCTTCCTGGAGCGTCGCGTCCCGCTCTTTTGGAATGAGCATGGACAGTTTGAGATATTCCGAATTCTTTTCTTTGAGGCCGAAATGGCCCGCGAACTAAGTAACCGCGCAACTGAGATCCGCGTGCAAGACAGCCATTTTCGCAACATGCGATGGAGCCTCAACCAGCGCGAGCAGGCGTACGCGGAAGCGAAAGCGAATCAGGAGAAAATCTCTCAGGACGCCCATGAGCTCGCGCTGCTCGAAGCGGCCATCGCTGTAAATGAAGAGGCACGAAACCGGTCGACAGCAGAACTGCTCAATCTAACTCAGGTCCGAAGAAAAAGGATTTCAGAACTTGAGAGCAAGCGTCTGGATCATGAAGAGATCGTTCGCGGGCTCCAGAACGATCGGCAGCAATTCTTTGCGCGCAGTTTTCCGACGATGCCCAAGGCGGCGGCATATATCGTCGGACAACTCGCGGCTGGCGGCGGTTGTCTGGTATGTGGCAATAAGCACCAGTCTGCAGGAGCGAGAATCAACTCTCTTCTGAAGAAAGGCGTCTGTCCCCTTTGCGAAAGCCCTCCAAACGCCCAGGAAAATGTCATTCCTGTGGGCGTCGTCGACGCGGCGCGCATCCGCGACGCCGAAAAGCGCGAGCTTCAGCTACAACAAGAGCTTACAAAGCTCGAGTCTGTAGTAACCGCTCAAGACCAAGAGATTGCGAGTTTGCTCGACCACCGAGACACCGAAGAGCGGGAAATCGCTGCGATTCGGCGACAAACTGAGGAGATTCGGGCTCGCGTTGAAGGCGCACCTCTTCAAGACGAGTTGGAACGCGAGCTAAAACAAAACCGTGCCGAACTCGATAAACTACGTCGCGAGCTGTTCCGCAACCGCGCCCACTATCACAAGCTTTTGTCAAAGGCCCGCGACCGAATGCTAAAATTGGTCGAGCAGATAAAGTCCAACTTTGAAGCATACGCCAGCACGTTCATGGCTGAGACGTGTCAACTAAATTATGAACCGGCAGAGATTCGCATTGGACAAGAAGGGGATACTTTCCAATGTCCAAATTTTAATCTCCTCATGACATCCGCTACCTCTCCGAAGGACGGCTCGCAGCGCGACGGCCCGGATGATGTTTCGGAATCCCAACGCGAGTTCATAGATCTGGCCTTTCGAATGGCCCTGATAGCAACGGTCACACAAAACCAGACTTCGAGCATGCTGATAGTGGAAACGCCGGAATCAAGTCTCGACTCTCTGTTTGTAGAGCAAGCCGGATCGCTTCTTCGCCAGTTTGCGCGGGGTATCAAAAGAAATGCAGGCAACGTACTCATTGCTTCGTCTAATCTTAACCGTGAGAATATGATCCCGTCGCTTCTCGGACTTGATGGCAAAAGGGTAGCCGAACGCGAGCGCATTGCAACACGCGGGATCATCAATCTGCTGGACCTTGCGGCACCTAACGCGGCGATGAGACACAATGGGCAACGCTACCGTGCGGAGCTCCGCCAGCTCATTCGGGGGCGCCGATAATCTCATGGATTACAAAGACCTGTCCGGACGCGCATGGTTGCTGCTGCTATTCAGCGCGCTTGGCGAGGCTGGTCTGCTCCCGGTTCCCAAGATGCGCCTACATCGCGTCCTTTACTTATCGAACTGTCTCGCACCCGTGTTTGAATCTAAGGCGCCGGTTGACAGGGTGGTTAAATATTTCCGCGGTCCCTTTTATCCAGACGCTCAATGGGATATTGACCGGCTTATGGCTGGTAATTTATTGATCCTGACAGAAATCCAATATGGACTTGTTGACGAGCGCGGCAGCTGGATTGACGCGAGATATGATCTAGCCGCCGACGGCAAGAGGGTGACTCACGACCTCTTATCACTGCCGAGCCTTCGGCGGATTTATGGATTTTTGGTCGAATTAGCGAACGCATTTTCCAGTCTAGCTGATGACCGGCTCGATAATACGGCATTGAAGGACGTAAATTACACCGCTCCCGCCAAAGCCCGCGGCGCACTTATTAGTTTTGACTCGCCGCAGGTCAATTACTCAGTTCAAACTGCCGAACTGTTCCGGCATCTAGCGCCTGTCACGCCTATCGCCAATCGGCGAGAGCAGCTCTTTTTATACGTTCGGTATTTGGATCGCCGTAACTTAGTCGCTGGATGATCGAAGCAAATGACGAACCCTTCCCGCCCGGCGTTTCTGAAAAGGAACTCGTCGACACTATTGTTTCATGCAGTTCGCAGTCTCCTATCGATTCACTAGGCCCCGGACTGAATTCATTGCTAGGTGTTGCTGATTGGCTGCGAGTTTGGTGTGCCCGAAACAAACCTGGGCTCAATTGGCCGGAAACTCCGGCCGTTTTCATCGTAGATGCGCAGTTGCATGCGAACAAAGACGCTCTCAAAGGGTTCGTCGCTGCCCCAATGTTCAAAACGGCATATTCTCACCAGATTCCTGGTCACATCTACGTGACTAATCGCCACTTGCGAACGGTTCTATCCCAAACAATCGACTTCGCCGATGGTGTCGAGGCCTGTCGATGGCTCGCCAACTCTAGCTTCGCAAGCCTGCCCACAGCCATCTTCAAGCCGCGCCAGCGCACCATGATGCTCCTCGAAGATGGCGCAAAAGGCGAAGAACAGATTGAAGTACCGTGCGATGCCGATCCCACGGCTTTCGAGGCCACCGTACCCGATATTCTTCAATCATTTCACACACTGTACACAAAATATCCCGGTGGTTATTGCGACGTCTGGTCGAAGCCAAAGGAGCGCCTGCTACGTCAGCGCGTTGAAGGAATGATTATCAAGAACCTCATCGCATACATCAAAATGGCTCACGGCCGCGCCGTTAATGCTTTGCACGAAGCTAGCGCCCCCGCCGGTCGCATGGACATTGTTATTTTTCCGCGTTCCCCGAAGAGCCTTATCAAGGGCGCAGGGATGAACGTTCTGGAATTGAAAGTACTTCGATCGCGTCGGAGCGTTCATCGTAAACAGAAAAATGGACAACTCCTATTCGTCGTTAAGCCGGTGTCGATGCCCGCAACAGAACGGTGGGCTAGTAAGGGCGTTCGACAGGCGCGCAATTATGTTAACACGACAGGGGCGGACATAGGTCACGTCTGTTGCTTTGACGGCCGGGATGTCGACGCTGACCTGACCGATGCGCCGGCGGTCGCCGCGCAGCTCGACATAGCTTTTCATCGGCTATTCATGATGAATAATCCCCCCGAGAACTAGTGTTCGACAGATTACCGTAATTCTTGGGCGCTATCTCATTTCCTCTAGCGCCGCAAGTACCCGCGCTGCGGCGCGCTGGTGCCCGGTTCCACGCGCGCATACTCGGCGGAATGCGGCGTCAAGAGCAACAGGGATTGCCACCACCCTGCTCTTCGGCCGTATTTCAAATTCGACAGCATCTATTTTTGCGTATTCACATATTTTTTGTACTCCGGCAGAAAGGGTCCTGAACTTGCCACGGTAGAAGTTACTCACGGCGCCCTGTGTGATTCCGAGTCTACGGGCGACAGCCGTCTGGTCGAGATCACGTTCACGAAAGGAAGCGCGAAGTGCTGCTCCAAGCCGAAGGGCGTCTAAAAAAATACGCACAATTTATTTGCATATTTACATATCTTATCGAAATGTCCATCCAATGATCGCCTCCGGCTCGACTTTTCTCGGTATTCAGTCGGACGAAGAAGAGGTTCCCGACCGTTACGACAGCTGGCGATGCCGGCGCTGGCTTTCCGGCGTCCCATGCTCCGACATTTCGACAAATCGCTCCGCTGCGCAGGCGCCGTTTCAACGGTGGTACCGCGTCAAAGAAGCCTTTTCGCCGCGATTGGTAGCGGCCATAATCGGGACGTGCGGCACGTCACCAAAAACTTGCCTCGACCCTTTCGGGGGATCCGGGACAACCGCACTGACCTGTCAGTTTCTCGGAGTACGCCCGACGACGATTGAGGTGAATCCGTTTCTTGCCGATCTTATTCGGGCGAAATTGTCTCGTTACGATCGCGAGGATTTGTTGACGAGCTACCGACACGTGTTGAGCGAGGGCCGCGGATCGCCGAAAGGGTACCCGCCCACTGAAGGGCCCCCAACGTTATGCGAGCCCGGGGTCAACGGCAGATGGATTTTTAGTAAGCGGGTATTCGCGCGAATAGCGGCTCTTAACGAGGCGATTCAGCATTTGCCAAACGACGCCCACCGATCGCTATTCCGCGCATTACTCGGATCCATCACTGTCCCGGTCAGCAACGTCATAATCAGCGGGAAAGGCAGACGTTATCGTGCCCCGAGATATCATGACCGAGCCGATGACGTCGATGGGTTGTTCAGAACGGCGTTCGAGCGCGCGTTCACCGACATTTGCGCCTATGGCAACAAGGCCACCAACGATTTTACGCTCCTAATCGGAGACAGCCGAGTCGAAATCCACAATGTTGATAAGGTTGACGTGGCTATCTCATCGCCGCCGTACCCCAACTCCTTTGATTATTCGGACATTTATAATGTAGAGCTGTGGGCGCTGGGCTATCTTAAGTCCGCCGCGGCGAATCGTTCGCTCCGCAATGCGACCCTTCGATCACACGTCCAGATCACGAGGGATTTCGGCTATCGCGACTTGGGCTCGAAGACCCTGAAGCGGACCATCTCCGAGCTCGATCGTCGACGCGCCACACTTTGGAACCGATACATTCCTGAGATGATAGGCGCATATTTCGACGACCTTGCCGACGTGTTGAAAGGTATGGCCGATAAACTCAAGCGCGGCGGAACAATTGTATTAGCTGTTGGCGATAGTCGGTACGCCGGTGTTGTCGTCAATGTTGAAAACATTTTGCGTGAGATAGCGCCGTCGGTCGGTCTCCAGATGAAGCGACATTATACACTCCGATCAATGCGCGATAGCGCACAGCAGGGCGGACAATTTCGCCTCAATGAATCACTGTTGTTTTTTTCCTTTTGAATCACTTCGACCGAGTATGGCGACGTTTCATGACGGGTCTGATCTCGTAGCTGACAATCAAAACACCTTACGCTGATCACTGATCCGAGACGCCGCCGATGAGTACCGTTCCCTCACCTGAACTCCGCGCGTTTCCCACGCTCCGGTTGTGAGACTGCCACTCTCCGTCAACCACAACGAGCTGCTGGCGGAGGTTCGCGCCATTCCGGCCAAGTTTTGGGACACGGAGAAGAAGTCTCGGACGCAGGCTGTTGTCCGGCGGGTGTTCCTGAAGAGGGTATTCTCATCGTCATTAGTCTTCTGGGTAGCTTTCGGATTCTCCAGTTAATCGTGACCTATGGTGTCCCGCTCACCTACGAATGTCCTCGAAGGAAAATGAAGGAATTGCTCGAGCTCGATTACTCGCCTTTCCAAGCCTCAAAAGGATTTCGGGCGTCGCCCGTTAAGCGCGCGCCATTAGTTGCGACGTTCTTGTTATTCCTCGGCTGTATTGTTTTGAATTTGGACGTCGTCGTTTATTTAATCTGTACGTCGCTAAAGGTGGCGGTGCGGGACTGTACCCGGCACGATCGCGTCTCTCTGTGAAGTGCTGGCGTCTTTGGTCAGCGTGTTTTTGCTACCGCAGGCATGAAAAGCGCAGGAATTATGGAGGGGGATACTAAACGCGAGTCACTCTAACGGCTTGGTCTCGCGACAGAGGAGTTAGGGCGAGTTCCGCTGGATAGCTCGCCCGGCTCTCGTTGAACCGCACAGGGCTCGATACAGGGAAATGCTGAAAAGTACCCTGAGCCGTTAGAAAGACAACGCATCCCGGTTAAAAACTTCGCTGCGAAGTTGGATAGAAAGAAAATTCTTGCCATACCTTCAATCTTTTTGGTCAATTCGGAAAGCATGAAATTCCCCCGCGCCTCGAATACCGGAGGTAGATTGGCCGTTTGTCTGGCATCCGATCCTCTGGGATGCCGCACCTTCGCGAACCGTTCCTTGTTTTCATGTTTACCAGGTGAGAAACCGTCCAAGCAGTAACCGAATGCGAACGCATATGAAAATACCAACCCCGATAGCTTCTCTCCTCTTCCTTGTCCTATTGGCCCTCCCGGCTGACGCGTTTGATACTCCCGGCCATATCATCGTCGCCAAAATCGCCTACGATTACCTCAATCCACATGCCCGAGCGAAGGTGGACTCTCTCTCGGCAAAGATGCACTTGGGGACGCATACCTACAATGCGGTAAATATTGCCGGCTGGGCGGACCAGGTGAAGCATCTTAAGTCCAACCAAGATCCCTTTGGCGGGCATTTTGGGGATTGGCATTTTATCGACCTTGGGCTTAAACCTGGCGGACCCGATTTAATTGGCCATCCGCCTCAGCTCACCGAGAAAAAAGGAACAATCATTGAAGGACTCAAGCTCTGCGAGGCCGTGATAGTCGACCAAAAGAGCAGCCCTCTAGTGCCGAGCGAAGAGGTAGCCCTGGCCCTCATCATTCATCTCGTGGGCGATATCCATCAGCCGTTGCACTGCATTACCAATTATTTCGATCCCAAACCGGATAAGGGCCCGGGAAATGACATCGGCGGTAACGACGTCAAGGTGACAAATTTTACGGATAAATATCCCGAGCTTCATCAATTTTGGGACGAAGGATATAAAATGACGTTCGATCCGGAGACAAAAACTCTCGAGGCCGAACCCGACTGGGATCCATTTTCGATTACCCCAACAAGTCCCGCACTTGTAGACATGGAGGCCGAAGTCTTGAAGGCAAAACCGACACTCTCAGTTACGCTCGAAGGCGATTACTATAAAACGTGGGCCCTCGAAACTTACGAACTCGGGAAAACGATGGGATATGGAGGGCTCGATCCCAAGGACTATGATTTTCCCAAGCTTTCCGTGACGATCGACCGAACCTATGAAGAGAACGTTAAGCAAGTGACTCAGCGCCAAATTTGCCTTGCAGGTCTGCGTCTCGCAGCCGTCCTCGACAAGCTTTATCCCTGACATTCATTGCGATTTCGTCGGCCAGTAGTGGCTTCTCAACCGTACTCTCTCAACCGCGTGTAGTCCCCCACCACCATCTTAGGTAGGCCCATTGATTCTAAGCTTATGATGGAAGACAAAAACTGCGACATAGTAATGAAGGGCGGAATTACGAGCGGCGTCGTGTATCCGGCTGCTGTTGCACGACTCGCCGAACGCTTCCGACTGAGAGGAATCGGCGGAACAAGCGCCGGAGCTATCGCCGCCGCCGCTGCCGCGGCGGCTCAGTTTCGCGCTTGGAAAGGCACCCGCGAGGGATTCAAGAGACTTGGCGATTTGCCGACCTTCCTGGGGCAAAGGAATCCGTCCGGAAACAGTAATCTCTTTAGCTTTTTCCAACCGCAACGCGGCTCCCGCCCGGTCTTCGAAATTTTAGTGGGGGCCCTAGAGACTCGAAGCGGGGCACAAGCGTTCTCCAAGATCTTACTGCGCGCTGTTCGATCCTTCCCTTTTACCGCGATAGTGGGCGTGCTCCCAGGGGCGATCCTCGTGGTCTTGGCCGTTACCGCCGGAGTGGGCATACTTAAAATCGTCTGTATTATCCTGGGTCTTGTCTTGGCCTTGTTGGGTCTGGGCGTGGCTGTGCTTCTGCGACTCGTCCAGAGTTTTGGTAGCGCCATTCCTTGCAACTATTTCGGTTTTTGCTCTGGCATGAGCGAGAGTCCAAAGGAAGACCAGAAAAAGGGTCCCAGCACGGGGGGGCAAGCATTAACGATCTGGCTGACAAAATATCTAAATGAGCTGGCCGGCCTTGATCCGGATGGCATTCCACTAACATTCGGACAGCTCTGGCAGCCTGATCTTCCAGCGGGGGAAGAAGCGTCCCTTACGGATCCAATGCTTCGCCTTGAAATGTATACCACTTGCTTAAGCAAGGGCCGCCCATTCCGATTGCCGTTTAGATCCGAGCCAGCGGTGCGAGAAAACGTCTGTTATTTCCGGGTGGACGATTTTTCCCGGTTCTTTCCGGCGAATGTAGTCAAATGGATGGAAGACCACCCGCGGAGATCCGATGTCCAAGCTGGAATCGGAGAAAAGGGGTTCTTGGCAATGCCCGATGCGTGGAATCTGCCTGTCGTCGTAGCTACGCGGATGAGTTTAAGTTTTCCGATTCTGTTAAGTTCGGTCCCGCTGTATGCGTACGACTATCAGTTGAAGATGACCCCAGAAGAGCACGAGCAGGGAAATGGCACTCAACCGGCAGACACTGTTCAGATGCCTTCGCGGTGTTGGTTTTCAGACGGTGGACTTTGTAACAATTTTCCTATCGATTTCTTTGACGGTCCAATTCCGCGCTGGCCCACCTTCAGTTTCAACCTGGTTGATTCTCCGGAAGGTTCTTCGCCGGAAGATTTGGCGCATCCGTGGATGCCACGAAATAACAAGGAAGGGATCCAAGAAGTCTGGAATCATTTGCCCGAAGGGGGCGGATTCTCGAGTCTCCTGGCTTTTCTCTGGTCGATGATCACTACCATGCAGAACTGGGGCGATAACACGCTCCTCCGCCTACCAGGTTACCGCGATCGGGTCGCGCACGTTGGACTCACCCCAGAAGAAGGAGGCTTAAACTTGGCAATGCCCGCGGATCGGATCGAAACTCTAAGTTCTCGAGGACTTAACGCCGCGGATGAGTTCATCCGCCGTTTTGCGACGAACGAGGAACCGGTCATGAACTGGTCGAACCACCGGTGGATTCGCTTTCGTTCCATGCTGGCTTCGCTAACCGAGATGGTGGAACGAGTGGATCTGACCTGCTCGCAGCCACAACCGGGCGACCAAGGATATGAAGAGTGGGTGGGCGGCATCGAGACGCATAAGATTCCTTCGTATAAGTGGACAAGCGCGCATCAGCGCCAGCTCGGAGTAGACACTTTGATTGCGCTTCGTCGCTTGGCGAGAACGTGGACTGATGTCCGCGTTGATGCCTCCGCGGGCGCTCCCAAACCGCGTCCGGAGCTGCGACCGCGCCCTCGGACTTGAGGGGTGGCTGCGAACGCAACATTTGACGCTGAGGCTGCGTTTTTCGGCTTTCCGGGGCGCCGGCAAGTCTAGCCGAGTTTCGGGGATCGTTCTGGGGCGTCATGATGGACCGGTCGCGTTGTCGGCTACGGCGTTCCTGCCGCGCTCAAATGTGAGCACACCACACTTAAGCTTGAATTGCGGGGCCACCTCCGGCCTTTCAAGAGCCACCAACACGGGGTCGAGATTCGATAGCTCTACCGGCGCTTGGGTAGCGTGCATCATTTTCGCAAATGCCGTAGGTCTTTCGAGCACGAACCGCGTGATTCTCACCAGCGACCGGAATGCCTCTGATCCAGCGAACTGCTCCGCAAGCTTCGCCCGGTGCTGCGCTATGTTCTCAGCTTCTGACTGGTCCAAGTTTAAATTCGCCGCTTGTCAGCAGCGGGTGCTGCACGGCAAGCACGATAGATGCAAACCTTGCCAAATAGTATCGAAATCTTCCTCAATCATTGCGAATTTGAACGAAATGCTAGCTTTCATACGATCAAGGCCTACAGGCTCGACCTAGCCCAGTTCACGCGTTTTGCCGTCGAGCGTTGCCAATCGGACGACGTCACACAACTCGGTCATTCACACATCCGCGAGTACGCTCGCAGTCTGCACCATTACAAACCAAGAACTCAGCGACGCAAGCTCGCCGCCCTGAAATCCCTATTCGGATTCTTGGAACGCGAAGGCTTGCTCGATTCGAACCCCGCACGGAGTCTGAGACTCGAAATTCGTGTGGGTCGTATTCTGCCGCGAACGGTGAGCCTCTCGGTATTGCAGACGTTCTTCCGGCAAGTTTACGCGAACCGCGCCTCCTTCGTTGAACAAACCGAAGCGTGCCGCCGGGCAATCCGGGATGTTGCCCTATTCGAATTGATGTTTTCCACCGGTATGCGCGTCTCAGAAATCTCGAACCTTCTAGTAGCTACGGTCGACCTCGACAGAGGCGCTGTCCTAGTTCGCGGCAAGGGTGATAAGGAGAGGCGGATTCCAATTTGTGACAATGCAGTGCATTCCGCCCTTAGAGCGTACGCCGGCATTGAGACCACCAGTCGGAAGGCCGACGCCTTCTTTTTCACAAATCGCTTTGGAGGTCGACTTTCTGAACAATCGATCCGAATGGCGTTGAAACGCCATGCCAAAGCGGCGGGAATCGAGAAGATCACCCCACACGTATTCCGTCACACCGTGGCAACGATGCTCCTTGAGCAGGGAGTGGACCTTCGCTTCATCCAGATATTTCTTGGCCACAGTTCGATCGTCACCACGACCATTTATGCACATGTCAACGACAAGTCACAACGCGACGTGCTCAGTCAACGGCATCCGCGCCGTCTGTTTGGCGCCTTGCCGTCGCCAAGCTCTTCAGAGTTCACTGAAGGATAACTAAAAATTATCCATGATTAGCCTCATTGTAAGTATCTTCAATCCCCCAGAATTGACCGCTAATTTCATATCGTGGGTAGGAGAACTGCTAACCGACGAGAGTTTCGAGGTAATTCTGATATCCGATGGAGACGGACATCGTGAGACACGCTCCTTGATGCAGCAGGCGAGAGCAAACAATCGACGGTTTAAGATTCTTTTTAGAGATGAGTCGGTAGGATATGGCGTAGCGAACAACCAAGCTGTCCGGCATGCGACCGGCGATATATTGATCTTTCTCGACTCCGACACTTTTCCGAAGCGGGGATCAATCCAAATTCTGGCGGACTATCTGCGGACTCACCAAGATACTGGTGTTGCCCAAGGATTGCTCTTATATCCCCAAAACATACGGGTCCAAAGCGCCGGACATATTTTCGGCGCTTTTTTCAACCGTCACGCCCTTTTGGGCCGCCCGGCCAACTTGGCAATCGTCCAAAAGCCTATGGCACGTCAGGCGTTAACCAGTGCGTATTATGCTGTTCGACGCCGTGATTTCGTTGGTGCGGGCGGTTTCGATGAATTTTATCTTAACAGTCACGAAGGAATGGAGTTTGCGCTAAAGATGCATCTTGCTGGTCGTCGGTGCGACTACCGACCCGAGGCAGTTGCCTACCACGTGCAGGGTGGTGCTCGCCGCCACGTTGTCGTTGACGAGAGACAACCTATCGCCCGTTTTTGGACGTTATGGGGCTCCAAGATTATTCGCGACCTTGATCATTTGCTCGCCGCACAGCTAACCACACAACAGCGAAGGCGAAAATTTTTGCGTATCACAGCAAGTTCGAATCGGGCATGGAGCGAGACGTTAGCCTTTCTCGATATTACTGCTGACGAAGTTGCCACAATCCCTTCGGCAGAGTGTCGGATCGCTCTACAAGAGAGTCTTGTCCCAGAAATTCATCGTAATAAATCACCAATCTTGTTCGTAACGGACCACTTTTCCAATATCGCAGAAAACCGCTTGTGGTTTCAGAGTCGGCCTCATCAAAACGATCTTATTCTAGATTGCCATGGCAACGTCGTAACCATCTCTGAAATCCTCTCATAGCTTACCAGAGCCTGTTGTCGATCCAAATACTGGACTGTAGTCGACAGTGGCCCCAACAAACCCGATCGCCGTCAGGAAGCCCTGCATTGTGCTTTGCAATCACACTGTACGAGCGCCCGAGTGGACTGGCTGCCTTTAGATGAGAATCCATAAAGGGGCGGGCCTCTTTCACATTTTTTTCGAGGACCAACGGAACCGCCATCAAATGGTAATACATCATTAGCTTTCTAGGGCTGTCAAGAGCAGCGTCGCTTCTTTCCACTCGCGTCAACAAATGGCGAGCTTTCTCAACATCTGCCGCTACGAGGCTGATAGCTGCTAGCTCAAGCAACGCGTTGACATACTCTGTTGCATAGCCACCCCGAACTAATTTATCTGCCTTGCTTTCCAACTCGCTCTTGTGGCCACGGCCAAGGATGACATTCACAAATGCCATTTGTGAAGCACACACCATCAGCCGACGCTGTTCGTTTGGGAGCGAAGAGTAAATAGAATGTGCTTGCTGAAAGAGGTGGAGCGCCCGCGAGGGGTCACGCAAGCATAGCGACTTTCCTTTATCCATGAAGAGGTGGCCGAGGTGCGCCTGATCGTTCCAGCGTCGACTAGCGGCTACGCCGGCACGGTAAGCAGCCTCTGCCTCCCGGAGGCGATCGTGCAAGAAATACACCATCATCTGTCGATTGAGTGTGGTAAGGTATCCGTCGAGGAGGCGAGGGTGACGAGTATATTCCGGCGACAGAGCTTCCCATTCCGCGAGAACAATATCAATGTCTCTGAGCAGAGTTTTCGTGTCTAGCGACCAAAAACGAGCTGAAACGAGGGCGGCCGTGGCCTGAAACTTAATAGCATAACTCTCCATCGAGGGAGCGCACTGGTCCGCGACTGTACACGCTTGCTGAAAAAACTCGATCGATCGTCCTGCTGATCTCGTGTGCGTGATGCAATCGGCATGTGCATAGATCGATTCTAGCCGTTGAATCTCAGACATACCTGCTCGATGACCCTGCTCAGCAAGAACGTAGAGAGCTTCGGCGATGGAACGAGCGGCACCGTATTGCGTTCGCACGATCAACACATCGCGAGCTTCTATTGCAGCTGACAAATATCTGGATCGCCAACGCGGCCCACATCGACAGAGGTGGCCTAAAAGATCGTTTCGCCGCATCGGCGCCCACGACATATAGAGATCCAACACGTCGCCCAATTGGTCGGAATAAACCCGATGATGCGCAAGATAGGCATCCCTAACCAAGTCATGTTTGGGAGCGAGAAGTGGTGGATCTGCTGAAAGCGAAATAACCAACCCATTTGCAAGCAGACGCTCAACTAACCCAAGGCCAAATGTAATTCTGACAAACTCTGCTTCGATGCCGCCATCCATAATAAAAAGAAAGTCAAGAATACGCCTTTCCTCACTCGACCGTATGGAACCGACCATCCCGATAGCCGTAGCTTCGCGCAATAGCTCACGGCATCGCCTCATAAACGCCGGACCTGGTAGTGGACTTAAGCTCGCGATTTGTTGCCGCAGAGAGTCTGTAAACTGAAAAAGCTCTAGGAGATTGGTAATAGCCGGCCCCAGATCGCGTGCGATCTTCTCCGATCGATCCACGCCGACAATATCTATTAACGTCTCCGATACATCTCTCGTGGTTACCGGGTCTATTTCAATTGTCTCGACCTCAGAGCAAATAATTGCCTCATCAATCTCCGTCCTCGCGTCCGGGCGCGTCCCCAAGACAATGAGCGTCTTGTTTTCAGAGTCCGCGAATTCCGCGAATAGACGCTTCAGTAAAGCGACGGTTTGGTTATCAGCTTTATGAAGATCGTCCAGTATCAGAATCTTCGCATCTCCTCGGGCATTCTGGGTAAATAGCGGACCGAGAAGATCGCTCCGGGTCAGGAGAGAAAGTAACTCAAGCGCTTTTTGCGAGTTCGAGACGCCTAATACTAGCCAATCAAACAGGTCTCGGGAAATGTCCTCAGATCGAATATGCCGGCCTATTGCGTTTGCGAATCCTTCGAATTCGAAGGCGGTGCCTACCGTCATGAAAAGCAGTGCACGACAAATTGCCTGAGCGTTGTAGGTAGGCCGATCTTGCATGAATGTATATCTTCGAACGGGTACATTGAGCGATACCTGGGAAGCGATTCGTGTAAGAATCCATGTTTTCCCGGTTGCGGCATCGCCTGTAAGCCGTAACAGATGAGCGTAGGGGATTCTTTGGTGATTTCTCAAACGGTCGGCAAGCCGCTGTAGGGCAGAGAGTTGGCTAGCGCTTCGTATTTGCACCGGTGCTGGGCAAATTGAATACGCAATCGACTTGCTTTCAATCCGATCACTTTCCTGCTCGCAAATTGTCGCCACAAGCTTTCCGTTTGTTACTTGTAGGTCGGCGGAAAAACGCAGGGCCAGCGATGTAACCCCCTCGTGCAAGAAAACCGAGTCAGGAAACTCTGGGGATGTCAGGAGCGTAAGTCCTGGGCCGCTGATTCTAAATCGAAAAGTCCGTGAACTCGCCGTCGCGATCAACAATTGCAGGACATAATCCTCGTGGCTAACAAGGGCCCTACGACCTTCCAAATGGCCAGCTCGGTAGTCATTCATCGCCACGATCTGAACTTCGTGAATTGCAAAGGCAAAAGGATCGGCCACCGTGATGCGTTTCGGAAGGCGAGCTCGGAAGTACCTTTTCGCTATTCGCGGTACGCGATCCAGCCAGTTCTCCAGAAGCTTTCCATCTATGAAACGTGGTGGAACGGGTACATGACGAACGCGAAGAGCCCTTTCGGCGCGATTGATGTATGCAGTGTTAAAGCGGCCATTAGATATGAACATAACCGCACCCACGTTGGGCTCGATTAATGCAGACACGATAGTAGGATCCAGACGCCCCTTGCTTAAGGACCGTGTCAGCGATTGGGTGTACTTCGCTTCAACCCATGACGCATACTCCGCGGCTTGACCAAAGAAATAATGCCGGGATTGAGATTCTACGTCGCGATTACCATCACCACTCAACGGAAGCATTGTCCAATCCTGTTCCGGATATTTGTCGCAAACGTAGTCAAACGCTAAACGTTCAAACTTTACGGAATCCATGACTTGCCAGGGATAACGCATAATTTTTAGTTATCCTTTAGTGTTTATAGATACAAGCTCGCTTCTTCGCGGTGCCCGCAAGACCCTGCGGGCTTCCGCAAGACTTTATTGGCGTTATAGGGAAGACGCTGTTGAGATTCTCGTTCGGGCGGCCCCAGCGGCGAGCGAGCGATGCCTCGCGGTTTTTGTGTAGGGACCAGGTCGATTGGCTTGGCCTGTCTTTCGCATCGGGGTGCGCCTGTTTCATTGACCAGTATAACTAACTCTGACATTCGTTTCCGCCTGGAAATCTATTTTGGCCTCTGCAACTCACTGATGATGGCGTCGCGCATCTGAGTGTGTAATTCAGGCAGCCCCGAGTTTGGAAAATTTGAACCTTTTGTGATGGTCGCCTGAATCGCATGATAGTATGGGTCCGACTTTATCGGCTCCGATGCAAAGGCGCCAATGGTTGCCGGAGTAAGATATCTACCCGGCGCTCCGGGTGCGTCCTGACTCATGACGATCCAAGTATATGTCTCCGGGCGCTGCATGTACCGCACGAATGCTGCCGCGGCAGCTTTGACTTCTTTACTCCGCCCCTTTGGCATTACGAATCCATCCATAAACAGCAAAGGATGATCTGCCTTGCCGAGCACAAGCGTCGAAAGAATTATCGAATGGTCGGAAGGGCCAGACGAGGCCTTTAGGATGTCGAATAGCGACTCCGAAAAGCCAAATGCCGTTTCCACCTCTTTCTTTGCAAAGCGCGTTTGGGCGAGAGTGTTATCCTTGTAGGTCTTGTCCAAACAGGGGTTCTTGCCTTCCCAATTGCATTGATCTGAAAACTCCTTCAGAGTCTGAATAGTTTCGGCATCGAGCGAGGTTGAAATCGCCTGCTTTGGATCGGCCGGAGAATGATTATCTTCCCAGCTATCGAGATAAAGGGCCGGAGTGTCCCAGCTCGAGAACAGATTGCCTGCGACCTCGGGTACGCTGCCATGGGTCGCCTGCAAAATCGCCACAAGATCTTTGAGATTCTCGGCCTTCGCGATCTTTGGATCCCGAGAAAACAAGAAGTATCCACACATCCAATGAGGAATGGCGTAGACCTTGCCGTCTACCTTGGCTGCCACTCGCGCCGGCGGCTGCCACTCACCCTCGGAAACGTTTTCCCATGGTTCAATTAACTCGTCGGGCGCAACCAGGTCGGCAAGAAACAAAGTGTCCGGTTCGATAACGTCAAAATTGCTGATCCATTTCTTGTAATTGGCCAGATCGTAGAAGTCGTTATCTTTGCTCAGCGTAACCTCCAGCGTGACAGAAGGGTTTTGCTTCTCGAACTCCTGCTTTATCCGGGCAGCCATACCCTTCAAATTGTCTCCCGCCGCGTCCGGCAAATACGGAAAGAGGTTTACACGCAAGATCGTGCTCTTGTCGGACGCGCACCTGCAGCTCAGTGAGCCGACGCAGACAACCGCCGCAACAAGAAGCGCTTTAATCAGGGTACCGAGCGACCGAGGGAATGGAGGGCTGTGCATAATGCCTTTATGCACGGCGCCGGAGTGAAAGGCGACACAATTATGCGGGCGTGGGTGCCCGCACATCCCGATACCCCAACGAATCGGAACGACGCCATACAATCCGCCCAAGTAACGATTTCTAAGAGGCTCGGCGGTATCTCGGAAGTCTATGACAGCTTGGCGCACCAGCCCAGATTTGCCCCTTACAAGCCCGCGCGATTTGGCCGAAAAATACAAGGACCTGGGCTGGCGACGGCTCTACAAATCCGAACAACGCCGAATTCGCGAAAATCCGGATGCCGTGTGTCAACATCTCGGGCCTCAGCACATCAAGTCACTCGCGGCGATTCTTAAAATACCGGCTCCAGTCCGCAGGTCGAAAGCGCCTCTCCCCAGCCGCGGCAAGGACGCATTAATGGAGCGAATCCGCGCAGCGCACCGAGTTTTCCGCGGCGCGAACTCGAAAAACTGTTCTGGTTAGCGCTTCGAGACAGCTAGTCGCCGCGACCTATGCCACTGCGGAACATTGGATTCCGGGCTACTTCATGTACTTCGCGTATTTCTTCCTCAGGGCCGCTAGCTCCGCGGCAGTTGCAGGACGCTCCTGGAGCGTTCCGTCGGCCGCGCGACTAACTATCATGGTGTTTTTCTCAACTCCCTCCTGGAAATCTCGAAGCGCTTCCTCCTGCAATTTCAAGGAGGCCTGCGCCGGATTCATGCCGCCTTTGATCAATTCATTCAGCGCGGCGGAAAATTCCTCGGGGCTCTTGTGCCCGTAAATTCTTGCCTCCGCGGCTGTCCCTTCGCCCGCGCGGAGTATTTGTGTCGGCCGATGCGTTACAGGATCCCGCACCCACTCGAATGGCTTGGCATCGCCAGCGTTCATTGCCTCTTGCATGGTGCGCAACTTGCCCCACTCGCTCTCCGGCGGTTTTGGGTGGGATTTCTTTCCTGACTCGTCGAGATGAACATCAAAAGCCTCCTTTTGCTTGCGTTGCGAAGTCATGGTGAGCCGATACTTGTATTCGACACGTTGATTTGCGTCCGCCGCCAGAAATCCGCCAATCCAACAACTCTGACCGGGCCGCGCACCCTGTTCGAACGTGGTCTTTGGCAGAAGCATTTTCGCCATATTAGAGGTCCGATCCGTGTTAAGAAGGTCACTGTAGGCGACGTGGTACACTTGGTCCGAGTCGCTTTGGTTAGTGGCTTCGAGACGGACCATCCCGTCGGGGTACCGGTACTCAACCACGGAATATGGATGCTCAGGCCCGGCCGGTTCGAGGACCGTCGGCGACGGTTTCGGCTCAGGTGTAGGGGAGGGCCACTGCGCGCAGACAGTTCCGGCGATCGCAAGGATGATTAGACTTACCAGTGTTGTTTTCATAAAACGGCAGATGGATTGGAAAAAAGTTCGGCGATAACTTGCCGAAGCGCGTCGACATCAAATGGCTTCGGCAGCATCGCTGCCACGTCTAACGAGTCGTAAGCGGCGCGATGTTGCTGCGACAGGTGGGCCGAGAGTACGAGGATCTTTCCACCGTAGGCTGTCTCGCGGAGTCGCTTGACGAGCTCGAGGCCGCTCATCCGGGGCATTGAGTGATCCGTTATGACGAGCTCAATCGTTGGATCGGCAGTCAGATTTGCCAATGCTTGCTCGCCGTCGGTTACCACTTTGGTGGTGTGGCCGAACGGTTTCAAAGCCCAGAAAATCGACGCTGAAACTGCAGCTTCGTCGTCAACCACAAGTATATTCAACTTCTGCGTCATTATAGAGAGTCGGCGCGGAATGGAAATTCCGGAGTGCGTCATTGGGTAATCGATGACTAAGAGAAAAAGCAGCACCTGCTCCGCATGACCAGAGTAGGACTACTCGTATAGTGACACTTTTTGTCTGGAGTACGGCGACGATCAACTGTGCATCTCGAGATCACGACTGGTCTGCTGGTCATGGCTGGCGCCGCAGACGAAATTCGGCCTCAGCAACCGCGGCCGTGCGGGTCTCCACTCCGAGCCGCTGGAGAATGCGATAGACGTGGTTGCTCACCGTACGTGTCGTGCTCCCGATGATCTTCGCGATCTCGGCATCTCGTTTTCCCTGCGCAACCCAGCCTAGGATCTCCGCTTGGCGGGGAGTGAGGCCGAGGTTTTCAAACCTGCTGGAGTCGCCAGAGTCGGTAGTTTCGTCGAAGGTTAGATAAGCCGGTTTCCCTGGAGGATGGAAGAAGCGAACGGTGAGGCGCTTTGTGGGCAGCCGGCTTACTAGCGGCGCGAATGCATCTGGAAGAACGTTGCCCGATTTTGCGCGCACGAACTGAGTTCTGAGCCACTCGAGCAGGGTTTGCGGGGGAGCCCAGTGCCCGCCAAACTGGCAGTCGTAATATTCGACGAGGATGAGCTGGACCCGATGTGGCCACCTCTTAACCTCGCCTTCTTCGTTGAGCTGGAGTTTTATCAAACCGCCGGCAGATACCGCCCCCGCTCCGAGCGCTTCGGTTGATTGGGGGAAGAAGCTGTTCGAGCGCGCTTGCTACGAATGCGGCTGGGGATGGGGGCTAGTTACATGCGCTCTCCTTCGAGAGCGGTTGTACCAAGCTGCGAGGGCTCCGCGTAAGGAGATAAGGCTCTGCCCGTCCGAGTAGCTCTACTCCCGAGTAGTCCTACTCAGTCACGTCGGAGCATTCCCTGCTCACCATCCAGCGCATCATGAATAGAATCCCTGAGGCAGTCACCCGCTTCGCTCTGATGTCGTTCGGCTTTCGTTTCGCAGCAATCCTGCTTGTCTTTGCGCTTTTCGCGGGCTGTGGCCGCACAACTAATCTCGACCTCGAGGTCGAGTGGCTCGCGGCTCCCGGGGCCGAGAAACAAATGTTAACTATTCGGAGCCATGAGCAGAGGCCTCTCGTGATTAAGCGTATTACGGTAAACGGGGAAGTGACGGTTCAGGAGATTTTGAACGGTCTTCAGAGCGAACATTTCCGGGAGACCACGCTTACTATCGGCGAGGCAACGACCTACATTGTAGATTATAGCAAGCGAATCTTGTATGCCGACATCATTACGGACCGCGGCACGACTCGATACGAATTCAACCAGGTGGAACCTCAGTAAGTACGTTGCAGAAATCGCGATACGTCGACTCAGTCTCATCGTTTTCGTACTCCTCCAGGCCGATTCGGAGGAGCGCTAAGATCTTGCGTACGTCGATTGGTCGTAACGCGTCTTCGATATCAAAGATCAACATGGGGATGGGGTTCCTTCCAGTGTGGACGAGTAGATAGTCTACCACAATGAGTTTCACCAACGCGAGCGGTGTCGGCGCCACCGGCTATGAATCCATTCGGATCCCTCCTGCGTCGTGATGCAGCCCATACAAATTACTCCAGGAAGTCGAACTCGCGTTCTTCGACCCAACTAAGGCTGCTTTGAACCGGCAGCATTCGAACGCGTTATGGTGTTCGGAGCGGTATCGAGGATGAGGTAATTGGGTCTCGGGGCGTCGAGGCGCTGCCCCGCATTGAAACACCAGGCGCCCCATACCCGAGCCGCAAAGTATTTCGTGCCACACGTGGATATGGCCGGAGTAAACGAATGAGGGCCGATAAGTCTGCAGGCGGTGCGTTAGCCAGTGCGTGGCAGTAAAGGGCTTGGGGGCAAACTGTGCCGGCGGTTCATGATGGAGAACGAGCCACGGCGCAAACCACTCGTCGCGGAGACGGGCGCCTTGGTCCCACAATTCGATCATAGTTGAATCGCGGCGATTAAAGCTCCGATAATACGGGCATGTGGTAACGATGAGTTGTTCTCCGGAGGAGAACGACAGTAGCTGCGTGCTGCCATCGCCGACAACCTTGCCTGGGACATCTATGTGATTGAGCCAGGTGATCATACCGTGGTCGTGGTTGCCGCTGCACACCGCGAGCGGCACTCCCGTTGCGATCATCTTCGGCAGCCAGTCGCCACGGAGGTGATCGATCTGGCCGCCCTCATCGGCGGCAAACATATCGAGCAAGTCGCCCGCGATGCAGACCAGTTCGTAGTTATGCGCCTCCTTGAGGAGCCATTCCAACCAGGTTCGGCGATCATGAAGATCAGCGGTTAGAAGGATTTTCACTGCTGTTCCTCCTCTTCGAATTCGCGACGTCGCTCGGAAAGTTCTTCGGGGGTGATGCCACACAGTTCGCAAATGCAGTTATCGCAGATGCCGTGCGTGACCGGCTCGATGCCGTCGCGCAGGACGCGCGAGCACCAAGCGCACACGCACTTAATAATAACGGCGACCGAGTATGCATCTGGCCTTCTTTCCAGAGCGTCGGTCATGACATCTCCCTTTCCGTAGAAGAAGCCGTTCGTTCCGCCGGAGACAATGCGAACGGAATTTGGCGCAACGCAATTTTGCGCGGGTGCCGGCGCAGGGCGCGAGACAAATATCCCTCGAGCCACCTGGTGTTCTGTCCACTGCTTTCGGCCTCCGCTGTGAGTGACTCCAGATCATCCGGCGGATCCAGGCGGAGCTCGCGGTGAATGGCAACAATTCGCTCGGCAAACTCCGCGCGCGTCGGGGGGCCGAGCAGGATCACATTCGCGTTAAATCTAAACAAGAGCTCGATCGGGATACTGGTTTGGGCCCGGAGGTCTGCTTTGACGTTCCGCTGTCCTTCTACGAACCCGATTGGAGCCGGGCGGTCGAATATGGATTGCCACGTGCCGCAGCCGACAATGTAAAAACGCGCGAGCTTGGCGGTGCTCTCCTTCTTCCAGCCGGCGACCCCCGACATGCGCCGGTCCAGCAGCGCGAATACTTCCTGGCGAACACCGCGATTCCAGCCGTCCTGCTCCTTGTCAGTGCCGAATTTATCGAGCTCGTCGATTAAGATGAGGCCGCTGGTGTGCTCCTCTATAAAGCTTTGCAGAGCGATGAACGTCGAGGGCTTCGTGGAGGCGCCGCTGAGAATCCACCCGCCGCTATCCAATTCCAAAAGCGGGAGCGCTCGTTCTCGGGCGAAGTTGTGGACCAGGAAGGTCTTGCCAGATCCGGTCGGCGCGACGACCAACGGTTGAGGACGGGTGAAAATGCCAGCGATCTCCTCGTCGCGCCGATGCAGCATATAGAAGTGCTGCAGGTCGTGGGAGGCAGATCGTTGCGCCGCCGTCAGCACCACTTTGCGCGGTGGTTTATCGTCGAGCTCGATTGATGGCTCGTTGAGCGCGGCTCGTCTGATGGCCGCGACTTGCCCATTTGTCGGCGGTTCATGAAGGCATTTCCAGCCGGCCAAATCCCGTGGAGGGGGAGGCGAGCTGATTGTGCGCGCGACTAAAAGCCCACCCAAATTCAGCCCATCAAGCGCATCAAAAGCTGTGCTGAGGGCCTTGCGGTCGGTCCCAAACATTAGCCGAACGGCCTCGCACGCATCGCGCGCCAGCTCCTCTGCTCGCGCTACTTCAAGCCGGTCTTTGATCGCCGATTCGCTGCAACGATAGGTAAGCATCTCGAGAGCGTGCACGCGCAACCGGTAATGGGTGTGAGCGGTTCGAAGAGCTTCATCGAGATCGAGCGACTCCAATTGGAACAGGAAATAATCGACAAACTCAACGCACTGATATGCGAAGACCTCGTGCGCGTCGGGCTCGATGTTGAGGAAAACTGCGAATGGGTACTGGTTCATGGGGCGGTAGATACCGCCCCCTTTTTTGGCAAATACCCCTTGGTGAAAAGCGGCAAAGGCACCTTTACAGAGAGCCGGGAGTTGAAGTTACGGCCCTCCGCACCACCCCTTCCCTCGGCTGGTGCCGCTATCGGCATCTGGTACCAGGCGCTACCGCGCGAGCGTGGCAGTTTCGTCGCAAAAAGTCAAGCCTTCGCTTATACCTACCATAACGCTGTCGCCATCGCGTAGATTGTTAAACATTTTTCTTGGATTTGCGCCAGCGCGTACCTATTGGGGACCAGGATCGAACCTCGCCGATCCATCCTTGCTGAGCGCCACCCGAGACATCCTCTTCGGTTACAGTCGGATTGTCGTACGGAAGAGCGAATCAGTATTTGTGCAGATTTGCGGCAAGCCCGTGTCACTAATGTCACAGCGAGCTTTCCGGAACTTTCCGGAAAAGCACACAGTACGTATGGCACACCTTGTGTACTGTATCTGGTACGAAGATACATTTTCGAGCATTTCTACGAGGGAGAAGGCCCAAAATGTAATCTGTGGCACTCTTTCGCACTAGCCAGCGAAACCCTTGCGGCAGCCAGTCGAGCTGCCAGAACCGGAATCGCGCCCGGCTTGGAAAAGACGGCTTCGCCGATCGATGGCCGTCCATCAGGGCTAATTGCAGCCACCTTGCGGAGAGGCGAGCCATGAGCACGCCCAAAAAGGCGCTAGAGCAGGTGACGGCGAAGCTCACGCTCGAAATGGGCGCGAACCCAACGTTCACAGCCAGCATACCGGCCGTTGAAGCGCAAGCGCTGGGCAAACTCGCGCTGCAGGGTTCCATCGATCTCGCTTGGAACGCAGACGGTATCTCTCTGGCTATGCCTAACCCAGGGAAAAAACGCAACAAACCGATCGCCTTTGGCGTCTACAAAGACGTCTCAATCGGCATCATCTACACCGCCACCAAGGACGGCAAACCCCCGCGGTGGCGCTGGCTGGAACTAGGTGCCGACGGCAAGAAGCATCGCCGAAGCCGTTCCACGAAAACCGAAGCCGTGGCGTTAGCCAACGCGGAAGCCAAGCGCATTTGGAAAATGAGGCATGGCGGCAAGGCGGCGGCCCTTTCGGCCGAGAGCGGTGAACTCTGCGCACTCGCGACTCAGGCCAAGTCGATCGCCGGCCCAATCGGCATTCACCCCTTGCGTCTGCTGTCCGATGCGGCCGGGGCCAACGAGGTCCTAACCGTTATTTATCCGGACAAGAATACCCGGCCAACACTAACCGAAGCAGCAAAAGAGTTGGGAAGAAAGGTACTAGAGATGAGAGAACAAAAACGCCTCACTTTTGGTGAGGTCATGACAGAAATCACCCGTCGCCTCCGCGAGAAAGGAAAAATGAAAAACGGCACGCAAGGTCGCCGCTTCAAGAGCGTCGGCGACCGCTTCGGTAAGAAACACGGCTCCCGCTATATGTCCGACATCAGGTTCACCGACATTGAGCAATGGTTTGCGGAGGAACTCGGCGAAAGCGTCACCTATTACACGGCGAAGCAATATCTGTCAGCGCTCCGCGTTATTTTCGCGTTCGCCCGCAAAACGATGCGCGCGCTACCACCACAGGATAAGCTGACGGCAGCTCATCTTGCGGAAATCGATCCCGAGGATCACCGCCCCGACGGAAAAAACAAGATCGAGGCCTACACCACCACGGAGAAGCGCAAAATCCTCGAGGCTGCACATAACAGCTTGGAATATTCGGATTGGACGCACGTGATGGCGCTCCTCTTCGACACCGGCGTACATTTCCAGGAACTCGTGCGCCTCCGCTTCTCCGATATCGTGATCGGACCCGACCGCTCGATTTTGACAATCTCCAAAGACGCAGCACGCCGCCATAAGTCCCGTCTTCCGCACTTGTCTCCGGCGACCGTGACGTGGATCATCGACAAGAAGGAAGAAGCCGAGGCGGAGGGCGAGCCGAACCGCTGGATCATCCCGGGTGTGGAGGGGGAAACGATCGACGATGCCGATCAATGCTACGGCAAGGTCTACGGTGATTTCTGCGACGCGCGAGCCTCGATTTTGGCCGACGCGGGCGTGAAAAGCAAAAAGAACGGCTTCCGCCGCGCCTTCGGCTCCCATCTGATGGCGATCACTTGGAACCTCCAGGTAACTGCGGACTTCATGGGATCGGATCCTATCAATCTGGCCCCCTACTACCTCGACGCCGTGCAGCAGGCTGAGCTGGCGCAAACCAAGGCGGCGGCCGAGTACTTCCAGGTTGGCCGTCCGGGTTGCGGTGACTTTAGCCGATTACATCCGCATGAGTGGCTCCCCGAGGAGGTTTTCCGCAGCCAAGCTCAGGCACGTGCAGATGTTAGCTCCGCGATTGCGCAACTGAAAAACACTTACAAGAACCGCGGTATCTAGCCGATGTGGAAGCGGTAACAACCGCCCCACGTTTCATCAAAACCAAAGATCTAGCCAAGATGTTCAACGTCACGGAAAGAACCGTTTGGAATTGGTGTAGCGAGGGGTTGCTCCCGTTTTACCGTGTTGGCAGGGCCGTCTTCTTCCGCCAGGAAGAAGTGGACCGTCGGATAGACCAGTACAGACATTTGGGCTATCTCCGCTGCCCCAAAGGGGTGCAGTGATGTCGACCGACCACGAGCAGCAAGGCAGTCACTAAGAGCCGATGAGCACGACATACAGCAGGCAGGGCCAATACCCCTCACGCCGGAAACCGTCGCTCTACGAACCCGCGCTCGCTGTGATTACCGCAATGCTTGCGGGATAAACGGATTGGTGGGTCGAGGGACTTGTACTCTCTCGACCCACCTCACCGCTAAAGTGGAAGCGGTTTCGTTGATTCAAGAATACCACACATGACATCTCGTCGAGTCGAAAAGATTTGCTCGGTTATCTGCACCGCTATTTTATTGGCAAAGAACGGGCGCGTAGAAGTTCTCCCACTTTACCGTGTGAAAGGATTGTGGCAGATTAGCCGCGCCCGGAAGGCGCGAACCCTATGAAACAAATTTTGTTGTCATTTTTTCTCGCAGTCTTTGTTTTCAGTTCAACCGTAGAGGCGCAGCAGCATCGCACGCGCTCCAAGACCTCGACCGCCAAGCGTTCGGCGAGTGCAAGCGACATTCGCGATTGCCCGGATGAAGGCCGGGGCGGCGACCCCGACTTGAACAGGCGAAAAAATATTCGTTCAGACAATAAGAGAGCGACTCTGCAAACGGTTCAGTGGATGAAAGACTTGGCCGATCCGAAGAACTTCACCCGGCAAACCACCAGCCGCGCCGAGTTAGCGCGACTCGGCGAAGGCCGCAAAATCACAGTGGTGGCCTATGCGCTGGTCGCCAGAGCGGGCTCGAAGGAGAGCTGCAATTGCGGACTCTCTGCGGTTAAGGACACGGACAACCACATAGTGTTGGTGGATCCGACGCTGAAAAAACCAACGCTCGCGGCAAACGAACCAGATTCCGAGACGGCGGAATTCACACCACGCGTGCGACTCGATCATCCCAACCTCTCAAGGGCGAAACTCCAGCCGCTGATCGACGTACGAGGGCGACAATTAGTGCGCGTAACCGGATTGCTGATGTTTGACTCCGAACATTTTCTGGGACGTCACCTGAAACGACACAATAACTGGGAAATCCATCCCGTTCTAAAAATGGAATATTGCGCTGCTGCGACGTGCACAGACACAAGCGATGTAGGTTGGAAGAGCTTGGAGAGCCGCTAAAGGAACTTTCTTGGCGTTCCCGGCTCGGCTGCGGTCATCCACGCCGTCGCCAAATACTGCACCGCCCACCAGATTATGATAACGCCCGCCGGCGCTCTGGTCAGTGTCGGGCTTTGTGTTTACGGCGTGGCCGGGGTTCTTCTCGCAGCCGAACGCCCGTCCCTCCTCCTTCGCCATCGTATCCCGCGGCGAAAAGAGATTGACGCGAGTTTCAGCGATCCAGTATAACCGTGGCCACCGAACATCGCTCTCCCTATGAACAAAGCGCTCCCCTGCCGCCCCGTTTTCAGCGTGTCGCTGTTGTGTCTTGTTTGCCTGACGCCAAATCGGGCCGCGGCGGTCGAAGCGTTGCTTCTTCAGGACACTTACGTCGACAGTAACCCGGCCCGAGGCGCGTCGCGGCTAGTTGAGCTAAACTACGGTCGCGTCCGGGATCTCGATTTCTTCAAAGGCAATGGCCAGCTCGGGCGCGCGTTCCTGAAATTTAGCTCGAAACTCAGCGGCCTGATAAAGCTCCCGCCCATGGCATTCAGGCGCGGGACCATAGCGGGGCTGGATGAAATGACCAACCTGCTATTGTTATGAAAGTCGGCATCATAGAACTGCTCGTGGATTGCGAGGCGCGCAACTGGGTGGACCGCGCCTACGGCGTCTATTTCAAGCGGTTTTATTGCAGCATCACCCCGCAAGTGGTCGCAGTGTGGTGTCGCCAACTGGGGCACCAGGTTTTCTACGCCACATTCTACGGACAAGAGAATCCCAAGAATCTTCTCCCGAATGACCTGGACGTGGTGTTTATCTCGACCTACACCCAAGCCAGCGCGCTCGCCTATGCCTTGGCCAAACTCTATCGCGCCGAGAAAACCCTGACTGTCCTCGGCGGACCGCACGCGAAGTCGTTCCCGACCGATTCCCTTCGTTTCTTCGACCTGGTGGTCAAGAACTGCGACAAGGAACTCGTCGGCGAAATTCTGCGCGGGGCTTTTGAACGGCGTTCGATCATCACCAGCGGCCGGCCGTTGAAGGAATTCCCGACCGTCCAGGAACGGATGCCGGAAATCGCGAAGGCGGTGTTCGTGCGCGGGCGACCGGCGGCCACGAGCACCGTGCCGTTGCTCAGCAGCATCGGCTGTCCCTATAGCTGCGATTTCTGCGTCGATTGGAACAGTCCCTACGTGTTGCTACCCCTGGAACAACTTGAAGCGGACCTGCAGTACCTGTCCAAACATTGGCCCGGTGTCATGGTCGCCTACCACGATCCGAACTTCGGGGTGAAATTCGATCAAGTGCTCGGCATCATCGAGAAGATTCCTGAAAATTCCCGCAACCCGTACATCATGGAAAGCTCGCTCTCGATCCTGCGCGGGGCGCGGCTGGAGCGATTGAAAGATACCAACTGCATTTATATCGCCCCCGGCGTCGAGTCGTGGACCAACTATTCCAACAAAGCCGGCGTCGGCGCGGTCGTGGGCCGTAAGAAACTAACGCAGGTAGTCGAGCATTTTCGCACGTTGCGCGAGTACGTGGCCGGGTTGCAGGCGAACTTTATGTTTGGTTGCGAAGTGGACCACGGCGAAGAACCGGTCGAGTTGACCAAGAACTTCATCCGCGCGCTCCCCTACGTCTGGCCCACAATCAACATTCCGACGCCCTTCGGCAACACGCCGCTTTACGACCGGGCGCTGGCCCAGGACAAGATCTTGAAATCCATGCCCTTCAGTTTCTACTACACGCCCTACCTGGTGACGACAATGCCGAACTACCCGCCGACCGAATATTACCAGAAACTCATCGACATCTATTCCGTCATGACATCGGCCATGATGCTGGCGCGGCGCTGCACGACCAAACCCTCCTTTGGCCTGAGCCTGCTCCACACCTTGCGCACCTTCAGCATGAGGCAAGACCTCGCCGCCTTCCGCCAACTCCACCGCCGGCTGAAGTCGGATCCGGACTTCCGCGCCTTCCACGAAGCACGATCAAACGCCCTGCCAGAGTTCTACCATCACCGCTTCGAGGAAAAACTGGGCCGTTACGCCTCCTTGGTCTCGCGCGCAGAGCGTACTCCGGAAATGGAAAACCCCGTGTCCACTCCCGCCCCAAGCGCCGCGCTCGTCGCTTGAGGCGCGCCCGCCGGACCACAGACTTCCATCTCGGAACGCTCAGGCCGTAGCAGTCGAAACCCATTGGAACGCGATGGACTTCCCACACCGCGCTGTGCTCGTCGTCCCCCAATTGGCTCTCACTTGTGCTCCTGCTCGCGCACGCGGCGCGGGAGCAGCTCGGCCTGGATGATTCAATGAGGCCGCGGCACTCGGTTCGGGAAATTTTGAATTGTTTGACCCTGCGGTCAGGAGCCGAACGTACCGGCAATGTACGAATTCTCCCATTTTACCGCTTTACGAATTTTTCAGGCAACCGAGCCGAGCAACGTCGACATGTTTGAAATATCCAAAACGAGCTCCGCAGTTTTTGTGTTGACAGATTACGGCGTCGTCCCGTGTAATCGTTGCTGGCCCCTACGTTTAACATCAAAGAGGATTTCTTATGCGATGGTCCCCCCGGCAGCGCGTTCATTCAGCAAGTTTGATCGCAGGGTTGATTTGTTGCCTCTAGCGCGTGAGGCCCACAGAAAGGTGGAATTCAAGAAGGTAAAGAAGGGAGATTTTCATGGAGAGGCGGTGGCAGAGGGCGAAGTCGTCCCTAAGCCAAATGACGAGATCAGTTATGAAGATTGGGCTGGCGAGAGAACAAAAGAGCAAATGCACAAAGCGGGTTGGCGCCTGGCCTTTCTAATCGAAACCCTGTTGCATTGAGTCTGCGCGACGCGCTCGGCGATTTCGCGTTTGAGAGCGCTTGCCTCGAATGACCCCCTTTTTGCTTCGGACAATTCTGACGATCGTTTGCTGACCCGCTCCTTCTATCGGCGCAGGGCAAAACAGAGGAGCCGGAGCTCGAAATTATCGCAATTTTTTCGCGTCCTTGCGCGATTCGCCTATGCGACCTTTTTGCCAGACCTTCAGGGACTGGCAAAACGCTACGGAAAATAGTGAATAGAAAAAGGAATACGCCAAATAAAGTGACCCATGTTAGTGGTTTGCTCGAAAGCCCGAAAACATTCCCTAAAGACTTTGTTGCGAATACGGATATGAGCGGCAAGGCAAACACACCTAACAGTGTGCCGATCCTGCGAAATCGATCAACCTCTGAAATGAGCCGCACGCAAACGAAAACCAGAAACCCGGCACCGACGAAATACAGTACTATATCGCGGCCCGGAAGTTTCTCCGAAGAACCGACTAATGTGGATTTGATTTCGAGGTTGTAATAAAACCGCGCTGGGAACCATAAGGCATAGCAGAAAAACCCACCTAGGAGCTGGAAAAGATATCGATCTTCCTCTTTTGCACTCAGCTCGGGAAAATACGAAAGGCCAGCCACTACGTTCGCCAATGCAAATATACTTAAGAAAAATGCGGCAATATAAAACGGACGGGTGATTGAAAATCTATGTTTATCCCGCCAATAGTCATGGCTGAGAGACTGATCCATCTTCACCTGTTCCTCCGTTGTTTCGTCTGGGGCGGGTTGGGGCCTGGGTTTCTTTAGCATCTCCCTAGTGTTTGCGTAAAGTGTCGACCAGGTGCTGTCGCTTCCGCGGTCCGGCCTAAGCTCGAAAAGCATTATCGGGCTGCTGGTTACTTCCTGGTAGGTCACAAGCATAGTAATAAGCAGACAAAGCAGGGCACTGCGCATAATCTTTGGCCGTAACGATTTGTCTTTCCA
The DNA here is from genome assembly GCA_035941675.1 of Chthoniobacterales bacterium. Classification (GTDB taxonomy): domain Bacteria; phylum Verrucomicrobiota; class Verrucomicrobiia; order Chthoniobacterales; family UBA10450; genus AV80. The sequence goes on from DASZDT010000033.1 coordinate 262,735, forward strand.
CGCTGCGCCTAGCGATGACGCTGCCATCCAAAAAACCGCCCAGAAAAGTAGCGACGGCATGAGCGCCATGTGGGGGTAAAGCTTGAAGAGCTCAAGGGTCCGACCTCCAGGCGCATTCCAAAATTCTGCGATCAGGATCACTGGGTATATCACGCATACAAAACCTGTGATAAAGATCCAAAGAAGAAGGATCCATCGGTTGCCGGAAAACTCCTTGGCAATAGATGTTGTCGGATTCGTAGGTCGGCGGACGGTTGGCATTAATTTTCCAGATCAACAGCGAGTCGAACGGTCGAGGGGCAGGGGAACTTCACGCAAACATTACGCCCGGATTGGAGAGGCTTGGCAAGCGAAACCTGTGCAATTCTTAACAAGGGCGTTACTGGAGATAATCAAATTGATGCGTATTGAGGTGTGAGGCGAATCTCTTTAGCCGGCGATTCGGGTCGGCTGACTTGGTTCTCTACGCTACTGAGGCGGTACGGCCCCGCTGGCGCGGGCAACTACGGCCTCCGCTACCTTCCGAGACAGGACTAGTCCGGTTAGCGTTGGGTTCACCGATCCGACATTCACAAACAGAGACTGATCGGCGCAATAGGCATTGGCAATGTGATGAAAGCGTCCGTTCGTGTCTGTCACGGACGTGGCGGGGTCGGTGCCCATCCAGAGCGTCCCGGATTCATGGTAAGTGCTGCCGAGGGGGTCACGGAAGGGTCCGCTGATTTGGATGTCAGCGGAATTGTTGTTCGCCAAGGCATTTGCGAGAGCCACGATGGCCGCGTCCATCGCGTTGGCCAGCGTGTCCTCGCTCGGGGTGGTCTTGAACTGGATGTATGCTCGAGGGACGCCGAATTCGTCATTCTCAAACGGACTCAAGTTGATCCAACGGCCAGCGGCATTGGGAACGCTAGTTGTAGTATCGCCGATCATCTCCGACTCTCCGCGCAGCGTAATCTTGATAAACCCAGACTGTTGGTTAGCCAGTGTCGCCTGCAAGAGGTCGATATCGGGAATCATGCTAAATAGCAAAGCGTCGGAACCGGAGCCAGCGTCCGCCGACGCGGTAATTTGGATATGAAATTTTCCCAGCGGAGTCGCTCCACGGACCAAGACCGCGCCTGTTTGCAGCAAAGTCGGAAGGACGTTGCCTGAGTCCAGGGCGGAGCGACGTATGCGCACAAAGGTATTCGACCGCACATGAGAGATTAGATTGCGGCCCATCAATTCGTTCGTGGGATCATTTGTCCTTGGAAATGAAACTAAGCCAAGGCGAGTTGACTCGATAATTCCCGCCGCCAGAACTACCGAGCAATTAGGGCCGATCGGAAGAAACTTGGATGCGCCGCCAACCGACACCTGGATGCCTGTTACAACTCCGCTGGTGGCGACCAGTCTAATAACATGCACGTTAGGAACAACGAATAATCGCCGCTGATCATCCGGTTGTGCGGCGGCCTCGCGCACTGCGTCGGCTAGAAGAAAAGCGCTGCTGTATTTATCGAAACTGAACAGTCCCGATGCCGGGGGTTGCCCTTGGACGGCAAGCGGAGGATCTTCGACCGAATCCAGATTTGCTACCGCAGCCGATGAGATAACTGTCGTGATTCTTGACTTCAACAGATTAAACAAAGGACCCTGAATAAAATCTGTTTTTTCGTCGACGCCCGTCTGCTGTTCCAACAGCGGATAATTCTGATTCAGGTACTGAGCCACCGTCGGTGGCCAAGCAGCTAAATCGCTGGCGAGCAGCCGCGGGCACCAACCGCCCCAGTAGAGTGATTTGCCACCGAAACAATAAGCTTGTCCGACGAAGGGCACGTTGCTCCGCCATGGCATGCCCCAAACTAGCTCCCGCGCGTGACCGTCATCATCGGATGGCGACATCGCGCCCGGCACATTTAGCCCAAGCCGGGGCAGGTTCTGCACGTGCGTCGAAACCATAAACGGACCTGCTTCCAGCACCAAAATTCGGAGATTTCGCGCCGCTCCGAACCGGAAAATTTTTTCGGCGCAATAACCACCGAACATGCCGGCGCCGACAACCACCGCATCGAACGGGCTCCCGCCGTTTCCTACCGCCTCGTCCCAAGTGCTGCAGATGAAGCGACTGACAACATCCAAACCCAACGATGTCCGCTGCACATCTGGCGGCGGCTGGATCAGGTTTCCCGAGTCAATAAGCCGATTTAATGGCATTTAAGTCACCGAGTTGAGGGACCGGCTTGATTAACGATAATTACATAGAGTTCCTGCAATCCGACTTCTAATCGCCGCAATCACGTAGCATTTTCACAATTTCGACGGCAGCCAGAAAAGCGAAGAGGCCAGTCAGTATGAAAGGGACCGCAATGAGAAGATATTCGCGCTCGGTAAACCAATCTGTTTGCTATATTTCACATAGGGAAGATCTGGCTCAGATTGTTTAAGATCATCAAGAACCTTCCCGACTAACAAGCGCGTGCGACAGATCGCCAAACTGATCAAAAGGGAAATAGTTGTGCCAACGATGAGAGTGACCAATCGGATTGGTTCTTCAAGGTGCGATAATCCGGCGAGAAAAACGGAAGTGAAGACTAGGTTAAAGTTAAAACAATCTTTCAGCAGGCCTTCTAGATGTTTTCGCTCGGCATTGACAGACCCGTTCGTTTGCGGGGCGACTTTGACAGTATCGTCCTGGGTTGTCATTTTTCCGACGGCTGGCGAACCTGTGGCGATTCGAGTCAAACGCTCAAGCGCGCCTGCGCCGATGAATTGGAGCTGAAAGGCCATAGGGAGAATGTTCGGGGCTTATTTGGGCGGACACGAGGTTACCAAACTCGCAAAACACGCCGCAAGACAATATCGGTTGGTTGAGGCGAATCTCTTTATCCGGCGATTCGAGACAGCTGGCTCTGTTCTCTGCCCACGGAATTGTATTGCAACGGTTTCGTGCTTTCGATTTAATCCGTTGCATGAAAACGTTCCTCCTTCTGTTGGCAATTTGGATTGCCGTCGCGGCATCATCCTTCGGAGCGACCTGCGTTGGCGCTTCTCCCTGCAACGCGTGCAAAAACTGTCATTACTGCGGGTTTTGCGCCAAACGAGGTGGTAAATGTGGAGTGTGCTCCGCTCATCACCCGACGAAACACGCTGCCAAAGTCCATATATCAAAGACTAGGGTTGTCGCGCAGTTTTAATCGACCGGCGCTTGATTTTGAAACCCCTGTTTCGGCGCGTCACGCTGCGATCACGGAAGGTTGGAGGAGCCATCGCAGCATTTCTCGCACTGTTCATTTCGACCTTTCTCACATTGCTCGAGCCCATTTTCGAGACGAAGTGAACGGCATGGGCAATGTCGGCAAAGCCATCTGCCCCATCGTCTGAATGCGGTTGCCAAAGGAGCTGAAGAATTTTGGAAGTGCGGTTGAGCGAGGGACCAGCAGAATTGGGCGCTTTTCAGACGAATGTGAGGTAGAGAGAATTCGTTACCGAAAAGACTGCAGAGATCATCGCGCAGGCGATCCAAATCCGAAAAAGAAAGTCTCGTACAAACAATTTTCGGACAGCTAAAGCGGCGCGTTCCCGCAAATCCAGTGAAAGCTGACAGAAGCCAGCCCCAGTTACCCGACGATATCGTTTTTATCTTGGATGACGACGAAGCACGAAGGATACTGCGTGGATGCGGGCTGCTCGCTAAACTTGAAGGCGTGCCCGCCTCCTTTGGCATCGCCGCAGCCTGCCAACTGGAGCACCCTACTCACTGGATATTGGGCGTCAATTATCTCGGAGACTCGTCGTCAGAAGACTGCGGTTTGTGTCTTTACGCGTGGCCGAAACAACGGTTCCCGCGAACCATCATTTCCAAGCAGTTGAGACGCTTACGACTTCCTCCGTCACAGTCGAGTTGGTCAAAAACATATCGAGCAACAGACGCGACCGGCCTGCAATAGCGGCAATTCGGCATGGCAATCGCGTGGACGAGATCGTCTGGAGTTACAATATTGCGCCCGAAGACGGATAGAGACGGCTCCCGTAATCGTAGAGTCGAACGTCAGGCAACCATTCCCGACCGTGAAAAGAAAGCGGTTGCCGGACAGAGAATAGCCCTGCCAGTGATTGAACTAGTCGTAAGCGCCAACGGCGTTGCCGGCGCTATCAAAGAAATATGACTGACCGAAGGCGTCGTATTCGTACTGCTACAGGATTCCAGCACTGCTGTCAGTCAACAGCGTGCAATGGCCGCGGGGGTCGTAATGGTGATAGGACTGCTCTCCGGTCGCAGTATTGTAACCCAGACGATCTTATCCACGCGGTTGCCGTGCGCATACGCGCGTGCGGGGCGCCAGGCGTTCGGGCCTTACTGCGAGCGTGTTCCAACCGTCATAGTGATGGTAGGTGGCGGCTAAACCATTATTCACTAGCCCTTTGGCCCCGGCGACAACGTTTCGTCCGTTGAGAGGTGTTAGTCGCCGCTGCTTTTCTCGAATGTACGCTGGAGTGCAAATTGTCGAGGCTAGATTGTGTGCGCCAACTGACTCAACGGGACGCCCAGTTTAGCCTCGGCGTGCACGACCGTCGATTCAGCCTGCTGAAACGCTGCTTGACTGATTAGATCGTCGACGATCTGCTCGGCGACTCGTTGCCAATCGACCACCACAAGGTCCACTTGGGCATCAGGTACTTTTGAGAAGGGCATCGTGACGGGACCATTAAAAAATGCGACGCGCCGCGTCCGCAATAGATCGGCAACAGCGTCCGGAGCTCGAAAACATAGTTTCGAGGGCAATTGAGCTGAGGGAAAAATAATTCCGTCCGTTCTGCTCTTTTGCAGGGCGCGCAGGAAGCGCAGAAAATCGTCAGTTCGCTCGCCCTGGAAACGCGCTACCGTCGAGTTGATACCGAGGTAATCGAGAGTGTCACGCGCTATCTCTTCGAGCGCGAAAGACGGCTCCTCTCCGGACTGGGCCAAGGTTACATGGGTTACGGCATGGCGGGTTTTCCACGCCGTGAGCAACTCTTTAATCCCTTGGTCCCTTCGAACATCATAGCGACAAGGAATAGATGGAAATCCCCCATGAGCAATTCCGATAACTCGAATTCCGAAATCGGCCAGCCATGGCGCGGTCCTAGCCGCTTCCCGCGGTGGCTGAAACCAGATAACCGTATCTACTTCGTAAGTCTTTAGGCGCTCGCTTAATTTGGCGGTCTGGGTTTCATCTTTTTCACAAAACACCATGGCGGTGGCGAATCCCCTCAGCCGCAATTCGCGGCGAATCTTGATAAAGAAGTTGCGATAAGCCTGGATGGTGATGAACGAAGACAGGCAAGCGGGCAACCCGACGAACGCTCGCACTTCAAGGTGCCGGTCATAGTGCCGTCCTTGCAAGAGCGTCTTCGAACCGCGCACACGTGTTAACAGTCCTTCCTGCTCGAGATGACCATACGCTCGGCAAGCCGTTGAAAGAGTAACGTGGAAGGATCGCGCGACTTCACGGACTGAATAGAAAGCACGTGGCTGGGTCCGCTGGTTTTTAACCGCGACTTTGCGGAGGATTTCAGTCAGCCGTTCGGTCTTATGCGCAGCCTCATCTAGATCGAGGTGGTTCGGCAGAGGCGGAAGGGCACGGGAAACTTTTTTACGGGGCATTGGTCGGGGGATTGGCCAGACGGTTTGATTGCGTTCGCAAGGTGTTTCTATGTGTTCCCAATCTGTCTGTCTAGACTCGATTCTTCGCGCCCGCCTACAACCGCGCCGCGTGAAGAGATCTTTTGCTATCGGCTTCGTGGTTTTCTGCGCCGCCTTGTTCGTCGTCAGCGGGCTATCGCTACGTGGCGATTCCGCAAAAGCGTCCGCGCCGACAGATGTCCCGTCGCCCATTGCGCCATCGCCGCCGCTGCCAGCGCCGCCGCGGCGGCCTGTGGCTCGACCGCTGGCCGGGTCGGATGTCGCCGAAATCCAACGACTCACCCCGCGGGTGGAGATCTGGCGACCGAACGGCCAGCGACCGCAGACCCCGGCGAGACGGGGGAAAAGAACTGACTGGGCCTTCGTGACCGGCGCGGAGCCGGTTACGATAAGGCTCCAGTTCGATCGGCGGGTGGCCGGTGCGCGCGTCGTCGTGATCGCGGCTAACGGGTTTACGTTTAACCCACCGCAACAGGTGCTCACTGTATCCTCGGGCGGCGACTGTGTGGTGATCGGCCAATTGGCCGAGGGGGCCCCCCGCGGGCACTTCGTTGTCCGCTGCGGCATGATCGAGACAGTGGTGTCGTTGGCGCGAACGTCCCTGGCAAACGTCCAGGCAGAAGAAGTGAGAATGGGAGGCCGGCCATGACCAGGCCACTGGGGATTCTGCTTTTGTGCCTCGCCGCCGGATTGGTGACGCTTAAGGCCCAAACGACGAGTACGACGACCGACCCCAATCCAACCGGAGATACCGGCGCGCTGAAGTCTCAGATCCAAACCGGGGGCAGCTATGATGCCCACAGCGGCAATGCCACCCGAATCGTCAACGACCTGAAGGTGCCGGGGGCGCTGGGTGTTTACGGGCTCGATTTCACCCGTTACTGGAATTCGCTCGATTTCAACTGGGATAATCCAAGCGCCGGGACGCCCGACGGCTTCGGCTGGTCGGGTTGGTTTCATTCCTGGGCTTGGACGGCGGTGTACGAGGAAGTCCCGCCGACGCCTGTCCGCGGGACTGACCAGGAAGGTAACCAATACGTCACCGCGATTAACATTACTTTTCCCGATGGCCACACCACCCGCTTTAAAATTGTTCGGCTCTCACATAGCGAGTGGTTGGTAGAAGGGAGCGAGAATGTGTGGGGACCACCCTACACTGCTGGCGAGCTCCTGGAATTTACGAAGGGCGGTGAGGGAGTTCACGACCATATTTGCAACATGGACCCCAACACCGGGGCCGACTTTTATCTTTGCCTGGCCGATGGTGGCTCAGTCCATTTTGTGAACTTCGTCGCCACGGAGGTTTTCGATCCCCATGGCCTCCGGACCGGGCTGTATTACAAGGCCGACGGCAATCTGGAGTACATCGAGCAGGATGGAGGTCGATTCATCAAGCTCACCTGGGATTATTTCTCGGGCGGCGGATCGGTCATTACCAAAGTCGAGGGAGGAACCGGACCCAACCGGACCGGAATCAACCAGACGGTCACCTACCAATATGCTCATAGCGACGGTTCCCCCCAAAACAGTGGCAGCACCAGCGCTCTTGTCCTTCAAAACGTCTTTTATGAAAACGAACTAGACCCGACTCCGGGTGCGCCACCCGGGCAGAAAGTAAACGCCTTTTACTCCTATGGCTCATGCTGGGACCACGTCGACCAGTATCCCGGCGAGTGCGTCTATCCGAATGGTGCGCCGCAGCCAGTTTTGCAGCGCGCCGATGATCCCCATTTCGCCGGGCCAATGGCAATCATCCGCTACAGTTACCGAGGCGAGGCGTGTCCCACCCTTTACCAGCCTCCGGAATATCACCCGAATTATATCCACGCCCAGCCGTACGCGATCGCCGCGGAGAAGAGCGACAATGGCGTTACGGTTTCCAGCTTTTCGATTGGTTGCGACGACGGTTTGCGCACCGAATACGACGGACTAGGCAACTCGCGCACATTCTACTTCGGCACCTCCGCCCAAACCGCCGATCCGCCGTTGGTCTGCCGCGGCTTTCAACTGGGCAAGTTAACCGACTTCTGGAGGATGGGAGAGGCCGCTGCCCCATTCGAAAAGCAGAATTTCTCCTTCGGCCATCCGCGCCACATCTGGGATGGACGCAACATCATGACGGAGGCTACTTACGGCCAGGACGACAGCGGCCAGCCGGAATACATCAACCGCGTTGACGGCGCCGTCGATCATTACGACCGGGTTAATCCGGGAGCTTCCGAGGCGATCGATCCCGCGCGCGGAATGCATAATCCGTATAACCACTGGGTCTTTAGCGAGACACATCAGGTAAATGCCGCCACAAGCCACACGACCACCTACACCCGCGATTCCCGCCGCCGCGTGACCCGGATTGATTACCCGGATGGCAGCTCTGAAACCTTTCAATACGATAATGGACTGGCCAATGGCTTTAACCAGGTCACGAACCACCACCTTCCGAGCGGTGCAGTAATCTCCATGACCTACGACAGCCGCGGCTTGCTTCTGCAAGAATCAAACTCGGTAGATCAAGCGATCTCGGCCCAGGACTATACCAGCTACACCTATTACGGGGGAGGCAACCACCCGGAATGGGCCGACCTGGTGGAGACGAGCACAAACGGCCGGACACGGGCGGCCGGCACTTTTGCGACCAGGATGAGCTACAACGGCCGCCATCAAATTACCAAGGTCGAGTACCCGGACGCGCCGCAGACGGCGTGTGCACCGCCGCCGTCGCCTACTCCCAGCCCCACGCCGACCGCCACCGCGACGGCTACTGCGACTGCGACGCCGACGGCCACACCGACCCCGGAGCCACCGTCGGATCCGTGTTACCCCGTCGCTTATCCGGGGTGTGATGGGGGCGGACCCAATTGATCCTATGATTCCGATAAAAAGGATTCTCCTCGTCCTCGGGTTTTCTGCGCTAATCGCTTTGCCAGCATTTGGCGGCTCATCTGTCGAATACACCTACGACAAGTATGGCAACCGAACCCAGGTCAGGACTATCGCGTCCAACGGGGGCATTCTCGAGCAAACCAATTACACCTACGATAACTATCGCCGTCCCGTTGAGAAGGTAGAAGCCGCGCAAACCGGTTCTAACGCTCGGCGGTGGACGTGGTATTACGACCGCTGGTTTGGCGCGCAAGGGTACGGCCCATACGCCCACACCTCCAAGCAATGGCGCGTCCAGGTAGAGCCCGCTTACGACGGCGCCGGCAATCGTAACATTACGGCCCGCTGGTTTGATTCCAACGATCGAATTGTGGATGAATACACCGGCGTGATCGAGGCTTCCAATGGAGCCTGGTCCAGCGGCCCCGATCTCGAAGTCCACCACTTCACCTACGACGAGAACGGACAAAAGAAGAGTTACACCGATCCGCTCGGCCGCGTAACCGACTACACCTACGATAATCGGAACAGACTGAGGGACACGATCGAGCCGAAGCGGTCCGATCAGGCTTCCCGCTCGACCACCACTGTTGATTATGATTTTGCCGGAAACAAGACCGACGTTACATTCCCTGACGCGCGGAGCCAGCACTGGCGCTCGTATGACGCATTCGGCCAGCCCCGCCAGTTTACTGACGAACGCAACCATATCACCGACCTGAACTATTGGCCGTTTGGCCCGATGAAAAAATTAGCCCAGGTAATAACCCACCGCACGAGGGACGATGGTGGAACGGAAGACCAGCCTACCTCGTTTTACTACGATGAAATCGGGCGCCCCTACGCCACTGTTTTCCCCGATCAAAGCACCGAGTGGACCTTTTATGGGTTTGGCCAGGTCGAGCGGTCGGTCACCCGCAAGGGACAGACCAAACACACAACCTATGACACGCGTGGGCGGGAAGTCCGCAGCTTTTGGGACAACGATGCTGCTCCGGAAATCAAGCGCTCATGGGACGACGCCAACCGCGCCGTTACGCTCTGCAACATCTATTCGACCATCCAATACACCTACGACGGCGCTGGACTGGTGCTGACCGAGGAAAACACGGTCGCGGGAAGCGGCGGCGGCGCCCTGACCCAATATCAACATTATCCCGACGGGGCTGTATCGCACATTATTTATCCAAATCACCTGAGTGTCCGACGGGATTACAATTCGCGTGGCCAGCTTTCAGCGACGGGCTGGTCGGATTCGAATAACAATTGGCTGGCTACCTTTGCGACTTATCATTACCGCCAAGATGGCAAACTCGATTATCAGGATTACGTTAACGGAGTGCACACCGCTTTCGGTTACGATACACGCGGGCTCCTCAACCAGGAGACCGTTTCGCGTGGTGGCCAAATTTATTCCCAGAGGACCGTCTACCGGGACGATCGCGACCGGATAACCGCTTTCCAGAAAAGCTCCAATACGGCCGCAAACCCAATGGAGAACGGACGTGGGGATCGGTTCCGCTACGACGAAGAAGGTCAGCTGGTGGAAGCTTGGTACAACGCCGCCGACCCGGCGAACTCCGGCGCGGGAAACAACCGCTACGATGGATTTGGTTATGATGCCCTGGGCAACCGGACCCCGAACAATTACGTCGCCAGCCGCGGATTGACGAGCTTTGTCCGGCGCGACAATAAACTGAATCAATATTCGAGCTGGACGCCGTCGAGCATCTATGAGGATGATAATTACCCTGGCTGGAACGCCCCCGGCAACGGAGTGACGATGGCTGATGGCTGGATCACGGCGAGCTATAATGCGCTAAACCAGCCGGTATCGATCTCCAGTCCTGCGAGCGGAGGAACGATGTGGTTCGGGTACGACCCTCTCGGACGGTGCGTGAAACGCTGGGTCGGCACGTCAGGCGAAGCCTGGAGTAACCCGGCCACCTATTTCTATTACGATGGAATCAGTTTGATCCAGGAAGGGCCCAATCCGACTACCTACAGCCAAATGTATATGCTAGGCAACCACGTTGACGACATCGTGGCGGATTTCGCGGTGGCAAATTATCAATGGCTGTATCATCACGCCGATCCCCGGGGGCACAGTATGATGCTGACCGATTCGGGGGGCAACCTCGTTGAACAATACGAGTACGACGCATTTGGCTACCCGCATTGCTACAGCGCTTCCAATGGCTGGAGCTCCGACCTACCGTACTCCAGCTTTAGTAACCGGTTCCTCTTTACAGGTCGTGAGTGGTTGAGCGAACTGAAGCTTTACGATTACCGCGCCCGGCTGTATCAGCCGGAACTAGGCCGGTTCATGCAGCCCGATCCGAAGGAGTTTGAGGCAGGGGATTACAATCTCTACCGCTATTGCCACAATGATCCGGTCAACAATAGTGATCCTACCGGCTTGAGTCGTCTAACGATAGACGGCGGTGGTGATTGGATCAAGGGCTCCGATGGACTCTCGGCTTGGGACAGGGAGGTTGGCGGCATGCCATCTAATCGCTGGCAGGCGGGAGACGGCGGAGCGGGCGGCGGGGGATCGGGTGCCGGTAAACACGCAGGCGACAAAATGAAAAGATTTCCTGCTGTCGATCCCAAGGCCGTGCTGACGGCCGCTCTAGAAAACGAAAGAGACATCGAAAACGCGATTCGAGGATCGCAGCACACGACGGAGGGAATTGAGTATAAGTCAGAGGTGAACGAAACACTGGAAGGAGCGCTTGTAACAACGAAAATCCATCAAGGGAACGGTATTACATCCGTTGAAGGAGAGAACAGGATGGCGCAGACCACGACTGTCGCCAACACCAGGGAGGACCGCCTTTTGGTCGGCTATATACATGGATACGCCAGCTATAAAAGTGGCGAAGCTCGCCACGATGTGATGAAAGCTGCCAGGATTCCTAATATTGCGGCGGCTGTTTTCGTGGGTTACTATAAAGGTGGGCCGGTGGTTATTCCATATGTTAGAGGCGAACCGTTACCGAAAATTCCGGGTCTGGGGTATCCCTATTAATAAGGGGATAATCCTGGCGCTGGCACTCACAGTGCTCGGTTCCTCTAAGCAGCTACGCGCTGAAGACCTCGAATCGGTGCTCAGAGCACCTGCTCGCTATAACCAGAAACGGGTTTCGTTAACCGGTGTTCTAGTAGGAGATAGATCGTTCCTTGAATTATTCAGGAATGCCTCGGATGCGAAGGAGGATGACGAACGTAAATGCGCCCGACTGGTTGTTCCTGACAAGTGGCAGCAATCAGCGCCCTATGATATGCGACTAGCGCGCGCTGTCGGCATTGTCGACGCCGGCAAACGTGGGGATCGCGATTACCCCTTTGAGCTTAAACTTGAAAACCTCGTTGTCTTATCAGGCCCAGTCGTGCCTTGGCAAAATTCTGTCATGGTCTTATACAATGACACACAAGCAGCGGTCTTACTACGCGTTGGTGTAGCTCCTACGCAAACAGAATTGTTAATTCCGCCGAAGAAACATGATGGCTTCCTATCTCTAGAGTTGGAGTATTCAACTGTTGTGCAAGTTATGACTTCAAACCGAAAGCCGATCTTTGAAAACAAGATTAACGTCGGGCCCCAAACGCGGTATTATGATGCCAAAAACGGCGCTTGTTATTTTCGCATCAGAGATAAGAAAATCGAAAGAGTTTCTCCTGCGATAGCGGCAAATTGGGGCTGGAAGCGTTGAGAAGGTTGGAGCGGTGAGGCACACAAGAGCGTCGGGGACGCGAGAAATCTATCTATGGGTTACCAAAATCTCGTAGGGTTTTTTCTCGGGCAGGCTTCCTTAAAGGTGCCGGAAAATCTCGTCTAAGGCTCACCAGATTAGCGGAGAATTGCACTTGCGATTTGATCGGTCCCGAATGCGGCGGCCTATGTCGTCCGAAGCGCTGAACCAGGACGGGCGCTGGGCAGATAAGCGGTTGGTCGACCTATAGGTCGCAGAGGTCCACGATTCGCAACTTGCGATAGAGCACTGTATCGACGCGGTTATGGGCGGCGTCAAACGCGTACAAATCCATTCTGTTGCCATCACGGTCCTTCCGCCGAATGTAAAAGTGGCGGCGTAGGCTGAAGCTGTCTCGATATTCTGCAGCGTGAACAGCTCGGGAGTCGCTGTGGGCATTATATCCGCGACGATCAGTAGCGCGGATGATCGGACAAAGAACGAATAACGCGGTAGTCGTGCTGGGGGCATACCCGAATTTTGAACCGGAGACGAAGTGACTTGCGATGTAGATGGGATCTTCAAAATGGACGACATGCGGTCTCAAAGGCGCGACTACGGCCTGTGGGCCGCCCCATGTGCACGGGAAACGGTGCGTCTACCAAAACTTCGGGCGTTCGCTGCGCCACAGTCTGAACGGCACGGCACGTGTGTGCTAGGGATTTGTGCTAGAACAAGGGCGATCATACGTCGTCGATGCGATTTCTCAAAAGGCATCGTTTTTCCCTCGAACCGACGTACGGATTTGAAACGAAAAGCGTTGTTCTGAAATCGGTGATTTCGCAATCCTGTATTGTTGGCGCAAGACGAATATATGACGGGCAAGGGGTCGGACTCGGTGCGCATGCGTTTCGAAGTCTTTTCTACTTCGCGAATCGAGCGGCTCTGGTTTGTCACAGGACTTTGAAGCGAATTTGCGCACGCGTGTTCAGTCGAACCTGCAGCTGAATGCAGTGGCATGGTTTTTCCGAGGGGCGCTTTTAGATAGACGTCGAGACCCGAAATTAGGTAAATCTCGACCATATAACGCAGCTGGCCGAAAGCTTCCACGACTTCACCGAATGCCCCTCCAGCACCCCCCGACAACAATATGCCAGACGTAATATCGATAATCGTCAGCTTTCTTAGCGGGAGCGTTGGCGGCAGTATTTTTGGCGTCCTCCTCGCTCATCGACTGACGAAGCAGCGCTCCCGGGAGGCACGCAGAACCGACCTAATAGCGTTCTTGAGGGTTTGGGAGAATGAAATTATCACGGACAGAAGGACTACCAATGCCGCCAATGTATTGCAAAACGTAGCCGATCGATTCGACGGCGACCGACTCCAACTCATGGAAAAAGCGATCAAAGCGGGACCGAATTTCAGCGGGAAACAACGCTCTCATTTCGATCGTTTAGTTAAAATTGTTACAAATAGGCCAGCCGGTAGCGTCGAAAGCGCAGATGGCAAGACAAGCCTTTTGGGCGCGATTCAAAACCTTGCTGCTTTTGTAAGCAAAAATTGACCGGCGGCGCACCAAATTCCCGTCCCCCGGGATAGGTGCCTCAACGCGTAATAGCCCTTTATGTCATGGCAAGTGCTGCCAAGGGGGTCACGGAAGGGTCCACTAATTGGATGTCGGCGGGATTGTTGTTCGCCAAGACATTTGAGAGAGCCACGATGGCCGCGTTCATCGCGTTGGCCAGAGTGTCCTCGTTCGGAAGTGGTCTTGAGCTGCATGAATGCGCGAGGAACGCCAAACTTGTCATTCTCAAACGGGCTCCGCGAAAAGAAAAAATTGCTTGCCTTTTTTAATCGGAGCCCGCATGTTTGTTATCTGTCGACAGAGTCATATTGCGTAGTCTGCTTTGGGGATTACGCGTGACCAAAAATCAGTTGCGCAAATGAACGCGCAATGATGTCAGATTGCGTAGGTCTTCGGACCTACGCGTGAATTACCGCCCGGCTGTTACAACCTGCCGGGCGGTAACGCTTTGCGGTAGCGGCGGGTGCGGTCCAATTCTCCGACCGTTTGGCTATTGAGACCCTTTTTAACTGCGTATGAAGCGGGATTATGGGTTACAGGCTCACCGAAGACATGAGTCCCAGGCCGACGATCTCGTTCAGCATGTAACCCGCCAGCTAAATTCCCAATCTCGTTCGGCCGACGCTTGACGCCTTTTATAGCGTGGCCGTTGGGTCAGGCATGGCCGATACAGATTTCGGATCGTCAGGCACGAATTCGCCAAAGCTTCTCGTTCCCATGAATTAGCGGCTCCAGTCTTTGGCGCAGTCGCGGTGCCTCATTGTGGCGAATTAAGTCGTGCATGTCATGCAGCAGGGCTTCCGCTTGGGCGAAGTAAGCGTGTCCCAAAAGATCGATGTTGAACGATGGAACCGCGACGGTATCAATTCCCTCCGCGACCGTGTAAGGAAGAAAATATCCCGCTCGAGGGGCCGCATAGAGTTTGGCACTCAGATGCACGGCGAAATCCGCGTTCGAAGAATACAACGTGGTTCGATCAGCAAAGGCCGAGTAGACGTGGGCTAATCCCAAAAACAAATTGCGGTCTACGTCCGGCGCCGCCAAAAAGATTTGGCCGAAGCGCACTGCCGTCCGTTTTTCTGCATTGGCAAAGATGCGGTGGAGACTTCGCAGGAGTCCGCGGTTCCCCATGCTGTGCGCGATTATATGAATTTTGTCGGCGCCGCAATTCTGCGCGAACTCGATGAGAAATTTCGTGATCGCGGCCTCGCTCCCTTCGATGCTCGCCGCGTCTGCAGCATAGCCGGCCAGAGTTCCACGCGAGGGCCAGTTGAAGAAAGCCGTTGCCCCCGGAATCTTGAGGTCGAAGCCAATTTGCGCGGCCCTTGTCGCAGCCTCGTCAAAACTACAATTGTAACCATGGATAAATAATAATGCTTGAGGCGAGTCTCCTGCTTCTCGCGCGTATTCCATTTCTCGGCGCAAAGCCTCCCAGAGATCGTAGGCTATCAATGGAACAATGCGCTCGATCGATAGATGGTCATTACGAAGGTCCAATCGGCGCAAGCGAGTCCAGAAGCTACTACCGGTTTCCCCGAAGCGATGTGCCTTCGGAACCACAACGTCTACCCGACCAAAGGCTAAGTGCTCTGGGAACGTCCCAAAGCGGTTGCTGCCGAACCATACCGGGAACACAACATCGCCGCCAGAATCACCAAAATAAGCTGTGTAAACTGGTCGTTCACCGATTTCGACCGTTGGAGCAGGGTTATCTGAGGGATAACTACGGCCTGTCGGCTGGAGGCTGCGTTGTCGGCGAAGTCGTAATTTTTCCAAAATAGTCCAGACAGCCCAGATTAGAACAAGGGTGATGATTAAAGGCGTTCGCCATTCCACAGCAGACCAGTCGCGACGTCGAAAAGCGTCGAGAAGTGCCGACCATCCTGAAAAAGCAAGCACCGCCGGCACGTATAGGATCAATGTGCTTACTAAGAAACGCAAAATAGGCCATTTACGCGTTCGAGATTTTGCCGATTCCATAGAAGGGGGTTGGACAGACCAGGAGGCTGATAATGCCTCTTGTGGCGTTGGTTTGGCAATCTCGAACGCCGGGGCCGGCCGCCTTGGGCAAACGATTCGTCGGCGGGTAAGCAGCCGGCTGGAGAATAATCAGCAGAGCAAGCGACAACCTCCGCAATTCTACAATAACTCGCTCTCGGTAAAGACCGTGACCCGAGAGGCGCGCACCCTCGGCGTTCCTAAGACGCTCCTGTCTCGCTGCTCCCGCAGGGCTCCTCGGCCATTCGAAACGCGGGCGCCATCAACCCATCCGCGAGCGTGGCAGGCAATTCTTTCGCACCCCAGTGCTACTAAAGGTCAGTGATTGTCAGCAGCGGTGTGTGCCCTTCAGGTTGGATCCGCTGAGGCGTTAGTCCCCGAATGATTACCCCTGGCAACCTTGTAAAGAATGGAGCAACGGATTGACCATCCCCCATACGATCGGGCGGAAACGCGATTTCACCAACTTTTTGTCGCGCTGTCGAAAACAGCTCGGGCACGCTAATTTCAGAAAGCCAAAAATACTCGGGAAGTGCAGTTTCTAGTTTGGCAATCTCGCTCACTGGAAATCGCTCTCCAGCCGCGTCTCGGATGGTACCAAGATGGTCCAAGTATTGTCTTCGATTAAGTTGAAAAGACCGGAGGATCAGGCTTTTCGTTCGGGCGTACACCGCAAATCGGTCATACCAAGGAACTCCGAGGACGGGTATCGCAGTGTGAATGGCGGCCAACGCGGAGAATGCTAG
Organism: Chthoniobacterales bacterium; assembly: GCA_035941675.1. Taxonomy (GTDB): domain Bacteria; phylum Verrucomicrobiota; class Verrucomicrobiia; order Chthoniobacterales; family UBA10450; genus AV80. The sequence goes on from DASZDT010000033.1 coordinate 279,307, forward strand.
AGCCTCGGCCTCCGAGATGCTGAGGGAGGAAGGCTTGGGCTGCAGGCTGTACAACAACCGAAACAATTGGCGATCCAAAAAATGGCGGGGGAGGCAATAGTACGGTCCTAAATTATCATCATGAACAACGTATGTGCTCAGCCACGATTCGGAACGAAAATAGCCTTGGTTTCGCGGGAAATAGAACCGTTCTGCATCAGGAACCCACGCGTCGTCGTTAAATGTATGCCCGATAACGGGGATCAGATGACGGGCGGGCACAAAGCCCGGGGCATCGGGCGAGAGCGCAAATCCGAGCAGAGCAGGACGCCCTGATTCGAGCGCGGCGTACAGCTCTGCTTGATACTCTATTTTTTCCGGCAGTTCCGCCACATTTGGTTCATGCATAAGGCGACGAAAAGGCACTCCGTAGTGGTGCAGTATCGCGTCTATTTGCCGCCGTTTTAGCCCACGACCGGTTCCCTCACCTACCCTCGACATTGGATCTTGATGGTCAACACCGGCGACGGCATTGAGCTCACTGTAGGTTACCTCCCCGTGCGGTAGAATCGACGATAGCGCACTCCGGAGTGCTACGTGCGCGCAGGCGAATGTTTGGTTGTTTTGTTGCGCGTAGAGCACCCCCGGAACCACACCCGCTCCGACCGAGGTCGCGAGATCGAAGTTTCTTCGAGTGTGGAGAAAAGTGTTATGTTTAGTTCCCCGAATCGGTTTAATGACGGCTTCGTAAACGTGGCCGAAGAGCCGACCCTTAAATTTGTCGAGTTTGAAGACTGCGTATCCCAAAAACTCGTGCGGCTGCGGCGGAGTATTCGCCGGTGATTGGAAAAATGTGAGACGGTGGACTGTGGATCCTTCAAACTCTCTATTGCGCAACGCTAGCGCTTCGTTCTCGGCTGTTAAGAGCGGGCTATCTGAGGCGCGAATCTCCTCCACCAATATTGACCGGGATTTTTGCTTGCAAACAAGAGATAGGATCCTCCGCAAAACGGAATGCGCCCTATAGTGCGACTCGCAAAATGCGAAGTTACAAAAATCGGGCGGAGCCGTGCTCTGCCAAAGGACAATATTACCCGGTGCTGAACGGAACGACATTGGAGGGAGGCGTGCCTACTCTACCTCAATCAATATGTCCCGATATCAAGATCAGCGGTTTGTTCCTGGTAATGTTGGTATTCGCGTACGAATTCTTCGACCTCCGGGAGAGGATCTAGGGAACTTGCGGGCAACTGTTCCGGGAGATCAACCTCCGAAGGTTCGGTAGGAATCTTTTGTAGTTCAGCTTCAAGTTGTTGGTTGGAGTAGTGCATGGCGATGATTCGATTAGGGGGCAACGGCGAAGTGCCTACCTTGGCTGATGCTAACGGCCGAGAAATTCCGCGCAAGCCTCAAAACAAGGATTTCTTTGCCGTTATATTGACAAGTTGTCAACAGCTTATTCACAATAGGATGGGGGCTGTGGTTGCACGCTACACAATATACGGATTCCGACCACTCATTAGGCGTTCAAAAAAAGCGGGACTCATGCCACAGTAAGACGAATTGCGGAAAGCCCGCCGAAAGCGATCACGCTCTAACCCGCCGGGGTGAAACTTCCTGTCAGCCGCTCACCCTTGGGAACTGGCAATCGGTGCCGACATCGAGCCCCAGTGGGCTGCGGTGCCCCGGCGCCGTGAGGGTCTTCGCAAACACGACCATCTTTCACGGCACCTCTTCATCAGCGCAAAGGATTCTCCGAGAAGGCAAGCCAGGCGCCAACCAGCCTTGTGCGCCTGCTCCGCGGTTACCTCGCGCGCCCATTCTTCGTAGCTCTGCCCAGTATTCGATTTCGCGACCGCGTTGCCGGAGGCAATGGTTTCTCCATGGAAATCGTCCTGCTTTAGGTCTGTACACTCAACCCGCATACGAGCCCCGAGCGATGGGGAAAATTTCATCGGACCACTTTTGAGATAGTGTCTCGATTTTGTCTGAAGGGTTGGGCTGCCAGTTAGCTGGTTCCTCCGCCGCGAGCTTCGCCATAATCGCCTCATCGGCTGCATCGGTGGCAACCTCAAAATACCTCTCCGCTATAGCGTCTTTCGCCACGTGTACAGCTGAACCGTCCCAAACGTATGAATTTTGGGATTTCCGTCTCCCATGATTCCGTTAGACTTAAACTTCAGCGAATTACCACCAGCCGTCCGGCAGGACGTCGCCGCTTCATCGCCATTCACCGCTTTCGGTGGGCCGGACAGATCAAAATATTCCGCTCCCACGTGGAGCGGCTGATGTATATCGCCAAGGTAACGAGTAAGCAATATTACCCGACTGTTATCTTGCGTTCGTTCGTCGCTTTCTCTTTGCCAGAGAGAACTTTTATGCAGTACGTGATGATGTGATGCGCCGTTTCCTTTCCGCCGATTTTTAGCAATGGCAGTCCGGGCGTCGGCCGTCGGCCGATGGTCCGGGGAGCATAATGCGGCCTCCAGATCAAAGAGCCCGGGTAACACCTTACCGCGCGCGGGCCGAAGTTGGTATCATGGACGCCTAATTCCAACGGACGCTACCGAGCTCGATGCCGAACACCAGGAACGTTTCGACCCGCGGGGAATCATTCGTCACACCAAACAGGATACAAGATCGGTATATCCGCGGACGGGCCTCCATTGAATGCTCGGGCCGATAAGCAATGCGGCTTCGCGGTCACCGCGTGTCCCCTCGCTTGTTCACTCGAAGTTTATCTCAAGCCCGATACTGAATTTCCTCCCCCGGGGCGAGTAGCCAATTTGGGTTCTTGTATCGCGCTGCTAAAATAATTTCGCCAGGATCTTGGTTTCCCCGTGGAATGTCCTACTTAAGGTTGCCGTGGGGCGGGTCAAGAGGACGGGAACGGCAACAGGAAACCGCAGCGTACAACCGCCCTCGGGTTCACAAATTTCCTCGACTGTGGGCGGCGGTCTCGTGGAGATTCTGGTAGCGCAAGCCCGCCACGATGAAGCGATTGTCGAGAAAATCAGAATTGCGGTCCGTGCCCGGGACAAAGACCGGGTGTTCGCCCTCGCCCAAGAGCTTATCCGAAAAGATGAACCCGAGACCTCCGAGAGTCGTATCGCTCGTCCGCGTCAGCACCGCTGATCAGGCGGCCGATGATCGCGGCGGCGTGCCGCGGCAAAAAGAAACGATCGCGCGCATCATTGCGACTCGGGGCTTAAACCGCATCGCCGAATTTGAAATAAACAACGTTTCGGGAACCGCGGTAAGGGCGTGCCCTGAGGTGCAAGAAATCCTCAGGATGGTCTGGGCGAAGGACGTCGACGGAGTGGTGGTGGCCGATCTCGATCGTCTGATGCGGCCCGACAACTTCGCAGACTACCAACTTCTCCAGGTTTTCGAAGACGCCGGCGCCACGCTTTATTCAGCCGATTCGGCAACCGATTTTTCGACCGGGGAAGGCGTTTTTACCGGATCCGTCAGGGCGGCGTTTGCGGCGCTGGAGCTCCGTTTGATCAAAACTCGCATGCTGGGAGCGAAAGAAGCACAGCGGAAAGCCGGCAAGTGCCCCAGCAGCAAGATCACTCTCCCGCGAGGCGTCGAATACGATCGAGAAACCGAAACCTTCCGCTATACCAACGACGTTCTTCCGGTTATTGAGGCATTTCGCTTGGTCGACGAAGAAGGTATCGCCAATTACGCCGAGCTGTCCCGTCGGACCGGCATTCAATCCCGAACATTGTTCAATCTGCTTCGAAACAAGATCTACGTCGGCCGACGCGTTTACGACCAGAAGCGCGGCAAGGAAAAGTATGCCTCCGACCGCGGCAGACAAAGCGACCGCCGCAAGGTGGCACGGGACGAGGACGAGATCATCGACGTCCTTGTGATCCAGGAGCCGGCGGTTTCATTAGCTTGTTTCCAGCGCGTCCAAAAGGCATTGGGTGAAACTCACGGTCGGTGGGTTCGTAAACGAACATCCAACACGGCGGTAAATCTTGGCGTAGGAATCGCTCGCTGCGGGTTCTGTGGAGAACGGCTTTACTGCTCATCTGGGAAGAGGACGGGGGGCGGTTCGCGGTTAGGATACTACGTCTGCAAGAAGAACTACTACCTGTTCAAAAAGAACAGCGGCGGATGCGAGATGCGCAGCATCCGTAAAGATCACCTCGATGCGACGTTGCGGAAATTCACGGCGGAACATCTTTCGAACGTCCCCACGCTTACTGCGATTGTCGAACATGCGATCCGTTCCCACGGTGCCCGCGCAACCGGCGCTACGATCGGCGATGTCGATGGCAAATTGAAGGAACTCCGCAGGCAGCAGCGGCGGCTGGCCGTAGCATTCGCCGCAGGACACATGGATTTGCAGTTATTCGGTGAATTGATGGCCCCGTTACGGCGCGATCTGGCCGCTCTTGATCGTACACGCCATCACACGCCCCGCGTCGACGGGTTAGACGTCGAGGAGCTCGTTCGCCTAATCGTTTGCGGAGCCAAGGCATTCGGAAGGATCACCGAACCCGCCGATCAAAAGCAGATTATCCAACAGCTCTTTTGCGAGGTGCGCTTCATGCATGACATGATCGTGTCCTTCAAGCTGCAAGCGCAGTTTGTTGATGTCGGCGACCCCGCCCTTCGCACAAACTCCGCCGATTCCGGAAGACATACGGGCACGGGTTCATCGCGGCGACGAGCATGAACTCGGATGGAAACGTGACGCTGCCGGCGGCGCGCGACACGGTCACCTTCCCGTCTTCGAGCGGCTGGCGCATGACTTCGAGCGTCGAGCGTTTGAACTCGGGCAGCTCATCGAGAAACAGAACGCCGTGATGAGCGAGGCTCACTTCGCCAGGCGCGGGAATGGCGGAACCGCCGAGCAGGCCGACATCGGAAATCGTGTGGTGCGGCGAGCGGAACGGGCGGGTGGAGACGAACGCCTGCTCGCCGTTCAACATCCCGGCGATGCTGTGGATCTTCGTGCTCTCGATCGCTTCCTCGAGCGCCATCGGCGGCATAATAGTGGCGATCCGTTTCGATAACATCGATTTGCCCGAGCCTGGCGGGCCGATCATCAACAAGTTGTGGCCGCCGGCGACGGCGACTTCGATGGCGCGTTTGACGTGTCCCTGGCCTTTCACGTCGGCGAAATCGACCTCGTAGTTTTTGTGCGTGGCGAAGAACGACGTGAGATCGCCGTAGGTCGGTGAGATCAACGATTCCCGCCTAACGAATTGAAAGGTCTCCCGAAGATTACGAACGCCGTAAACGGTGATCCCTTCCACCATCGCCGCCTCGTGCGCGTTGACCGCGGGAACGAAGATCGCCTCTTTCTTTTGGCGGCGCGCTTCCAGAGCCACGGGCAGGACGCCTTTGACCGAACGCACCCCGCCATCCAGCGCGAGCTCGCCCACGAAGCTGTATTTCTCGAAGGCGGCGCCATCCAATTCCTCCGCGACGGCGATCAGCCCGAGCGCGATCGGCAAATCGAAGCTCGGCCCTTCCTTCTTAATGTCGGCCGGCGCGAGATTGATCGTGGTCCGGCCGCGCGGCCAATGGTAGCCGCTGTTGATGATCGCGGTCGTGACGCGGTCCTGGCTTTCTTTCACCGCGGTATCCGGCAAACCGACGATGATGATCTTCGGGTTGCCATGCGCGCCGTTGACCTCGATCTCGACTTCGTAGGCGTCGACGCCAAAAACCGCCGCGGAATAAATCTTGGCCAGCATGGGGGGGAACCCAAAACGTGGCAAAGAAGAGCGCGCGAGAAAAGATCAATCGCGCCGGCTTTCCGTGGTATCGGGGTCGGAAAGCGGGTCGCGACTTCGTTTAGAATGCGTTGCTAAGGAGATACGGTCGGAGACGCCGCCGGCGTTGCTGACGGCGCGGATGCGGGGGCCGCGGCAGGAGTGCACGTGGGCGTCGGCGTCGGGTTCGGCGGCCCTGGGATCAGACCGAGAATCACGTGGCTGATATTGATATTCTTGCCCTCCTTAGCCGGCGCGTGCGCTTCAGTCGAATGGCAGAAAAAGCAGCTGACGTTTTTCCCTTTATGCTGTCCCTGGAAGTAAGTCTCGAGGGTCGCGTTGGCGAGATTAACCGAGCCGATGCCTTCGGCTACCATGTTCTTGTCGCCCGGCTTGAGCGTGTTCGCGTTGAGCCAGAGCGTGCCGATTAGTTGGTAATTAGCCCAGACTGTTTCCGCCGGGTTCGGGTAACGCCCGCTGCCGGCCTGGGAAAGCGACTGCTGCGAAGCAGTGTTCGCGGCGACGATGTCCTGGGTGCGCGCCGGGCAGGCGTTCCCGGTTGCATACAGCCGAAACACATTCGTGATCGGGGTCACTGTTTGTTTGACCGGGTCGCTGATCTTGAGCTCGTTCGGGCCGGTGGCTGTCGGCATGATGTTGCACTTGTTGGCGGCGGTGTTGGCCGCATAAAAGCTGAAACCCTGTGGGCTGACCGGGTTCGCAGAGGTTGGGTCCATTCCCGCAGGAAGATTGGGGGCGTTGTTGTTTTGCTCGAAGGTGGCCCAGACAAATTCCGGGTGGTTGACCGTAACGCCGACTACGTGGAGGCCTACGAGCGCGACGGTCGCCTTTCGCGTGGCGCCGGATGGATCGACCATGATCCCACCGCAGGGATTCGGCACCAGCATCGGCACGTCGGCATTCTTCTCGGTATAAAACTTCGTGGCGTCGTCGCCGGGCCCGACCACTTTCCAGGAGGCCTTAAAGACGGCCGCCCCCACGGGAAAATTTTTCGTTGCTGGAACCTTCGAATAGTTCGCGCCGCTGTTTGCCTTCACGAAATTGAAGTAGGCGTCGTTCATGTGGGTGGAATACCAGACGATCTGGCCATTCTGATCGACGATCATCCCGCCGCCCGCCTGTGCGGCCTCATCGCCGGAGCGGGCCTGGGGTCCTCCGGTAGGTTTCAAGTCCCGAGGCTTGAGAATGAGCGGCTTTGGCCCTTTGCCCGCCGCCGTGGAGGCCTTATTGCCAAAAAGCTCGTCGGCATTATGCAACGTCCTAAACCGGGCATAGCCATCAGCCCCGATCGCCGTGGCCCAGACGAACGCTTCCCAGGACCACTCGTGGAAATCGCAGTCGTCTGGATGGTCGACGCCCTTGACCTTTTTTATCTCCGTATCATTGACCGGGAAAACCGACTTCGGACCGGCGTTCGCCCCGATCAGGCCTTCGGCCCAACCCATCCGGTTTGGGCAAGTCATCGGCGAGGGACATGGGGAGGTAAGGGCGGACGGGCTCGGCGACTGGGCGTTGAGCATTTGCGCCGCTACCAGAAGGGAGGCGGATACGAGGAAACGGACGGGTCGATTTTTCATGAGGCGGGTGATGGTGGAGTTGGGCGATAACTCCCCTGGCGCCCTCAGTTATCGACCCGGATTCTTCTCAAGAACGCCGCCGGTGGAAAGAAGAATCGCGGGAATTTTCTCAAGTCCGGCAGCGGCCCGGCGCGCGAGGGAAAAATGTCTGCAGAATGTCTCTAACCAGCGGGCCTGGCCGGGGTTTGAGTATTATTGAACAAGACCCATCCGGGGGCTGTCAGAAATGCGATATTTAATATTTAACGTTGTTAACTACTTGGCGAAATGTTAAGACGAGACATCGACGCGCCTCTCCCAAGTGTGACAACGGGGAAACTGGGAAAAACAAAGGCGGGTCCCCCTCACCCTTTCAATGAAAAGTTTTATGGCTGCTGAAGATAGCGATACTGGAATAAAGATTTACCTGCGTGAGATCGGGCAAATCCCGCTCCTCACTCCCGACCAGGAGATCGAGCTGGCCGCCAAGATCAAGAAAGGCGATCGCGAAGCGCGCGCCCTGATGATCCGCTCGAACCTCCGCCTGGTGGTGAAGATTGCGCACGACTACGCGAACCTTGGTTTGCCCCTGCTGGACCTGATTTCCGAGGGCAACATCGGCCTAATGAAGGCCGTGGAACGGTTCGACCCGGCCAAAGGCGGAAAGCTGAGCACCTACGCGGCGTGGTGGATCAAGCAATCGATCAAGCGCGCCCTGGCCAACCAGAGCAAGACCATCCGGTTGCCCGTCCATCTGGTGGACAAAATTTCCAAAATGCGCCGGGTCTCGCTTCAGATGAGCGAAGAACTTGGTCGCGAGCCGACCGACGACGAGCTCGGCGAGGAGATCGGCATCGCCAGCGGGAAAGTTTCGCAGTTGAAGACGGTCTCGATCCGGCCGGCGTCTCTGGATGCGCCGATCAGCGACGACGATTCGACCGAGTTCGGCGAAATCGTCGGCGACGAAGAAGCGCAGACGCCGTTCGAATTGCTTCGCGACAAGAATTTGCGGAACGAAGTCGGCGGATTGCTGGATGTGCTCGACGATCGCGAGCGGAAGATCATTTTTTCGCGGTTTGGTCTGGACGGCGGCAAGCCCAAGACGCTCGAGGAAGTCGGCAAGAAGTTCGGTGTCACCCGCGAACGGATCCGCCAGCTGCAGAACATCGCGCTGTCGAAACTGCGGCGGGCGCTCAGCAAGAAAGAGCGGCCGGTCGACGTCGAATTGCCGGTCGAAGCGTAACCGGCTGGGATCGCAACTTTGCAACGCGCGGAGGGAAACTTCCGCGCGTTTTTGCTTATTCCACGCTTCGCAGCTGCACGGAATCGACCTTGTCCCGGCCGCCGAGCATGTCGCTAAGAACGATCAGGTTATCGCCACGATGAGTCAGTGTGTGGTCGCGCAGATATTTGATCGCCGCCTCGATGGTGATGTGAGGGTCGTCCGCAAACTCGAGCATGATGGGATGAACTCCCCATGAGATCACGATTTGCCGAAAAATCTGCTCGTTCGGAGTGAAGGCAAAAATGGGCGCGTTCTCTGGGCGCAGATTCGACACATAACGCGCCATCGTCCCGTGATGGGTGAACACGACCAGGTTCGCCCGCGTCAGCGAATTCGCCAGCACGACCGCGGACGCGCAGGTCTTCTGGCGCGCGTCCTCCAGGATGGCGGCTTTGCCATAACCCGCACCGCCGCTCCGCTCGATTCGCAGCGCGACGCGATCGAAAACTTTGACGCATTCGACCGGGTAGCGGCCCATGGAGGTTTCGCCGCTCAACATGATGGCATCGGCCTGTTCGAACACGGCGTTGGCGACGTCCGTGATCTCGGCGCGGGTCGGAACCGGATTCTCGATCATCGACTCGAGCATGTGGGTCGCGACGATCACCGGCTTCCCGATCCGCAGACATTGGATCACGATTTTGCGCTGAATAATCGGAAGCTCTTCCATCGGGCATTCAATGCCCAGATCGCCGCGCGCGATCATCACGACGTCCGCCGCTTCGATCATCTGGCCGATGTGGCGCACGGCGGATTGGTCTTCAATCTTGGCCACGATCCTCGCCGTGCCGCCCGATTTCTTCAGCACCCGGCGCAGCTCCTGGAGATCGCTTTTTTTCCGGGCGAAACTGAGCGCCACGAAATCGACCTTCAGCTCGACGCCGAGCGCGACGTCCTTCAGATCCTTTTCCGTCAAGGGCGGGAGGTTCACCCGAACGCCCGGCAGATTGATGTGGCGGCGGGACCCGAGCACGCCGGGCGTAAGCACTTTGCAGCGGATCCGGTTCCGTTTCTTTTCCAGGACGAGCAACCGCATGACCCCGTTATCGACGAGGACCACGTCGTCGACCGAGATGTCGTTGACCAGCCCGTCGTAGTTTACATCGACGGAATATTTCTCCTCGCTCTTGGCGCCCCGGACCGTGAACTCGAGGATGTCTCCCGGCTTAAGCTTCAGGTCCGACTTCAGCTCGCCGGTGCGAATGGCGGGTCCCTGGGTGTCGAGGAGAATGGCGACCGGCCGCGGAATCTCGGCGGCGATCTTGCGGATCCGCGGGACGATGTCCCGAACCCATTCGTGTTTCGCGTGGCTCATGTTGAGCCGGAAGATGTCAGCCCCGGCGACGAGCAGCGCGCGCAACGTCTCTGTTTTTTCGGTCGCGGGACCGAGCGTGCAGATGATCTTCGTTTTGCGCATCCAAACTCACGATTGGAGTTTGTCCCGAGAAAGCAAGACGCTTCTCGACTACGCGGTTGCCAAAGAGGAACGCCCGGCGTTCACTCCCCGGACCATGCACCCGAGCTCGTTCGACAAGATGACGGCGTTCCGGCGTGATTATCTCGACGCCCGCCGAGACGAGCCGCTGGTCATCCTCGATCTCGGCAGCCAGGACTATAACGGCACTTACCGGCCGCTCTTTGCGACGCCGCTGTGGAAGTATGTCGGGGTCGATCTCGCCGCGGGCGCGAACGTCGACGTCGTCCTGAGCGACCCCTACGACTGGCGCGAACTCGCGCCGGAAAGCGCCGACGTTATCGTCGCCGGCCAGACCTTCGAGCACACCGAATACTTTTGGGAAACCGCGCGGCAAATCGCACGGACGCTCAAGCCGAACGGGCTCTGCTGCATCATCGTGCCGTCGAGCGGGCCGGAACATCGGTTCCCAGTCGATTGCTGGCGGATGTATCCCGACGGGCTGCGGGCCGTCGCGCGTTATGCCGGCCTCGAAGTTCTCGTGGCCGAAACGCAATGGGACGACCTGCCGCAATACGACAACGAGAGCAACAAATGGCACGATTCGGTTCTCATCGCGCGCAAGCGGGGATAGCAGGCCAGTTCTGGCGGAACACCCGGGCCTTCATCGTCATTTTTTTTCTCTGGTGGCTCCTGACTGGCGCCGTTTATCGGCAAACCGCCAGCACTTTCCTCCGCGCCGAGAGCGGCTGGTTCCTGTTCCTTTCTCATTCCGACCCAGGCGTCCAGCACCGCTTTGAAAAGGTTCTTCTCACCAAAAACCTTTGGGGGCATTACGCGCCGCTGGGTTTCTTCGCGGAATTTGAAACCGCAAAATTTGCCGGCACCCACGGAGCATTTTGGAAATGGCGCCAGATCACGGTTTTGGCCATGGTCGCTACGGTTCTTTTCCTTCTGGCCCGCAAAGCCGGCTTCGCGTTCGGCCTAACGAAACCAGGCGCCGTCTCCGTGGCGTTCGCATTGACGACCGTTTTGGTTTTCCAGCTCCAGATGCGCGATTTTATCGCGTGGCCTTTCATGATTCTGCAAATCTGGTGGCTCCTCTTTACCCTGACCGCGTGGCTGAGTCTGATGCTGATCGTCTCGCGCCCAGCGGAAACGGGGTGGCCCTGGCTCGCCGCCGCCTCGGCCTACGCCTCTCTCCACTTCCTCGGACTGGGGATTGCAACAGTCGTTGCCACCATCCTGACGATGCTCGGCATTCGCCTGGCGCGCCGGTCCAGCCCGGCTTCACCGCCCGCGGCCAGGACGGCGGCGCCTTTGTGGACTCTGGCCACGCTCGCGGGCATTCACGCGATCGCGATGCAAAAGTTCATGCGCGTCGAGCCCGCCATTCCTTCGAACGGCTGGCACGCCACGCAGTTCCTGGCCGAGTGGCTTGGTTTCATTCCGAACCTCGCCCTGGCCACGGTTCGCGGTCTGTTCAGCACCGGGCTGCTCAGGCCCGAATCCTGGGAACTCCGTCAACAGTGGCCCATCGGGCTGGTCGTTCTGCTGGGATTCGCCTTCCTCGTGGGCGCAACCTTCCGCCGAGCCCTCAAAAATCCCGCCAGCCGTCAGCAAACCCGATTCGTCCTGCACACTTTTGCCGCGACCTTGTTCCTCACCGACGTGGCGCTGATTGCGGTTCGGCAATGGTCGGAGCCGTCCCCGAACCAGTTCGTGGATTATTTGAGCGGACCGCGCTACCTCATCCCCGCGTCGCTGGTCCTCGTGGGGTTTCTGTTCGAATTGTTTCGGGCGATCGCTTCGCGCCGAGGTGCGCTTTTGAACGCGGCCCTGGGTCTTTGTGTCGTGGCCGGGCATCTCTATTTCGCCGCCCGCATTTTCCCGAATCTGGCGCCGCGCGCGATGATTTCTCACGACCGCGCGTGGCGCTCCATCATTGCCATGGCCAGGGAATGCCAGAGCGCCGGCCTGGCCGTTCCCAATGTTCCCCTCGGCGAATTGACCCAGGAGTTTGCGAACTGGGATCTGAAATTATTTGAGCCTCTCCTGCGCTCGGACCTGAAGATGTCGCCCGAGACGAACCTGTCCATGGCGCCCTGGAGCGAATTCGAGAATGGATCGCCGGACGAATATGCCAGAAAAGTTCCGGCGATAACTGATGTCAGACGGCGACTCCGCCTGGACGGGCCAAAGAAATAAATTCTCGGCGCGGAAATGCAATTTCGAATCCTGGCGGATTGAGCGAGAGATTCGGATTGTAAAACGGATCGCGCAGCAATTGCGCGCCCCACGTCGCGTGCATGTAATCCACGGCCCGCTCGAATTCCACCTGCTCCTCCAACGTTCGTTGATGTCCGCGGGAGGCAGACTCGTGATGGATCAAGTTCGCGTACGGGGTCCAGACGACGCGGTATCCGCGCTGGGTGACCCGCAGGCAAAAATCGATGTCGTTGAAGGTCACACCGAGGTTCCGTTCATTGAACCCGGCCAACTCTTCGAAAACACTCTTGCGCACCGCCATGCACGCGCCGGTAACGGCGGAGCAATTTTGCTGGAGCACGGCGCGATTAAAATAGCCCGGGTGCCCGCGCGGGATGTGCGGGAACGCATGCCCGGCCACGCCGCCCAATCCCAGAATGACGCCGCCGTGCTGGAGGGTGCCGTCCGGATACCAAAGCCGCGCCCCGACCGCCCCGACCTCGCCACGCGCCGCGTGACTCACCATCTCGGTCAGCCAGCTGCCGTCCTCGATTTCGGTATCGTTGTTCAGGAACAAAAGGATTTCTCCTCGCGCCTCCCGCGCGGCGCGGTTGTTCAAGCGGCTGTAGTTGAACGGGTCCCGGTCGTCGATAACGCGGACCGACGAATCTCTTTTGATCGTCTCGAAAAAGTGAAGCGTCTCGGGTTCCACCGACCCGTTGTCGACCACGATGATTTCGAACGGCTGATATTCGGTGCGGTCTCGGACGCTCTCGACGCATCTCTTGAACAATGCCAGCTGGTCACGGGTCGGGATGATGATCGACACCAGCGGTTGCGGGCCTGGAACGGCATGGATGAATCGGTGCGACTCATTATTTTCCGGACAGGGGACGACTTTGCCGGCCATCTCCATGCGGGTCGCATGTTCGCGGAGGGCGCGGCGCGCGGCTTCCCTCGCATACGGTTTCGCGTCGGGAACCGCGGCCAGACTGCCGCTGATCATCCGCCAGTGATAGAGAATGCGCGGGATGTGACGCACCTGCTCCGGCCGCAGTCGCTCCACGCAACGCAAGGCAAGATCGTAGTCCTGCGAACCCTCGAATCCTTCGCGAAAACCGCCAATCTCGCGCAACAGATCGGCTCGATAACAGCCAAGATGGTTGATGTAATTTTGCGCGAGAAAAAGTTCCGGGTTCCAATCAGGCTTGAAGAACGGATTCGAGCGAACGCCGTGTTCGTCGATCTTATCTTCGTCGGAATAGATCAGGCCAACTTCGGCATGGCGTTCGATCTCATCGGCGACCCGCGCCAGCGCCTCTTCGGCAAAAGCGTCGTCGTGATCGAGGAGTGCGCACCATTCGCCCGAAGCCAGCGCGAGGGCCGAGTTCGAGCAAGCCGAGATGTGCCCGTTCTCGTCCCGAAAGATCAGTTTGATCCGGGCGTCGCCCGCGGCGATTCGCTCGAGGAACGGCCGCACTTTCGGATCGGTCGACGCGTCGTCCGCGATGCAAAGCTCCCAATTCTCGTAGATCTGCTTTTGCACCGAATCGATCGCCGCTTCGAGGAAGGAAAGGTCGGGATTGTAAACCGGCAGGACAACCGAGATCAGTGGCTGGCGCGGGAGCGATCGCAATTTCCGCCGGAGCGACGGAGCCGAGGCCCGATCGAACCGCGCGATCCATTCCTGGTAGCGATCGGCGGGCGGCGCCGAAATGCTGGCGCGTTGTCCCAGGTCGATCAGCAGTTCGGCGAAACGCGCGGCGAACCGATCGAGGGTAAAATGCCGCTCGAAAGTCCGCTGCCCGGCGGCCTGGAGATGCTCGACGAAGTCCTGGTCGCTGGCGCACTTCGAAAGAGCCCCGGCCAGAGCGTCCGGGTTTTCCTTCTCCACGAGCAGCCCATTCATTCCGTCGCGAATCCATTCATTGATTCCGCCGACTTCGGCGCTGATTACCGCCTTCCCTATTCCCATCGCCTCGAGGATCGCAATCGGCATCGTCTCGTCGCGCGAAGGGAGAACGAGCACGTCGGTTTCGTTCAAGAGCCGAAGCGCGTCCGCGTGGTCGAGAGCGCTGATTAATTCCACGTCCTCAAAGGGCGCGACGGCCGCTTTCAGTTCGGCATGGAAATCGTCATCCAAAACGCGGCCGGCCATTGTGAATCGGCAGCGCACGCGGATCGTCGGGTCCAGACGCGCGATCGCTTTCGCCAAAATATCCTGGCCCTTCCGCGGCTCGAAACTGCCCAGGGTGAGGAACCGCATCCGGTTGCTCTCGCTCGCCGCCATGATCTTCGGCCGAGGAATTCCATAGGGCACAACCTCGATGGGCGCTTCCGTCAGGCCTTCGTAAATGCGCGCGGTTTGCCGCGTCGGCGTCACCAGCAAATCCGCCATGGTCAACGCGGACGCCATCTCCGGGATCGCGCGAATCAGCCGGACGGCGACCAGGGTTTCGTGCAAATACCAGAGGGACGGTTTGCGCTCGTGGTGCGCCGCCCGGATCGCCGGCCAGCCGGCAATGGTGTTCGCCACGACAACGTCGAACTGTTCGCAGTGGTCGCGGAGCCAGCGGTGATTGAGATCGGTCAGGAGCGTCGCCTCGACGACATTGGGCACGCCGCGCGCCGCCAGCATGTCCGAGATTGGACCGTGATCGGGCGTGGCCACGAGAATGGTCCACCCGCGTTCCTGGAGCCAGCCCGCCAGATGAACGAGCTGAATCGGCGCGCCGCTTAACGTCGTCTCATGGGACACAAACAGGACGCGCGGCCCCTGGGTCCCGCCGTTGTTTTGCGCCGGACCGACCATGTTCAGGTCGCGACCGAAATCGCCCCGCGGATCAACTCGGAAAACTGCGCCCCAAAACGTTCGATCGTGAAACCGTTTTCGTAGGTCGTGCGCGCATTACGCCCGAGCTCGCGCGCCAGCGAAGGATTCTCGATCAGGCGCCGGATGGCTGCCGCCAGTTCGTCCGGCTTTTCCGGCCTAACGAGCAGTGCATTTTCGCCGTCGACGAACGTTTCGGCGGCGCCGCCGACGTTGGAGGTAACGATCGCTTTGCCGAGACTCATGCTTTCGAGCAGCGTCACTGTCGGCATCGCTTCGTCGCGGGACGGGGCCACAACCACGTCCGCCGCCGTCAATTTTTCCAGCGCGTCGGCGTGGTTAAGCGCGCCGGTCACAGTCAGGTTCTCGAGGCGTTTCGCGGTCGGCTCGATCGTCGGCCAGAAATCCGGATCCAGGATTCGCCCGGCGATCTCGAACCGGGCCGCTCTTTGCAACTCCTTCGGCAATTCGGCCAGCGCTTTTACAAAAACGTCCTGCCCTTTGCGCGGCTCGATACTGGCCAGAAGGAGAAACCGGAGCTGGTCGGATTCAGATTCGCTCGCCGCCCGGCCAAGGTCCGGGATCGCGTTATGCAGCGATTTTACCGGTCTGTCGGTGTACGGCCGATAGATCGACGCCGTCTGGTCGGACGGCGCAAGCAACAGGTCCGCGAGCGGCATCGCCGCCCGGAGCTTCGCGTCTTCGCGCAAATAATGTTCGCCGACCGATCCGGGCTCATGCAGCCACCAAACCACCGGCACTTCTTCGTCCTGCAGCGCACGCACCACTGCGCTGGTGCGAATCGTGTTGGCCACCACGCAATCGAAGTCCCGTGCGAAGGCCGCGAACGATTCGTGTTCCGTTTCGACCAGCGGATCGACGATGAGCGGAACGCCTTCCGCCTCGAACTTCGCGCGCAACGGTCCATCCTCCGGCGCCATCACGGTAACAAAGAAACCGTGGCGTTTGCACCAGGCGGCCGCGTGAAACAGCATCATCGGCGCGCCGGAAAGCGAGAGATCGTGCGAGACGAAAAGAAGATCGGCCGCCGTTTCGACGACCGCGTTTGGATCGTTGCGACCCCACATGCGGATCGGCGTGGGAGAATCGACATGGAGCCAGTCGCGCATGTTGTCGGTGAAATACGGATCGCGCGTCGTGTAACCCGCCCAGCGTTTGAGGATGAAGATCGACGCCTTGTCGCGCGGCCGCTTCTCCGTCTGAGTTTGGACTCGCGCTTCCTCGACCCCGATCGACGCGTGCCCGGCGTGGCGCAGGGTCGCATACGGCGTGTAAACGCAGCGCAGTCCCGCCTCGCGCACCTTGAAACAGAGATCCATGTCCGAGTGGGCGATCGGCGTGTTCACCGCGTCGAATTCGCCGACCCGGAAGAAATCGTCGCGCCGCATGGCCAGACACGCAGCCGAGAGCGCAGCCACGTCCCGTTGCGTTTGGGCGAGGTTGAAATGCTCGGTCGAATCCGCCGGCCGCTGATGAAACGCGGTGCCGGCCAGGCCCCGCACACCCATGACCAATCCGGCGTGCTGAATCCTGCCGGTCTCGTACAACAACTTCGGCGCGACCGCTCCAATCCCCGGATTTTCCAGCGGCTCGATCACGTTCTGGATCCAGTCGGCCTGCGTCGTCTCGACATCGTCGTTGAAGAAAATCAGGCGTTCGCCGGTCGCCGCGGCGGCGCCCACGTTACATTTGTCCGAGAAATTAAACGGCTTGTCGTAACGGACCAGCTGGACACCCACGTCCTTCGGCCTGAGCACGTCCAGGGTCGCGGCCAGCTGGCTGTTGGTGACCAGGACAATCTCGAGGTCCGGATATTTTGTGGCGCGCGGCAATCCCTGGAGGCAGGCCTGGGCGCGCGTGGGCGAATCCGTCGGAATGACGATCGAAACGCGCGGCCACTTTTCGATCTTCAGCCGCGCCCTGTTCGCTGTCGGATATTCCAGAATATCAGCCGGCAAATTCCGGCGGCGCATCGCGTCGCCCAGGGCGGCGAGATTAGTTTTGCGCGCTTCCGGTTTGCCGCCGGCGGAACCGGAGGCCGGATGCTCGCGCCAATGGTAGAGCACGTGCGGAACGTGTTGGATCGCGCGCGCGCGCTCGGTCGCGCGCAAGGCAAGATCGTAGTCCTGCGACAGATCGAATTCCTTGCGGAATCCACCCAGCTCGAGCGCAAGTGAACGTCGATAGGCGCTTAAGTGCCCGATGTACATCGAGGCGCATAACAACTCCGGGTCCCATTCCGGTTTGAAGAAAGGCGCGTGGCGTTTTCCTTCCGCGCTCATTCGATCTTCGTCGCTGTAGAGAATGTCCGCCTCCGGGTTTGCCAGCGCGGAACGGACCAGCTCGTAAAGAGCGAAGGGCGCGAGCAAATCGTCGTGGTCGAGACACGCGACAAAATCGCCGGTCGCCATCTTCAATGCGTGATTCGTGTTCTCCGCAATGCCCAGGTTCCGCGGGATCCGCTCGACCCGAATTCGTTCATCGCGCTGTTTCCATCGCTCGAGCACTTCGATTGTCTCCGGCCGGTCGGACGCGGCATCGACCACGCACAGCTCCCAGTTGTCGCAGGTCTGGGCCGCGACCGACGCGAACATTTCCTCGAGGAAATGTACCGGCGTGTTCAGCACCGGCGTCAGCAAACTGACGCGGAGGCCCGCCGGAAATTCGCGCTGCGCTTTCTTCTGGCTTTCGAGCGTGGCGCTGTCCGGCTCGTGCTCGGCGATCCACGCTTCGTAGCGTTCGAGCGGTTTGGCCGGAGCAACAACGGTTTCCGGTTTCGGCGCCGGAGCAGCCGCTTCCTTCCCGCCACCCAGCCCAAGATTGCGCGGCAGCCGCCGCAATTCCCGCGCGACTTTCTCGGCGAACGGCCGCCGGATTTTCGGGCCGGTCTGGATCTGGAAACACTTCCCCTTCTTGCGGCACGCGGCCTTCGCGGCCTTCAAAATCGTTTTGTGTTCGCGCAGCTCGGCCTTGAGCGTTTCGACTTTCTTGAGCAACGCATCGCCCCGGGCAACCCATTGCTTGAGCTGCTCGTGCTGGCTGTCCATGATGAGCTGCGCCTTCGCCCGGTCGCGCCGCAAATTATCGAAGTGCTGGACCTGCTCTTTCAGTGACTCGATCACGAGCTGCGCCTTCGCGCGGTCTTCCATCAAACCATTGAATTTGCCCTCGAGGTCGCCGAGCGCGCGCGCCTGGTGATCGATGATTTGCTGGACCTCGCGCCGATCGGCCAGCAAAGAATCGAGCCAGACCTGCCGCGTTTGAAAAGCGGCGACAGCTTTTTCAGCCGCAGCGGCGCGTCCCACAGCGTCGATCCGTTCGCTGACGGAAGAATAAATCTGCGCGAGGTTTTTGTCGTTCTCGATCAGGAAAGCGAGGAATCCCGGGGGCGCGGCCGCCGCCGCAACGCCGAGGCCGAGTCCGGCCGGGAACACCAGATTCGGATGACGGTCCGCCCATTCCTGCCACGCCGCCGCGACGCTATCCTGACGTTCCAAAGCCAAACCATGCCCGAGCAGGAACGCGCTCGAACTCAGCTTCCCCGTCCACGCCGCCAGGTCAGCGCGGATCGCGTTTCCCGAATCGGTGTCGTCGAGAAGAAGAACATCGACGCTCCCGTCCGCGATTTCGCGAAGCGCATCCGTGGCGCTCGGAATAAAGCGCGCCTTCCCCCCATAAAACTCCTCGCCGTATTGCCGTCCCTCGCGCCAGGCGCGGTCGTCTCCTTCCGGTTCGTCCGCTCGATCGCGCCGCACGGCCACGCATTCGCATTCGATCTTCAGTTCCGCTGCCGCCTGACAAAAAGTAAAGAACGGCTGGCCGTCCCCGAATCCCACCACCACGACCCGCGTCGGCCTGGTCTCCGCCACGAGATCGTAAAGGAGCGGGAGATGAAAGCGCGTCGGGCCACCCGAGTAAAATTTCGGCTGGAATCCGCGCAGGCTCGGCAGTTTTTCGAACATCGACAGGCAATCGCAACTGGGCCTGGGAAAGGCCAGTCAACCGCTCAATAGAGGACTAAACCGGCCCGCCTGTCTAACGGTTCGCGAAAATCCTTGCTGCCCCGGGGCCGCCATCGAGAATCGGCGCCATGTCGTTCGGCGCGGGATTGTTGTTTCTCCTCTGGGTCGTCGCGTCCATTCTTCTCAACGGCAGCGCCGCTCTCCATCGCTTCACGAGAATGCGCGGGCTCGGCCTGCTCGGCTACGGCGCGGCGGCTGGCGTAGCGCTCCATGGAATCGTCGGCTGGGGAATCGCCGTCGTCCCGGCGGGGCGTGGCGTCTTCGTCGCGCTTCTCATCGCGTTGACCGCCGCCAGTGCCGGTTACCTCTGGTGGAGCGGCGCGCTTTCGGAGTTGCGCGCCGATTTGCCTCGGCCGGTCAGGATCGCTCTCGCCTGCTGGGCTCTTCTTCTCCTGCTCAGCCTCGCCTTGCTGCACGTTCAGGTCCGATTCCCGCCAACCCTTTCCGACGGCATCTACATTTTCAAAAATCCGGCGACCAACGTGAAGGTCCAGTATCTCACTTCGTTGCCCACGGATAACTACATTCCGTTTGCCGCCGCGGAATTCTTCCTCCGCGGGATCCCGTTCGAAAAAGAGCGGCCGCTTCTTCCGGGCAACGAAGTGAGCAATCGCACCATTCTCATGTCGCTGGTGGCATTGCCGTTTCGCGTCGCGCTCGGGGCGCCACACGACCACCCCGAGCTGGGCCGCTTTCATTATCTCGGAAGCGACTGGCCGGATGTCTCGAAGCTCGATACGAACGGCGCCTTCGATCAGTTCGTCGTCGTCGGTCTCGTTCTCAATTCGCTGCTCTTCCTCGGCGCGATTCTGTTTTGCGCGAACCCCGCGACGATCTCCGCTCTTCCGGCAGCGGCGCTTCTCTACCTCACAAATCCGTATTTCATCGGCCAAACCATCTACACGTGGCCGAAAGCGCTCGCCGGGTTCTTCATTCTTCTCGGCTGGAACTCTCTCCGCGCCGGGCATTCGCCCATCGTGGTCGGGGCTCTGCTCGGACTTGCGTTTCACTCTCACCCTTACGCCGTGGTTTTCGCCGGGTGGGCTGCATTGTTTTATTTATGGCAGGGCCGGCCTAACGAATCGCGTTTCCGCCCGCTGCTGCGCTACCTTCTCGCCTTCAGCGCGATCGTGATCCCGTGGTTTGTCTGGAGTCGTTACCTTCTTCACATTCCTTCCGATTTGGTCGCGCAAAATTTCGTGGGGCCCGGCACCGAACCGGCCTGGGCGTCGCCCATGGGCTTTATCTGGATCCGGCTGCACAACCTCTTCTACACGATGTGCTCGACGGTCTTTCTCGTTTACCCGTTCGACCTCGCGGCGGTCCTGAACGGCTGGCTGGCGTCGCTGCCCGGTGTCCTCGGCCTCATCCTGATCTTTCCCGCGCTCGCCCAAGCGCTCGACCTCGCGCGCGCGTGGCTCTGGTGCGCCCTCGCTGGCCCGGCGCTCTCAATCCTCGCCGTCTATAGTTGCCCCGCGCTGGTCGTGCTGCACGGATACCAGCCGATCCTGGCCGTCCTCCTTTTCTTCGGCGTGTTCTGGCTGGGGCAACGTTGCCGGCGTCCCCTATTCCTCGGCCTGATTTCCGCGCAGCTGCTCCTCAACCTCGCGATCCTCTTCGCCCGCGCCCGCATCACCGGCGTGCATTTTTGATCGGGGAACACCAGATGCCTCTCGATTTACCTTCGCGCCACTTCGAGCCGCGGATTTACGGAGTCGGCGCCTGGACGCCGCACCTGTATTTCGCCTACGACCTCGTGGCCGTCTTCCAGCCGCGGCTGCTCGTCGAACTCGGCGTGGATCGGGGCGAAAGCTATTTCGCGTTCTGCCAATCCGCGGTCGAAAATAAGACCGGCACGCGTTGCTTCGGCGTCGACACCTGGGCCGGCGACGAACATGCCGGCGGTTACGACGAAACGACTTTCGCCCAGGTATCGGCCCATAACCGGGAGAATTACGCGCCGTTTTCGACCCTCCTTCGCTCCACCTTTGACGACGCCCTCTCCCAGTTCCAACCCGAAAGCATCGACCTGTTTCATCTCGACGGATTCCATTCCGAAGCCGCCGTGCGTCACGACCTCGAGTCATGGCTCCCAAAAATTCGGCCGGGCGGGATTGTCCTCCTGCACGACGTCGGGGTGCAGAAGAAAGGGTTCGGCGTCTGGAAAGTTTGGGCGGAGCTCCAAACCCAGGAGCGCTCATGGACGTTTCACGACGGGCCCGGTCTCGGGGTCTGGCAAAAGCCCCCGGCCTCGCCGTTGCCTGGATTTCTCGACGAACTGCTGGCCCGGCCTAACGACTCAAACGCGCGGCTCGCGGAATACTACACCGGCCAGGCCAACGCGACGCAGGCCAGGATCGCCCAGCAGTGGCGCGACGGCTCCATTCGCCAGACGCCATTCGCACAGCAGACCGTCATCCAGGTTTTCCATTCCACCGACGGCGCGCATTCGGAAGAAAATTCCGTTTACGCGCGGATTGGTCACGAAGGCTGGAAAGACCTGCGCGTGGAACTGCCGCCGGGCGCCGGCGCGGCCCCGCTCCGGATCGATTTTGTCAGCGCGCTGACGACCATCGAAATCGCATCGATCAGCGTGAAAGCCGGCGGCGCGGAAATTTTTCGCGCGGAGAAAAACTTTGATTCCGTTGCGGTTCGAGGTGACGCCGAACGGGTTCCTGACCCGGCCGGGTTGCGGTTGAAAATTACCGGGATCGATCCGCAGCTTTACCTGCCGGCGATTGAAACGCCGGCAGGTAATGAGCGATTGCGCGTCGAGATACGACTGCGCGTGGTTTAGCGTTACTTTAGCTTGCCCTGCGCCGCCTTGACCATGTCGAGATGCTTCTTAATCACGGCGGAGGTCTTCGAAGCGAAACCTTTCACGTCGGCGTCGCTCCCGTTCTTGGCCTCAGCTTGGAAGGCCGACAAGTCTTTCTCGTGGTCCTTGACCATCATGTCGATGTAGTCCTTGTCGAAGTTCGCGTCGCCCATGGAATGGGATTTCGGCTTCTCTTTCGAGAGATCGACGCCCTTCTTCTTGGCGATCGCCATCAGCTCGTTGTTCGCTTTCGTGTGGTCGGCGACCATGGTGCTGCCGATCTTTTTCACGTCGGCGCTCTTCCCTTTTTGCTGGGCCATCTTGCCCATCTCCACTTCCATCATGCCGCCTTGCGCCGCCTCTTTCATGAAGGACTTGTCCTTGTCGCTCAGCGCCGCGGTTGCGGGACTCTTGGAGGTGCTCGCAGATGGTGAGGCCGAAGTTTTGCTTTCTTCCTTTTTAGTCGCGGCCTGCGCCGCAACACCGAAGCAAAGGCCGATCAGCGCTACCACTGCGGCGCGCGAGAGTACGATGAATGATTTGTTCATAATTTATTCTGGTTGTTAAAACGCCGGTGGCCCGGCAACTAGAGTTCGCAGCCCCACCGTTTTCTGGACGTGGCAATTCCTGCCAGGACCGCCGTCCGCCGGGCTATTTCCGCTCGTAGGAACGCTCAACGCGCACCGCCACGTCGCGATACCCGTAATCGGCCTCGTAGATTTGTTTCAGGACCGCGACGGATTTCCCGGCGTCCCCCATCTCCTCGTAAACCAGGCCGAGGTTGTAGAGGATTTCCTTCTTCATCGCGTCCATCGATGCGATCTCTTTCGCCGCTTCCTCCAATTGTTTCGCGGCGAGATCGAGCATTCCAAGTTCCCGATAACAGCGCCCGAGCAGATTCATGGATTTCAGCCGCGCATTCGGATTTTGCCGGGCTCGTTGCAATTCCGGCAATGCTTCCCTTGGTTTTCCGGCCTCGACCAGCTGCGCCCCGAGCTCGAAGCGCAACAGAAGATCGGTCGGATTGCGCTCGGAACGTTTACGGGCGTCGTCGAGGCAGAGCTCGGCCCGTTGCCTCTTCGCTCGGGCGAGCAACTCCGATCGCGCCCCGTACTCGGCCGCGTCGGGACCGCGCTCCGCCAGGAATTTTTCGTGGGCGGCGATCTCAGCGTCCGCCTGTTTGCGGCGCAGCTCGGCCACTTTCCGGACGAGGTTGGCGTCGGCGCCGTTCGTCAGGTCGGTGGCGTACTGGTACCAGGCGATTGCATTCTCGACCTCCTCTTTTTGCTCGTAGAGCGCGCCGAGACGCCGCGCGTGATCGACGTTCTGCGGCTCCGCTTCGTGGCGCGCATAAGTTTCCTCGACCTGCTGCTCGAGCGATTCGCCGGTCGGCGCCATCCGCCTTTGTTGTTCGAGCGACACGGCGACGCCCTTGTCCTTGATCAGGTCCCGGTAACTTTCCGCCTGCGTCCAGCCGCCGGTTTTCATCGAGGCCCGCGCGGCGGCGTCCTTCCCCAGCCGCGCTGCTTCCGCATCGGTCGGGTCGATTTCGCAAAGCTTGTTGTAAATCTCGACCGCATGCTCGCTCTCTCCCAGCTCGTGCTGAAGCCGGGCCAGCTCGTGCAGCACTTTTACGTCGCCCGGTTTTTCTTCCAGGACGGTCCGCAACGCAAAGACGCCGATCTCCGGCCAGCCTGCGGCCACCGCGGCTTCTTTAAGAACCAGGTTTGCCTGGCGATTATACGGCTCGTCTTCCAGCACCTTCTCGATCGATTCCACGGCGCGCTTCGGATCTTTCTTCAGCTCGCGCTGCGCTTTCATGATCGAGAGCGCCGCAGTCGAAACGTTGAAGAACGCTTTCCTGGCCGCTTTGAACCTCGCGACCTCGGCCCGACGCAGAAGCTGCCGGCCCATCAGGAATTCCGGTTCCTGTTTCAGGATTCCCTGCAGGAGCGAAATCGCGTAGCCGAAATTCCGGAGCTCGATTGCCGCCACAGCCTTTAGCCAATGAGTCCGCAGCGGATCGCTCAATTCCTTCTCGGTCTTGACCGCCATCGCTCAGAACAAATCCAATTGCGGCTTCTGGGAAACAGGCGCGGGCTTTTTGCCCCGCCGTCCCTTGACCGGCTTCTGCACTTCAACGGCGCCGTTCGGTTTCTCGAGGTGCGAGAGGATGTCGCGGGCGCGGTCGAGAATCTCCTTCGGAATGCCGGCCAGCCGCGCGACGTGGATCCCGTAGCTCTTGTCCGCGCCGCCGGGAATAATCTTGCGCAGGAAAATGATCTGCTCGTTCCACTCGCGCACCGCGACGTTCAAGTTCGTCACGCCTTTGCGTTCGGCCGCCAGCTTGGTGAGCTCGTGGTAATGGGTGGCGAAAAGCGTCCGCGCCTTGATCTTGTCGTGGAGGAATTCGGCGACGCTCCAGGCAATCGAAAGCCCGTCGAAGGTGGAAGTGCCGCGCCCGATTTCGTCGAGAATCACGAGACTGCGCTCGCTCGCGTTGTTCACGATGTTGGCCGTCTCGTTCATCTCCACCATGAAAGTCGACTGCCCCCGGGCCAGGTCGTCGTTCGCGCCCACGCGGGTAAAAACGCGATCCACCAGCCCGACCTCGGCGCTCGATGCCGGGACGAAGCTGCCGATCTGCGCCATCAGGACGATCAGCGCTACCTGGCGAATGTAGGTGGATTTTCCCGCCATGTTCGGGCCGGTGATGATGGCGAGCCGCGTCCGTTCGCCGTCGAGGTCGGTGTCGTTAGGCACGAATTTCTCCTCCGCCAGATTTTGATCGAGCACCGGGTGGCGCCCATCGCGGATGACGAGCCGAAGTGAGCCGTTGAGGGCGGGCCGCGTGTAACCGTAAAGCCGCGCCGTTTCCGCGAGGGCGCAAACCACGTCCAGCGTTCCGATCCCCGAGGCCGTCTGCTGGATGGGCTCGAGCTCGGCCAGGGTCTCATCGCGCAATGCCTGAAAAAGCTGGTACTCGAGCTGCCGCGCTTTTTCGTCGGCCCCGAGGACCTTCGCTTCCATCTCCTTCAGCTCCGGCGTCACGAAGCGCTCACCGCCGACCGTGGTCTGTTTGCGCACGTAGCGTTCCGGCACGTTCGCGAGATTGGATTTGGTGATCTCGATGAAATAACCAAACACCGAATTGAACCGCACCTTGAGCGATTTGATTCCGGTCTCGGCAATCTCGCGTTCCTGCAATTGCGCGATCCAGCTTTTGCCTTCGCGCGAGCCCTGCCGCAGTTCGTCCAAATCCGGGTTGAACCGGTCCCGAAAAATTCCGCCTTCCTTCAAAACCATCGGCGGATCGTCGACCAGCGCCGCCGTCAGCTTTTCCGTCAGCTCCGGCATTTCCTGGAGCGAATCGAAAACGCGGCGGCAGAGCGTTCCCGGCTGCGGTTCCTTTCCGAATTCCGTCCGGTCGATCAGCTTGCGCAGCTCCGCCTTCAACTCCGGGATTTGCTGCAACGAAATCTTGAGCGCCACCAGGTCGCGGCCGTTACCGGAGGCCTGGCTCAACCGCGCGGCGGCGCGTTCCAGGTCGCGAATCGATTTCAGGCACGCGCGCAGACCGGCGAGCAGATCCGCTTCGTGCAACAGATCGGCGATCAACTGCTGGCGGCATTCCAGTTCCTGCAGGTCGCGCAACGGCTGCAAAATCCAGCTGCGCAATTTCCGGCCGCCCATCGGCGTCACCGTCCGGTCGAGCGCGGCGAGCAAACTCATGTTCCGGGAGCTGCGCGATTCGACCAGCTCGAGATTCACCTGGGTGGCGGCATCGAGCACCACGTATTCGTCGCGCGCGTCGCAACGCAGCCCGGCGAGATGGTCCACCTTTCGCCGCAATTGCTGTTTCAAATAATGAATGATCGCGCCGGCCGCGCCGATCGCCGCCGGCATCTCCGTGCAACCGAAACCGTCCAGCGATTTGACCCGGAAATGCTCGCACAACGTGAACCGGGCGTGATCGGTCAGGAACGCGAAATCATCGTAGGCCAGCGCGCCCGCGATCTCCCCGAACTCGTTCATCTGCCGCTCGCTCACCAGGACTTCAGCGGGCGAAATCCGCGCGAGATCGTCGAGGAGCCCGCTGCTCTGGTTGGCCTCCGTCACCCGGAATTCGCCGGTGCTCAATTCAGCGTAGGCGAAGCCAAACTTCCCTTCGTGGAAATAAACCGCGCCGAGATAATTCGGACGGTTCGCCTTTAACAAATCCAGCTCGCTCACCGTCCCGGCGGTGATGATTTGAGTGATCTCGCGCGTTACGATTTTTCCCGGCTGCGGCTCGCTCGTCTGGTCGCAAATGGCAACGCGGCGCCCGGCCTGGATAAGCTTGGCAATGTATCCCTGGGCGGCGTGATAAGGCATGCCGCACATCGGGACGGTGTTGCGGTGGGTCAGAGCGAGGTTCAGCAGGCCGGACGCTTCCTTCGCGTCGTCGAAAAACAGCTCGTAAAAATCGCCGAGCCGAAAGAGAAGGAGCGTATCCGGCGGGACCGAGGCGCGCAGCCGCTGGTATTGCTGCATCATCGGAGTGAGCGCGTCCGCCATGGTTTTAGGATGGAATCGGCGGCAGGTGATTGCGAGCCGGAATTGGCAAGCAAGCTAGGCGACGGCCTCGCCTTCCATAGCCGTCCGCGCTGCGAACAATTCGCTCAGCCGCTGCGTCAACGGCCCAATCGCGCCTTTCCCGATCGCGCGACCGTCCAGCCTAACGACTCCAGCCAGCTCCCCCATCGTGCCGGTGCAGAACATTTCGTCGGCCGCGTGGAGATCGTCGAGCTTCAGGTCGCACTCGTCCGACGCGATTCCGTTCGCGGCGCAAATTTCGAGGACGGTCGCGCGCGTAATTCCTTCCGGGCACGCTTTCACTCGCGGCGTCGAGACCCGGCCCGCTCGCACGATGAAAACGTGAGTCGCATTTGTCTCCGCAACGCAACCGTGCAGGTCGAGCATGAGAGCGTCGTCCGCGCCGGCCTCGTTCGCCTCGATCTTCGCCAGGATCGAGTTCAACAGATTCGCATGATGAATCCGCGGATCGAGGATCTCCGGCGGCGGCCGCCGCATTTTGCTCGTGATCAAGGTGAGACCAGTCTTCGCGTAAACGGGTGGCTTATGCTCGGCCAGGACGATCAAGGTCGGGCCGGCGCGGTTCAGGCGCGGGTCCATTCCAGAAGTGACTTTCACGCCGCGGGTCAAGGTGAGCCGGATGTGAACGCCGTCCCGCATGTGGTTCGCGGCCAGCGTTCGTTTCAGCTGTTCGACGATTTTTTCGTCGGACGGAATATCGGCGAACGCGAGCGCTTCGGCGGACCGGCGCAAACGCGCCAGATGCTCGCGCAGCTTGAAGATGCGTCCGTGGTAAAGCCGCAAACCTTCCCAGACGGCGTCGCCGCCCTGGACGGCGGAATCGAACGGGCTGATGCCGGCCGCATCGCGATGAACCAGCCGGCCGTTGATGTTCACGACCAGGTCGCGGTTTCGCTCGTCGAACCGTTGGAGCATAAGAGCTATCTTAGACGATGCGCTTCGAGGCGCTCGTAGCATTCCCGCGCGCGACGCCACACCTCGCGTAACCGCTCCGGCACGGCGGGCGGTTCGCGCCGCTCCGGTTTCCGAAAGCTCGTCGTGTTCGCGACTTCCCCATACCAATGCTTCGCCCAGCTGCCGTCGGTTTCGCGCAGACCTGGCGGCCAGGCGAGCATCGCGCCGTCGAACTCGACGCCGACCGCTTCGCATAATCGCCGCAGAGTGCGCTCGGGATTTTCGAGTACATCCTGCGCATCGATCACCGGCGGAATCGCCGCCGTCACCTGGCGGACCCAATCGAAAATCTCCGCCTGCTGGACGAATCCCACGTCCTCCAGGGTCGGATCGTTGTTCTTCCTGGCGTAAGACACGATGACTTCCGCCGGGTCGCGAATCAGAAAGCAATTTGTGACGGCGCTCAGCCACGAACGATCGATCTCCGGCAACAGATGATGCGTCATCTGCTTTTGGTAAAAGATGCGTTTCCCGTCCGGCACTTCGCCCACGAGCCGGTCGATTACCTTGCGCGGATTCGTTTCGCCGGTTGCGATCACTTCCTCCGCGCCCGGATGAGGCAGGCCGGTCGCGCGCAGGTAGAAGGCGTAGAACGGCTCGTCACAGACAAACGTATCCGGCCGGTTGCCCCACGAGCGCATCATCGCGGTCGAGATGTTGCGCGGGCCAGACCACATCGCGATCCGCACCGGCTCGTTGTTCGCCATCGCCGAAGCTTGGAAGACAAGTGCGGCCACAACCAGTTCAAACACAAACAAAAGGCGCCGTAATTTTTGGTTCGATCCGGGCCGCGAATCTGGAACACTCGCCTGCTTATGAAACGACTGATGCTGGCCGCTCTGCTTTTCTTTCCGCTCTCGGCATTCACCGCCGACCCGCCGGCCAAACCGCCGCTCACGCCGGCCGAGAATCTGGTCGTCGATGGCGTGCCGGCGATTCCCGGCGATCTGCCGGAACAGGTCGGCCGTTACACCGAAGCACGGGCGGCGGCGCTGCAGGATTGGCATCCAACGCGCGCCGAAATCCTGATCACGACGCGCTTCGGCGACACGAACCAGCTCCATCAGATCGTGCAGCCCGGCGGCGCGCGCACGCAGCTCACGTTTTTCCCGGATCGCGTGGACCGCGGCTCCTACGAGCCGACGAAAGGCGAATACCTCGTGTTCACCAAGGGGGCGGGCGGGAACGAGTTCAACCAGAATTACCGCTACGATCTCGCGACCGGCGAGATCACGCTGTTGACCGACGGCAAATCGCGCAACAGCGCGCCGGCCTGGAGCAACAAGGGTGACCGCATCGCCTATACCTCGACCCGGCGCAACGGCGCGGACACCGACATCTACGTGCAATCGCCGACCGATCCAAAAAGCGATCGTCTCCTGGCGGAACTGAAAGGCGGCGGGTGGGACGTGGCTGATTGGTCGCCGGACGACAAGCAGCTGGTCGTTCTGGAAGAGATCTCGGTCAACGAAACTTACCTTTGGCTTTTCGATGCGCAGACCGGACAGAAAAAGGAAATCACGCCCCGGCCCGCGGAAGGCGCTGAGAAAGTCGCCTACTTCAGCGCGCTCTTCTCGAAGGATGGAAAAGGGCTTTTCGTCACGACCGATCGCGAGTCGGAATTTCGCCGGCTGGCTTATATCGACCTGGCCAGCGGCAAGCACAGTTACCTCATCCCGGACGCGCGCTTCGACGTGGACAACTGGGACCTGAGCCATGACGGCAAACAAATCGCCTACACGCTGAACGAAAACGGCGTGAGCACGCTTCATCTCGTCGACGTGACGGTGAACAACGGCGCGGCGACGGCGGGAGCGAAGAAGGAGCCGAAATTCGATCCGCCGTTGCCGGCCGTGGATATCTTCGCTCTCAAGTTTCATCCCGATCCGACACAACAGCTCCTCGCGTTCAACGTCGCCGGCGCGCGCTCGCCCTCCGACGTTTACACCTGGGCGCTTGCGAAAAACTCCGTGACGCGCTGGACGGCAAGCGAGACCGGCGGCATTCCTCCGAAGCAATTCGTCGAGCCGGAGCTGGTGAAGTGGAAGAGCTTCGACGGAAAAGAGATCACCGGTTTTCTCTACAAACCCGATGCGGCGAAGTTTCCCGGCAGGCGGCCCGTCATTGTTAACATTCACGGCGGACCGGAAGCCCAATACCGGCCGGGTTTCCTGGGCCGGAACAATTATTTCATCAACGAACTCGGGTGCGCGATCGTGTTCCCGAATGTTCGCGGCTCGGAAGGTTATGGGAAAACTTTCCTGAAGCTCGACAACGGATTTAAGCGCGAAGATTCCTACAAGGACATTTCCGCGTTACTGGACTGGCTGCCGTCGCGGCCGGAGCTCGACCCGGCGAAAGTCATGGTGACGGGCGGGTCCTACGGTGGCTTCATGACCTTGCAGGTCGCGTGGAATTATGCGGACCGGATCCGGTGCGCGGTCGATGTCGTCGGGATGTCAAACCTGTCCACGTTTCTCAAGAACACGGAGAGTTACCGCCGCGATCTGCGCCGGGTCGAATACGGCGACGAACGCGATCCGAAGATGGCGGAGTATCACGAGAAGATTGCGGCTTTGAATAACGCCACGAAAATCACGAAGCCGCTTTTTGTTGTCCAAGGCTTCAACGATCCGCGAGTGCCCAGGACGGAAGCGGAGCAGATCGTCGCAACGCTGAAAAAGCAAAACACCCCGGTCTGGTTCCTGATGGCGAAGGACGAAGGGCACGGGTTTGCGAAAAAGAAAAATGCCGACTTCCAGTTCTACAGCACCGTGCAATTCATGCGGGAATTTTTGCTGAAGTAACCCGCGGCCGCATCTGAGGCGGGGGGCGCTTGCGAATCAGCGTTAGTGAAGCTGATGATTTCCCTCCTGACGGGAGTTGTGTTTTGGGCTGCGAACGCGCAGGCGCAGGAAGCGTTACTGCCGAAGCCAAAACTGACGCCGGGCCGCGTCGCCAAAAGTGATAAGGAGCGCGCGGGAGTCAGCCTCGCGATGGAACAAAAAGTTTTTGCGCGCTACCGCCTGCCTTGGGCGAGCCGCGCCGCGTTTAAGATCGATCACCTGATTCCGGCCGAACTCGGCGGCGCCGACACGATCGATAATCTTTGGCCGCAAAGTCTCCGCGCCAGGCCGTACGGCGCCGAGAGAAAAGAACTGCTCGCGGAAGTGTTGCGCCTAAAAGTTGCCCGCGGAAACATGACTCTGGAGGAGGCGCAGGAGTTGATTAGGACCGACTGGATCGACGCGTTCGTTGACCACGTCGGAATGGTTTACCTAAGGAGGTAATCGACCGCCCGGAAATCGGGGCGTCAATTAAGACGAGAATTTTCCGTAGACCGCGACGAGCGGATATTTGCAGCGATTGCTTGTCCAGTAATCGCTGACAAATCCGGTCTTGGTCCGAATGACCACGTGCCCTTCGGTGCCGTGGCCGAAGACCAGAACGGAGCCGATTGGGGCGGCGTACTGATCGTGAATCGGAAGTTTCTTGAAGCCGTAGCTCTGGACCAATTCGTCGCCGGCCTGGGTCGCGTAGTTCGATTTCGGATACGAATCGATGACGCCTGATTCCACCAGCGCTGTCTTCACGTACTGCCAGCAGCGCGCCTTGGAACGGGCATTCGCGCGTTCCTGGGCGATGGTCGCCGCCTTTCGCAAGCGCGGATCGAGGCGATCGTCGACGGCCGCGTCTGGATGAGTGACGGTGTAATAATGGCGCATGATCCGGGCGGAGCCGACCGACCCGTCGAAGTTGCTGTAAAAGAAGCGAGTCCGCGACTTGGCCAGCCCTTCAGATCGCGCGTTGATCGTGGTACTTAGGAGCGCGCAGAGAAAAAGAAAACCGAGAGAGAAAAAGCGTTGCACTCGTGGTGTGTATGCAAGGCTCGTACCACGATGACAAGCGTTTTCTACACGCTTTCTGAAGTTTTTTTTGGGCTACAGTTTTTCAACCGCGAATCTCTAAAATTGTGAGAAAACTGGGCAAAAACTGGACACGTTTTTGTTCGCGCCCAGTCATTGCCGCAGATTCGGTTCAGCCGTATCTCTAAACGCAATCATGGCGCAATTTCCGGAGGAGCAAACCAAGACCGGTTCTTTCAAACGACAGGAAGATGCGTTCCGCGATTGGGTGAAACGTGATGGCTCGACGCCGTACGCGCCGGAGCGCGGTCGCTATCATCTTTACGTCTCGCTCGCCTGTCCGTGGGCCCATCGGACGATTATTTTTCGCCGGCTCAAGGGGCTCGAAGACGCGATCGGGATGACGGTCGTCGATCCGGTGCGCGACGAACGCGGGTGGGCGTTTCGCGATGGCCCCGGCCACTCGGCGGATCCGGTCAACGGCTTCCAATTCTTGAGCGAAGCTTATCATGCTACCGATCCGAACTATCGCGGCCGCGTCACCGTGCCGGTTCTTTGGGACAAGAAAACCAGGCGGATCGTGAGCAACTCGGATGATGATGTCCTGCGGATGTTCAACCGCGAGTTCGCGGACTTCGCCGGCAACGACTACGATTTTGCGCCGCCGGAGCTGCTGGATCAAATCGACGCGCTGAACCAGAAGATTTACGAGCGCGTGAATAACGGTGTCTACCTGGCGGGGTTCGCCAGCCGCCAGAAACCGTACGAGCGCGCGGCAGCCAGATTGTTCGAGGCGCTCGATGAACTCGAGGCACGGCTCGGAAACGGACGTTACTTGTTCGGCGATCGGATGACGGAGACGGACTGGCGGCTGTTCGTGACTCTGATTCGCTTCGACGCGGTTTATCACGGCCACTTCAAATGCAACCTGCGCCGGATTGTCGATTACCCGAATCTCTGGCCGTACCTACGCGATCTTTACCAGCACGACAACGTCGCCGGCACCGTGAATTTCGACCACATCAAGCGCCATTATTATATGACGCACGACGAGATTAACCCGACGCGGATCGTGCCTATCGGGCCGGCCCTCGATCTCGACGCGCCGCACGGACGCGGAAAAGCGAACTAGCGCTTGGCGTAAACGCCGATCAAGGGGCGCTTCGAAGGGGTGTTCGAGCGAAAGTCGCTCACGAACCCGTTCTTCGTCCGAATCTCAACGTGACCGGCAGCGCCGCGCGCGTTGTAGACGAGGATCGATCCAATCGGAGCCTTGAATGGATCCTGGATCGAAAGTTTTTTGAAGCCGTAATCGCGAACGAGCTCGTCGGCAGCTTGTTTGGCGAGAGCGGTTTTCGGCCGGGAATCAACCGCGCCGGAAGCGACCAGGGCTTCCTTGACGTAATGCCAGCAACGCGATTTGGAATGGGCGTGCGCGCGTTCCTGGGCGATCGTCGCGGCCCGCATCAGCGTCGGATTCATGTTCGGATCGACCTTGGCTGCGGGGTAAACGAGCTTCTTTTTCTGATACTCGTCGACGATCGGGGCGGACACCGTCTTGCCATTATGGTCTTTAAAGACGAATTGAGGATGGAAATCGAGGTTCTCGTTTCTGGCCGCTGAGGCCGTAAGCACCAGGGAAAAGGCAGAGAAAACAGTGAGTAAGAGAGTAATTTTTCGCACGGAAGCGCCCCCTATGCACTTGATCGGGCCGGGTCGCAACCGATTTTTTTCGATTTTTTTCATAAAAAGAGCAGAAAGGCGGAGAAGCTTCTCTTTATCCAGCAGCTTGTGGTCCGGTCGGCTTTGAAAACTATTCGTAGGCGGGGAATTTCCTGGATGCGAATTGCGAGCGCGGTTCTGCTGACCGCGCTTCTAAGTAGCTGCGCGGGAACGGTCCGGCGACAGGCAGCGGCGGCTGGGACACGCAGAACCGTTTATGTCGTTCACCACGGCGCCTTGCACACTGGCCTTGCGATCAAACGTTCGGAAATCCCCCGCAGCCATTGGCCCGCGAGCGCCGATTACAAGGCCTCTAAATATATAGAGGTCGGTTGGGGCGACGACGACGGCTACCGCAGACCGCTTACCTCGGGCATCGCGATTAAGGCGCTGGCGGGAGACAGGGAGACTGTCCTGTTGGCCGACGGTTTCAGCGGCGCTATCACCCGGAAATACCAGGATCCGAAATTCACGGTGCTGGCCGTGGATTTGCCGGCAGCCGGGTTCGCGCGATTGTGCGATCACATCCAGGCCACTTACGCGCTGGACGCGAAGGGCAACCCGATCCGGCTGGGCCTGGGCTGGTATCGCGCCCGCGGGACCTACTCGGCGTTCAACACCTGCAATACCTGGATCGCCGCCGGCCTGCAAAAGGCCGGGTGCCCGATCTCGCCCGCCCTCTGCCTGATGCCGGGCCAGCTGCTGGGCCGGGTGCGGCCGTTTACCCGGGTGATTTCGGCGCCGCGATAAACACAAAGACAAAAGATCGAAGCGGCGGCGTTTCTCCTATTGACAGTCTATAGGAAGCTGGCGATGATCGGCTCCTACAGATTATCTATATGAGCAATCACGCAGACGAATTCACCGCCGATCTCCTCCAGGGAACCCTGGACCTGCTGGTCCTCAAGGCACTTTCCGCCCAGCCGCTTCACGGCCTCGGCGTTTCCACCCGCATCAACCAAATCACCAAGGGGACCTTCGACGTGAAGCCGGGCTCGCTCTTCCCCGCGCTCCACCGGATGGAGGAAGCCGGCTGGCTCAAAGCCGAGTGGGGCGAATCCGAAAACAACCGGCGCGCAAAATATTACAGCCTGACCCGGGCGGGCCGCCGCCAGCTCGAGACCGAAACCCAGGATTGGCAGCGCATCTCGCTCGCCATCGGCAGCGCCCTTCGCGCGACGTAAGCGATGAAACTCTTTTCCAAGAGTGGAAGCCTGCTGCGCAACACGGTCCATCGACAGGAGATGGATCGCGACCTGGGCGAGGAAGTGGGCTCTTACGTGGAACTATTAAC
Source organism: Chthoniobacterales bacterium (assembly GCA_035941675.1). GTDB lineage: Bacteria > Verrucomicrobiota > Verrucomicrobiia > Chthoniobacterales > UBA10450 > AV80. The sequence continues at coordinate 313,631 of DASZDT010000033.1, forward strand.
GGAGCAAAAAATGAAACAAGGCATGGATGAAGGCGACGCCCGGCGCGCCGCGTTGTTGGAAGTCGGCGGGGTCGAGCAGGTCAAAGAGGAAGTGCGCGCCGGTCGCGTCGGTTTCTCGCTCGAAATATTTCTCCAGGACGTGCGCTACGGCCTGGGTTCCCTCCTCCGGAAACCCGGTTTTACCCTCACCGCGGTCATCGCGCTGGCGCTCGGCATTGGCGCGAACACCGCCATCTTTAGCGTGATCAACGGCGTTCTCTTGCGCTCGCTCGCCTACCCCAATCCCGAGCAGATCGTGATGCTCTGGGAAAAAAGTCTCACTGGCCGAAACCTGCAAAACGTCATCTCGCCCGCGAATTTTCTGGATTGGCAAAAGCAGAGCACCTCGTTCGAGCACATGGCCGCGGTCTGGGATCTCCGCGCGAATATTACGGGCGGCAGCGGCGAGCCAGAGGAGATTAAGGCGCAATTTGTCAGCCAGTCGTTTTTCGCGGCGCTCGGCGTGCAACCCTTGGTGGGACGTTCGTTCCTGCCGCAGGAAGACACCGTCGGAAACAATCTCGTGATCATTCTGAGTCACGAACTTTGGCAGACCCGCTTTGGCTCGGACCCGCAAATCATTGGCAAGCAGGCCACTGTCAACAGCCGGCAGCGCACGATCGTCGGCGTGATGCCGCCGGGCTTTCACTTTCTCGACAACAAGGTCGGAGCCTGGATGCCGCTCGCGCTCGATCCGGCGGTCAACTACCGGGAAACCAGCGGACGCTATCTGCGAGCGGTCGCGCGGCTGAAATCGGGCGTGAGTATCCAGCAGGCGCAAGCGGAGCTGAGCGGAATCGCCCGGCAACTGGAGCAGGCCTACCCCAGCAAGAACGTGGGCTGGGGCGTGAACGTTATTCCGATCCACGAGCAGGTGGTCGGCGAAATCCGGCCAATCTTGATCGTACTTTTCGCCGCCGTCGCATTCGTGCTGCTGATCGCGTGCGCGAACGTTGCGAACCTGCTGCTGTCGCGCGCGGCGGCGCGGCAAAAAGAGCTCGCGCTGCGAGCGGCGCTAGGCGCCAGCCGCCTCCGTCTCGTCAGGCAAATGCTCACCGAAAGCGTTTTGCTGGCCCTGATGGGCGGGGGGCTCGGAGTGGCCCTCGCTTACTGGGGCATCCAGTTACTGATTGGTTTCGGTCCGGACAACATTCCGCGCCTGGGCGAGATCACGATCGACCCGCGCGTCCTCGGGTTCACCTTCGGTATTTCGCTTCTCACCGGTTTGTTCTTCGGCCTGATCCCCGCGCTCCAGGCGTCGCGGCCCGATTTGAACGACGCCTTGAAAGAAGGCTCGCGCGGTTCCACCGGCGGCCGCAGCGGCACGTTCCGCAATGTCTTCATCATCGCCGAAGTGTCGCTCGCGCTCGTGCTCCTTATTGGAGCGGGCTTAATGATCCGCAGCTTCGCCCGGCTGCAATCGGTCGAGACCGGATTCAAGGCCGAGAGCGTGCTGACGATGCGCGCGCAGTTGCCCGGCAAAAAGTTCAGCGAGCCGCACCAGATCGTTGATTTCTTCAAGCAGGCCCAGGAGCGAATCGCAGCGCTGCCGGGTGTGCAGGCCGTCGGAGCCATCAGCTATTTGCCGCTCACCGGCGGCCTGGCTTCGCGGGACAGTTTCAAGATTCCGGGACAACCGCCACCTGCTCCGGGCCAGGAACCGGGCGTCGAAGTGCGCGTGATCACGCCGACATATTTCCGCGCCATGGGAATCCCGTTGTTGAAAGGCCGGCTCCTCGACGAACGCGACGTCAAAGAATCGCGTGTTCTCCTCATCAACGAGACCATGGCGAAAAAATATTTTCCGAACCAGGATCCGGTCGGCAAACAACTCGAGGTCATGTGGGATGGCAGCGGGCCGGATCAGATCGTCGGCGTGGTCGGCGACATCAGGGAAGGCGCGCTGGAGAAGGAACCGGAGCCGGCCATCTACTGGACGCATGCGCGCGAGTCCTACTCCGGCATGGCGCTGGTCGTTCGCACGGCCGGCGACGCCGCGCGCTTCCAGACCGCGATCCAGAAAGAAATTCGCGCCATCGATCCGGAACAGCCGATCGCCGATGTGCGGACCATGAAAGAAGTCATCTCGCGCTCGATCGCCCGGCCGCGTTTCAACACCCTGCTGCTCACGATCTTTGCCGGCGTCGCGCTCGTGCTCGCCTCGGTCGGGCTGTACGGCGTCATGAATTATTCCGCGACCCAACGCACGCACGAAGTAGGGATCCGCATGGCCCTGGGCGCCACCCGCGGCGACATCATGCGGCTCGTGGTCGGCAACGGAATGCTGCTGACGTTGATCGGTATCGGGCTCGGCGTGGCGGCGTCGTTGGGACTGACTCGCGTAATGGCGAGTCTCTTGTTCGGCATCACCGCGACAGATGTGCCGACGTTTCTGGGAGTATCAGCCGTGCTGGCGACGGTCGCCCTGGTCGCGAACTACATTCCGGCCCGGCGCGCCACCCGCGTGAATCCGGTCATTGCGTTGCGCTACGAATAGCGTCGCTCCTTTGCCATGCGAATTTTCGCGTTCATCCGCAACCTGGCGCGCCGCCGAACTATCGAGCACGACCTCGCCGATGAGGTCAGCGCGTACGTCGAGCTGGCGACCCAGCGGAAAATCGAGGAAGGCCTGGGAGAGACGGAGGCGCGGCGGGCCGCTCTCGTTGAGCTGGGCGGCATCGAGCAGGTGAAGGAGCAAGTCCGCGCGGCCCGCGGAGGTTTCGCCCTCGACGCGTTGCTCCAGGACATTCGCTACGCCGGCCGTTCGCTGCTCAAGAAGCCGGGATTCACCGCTACCGCTGTGATCGCGCTCGCGCTCGGGATCGGCGCGAACACCGCGATCTTTACCGTCGTGCGCGGCGTCCTTGTTAAATCGCTCCCGTTTCCGGAAGCAGATCGCCTGGTCGCCATTGGCGAAGTCTCCCCGGCGGGCGCCCTCACGGCGATTCCCTACCAGAACTACCTCGATTGGCGCGCCGAACAACACGTCTTCACCGACCTCGCGGCGAGACTGCCCGCGGGCGGGATCCTGACGGGGGAAGGCGAACCCGAGCGCGTCTTCGGACGCTTCGTCACGGCGAGTTTCTTCCCCACCCTGCAAATGGCTCCGCAACTCGGACGAGTTTTCAACGAAAGCGAAGACAAGGCCGGAGGCGAACGCGTCATCGTCATCAGCGACGCTCTCTGGCGCCGGCATTTTGGCAGCGACCCGGCCGTAGTCGGCAAAACCATTCAGTACAACGGCGGGAGCTGGACCTTGATCGGCGTGATGCCGGCCGATTTCGATTTCTACGGCCGGACCAACGACAACAACGATTTCTTCATTCCGCTCGGGCAACTCGAGCAAAAAGATTCGCGCGGACGCGGTTACCCCGTCCGTCTCACAGGCCGGCTGAAACCCGGCGTCAGCGAGCGCGAGGCGCGCGCCGAGATGCAGACGCTCGCGAAACGCTCCGCCCTCGAGCATCCGCAAACGGACAGCGGCAACCCGATCGAGGTCCGCTCGTTTCTCGCAGATTACGTCGGCGACACGGCGAATGCTCTCGTCGTCATCTCCGCCGGCGTCACTTTCCTGTTGCTGATCGCCTGCGCGAACGTCGCGAACCTCACGCTCGCGCGCGCGATCACTCGCCAGCGGGAGATCGCGCTCCGGCTGGCGCTCGGCGCCTCGCGTTTCCGCGTCATCCGGTTGTTGCTGACTGAATCGGTGTTGCTCGCCCTGATCGGCGGCGCAGCCGGCGCGGCCCTGGCGATCTGGGGCATCGGCCTGTTCAAGGCTTTTGCGCCGGATGCGCTTCCACGCCTGGCCGACGTCCGCGTTGATTTCTGGATGCTGGGCGCAACGCTCGCGGCCAGTCTCGCGAGCGGCGTCATCTTTGGACTCGCGCCCGCTCTGCAAACAACCCGGCCGGACATCGATTCCACGTTGAAGGCGAGCGGCAGGTCGTCTGCCGGCGGGGCTGGGACGCGCAAACTGCGAAGCGCCCTCGTCGTTACCGAGCTCGCGTTGTCCCTGATGTTGCTCATCGGCGCGGGCCTGCTCGTCCAAAGCTTTCGCCACTTGATGAATGTCGATCCGGGATTTGAGGCGCAAAACGTCCTCACTTTCCGTCTCCGGCTCGCCGACATGAAATACCCCGATCCGGCGCAGGCCATCTTGGTCCTGAACGAAGTGCAACGGCGATTGCAACAACTTCCGGGTGTGCAAACGGCTGCGATTACGACCGGATTTCCGCTCGGCCGTTCCACCGAAAACAGCTACTGGATCGAAGGGCAACCCGAGCCAAAGAACGCCGCTCAATGGCCCATCGCCCTGGGGTTGGGCATGAGCGAAAACTATCACCGCGCGCTCGCCATTCCGCTCGTCGCCGGGCGCCTCTTCACCGCGCAGGATCGCGCCGATACGCCGCCGGTCGCGATCGTCGACGAAGAATTCGCGCGCCGGAATTTTGCGCACACGCCAGCCGCTTCAGTCATCGGGCGCCGCGTTCGCTTTGAAGGCAACGACGAGCCGTGGCGCGAGATCGTCGGCGTCGTCCGGCATGTGCGGCATCGCGGACTCGACGAAGAGGCGCGGGCGGAAATCTATCGGCCTTGGACGCAGTTGAATGCAAAGCGTTCGGCGGACTGGCTCCGGTCGATGGACGTGATCGTTAAAACGAATTCGGATCCGGCCGCGGTCGTGGCGGGAATCCGCCGCGAGATCCATGCGCTCGATCCCGATCAGCCGCTCGGCCCTGTGACCACGCTGGAGACGTTGCTCGCCCAATCGATCGCGCCGCGCCGGTTGAATCTCGCCTTGATCGCCATTTTCTCCGTGGCCGCTTTGCTCCTGAGCGCGGTCGGTTTGTATGGCGTGATGAGTTATGCCGTCGGCCAGAGGCGGCGGGAAATTGGAGTCCGCATGGCGCTGGGAGCCACCCGCGGCCATATCACGCGCCTGGTTCTCGGCAACGGCATGCTGCTCACCGCCATCGGCATTGCGATCGGGCTGGCCGCGTCGCTTGGACTGACGCGCGTCATGCAAAGTCTCCTCTTCGGCGTGACCCCGACGGACGCTGTTACCTTTGCCGGAGTTTCCGCCGTGCTCGGGGTGGTCGCATTGTTCGCGACCTACCTGCCGGCGCGAAAAGCAGCGCGGCTTGATCCGATCGTCGCACTTCAATGCGAGTAACGCCCCGCCATGCCTCTCTTTCATTCACTCGGGAAACTTTGGCGAAACACCACGCGCAAAGGTCAGGTCGAACGCGAGCTGGCGGATGAAGTCCGCGGCTTTGTCGAGCTCTTAACGGAGAAAAATATGAAACAGGGAATGAACGAAAGCGATGCCCGGCGCGCCGCGCTCGTCGAGCTGGGCGGCGCGGAGCAGGTGAAGGAAAATGTGCGGGAAGTTCGCCTTGGTCACTTCCTGGAAACTCGCGCGCGCGATGCGCGCTTCGCGCTCCGCAGTCTCGGGAAGGCGCCGCTTTTCAGCTCGACCGTTGTTCTTGTCCTCGCCCTCGGCATCGGCAGCACCGCGCTCATCTTCTCGATCGTGAACACGCTTCTGCTCCGCGGACCGGCTTTCCCCGAGGCAGACCGCGTCTTCATGCTCTGGCAAAAAATCCCGCAGGAAAATCGCGTCTCCTTTTCCCGCAACGAATTCACCGCGTGGGAAAAACAGACAGCCGTCTTCGAGCGGCTCGCGACCTTTACCGGCAACGGCTTTACGATCTCCAGCGACGGCGAACCGGAGATGGTGATCGCCCACCTCGTGACCCCTTCGTTCTTCGAAATTCTGCACGCCACACCGGTGCGAGGCCGGATCTTCTTCGACTCGGAAGCGAAAGCCGGCAACACGCACGCGGTGATCCTGAGCTACGGCCTGTGGCAGAAACGATTTGCCGGCCGCGACGGGGTCGTGGGCGAATCGATCACGATGAATGGCGAGCCTTACAACGTCGTCGGCGTCATGCCGGAGTCCTTCGATTTTCCAAACGGCGAAGCCAAACTCTGGGTCCCGGCGAACCTGGAGGGGCCGCCGTTCAGCGATCATCCGGATGCGCATTTCCTTCGCGTGCTCGGGAAACTCCAGCCCGGCATTACGCGGGCGCGGCTCCAGGCGGAGATCGATGTCCTGGGCAAACGGGTGAACGATCCGGCGGACAAAACCGACCGGCGCTTTTTCGCGCTGAGCTTGAAGGAAATGATGATGGGCGACCTGCGCACTCCGCTCGTGGTGCTGCTGTCGGCGGTCGGATTCCTGTTGCTCATCTCCTGCGCCAATGTGGCGAACCTGATGCTGGCGCGCGGCAACGCGCGGCGCGGCGAGATGGCGTTGCGCGCCGCGCTGGGCGCGAGTCGTGGCCGATTGATCGCGCAATTGCTCACCGAGGCTGGCCTGCTCGCGATCGCAGGCGGTGCCCTTGGGCTGGGCATCGCCGTTTGGGGATTGGACCTGCTCAAGCGGCTCGCCAACATGCCGGAATTGCTCCACGCGCACATCGACGGAAACGTTATTGGGTTCGTCGCGCTGGCCGTGCTGCTTTGCGCTGCGCTCTTCGGTCTCGGACCAGCCCGCAACGGCTCACGGACTAATTTCCAGGAAGTGCTGAGCGGAACGACCCGGTCCACTCCGGGCGCAGTCGGGGCGCAACAGGCACTCGTCTTCACGGAGGTGGCGCTCGCTTCCGTGCTCTTGATCGGTTGCGCCCTCATGCTGCGTAGTTTCACCGCGCTCATCCACGTGAGCCCTGGGTTCACGCCCGAGAATGTGGTGACGGCAGACGGCGTTCTCTCGAGGGATCGGTATCCGGACAAACCGCAGATGCTCGCGTTCTACAAGGACGCCCTCGCCAGGGTCCGCGCCATTCCCGGCGTGAACCTGGCGGCGGCGATCACCCATTTGCCGTTTGGCGGGAACGCCTGGGGAAACAGTTTCGACGTGGAAGGCCGCGCCGATATCGCCGATGGCGACAGCGCGCAGATCCGGCCGATCAGTCCCGGATACTTCGCGACCCTCGGGATTCCCCTGAAAAGCGGCCGCGATTTCAGCGAGCAGGACAACGAGACCGCGCCGGGCGTGGCGATCATCAACGAGCTGATGGCGAAACGTTATTGGCCTAACGAAAGCCCGATCGGCCGCCGGATTCGTTATTCCAAAGACTGGCTGACGATCGTGGGCGTCTGCGGCGACACCAAAAATGCCGCGCTCGACGAATCGGTCTCGGGAATTATCTACGCGCATTATCCGCAGGTGCCGGGCGACGTGATGCAATTCGTCGCCCGCGACCTGAATTTTGTGGCGCGGTCGCCGCGCGGGGTGGCGATTGCCGGCGAAATGCGCGGCGCCCTTCGCGCCATCGATCCGACAATGGTCGTGAAAGTGAACAGCATGGAATCGCTCATCGACGAATCCGTGGCGCAACCGCGATTCCGGACCTGGCTCATCGCGATCTTCTCCCTTTTCGCGCTCACCCTCGCCTGTCTCGGCATCTACGGGGTCATCGCTTATCTCGTCACGCAGCGATACAAAGAGATCGGCATCCGCATGGCTCTCGGCGCCACTCGCGCCAACATTCTCCAGCTCATCCTTGGCCGCACCTTCAGGCTCACCGCGCTCGGCATCCTCGCCGGCCTCGTCGCCGCGTTCTTCCTTTCCCGCTTCCTCTCCTCAATCCTCTTCGGCGTCACCACGCACGATGCCGTCACCTTCATCGGCGTCCCCTTCTGCCTCATTGTTATCGCGCTGCTCGCCGGCTACCTCCCTGCCCGCCGCGCCACCCGCGTCGATCCGGTGACATCGCTCCGTTACGAGTAACGCTATTTCGGAGCCACTGTGCCGCTCTTGCTTCCGCCAAGGCTGCTCCGGACCGTGACGTTCTGCGGATTCGCGGACGAGGTGAACTGGCCGCTGTACTTCCCGCCGCCGTTGTTCGTTAGCGTCCCGATCAGTTGATTCGTCGACGTCACGTAGACCTGGAGCGTGGCAGTTGATTTTGAGCTGCTCGCTTCGATCCGAAGAATACTCTTCGCGCTCTCGTACTCCGCGCGGGTGATGGAGACGGTGTCCGCGACCGGCGCCGCAGTCGGTGCCGGTGTGGCTGACGGCGCTGGCGTGGGTGGCGGCGGCGGCGCGGGCGTAGGAGACGGCGCCGCAGTGCCGGATGGATAAACCGTAAGAGTCGCCGAGCGCGAGACGTTATTCGAGGTCGCGGTGATCTGCACCGAGGTCACGGAGTTTACCTGCCGGGGGATGATGTTGAAGCTCACCGACCGCGTACCGGTCGAGACAGTTACGCTCGTCGGGATCGACACGTTCGAGTTGTTGCTTTTCAGCTGCACGGTAGTCGGGCTTTGCGCGGTGCCGCTCAGGGTCACGACGCCAGTGCCCCAGTTCGGCACGACGATCGACGCCGGGTTCATCACAAGGCTCTGCAACGTCGGAGCCGGCTGCGTGGTGGTTGATCCGGTTCGGTTCAGGAAAATATCGGTTCCGCCACTTCCTCTTACTTCCAGCGCGAGATCGGGTTTGCTGTCGCCGTTGAAATCCGCCGCAATGAGGTAGCCGCCGCCTTGATTGGTGAGCGTGCTCGGAACTGCATATTTCACGATCGGTTGGAAGGTGCCGTCGCCATTACCATGGAGGACCTGGACAAGCCCCGACCGCAAGCTATCTGCCATCCCGCGCGCGATATCGAGGAACCCGTCGCCGTTGAAATCAGCGATCGCGTCGCTTTGCGGCGCGGAAACCGCCTCGTCCAGATAACGCGTGAAGACGCGGAACGTGCCATCACCATTGCCGAGCAGGACCACGTTGCCATCGCCATTCCCGAGGGGCACCACAATGTCGTCGATGCCATCGCGATTGAAGTCCGCCACGTCCACGTCGTTGCACGAGGCCACGTCGCCGCCGTCGACCAGCAACATCAGCAGCTTGAGAACGAAAGTTCCGTCGCCAACGCCCATCAGGATCGACAGCTCCGTGTTCCCTCCGCCAACGGCGAGATCCTTGATCCCATCGCGGTTGAAGTCCCCAAACGCGATAGCCGTGGGATGCGTGCCTGCCTGGATGTCGCGCGCCGGCTGAAATGTGCCGTCACCGTTGCCCAGCATGACCGACACAATGGTCGACGGAACGCAGGAGGCGGTGAAGCAATTCACTCCGTGCATGATGACGATGTCGAGCTTCGCGTCGTTGTTGATGTCGCCGGCGAGCAGGTAGGGTTCGTCGAATCCGGAAGGGTTCGCGTAGTAGGTGGGCGCGCCGAAGGTGCCGGCGCCCGAGCCGAGTAGAACCGCGAGGCCGAGCTGCGAATCCTGCAGCGAAACGGCGAGGTCGATCTTGCCGTCACCATTGAAGTCACCGGTGGTGACGTCCTGGGTCCAGGTCGAAATCGGCAAGTCGACCTTTTGCGCGAACGTGCCATTGCCGTTGTTCATCATGATCGAAACGGCTGTGCCGCCGGCGCCGGCGAGATCGGGTCTGCCGTCGCCGTTAAAATCCGCGGCGACCTGGGTGTTGCCGAGAATCGGGTAGGCGTCGACGGAGAAGGTAGTGGATTGGGCGAACGCTTGCGTGACAAAGCCGGTCGCCAGCATCGCGGTGAGGAGAATGGTGTGTTTCATACGGGCGGCAGTTCACCCGCAATCCACGGAAACGCCAAGACGCCAAACGTAACGCCGCTGTTACCCGCTCATGGCTGCCGGCAATCAGAATCGCCCTCGCGCGCCGAAGAAGGCCTAACGAGTGGATGATGTCTTGCGTCGCACCTGGCGCGCCGCTTATGCTGCCGAGCCATGAAATCGTTTCGATTTTTTGGCAGAGCTATCGTCGGCCTCACCCTCGCGTCTGCCGGTATCGGCCGCGTAGTGGCGAAGGAACCGGTCTTCGAGGGATTGGGATCGTATTCACGCATCGTCACGACCGAGTCGGCGGCGGCGCGAAAATATTTCAACCAGGGACTCGGCTTCTATCACGGGTTCAATCACGGCGCCGCGATCCGCTCGTTCCAGGAAGCGGCCAGGCTCGATCCGAAGTGCGCCATGGCGCATTGGGGGATCGCGCTCGCCAACGGGCCGCACATTAATTTCCCGATGGTGCCGCCCCCGGCGGCGGAAGCGGCCTGGAAGGAGTTGGAGTTGGCAAAGCAGAACGCCGGGAAAGCGTCGCCGGTCGAGCAAGCTCTCATCGACGCGCTCGGCCATCGTTATGCGAATCCCCAGCCGGAAGATCGCAAGCCGCTCGATGAAGCGTATGCGGCCGCGATGCGGGAAGTCTGGAAACAGTTCCCGGACGACCAGGACGTCGGCGCCCTTTTCGCGGAGGCGATGATGGATCTCCGTCCGTGGAACCAATGGACGCTCGATGGGCAGCCGAACCCGGGCACGGAAGAAATCGTCGCCACGCTCGATGCGGTCTTGAAAATGAATCCGAACCATCCGTTCGCGAACCATCTTTACATTCACGCCGTGGAAGCATCCCGAAACCCGGAGCGCGCCGACGCCGCGGCGGACCGGCTCCGCAATCTCCAGCCCGGCCTCGCGCACAACGTCCATATGCCGTCGCACATCGACATTCGGCGCGGCCGCTGGCAGCAGGCCATCGCGACGAATGAAAAAGCGATCGCGGCCGACAAGGGCTACCGGAAAATTGTCGGGCCGCCGACCGGGCTGCTGCCGGTTTACGCCGCGCACAATCGGCACATGCTCGCCTTCGGCGCGTTGATGACCGGCCAGCGGGAGCTCGCGATGAAGCACGTCCGCGCGATGGTCGCGGAAATCCCGCCGAAGTTCGTCAAGGACAACGCCGCCTTCGCCGATGGTTTTTTTGCCGTGCCGCTCGAAGTGCTGGTCCGCTTCGGACGCTGGGACCAAATCCTGGCCGAGCCCGACAAGTATCCCGAAGGCATGCCATTCGTCCGTGCGTTCCATCACGCGGCCCGAGCGACCGCTTACGCGGCCAAGGGCGACACGGTCAACGCGCGCAAGGAAGAGACTCTCTTTGTCGAAGGCGCCAAACTCGTGCCGCAGGAAACGCAGTTAGGAAATAACACCGCGGCCGATGTCATTTCGCTCGCGACCCACATGCTCGAAGGCGAAATTCTTGTTGCCGAAAAGAACCTGGACGCCGGGATCGCCGAGCTCCAGGCCGCGACGAAGCAACAGGACGCGCTGAAATACGACGAGCCGCCTGCCTGGATGATTCCGATCCGCCACTCGTTAGGCGCGGTCCTGATGAAGATGCGCCGGTTTGCCGAGGCCGAACAAGTCTATCGCGACGACCTCACCCGCCTGCCCGACAACGGCTGGTCGCTCTACGGCCTCGCCGAAAGTCTGCGGCAACAACAGAAGAACCAGGAGGAAGTCGCCGCGCTCGACGCGAAGTTCCAAAAAACCTGGGCAAAGTCCGACACGAAGATCACCACGTCGTGTCTTTGCCAGGCGCGGAAGTAATCCTGTAGCCGCTTCGCTGTGCGAAGCGTGAGAGCAATCGACGCAACACTCTCGTCGCCCACAGGGCGGCGGCTACAGAATTCCGCTGGCGACAGCGGACACGACAAGACTCATAATCCCCACGATGGAGCGCCCTGCCATTTCTTCCGCCGGATTCCGGACGGCTTTTGTCCTGATCCTGGTGGTGGCGGTTTCGGCGTTGTTCCTCGCGGTTATCTGGCCGTTCTTCAAGGCGCTGCTCCTGGCGGCGCTGCTCGCGAGCCTTTGCGGACCGCTTTTCGGTTGGATCCTGGGTCTGGTTCGGGGGCGGCGTTCGCTCGCGGCGATCCTGACTCTTCTCATCGTCTTCCTCCTGGTCGCCGGACCGCTGAGCGCGTTCGTGGGCGTGGTCGTGGCGCAAGCGGTGAATGTGAGCGAGCACGCGATCCCCTGGGTGCAACAGCACTTCGGCGCGGCCAGCACGTTCAACCTGCACGACTGGCTGGTGCAACGCTTCCCTGCTCTCGCGCCTCACGTTCCCGACCAGGCCCAGCTCCTCGAAGGCATCGGCCGCGCGGTGAAAGCGATCGGCGCCTTCCTGGTCGCCGGCGCCACCGAATTTACCGCCGGCACCGCCGGGGTCCTGCTCGATTTGTTCGTCCTGGTTTACGCCATGTTCTTTTTCTTTCGAGACGGCAAAACAATCGTGGAAAAGATCTTTTATTACATGCCGCTGGACCACGAGGACGAAGTGCTTCTCCTCGAACGGCTGCGGTCCATCACGCGCGCGACCATCAAGGGCACATTGGTCATCGGCGTAATCCAGGGCACCCTGGCCGGCCTGGCGTTCTGGGTCGCCGGGATCGACGGCGCAGCTTTTTGGGGAACGGTCATGACGGTGCTGTCGGTCGTCCCGGGAATTGGCGCCGCGCTCGTCTGGGTTCCGGCGGTCATCTATCTCTACCTAACCGGCCAGCCAGTCGCCGGCACCCTGCTCCTTATCTGGTGCGCCGCCGTCGTCGGCACGATCGATAATCTTCTCCGCCCCCTCCTCGTGGGAAAAGACGCAAAGATGCCCGACCTCCTCATTCTTCTTGGCACTCTCGGCGGGTTGCTTCTTTTCGGCGTGATCGGATTCATCGTCGGACCGATCATCTGCGGCCTGTTCCTGACCGTTTGGGAAATCTACGGCGCGACGTTCAAGTCAATCCTGCCGCCGGTGCCGCGCAAAGAATAACCGGCATACTTGAGTGCCGGATTTTTCTGTAGCCGCTTCGCTGTGCGAAGCGTTGGACGGTAAGGGTGCAAAACCAGGCGACGGCTACAGCAGCGTCGCTTGCTCCGGCTTCGGCGCGACGCTTGCAAATTTCTTCACCAGCTCATCGAGCTTGGCGACATAGTAATCGACGTTTTCATCGCGGTTCGCAGGGTCGAAGTCGCTGGCAAGTTTCGCCGCTTCGTAGGCGGCGACTTTTTTCGGCGTGGCCTTGATGTAGTAACTGATTTGCTCGCCCGGTTTGTAATTCCGGCCGCTGGCCAGCGCCAATTCGTAGGCCGCCGCGCGGTTGCGCCCGCCCGCGCCGATCTTGGCCCGATATTTATCGAGTGAATCCTGGAGCGTGTCCGTCTTCATCAGCATTTCGATGTGCCACTCGCGCTCCCGAATTTTTTTCTCGTAGTCGTCGCGCAGCCGCGGGACGGCGTCGGCCTTTCCTTCCATCAGCAGCTTGATCATTTCCTCCAGGAAAACCCGCTGGAATTTTTCCAGGCCGCGCGATTTCAACGCGCCGCCCTTGATCACCACTTCGCCTTCGCGCGTCAGGAGCGCGTAGTTCTTCGCCTTGTAGCTGAACATGGCGTCGAACTGCTCGTCGAACTCGACTTCGATCCCCGGCGGCAATTCTTTCGCGAGCGCCTCGCGCAGCTCCTCTGGTTTCGCGCCGGGCGGCGGGACGAAATAGATGCCGTCCGTGTCGACCTCGATGACCTGAGCGTCCCGGGCGTTCAACCAGTCGATCATCTTCTGCAAAAGTTCGCGGCCGATCTGGGTGACGCGCGCCGCCGCGTCGAAATCGGCGAAATGTCCCTGGGCGAACCCGAGGTAGCCGTAGAAGCTGTTGATCAGGATCTTGAACGTGTTTTGGAGGGCGTGGAAATATTGCTGCTGAGCGCGGTCCTTCGCGGCGCGCATGCTGGCTTTCGCCTTGAGGCGGAACGTCCGCAGATCGGTGAGCAAATGGCGAAAGATCTGGAGCTGGTCGGTCGCGGGCCAGCAATCGAACTGCAACATGATCGAGGGGTAGAGCGACGCGACGTCGCAATGCCAGACCTCGCGCGCCACGCCGGTGAAGAAGATCGCGGTGTAACCGCCCTCGAACCCGCGCACCATCGGCATCTCGGGAATGGAATGGCGCTGCCGGTAATATTCGCGAAGAAAGAGAGCGTTGATCCGGGTGGCGTTGCCGCGCACGATCACGTCCTGGTAGTTGTAAGGGAAGATCTGCGCCTGGATGAAGTAACTGGGACTGAGGAGATCGGCGACCGCCCGCGTCTCTCGCACCGCGCACAACGCGCGTTTTCGGAAATGCTCGCTGTCGGCCGCGTATTCCCGCTCCAATTCCTTCCCGGTGAGCGAAGAGATGTCGGCGGAATCGCAGAGGCCGAAGTGCTGGGCGACGTCGATCCGCTCGAAGCCGGATAGGCTGCGCATGCCGACGTCGTAGAAGTGCGCGAGGAGAAACGTGTCGACGAAGTGCCGGCCATCGACGGCGAACTTCGGGTAATCGATTGTCTTCTCCGCGATCTGGAGGCGCGACGGACGGGAACGCAGGAAACCGCCGCTCCGTCCCCAATCCAGTTTCACCTTCGCCTTGCGCGCGCGGGCGACGAGAAACGGCAAATCGGCGCGGAAGAGATTATGACCTTCGATCACGTCAGGATCGCGTTCTTTGACGAGCGCGGTCAGACGCTTGAGCGCCAGGCGCTCCGATTCCTCGGGCTCCTTCGGATCGACCAGGATCAGTTCTTCCCAACCCGTGTTGTCCGAGAGCGCGATGCTCATCAGCCGTTCGTCGTCGGCAAGGACTTCGAGCTGAAGACGCCGAAGTTCGTCGAACCGCAGACCTTTGAAAAGCGTCCGGCCAGTATGAGTGAGGTAGTGCTGGACCGGATCGCTCAACGCGAAAAAGCTGCGGCCGGCATTCTTGAGGCCGTTGCGGAGCGCGATCAATTCCTTCCAGCTATTGACGCTGACCCGCCAGCCGAAGCGCAGATCGCCCGCCAATTTTTCGGCGTCGATATTCAAATCGGTGACGTCGGAATCGCACCAGACGAAGGGATGGAACGGCTCGATATCGGTCGCGATGGAACCGTCCTCGTCGCGCCGGTAAACCTTTACCGTCCCGGTTTCGCCAAGCTCGATCGCGAGGATGCGCGGCGTAGGGTCGGAGCCGAAAAGCAGTTCGTTTTCCTCGAAAGCCACCCAGGAACTACGGCCAGAGAGCGCGCGAATCAAGGCGGCGCGCGGTCGCGATTAACGCATGCCGCTATCGCCGGTCCACTGCACTTTCGTTACTTCGCCCGGTTTCACGTCGGTTTCGAAGCGCCAGTGGCCGACCTTCGCGCCGGGATCTTCCCGCAGCACAGTGTAGTGGCCGGGCGGCAACGAAACCCGAAAGCGGCCTTCGGCATCGGTGATGAATGTCGCCACTTTCGCGTCCGCTTTTTTCACCGCGAATTCCAGATTCCCGGCCGGCGCCGAAGTCGGGCCATCCTTCCGGGTGGGGCCGGGACGGCTGGGCGAAACCATAATGACTCCCTCGATGCCGCTTGAAACCGTGGCGGGTGTCTGCGCGCTCGCGCTGGAAACGGCCAATGCACTGGCGACTGCGATACCGCAAAAAAACCGGGAACGCATTTTCATTGAGGATCTGCCTTGTCGAATTCGATCGCGCGCCATCCTGCCCCCGCGCGTTTGTAAGTGATCTTCACGGGATAAAGTTGATCGCCTTGCGGTGGACGACCATTCAAATACTGAAGCCGTTGTTCCTGCGAAATCCAGGCGGTCAATCCGCCAGTCATCGTTCCAGGGGGCGCGGGATTGAAGGCGGCCCGCAGCGTCACCGCGATTTCGCAGCCGCTGGCAGAACACGACACGCGATCCAGTCGGATTTCTCGAAAGGCCAGCGCCTCCGATCCTTCTCGGGAACAGCTGGGACAATCGCCCCCGGCGGATTGCGGTAAAATCTTCGTCGCCCTGACGAACGCGACGCAATCCTGGGCAATTTCGTCCTCGGCGGGCTGTTCTTCTTTCTCGTTCTGCTCCGCTTTTGCCTCGACCTTCACTGGCGCCGGTTTCTCCGAGCAGGACGCGAAGATGAAACTTGCGGCGAAGAGAACTGCGGCGCGGCGAGCATTCATAGATAAAGAAGTGCCGGCGCGGAATCGCCGCGCCGGCACGCAAACTTTTCGGGCCTCAGCCCGACCGCTTGTTCGCTAATCGCGCTACTTCGACACCAGCGTCGCGTTCGCGGTGTGGTTGATTGTCGGACTGCCCCCACTGCCGGTGACAGTAAAGGGATACGATCCCTTTGCCAGGGCGCGCGTCGCCGTCACCGTCAAGGTGCTCGATGAACCGCTCGCGGGGTTCGGCGAGAAAGTCCCGGTTACTCCCGCCGGCAAACCGCTGGTCGACAGGGTCACCCCGGAACTAAAGCCGCCAGTGCGCCCGATCGTTACGGTGTAGGTGGTGCTGCCGCCATTGTGAGCAACGGTCGCCGAGGAAGGACTAATCGACAGCGAGAAGTCCGGAGCCGGCGTTGGGCTCGGCGCCACGGTCGGCGTCGGAGTCGGGCTCGGAGCGACGGTAGGCGTCGGTGTCGGGCTCGGCGCTACTGTTGCCGTCGGGCTCGGGGCGACCGTCGCCGTTGCCGTTGGGCTCGGCGCTGCGGTTGCAGTTGCTGTCGGGCTCGGTGCTGGCGTCGGCGTCGGATTGCCGGAGCAGGCGCCCGGTCCAGTGGTGCTATCGACGAAGCCCGAGACGGTGCCGCTAAACTGCGACGACGTCGTGGTGCCCGTCGTGTTCACGACCACGACGAAGTTGTGCTGGGCCGGAACGGTGAACGAATAGGTCGCGCTTCCGACCGTGGTGCCGAGTCCGGTGATGCCGGTGTCCCCGAGGTAATTCGTATCCAGGTTCGCCGGATCATAGGTTTGATCGTAAGCCGCGCTTTCGATATCACCCGCGCCACCAAGGGCCGCGTTGATCGTGACCGTGAAACAACGCGGAGAGCCGCTGGCGTTGTTGAACGTGAATTTCTTGTAGTATTTCGTGCCGGCGAATCCACCGCCGGGGCTGGCCTTGCCGCCGCACGTGCTCGGGAAACCGTCGCGACCGAGTCGATCCGCCTGGGTGAGGTCGCTCGTGGTGAGGGAGCTCGCCGGGATCGTTTGGTTGGCGCCGCCGCTGCAGGTCGGCACGGTGATCGCGACCGTCTTCGTCCCGCTGGCATAGGTAAGCTGGAGCGAAAGGGCGATGTCGGTTCCGCACACGAACGTGTTGGAGGTGGAAATCCGGAACGGCGTCGAGTTCACGCCGCTGCCGTCGATGAGCATGTCGGGATAGGTCGCGTTCGCATCGAGGACCGTGACGCCGGGCGTGGTCGTGGACATCGTGGCCGAGATGGCGCTTTCTTTCGCGCAACCGTTGTTCTTCACGCCGACGCTGAGCCTGACGCATTCGGGCCGGTTAACGATGCCGTTACTGTTGCCTAACGAGTCGTCGATGGTGAAGCCGTTCGCTTCGAGCTTCGAAGTGCCGGTCATCACGAAGTTTTGGGTAACGGTGCCGCCGCCCTGGGGCGCGACGCTGGCGGAAGCCGGCGCGGCGCTGGCGCAATTGCGGTTGGCATCCGCCGCGGTGGCGGTGTAGCTGCCGGCCGGAACCACGATCGTGTAAACGCCGTTCGCATCGCTCGCGCTGGCGTAACCATTGGTCAGCCTCACCGTCACTCCCGAAATCGGCGCGCCCGTCTCGGAGGACGTGATCGTGCCGGTGACGGTGCCATAAGCGGCGGCGGCGGAAACGCACGACGGGAACTTGTAGGTCGCGACGCGTGTCGACCAGTTATAGGCGCCGTCCGTTTTCAGGTATTCGTTTGTATAATAGAAGGTGCACTGGTCGATGGGATCGAGCGTCATCGAGGTGTAATCGCCCCAGCGATTTCCCGCGCCCGCGGTCTGCACCCCGAGGCCGGCCTGCACGGTGGTCTCCGCGCCCATTGTCCCAGCCGCATCGGTGGCCAGGCGGCCGGTCATGTAAATGCCGGGCTTAACCGACGTGCTCGATTTGCTGTAGCCGAGCGCGATATTGCGATCCTTGTCCATCGCGACCGACGGCATGAAACGGTAGGCCGTATCCGGATCGAACGTGCCGGATTGGAACACGGTGGGGGCGGTGGTCGAGCTGCCGGCGTTCCGGAATTCCCACCACTTCACGGCGCCGTGCGCCGGTGTGCTCGCGCTGCCGGGAACCGTGGCGCTGGCCACGAGCGATTCCTGCGGCGCGGCCTGGGTCCCGTTGTTTCGGTAGGCGAGCCGATACATGAAATGGCTGCTGAGATTATCCAGGTAATCCGCGCCGACGGCCGGCGCGGGTTGCGGAACGCAATCGCGATTCTCCTGCGCCGTCGTGTTGTTCACGCAAGGCGGACTGCTGATGCCGGTCGTCGAGATGACCGCTGAAGTCAGCGCGATGGTCGGCGTCGTGCCCCAGGTCACTTTCACGCGGGTCGAGTCGGTGCGGTTCGTGAACTGCGCGTTCGGTCCCAGGATAAACGCCGCTTCGCCCGCGGGCGGCGGCGTCAGGCTGTCGAGATCAGCCGGTAGAAAGCCGTACTGAATGCCGGCGCCGTCGTGCGCGAGGTCGGCCTGGAGTTGGCGCGCCGGGAGACCATTGATCATTTTGTCGCGCTCGAAAACGTAAACGCGGCCGGCGAGATAGGTCGTGCCAGCCGAGTTGAACACGTGCCCGCTCATGTAATACCCATCCGGCCACACTGCCGTGTGCGGGTAGTCGACGAAATTCGTTCCGTCCGTCAGGAAATCGTAGAGGTAATAAGCCCCCGTCGCGTCCGAGGTGACCGAGACGGCGACGCACTGATGCGAAGCGCTTCCGGCCGGACCGCCCACCGCGAACTGCGAAAGAATCCAGCGGCCGGCGAGAATGTCGTAAGAAACGACGGGATCGCCGTCGTTGTGCGAGGCGCAGATGCCGCCGAGCGATTGGAAGAGCGTGTTGCCCGCGGCGGGGCCGTATTGCAAAGCGCCCGTCGCCTTGTCGAACACGGCGAAACTCGTGTTGTTCCACTGCACGAATTGCGTCGCGCCGACGCGGCCGTTCACATCCGGCGGGTTGCTCGACGGAACGAATCCGGCGGTGCCGTTGCCGACGCCGTCAAAGCCGGAGCCGACGGGCGAAGGGGCGGACACCTGTTGTCCCTGGGCGGTTTGGAGCGGACCATCGAGGCCGCCGTTCTGGCTGGGAGGCGTGGGCCGAATGGGTTCCGGGTGATCGTGCTTCGCGGCTTTCGAAGGATGGACCGGCGGGGTGTGGCGCAGTTCGCCGCTGCGCACCGGCTGCACCGGGCGGAAATCGTTGCGCGGTCCGTCATACGGAGCCGCCGCCTGGTTCTGAGCGGAGGCCTGTTTAACTTCCCCGGCTTCGCGGGTCGACGGCGCGGAACCGCCGCCCCGTCGAACGGTGCTTGCCGTTTGCGATGGCGAATGCAAACCGAGAACAGAACCAAAGGCGAACACGCCAAGCATCGCGCCGACAACGCAAAGCATGAGTGCAGTGAGGACGCGCAGTTTAACAAACGCAGCGCAGGCAAAGGTGTTTTTCATAGGTGATTTTTTTCGTCTGAGGCAGATCGCCCCGGAGGGAATTTGAGGTTTGGGATGTTTTAGGCCTGCACGGGTCTCCGCGCAGAAGGGGGATAAAAGCTTTTCCTGATGAATGCGTCAAAACTAATCTTGCAACATGACAAAAATATAAGGTGGGCCTTTTCGCCGCCCGAGCGCGACCGGAGGTGACAACGCCCGCCGCCAATGTGTAGGGTTCCCGAAATGAAGCTCTACGCCGTCTTTGCTCTCGCCTTCACCGCCGCCGTTTCTGCGTCGGCCCAACAAACTCCGCAACAAATCGCGGACGCCGAGCTGCCTTCCCTGCTCACGATTTACAAAGACCTGCACACTCATCCCGAGCTTTCAACGCACGAAGAACGATCCGCGTCCATCGTCGCGAAGGAGTTGAAGGCGGCCGGCTGCGAAGTTACCGAACGCGTCGGCAAGTACGACAAACCCGGGCTCACCTGTTTCGGGGTGATCGGCGTGATGAAAAATGGCGATGGCCCGACGGTCGCCATTCGGACGGATCTCGACGCGCTTCCGGTTCGCGAAGAAACCGGCGTCCCCTACGCCAGCACCGTAACGACGAAGAACGATGCCGGCCAGGAAGTCGGAGTCATGCACGCGTGCGGCCACGACATTCACATGTCCACCTTCATCGGCACCGCGCGCGCCCTCGGAAAATTGAAGGACAAATGGAAGGGCACGATCATCTTTATAGGACAACCGGCGGAGGAAACCGTCGGCGGCGCGCGGGCGTTGCTCAAAGACGGTCTTTACACGCGCTGGCCGAAACCGAATTACGTCCTGGGCCTGCATGACGACGCCGAGATCGCGACGGGGCAGATCGGGGTCACCGAAGGTTATTGTTATGCGAACGTCGATTCGGTCGACGTCAGCGTCAAAGGAATGGGCGGCCACGGCGCCTATCCCCACAAAACCAAAGACCCGATCGTGCTCGCCGCGGAAATTATCAACGGCTGGCAGACGATCGCGAGCCGCGAGACCAATCCACACGACGACGTCGTGGTCACCGTTGGATCGATCCACGGCGGCACGAAGCACAACATCATTTCGGACGAAGTGAAGATGCAGTTGACCGTCCGCACTTATAAGAAGGAAGTCCGCGACGTCGTCCTGGCCGCGATCGAACGGATTGCGAAAGGCTGCGCCGCCGCGGCCGGGCTTCCCGCGGACAAGATGCCGGAAGTGAAAGTGCGGCAGGACGAATTCACCCCGGCGACCTACAACAACCCGGAACTGACGAAACGCGTCTCGGCCGCCATAAAGGCGGTGCTCGGTCCCGACAGCATCGTGGCGAAAGACCCGACCATGGGCGGCGAGGATTTCAGCGAATACAGTCTGCCGGACCATTCGATTCCGGCATTCATGTTCAACGTCGGCGCGGTCGATCCGGCGAAAGTGGCCGAGAGCAAGAAGCCCGGCGCGCCGCCGCTGCCCAGCCTGCACTCCAGTAAATTCGCGCCCGTCCCCGAGCCGACGATCAAAACCGGGATGGTCGGCATGGTCAGTGCCGTGCTCGACTTGATGAAGAAGTAAGGGCGTCGTGCAGCCCCAAGGAGCGGCGGTTTCCAAACCGCCGGTCTCTCCAGCGACGTTTGCTTCGGCGGTTTGTAAACCGCCGCCCCTGTTACTTCACCCGAACGTTCTTCCGGAGGAATGTCGGCACGTCCAGGTCCTGTCCTTCCACGATCGTCGGCTCGCTCTTCTCGAAGCGGCCGCGCGTCACCGGCTCGAACTGCATCATCTCCTGTTTCGCCTGCGGCTTCTTTTCCGCGACCGGCTTCGGTTCCTTGAAGATCGCCGGCTTCTTCTTCGGAAGAATTACCCGCGGCTGAGGGGCCGGCTCCTCGATTTCCGGTTCTTCCGGCGCTGAAAAGGCGGGCTCCTGCTCGACGGGTTCGTAGGGCTTGAGTTCCGCTTCGATCAGTTGAGGCGTGAAAGTGATCTCCTCGGCAACCGGTTCCTGTTCTTCTTCTGCCGTTGCGATGGCAGGCGGCGTCGCTTCTTCGACCGGTGCCCAAAGTGGCGGCGTTGGCGGCGCCACCGGTTCTGGCGCCGGCGGCGGAGGAGGCGCCGGCTTCGCAACCACCACCGGCTTGGCTGCCACGACCGGCCTTTCCTCTTCACCCGCCAGCGAACTGATCAACGTCACGCTCAGCCGATTTCCCATTCGCGAATCGACCGCCGTGCCGAAAATGATCTGGGTATCGTCGTGAATATGTTTCCCCAGGTCCTTCATCAGGATCTCGACTTCGGTCAGCGTCATTCCCGGTCCACCGGAAACCTGGACGAGCACATGGGTCGCATCCGCCAGCATCCGCCCACGATCCATCAGCGGATTCTTCAACGCCTGAGTTAGCGCGTCGTGCGCGCGATTATCCGAATCGGATTCGCCAAACCCGAACAGACAACGGCCGCTCGGGCTTCGCAGGGCCGCCAGCAAATCGTCGAAGCCGATCCGGATCAGGCCGGGTCGCTGGATCAGGCCAATGATCGAGCGAACGCTCTGGCTGATCGTGACGTCCGCGACCGCGAACGCCTGGTGAATGCCGGCCTTCGGCGCCACCATGTCGCCCATCCGATCGTTCTCGAAACAAATCACCGCGTCGCAATTCTCCCGCAGTTTGGCGAGCGCCTCATGCGCCTGGTTCAACCGCCGTTTTCCCTCGAACGCGAAAGGCAGCGTCGCGAACCCGAGCACGAGCGAGCCGTTCTCGCGCGCCACCTGGGCCACCGCCGGGGCTGCGCCGGAACCGGTGCCCCCGCCGAGCCCCGTGCAGACGAAAACCATCCGCGCATCGGCCAGGGCACCGCGCAGTTCGTCGGCCGATTCAAAGGCGGCGTTGTAACCGACCTCCGGATCGCCGCCGGCCCCCAGGCCGCGCGTGACCGTCCGGCCCAGCTGCACTTTGCTCGCCGCCACGGAACTGGCCAGCGCCTGCACGTCGGTATTGATCGCGATCAGGTCCGCCTTATCCAGCCCGTCGAGCACGATCCGATCGAGAACGTTGCAGCCCGCCCCGCCGACGCCGACGACTTTGATCGGGATATCTTCGTCCGCTTTTTCGGGAAGGTTGTAGTTGCGATTTAGCTGGATCATCGCGAAACCTCCGGTTTCGAAAATTCCAAGACCCAAATCCCAAATCCCAAAGAAGTTCCAAATCCCAAATCCCAATGCCGGCGCCGCACCGCTAGTGGGTGGCGAGTTATGCGTCTTTTTTGCTTCATTGGATATTGGTGCTTGGGATTTCTTTGGGATTTGGAACCTGGGATTTGGGATTTCCTGCTCAGGTCCGCGAGTTGAATAGTTTTCCGAGAATTCTCCCGAAGCCCCGCCGCTGTGGCCGATCGGTCTGCATCGCCTGGGCGTATTTGATCAGGCCGATCGCGGCGGAAAACTGCGGGTTCTCGAAGGCGCTCGTCAGGCCCGACATCGTCTGGGCGTGGGCGACGCGCGCCGGCAATTCGAACACTTCCTCGGCGAGATGATCGATCCCATTCAGGTGGCTGCAGCCGCCGGTAATGAAAACGCCTTCGCCGATGTAATTGATGAATGGCTCTTCCTCGAGCTTCCGCTTTAGCAGATCGAATGTCTCCCGCAGCCGCAGGTGAATGATCGTGTTCAGCGTCTCGCGCTCGATCTCTTTGCCGGCGAAGCCGGAATCGTCCTTCAACAAAATCGTTTCGCCCGGCAGGCAATTCCCGAGGGTAACGCTGCCTTCCTCGATCTTCAGTTTCTCGGCCCGCGTCATCGGAATTCGGAGCCCCATCGAGATGTCGTTCGTAATATGGTCGCCGCCGACTGCCAGGACACCGCTCTGTTTCACGGCCCCATCGACATACAGAATGTAATCGCTGGTTCCGCCGCCGATATCGATCACGAGCGCGCCGAGGTTCTTCTGGTGCTGGGTCAGCACGACCTGGGCGGAGGCCAGCGCGGTGAAGACCACGTCCTCCACTTCGAGCGGCAACTCCTTCACGCAACGGATCGTGTTCTGAATCCGCGTCCGCACCCCATGGATGATATGGAAATCGGCTTCCAGTCTTTGCCCCAGCATGCCCACCGGGTTGAGCACGCCTTCCTGCCCGTCGACGTGGTAATGCTGGATGATCGAATGGAGGAACGCGTTCTGCGCCGGGATGCTGACTTCCCGCGCGTTGATCTTCACGTCTTCGATGTCCTGCTCGTCGATCTCGTCGCGATCTTCCGGGAGCGTAACGAGCCCGCGGTTGTTGAAGCTCTGGATGTGCGAACCGGTCACGCCCACGTAAACGCTCCGGATCATCACGTCGCTTTTCGTCTCGGCGTCGACCACCGCTTCGTGGACGCATTTCATCGCGGTCTCGAAATCGACGATCTCGCCTTTGCGCACGCCGCGCGACGGCGCCTGCCCCACCCCCAGAATCTTGATCGTGCCGTCCGGCCGGCCTTCGCCGACTACGACGCAGATTTTCGACGTCCCAATTTCGAGGCCTACCATGAGATCGCTGCTTGCCATGCTTGCTCCTAATCTTTTCTGAATTTCTGCAATGGAACCGCCTTGCGCGTTTTCGGCGTCGCGCTCGGACGCGCTTTCGGCGGCGCCGGCGCCGGCTCGTTCTTCGTCAGGGGATGAACTGGAATCGCTTTCATGACCCGCGGCTCTGCGTCCGGATCGAGAGTGTCGTTGATGATGTCGACGGCATTGCGGCCGAACGTCACCGGGACGTTGCGCTGCACGAGCAGATTCACCGTGGCCAGCTCGCGCTTCGAGTCGTCCGCATACACCAGGAATTGCTCGAGGCGCTGGATCTGGCTCTCGAGATTGTCGAACCCGAACGTCACCCGCGTGTGGTTCTTGTCCGACACGACCAGGCAGTAGCCCTTCGACACGTCGATCTCGCGGATCTGGAACCGCGTCTGCATGAAACTCGCCGTGCTCAGCCGCAAAAGTTCGAGCGCCGCTTTCCCTTCGAATGAGTCGACGATTTTTCCCGGCTCGAGCGACTCGCTCGTGCATCCCGTGATCAACGGCAGGCCCAGATATTCAGGCAACAATTTCTTTTCTTTCATCAGAACGCCGCGCGCGTCCACCAGAAAAGCAACATCGGACGCGAACGGATCGGAAATTTGTTTGTCGGACGTGATCCACGCGATCGGTTTGCGTTCCACGATCCGAACGTCGATTTCGCCCGGCAGCTTTCTGATGACCTGGACTTCGTCGACCTGCGGGAGCTGCTGCAATCGATCGCGGACCTGCGCGAGATTGATGCCGAAAATGTTGCGCCCTTCCTGGAGCTCGGCCGCCTTGAGGACTTGGTCGCGCTGCAACGTGCCGTCGGTCTGGATCTCGATCTGGCTCAGCTGGTAGTCGGGGTTCTCGAAGAAGAAACGTTTCGCGCCATAACGCACCCCAAGAACGACACCGGCGACGAGCACGAGCAGAAGAACGATCTTCGAGAGCACGACCAGGACGCGGCGGTTGCGATGCCGGGTCGCCTTGTGAGAGCGCACGCGAACGTCGAGCAGATGTTGCTGCCGCCGCTGGCGCGTATTGGAAACGCGCTCATTGCGGGAACGCAGCTTTTGGTTCTTCACTTTCATTTGGCGGCGCTACGTTTCGCGGAAAGCTCGATGATCCGGCTGCAAAGCTCGGGATAGCTGATCCCCGCCACTCCCGCGGCTTCCGGGAGCAGACTCGCTTCCGTCATCCCGGGAATCGTGTTCACTTCCAGCACCGTCGCCGCGCCATCCTCCGGCAGCATGATATCGACGCGGGAATAAACGCTCAGCCCGAGCGAGCGATGGGCCCGCAGCGCCAGTTCCTGGATCGCGGCGGTTTGCTCGTCGGGAAGATTTGCCGGGCAGACATGTTCGGCCGCGCCGCCCGCGGCCGGATTCAAGAACGGATATTTGTTCGTGAAATCGTAGAAGCCGCCCTTGGGAATGATCTCAATAATCGGCAGCGCCTGGTCGCCCAAAATCCCGACCGTGAGTTCGCGGCCCGCGCAAAATTTTTCCACGAGCAGTTCGCGATCGTAGGTCGCGGCATCGGCGATGGCGGCCTCGATCTCGCGCTCATTCCGGATGATGTGGACACCGACGGTGGATCCTTGCCGCGGCGCTTTGATCACGAACGGGATCGGGATTGTCGGCCGCTGTCCAGCCGTGATGATTTGCCAGTAAGGAGTCGGGACTTCGTGCTGCTGGAAGGCGTACTTCGACTGGATCTTGTTGAAGGCGAGTTCGCTTTCGCTCACTCCTTCGCCGGTGTAGGGCACGCCGCGCTCTTCGAGAATCTGCTGGACCTGGCCGTCTTCCCCAAAGGTCCCGTGGAGCGCGATGAACGCGAGTTCGGTCTCTGCCGGCAAGACGAAGTCCGCGCCCTTCACGTCCACTTCAGTAACGGTCGCGCCTAACGAACGAAGCGCCTTCGCCACGCCTTGCCCGGTCGCCATCGAAACGTCGCGCTCCGACCCGGGTCCGCCCATCAGGACCGCGATGTTCCTGGGAAGCGCGGTCATCCTTCCTCCCCCACGATTTGCACTTCCGTTTCCAACTCGATCCCGCGCTTCGCTCGCGCCGTCTCCTGGATTTTCCCGATCAACTCCAGCACCTCCGCCGCGGTCGCGTCGCCATCGTTGACGATAAAATTGCCGTGCACTTCCGAGACCCGCGCCTTCCCCACGCCGGTATTTTTCAGTCCCAGTTCGTCGACCAGTTTGCCGGCCGGGATCGTCGCGGGATTCTTGAAAATGCATCCGGCGCTTTTGGCGGCCGGCTGCGTCGTCCGCCGTTTCTCCTGCGATTCATCGAGGCGGGTTTGGATTTCGTCCAACGTGGCCGGCGTTCCCTTGAACACCGCGGCCACGGCGTAATTCCGATCGAGCGACGGAACGTGCCGATATTGCGCCTCCATCTCCGCCGCGGTTTTCTCGTGCGGGTCGCCCGCGTCGTCGAGGTAGCGCACCCGCACCACGTTCTCGAAAGTCTGCGCGCCCATGGCTCCGGCGTTCATTCGCAGCGCGCCGCCCACGGCTCCCGGAATTCCCTCCATCCATTCCAGTCCGCCCAGGCCGGCGGCTTTTCCCGCGTAAGCGACCTGTTTCAGCTTCGCGCCGACCCCGGCCGAAATTTCGTTGCCCGACACTTCAACCTTGTCGAACTCGCCGCCGGCCGGATGCACCACCACGCCGCGGATTCCACCGTCGCGAACCAGCAGGTTCGATCCGCGCCCGATCACAAACAGCGGCAGACTCTCTCTCCGGCAAAACCGGATCAGTTCCGCGAACGCCGCCTCCGTCCGCGGTTCCACCCAAAACTGGGCCGGGCCGCCGACCCGCAGCGTCGTATGTTTGGCCAGCGGTTCGTAAAGCCGCACATCGCCTTCCTGGCCGACGATCGCCTTCAGCCGTTCCGCGATCACGAGATCGGCGGCGAGCAATGATAACTGCTCATGGATGTTCCCCGCGCCAAGGCTCAACACGAGATCGCCCGAAGAAATCATGTTCCCGAGATCCCAGTGAAGGCGATCGAGCCGCGGCTGGTAACTCACCCCGCGATGTCCGTGCGCCGCGATCTCGTCCACGATCGTCTGGCCGGAAATGCCGGGGAGCGGTTGTTCGCTGGCTGGATAAACGTCGGTAATCACGATCCGGTCCGCGTCGTCAAACGCGGTCGCGAATTGTTTCCGGAGCGCCTGCGTGCGCGAGTAACGATGCGGCTGAAACATCGTCAGCACTCGTTGCCGTCCCGCGGATTTTGCGGTCTTCAACGTCGCGCAAATCTCAGTCGGATGATGCGCGTAATCGTCCACCAGGAGAAACCGTTCGCTCTGGTATTTGATTTCAAAGCGGCGGCGCGCGTGCTGGAAGCGGCCTAACGAGGCCGCGATCTTCTCGAACGGAATCCCGATCTCGCTCGCCACGGCGATCACGCCCAGGGCGTTGCTCACGTTGTGCCGGCCGGGCACGTTCAGGACCGCTTCTCCCAGCTTCTCCTTCCGGCGGTAAACGCAGAAGACCGAAGCAAAATCCCTCAGGTCGATGTCCGTGCCCCGGTAATCCGCCTTCTCCGAAAACCCGAAGGAAATCGGACGCGGCGAGCGGCTGCAAATCCGGGCGGCATGCGGATCGTCCGCGCAATAAAAAACGGATCCGGTGGTCTGCTCGAGAAGCTGGGTGAACACCTGCTCGATCGCGGCCAGGTCCGCGTAGAAATCCAGGTGCTCTTCCTCGATGTTGAGGACGAGCGTGTGTTCCGGCCGAAACAGCCGGATCGTCCCGTCGCTTTCGTCGCCTTCCGCCACAAAATATTCGCCGCGCGGATTCCAATGCGCGTTCGAGCCGAGCAACGGGATTTCGGCGCCAACATAATGGGACGGATGCAGGCCGCCCTCCCGCAAGACATGCGCGGTCATGGCTGAAGTCGTGGTCTTGCCATGCATGCCGACGACAAAGATGCCGCGTTTACCGGACATGATAGCCGCCAGCGCTTCCGCGCGCCGCACGAGGGGCTGGCGGGCAGCGACCGCGGCCACCCAAATCGGGTTCGTGTCCCGAATGGCCGACGAATAAATGACGAGCTCGGCGTCCCGGGCGTCTTCCGCGCGATGCTCGGCCCGGAATCGCAATCCCAGCCGCTGCAAGCGGTCGACCTCCCAAGACTTCACCTTGTCCGAACCGCTGACCTCGTGCCCCAGTTCGAGGAGGAGCGCGGCGATCCCGCTCATCCCGCTGCCGGCCACGCCGATAAGATGAATCCGGTGGCGTTCCTGCGTCAGCATCTGCCGCAAATTCAATTCAGAGCCGAGCGTCATGGTTGGATTGGGTATATCTTTCCATCGTTTCGACCACGAGCGCGGCCGCGTTTTTCGGCGCCAGCCGCGCGGAAGCTTCGGCCAGATGCCGCAGCTGATTTGGATGCTCGATGAGCTCCCGAATTTTTTGCGCGAGCGATTCCGCCGTGAGCTCGGCTTCTTTTAACAGCAGCGCCGCGCCCGCGCGAACGAAAATCTCCGCGTTCTTCGTCTGATGGTCTTCGGCCGCATACGGAAACGGAATCAGGATCGCGGGCAACGAAAAGGCCGCCAGCTCCGCGAGGCTCGCCGCGCCCGAACGCGCAATGGCGAGATCGGCGGCGCTATACACTTCTTCCATGGCGTGGTGAAACGCGGCGACGTGAGCGGGGATATTTTCCCGCTGATAGTTGTCCGCCACGAGGCGCTCGTCGCGCCCGCCGGAAAGATGGATCACCTGGATCGGGAGGCCGTGGAGAAACGGCAACGCCTTGATCACCGACTGGTTGATCCCGCTCGCCCCCTGGCTCCCGCCCATCACCAGCAACGTGATCAGGTCCTCGCGCAGCCCGAGTTTCTGGCGCGCGGCTTTACGGTCCATCGGCTGCAGCTCTTTGCGAATCGGCGTGCCGGTGATTTCGGTCCGCGCCTTCGGAAAAAACGGGGCGCATTCCTTAAAGCCAAGAAGAACCGCGCGCACCATCCGCGCGGTGATGCGGTTCGCCTTTCCGGGAATGGCGTTCGATTCGTGGATGAACGTCGGGATGCCGCGCATTTTCCCGGCCATTACCGGCGCGGTGGAAGTGAATCCGCCCATACCGAGAACGACGTGCGGCTTGAAATTGCGATAGATGCCGCGGCAAACGCGAAGACTCTCGGCAAATCGCCCGAAAAACTCGAAAACCTTCGGTGAGAATGGCGAAGGCAACCCCACGGTCGGTAACTTGTGAAAGCGAAACTCCGAGTGACCCGACATCGCCAGCGCGTCGATTTCCTTTTCGGAAACAAAGAGCATGACTTCGTGGCCGCGGGAACGAAGAACTTCCGCGACGGCCAGGCCCGGGAACAAATGGCCGCCGGTCCCGCCGCATGCGATCACGGTGTTCATGCTGAGATTGCAGAATGCAGATTGTAGATTGCAGATTGGATGCGGCTCGGCGTCTTCAAGAAGCTGCAATCTGAAATCTGCAATCTGAAATGGTTCATATCCTCGGCGTCGTCCTCGCCCGGATGACCGCGCTCTTCTTCTTCGCCGGCTCGAGCACGCCCTGGCGGTAAATGTTCAGCAACAACCCTATCCCGAAAAGGCACGCGGCCAGGTTCGATCCGCCGTAGCTGATGAACGGCAGCGGCAACCCTTTGTTCGGCAACAGCGACGTCGTCACCCCGATGTTCACCGCCGCCTGCAATCCCAGGAGCGACACGATCCCGGCGCCGAGCAGCAATCCCTGCCGGTCTTTCGCGTGCAACGCGATCATCAGCCCGCAAACGATGATGACCACAAACAGAAACACGATCAGCAGGCTGATTCGTAATCCCAGCTCTTCGCCGATCATCGGGAAAATAAAATCGGTGTGGGCATAAGGCAGGTAGAGCATTTTCTGCCGGCCGTTCCCGAGACCGAGCCCTTCCATTCCGCCGCTGCCCCAGGCGATGAGCGCCTGCATTTGCTGAAGGCCGGCGTCATCCTTGAAGCGCTCCGGATCCATGAACGCGGCCAGCCGCCCCATCCGCTCGGACATGTGCGTCGCGACAAAAAGAATTCCGCCGAGGCCGCCTAACGAGAGGAGCCCGAGTAACGCCGGATGCGTTCCGGCCACGAACATCATCACGAACATCGTCGCCCCGATTAGCGCCGTCGTTCCAAGATCCACCTCCATCACGATCAGGAGCAGCGTGCTGGAAACGATCGCGAACGGGATGATGAATCCCTGGAGCCAATGGCTGCTCTCCTTTTCCCGGGCCGCGAACCACGCCGCCAAAAAAAAGATGACGGCGACCTTTGCGATCTCGGAGGGCTGGAAGGTGCCGACGCCGAACGAGACCCAGCGCCGCGAGCCATTGATCCGCATTCCAAAATGCGGGACGAAACACAAGGCGAGCGTGACCACGGCAAGGCCGAACCAGATCCACCACGTCCGCAGCCAGAAATGGTAATCCATGATCGCCGCCGCGGCGCAGACCACCAACCCGACCCCGAGCCAAACCGCCTGGCGTTTCACGAAAAAATACATGTCGCCGTGGCTGTCCTTCGCGAACGCACTCGTGCTGAAAAGCATGACGATGCCGATAACCAGCATCCCCAGGACAGCCAGGAACAAAAAGTAAGCGCTCTTGCGGTGCATTTAGTTTTTCAAGGGGCGGCGGTTTACAAACCGCGGGTCGCGCCAGCGACATTCCGGTCGGCGGTTTATAAACCGCCGCTCCTTGGGTCTGCATTCCATCTCTACTCAGATTTCTTTGGTTTCTTCTTTTCCTTCGGAGCGGTTTTTTCCTTCGCGACGCTTTTCTCTTTCGGCGCCGGGATCACGAGCTTCTGGCCGATCTTCAATTTGTGGGCGTCCTCGATGTCGTTCGTCGCCAGCAATTGGTCCGATGTTATTTTAAATTTCTTCGCGATCGAGACCGGCGTGTCCCCTTTCGCGACCACATACGTTTTCTTGTTCGCCTCCGTCTTGGGCGTGCTTTCGCTGATCGGTTTTACCGGAATCGCTTTCCGTTCTTCTTTCACCGGAACCTTGGCCGTTTCCTCGCGCGGTTTCGTCGACTCTGAATTGGCCGTCGTCGTCGTGGTCGATTTTTGGGTCGAGACCGGCGCAGTCGTTTTCGCTGTCGCCACCGGCGGCACGACACCCTGCCGGCTTTTGATGGTATTGAAGGCGATGATGCCGGCGACGGCCACGACGTGCAGCACGAGCACGATCAGGAGCGCGCGCGACAGCTTCATGTTCGGTTCCGACATCTCTTCGTAATCCATCTCGTCGGGACCGGCGAGAGAGCGGCGCGCGGTCGTGGCGCGCAATTTTTTCGATGGAAAAAGGCTGGGTAATCTCATGGTTTATTTGGGCAGGGCCTGGACGAGGGCACGGAATTGATCGCCGCGATCGGCGTAGCTCTTGAACATGTCGAAAGAAGAAGTGCCGGGAGAAAAGAGGACCACCTCGCCCGGCTGCGCGACGGCGTGGGCGCGCTCGACCGCGTCCGCGAGTGAATTGGCGATTTCGCACGGCACCGCGTCCTGCCAATCCCGGCAGATCCGCGTCGCCATTTCGCCGATCAAAATTACGGCGCGCGATTTTTCCGAAACGAGCGGCCCCAAGGTCTCGAAGGTAAAACCTTTGTCCTTGCCGCCGGCGATCAGGATGACTTTGCGGTTTTGGGCAAGGAGCGCCTTCTCGACCGCGTCGAGGTTCGTCGCCTTCGAGTCGTTCACGTAAGCGACGCCGCCGACTTCCCGCACGAACTCGCAGCGATGCGGACGCGGCTCGTAGGTCTGCAACGGCGGCACCATTTGCTCGAAAGTCAGTCCACGCGCGAGCCCGACGGCGAGCGTCGCCATGAGGTTCTCGATATTGTGCAGGCCGCGCAGCTTCGTCTCCGCCATCCGCAACACCGGTTCGTTCCCGTAGACGATCGAGCCGGCTTCGAAGCGGAAATCGGCCTGGTCGGTGTAAGCGCTGAACGTCACCGTCCGGGCCGCGATTTTCGGAAACGATTCCCCCGCATTGATCACCGCGACGTCGTCCGGCGTCTGGTTCTCGAAAATCCGCAGCTTGGCGGCGCGATATTCCGCCACGGACCGGTAACGATCGAGATGGTCCGGGGCGAAATTCAACCAGACGCTGATCGCGGGGCGGAACGTCGCGATTGTCTCGAGCTGAAACGAGCTGACCTCGACAGTGAGCACGTCCAGATCGCGGTCCTCGAGTGCGACTTCGCAGAGCGGCTTGCCGATATTGCCGCAGGCAATCGTCCGCTGCCCGCACGCGTTCAACATCTGGGCGAGCAACTCGGTCGTGGTCGTTTTGCCGTTCGTGCCGGTAATGGCGATGACCGGCGCGTCGACCGATTGCCAGCCGAGTTCGAGTTCGCCGATCGTCTCGATATTTCGCGAGGAAAAATTCCGCGCCAGCGCTGAAGTCGGATCGATGCCCGGGCTCAAGACGACGAGGTCGAACGGCGACGAATCGCTTTCCGCTTCCGGACCGGTTCGGACCGTGACGCCGCGGCTCCGGAGATTCTCAATCGTCGATTTCAGCAGCCCGCTTTCCGCCGCGCTGTCGAGGACCGTGACCTCGGCGTCTTCGCTCCGGAGAAGAAGCGCGGCCGCGGTCCCGCTAAGGCCCGCGCCCAACACCGCGGTTTTTTTTCCGGAATACTTCATCGCAGTTTCAGAGTCGCGAGCCCGAGCAGGGCAAAGATGGCCGACAGGATCCAGAAGCGGACGATGACGGTGTTCTCTTTCCAGCCCCGCAATTCAAAATGATGATGGAGCGGCGACATGGCGAAGATGCGTTTGCCGGTGAGCCGGAAGCTCAGCACCTGCAGGATCACGGAGGCCGCTTCGAGAACGAACACGCCGCCCACGACCGCCAGGAGCAGTTCCTGTTTACAGCAAATCGCGATCACGCCGATCAGGCCGCCGATCGCGAGCGCGCCGGTGTCGCCCATGATGACGCGGGCGGGATGGCAGTTGAACCAGAGGAATCCAAGGCCGGCGCCGATCAGCGCCGCGCAGATGACGGTGAGCTCCCCGGTGTAGGGATAGAACGGGACCTGGAGATATTCCGCGATCCGGAAATTCCCCGCGGCGTAGGAAAGCAGCGCGTAAGCGAAAGCGACCGTGATGGTGCAGCCGACGGCCAGGCCATCGAGGCCATCGGTCAGGTTCACGGCGTTGGATGAGCCGACGATGATGAAGGCGAAGAAGACCACCGTGAACCACCCCATGTTTTGTGCGACCGGAATCTTGAAGAACGGCAGGTAAAGCGAACGCGCCTGCACTTCGATGAGCGGATTGGTGAGGAACGCGGCGGCGACGATGCAGGCGAGCACCAACTGGCAAATCAGTTTTACCCGGCCGCTGATCCCGCCCGAATTCCTCTTCGTCACTTTGAGGTAGTCATCCACAAACCCGAGAACGCCGAGGTAAACCATGCTGAAGAGCGCCAGCCAGACGAAGCGGTTGTCGGGTCGCGCCCAGAGCACGCCGGAAATGAAGACGGTGCCGATGATCATGACGCCGCCCATCGTCGGCACACCCTGTTTCGCGCTGTGCAATTCGGCCAGGCGATGGACTTCTTCTTTCGTCCGAATCGGCTGCCCGATTTTCAGCGAGATCAATTTGCGGATGACGAAATTCCCGAAAGCCAGGGAGAGAACGAACGCGGTGACCGCCGCCGCCACCGCGCGGAACGTGACGTAACTGAAAACGTTGGTGCCTTTGATCTGCTCGCTGAACAGATGGAGGTAGTACATCATGGCGCCACCTCCGCGGCCCGAGGCCTCCTCGAAAATTCCTCCAGCACTCGTTCCATCCGGGCGGCGCGACTGCCTTTGATCAGAATCAAATCGCCCGACGCCGCGTTTTTCTCGAGGAGCTCAGCCGCTTCCTTCGGCGAACTAACGGCGACGCTGTTTTTCAGCCCCGCCTTCTCTGCGGCCCGCGCGATCGCCGCGCCCATCGGGCCGACGGCGATCAGTTCGTCGATCCGCAACGCCGCCGCCGTCTCTCCGACGTCGCGATGGCCGCGCTCCGATTCCGCGCCGAGCTCGCCCATCTCCCCGAGCACCGCGATCCGCCGGCCTTCCGTGTCCAGTTCCACCAGGGTCCGCAGCGCCGCCTTCATCGAATCCGGGTTGGCGTTGTAGCTGTCGTCGATGAACTGGATGCCGTCGATTTCCCTGATCTGGAGACGCGCTTTTGTGAGCGGCGTCGACGCCAGGCCCGCGGCGCATTCTTCCAGCGAGAGCCCGAACACGCGACCCGCCGCCACCGCGAGGATCGCGTTTTGCACCATGTGAATTCCAGGCACCGGCACCTGCGCCCGGCAACGATGCGCCCCTTCCAGGATCGTAAATTCGGAGCCGGTCGCGTGCTGCGTGATGTCCGTGGCGCGGACGGAACCGTTCTCGATTCCGGCGAAGATGATTTTGGCGCGCGTCCGTTTCGCGATCGATTCCGAAAACGCATCGTCCGCGTTCAGGATCACCGTTCCGTCCGCGGGCACGGCTTCGGCCAGCGCGCCTTTTTCCTGGGCGATCGCCTCCTTGCTTCCCATGAATTCGATGTGCGCGATCCCGACGTTGGTTATGATGCCCACGTCCGGCGCCGCCAACTTCGCGAGGGCGGCGATCTCGCCGGGATGATTCATGCCGATTTCCCAGACGGCGATTTCGTGCCGGCGGTTCGCCGACAGGATGGTTTGCGGCAGCCCCACGTGGTTGTTGAAATTGCCTTCCGTTTTTGTGACCCGGAATTTTCGCGCCAGGGTGGCGCCGACAAAATCCTTTGTGCTGGTCTTGCCGTTGCTGCCCGTGATCGCGACCACCTTGAGCGGCAGCGACGCGCGATAATTCGCGGCCAGCGTTTGATAACCAACCAGGGTGTCCGCGACCCGAATCAAGGCGAAGCTGGCGGGCACATTACCGCTCCAATTCTCCTCGACCATCGCGCCGATCGCGCCGCGTTCCGCCGCCTGCTGGATGAATTTGTGCCCGTCGAAATTTTCGCCGCGCAACGGAACGAAAAGGTCGCCGCGCTGCAGCGTTCGCGAATCGGTGCTGACCCGCGAAACGATCCGGCTGGTGTCGTCGGCGGAGATCGAGCCGCCGGCCAGCTTCGCGATTTCGGCGAGGCTCAGCGATTCCATAAGTAGAGGCGAGGAAAAGTCATGATCCAAATTCCAGCGGCCGATTCTCCAAGGCGCGGCGCGCGACCTGGATGTCGTCGAACGGGATGGTGTGGTCGGCGAATTCCTGGTAGGCCTCGTGGCCTTTGCCCGCGATGAGGATGATGTCGCGCGGCTTCGCCAGCTCGATGGCGCGGGCGATCGCCTCGGTGCGGTCCGTGATCTTTTCGAAACGATCGGAGCGAAAACCTTTCGCGGCCTCGGCGATGATCGCGTCCGGATCTTCTTTGCGCGGATTATCGGACGTAATGATGCTGTAGTCCGCGTTCTCATCGGCAACGCGGCCCATGAGCGGGCGTTTCTGTTTATCGCGATCGCCGCCGCAGCCGAAGACGACGACGAGTTTTCGCGGGGAAAGTTCGCGCGCCGTCTTGAGCACGTTCAGCAACGCGTCCGGTGTGTGCGCGTAATCCACGAAGACCTGGAACTGCCGCTTGGCCGGGACCGCTTCGAGTCGCCCCGGCACCTGGGGCGACCGGCCGAGACTGAGTATCGCGTCGCGCAGACTGATGCCCATGCTGCTCGCCGCGGCCAGCGCCGCCATCGAGTTGGCCACGTTGAAACGTCCAATGAGCGGGACGCGCACGAGATAGCTTTTGCCGCGGGCATCGAGCTGGTAGGAGGTGCCCGCAAATTCCGCGTGATAATTCGAAGCGCGAAAATCCGCGCGCGCTCCCACGCCGTAGGTGACGACCGGAATTTTCTTATCGAGGCGGTCCACCAATTTCGCGCCGTAAGGATCGTCCAGATTGATGACCGCGGCCGGCTTCGTCTTCGCTTTCTGTTCGGCCAGCTCGAGGAACAACCGGGCCTTCGCTTCGAAGTAGTTCTCCATCGTCCCGTGGAAATCGAGGTGGTCCTGGGTCAGGTTGGTGAACACCGCGACGTCCCATTCCAATCCACGCACGCGGTCCTGGGCGAGGGCGTGCGACGAGACTTCCATGGCCGCGGCTTTGCAGCCGGCGTTCACCATTTGGCCGAGCAGATCGTAAACTTCGAGGGACTCCGGCGTCGTTCGCACCGCCGGCAAAACGCGGTCCGCAATTTCGTAACGCACGGTCCCGAGCAGGCCGCAGCGCAGCCCGGCCTTCTCGCAAATGTGCTTGATCAAAAACGTCGTCGTCGTTTTCCCGTTCGTGCCCGTGACCGCCGCCAGCTTGAGCCTGCGGTCCGGGTGCTGGTAAAACGTCGCGGCCAGATCGGCCAGCGCGGCGCGCGTGTTCTCGACTACCAGGCAGGTCGCGCGAGGGGATGGGACCTCGTGCTCCGTCACGATCACCGTGGCGCCTTTTTCGACGGCCTGTTCGACGAACTGGTGGCCATCGACTTTTTCCCCGCGTAATGCGACGAACAAACCATTCCTCTGCACACGGCGCGAGTCATACGCGATGCCTTCCACGACGCGATCAGCCGGGCCGATGATTTGGCGGGGGGAAATGGCGGCGACGAGTGTTTTGAGCTGCATGCGAATGAATCAAACGGGCGCAGCGCGCTCAACGGTGCGGTGCATTGGTTAAGGCCATGCGCCCGGCAGCCGACGCCTTGCCCATGTCTTCGTGCGGTTGAAGATCGAGATAGCGCGCCGCTTTCTCGGCGATGTGGGCAAAGATCGGACCGGCCACAAGACCGCCGTAATTCAGCTCCGGGTTGCTCGTCTTCGCGTCGTCCAGCACCACGATCCCCACGAACTCCGGATGATCGGACGGAAGATAACCGCAAAACGAGACGACATATTTTCCATGCTCGTACCCGCCGTGCGGATCGACCTTCTGCGCGGTCCCGGTCTTGCCGGAAATCGTGAAACCCGGGACCGCTGCGGCGGCGGCGGTGCCGCGATCGCTCACCACGCCGCGCAACGCGTTTCCAACCTGGGCCGCCGTTTCGGGCGAAATCACCTGGCGCAGAACAGTCGGCGAAAACGTTGTGATTGTTTTGCCTTCTTCGGTCGTGATCGATTTCACAATGCGCGGCGTGATGAGCTTGCCGCCGTTGGCGATCGTCGCCATCGCGACTGCCATCTGCAACGGCGTCACCCCGACTTCGTGCCCCATCGGAATGCGCGTAATGGAAATTTTGCTCCACGATTGGGGCGGCCGGATCACGCCGGAAATTTCGCCGGGTAATTCCACGCCGGTCCGATCGCCGAACCCGAACCGGCGAATGTATTCGTAAAATTTCTGCTCGCCGATCGAGAGCGCGAGCTTGGCCGCGCCAATGTTGCTCGACTTGACGAGGATGTCCTGGACGCTCAGCTCTCCGTAGGCCTTGTGATCGTGGAGCGGTTTACCGCCGAAATTCCAAATGCCGTTCTCGCAAAAAATCGTGGTCTCGGGCCGGACCTTCTTTTCGTTCAGGGCCGCGGCGGCGGAAACGATCTTGAAGGTCGAGCCGGGCTCCATCATGTCGATGATGGCGCGGTTCTTCATCTGTTCCGGCTTCGCTTCCGCGCGCTCGTTCAAATCGTAATTTGGCCGGTTCGCCATCGCCAGGATTTCGCCCGTGTGCGGACGCATCAGGATAATAGTCGCCTTTTGCGGCGAGTATTCGCGCACCGCGGCGTCGATTTCGTTCTCCACGATGTTCTGCAAATTCAGGTCGATCGTGAGGTGGACCTGGTAACCGTCGCGCGGCGCGCGTTCCTGGCCGCGATAAAGGACGATCTCCTGGCCGGCGCGGTTGTGTTCGATGAAGCGATACCCGTCCTGCCCGTGCAAATATTCCTCCATCGACGATTCCACCCCCTGGATTCCGCGATGCTCGAAGTCGGTGAACCCGATGACGTGGCAGAGCATCGAGCCGTTGGGATAGATCCGGGTGGTGTCGCGCTCGAAATAGATGCCGCGCAGATTTTCGGCGCGCAGTTTTTCCCGGAGCGCGGTCGCGGCGGCGATCGGCACCTCGCGTTTCAAGACGATGTAGCGGCGGTCGCCGCCGAGTTTCTCCGCCAGCTCGCTGGCCGGCAGGTCGAGCGCCGTCTTCAAAATCGAGATGACGGCGTCGCGATTGTTTACGTGAGTCGCGTCGGCCACAACGGTTTCGACCGGCGTGTTATGGGCCAGGACTTCGTTATTCGCGTCGAGGATCGATCCGCGCTCGGCAAAGATCGGCTGTTTGTAAACGTGTTTCTCGGCCGCGAGCCCGGCGTATTCGTCGTGCTTGATCATCTGCAGATAAACAAGCCGGAAGGAAAAGAGACTGAAGAGTGCGGTAAAAAAAAGGCAGACCAGCGCGCAACGGATCCGGCTGTTCCACTTCATCTGCCGGAACGCTTGTTCGAAACCGGTTGGACCGTGTCCTCCACCCGCGGCGGGCGCGGCGCGTTCAGGCGCACGATGCTTTGCTCGGCGATCGGGATCATTTTCAGATAGCCTTCCTTGAGCCGGCGTTGCAGGGCCGAGCGCGAGGTCAGCGCGGCCACCTGGACGCTGGCGACGTCGTTCTGCGAACGCAGACTGGTCAGCTCATTTTCCAGCGCCTTCTTGCGATCGCCCAGATGATAGAGCTGCAAGGTGAGATAAACGTAAATCAATCCCGTCAGCGCCAGGAAACCGGTGAGCACGATCCAGCGCGCCAGCGCGGCGGCATTCACTGAGTTGAAGTTCTTTCGGCGCGGCGCGTGCATTAGATTTTTTCGGCGACGCGCAATTTGGCGCTGCGCGAGCGCGGATTGTTGCGCTGTTCGCTCTCCCCAGGCTCAACCGGCTTGTCCGTGACGAGGCGAAGCATGAAATCGGGATTGCGCCGCGGCTCCGGCCATTCCGGGCGGTCGAGCCATTCGCGGCTCCGATCGCGGAAGAAATTTTTGACGATTCGATCCTCGAGCGAATGGAATGTGATCACGGCGATGCGCGCGCCCGGTTCGAGACGCTTCGTCAGCTCGCCGAGACCGGCTTCGAGCGCGGTCAGCTCCTCGTTCACTTCCATCCGCAACGCCTGGAAAACCTGCGTCGCCGGATGCCGGCGCCCGTGCCGCCAGACGATTTTCTCGATCGCTTTCGAAAGTTGCATCGTGTCCTGGAACGGCGTCGTCTTCCGTTGCTTCACCAGCTGGCTCGCGATCCGCCGCGCGGCCGGCTCTTCCCCGAGCTCCCGGAAAATCCGCGTCAGGTCTTCTTCCGAATACGAATTGACGATCGTGGCCGCGGTCAGCTCCCGCCGCGGATCCATCCGCATGTCGAGCGGCCCCTGCCGGATCACACTGAAACCGCGGCCGGCATTTTCCAATTGCCGGGACGAAACGCCGAGGTCGAGCAACGCTCCGCCGAGCCCTACGATTCCCAGTTCATCGAGAACTTTTCCGGCCTCGCGAAAATTCGCCTGGACGAGCGTCACGCGTCCGCCGTATTCAGCGAGCTTCTCGCGCGCGAACTCGATCGCGTCCGGATCCTGGTCGAGCGCCACGACGTCGGCCCCGCTCCGCAAAATTTCGGCGGTGTGCCCGCCGCCGCCGCAGGTGCCATCGACGATGAGCGAGCCGGCCCGGGGCGCGAGCAATTCCACCGACTCGCTTACCAGCACCGGGCGATGATAAATGAAATCCTCCATTTCCTGGGCCTCCTCGATCTCGAGCGGACCGGTCGCGAACCAGATCGGCCGCTCGAACAGCAATGCGTTAATCATTTTCTCGAAAGGCGGTTCCTAAAGCCCGAGCACGTTCGCCACATGCTGGTAGGTGGCGGTTTCTTCTTCGTGCGCGCGCTTCCATTTCTGCAGGTTCCAAATCTCAAAACGGCCGCGGTTCCCCACCAGGGCGACTTCGCCCTTGAGCCCCAGTTGCCGGCACATGTCCTCCGGCAGGACCAGGCGCCCCTGCCGATCCGACGTCCCGTGTTCCGCGCGCGAATGGAGGTGGCGCAGAAAAATCCGGCGGTCGCGCGCCGAAACCGCGCTGTGGCTTTCGGCATTTGCGCTCATCCGGGAAAATTCCTCCTCTGACATGACGAGAAGAAACTGGTGCTGCGGTTCGGGAAGAATGATGAACTCTTCGCCGCCTTCCCCGCGCCAGCGGGACGGGATCGTGATCCGATTCTTTTCGTCGAGAGAGTGGCGGAATTCGCCGGCGAAGAATTTCTGTGGTTGAGCAGTGTGGTCCATGCGCCAGCGGATAGTCGTCCCATTTCAATCCACTTCCCCCCACTTTTAACCACCTTGCGTGCCAGGGGTCAATACAAATTAATGCTCGTTGCCCCTCTTTTTCCGCTTCGTAAACTGCTCCATGTTTCGTCGCGTCATCTGCGCCCTCCTCCTCGCGCTCGCGCCCGGTTCGCCCGGACGAATCAAGGCCCAGCTGGCGGCCGCCACGCCGGACACGATTCGCGTGACCGTTTCGATGAATGCCGACGGCACCCGGACGACGTATGAGTTCGACGCGGCTCATCATCGCGCCACCGCCACGACCACGACAAAGGACGGCAAAATGGTCGGGCGAATCCGCTATGTCCTGGACGAAGAGAACCGGTTTGCCAGCGGCGACGTCTACGGGCCGGACGAGCAACTCCGTTTCAGGACTGTCTATAAGTATGACGCCGCCGGGAA
The DNA here is from genome assembly GCA_035941675.1 of Chthoniobacterales bacterium. GTDB lineage: Bacteria > Verrucomicrobiota > Verrucomicrobiia > Chthoniobacterales > UBA10450 > AV80. Next base: position 354,234 of record DASZDT010000033.1, read on the forward strand.
ATTGACCCAGGAGACGCAATTCGGCGCCGATGATTCCCTGCGCAACCGGATCGTCTACGCCTACGACAAGAACGGCCGGCAAACCGGCTACACGGTTTACGACGCGTCGGGCAAGGTGATCCGGCAGACGCCGCCTGCGTCGGCCCGTGCCACTCCATCGGCGAGACGGAGGTAGCGCCGGGGTTCGCGGCTTGCCACCAGGGCCAAAGACGGTTAAGACAAAAGCCGATGATCGACTACATCCAGAAGGGGGGCTTGCTCATGTGGCCCATCCTGGCGTGCAGCGTCATTGCCATCGCGGTCTTTGCCGAGCGGCTGCTCTATTTGCATCGCGCGAGCATTCACGTCGGCGAATTTCTCCAGGGACTTTCCAATCTCCTTCAGCGCCGCAATTTCGCGGAGGCGCTCCATGAATCCGCCGGAACGCCCGGGCCAGTCGCGCGGGTGATCCACGCTGCGATCATCCGGCACGATGCGCCGCGGGCCGAGCTCCGCGAGATCGTCCAGGAAGCGGGCCAGCTGGAAGTGCCGAAGCTGGAGCGGTTCCTGGGCGTGCTTGCCGCGCTGGCCTACGTCGCGCCGTTGCTTGGTTTGCTCGGCACGGTCACGGGAATGATCGACGCGTTCGGCACGCTCTCGGCCAACGGCGGTTATGCGACCGTCACTGAACTTTCGAATGGCGTTTACAAAAGTTTGCTCACGACGGCGGCGGGGCTCGTCGTCGCGACGCCCACCTTCATCGCCTACAGCTACCTGTCCTCGCGCGTGAACATGCTCATGCACGAGATGGAGCGCGCCGGAATTGAAGTCGTTCACATGCTGAGCGATCGCGAGCCCAAAGGCGACATCATCACCTTCCAGGCGCCTTCGGCGGAACGGGAAGCGCGTTAGTTGTTCGGCCGCGAGGCCGTGGGGCATGAAGCTTTCCCGGACGAAAGAATATCACTTCGGCTGGCTCGCGGCCATTCCGCTGCTCGACGTCACCTTCCTGTTGATCTTCTTTTTGCTGCTCAGCTCGAACTTCATTTTGCAGCCGGGAATTTCCGTCTCGGTCCCGCTGTCGCGCTTCACCCTCGGCCCGCAGATCAATCCGCAAATCATCAGCATCACCGGAGGCGCGGCGCCGGCGATTTATTTCCGCGACCAGAAAGTTGGGTTGGAAGAACTCGGGCCGTTGCTCGACGAAGCGAAAAAAGAATCGCGCCCGATCATCATCAAGGCGGACCGGCTCACGCCGTATTCGCTCGTCGTCGAGGTCGCCAATCTTTCGCTCGAACACGGAATCAGTTCGGTCGCGCTCGCGACGACGCCGCCGAAATGAACCCCGCGACCGATCTGGTTTTCGGTTGGGAAAGACCCGGCCGTGGAAAGTGGACCCTCAGCGGATTTCTTCTCGGGTCGCTGGGGCTGCACGCTTTCGGCTTTTATCTTTTTCAAATCGTTTACCCGCCCGCTGTTGCCCTGCTGCCTCCGCCCGGGCGGGTCAGTTTGATCGCGCCAAACTCCGAGGAGAGCCGGCAACTGCTTCGCTGGATCGAGGCGGAAGACCCGGCCCTCGCCTCGACTACTCTGCCTCCGCCCGACACAAAGACGCTCGCCATGCCCACCATCCAGCACGCGCCCTCCTATCTCGCCCGGCAGCCGGCCTTGAAAGATCTCGCGCCCGCGCCCCCGGCTTTGCGAATTCCGAGCGCCCATCCACCTGCTCCCCTGGAGAAACCAACCAGCGCGCCGCGGTTCGTGACCCGGCCAATCCCGACGGTGATTCGCTTTTCCCGCGAGCTCGATTCGCTGATCGCGCCGCAGACTCCCGAACTCAAATTCAATTCCTCCGGCCGCGATTCTCCGGAATCCGCCCGGTTCCTGATCGCCGTGGACCATCAGGGCGAGGTTCGGCATTGTTTCCTCCAGAATTCTTCGGGAGACCCGGCTCTTGACGAACAAGCGCGAAAATATCTCGCCGCTTCCCGGTTCCCTGCCCTGCGCAATGCTCCTTCCGCTGCTGCGACCGCGCTCGTCTGGGGCGACGCGACGGTGGAATGGGGCAACGACATCACGCCTCCTCCCGCCTCCAGCCCAACTCCGACCGCGCCGTGATCCCCGTCAGTCTCTCCGCGCTGGTCACGATCTATCTGCTGGTTTTTCTTGCGGCGGTTTTTCTCCTCTGGATATTCGGGGAGTGGAATCGCCGCCGTCGCGAGCGTCGCGCTTTACGCTATCGGCTGCGATGCGTGATTTGCGCGTTCGAATTCGAGGATCGAACGGCGGCTTTGCTTCCGCGGTGTCCACGATGCGGAAGTTTGAACGAACGATTTAAACCGGAACAAATTTAGTTATGGGAATGTGGATCGGCCGTAATCGGAAAGCGCGCGTAACCTATGGATTCGACGAGATCGCTCTCGTCCCCGGGCGAATAACGATCAACCCGAACGAGGTCGATACGACCTTTCGCATCCCGCGCCGGGACGCGGAACCGATCGAGCTGAAGATCCCAATCCTCGCCAGCGCGATGGATGGCGTGGTCGACGTGAAGTTCGCCATCGAGATGAGCAAGCTCGGCGGGCTCGCCGTTCTGAATCTCGAGGGCGTGCAGACCCGCTACAAACATCCGCAGGAAGTTCTCCAAAAAGTCGTCGAGACCGACAAGGGCGAGATAACCGCGCTCCTCCAAAAGATTTACCAGGAACCGGTCCAGGAAGATTTGATCGCCGCTCGGGTGAAGCAGATGAAGGATGCCGGCGCGATCGCCGCCGTGAGCTCGATCCCGCAGAAGGCGGAGCAGTTCGGCCGGATCGCACAGGAGGCGGGCGCCGATGTCTTCGTCGTCCAAAGCACCGTCTCCACCGTGCGCCATCTTTCCTCCGAATATAAATCGCTCAACCTGGAAAATTTCTGCCGCGAGATGCGCATTCCGGTCATTGTCGGAAACACCGTCGGATTCGACGTGACCTTCGAGATCATGGAATGCGGGCCGGCGGCGGTCTTGATCGGCGTCGGTCCCGGGGCTGCCTGCACTTCTCGCGGCGTGCTGGGCCTGGGCGTGCCCCAGGTCACGGCCACCGTCGATTGCGCCGCGGCGCGGGACGCTTATTTCAAGAAAACGGCGCGCTACGTTCCGATCATCACCGACGGCGGCATGAGCAAAGGCGGCGACGTTTGCAAAGCCCTGGCTTGCGGGGCGGATGCCGTCATGGTCGGAAGCGCTTTTGCGAAAGCGTACGAAGCGCCCGGCGCGGGTTATCACTGGGGAATGGCCACGCCGCACGCGAACCTCCCGCGCGGGACGCGCATCAAAGTCGGCGCGACCGGCTCGCTCAAGCAGATCCTTTTCGGCCCGGCCGAGGTCGACGACGGCAGCCAGAACCTCGTCGGCGCGATCACCACCTGCATGGGAAACGTCGGCGCGCGCGACATTCCCGAATTCCAGCAAACCGAGATCATCATCGCACCTTCCATCAAGACCGAAGGCAAACTCTTCCAAACCGTCCAAAGCGTCGGCATGGGAACGCGCTAGAATATCGCGATGAATGCCGACCGCAGAGTTGTCATCACCGGCATGGGTGTTGTCACGCCCATCGGCAATGAGCTGGACACGTTCTGGGAAAATTTGAAGAATGGCGTCAGCGGGATCGGAAAGATCACGGCGTTCGACACGAGCGCCTACGATTGCCAGATCGCGGGCGAAGTTCGCGATTTCGAGCCGAAGGATTACTTCAATAATCCCAAGGACGTGCGGCGGACGGACCGCTACACCCACCTCGCGATGGCTGCCGCGAAAATGGCGATGCGGGACAGCGGCGTCGACATGGAGAAGATCGATCGGCATCGCTTTGGCGCCATCATCAGCAGCGGCATCGGTGGCTTGAAAACGCTCGAGGATCAGCACAGCGCTCTGCTCTACAAAGGGCCGTCACGCGTCTCCGCCTTCACCATCCCGATGCTCATCAGCAATATGGCGAGCGGCCTCGTCTCGATGGAATACGGCCTGCAGGGCCCGAACTTTTGCATCGTCACCGCCTGCGCCACTTCGAACAACGCGATCGGCGAATCGTGGCGCATCATCAAGTTCGGCGACGCCGATATCTTTCTCGCCGGCGGGGCCGAGGCGTCGATCATCCCTATCGGCCTGGCCGGCTTCTCCGCCATGAAAGCGCTCAGCACCCGGAACGACGAGCCGCAACGCGCTTCGCGTCCGTTCGATCGCGACCGGGACGGATTCGTCATGGGCGAAGGCGCCGGCGTTCTCGTCGTGGAAGAGCTCGAGCACGCGAAAGCGCGCGGCGCGAAAATTTATTGCGAGCTGACGGGTTACGGCCTCTCGGCCGACGCGCATCACATGACGGCACCGCCGCCGGACGGCGAAGGGGCCGTGCGCGCGATGCGAATGGCGCTCAATCACGCGAAGACAACTCCCGAGCAGGTCGACTACATCAACGCTCACGCGACCTCGACCGGGCTCGGCGACATTTGCGAGACGCGCGCCATCAAGACAGTCTTCGGCGACTACGCCAAGAAGGTTTCGATCAGCGCCACGAAATCGATGACCGGCCATTTGTTAGGCGGCGCTGGCGCGGTCGAAACAGCCGCCTGCGCCCTCGTCCTGCGCGATTCGGTCATTCCGCCCACGATCAATCTCGAAAATCCGGATGCCGAATGCGATCTGGATTACACCGCGCTGGTCGCGAAAGAGAAAAAGGTTCGCATCGCCGTGAACAATTCGTTCGGCTTTGGCGGCCACAACGCGACTTTGGTCGCGGCCGAATACGCGGGTTAACTACCGGTCTGCGAAGACGGGCGCGGCGGTGATGTCCGACGCGTCAAATGAGAAGCCGTGGCCGTTGGTTTGCAGCGATTTCAAGAGCGCCCCGACGTTCTGGGCGGCGCTGGCCGAATAAAACCGCACCAATCCCACGGTCGTTCGCCGGCCGAAAACGGTGATCATGATCGTATCGTCATCAACCGAGTTCATGAAAATATGGTTCCCGTTGCCCTGGTGGTAGAGGGCGTTGAACTCGATCTCGCCGATGCGCCGCGCCAATTCCTTAGTGGCCGCGAATGATCCGGCGGCGAGCGCCGCAATGATCGTCACGTCCATCACGGTCATGTCGCCAAACTGCGAGATGACGTTGCCGCCGCGATCGATCACGACGGTCAGTTCCGCCTCGGCTTTCTTCAGGAATTCCCCAAGCACGCCATCGAGGTTCGCGACGTCCTGAATTGTAAGACACGGGATCGCGTTCATACCGCGGCTCCTCTCGCGACCGGCGGTTCGACCGGGACGGCCACGGGGGCCGGCGCCGTTTTCGACATGTCGCTCTGCTTGCTGAATTTGTGGAGAAGGATCTGCGAGACCGCGTTGAGCGACGCGAACACATTCTGACCGCTGCTCGAGACGACCTCGAAACTCTGGACGCGCTTCTTCCGATTGTTCAGCACGTACTCGAGATAATTGACCGGCGCGATGTTCTCGAGGTCGCGCTTGTTGTACTGAAGGACGTACGGAATCTCGTCGATCGAGATGTTTTGCTTCGCGAGGTTATCTTCGAGGTTCTTGAAGCTCTCGACGTTCTCCTCCATTTTTTCCCATTGGGAATCGGCCACGAAGATCACGCCGTCTACGCTGCGCAGGACAAGCTGGCGGGTCGCGTTGTAAATTACCTGCCCGGGGACCGTGTAGAGCTGGAACTTCGTGACGAAGCCCTTGATGACGACAGCGTTCAGCGGCAGGAAATCGAAAAACAGGGTGCGGTCCGCCGCGGTCGCGAGTGAGACGAGGTCGCCCCGGTTCTCCGGGTTAATCCGCTTGTGGATGTAACCGAGGTTCGTGGTTTTCCCACAGAGCGCCGGCCCATAGTAAACGATTTTAAACTGAATCTCGCGGCTCGCGTAATTGATGATCGACATGGCGGCGGCTTAAACGGGGTGAGAATATTTTCGCGACAACTCGTGCACGATTCGCGAGAGGCGATCGCGCGTCTCGGCGGGCAAATCGAGATCGGCGTGCTGGGCCGCGAGGCAAAGATTTTCGTGCATATAAAAAGTGATCGCACCCTTCACACAAGAAAGGGTCATGCCGCGGAGCGGACCAAGTTTCGTGTCCACGAGATGATTCTCGACGCGTTGCATGAGCGAGGGCGCCATGGCGCAAAGTCCGTCAGTCTCCAGCTCGGCGGGTAACCCGCCGGCGAGGGCCAGCCCGTCGCCGAAGAGGATCGCACACGCTTTAACGCCCGGGATTTTGTTAACCCGCGCTACCACGCCCTTGGCGTCGAGCTTCTCATCGGTATCGAGCGCCACCTGAAGCGGCGTGCGTAACGAGCGAACGGTCTTTTTTTCCTCGGCGGCGTCAGTCGTCTCTTCTTCCGGAACGGCGGGCGCTTCGGCGGCGGCGCTGGCGTCGGGGATTGCGGCCGCGGTAGGTTCGGGCTTCGCGACGGGCGTCGCCGGAACGTTGAACCGTTTCGCGTCCTCCTCCGCCTTCGCGGAGAATGGCGTCGCGAAATTCTGTCCGGCCTCCTGTTCTTCCTGGTCGTCCCGCATCCGCAACGATGCCGCGGGTAAATTCTTCAGCACTTCCTGCAACGGCAGCGAGACATCGACCGCGCCCGCTCCCGCCTGGAACAACCCACGGAAGCTCACCGGCATGCTCACTTCGAAAACTTTTGCCGTCACGCTCACCCGCCCTGAGGCGAGTTGCGGCTCGATCAACGCGAAAGGCAACTCGAGCCGAACGTCGGCTGGCACGCAGCTCGGATCGCCCGTGAGCTGCATCGGCGGCAGACCCTTGAGGATCGGGAGCAGTGGCAGCGCAATTTTTACTTCGGCTGTGCGAGTGGGTTCCTCCGCAGCCGCTGTGGTCTTCGGTTGCTCGGCAGCTTGGCTCGGTTCCGACAGGCTTTCCTTGGTCAGCCACGGCTCTGGTTTCGGCTTCGGCTCTTCTTCGAGAACGGGCGCCGGGGCCATCTTAAATGGAATTCGCACTGGAGCCGGGGCCGCTGCCGCGGGTTTTTCCGGTGGGGCCGAAACCGCGGCTGGGGCCTCGATTGCGGGCCCAGATGACACCGGTGCCGACGGCGGAGAGAGGTTTGGAACGGACGGCCCGCTTGAGGCTGGAACACTCTCAGGTGCGGGCGCGTCCGTTCCATTCGGTGAAAACTTGAAGGGAATTCGCTTCGGCGCGGCGCCATTCGTTGCTGGCGCTGCGGACATTTTCTTGATTGCCTCGGAAGCTGCTTCCGGTTCCGCGGCGGCAAACGCTTCAGCCGTTGCCGGCTGGATTCGGACCGACGGGAGCGGGCCGACGTGCATCTCCAGCGGCTCCATGGTGGTCCCGAATTCCGAGCTGTCCTCGACCGCAACTTTCAGGAATGGCGTTTCCACCTGGGGAACGGCGAGGTGTTGTTCCTGGTCGCCGCGAACCTGCAGATTCGCGAACTGCTCGAGGACTTTCGCGAAGGGCAGCTTCAGTTGCGAAGCGTCCGACGGATCGACTTTGCGGACAAAAATCTCGGGGACCTGCTGGTAAACTGTGCCGAGCGAAACCGTCGGCTGGCCGGTCGCCATCCCCTTTTCCACTTCCGAAGCCTTCACCAAAACGCGGCGCGAACCGTCGATGCTTTCCGCCGGCTTCAGGTAACCTGCCGGCATCTGCGCGACAACGTCGGCCAGCTCCAGCGAAATCACGCGTTCGACCTGGGGCGAGATGGCCAGCGCCACGGCCGGTGGCAAATCGTGTCCATTCGTCGCGGGCGACGATGGCTGGAAGGAAATGGTTCGCGGCGCGGTGGCCACGGTCGGCATTTGCCCGCCGAGCGCGGTAGAGCGCGCGGCCATTTCGAACGGGTCTTGCGGCGGCAGCGTCCGCGTCGCATTCGGCATCACCGTTTTGCTGAAACGTTCGCTGCTCGGCTTTTCGACAGGCGGCGGAACCGGCTTCGCGGGCGGCGCCTCTTTGACCACCGCCTCGCTGCCTTTGTTCTTCTTGAAATAACTCAGGAATGGAATCGTCATCGCGCCTTAATGATCCTCCGCCGTGACCCGCCAGATTTCCTCGAGCGTAGTCACTCCTTCGAGCGCCTTGTCGATTCCCACCATCCGCAAAGTCCGCATCCCTTCGCTAATCGCCTGGTTCTTCACCACGGCCGATGACGCCCGTTTGATGATCAGCCGCCGGATCGCTTCGCTGACGGGAAGCGCTTCGATTAGCGCCACTCGTCCGAGATAACCGCGCTTCTTGCATCGGTCGCAACCGCTCCCGTGATAAAAAACCGCGCCCTCCGGCATCTCGACTCCGAGGCGCTCGAACATCTCCGGCTCCGGCACGAATTCCTCGCGGCAATTCGTGCAGATCCGCCTAACGAGTCGTTGCGCGCACGCCATGATCACCGAGCTGGAAATCAGGAACGGTTCGATCCCCATGTCGTCGAGTCGGGTGATCGCGCCCGCGGCGTCGTTCGTGTGGAGGGTGCTCAATACCTGGTGACCCGTCAGTGCCGCCTTGACCGCGATGTCCGCCGTTTCGTTGTCACGAATTTCACCGACCATCACGATGTCCGGGTCCTGACGGAGGATCGAACGCAAGGCCGATGCGAAATCGAGCCCGATATCGTTGCGGACTGAGACCTGGTTGATTCCTGATAGCTCGTATTCGATCGGGTCCTCGACCGTGACGATGTTGTATTGCGGGCTGTTGAGTTCCTGCAGGACCGAGTAAAGCGTGGTCGTTTTTCCGGAACCGGTCGGGCCCGTCACCAGGATCATTCCGTGCGGCGCGTCGATCGCCTTCCTGAACTTGTCGAGCGTCGACTCGTCCATGCCCATCTGGTCGATGCTGCCGGTCAGCGCCGCCTTATCGAGAATACGGATGACGATCTTTTCGCCGTAGGCCGTAGGCAGAATCGAAACACGAAGATCGACGTCCTTGCCGAGCACCTTGATCCGGAACCGGCCGTCCTGCGGAATTCGGCGCTCCGCAATGTTCAGCCCCGCCAGAATTTTGATGCGCGATGTGATCGCAAGCTGGAGCGCCTTCGGCGGGGACTCCGCCAGGATCAGTTCGCCATCGATCCGGTAACGCAGCTTCAGCGTTTTCTGGAATGGCTCGATGTGAATGTCCGACGCCTTTTCCTTCACCGCCTGCACCAGGATCAGGTTCACGATCTTGATCACCGGCGCGTCTTCGGAATCCGTCGCCAACCGGTCGAGATCGATCTCTTCGTTTTTCTTCGATTGAACTTCGACGTCGTCGGCAGAAGCCGCGGCTTCTTCCGCCGCCTGCTTCAACACCTCGGCCATCTTCGCGCCGCCGTGATGCACGCCAGCCAGGGCATCGTTGACCGCTTTTTCCGTCGCGATCATCGGGACGATGTCCAGCTGCACCCGCCGCTTTACGTCGTCGACGGCGAGGACGTTCGTCGGGTCCGCCATGGCCACGAACAGCTTCCCGTTCAACCGCGCGATCGGCACCAGCTTGTTCGTTTTCGCCAGCTCTTTCGGCACCAGCGACATGATCTCTTCCGGGACCCGCAGCTTCGAGAGATTGATCAGCGGCGTGTTGAGGCAACGCCCCATGCTCACCGTCATGTCCTGGTCCGTGACGAATTGCTTGTCCGTCAAAATCTTGAGTAACCGGCCGCCGTCCTTTTGTTGCAGCCCCACCGCTTCTTCGAGCTGGCTGGGCAACAAGAGACCGTCCTCGATCAGGACATCGGCGATGCGTTCCGCGAATGATTTGCTTCTCATACGCGCCTAGGCTCGAGACTCGAGCCGGTAAACATCCTGCAAAGCTTTGATGATCGCGCCCGGCCGCGCCAGATACCACGTCACCGTGTAATCGAGCGACTGCTGGACCGCGTCGCGGCCCGCCGCGTCGAACGGGTTACAGCACGCGATCATGATCGTGCGGCTGATTAAATCGAACGGCAAAAAGAGCCGGCCCAGCGTCAAGTGGTCGGGCAACATCCGCGGGATCTGGCGATCCACGTCGTAATATTCGAGCGGCACATACGCGAATTTCGTCCGGTCGATCAAGCCCGACATCGCCCCATCGAGCTTGTCCGTGTCCTGCCGGCAAATTTTGTCCAATAAGGACGCCGCCAACGCCTGGCCGTTCAGCTCCTTGTTCAGCTGCTTCACGGCCTCCATTCCCTTGGAGACTTCGTCCTCCGAGCAGAGCTGTTGCATCACCAAAAATTTCGCCAGATGATCGTCCCCGCGGTCATGCAAATTCGCCGGGATCCGGCTCGTCTGGATATCCACGAGCGAGCCGTCCTGGGCATTCCCGTGGGTGAGCCCGTTCGTGCCATTCATTCCCGGGGTCGCGATCAATCCCGTCTTCGAACCGCCGGCGGCGATCTGTTCTCCCGCCTTGTGCAGGCGCGATTCGATATCGCCCAGCATCGCCAAAATTTCGGGCGCGTTCGGTTCCTTGACCAGGATCGCCTCGCATTCCTGCATGGCCATCGTGTAGGAACCGCTGTTGAAATACGCTTCCGCCAGGCGGCGGGAGGTCTTCAGCGAGTCGTCTTTACGGCCGACTTTCGCGTACGCTTCCTTGAGGATTTCGAGCGATTGATAATCGTCCGGCTGCGTTTGGAGGATGACCTCAAACATCTCGATCGTCTGAACGATCTGACTATGTTCCTCCTCGGATAGGGTGTGTTCCAGCACAACGCCGCGCTAAAAAGCTAAAACCATGCCCCTCTTTGCCAGCCCCCGGCAAATCTTCTCAATTCTGCAAAATTCTCACCCCGGCATTTTTCGCCTCGTGTCGCGGCTCCGCTCCGCTAGAATTATTCCCGGTGAATTCGCTGTGCCCCCCAGGCTCACCGGCTTTTCGGCCGACGTTGCGTGCATCCTACCGCTGCGCCGCCTTTACTCTGATTGAGCTCCTCGTCGTCATAGGAATCATCTCCCTCCTGATGGTCCTCGTGGCGCCAGCCTTTAATTCCCTAAAGGGCAGCAGAGATATCACGACTGCCGCTTACTCTGTTAAAGCGGCGCTGGAACAAGCGCGAGCACATGCTCTGGTGAACAACACCTACGTGTGGATCGGGTTTTTCGAAGAAAATGGATTAATTCCACCGACGAGCCCTGCGACCGCCGGCACGGGCCGCATTGTAATTTGCACGGTAGCATCGAAGGACGGGACGACGGTCTATACTTCGGTCTCGAGTCCCGCGGCTGATATTGATTCCGCTGGAACAAAGCTTGTTCAAGTCGGCAATCTCCTGAAGCTCGACAACGCCCACCTGCGGACATTCGCGCTCGGAACCGGTGACGGATCGGACACTTTACCCGGCAGGCCGCCTGTTCCGGGCAGTAATCCAGACAACGCTCAAATAGGCGATGTAAGTCCCCCCGACTCTTTGCGGTATTTCCATTACCCGCCGACGAAGCCGGACACGATGGCCCAATACACGTTCAAGAAAATGCTTCAGATCAGCCCGCGGGGGGAATGTCGGCCTCAAAATGACAATTACACGCTGAGGGCAATCGCGGAAGTTGGTTTGCAACCCTCACACGGCAGCGTCTTGGATGACGCGAAAGCCGCGATCGTCCAGGTCACGGGGTTTTCCGGAAACATGAAAGTTTACCGACGGTGACGACCACACGGTCGCCCGGCTTCTCCCTCGTGGAAGTGACAATCGCGCTCGGTGTCGTCGCGATATCCCTCTTGACCCTTTTTGCATTAATCCCCGTCGGCCTCCAGACGAACCAGAACTCCATCTCGCAAACGGCGGCAACGAGCGTCATGACAAGCGTGCTTGCAGATATGGGCGCGACTCCGAAGGCCGCCGCCACCTCCACACAGTTCGCGGTGACCTTCGGTGCCGCCAAAACTTTATACTTTGACGCTGAAGGCTCGTCGTCCGCCTCTCCTACCGCTAACTCCCGCTACCGCGTGATTATCACATTCCCACCAGGCGCGGGCGGCTCGAAGTCCGCGACCTTGAGTTATGTTCAGGTCACGTGGCCCGCCTTGGCGACCCCTGCTAACGCAATCGGTCACTGCGAAATGTTCGCTGCTTTCGATCGCAACTAAGTCCATGACGCGACAACGCGGCTTCACCCTCGTCGAACTTCTGGTCAGCGTTGCTTTGCTTGCTTTGATGGTGACGCTCCTTGCGCGTCTCATCGCCAGCGCGACGAACACGATTCAGATCGGACAACAGCGAATCGACGTCGACAGCCAGGTGCGACCTTTGTTCGAACGGATGGCATTGGACTTTTCGCAAATGGTTCAGAGGCCCGATGTAGATTTTTACGGGAAAGGGACGACGGCCGGCGGCGCAATGTCTGGCGCCGCGCTGAGCACGGTCAATGACAGAATTGCCTTTTACAGTGGAGTTCCCGGTGATTACTCGGGGGCCGGCTCGCACAGTCCGGTCTCAGTCATAGCATATAAAGTCAATTCGAGCACCGGGGCAACGAACAAGGATGTCTATACCCGGTTTCAACGAATGGCCTGCGGACTCCTGATGAACGGGGACTCTTCGGACGTAAAGAATGGGCCGCTTGTTTTTGGTCCAACCAAAATAAGCGACATCTGGACGAGTGTGAAGAGCAACGCCACCACCGATACGAAATATGAGATAGCGTCCGCACAGATCTTTCGATTTGAATATTACTATCTCCTTACGAACGGCAGTTTTTCAGTCGTTCCGTGGAATGCAGGCATCGGCCATACTGATCCTTTAGGCTTGCGCGACGTAGCGGCCATTATCGTTGCGGTCGCAGCCATTGACCAAACGAGCCGCATCTTGTTATCAAGCGATAACACGCAGATTGCGACGATCGCGGGCAAGCTCCCCGACTACGCAACCACCATGGGCCCGGGCCAACTGCTCGCGCAGTGGCAGAGCAAGCTCACCAGTGATGCCACGATCAAGGCCATGCCACGTCCGGCCATAAACGGCATCCGCTTCTACGAACGCGCGTTTTATCTGAAGCCGACACCGTTATGACTCCAGCGGTCCAAGTCTCTGCGCGCGAGGAGGGCGCCGCGTTGATCATTGTATTAGCTTTCGTCGTTTTGCTGAGTGGGGTGGTTGTCGCTTACCTTTCGCGAACAACGGGAGATCGTCCACTCGCTGACTCGAGCTTTGGCAACGCTGCGGCCGATCAACTGGCCCGATCCGCTCTGGCGATTATTACTGCAGATTTCAAACAGGAGATCGCTAACGGCTCAACTCCACCTTCGCCCGACGCTAACATCTTGCCGCAGCAGAGCGGGAGTGACCCCAGCATTCCGAACATGATTCGACGCAGCGTGCGAAACGATTCAATCGGCGCCCCGGCTGTTCCCAGCCTCGCTTCACCGGTCAACTCATCTTCCGATGCAGCCGTCAATGGCAGGTATGTTACCGCCGCACGCTGGAACAAGCATTATTTGATTCCGCGCGACACAACCCTGTACGGGGGCAGTAATGCGACTAACGTTGGCACCGACCCGTTACCGCAATTCGTCGCTCCTGATTGGGTGATTGTCACCGATGCCGGCCCGACCGTTCTAGCAACGCCGAACGCTTCCGTTATTGGTCGTTATGCGTACGCAGTCTACGATGAAGGCGGCTTACTCGACGTGAATGTCGCCGGATTTCCGTCCGCTAATTCTACCAACGCAGCTTATCTTAGCGACATCGGAAAAAAAGGAGTGCTCGCGTTCGCGGACATTACCGCGACAGGCCTTTCATTCGGCGCGATCAATAACATCGTTGGATGGCGTAATTGTTACAGCGCACAGCCTACCGGAACCTACGCCAGTTTCAGTTTCACACCGAACCCGACCGCATTCGTCGCCTACTTCCTGGATGCGGCTCGCGACTTTGGATCTGTGAACGTACCGGCGGCAGCGTATCCGACGTCGGGAGCTCCGTCGACGATCGACCAGAGCTTCTTTAGCCGCGCGCAGCTTCTCGAAGTGCGGCGGACCCTTACTGCCGACCAGGACGCGATGCAGTACCTTGGAACTTGCTCGCGCGGCTTCAATCGCTCGACGTGGACCACGTCTGGGACACTGCTGGCAGGTAGGTTTCCCCTCGGTCGCTTCGATCTCTTCCGCACCACTCCACCTGCTGCAGCGTCTGCGCCGGCGATCCGCACCCAGTTTGGCCTGTCGTATGCAGCGGCGGCCGGAGCAAGCGCGGAACACTGGCAGTATTACGGCCCTACTGGAACGACCTTGCTATCGTCAATCCCCGCGGTAACAGGCACCAACCAGAATCCTGATCTGGTGTCGCTATTGAGCTATGCTCTCCCAGCGGCCAACATCGGTGACGTGCTCTCAATCGTTGCGTCGCTGATCGACCAACGCGACTCAAACAATGAGACCACATGGATCGAATACGCGGACCCAACCAATCCCGCAGGTCCGCCGCTAAAAGCGTTCGGCGTCGACAACACCGCGTCGACCGAACCGGACGCGCCTCCAAGGCCGCCGACGGTGACAGTGCTTAACCGCGCTTTCAGAAATGTTGGGGAACTCGGCTACGGCTATCGCAACGGCACCACGAGCCTCAATTTTCGAACAGCTGCTTCCCCGGACGCGGTGTTGCTTGATCTTTTTACATACAACACGGCAGCCACTCGGTCCGGCCAAGTAAACTTAAACACGCGCAACGTCCCTGTTCTGGCCGCGATCATCAAAGGCGCATTTGCGACCACGGCCGGGATCGCGATCAACGGGCCGGATGCTACTTCCGCTGCCGCCAAAATCGTAGCTGAAACAACCCGGTCCCCAGCCGTGGGACGCAAAGACATAGCGCGCCTCTCAAGTGTGGTAACAAATACGCCGTTCTTCGCCGATGAAGAAAAGAACGAAACCATTGCGCGCGCGCTCTCTGAAGTGACTCAGACTCGGACTTGGAATTTGATGATCGACGTCATAGCGCAGAGCGGTCGCTATCCTCCGACTGCCACGACTGCAGCCGACCTGCCAAAGTTTGTCGTGAAAGGAGAGAAACGTTACTGGTTGCACATCGCGATCGACCGTTTCACCGGGGAAGTGATCGACCAACAGCTCGAAGCCGTTTACGAATAAGGTCGCGGGAACAATCGCGTCGAACGAAAATCATATGAATCCTATAACCGATAATGCGCAGCTCACGGCGTTGCTCTCTCTGTTCGCGGCGCAATTGCCGATTCTTATCGTGAGTGTGCTGGGATGCCTCGTCGTCGGGGCGCGAAGAAAGGAATTCGCGGATGCGGGGATGTGGGCGCTCATGGGCTTTGGGTTGTCGATCGTTCTTTGCATTGTAATTCCGATGGCGCAGACCGCCGTCCAAAAGTGGGTCCTGGAGGGGGGCGCGAGCATGGCGCAACGAGCGTCAGTGTTTACCGTGGTCGGCGTGGCGGCGTCGGTCCTGCGCGCGGCGAGCTATGCGTTGCTCCTCATGGCGCTGGTCGCGAGGCGACAGAGCTTGGAAGTCTGAGATCGGCACGTTACTCGTCACATGTCACCGGTCACTTGCTTGTAATCGAATGAAGTTCTTTTTGGCGCTTCGTTCGCTTCTGTTTGTGGTTCTCCTGCCGGGAACGGTCGCCGGCTATATTCCGTGGCGCATCCTGCGCGGGTCTGGGCAACTGGTTGTTCCACGGTTTTCCGTCACCGCGGCTTTAGCGGGTGGCCTGGCGCTGGTCGGTGCTTGCGTCCTGCTTCGGTGTGTCTGGGATTTTTTCGCGGCGGGACGCGGGACGCTCGCGCCGATTGATCCTCCTCGGGAACTGGTGGTGCGCGGCCTTTACCGGTTCACGCGAAACCCGATGTACAACGGCGTGGTCGCGATCCTTCTCGGTGAGGCCTGGCTGTTTCGAAGCATCCCTCTGCTCCAATACGCGGTCGCCGTGTTCGTGCTCTTCCATCTCTTCGTCGTCATTTACGAAGAGCCGGCGCTGCAATCGCGATTTGGCGAAAGCTATCGAGCGTATCGCGCAAAAGTCCCGCGCTGGGGGTTCGCGGTCCGCCCGTACGCAGAGCAGGGCAGTTAACCGCCGTCGATTTCCTGAAGCAGATGTTTGCCGATGGCGGGCAAGAGCGTCTTATCGTCCGCGGCGCCGCGAGTGGGAATGACGATGACGAATTTGCGGCCGCCGGGCAGCTCAACGTAGGCGGCGTGGTGCCGGCTTCGGCGCTGAGCGTGACTTTCGCAGCCAGGTCCGCGTCAACCGAAACGGATTTGAATTCGCGGAAGTCGGCGAGAGCAAGCGACGGCGCGAGCCAGGAAGCCAGACAGAGAAAGGCGATGCGCACCGCAAAAGTTTGACGCGGGACCGCGGCTGGGGACAGCCTCCGCTACACTTTGTTTTGCAGGAGCTTGATCGCGTCGCGGAGCTCGGCGGCGCGTTCGTAGAGCTCGCTGGCGATGGCGACTTCCATTTCACGCTGCATGATCTCGAGGCGGGAGAGCGGACGTTTCGACGCGACTTCTTCCAGCCATTCGTCAAGGAACGCGAGCTCGGAACTTTTCGCGGCCAGCTCCGGGAAGCTCGATTGATTGAAGAACTCCTGGATCGCGTCCCGGCCTGCTTCGATTTCGCGCATGGCTTCGGCGAACTTGCCTTCGCCCAAAAGGATCGACGCCTTGGCGCGAGTGTTCATCATCAGGACGTAGGGGCGAAATTGCTGGAAGCTCCAAACCAATTCCTCGCGGTCGGCGTGCGCGGCGACGAACCCAAACAGGTCGAGGTTCCGCTGGGTGTCGCGAATGACGCCGGCGAAGTCGTTGATCTGAAAAAGGCTGAGATAACGATGGTAATACTGGATGCCTTCCTGCTGGAGATCGTTGCATTGCTCGGCAGAAAGCTCGTAGGTGTCGCCCCGCGCCTCGGCCCGCTCGGCCCGGCGCTGATGGTAAACCAGGAGCGACTCGCAGTTATGCGGCCGCTGCCCATCGGGTCGGCCGGCGACTTCCATCTGGAGCACGCCGAGGTCGATCCGGAGCTGCAATTTTTCCCGCCCGTCGAGCCCGATGATCCTGCGCACCTTGATGGCGCCGGGTTCATGCGGCCAATCCCTGAGCAACGAATTGAGATCAAGACTCATGTTTGTGAATAACGTTCGAAACGTTGTTCCCGATTGTCAATGATTATGGAAAGTCGGGCGGGACGACGCGCGCATCGGAAAAAGCTGTAGCTGGTCTGTTGAGACGCACGCCCGGACTCATTATTCAGGAAACCATCCTCGTCTCCGGCGGCCGGGTTCCAGATTGCATTTCCTGCGTTCCCGTTTCCTGATTAATTCGTTTCGTGGAACGGGAGATCGATTCGTTTATCCGGTTTCTGGCGACGGAACGCGGTCTCTCGGATAATTATCAGCTCTCGACGCGAAGGTCGCTCACCGAATTTGCCGAGTGGTGCGCGGCAGCGAAGAAAGTCAGCGCCGTCGACGCCGTGGAGCAGCCCCACATTAGCGAATATCTGGCGGCGCGGAAACGCGGGGGACTGGCGGCGTCCTCGATCAAGCTGATCGTGGTCGCGCTCAAGATTTTCTTTCGGTTCCTGGCCGGGAAAGGGGCGCTGGTCCGCGACCCGACGGAGACGCTTTCGTTGCCGCGGATCGAACGGTATTTGCCGGAGACGCTGAACGAATTGCAGGTCGAACGCCTGATTGAGAGCGTCGACACGAAACAGCCACTCGGGTTGCGCGACCGCGCGATGGTCGAGCTGCTTTACGCCAGCGGCCTGCGCATCTCGGAACTGGCGAATGCGCGCCTGGAGAACTTCAACCCCGAAGAACGGATCATCCGGGTGACGGGCAAGGGAAACAAGATGCGCCTTGTGCCGGTGGGAACGAAGGCATGCGCTGCTCTGGCCGCTTATCTTTCGACCGAGCGGCCGAAACTGGTGAAGCGGCGAACGAGCAGCGAAATTTTTCTGTCCACCCGTGGGACCAAACTGACAACCACCCGCATCTGGCAAATCGTGAAGAAGCGGGCGAAGCATTCCGGCCTGGAGGCGAACATTTATCCCCACCTGTTGCGCCACAGTTTTGCGACGCATCTCCTGAGTAACGGCGCCGATTTGCGGATCATCCAGGAAATGCTCGGGCACGCGGATATTTCGACGACCCAGGTTTACACGCACGTCGATCAGCAGCGGTTGAAGGCGGTCCATCGCAAGTTCCATCCGCGAGCCGGAAGGTAGGGACGGCGCGCCGATTGGCGCGGAGAAAAGACCGCCGCTACAGTGACCGGCCCAAATGAGAAAGTTTCAACTGCTCATCCTGGCCGCGGCTGTGGCGGCGGGAATAATCTGGTGGGGATTTTACCGGACGCACCACACGTCGAGCCTCGGCGTAGCGTCGCTGCTGCCGAAAGAGACCCTCGCGCTCGTCCACCTGCCCGATTTCAATCAGTCCCGCGGCGAATGGCATCGGACGGACCTGTATCAACTTTGGCAGGAACCAGCCGTCCAGGATTTCATGGCGAAGCCGCGGGCGCAGATTGGATCGCGAGGCCGGGTGGGCCAGACCGTGGACGAAATCTCGACGCTGGAAATGAAAGACGCCTTTTTCGCGGTGATCTCGATCGAGGCGAGCGCGTGGCGTTGGGATGGCGGGTTTCGTTGCGCCGGCGATACCGGGAAAGCGGCGAAACTCGTCGAAGAATGGAGAGCCCGAATCCTCGGCCGCGATCCCGACGTAAAACATGAAACGATCGAATATCAGGGGCGACAGATCCACAACGACAGCGCGGGGGTCATGGAGGTGTGGACGGCCTGGGCCGGGCCGTGGTTTTTCTTCGCGAACGATTTAGGGAACCTGAAGGCGTTGCTCGATCGGGCCGACGGCCGGGTAAAGGAAGCGGCCAACGCGCTCTCGGCGGACGATGTTTTCCTCGCTGCTTCGAAACACATGCCGGCAAGTTACGCGGCGCTCGTCTTTGGCCGGCCAAACCAACTGGCTGCGAAACTGACGACGGGACCTGAAGAGCCCGAATCGTCCGACCGCGTTTCGATCGTCCGCCAAATCCAGAGCTTTTGCG
This sequence comes from Chthoniobacterales bacterium, assembly GCA_035941675.1. Taxonomy (GTDB): domain Bacteria; phylum Verrucomicrobiota; class Verrucomicrobiia; order Chthoniobacterales; family UBA10450; genus AV80. The sequence goes on from DASZDT010000033.1 coordinate 373,214, forward strand.
CGACAATGGCGTTCGATGGCGGCCGCATGCGCGATACCGTTTTCGTCGGGATGCCGAAAGCCGCCGACGTCGGCAACCTGACCCGCGCGTCGCTGCCGATCGCGAGCAAGGACACGTTTCTCTACGCGGCGAGCGTGCTGCAATTGCGCAAAGAGATGGAACCCGGCTGGCAAACGCCCGGGCTCGGATGGCTGGCCGGATTGCACAGGATTACCGATTCTCTGTCGGCTAAAGGAGTGACCCTCGACGAATGGAAAGCCGGCTTTGGATCGGAAGTCGGGCTGGTCGGCAGCTGGACGGTGAATTCACAATGGCCGTCGCTCGTGGCCGCGGTGCCAGTGAAGGATTCGGCAAAAGCAAACCAGATCGTCACCGCGATCACCGCCTCGATCGGGAACGACGACGTGCAGTGGACCCATCGCGAAAAAGAAGGCGCGCATTATTATTCCAGCAGTACCGGCGTGGCGTTGTTTTCCTTTTCCCCAACGATCGGCTTGTCGGACAGGATGCTGGTGGTTGGGCCGGACGCTGGAGCGGTCGAAATGGCGATAAAGCACGGCGCGACAAGCTCGTCGGAACTGGCCGCGACGAGAAATTTCCAAAACGCGGAGCGCGCCCTGCCCACCGCGCAGCACGCCTTCGTTTATCTTGATCCGGCGCTGATCTACGCGCGGTTCGATGCCTCGCTGCGTCCGCTGCTGGCGATGGGCGCGGCGTTCCTGCCCGCGCTCTCGGACACGATCGATGTCAATAAATTGCCGTCGGCGGAAGTCATTACGCGACATCTTAGCCCAATGGTGATGTCGCAGAGTTACCGCGGCGACGGATACGTGGCCGAATCCGTCGGGTCGGTCCCGCTTTATCCGACCGTCATCGGGGCCATTGCGACAAGCGCGGCAGCCGGTGCGATTTATCATCGGCAGAGCCAAGGGAGTGGAGCGTCGATTACTCCGGTCCAGCAGGCGACGCCGTCGGCGCCTTCCGCCAGCCCCAGTCCCGGCACTACACCGTAACGCCGAAAACCAGGCGTAAGCATCTCGGAATCAGGACGTAAACCGCGCTTCTGGGAGTGCCGGAGAATTCTGCTGCGAAAGCGGCGTGATGTGGTATCATTTCGGCCCTATGGCTATTCTCAAGAAAAACGCATTTTCCCGTCGAGTTCCCGATCTGGTGACCGAAGAACTGGTTGCGGTGCTCTCCCGCCGTGCATCTTTCGAGTTCAAGCAACTCTTTGATATCGTGCACGAAAATCTGCGGGCCCGGAATGCGGCCAGCGGTGGCGAGGAAATGTTGCGCCTCCGTGCCTACGAAAAGCTTCAGAATCTGGTCGCTCGTGGCGCCGTTCGCAAAACCGGCAAGAAATACAAGGGGCTGCCCTCCGCGCTCGCCCAGGCGATCGCGCCGCAGAACGGACACATCCCCGCCGCCGCTGCCGCTGCCGCGAGCGCTCGCAACGCCGCCATCGCGCGCGCCGCTGCTGCCGCTGCCGCCGCCAAGTAACGTTCGCTTTCCGGCTACGATCCGATAAGGATCAGTATGCTTCGCGATTATATTCCGCTCCTGCTCCACATTGGAGTAGCGATTGGATTTGCCGTCTCCGCGTTGCTCGTCAGCGTGCTGCTCGGCAAGACCGGTCGCCGGACGCGGGTCAAGGACACCGCTTACGAATGCGGGATGGTGCCGCAGGGCGAAGCGCAGCCGCGTTTCAGTGTGAAGTTCTACCTGGTCGCGATGCTGTTCATCCTGTTCGACCTCGAGATCGTGTTCATGTATCCGTGGGCGGTCGTTTACCGGGAGATGATCGGCGAGAGCAAACTCGTCCTTTGGAGCATGCTGAGTTTCATCTCGATCCTGATGGTCGGCTATGTTTACGCGCTCAAAAAGGGCGCGCTGGATTGGAAGAAATAGACTGAAAAATCGCCCCCCAATTCAGCTTGCGCGGGACCCGTTCTCCGCCTAAACCTTACCCCCCATGGTGCATCATATCACCCTCCTGAAATTGAAGCCCGAGGTCACCCCGGCTCGCATCGAAGAGATGATGATGAACACCCGGATGCAGCTCCTCAAAATCCAGGAAGTGCTCAGCATCAAATGCGGGAAACGGATCGATCCCGAGATGCCGTGGCCATTTTTCATCGCGATCGATTTCGAGTCGATGGATAAATACGAGATCTTCCGGGAAGACCCGATCCACGTGAAGTTCATGGAAGAAGTGATCAAGCCGAACACGGCCGACTCGCTCGAGCTCGATTTCGAGATGGACCCGGGCAAGGACGTCCGGTTCTCTTGAACGGCGGTTGAGAGGTTGAGCAGTTGAGGGGTTGAGAGGAGTCTGTCTCGACGTTCATTTCTCTCCGCTCAACCACTCAACCTCTCAACCTCTCAACCTCTCAACCCTTGCGTCTCGGCTACCTTTATTCCCGGTACCCCGTTCTCTCGCAGACCTTCTGCGACATGGAGATGCTGGAGCTGGAACGGCGCGGATTCGATCTGGTCGTGGGCTCCATTCATCCGCCGCTGACGAGCATCCGCCACCCCCACACCCGGCAACTCAAGGCTCCCGTTCATTATGCGCCCCCGGCGCCCGTCATGCGGCTCTGGGAGGAGAAAGCACGACACGAGGATCGCTGGCCGGAGGCGCTCGTCGCCGAACATAAACGAAAATACGGTGCGTTGGTCAAGGCGCCCACTCGGGCCCGCAACGCGAGCTATTTTGCCGAGCTGTTCCGCCGCGAAGGCGTGGACCATTTCCATGTCCACTTCGCGAACCGCGCCGCGCACACGGCGTTGTTCCTGAAAGCGATGTCTGGAATACCGTTCAGCGTCACCGCCCACGGCCAGGATTTCATGGCCGATCTGGGCAACGACGATCTGCTTTGCGAAATCTGCGAGGCGGCCGAGTTCGTCGCCGTCGAAACGGAATACAGTCGCGGACTGATGCAGGCCCGGTGTCCGGGCGCGGCGGACAAGATTCACCGCGTCTACAACGGAATGGACTTGGCGAATTTTGTGGGCGCCCGCGCCGAAACCGCCGCCACTGTCCCCATCGAAATCCTCAGCGTCGGCCGTCTGGTTGCGTTCAAGGGCTTTGCCTACCTGATCGAAGCGTGTGCTCAACTGCGCGAACGCAGCATCCAATTTCACTGCGAGATCATCGGCGACGGACCGTTGCGCGAACAACTTCAGCGTCACATCTCCGAGGTGCGCCTGGCCGACCGCATTACGCTGGCCGGGGCGCTGCCCCAGGATTGCGTGTTGGAAAAGCTGGAGCGCTGCCACATTTTCGCGCTCGCCTCGACCACCGACGACAACGGCGCCAGCGATATTTTTCCCACGGTCATCCTGGAAGCGATGGCCTCCGCCCGCCCGGTCGTCTCGACAACCCTCGCTGGCATTCCCGAATCGGTCGTGGACAAGGAAACCGGCCTGCTTGTTCCACCAGGCGAAAGCGGATTTTTCGCGGACGCGCTCGAAACCCTCTGCCGCGATGGGGAATTACGGGCGCGCTACGGCGCGGCGGGACGAGCCCGCGTCGAAAATCATTTCCAGGTCGAGACGACCGTGCAACCGCTCCTCGACCTTTTGCCGAAAGAAAAGTCGGGCTCGGCCCGAACGCCCGGAGCCGGCGCACGAATCGCCTACCTTATCGATCGATGGCCCGACGACGACCTTCCCGCGCTCGAAGCGGAGCTGGACGAAGTCGCCACGCGAACGTCCGACGTCCGGGCGTTTGTTTGCGAGTTTGCCGCCGAACGACGACTTAACTCCGATCAGAAGCGGCTCGCTCTTCGTCTCGAGTTTTTGCCGGATGCGATGGCTGTCGAAGCGGAATGGCAGGCGAACCGCGAACTGGTGCTTGCGCTGGAAGACGATCGCGCTAATGAGGCGCATCGAGTGCCGGTAGACTTGTTTCTCCGCCAGGCCCGTTTCGCCGTCACCTTGCGGCGGATTTTTGCGCAAAACAAAATCTGCCACGTTCACGCGACCAGTTCGCGCGCCCTGGTTGGCGGGGTGCTCCTGAAAAAAATCCTGGGCGTGAGCCTGAGCGCATCGATCGAGGCGAAGCCGGCGCTTTCGGCCGACGCGCTCGAGGCCGCGCTCCAACATGCCGTGGGCGGCCGGATCGCCGACAGAAAACTCAGCGAACAGATCGGCCCGCCGTTCTTCTTCGATCGGCCGGCGTCGAACGACGCGCTCGTCCGCGGCTTGCGCTGGCTCAAGCCGCTAAGCAGGATCGATCTGACGCGCGGCGGCAATTTCTGGCAGGAATGGGTGAATCGGCTTAACCATTGGAGCGCGGGCGCGTGACCCTCGTTTTCCCATGAATAAAAAAGCGATCCTTCTGGCCGGCGGAGCGGGCACGCGGCTCTACCCGCTCACCAAAATCGTCTGTAAACAGCTGCTGCCGGTCTATGACAAGCCGATGATCTGTTATCCGCTCGCCACCCTCATGCTGGGCGGCTTGCGCGACGTGCTCATCATTTCGACGCCGAAAGACCTGCCCATGCTGGAGGATTATCTCGGTGACGGTGCGAGGCTCGGGATTCGCATCGAATACGCCGCCCAGCCGAAACCGGACGGGATCGCGCAGGCGTTTTTGATCGGGGCGGATTTTCTGGCCGGCAGCGGCGCGTCGCTCATCCTGGGTGACAACATTTTTTACGGGAACCTCGATTTCTACCGCGAAGCGCTCGCGCTCCAGAGCGGCGCCTGCATTTTCGGTTATCAGGTGCGCGACCCGCAGCGCTACGGAGTGGTCGAGTTCGGTCCGGACGGACGAGCGATCAGCCTGGAGGAAAAACCGAAACAGCCGAAGAGCAACTTCGCGATCCCCGGGCTTTATGTTTACGACGAGCGCGTGGTGGAACTCTGCCGGCAACTCAAACCATCTGACCGGGGCGAGCTGGAGATCACCGATTTAAATTCTGTTTATCTCGACCGAAACGAACTGCACGTGAAGCCGCTCGGTCGCGGCATGGCGTGGCTGGATACGGGAACGCAAACCAGCCTGCTCGAAGCCGGGAATTACATCGCCACCATCGAACATCGCCAGGGATTGAAAATTGCCTGCCTCGAAGAGGTCGCGTTCCGGATGAGCTTCATCGACCAGGCGCACTTGGAACGGATCATCGATAAGCTCCCGAAAGGCGAATACCGCGAATACCTCCGGATGGTTTCCGCCGAAGGCCCGGCTGGGCAGCATCCCGAACCGAAAGTGTGACCTTACTTCGGCTGCTCGCGAAGCAGATGGTTCGTATCGGCCAGTAATTTCGTCACGCCATCCGGCGCCAGGGCATCGTAGTAACCACGGATGGCGCCACGGCGATCGACCAGCACGAAGCGGGTGCTGTGGATCGGCCCCGTCTCCGGTTCCCCCTCGGAAATGCCGAGCTTGAATCCGTCGCGCGAAATGGAAGCGATCGCGTCGACCGAACCCGTGAGAAAATCCCAGCGGAACGGTTCCTTGCGCAGTTTGTCCGCATAAGCGCGCAACACCGGCGGCGTGTCTTTTTCCGGATCGACGCTGAACGAAACAAAGCGAACGTCAGTTTTCTCGAGTGGCTTCTGCAGCTCGCTCATGCGGGTGCTGATGATCGGACACGGTCCCCGACAGGTCGTGAAAATAAAATCCGCGATCCAGATTTTGCCGGCCAATTGGCTGGAACCAAACGGCTGGGCGTCCTGATTGACGAGATCGAAACTTGGGACGTTGCCGTAGGCTGGCAGGGGGCGATTGGAGAGGGCCTGCACCTGAAGCTGGCGCAACCAAAAGAGGACCGCAGCGGTCAGGACCGGAATCAGAATCAGGGTCGCCTTCCACGCGGTGCCGCGCCTGGGCGGCGGCGTTCGCACAGCCACGGCAGCGGTTTCCGTCTTCATAGTTTGGTGAGGACGAGACCCCCGAGCAGCAGCGGCAGGTACGCGATCGAGGTGAGGAAAAGCCGGCGGGCGTCGGTTCGTTGTTGCGTCCGGAGGAAACGCATCGCGACGAAAATAAAGAGGCCGTTGAGGACGAGTTCGATGAGGAGATAAACCGAGCTGACCAGTCCGAGGAATTCCGGAATTCCCGAGATCAACAACAACAGAATGCAAAAGAGCACGCTCTGGCTGGCGCTGCGGGCGCCGGTGTTGTCGTCCTTCGAAATCATTTCGAAGCCGGCCCGCGCATAATCCTCGCGATACATCCAGGCGATGGCGAAAAAGTGTGGCAGCTGCCAGAAGAACAAAATCGCGAACAGACTCCACGCGCCGATGTCCATCTGGCCGGTCGACGCCGCCCAGCCGACGACCGGCGGCAAGGCTCCGGGAATCGCGCCGACGAGCGTGTTGAAGGTGCTGACGCGTTTCAGCGGAGTGTAGGCGAAAATGTAAACAATGATCGTGGCGGCGGCGAGCATCGCGCTCAACGCGTTGCAGGCGACGCTCAGATAAACGATGCCGGCCACGGACAACAGGCATCCGAGGATGAGGGCGTCGCGCGCCGGCATCCGGCCGGCCGGGATCGGGCGCGCCCGGGTCCGATGCATGAGGGCGTCGAGACGGCGTTCCCACCATTGGTTGAGCGCAGCCGCGCCGGCCGCCGCCAGCGCGGTTCCAAAGACCGCGTGGAAAAGTCCCGGGAAATTTATCGGCCCGCGCGCACCGAGATAATAACCGACGGCCGTTGTCAGCAGGACGAGCAACGTTAGGCGCGCTTTGACGAGCTCGGCGAAGTCCGAGATAAAGCCGCCGCGCGTGGCCTGGGGAAGAGCCGGATCGATGTCCGCCGGGACGGCCGCGCTTTTCATGATACGGGAATCTCCATGGAAACGGCCGGATGGCGAGGCGATCTCGCAAGGTTTGATTCACGCGCGAGACGCAGACAAACCGCCGAAAGAGCCACGCCGAGCGCGAACATGGTCGCACCCACCGCGACATGCGTGGTCGCGACGTCGGCCGCCTTGTTGCTCCAGATGACCCAGGCGCCGAGCGTGATCTGGCAGGCGAGAAGAAGAAACCAGCTGTCGGTGAAACGGGAGAGCAGGCGGGCGGCGGGGCCGGTCCGGCGAGCGACGATCGATGACGCGATCACGCCGGCGGCGATAAGCACGGCCATGAAGCGGTGGGAAAGTTGGAGCCAGATTTGGAACGCCGTTACTTCGGACAAGGCGCGCGCATCGCGCCAGGCGTTGATTTCAGCGAGCTTCGCCGCAGTCGTGTCCGGAATGATCGCGCCGTAAGCCAGCGGAAAATCGAGGATGGACAAATCGCGGTGCTGATGGCGCATGGTCGCGCCGAGACCGAGCTGAAGGTAAATGAGCACCGTCGTGCCGATCACAATGCGAAGAAGGGTCCGCGTCGCGTCCGGCGTCAGCCCGGATTCGCGAAGACGATCCCAGAGCCGCGATGTCGCCAGGGTAATGACAATCAGGATTCCGAAAAAAGCCTGGGCGAGGAGCGCGTGAAAAATCCCGATTTCATCTTTCAACATCGTCACCCGCAGACCGCCGAGAACGCCCTGGAGAACGACGGCGCCGAGCGCAGCGAACCCAAGCCGGCGCATCCAACGGCGGTGATCGGCCCGCCAGATCCAGACCGCCAGAATGATGGTGAGGAACCCAACTGTGGAAGCGATGAGCCGATGCGTGTGCTCGAAGAAAATGCCGCCGACCCATTTCGAAACGGGAAAGAGAAACATGTTGTAGCCGAAGGTGGTCGGCCAATCGGGAACAGCGAGCCCGACACCCTTGCTCGTGACCATGCCGCCGCTGCAAATGAGAAGAAGGGTGGCGATGGAGGTGAACCAGGCGAAGCGATGCAGCCAATTGTGGCGGCGGTCTATGACCGCCGAGAGTGCAGACTCGTTAGGCGACATTGAACAAAGGTCGGCGGTCAGAGACCGCCGCTACATCAATGCGGTGTTGCCGCGGGGCTCGGCGCCGCCGGCGGTTCGCCCGGCTTCGCGTCCGGAGCGCCACTGGGATTAGCCGTCTTCGGTCCTCCCGGCGGTGGAATTGTTCCGGGCGTAGGACCGACCGGCGGTTCGCCGGGCGGCCGGTCGCCGGGCGCGGGCACCGATTGCGGCGTCCCCATCAGCTCGGCGCGTTCCTTGAGCCATGCCTGGTATTCCGCCGGCTCGTCGACTACGACCGTGCCTTTCATGCTGTAATGGCCGAGCCCACAAAGCTGGCCGCAGACGACTTCGTAGGTGCCGGCCTTGATCGGCTTGAACCACATCGGAATGAGCTGCCCGGGAATCGCGTCCTGCGCAATTCGCATGTGAGGCAGGGCGAAATTGTGGATCACGTCCTTCGACGAAAGTTCGATGATGACCGGGCGATCTTTCAGAACGTGCAACTCGCCGCTGACCACAATGTCGTCCTTGGCCGCCGGATCGGAAAAATCGACGCCGAGCGCGTTCGAGTTCGAGACCAGCCCGACTTCCCGTTTGCCGAAAACGCCGTCGGGCCCGGGCAAATGGAAGTTCCAGTTAAATTGCTGCCCGACTGCATGGACGATGATGGCGTCCTTGTCGTCCGGAAAGGAATTGACCCGCTTCGCCCAAAGCGGGATGGCGAAGCCGATGAGCATGACCGCTTCAATCAAGACCACGGCAAATTCGAGGTGGGTGGAGATCCCGCTCTTCACTCCTTCGTGATCGGCGACCGGATGTTTGCTCCGGCGAAAACGGACCAGCACGTAAATGAAAAACGCCGACCAGCCGACGAAAAGCGCGGCCATGAACCAATGAGCGAACTCGATGATGTGATCGATCTGGAAGCCGTGCTCGGAAGCGTTCGGCGGCATGCCGATGAGCTCGTTGATCAGGGCGAGGTTATTCATACGGCTGCAAATCCTCGTCGGTCAGTTGCTGATGCGGCTCGAGCGGGGTGTGGGCGTGCTTCCAAAGATGAAAACTGAACGCGCCGACGCCGCCCATCACCGACATGACTACGCCGAGCAAGACCCAGATCGCGACGGCCATGTGTTCGCCGCTCTTGGAACCGGGCGCGCTAAAGCACTGCGTACAGGCCAGCGCCTGGCCGAGCGGTGTCCCGAGAAAGAGAGCGAGCGCAAGAAGGATTCGCGTCTTCATGTGATGATCCGGAGCCGTTTCATTTTTCGCCAAAACCAAATGCCGTAGACGACCAGCCCGGCGGCGACGAGGAACGCGCAGGTCGCGCCGATGCGAAACGCGGGCGCGCCGTGGATCGAATCAATCCAGAGACACCACGCGCCGGACCCGAGCGCCAGCAGCGTCGAGAAGGTGATGAAAACGATATGGAATCCTTTGAGCGACATCAGCGAACGACCGGGTCGTACCAGGCCAGGTAGGTGAGGAAGAAAAGTCCCAGGACGAAAAATGCCGTGAAAACGAGAATGCGGTAAATGAGCCGTTTCTCATTCGAGAGGTGCATGAAGATCATGGCGACGAGCGCCGCCTTGAAGGTCGCCACCAGCATCGCGACCGCGACGTTCGCCTTCATCGTCCCAAAGTTTACATAGGAGAGAAAGACGGTGATGGCGGTGAACGTGATCAGGGTTGCGCCGACCAGGAGATATTTGCGGACGTGCTTCGCGACGTTGTGCGCGCCGTGCTCGTCCGGCGCGGCGTGCCCGTCAGCGGTAATCACTTCTTCGGTTTCGTTCATGGCTTAGAGCAGATAAAAAAGCGGGAAGACGAAGATCCAGACGAGATCGACGAAGTGCCAGAACAGGCCGGCGACTTCGACGCGGTTGGCGAGGTGCTCGGGATTTCGTTTGTAAAGCTTCTTGCTCACGGGCAGCCACAGATAGATGAAAATGATGACGCCGCCGAGGACGTGGGCGCCGTGCAGCCCGGTGATGGTAAAGTAGCTCGCGAAATACGCGCTGTGTTTCGGCAGGAACATGTTCGCGTAGTCGACGTCTTCTTTCTCGATCGTCGCGATCTTGTCCGTCGGGGGAACATAGAGGAAATGCGGGCGATCCATGGCCGGATTTGCCGGGTCGGCGTTGACCGGGTCCATTGCGATTTCGTATTCCTTCACGTTTGCGTCGTGCAGCGCCTCCTTGTTGTGAAGATGCCCGCTGATCTCGGAACGCGGCGGCAATCCCCGTTCCGCCAGGTGGTGGTTGCCGAGGTATTGTTCGTACTTCTCCAGCTTGTCCTTTTTAATGAACGCGCCGAAGTGGTCGAATTTCTGGGGCCACTCGTAGACGAGCTTTACCGCGAGAAAGATCACGCCGCAGAGGATCGTGATCAGCATGTACCACCAGTAGGCGCGATACCGGCGCATCTTTAACGCGGCCCACGCCAGCACCACCGTCACCGAGGAGGCGATCAGGATCGCGGTGTTCATCGTGCCCACCGGGACGTTGAGCAGACCATGCGGCCACGAGCCGGGATCGGCATCGAGACGCAGGAAAACGTAGGCGGAGAAAAGTCCGCCGAAGAGCATCACTTCCGAGGCGAGGAACAACCAGATGCCGACCTTCGCGTTCCAAAGTCCGGTATCCGGCCGCGCCGTTGTTGTGTAGGGAATGTCCATGGCCGTTAGTGCGCGCCCGCAGCGGCCGCGGCTTCGTAGGCTTTCCGGTCGCTGTCCGTCAGCGGCTCGGTTTGCATGGTGAAATCGGCTTCGCGGCCGGGCAGGCTGTATTCGTAGGGCCCGCGATAAACGCTCGGGGTGGTCGCGAAATTCCCATGGGGCGGCGGGGAGGGCGCGCTCCATTCCAGGGTGGTCGCTTCCCACGGATTGTCGTTAACTTTTTCCCCGCGCTTGATGCTCCAGAAGAAATTGATGATGAACGGAATTTGAGCGAGCCCCATGACCCAGGCCGCGATCGAGATTGGCGTGTTCCATTGGAAGCCCGTCATTCCCCAGACCTTTTCGCCCGAGAGCGTCCAGCCCTGGCCGCCGTCATACCAGCGGCGATGCATGCCGAGCATTCCCTGGAGGAACATCGGCAGGAAAATAATGTTCATGCAGATCAGCGAAGGCCAGAAATGCACTTTCCCCCAGAACTCGTTCATGCGGCGGCCGGTCGCTTTCGGGAACCAGAAATAAATTCCGGCGAAGACGGCGAAGATGGTGCCGGGCGCGACGATGTAATGGAAATGCGCGATGACGTAATAGGTATCGTGCAGGTAGAGATCGGCGGAGTTGAAGGCGAGCGGGATACCGGTCAGCCCGCCGATGCCGAACATCGGGAGGAACGCCGTCGCGAAGAGCATCGGGGCGTTGAAACGAATCGAGCCGCCCCAGAGCGAAATGAAAAACGCGCTCAGGATGATGACCGACGGGATGGAGATGATCATCGTCGTGGTTTGGAAAAAGGCGCTGACCACCGAACCCATTCCGGTGAGCCACATGTGGTGGGCCCAGACGATGAAGGAAAGAAATCCAAGAACGAGGGCGGCGAAGACCAGCGACTTGTAACCCCAGAGCGGCTTGCGGGTGTTGTTCGCGATGATTTCGGCCACGATTCCCATGCCGGGAAGAATGAGCACGTAAACTTCCGGGTGACCGAGGAACCAGAAAAGGTGTTGCCAGAGAAGCGGGCTGCCGCCGCCGCTAATGTGCAACGGCGCGCCGTTCACCACCAGCCCGCTCGGCATGAAGAAGCTGGTGCCGGCCACGCGATCCATCAATTGCATGACGACCGCTGATTCGAGCGGCGGGAACGCGAGCAGGAGCAGGAACGCCGTCACGAATTGCGCCCAGACGAAGAAAGGCAGCCGCATCCAGGTCATCCCTTTGGCGCGCAGCTGAATGATGGTCGCAATGAAATTCACCGCGCCGAGGAGCGACGACGTGATCAACAGGATGAACCCGACCAGCCAAAGCGTCTGGCCATTCCAAAACGGATCGTAAGTCGGCCCTTTATCGGCAATGACGGCGAGGGGCGTGTAGGAAGTCCAACCCCCTTTGGCCGCGCCGCCGGGGACAAAGAAGCTGATCAACATCACGATGCCGCCGGCGAAAAAGGCCTGGTAACTGGCCATGTTGATCTTCGGGAAGGTCATGTCCGGCGCGCCGATCTGCAGGGGCACGACAAAATTTCCGAAGGCCGCGAAGGCGATCGGGACGATGCCGAGGAAGATCATGATGGTGCCGTGCATCGCGCCTAACGAGTTGTAGAACTCGGGTTTCATGACGCCATTTTCCACCGCGCCCGGCCCGAACATGCGGCCGAGCATGTCGCCCAGGACCGGGATCGACTGGCCCGGATAGGCCAGCTGCCAGCGCATCAACATCATGAGGCTGAAACCGAAGAAGAGAAAAATCAGCCCCGTGATCCCGTATTGGATGCCGATCACCTTGTGGTCGGTCGAGATAATGTACTTCCGCCAGAAGGGCAGCTCGTGATGGTCGTGCCCGTGGTCGTCGTGGTGCGCGGGATGTTCGGCGTGCGGTTCGGTAGCGAGGCCAGAGGATGCGTCCATAGCGGAAAGTGAACCTGAATATCAGGGCAAAATTTTCAAGTGGAAAGCGCCTTTTTCCAGAGAATGCGCGCTCTTACGTAATCATCGCGCCGTCAATTGAGTTTGGGCGTCTCATTGTGGCGATGGCGCGAGGCCAGGCGGAGGCACGTTTCTCGCTAAATCAAGCCCGGCTTCTCCGGCTTTCAGTGAACAAAGAACTCATAGATGCTCTGCTTTCAGCAATGATCAGCAGCAGCGAAGGCGTTTCCGATTTGCTCTTCGCTGTTGGCAAACCCCCTCTTGTCGAGGAGCACGGCGCGCTCGACGAATTCCCGATCGATACGCCCACCGGAGTGCTGGATGCGCCCCAGATCGACCAGATCGCCGACCACATCATCGACGGCGACGAGCGGCTGAAGGAAGACCTGGCCCGGCAGGGCTCGTGCGACTGCAGTTACGCCCTGGCCGACGTCGCCCGGATGCGTGTGAACATTTTCCGGCAAAACGGCCGGCCCGCCATCGTGATGCGGAAATTGCAGACGGAAATTCCGACGCTCAAGCAGCTCGGATTGCCGCCGATCTTTCGCGAAATGATCAAGGAAAAGAACGGGATCATTTTTGTGACCGGCGCCACGGGCAGCGGCAAGACGACGACGCTCGCGGCCATGCTGAACGAGCTGAATGAAACCCATAAGATTCATATCCTCACGCTCGAAGACCCGATCGAGTTCCTTCATCCGCACAAGCAGGCGCTTTTTAACCAGCGCCAGCTCGGGAAAGATTTCCGCGACTTCGCCAGCGGGTTGCGCGCGGCCCTGCGGCAGGCGCCCAAGGCGATTCTGGTCGGCGAAATTCGCGATCGCGAGACGATGGAAATCGCGATGACGGCTTCGGAAACCGGCCACGTCGTTTTCACCACCATGCACACGGTTAACGCCGGCCAGACCATCAACCGCGTCCTGGGCATGTTTGCCAAAGACGAGGAACAGCAGATCCGCCAGCGGCTCGCGGACACGATCCGTTTCGTCGTGAGCCAGCGGCTCGTCACCAAAGTGGGCGGCGGCCGCCTGATGGTGTCCGAGATCATGGGGAGCAGCCTGCGCACGCGCGAGACCCTGCTCTATGGCGAGAGCGAGAACCGGACGTTCCAGGAAATCATTGAAGCCGGCGATACCATGGGCTGGCACAGCTTCGATCAATCGCTTTTGAAAGCCTACAAGTCGGACCTGATCACTGACGAAACGGCGCTCATCTTCTCGACGCACAAAAACAAAATGCGGCGCGATATCGAGATGGTGAAGAAGCTGCGGAACATGACCTTTGATGAGCCGTCCGGGCTGCGCCTCGAGGCGGAAGCCGAGCCGGCAAAAGTTTGGTCCGCCGCGTGAACGCAACCTGCTATTTATCCTCCGTGACATGAATGTAATGAACGAACCGTCCCCCTGCCCCGATGTTTTGAAAACGCCGTCGCCGAGCGACAACGTGTTCCGCGCGGAACTGAACCAAAAACTGCGCGCCCCCTTGAACGCCATCATCGGCTTCGCCGAACTCCTGGCGATGCGGCCGACGGGTTCGGCCACGAAAGACACCGACGTCCAACACATTCTTAAAGCCGCGCGCGACCTGCTCGGAATTATCACCCAGGAATTGGGCGAAGGGGGGGCGAGCGAGGACCGGCCAGCGGCCGAGCCGGCCGTCAGTCCCTGCGACGTGCTTTACATCGAAGACGACCCGGTCAATTTCACGCTGGTCGAGCGGATCCTCGAATTTCGTCCGGCCTTGAAGCTGATGCACGCGCGCTCGGGCGGAAGCGGCGTCGAGCTGGCAGTCGCGCACCGGCCCAAGCTGGTTCTGCTCGATCTTAATTTGCCGGACATGCATGGGTCCGAAGTGCTGCGCCAGCTCCAACGCGAATCCCAGACCGCTGACATCCCGGTGGTCGTTCTCAGCGCCGACGCCACCCCGAGCCAGATCGAGCGTCTCCTCACGGCCGGCGCGCGCAATTATCTGACGAAGCCGTTCGACATCGATCCGTTCCTGGCCGTCGTGGACGAGATGGTGGCGTAGCGGAACGCCCTGGCCTACGTTCGCCTCGTGTTTGCAGCGAGCGATCTGTCAAAGTTACCGAAGCCGGAATTGTTTCTCGAGCTGACGAACCAGATCGCGGCCTTGATCAAAGACGAGACCGACGGGGTCGCGAACATGGCGAATGCGGCCTCGCTGATCTACCATTCAGTCCCGCGTCTGAACTGGGTCGGCTTTTATCTGCTCAAAGGCGGTGAACTGGTGCTCGGGCCTTTTCAAGGACGCGTCGCCTGCGTGCGGATCCCATTCGGCCGCGGAGTCGTCGGAACAGCCGCGGAGAAAAAGACGACGATTCGCGTGGCGGACGTGAACCAGTTTCCCGGCCACATCGCGTGCGACACCGCCTCGAGATCGGAAATCGTCGTGCCGTTGACGAGCGACGACTCGCGCCTGATCGGCGTGCTCGACGTCGACAGTCCCGAGCTCGGCCGCTTCGACGCGGACGACGAAGAAGGGTTCCGCGCGATCGCGAAAATAATCGCCGCTAAACTTTAATCGGCCGCTTCCTCGGCTTCTTCGCCGTGCTCGACGATGTCGCCTTCCTTGAAGAGCACGCCCTGAGCGATCTCTTTCCATTCGGGCTTGGCGCGCAAGAGCCATTCGAGGTCCATCGAGAAATGTTTGAATTCTTCCTTCTGCGCATTCCGCATGATGGCGCGCGCGCTCCGGTCCTTCTCGACGGAGATCCGCTGTTCGTACCAATTGATCGCCTCGGCCTCCTCGCCTAACGACACGATCATGCGGGCGAAGGTGCGCGTTTCCGCCGAAAGTTCGCCGGCCGGTTCATGATATTGTTCGAAGCCCATTATTTGTTCCTCCGCCTGGTTTTCGTGGCCGTAATCTCCGGCACGGTTTTCTCGCCGTCGAGCTGCTCGTCGCGAAATCGGCGGAGCGAATGGGTGGCCAGCCCCTCTTCGAAGAGATCGCGGTTTATGGCCTGGGCGGCGGCAGCGCCCTGGCCGGCGGCGATGATCATCTGGCAGTTCGCCGGCGTGACGCAGCCGGCGGCATAAAGCCGCGGGACGGTCGTGCGCATGCATTGGTCGACCTTGATCTGGCCGTCCGCGTCGATCTCGGCCCCGAGTTTTTTCGCGAGCTGGTTGTGAAAAATATCGCCGCGGGTGGTGAAGAGATAATCGATCTTCATGCTTCGCTCGCTCTCGAATTCCAGGGCCCGAATCTTCCGCTTCCGATGGTCGACGTCGCGGATGCGTCTGCGCGCGACCGGAATTTCGTACTCCTCCAGCCAGCGCGCATGCTGTTTGTCCCAGGCCGGCCGGTTACCGTTGGTGGCGACAATCACGCACGCGGAATAATGCAGCATGCCGAGGGCGTACTCGACCGCCTCGTTGTTCGCGCCCACGATGGCGATCCGTTTGCCGCGGACGCGATAACCGTCGCAGTCTTTGCAAAAAAACATGCTATGCCCGAGGCATTGTTTCACTCCGGGGATTTCCGGCGGCAGGTGAAAAATGCCGGTGGCGATGAGGAGGCGTTTCGCGCGGTACGTCTTTCGTTGTCCCTTCAGGACGAAGAACGTTTTCCGCGCTGACACGGTTTTGATCTCATCATTAACGAAGCGCGCCTCATATCGTTCCGCCTGGGCCTGGCCATTTTTCAAAAGCTCTTCGCCGCCGACGCCGCTGGGAAAGCCGAGATAGTTTTCCACGACCGGCTCCCATTTCGCCATGGAATGGCCGGAATCGATGACCAGGACATCACGCTGCCCGCGCCCGAGATAAATCGCGGCTGATATTCCAGCGATGCCGCCGCCGACGACGATGACGTCGTGCACCTTAGGATGTTGAGGACGGCGAGGGCGCTTCATGGTTCACCATGAATCGCGGCCAACGATTGAATCGCGCGCCCCAACTATTTGGGTGCGGGTGCTGGCGCTTTCGCCTGTGGAGGCTTCGCTCCGGCCGGCTCTCCGCCGGGCAACTCGGCGTCTTCCGGCACGGCGTGCAAATCCGCCTCGACAAAAGAATCGGTCCGGCCGGCGAGTTCCTTACGCAACGCGCCTATCTGGGCGGCGGACACCGGGCTGGCCTTGTTTCCCCATTCCTGGCGAATGTAAGTGATGACGTCGGCGATCCTCGCGTCAGTCAGCGTTTTCTCCCATGGCTGCATAACAGCGGTGCCGTACTGCGCCCCCTTAACCGTGATCGGGCCCTGCAATCCTTTTAAGACAATCATGCCCACGCGCCGCGATCCGCCATTCACGATCTCCGAACCGGCCAGCGGCGGATATTGCCCGGTAACGCCGAGGCCGTTCGCCTGGTGGCAGGTTGCGCAATTCGCCGAGAATACTTTTTTGCCGCGGTCCGCTTGCGAAAGCTCGGCGGTCTGTTCGCCGCCCGGACCAGCCGCTCCTGGTTTCTTCGGCCGCGCCGCGCCGCCTAACGGATCGAGTCCGTCGCCGCTGAAATTTCCCGAGAAGCGGCCGAGATACGCGCCGCCAAAAAAGATCGCAAGACCATAAACCGCGATCAGCCAGATCGAGAGCGGTTCCAGCCCGACGCGCGGCTCGCGTTTCTCGCGCTGGATCGCGGCGTGGACCTGATGAACGTCCGAGGACTCACCGTAATCCATGCCCTGACGCACGTTACGATCTGGCGCCTTCTCGTTCATTTCTTTTCCTCCTTCGCGGCCGCGGGCGACGCTGCGGGGGACGCTGCGGGTGCGGGCGCGGCGCCCAGCTTCGCTTCCTGCAGTTCATGCGACTGGTCGAGCGACATCAGGTACGCGACCAGACATTTTGCATCGTAGCTCGGAACGATTTCCCAACCTTCTTCCGGCGCGTCCGCGCCCGTTAACTTCAACGCGTCGGCCGAACGTTCGCCGGTGATGCGGCGTTTTTCGTAGAGGAATTTGAATGCCGGCATGTTGGAAGTCGAACCCGCCAGGACGCTTCGCGGAGCGTAAAGGTGAATGTGATGCCAGGCCGCGGAATATTGAGGAGGCACGCCGCTCGGGCCGGTGGTCGTGTCGGCGCTGGTGGCAGCGGTGGCGGCTGGATTTTGCGACGGCGGCGGGACCGAAGCGACCGTCGCGCTGGTTGGCGCCGGCGCCGGAGAATTAGCGGGAATGGCCGAGGCGCTCGCGCTCGGTGCCGGTGAAGCCGGAGCGTTCGGCGCGGGCGAAGTCGCAGCATTTGGCGCGGGCGAAGCCGGAGCGTTCGGTGCTGGCGGAGCGGCGGCGTTCGGTGCGGGCGACGCGGCCGGAGAGGCCCCGGGCGCCGGGCTCGTGGCCGAGGGCGGCGGCGCATTCACGTCATCGGATGGCGCGCGCTTGCCGATGTTCGCCAGATCGGGACCGACTCGCATTTTCCCAAGCAACGCTGGACGTTCGAAAATGTAATCGCGCGGCGCGCTGCGACGCGTTCCCCATTTGCGGTCGATGTCGGAAGCGGCGTAATCCGCGCGAACCTGCTGGCTATGGCAATAGACACAGCCATTCGCCACGTAAATCTTCCGGCCGCGGTCTGCCATGCCCGACTTCGGCACCGGGTAGATGTCCGTCTGTTCTTCGTCTGATTGCGGGTCGAGATGACCGATCTGGAAATTCGGGATGAGCGTCAGCCCCGTCCACGAGAAAGCGAACGTGCCGAAGATGCCGAGAAAGAGCGCCGTTACCCCTTTCATATGTGGTCTTTCACGGCCTCCTCTTCCTGCGGATTCAAAAACGTGGGGACGCTCGCAGCGCGGCCGAGGCCCAAAAGCATCAGGCCGAAATGAAACGCGAAGATCAGATGCGCGATCGTGAGCAGCAAGCCGGAGAGACTGCGCCCGCGCAGGTAAGGCAGAATCGAATCCGTCGAATCGGTAAACAACCGCGTCGGATCCTGCATGCTACTACCCTGCGCGATGCCGCCGAGGAAGAGCAGCCCCACCATTAACCCCACGCCGTAAGCCGATGCCCAGAAGTGGAGCTTGATCAAGGTCGCGTAACGCCATTCGCGTCCGACCAGTCGCGGCACAATGTAATACATCGAGCCAAACATGATCATGGTGAAGAAGGCGTAGAGCCCGAGATGCGAATACGCGATGCTGGCTTCGGTGAAGTGGGTGTAGCCGGCGATCGAGCGCAACGACAGGAAGATCCCCATTAAACTAAAAGCCGTGTAGGCGAACGCGCCGAAGACGGTGAAGCGCAGGGTCGGGCTGTAGCGCAGGAGTCCGAAGTAACCGCGCATCGTCATGTGATGATTCAATCCGACCGTCGCGACCGGGATCAGGGTGAGGATCGACGCCGCGATGCTGGCGGTGATCATCCAGGCCGGGAACGGCCCGTCGACCAGGCGTTGCATTCCGGTCCAGCTGGCGAAGAGCGCGTAAGTCCAGAACCCGATCGCGGCGAGATGATAACTGTAAACGGGCCGCCCGATCACTTTCGGGATCATGTAATACGCGGTCCCGAGCGCGATGGATCCGAACCAGAGAAACATCAGGTTGTTCCCGAACCACCAGGTCACGGCGGCCTGCATGACGCCCTGCACCGGCACCGCGAAAAGCATGATCTGGGTCGCGCCGTAGACCCACGGGAACCAAAGGAACGCGCCCAGCAGATACCATTGCGTGATGTAAATGTGGTCGCCCCGCCGGAACCGGAACATGAGCATCGCCCACGACACCACCAGCGAATACGCAACGAACAGAACGATCGTGGCGTAAGGCGGGAACTCGAGCCATTCGTAGCCGGTGCTATCGCCCGCTAAAATTCCGCCAACGCCGAGAACTACGCCGAGATTCCAGAACGCGCCACCCGCGATAAGAAGAAGCGGGTGCCGCAACGTCGTCCGGCACAATCGCGCCATGAGCCAGATCGCGGTCCCGATCCCGGCCATCGAGGCCCAGCCGAACACCATCACGTTCATGTGCGCCGGGCGGAGGCGGCCCCAGGTGAACCAGCTCCAGTTCGCGAGCAGATCGGGCGCGTGCAATTTCCACGAAGTGAATCCGGCCAGCGCGGTGCCGAGCAACAGCCAGACGAGCGCCGACCCGTAGAAGAAGAGGACCGGCAGCCGCGTGGAGGCGTCGATCAAGGCGCGCTCGACCTGCTCGACGTCGCGCGTCGTGACTTCGCTGTCCGTCGTCGTGACCTCAGCAGGATTGGGCGGCGTCAATGGAAGCTCAGATGGATTCATGGCGTTTTGCCGCGAACGGGCAGCGGCGTTCCGGGCGCGGCCGGCGATGCGGTGGGCGAACCAGTGACCGGCGCTTTGGCCGGTGCCGGAGGCGCGGAAGCGGATGGAGTGTTGTTCGCTCCGGGTTGCGTATTGGGCGGGGCCGGTGGCGGGTTGGTCGCCGCAGCCGGTTGATGTTCGGGCTCATGCCCGCCCGCGCCGGGCGTTGGCTTCGCCCCGTCGGCGGCCGGAGGCGCCGTGGTCGCAGCCGGTGACGCGCTCGCGCCGGGCGAGGTCGCCGGAGCCGCGGCGGGAGAAGCGGCGGCGATGGGGCCCGCTGCTGTCGGCTTTTTGGACGGCAATTCGACGAGCATGATTTGCATCGCGTCATTGATTGGAATCCGGACGGTGCCTTTCGCTTTGTCGGCCCACGCATAGCTGGTCAGCGCCGTCAGGTTTTCCTTCTGCGCGTCTTCCAGTTTTTTCCGGCGCGCCTCGGCGCGTTTCTTTTCGAAGTTCGTTCCGCGCGGCGCGGCCTTGAGGACGACGAGCGCCAGCAAAGCGAAGAAGGCGAACAGCAACACAACCCCGAGCCACGTCGAGAAAATCCCGCGCGGCTGGTGATGCTGGATTGGTTCGGTCGGCGTCACGGTTAATTAACAATATGAAGCGATTCGAGCAGGCGCGGATCGCGATTCGGGAAGAGCGAGCTGCGGCGAGCGATCAGGAGAAAAACAAATGCGAGGGTGGCGCCCATGCCGATCAGCGGCATGAAATCCCAGATGCTGACCAACACGCCCGCGCCATGGAGCGCCGGCAGGATCACGATGTAAATGTCGACCATCTGCATGAACACGATCCAGCCGGCGATCAGGCAGAGCTGGAGCGGTTTCTTCTTGGGACTGCGGATGAGCAGGAGGGTGAATGGAATAAAGAAACGCCCGATGACAAGGAACAGGCTGAGCGCGTTCCACGACTCCGTGTTCCGCCGGATAAAATACTCCGTCTCTTCGGGCATGTTCGCGTACCAGATGAGCATGTATTGGCTGAAGCCGATGTAGGCCCAGAAAACGGAGAAGGAGAGCATCCATTTCCCCATGATGTGGTAATGCTCCGTCGTGACGGTTTCCTTCAAGTAACCGGCTTTGCGGAGGCCGGTGATGACGAGAACCAGGAGCGACATCGAGCTGCCCGCGGCGCCGGCGAAGATGTAGACGCCCCACATCGTCGAGAACCAATGGTAATCGATGCCGAGCAGCCAATCATAGGCGCCGAAGGTAAGCGAGAGAGCGAAGAGCGGGAGCGCGACGAAAGCGAGCCGCCGCATGTTGATGGTGAACGCCGGGTTGCCGTCGCGATCCTGCCGGATCGAGAAGCGGCGGAAGAGCAGCGTCGCGCCAATGAAGAAGACGAAATAGAAAATGGCGCGCGCGAGGAAGAAATCCCAACGGAGATAGGCGCGTTTGCTGTCGAGGATCGGATCGACTCCGACCGGGACGTTCGTCCATTCGTAAAGGTGATGGCGGAAAATGACGATCGGGATAAAGAAGATCGCCATGACCGCGAGAAGCAGCGCGAGATTTTCCAGCTGGCGCCGGACGACGACCGACCATTCCGCGTCGACCACGTGGTGGACGATGATCCAGAAGAAGCAACCCGCCAGCATCGTGAAGTAATACGCGAAGGCGAAGAGCCACGAAAAACTGAATTGCTTCGGCGAAACGAAGGCGCCCACGACGCTCAAGCCCAGGCCCACCAGCCCGACAATGGCCAGCACGAACGAGAGAGGCGAGAACCGGTTTTTCTCGATGTATTCGCCTTCCGGAGTCGGCATCACGTCAGCTCGTTCGCTCATTTCTTGGCGGCCTCCGGTTTAGGTGGTTCGGCGGCAGGGGCCGGCGCGGGCGCGGCCGGCTTGTCCAATTCGGCCCGATGCTCCGGCGGCACGTCGGCCTCGGTGGCGTTCTGGCTCCGCTGCAAAGCCCGGAGATAGGCGATGATCGCCCAGCGATCCGTCACCGTGACGTTCGGGCCGTAAGCCATCATGGTGTTTTTCCCATTCGTGATGGTGTTGAAGATTTCGCCGTCCGCCATCTTGCGGATCCGTTCGTCCTGCAAACTGACCACGGTCGTCAGGCCGTACTGCTTCGTAATTCCGTTGCCGGCCGCGGTGTAACCGTGGCACGCGCTGCAGTTGATGTTGAAACGCTGTTTGCCGCGCTCCATTAATTCGCCGGTGACGGGCAACGGGAAACCGTCGCCCCAGTTCGTTCCCATTTTACCGGTGTTGAAATAATCCGTGCCGGCGCTGAAGCCAAGATGCGGCTGGGCATTCATGTCGGAAGGAACCGGCGCCGCGCCGGGCGACGCCTGGGTGCTCGGCTTCGGCATCTCGTAGCCGATCGGCACGGTCCCCGCGACCGGCGGGCGCGAACCGCGGCCATCCGCGAAAAACGCGAGCGGCGCCTGGGCGCGCACTTTCATCTGGCGCACCATGTCGGGGAAGACTTCGATGGGCGAGCCGGTGCTCGTCTGCCCGCGGAAACCGAAGACCGCGACGATCGCGATCCCGATCAGGATGAAAATGAGAAAAAAGCCGCGCAACATGGTTTATAGAAATGACGAACGACGAATGTCGAATGACGAATCAATGACGAACAACGAATTAGCGACGCGCCTTTCGGCCGTCATTCCTTCGTCATTCGTCATTCGGGAATTCGTCATTTTTCTTCAGTCCTCATGAATGATCGTCACGTGGCTGCCGCCGCTTTGTTCCAACAGCTCGCGCGCTTCCAATTCCGTGAATCGCGGGTCGCGCGCCTCGATGATCAGGAAAAATCCGTCGTTGCTGGCGCGGCTGAACCGGCGCCAGTTGAACACCGGGTGATACCAGCGCGGCAGGCCGTTCATGATCAGCATCGCGAAAAAGGCGGTGAAGGCGGAGAACAAAATCGTCAGCTCAAACATGATCGGGAAGAACGCCGGGACGGTGCGCCAATCCACCGGTTTGCCGTGCACGACCAACGGATAAATGATCGACGACGGACCGAACTCCAGCACGACCGCGGTGAGTAATCCGGTGATACCACCGGCCAGGACCGCGGCGCTCAACCACGATTTGCCCAGGCCCATCGCGTCGTCCATTCCATGAATCGGAAACGGCGAATGGACATCCCAGCGTTTGAAACCGGCGTCGCGCACCCGTTTCGCCGCTTCGTAAAGCGCCGACGCGCTCGAAAATTCCGCGCCCATCCCGTAAACTTTGTTTCCGGACGGCGTTCTCATGTCCGCTCCTTTCCGCCCGCGGCAACGGGATGATGTTCCTGGGGCGAAGCGTGGTGGGGATTCGCCTCCGGCAAAACGATCTTCACTTCCGACATCGCGATCATCGGCAGGTAGCGAATGAAGAGGAGAAAGAGCGAGAGGAAGATGCCGAACGTGCCGACGAACGTCCAGATATCGACCCACGTCGGGATGAACAGGCCCCACGAGGACGGCAGAAAGTCGCGGTGCAATCCGCCGACGATAATGATGAAGCGCTCGAACCACATGCCGGCGTTCACGCACATGCAGACGAAATAGACGACGTAAATGTTTTGCCGGAAGCGGCGGAACCAGAAGAGCTGCGGCGAAAGGGCATTGCAGAAAAGCATTCCCACCCACCAGTACCACCAGTAGGGACCGAAGATGCGGTTAAAGAACGCGTACTTCTCGTACTCGTTGCCGCTGTACCAGGCGACGAAGAATTCCATCGCGTAGGCGTAACTGACGATGGAACCGGTCAGCAGGATCACCTTCGCCATCTTGTCGATGTGCTGGATGGTGATGATGTCCTGCAGCTTGTAGATCGCGCGCGCCGGAATCAGGAGAGTGAGCACCATGGCGAAGCCGCCGAAGATCGCGCCCGCCACGAAGTAAGGCGGGAAGATCGTGGTGTGCCACGTCGGGATGATCGAGGTCGCGAAGTCGAACGACACGACGCTGTGGACCGAGAGGACGAGCGGCGTGGAAAGGCCGGCCAGGAGCAGATAGGCCATTTCGTAATGGCGCCAGTTGCGATTCGAGCCGCGCCAGCCGACGGCGAAAATTCCGTAGCAGAGTTTCTTGACCTTGGTCGTCGCCCGATCGCGCAAGGTCGCGAGATCCGGAATCAGACCGGTGTACCAAAAGAGAACGGAGACCGAGAAGTAGGTGGAGACCGCGAACACGTCCCAGAGGAGCGGGCTGCGGAAGTTCGGCCAGATCCCGTAGTTATTCGGCAGCGGCGCGAGGAACCACGCCATCCAGACGCGGCCGACGTGGACGCCCGGGAAAATCGCCGCGCAAATAACGGCGAACAGCGTCATCGCCTCGGCGGCGCGGTTGATCGACGTGCGCCATTTCTGGCGGAGCAAAAACAGGATCGCGGAAATAAGAGTGCCGGCGTGTCCGATACCGATCCAGAACACGAAATTGGTAATGTCCCACGCCCAGCCGACCGGATGGTTGAGGCCCCAGGTGCCGACGCCGGTCGAGATTTGGTAGCCGAGGCAGAACAATCCAAACATCGCGACCATCGAAGTCATCGCGAAAGTGACCCACCACCAGCGCGGCGCCCCGCCTTCCACGGCGCCGGCGATCCGTTCCGTGATCCAGCTGAAGTTCCGCCGGTTCAAAACCAGCGGCACGCGCGCGAGCGGCTTCTCGACGGAAGCCGATGCTTCGCCCTCGATCACGTCTGGAACTGTGGTCGCGCCGTCCACGCTACGGTTTCTCCTTCGGGTTCAGGGCGCCTTTGTCGTGCTGGTTGAAATCGTGTTTCGCCTTGTCGGGTCCTTCGGGGCCCTCGTTGCCGAGGCTCGCCACCGCGATGCGTCCGGCGTCCGGCATCTTGGGGTTCGGGTTTCGGAGGCGCGCCAGGTAACTCGTGCGCGTGTTCACATTCAAATATTCGAGCAGCCGGTAATTCCGGTCCTGCATTTTTATTTTCGAGACCTTGCTCTCGGGATCTTTCACGTCGCCGAACACGATCGCTTCGGTCGGGCAGGCCTGGGCGCACGCGCTCGTGAACGAATCCCGCGGGATCCGAGTTTTGTCGGACGCGCCGGCTTTCACGTGAGCGGCAATCTTTGCTTCTTCGATGCGCTGGACGCAATAGGTGCATTTCTCCATCACGCCGCGCATGCGCACGGTCACGTTAGGATTCTTCTGCAGCTTCGTCGTGTCGGGCGCGCCCTTCTCCGTAAACGGCGCGATGTATTCCTGGTAAACCGAGAGCGGGCCGATCTTCTTCTTGCCGATCGGCCGCTGGTTGTAATCGAAGAAATTGAAGCGGCGCACCTTGAACGGGCAGTTGTTCGCGCAATACCGGGTACCGATGCAGCGGTTGTAGGCCATGACGTTGAGCCCGTCTTCGCTGTGGACGGTGGCGTTGACCGGACAAACCGTTTCGCACGGCGCGTTCTCGCAGTGCTGGCACATCATCGGTTCGTGCACGATCTCGGGGTTCTCCGGGTATTCGCCGCGGTCCTGGTTGAACGGTTTCTCGCTCGCGTAATAACGGTCGAGCCGCAGCCAGTGCATGGCGCGGCCATGGCTCACCTGCAGTTTGCCGACGATCGGAATATTGTTCTCGGCCTGGCAGGCAATCACGCAGGCGCTGCAACCGGTGCAAACGTTGAGGTCGACGGACATTCCCCATTGCTGCTCGGCGTTCAGCGGCGGATGGCTGTAGATCGACGGCAACTTCGCCGGCAATTCTTCGTCGCCCGCGATCTTCTTCACGAACTCGGGATCTTCGCGATACTTCTCGAGAGTCGCTTCGCGCACCAGGCCGCGGCCTTCGATGCTCCAGTGATCCTGGGTTACCGAAAGCGCATACGTGCCGAGGGTGTGGGCGCGCTTGTTCGGCGTGGCGGTCGCCGTGGGTGATGCCGTGGGGCTCGCCGGTTGCGCTTCCGTGGGCGCCGTCGTGACGGAAATCGCTTCCACCGTCTTGCTGTCGACGGCGATGAAATGCGGGTTGGAACTGTTGCGCAAAAGGAAAGCGTTGAAGCCCGCTTCCTCGCCGACCGGCCCCGTCATCTTGCGTCCGTACCCGAGCGCGATCGAGATCGAGTTGTCCGCGTGGCCGGGCGAAATCAGGGCCGCGATGACCAGTTCGCGCCGGATATTTTTTCCCTGGGTGTCCTTCGTCGTTTCGGTGACCGCAATGTTGATCAGGTCGCCGGTGTTAACGCCGAGATGCTTCGCCATCGCAGGGCTGATCAAGGCCGCGTTGTCCCAGGTCAGTTTGGTGATCGGGTCGGGCAATTCCTGGAGCCAGCCGTTGTTGATGTAACGGCCGTCGTCGATGTTGTAGCTGCGGGTCAACACGATCTCGGGCGCGTCGAGCGTCGGGTTCGGCGCGGTAGACCAGAGGGTGTGGGCGACGCCGCCGGCATTGTTCGAATTGAACGTCGGCGGTTTATCCTTTGGCGCGACGTGAGTGGCGAAGCCGTCCCGCAACAGTTGCGTCCACGCCATTTCGAAATCGCCCGGGGGCCCGCTGGCGCGGAAAGTATCCTGCACCAGTTGCGGCCCTTCGACCGCCGGCTTGCCGAGAACCGCGTTCAACAAATCGAGCTCCGACATTCCGCCGAAGAGCGGCAGGATCATCGGCTGAATGGCGAGATAAGCGCCGTCGGTCGTGAGCGCGTCGCCCCACGATTCGAGATAATGCGCGGCCGGCACATGCCACCCACTCAACTCCGAGGTCGCATCTTCGTAATAACCGAGCCGCACGACGTCCGGCACTTTCCGCTGCAAATCAGGCCAATCGACCGGCGCTTTCGAGTCCTTGTCGATCGTGATTCCTTTCGGCGCGTTGTAAACCGGGTCCCCGCCCAGGATGAAAAGCTGTTTGATCCGGCCACCGTTTATTTCGCCGGCCAGTTGGAGAATGCTGTTGGTCTTCGGCGTCCGGACAAATTCACGGACGATCACCGTCGCGCCGACATTCTTCAGCGCTGAATTGATCGCGTAAACCATCAGCTGCACCACGACCGGCTGGTGCGGGCCGGCCAGGACGAGGCTCGCGCCCGGTTTCGCCATCAGGTCGTTCGCGCATTCGGTCAGCCACGCGTCGTCGAACGCCATCGCATTTACCGGCTCGGTCAACGTCGCGATGGTGGACGCGAGTCCCTGGTCTTTCGTGGCGACCGCAATCTTTCCGGCGAGCGCGCGGGTGAACGCCGGAATCTGGCTCGCCGGGCAACGCATCCGGTGATCGGCCATGGCTCCGGTGAGCGTGAACCGGTTCTCGACGACGTAGAGACGATTCATTGTCTCCTTCGCCGTGCCGACCCGGCGGCGCGAACTGAAGGCGCGAATCCCGGCGATATCGCCTTCGCCGCAATCGAGGAAATCGCTGTCGAGCGCCAGGACGACATCGGCCCGCTCGAGGCGCGGCACCAGGCGGGCGTTGTCGCCGAAGCTAAGCTGGGTCGCGAAGCTTTGCGCCTCCGTCAGCAACGGATCGTAAACGCACCAGCGCATTTTCGGGTAGAGCTTCAGGAGTTCGGTCCGCAAACGCTCCCGGGTCGGCGAATGAACTTCCTCGGCCAGGAACGCGAGGCCCGCCCCGCCATCCGACGCAATCTTCGTGCGGAGATCGGCCAGGTATTTTTCGAAAGCAGCGCGGTCGCGAGTTTCGAAGACCCGCGATTTCTTGCCTTTCTCGTCTTTCTCTTTGACCTCGGCGAAACGTCGGGAGCGCGCGGGATCGTAAAGATCGAGGAGCGACGCCTGGGCGAACGCGTCCGTCGCGCCACCGCTGGCCGGATGAAGCGGATTGCCTTCCAGTTTGATCGGACGTCCGTCGACCGTCGCGGCGATCAAGGGCAGCGCGCCGGTCCGCCGCGGCATCGCGGTGGCGTAATACAAAGCTTTCCCAGGGATCGTCCACTCGACGCTCTTCGTGAACGGAACCAGGTGCGACTCCGGCCGGCGACAGCTCGTTAGGCCAAATCCCGCCAGGGCCATTGAGGCGCCCATCAGTTTCAGGAATCCGCGCCGCGACCACTCGTCGCCGTTCAGTTGCGCGGCGCCCGAAGGAAATTCGCGCTCGAGCCAGCCGCGAAATTCCGGCGTCTCGCTGAATTCATCGAGGCTGCGCCAGTAGCGTTTCCCCGTCACCTTTTCCGGCGGATGTTCGAAGACGCGCTTCATCGGCCGAGCCTCCGTAGCACAGGCATCCTGCCTGTGGGGACAATAGGCGTCTCGCCTGTTGAAACGAAAAGGAGGGAAGCAACCGGCTGGAAGCCCTTTGGCCCCACAGGCAAGATGCCTGTGCTACTTTGCAATGCCGTGCGCTTCGTCATCGATGGCACCCCTGGCAGTTCAGCGGCGGCTGGATGTTCCAACGCTCTTTCAAAGTCTGGCCGATCTCGACCTGCGTGAGCTTTTCCTTCTTCGACCAATCGTCGCTCACGTCTTTCGGCTGTCCGTATTTCGCCACGAAATCCGCCGGCTTTTCCCAGTCTGGTTTCCAATCCATGTTCGTGATCTGGGTCTCGGGCCGCAGGAAATTCTCCGGGTGGCGATGGCACTCGAGGCACCACGCCATGCTGTGGGGCTTCGCATGTTTGACCACTGCCATGTGATTGATCTGCCCGTGGCAAACCGCGCAACTGATGCCGCGGTTCACGTGCGCGGCGTGGTTGTAGAAAACGTAATCCGGCGTGCGATGGAGCTGGACCCACTCGACCGGCTGCCCGGTTTTCCAGCTGGCGCGGATCGGCTCCAGCTTCGGATTGTCCTTCTGCACCTGCTGATGGCACGCCATGCAGGTCTGGGTGTTCGGCAAATTCGAATGCGCGGCGACGTCGACAAAACTGTGGCAATACCGGCAATCCATCCCGAGCTGCGCGACGTGGATGTCGTGCGGGAACGGCACCGGCTGGACCGGCTGGTAACCGACGCGGGTGTACTTCGGCGTGACGTAATACCAGGTCGCGCCCGTCAGGCCGCTGACAATGACGACGCCGCAGATCGCGATCTTGAGCGGCAGCCAGTTCGTCCAGCGTGGAAAAAAATTCGCCATAAAACGCTAGCGAACTGCGCTTCGGCAAAGGGACAGCCGCCACTTTAGAAACGGGGCGGGCATTGGGTTAGGATGTGCGGCGCTCAAGGTCGTTGGATTCAAAATTTGTGGCAGCGGCCCGGAGTGGAGCGCCAACTCTATAAATCGAGATTGGATTGGCAAAAGAAAATTGTTTTTCCATTCGTGGTGGCAGCGAGGAAAACAATTCTTCCATACGGAAAAGCTTCCAAGAAGCAAAAGAGAAGAATTTTCTTTTCACACGATTCGCGTTGAAGTGTTGCGCGCTCGACGCGGCCGGCGGAAAGCGGGATGATCGCTGCGCGATGAAAATTCTCGGAACTTTTCTCTTCGCCGCCCTCTGCTCGACCGCGATGGCAGCGGCGGAGAATCAAACCGTTTTCGTTAACGGCAACATTTACACGATGAACCAGCGCCAGCCGCGCGCGGAAGCGATCGCGGTGAAAGGCGATCGGATCGTGTTCGTAGGATCGAACGCGGACGCGAAAAAATATCAGGCGGACGGCGCGCGCACGGTTGATCTCGCAGGGAAAACCGTCGTCCCCGGCCTGACGGATTCGCATTGTCACATTTTCGGAATCGGCGAGCGCGAGCTGACGTTGAACCTCGAAGGCACGAACACGCTCGAAGATTTTCTCGCGAAAGTGAAAGAGCGCGTCGCGAAAACCGAGCCTGGCAAATGGGTCACCGGCCGCGGCTGGATCGAGACGTTCTGGAAGCCGCCGCAATTTCCCACCCGCGCCGATCTCGACAAGATCGCGCCAAATAATCCGGTCTGGCTGACGCGAGCCGACGGTCACGCCGCGATCGCGAACACCGCCGCGTTGCGGATTGCGAAGATCGAGAAGGACACGCCGAATCCGTTTGGCGGCGAAATTCTCAAAGACAAACAAACCGGCGAACCGACCGGCATGCTGCTCGATCACGCCCAGGAGTTGGTTCGCAAAAATATTCCGCAGCCGACGGAGGCGGAACGGCGGGAAGCGTTCGTCGTCGGCGTGAAGCGCGAGCTGTCGTTAGGCTGGTGCGAAATTCAGAATGCGGGAAGCGATCTCAACGATCCCCCGCTGATGCGGCAGGCCCTGGCGAGCGGCGACGCGAAAATTCGCGTCTATAACGCCGCCTATGGTCCCGGCCCGGCGGCGGCGGCTTTGCTCCGTGACGGACCGATTCTAAACGAGAACCGTTTTACCCAGCGGACGATCAAAGTCGTGTTCGATGGCGCGCTCGGTTCGCGCGGCGCGGCCCTGCTCGCGCCCTACTCGGACGCGCCCGACACCTCCGGTTTCCTCAGGGAAAAAGAAACTGACCTGCAGCCGATGCTCGAGGAAGCGTTGCGAAAAGGAATCCAGGTCGAAACCCACGCGATCGGCGACCGCGCCAACCGCGTGATCCTCAATCTCTACGAAGAGGCGTCGAAAAAAGTGAATGGAAAAGCGCTGGGGGACGCGCGCTGGCGCGTCGAACACGCGCAGATCCTCAGCGCGCAAGATCTGCCGCGCTTCGCGAAGCTCGGCATCATCGCGTCGATGCAACCGTCCCACGCCATCAGCGATTTATTTTTCGCGCCGAGCCGTCTCGGCAAAGAGCGGCTGGCCGGCGCGTATGCCTGGCAAAGCCTGCTCAAGTCCGGCGCGATTATTTGCGGCGGCTCCGACGCGCCCGTTGAACGGGGCGAACCGATGATCGAATTTTACGCCGCTGTGACACGGCGCCCGCTGCCCGGACGCAGTGAAGGCCTGTCCGCCGAAGCCTTGGCGAAGGAGGAATGGCATCCCGAACAGGCCGTGACCCGCGAACAGGCGCTGAAAATGTTCACCCTCGCTCCTGCTTACGCTGCCTTCGAAGAAAAGGACAAAGGCTCCATCGAACCCGGCAAGCTTGCGGATCTCACCGTCCTCTCCGCCGACATCATGAAAATCCCCGAGCCGGAAATCCTCAAGACGACCTGTGCCATGACCGTGGTCGGTGGCGGGATCGCTTACGAAGCTAATAACCTGCCTAACCGGCGCGGCGCCGCCGGTCTTCGGCCGCCGGCTCGTGCCATTAAAAACTACCGGATAGGTGAATCGGCAAGGCACCGCTTTGCCGTTACGAAAGCGCCGAATGCAGGCAGTTCATGGTGGTTGGGGGTCCCTCGGAACCAGCGAACGTAAATTCTTCGTATGCCGGTCGAAGAATGCGCGCCTTTCGCCAGCTGGAGAAGCCCGTGAAGATGTCCACTGCGGCGCCGAGCGTCACTGACCATCCATATCTCTCAGTGGACAGATTGCGTCAGCCCTGAAAAAAATGTTTGTAGATCAGATAGGCGGCAACTCCAGCGAGGAGCAGCGTTATCACGCCGAGACTAAAATTCAATGTCTGGCTGACATTGCAGCCAGGCGCGTCCTTACGTTCGGGAACCTGATGGCTGGGATTTTCGTTTTTCATTAGGCAGACCTAGATGTAGACGCAGTGTTTACTCCAGCGAATAACAGAGATTTGAAGATCGCTCAGCGTTGGATTGGTACTCGGTGTGACGGGGTTCATCAGATTGGCTGGATCGCCGTCGTGGGGCAACCAACAGGCATGTCCCATTTCGTGCGCCGCGACAAATGCCTGATCGGTCGGTTTTGCTTCGATTACGACATAGTTATGGGTTGACGCAAAGCTGCAGCCGTTGGTTCCGGTCGGCGTCACGTCCTGGACAATGAAGACCACGATTTCAGAGCCGTAACCAATGAGCCTCCGGAAACCATCGGTGAATTTACAAGTCGCGGTGGCGTATTCGAAATAGGAGCCGGGGAGCCACCAATCGCCAAAAAAGCCGCCGGCGTCGCACCCCACGACCAAACCCCCATCGGGAGCCTGGACGGTGGTGTGGCAAATCCCGGTGAAAATGAGATTGATGTTACAAGTGGTATCGTAGAGCGCGATGGCCGCGTCTACCTGACGCTGGATATCGGCGTCCGTTACGATCGGGGTTCCGCCCACGCTCGGGACAATGACGCCGAAATACATCTTTTTACGCGGCCTTATTCCAATGAGCGACCCGACGAAATCCAGCAGACCCAGAATCCGCCAAATGATTTCGGTGACCCAGTTCAGGATCGTGCGGATAATCCCACCGATAATGGGAATGCTCAGAACGAGATTGACGACGAAAGCGATGGCATCGAGGACGAAATTCACGATTCGGCAAACAAGATGCGTCACCCAATTGCCTATCGTGACGACCACTATCCGGACCACCTTCACGACGACCCAAACGAGCCAGCAAACCAGTTTGTTGAGACAGAGCAGCAACCAATTACACGGCTCGTTTTCACAACGGGTTTGTTGTTGATTTTCCCAAGTCTCGATCGGCTGTTCGATGTTTTGTTCCACCCAGTCCCGAACTTCGTCACAAACTCGTGCCATAGCGTGTGACCTAGGGTTGGGGCGCCGCCACGCCGGTCTGCGTCAGATCCAATTTCGGCAGCGTTCGAGCGATAAGCCGGTCCATTTTCCAACGCGCCCAGAGCAGGCCGGCTGTTTTTCCGACAACAGCAAACAGAGCCAACCAGCAGAAGAAGGCGACCCAGGAATGCCAACGCAAAGTCGCGAAACTTCCGCCGCCAGTAAAATAAAGGGTTACTAAAAGGAGGGCGCCAAAACCGAGGAGAAGTTCCCCAGCCTTGCATCCACACTCAGCGCCGTAGCTGTTTATCAGAACGCCCAGCCGCTCGTTCTCCTCCGGCGTGAGTTCTGCCAATTCGAACTGGTATTTGCGAGCGGGGCGAAACGAACCAAATCTCGCCGCCTTCAACTCCAGCAGTTCGTCAATGCTCTGAACCGTTTTCATGGGGGGCGCGCATCATGCGAGCCGGGGTTTTCTGTCTGCTGGCCGAATCGTATGGATTTCCCGTAACCCAAGTCAATACGAATCTTGCGATCGTCGATCGGCGCTTCGCAAGCTGTTGAGTTTCGTTTCTACCGAAACGAGAGCACGGAGGTAACCGAGCGGAGACTTCGCGCGAAATCAAAGACGATGCGCGCTACGGAAGGAACGTCGGTTACGAGTAGAGATACTCGTCGTGGTACTCGCGCTGAGGAGCGAACTGGACGTTTTCGTTTCCGCTTTCGGGATACTCGAAGATTTTGCCTTCGTAATTGCGGATCACGATTTTTTCCTGGTCGTGATAGAGGACGTACCCGGGATTGATCGGGACCTTGCCGCCGCCGCCGGGGGCGTCGATGACGAATTGCGGAACGCCATAGCCGGTGGTGTGGCCGCGAAGCGCTTCGATGATCTCGATCCCTTTCGCGACGGATGAACGCAGATGCGCGGAGCCCGTGATCAGGTCGCACTGGTACAAATAGTAGGGCCGCACCCGGCAGAGCAGGAGCTTCTGGACCAGCGTCTTCATCGTCTCGACGTCGTCGTTCACGCCGGCGAGCAACACGCTTTGGTTGCCGAGCGGAATGCCGGCATTGGCCAGGCGTTCGAGGGCCTGCTTCACTTCAATCGTCAGCTCCCGCGGGTGATTGACGTGCACGCTCATCCAGAGCGGATGATATTTCGCCAGCATCGCGCACAGCTCCGGCGTGATTCGTTGCGGCAGGAAAATCGGGACGCGCGTCCCGATCCGGACGAACTCGATGTGCGCAATGGAGCGAAGCCGCTTCAGGATCCCTTCCAGTTTATCGTCGCTGAAGATCAGGGCGTCGCCGCCGGAAAGAAGAACGTCGCGGATCTCGGTATGTTGTTCGAGGTAACGAAAAGCCTGCTCGAAATCGGTGTGCAATTCCTGTTCGCCCACGCCGCTCACGACCCGGCTGCGGGTGCAATACCGGCAATAGCTGGCGCAGCGATCGGTGACCAGAAACAGAACGCGGTCCGGGTAGCGATGGACTAATCCCGGGACCGGCATGTGGGAATCTTCTCCGCACGGATCCGCCATGTCGTAGGGCGACGTCCAGGTTTCCTCGATCCGGGGAATAACCTGGCGGCGGATCGGGTCGTCCGGATTATCATGTGGGATCAGGTTAAAAAAGTGCGGGGTGACGGCGAGCGCGAGCTTGTCGCCGGAGAGCAAGACGCCGCTGCGTTCTTCGTTCGAAAGTTCGAGATGCTGCTCGAGCTGGGTGAGCGAAGTGACCCGGTTCTTGAGCTGCCATTTCCAGTCGTTCCAGAGTTCCGGCGGGGTGCTGGGCCAGTAGCCCGGAGCAAACGAGACGAACTCTTTTCCATCCTTCTTCCCTTGGGCAAGAGTGAGCATTTTCGATGTGTGGACGGAAAAGTTAAGGGCATTAAGGATCGTGTCAATGCGCTCTCGACCCCGCGCGGCCCTACACCAAATCCCTACGGAAAAGAGAGGCGCGCCCGCGGTTGAACAGCTACCGTGGGAGGCCTGTCCAAGACCGAACCATGCGCATCGTATTGACCTTCCTTCTCGCGCTCGCGGCTATGTCGCTCCGGGCCGCGCCGCCGCTTTCGCAACCGGAGGCCGGCCCCACCTCGACCGTTCCGCCGGCCGCGGCTGACGCGGGCAAGGACGTCGTCCACCAGCTCAACAGCGCTTTCACCAAGGTGTTCGAGATCATCGCGCCCACGGTGGTCATTATCGAAGTCACGAAAAAGAACGACGGGCCGGACACGTCGACGCTCGACGATTTGTTTTTCAACCAGCCGCAGGACGAAAGCGCGCCGCGCCGTGGGCCGCGCAACCGCGAGCCGAGCCAGAGCGAAGGCTCCGGGTTCATCGTGCGCCAGGATGGTTTTATCTACACGAACTACCACGTGGTGGAAGGGGCGGACCAGGTGGACGTGAAGTTGAAAGACGGGCGCGAATTCAAGGCGAAGGTCGTGGGCACGGATGAGAAAACGGACATCGCGGTGATCAAGATCGACGCGACCAATCTGCCCGTGGCGCAGTTCGCCAATAGCGATGACGTCCGGGTGGGACAGTTCGCGTTCGCGATCGGGGCGCCGTTCAAACTCGATTACACGTTCACCTACGGCGTGATCAGCGGGAAAGGCCGGAGCAAATTGATCGCGAGCGGCGGCTACTCGATCTCGGATTACCTGCAGACGGACGCCTCGATCAATCCGGGGAACAGCGGCGGGCCGCTCTGCGACATCGACGGAAAAGTGGTGGGGATGAACACCCTGATCAACGGGTTGAATCGCGGGCTCGGGTTCGCGATCCCGAGCAACCTGACGAACGAAATCGGCCAGCAGTTGATCGCCGGGCACAAGATTCTGCGGCCGTGGCTCGGGATCCGGATCGAGTCGTTAGGCGACGACCCGTCGATCCGCGATCTCTTCAAGGGATTGGATAAAGGCGTGGTCGTGCGGACGATCGAGGCGGACGCGCCCGCCTACAAAAGCGAGCTGCGCCCCTTCGACGTGATCACGCAGGTGGACGGCGCGCCGGTCACGACCGACACGCAGTTGCAGCGCGAGATCCTCAAGAAAAAGATCGGCCAAAGCGTGGAGCTGACGGTTTGGCGCAAGGGCCAGACGATGAAGATCGCGGTGACGACGGGTGAGTTGCCCAACGAAATTTCACAGGCATCGAACGAGGTCCGGCCGCCGGCGCCGACGACGAAGCCGGAGGAATCGACGAACAAGTTCGGGCTGCAGGTCCAGGAATTGACCAAGGAAATGGCGGACCGGATGAAGCTGGGTGTCGGGCAGGGGGTGATCGTGACCGACGTGGCCGAGAACAGCCTCGCGGCCGCGCAAGACATCCAGCGGGAGGATGTGATCACGGAAGTCGACGGGAAGAAAATCACGAACCTGGCGACGTTCCGGGACGCGCTGAATAAGGCCGACCCGCGGAAGGGCGTGCTGCTCTATTTGGATCGGAAAGGCAGCAAGACGTTCGCGGTCCTGAAGGCTGGCGGGTAATCGTAGCGGCATCGGTTATCCCGGCGCGCGAAACGCCGTGATATCAGCCGGGATCACCGATCCCGGCTACAGCTTCGGCCGCAGGTATTCGCGGAGCGGGAGATTATCGAGATAGAGCTGGTCGATGGCGGCGTCGCCGCGGAAAACGCGGACAGTCACGAACGCGTTCTGGTTGCCGCGACGGCTCAGGTTTTGATAGGCAGTTTCGGCGGCGGGCGCGTCGCGTTCGGTTACCCAATACTTGTCGAATGGCAACACGATGGTTTTCCCGGACAGGTCCGCTTCGATGAAATTGTCGCCCGCGGGTTTTGTCGCGAACACCTGATCGATTTCGGCAAACCCTTCGGCGTTGGCTTTCAGGGTGACGAAAACTTTGTCGCTGTCACTGGCGTTCGGCGGCGGCGAGATTTCCTGGGTCTCGACGTCGAAACGAAGCGCGACGTAGCGCCCGCGGAAAACATCGACTGGATCGACCGGCGCGGTCCGAAATTTCCAAACGCTGCCGCGCCCCAGCGTCTGTTCGCGTTTCCAAATGAGCGACGCCGGCACTGCGAGCTGGGCGAACGCGACCAAACCGAAAACGATGAGCCGCCAATATTTCATGCGCGCGCCTTTCGTTTGAAGACGACGAGGTTGGTCACGAGAAAACCGATGCCGATGAGGATGAAGGCAACGCCGCGGATGACGAACTCGAGGTCGGAATCGAAAAATCGCGCGGTCGCCAGAAGGGCGATGACCACCATGCCGAGATTCGCTTCGACGACGCGGCCGCTGCGAATTCCGCGCAGCAAAGTGTAAACGCCCAGCGCGAGCAGAAAAAAGTTGAGCGCCAGGAAGGGGACGAGGCCGTCGCCGGTTTGCTTGGCGATCAGCCAGGCGATCAGGACGATCGGAGTGAGCGCAGCGGGCGCGAGGTTCGATTCCCTTTTCTTCCACAACGCGTAACCGGCGAAGAGGAGCGCCGCGACGATCCACACAACCTGGATTCCGAAAGCGAGCAGGTCCGGGTAATGGCGCGGCACGAAATCGACGGCGTTCTGCCACTGGCGATTCCGCCATTGATCCTGAAAACTCAGGAACACGGCCGTGGACAGGATCCCGATCCAGCCGATGGCGACGAATGGATGGGAACGCGCCGGCCGCCAATCGTGGAACGACACGACGCCGACCAGATAGACGAGCGACCAGTAAGCGGCGAAGGAACAGCGCCAGAACGATTGGGCGCCGATGTCATCGGTTTGGCCTAACGAGAAAGCGCAGGCGATCGCGAGCGCCGTCGTCACGAGCAGCGTTCCGTAGCCGTTCCGGTTTTGCCTAAGGAGCATTACGAAAGCCGGCAGCCCGAGGAACAGGAGCGGCCAGGACCAGAGATCGTTCGGAGACACGCCAAAAAAATCCCCGTGTTTCGACGAGACAGCCCAGACCGCAACGCCGACGAACCAGGCGGAGAGACCGACGCTGGTTTGAAAAAGATAAACGATAGGCAACGCGAGGATCATCCAGACCAGGATGAACCGCGCGAAGTCGCCCTGGATTTGATAGGTCTGGCTGATCAGCGCGATGGCTGTCCCAATGGCGGCAACGTTGAAGATCGCCGCCGTCTCGCGCCATGCCGCCGATGCATTTCGGCGCAGCAGAACAAAAACGGCCAGGGCCTGACTGAGGATCAGCGGCGTAAACGCGATCCCGCAGCGGATCGGCCGGCTGAGGAAATCCCAGTTGTGGGCGACGAGCAGGACGACGCCGGCCCCGACGAGCAACGAGCCGAGAATGGCGGAGAGAATGAATCCAATCCGGCGCGGCTCGCCGGGCGGCTGGGAGGAATAATGTTGCCGAAGGGCGTCGGCGCTTTCCTGGGAAAGAACGCCGTTCGTTACTAATTCCGGCAGCTCAGCGAGGAGCCAACGAATTCCGGAACGATCCGCCGAGGGCATCGGCGGTCATTTAATCAGGACTGAGGACCTTGGAAAGCCTGGAACGAAAAGCGGCTAAGCCGTCTTCCGGTTCCCGGTCAGCACCAGGATGATCCCGCCGACAAGGCAAACGCCGCCGATGATCGGTCCGAGCGGCACAGGATGTTCCTCGTGTTTATTGATCTCGATGGGACCGAGCTTGGCCACGTTTTCTTTCGTGGTGTAACTCGTGTACCCGCCATAGGCGAGCGCGATGATCCCCACCGCGATCAGGATGATCCCGAGGATTCCTGCCGGCTTCATATCTGCCGCGGCGCTAGAGCGACCGCCGGCCTGAGATCAGGTTGACGATCAGAACGATGACCGCGATGACGAGCAACAGGTGAATGAGCGCGCCACCGAAGTGACCAATGAATCCGAGGAGCCAGAGAATCAGCAGCACAACAAAGATAGTCCAGAGCATATGTTTTCCTTTGAGTTGGTTTACTTTGCTTCGCATCCGCGGGTGCGGTTGCGCGTAAAGATTTTTCAAATTTCGCGCGCTGGAAAATTGCTGGCGGGCCGGGGCCGAAACCGTTACAAGGGCTTGACCGAACCAACCTTCATTCTATGCGCATCAAATTTCTCATCGTTCTTCTTCTCGGCTTGAGCCTCACCGGAGGCGCTTTCGCCGCAATCGTGATGGAAAAACGCTCACGACAGGTGCCCTACGTGGAGGTGTTCGAGTGCAACGGCGTTCATGCCTTTATCTTCCGCGGCCCGGTCGGCACGTCGCGCAAACCGCTCCTCGTTCGGCCGGAGGAATACTGGACGGCGCCGCGGGAAGCGGGCCTCTATAAATTCGTGCTGCGCTACCACAGCGGGAACGTCTGCTCGCGGCTGGTAACGCCGGAGGTGTTCGCGCGCTACCGCGTGGGAGATGATTTCCGAGACAGCGACCTGACCACGCAGTCGGTTACGGAAGACAGCAAATCAGTCCAGCCGGTCGTGCAGCATCATCGAAGACACACCGCGCAGGTGAGGAAGCACGGCCGTAAGTCACATGCGGTTGCGAAGCACCATCGGGCCCGTCGGGTGTCGCGGCTCGCGTCTCGCTAACCCTGCCCAAGAGCCGCCCGGACATTCCAGCCGTGCGCTTCGAGGCGTTCGGCGGCCTGGGCCGGATCGCATTTCGCCAGTTCCGCGACGAGGCGAATGGCGCGATCGCGCAGCTTGGCGTTCGATACGTGGACGTCGATCATCAGGTTCCCGCGCACCTTGCCGAGGCCAATCATCGCGCCGGTGCTGATGATGTTCAGCGCGATCTTGGTGGCGGTGCCGGCCTTCAATCGCGTCGAGCCCGTCAACAATTCCGGACCCGTGGCGAGATCGATTTCCAGGTCGCAGGCCTGCAATCGAGGCCGGGCCGGATTGCAGCTGAGCAGGATTGTTTGCGCTCCGCGCTTTTTTGCCTCAGCCAACGCTCCCAAAACAAAGGGCGCGCGCCCGCTCGCGGTAATGCCGCACACCACATCGCGCTCGGTCACGCCGCGTTCGTCGACGGCGAGCGCGCCACTGCCGCGATCGTCTTCCGCGCCTTCGACGCTGCGCGACAGGGCCGTTACGCCCCCGGCCATGATCCCTTGGACCAAATCCGGCGAGGCGCCAAAAGTGGGCGGGATCTCGCTGGCATCTAGCACTCCGAGCCGGCCGCTGGTTCCCGCGCCGACATAAAAAAGCCGGCCTTTCGCCCGCAGCGATTTCGTCGCCATCTCGATGGCGCGGGCGAGGGAAGCCGCCTCTTTTCGCAAGGCTTCCTGCACCGTGCCTTCTTCCTCGACGAACAATTCGACGAGTTGCTGAGCGCTGAGCTTCTCCAAGTTTTCCGAGCGCGGATTCCGTTG
Source organism: Chthoniobacterales bacterium (assembly GCA_035941675.1). Lineage (GTDB taxonomy): Bacteria > Verrucomicrobiota > Verrucomicrobiia > Chthoniobacterales > UBA10450 > AV80. Next base: position 412,561 of record DASZDT010000033.1, read on the forward strand.
TTCCGTAACCGCGTTGGCCAGGCTTTCTGATGGCGCCTGGCGCGCGCTGACTGTTACCGGGCAATGGTCGTCGGGGTGCGCGGCCAGCCAGGCGGCGCCCAGTTCGGGGGATTGCTCGCTCATCGCGACCCGCGCGTCGGACAGGTTCTTTTTCAGCTTTCGCTTAAAGGCGTGGACGTAAACGCCGTCGCGCTGAAACAAACCGCCCAGCAAAATTACTTTCGGCGCGAGCAACCCGAGCCGGGTCGCGACCGCGGCTGTGTATTCGCTCAAAACCCCGGCGCCTTCCTCGACGATGCGCATCGCGATGTCGTCGCCTTTCATCGCGCACTCCATCACCACCGGAGCCAGACCAGCGACCTCGTTCTTGTCCGCGACCTGGGCCCAGCGGACCAGCTCGTCGCGGCTATTCAGGCTCAAGGTTCTCAGGATCGTGGCCGTGAATTGCGCTTCGCTCCGGTGCAGATCGTATTCCCGCAAAATCAGCCGCAGCGCCTGGAGCGCGAGCGAATACCCGCCGCCGGCATCACCTAGGATGTGACCCCAGCCGCCGGCTTTCTCGACGCGCTCGCCGCGCCGGCCGGTGACAGAAGCGCCCGTGCCCGCATTGACGGCAATTCCGTCTCCGCGACCTAACGCCGCCGCGAGTCCGGAGTCGCGGTCGCTGCCCGCTATGATCTTTGCCTGTGGCCAAAGTTCCTGGCACAACTTCGTCAGCTGGCTCCGATCGTCTTCCGTCGCGCATCCGGCCAGAAACATTCCCACCCGCTCCGCTTCCGGCGGCATTTGCTGAAAGATGGCGCGCAGACCTTCGGGCGAGACGAGGCGGAAATTTGATGGCGGCAACCGGCCCTGGTCGAGGACCGCGAACGAGTCGCCCTCCGATTTGACAAGGACCCAGGACGTTTTCGTCCCGCCGCCTTCCACGCCGAGGATGCGCTCGCTCACCGTTAGTAAGGGTTAAACCGCATATCGTCGCGGATTGCAAGGTGCGCATCAAGGAACGGCGGTCTGAAACCGCCGACGATTTCAAAAACGGCGGTTTCAAACCGCCGCTCCTTGATGGTTATTATGCCTCGATGGCGTTAGACGAAAAGGGAGCGGGGAAACGGATCGCGCAGTTGCGGCACGAGATTGAGGAGCATAACCGCCGCTATTACGAGGAAGCGGCGCCAACGATCAGTGACCGCGAATACGATGCCCTTTACCGGGAGCTGGCCGATCTCGAAACGCAATTTCCGAAATTGGCGGCCGCGGATTCCCCGACGCGGCGCGTCGGCGGCAAGCCGCTAAAGGCTTTCGGCCAGATCGCCCATCGCGTGCCGATGCTGAGCCTCGACAACACCTATTCCGAAGAAGAAGTGAAGGATTTTTACCGCCGGCTGGAGCGCCTTTTGCCCAACAAAAAAATCCCGGTTGTGATCGAGCCGAAGGTGGACGGCGTGGCCGTCTCGCTCCTCTACGAAGAGGGACAGCTGCGTTACGCCGCCACGCGCGGCGATGGAACCGTCGGCGACGATATCACCCAGAACATACTCACGATCCGGTCGGTCCCGCGTCATTTGAAAGGCGACGTGCCGAAGGTCCTGGAAGTGCGGGGCGAAGCGTATTTGAACAAGGCTGGCTTTGCGAAGTTGAACGCGGAACGTCGGGAGGCCGGCCTGCCCGAGTTCGCGAACCCGCGGAATGCCGCCGCCGGCTCGTTGAAGCAACTCGACCCGGCCATTGCGGCGAAGCGTCCGCTGGGCGTGGTCTGTTACGGCACGGGCCTGATCGACGGACTGAATCTCGACAAACATTCCGAGCTTTTCGCGTTACTCAAGAAACTGGGGCTGCCCGGCAGCGAGAAATGGTGGGTCGCCGATTCCGTGGACGAAATCCTCCGCGGCATCCACGAGCTCGATCGCATCCGCCACGACTTCGCGTATCAAACCGACGGCGCGGTGGTGAAAGTCGATTCGTTCGCTCAGCGCAACGTCCTTGGGTTCACCGCGAAATCGCCTCGGTGGGCGATCGCGTTCAAGTACGAGGCGGAACGCGTTGAAACCAAGCTGCTCGATATCCTCGTCCAAGTTGGGCGCACCGGAACCCTGACGCCGGTCGCGGCGCTCGAACCCGTCGTGGTCAGCGGCAGCACGGTCGCGCGAGCGACCTTGCACAACGAAGAGGAAATCGCCCGCAAAGACATCCGGATTGGCGACACCGTGCTGATCGAGAAAGCCGGCGAGGTGATTCCCGCGGTGGTCAGCGTCCGCACGGATTTGCGGACGGGCGCGGAGAAAAAATTCCGGATGCCGAAGCATTGCCCGGAATGCGGCAGCGCGGTGGTAAAGGACGAGGGCCAGGTCGCGGTCCGCTGCGTCAACAGCCAATGTCCGGCCCAGGTGCGCCGGCGGATCGAGCATTTCGCGTCGCGGGGCGCGATGGACATCGAAGGGTTCGGCGAAGCGGTCGTGAATCAACTGGTGCAACAGAAACTGCTCGCCGACGTCGGCGACATTTATTCGCTCAAAGCCGAAACGTTGCTCGAGCTCGAGCGCATGGGGGAAAAAAGCGTCGCCAACCTGATGGACGCGATTGCCCAAAGTAAGACGCGTCCGCTTTGGCGGCTGTTGTTCGGCCTCGGCATTCTGCACGTCGGCGTCAGCGCTTCGCGCGCCCTGGCGGATCACTTTGCGAACCTCGACGCGATTCGGGAAAGCTCCGTGGACGAGCTGCAGCAAATCCCGGACGTCGGCGAAGTCGTCGGCCGGAGCATTCACGAATTTTTTCGCGAGCCGCACAACCTCGCGGTCATCGAGAAGCTGCGGAAAGCCGGTTTGCGTTTTGACGCAGAACCGAAAGCCGAAGGCGCGGCGCCCGGCTTCAAAAATACGACGTGGGTCATTACCGGAACGCTCAGTGAATCGCGCGATGAAATTGCCGAGCTGATCCGCGCCCGCGGCGGAAAAGTGAGCGGAAGCGTAAGCAAAAAGACGAGCTATGTGCTGGCCGGCGACGAAGCGGGCAGCAAGCTCGACAAGGCGAACAAGCTTGGCGTGCGCGTCCTGAACGAAAGCGAATTCAGAAAAATGCTGCAACTTTAGGATTGTCATTCGCGCCGGGGACGGATAGCCACATCCTTCGTGCGCCAATCCATCCTATCCCGCGTCGTTCTCTGCCTTCTTGTTGCAGCTCTTCCGCTGAGTCTTCGTGCTGGCAGTTTTCAATTAAGCGAACAAAGCGTCAGCAGCCTCGGCACCGCCTTCGCCGGCGGGGCCGCCAGCGCCGAGGACGCCTCAACCTTGTTCTTCAACCCTGCGGGTCTGGCCCGGCTCGATTACGGCGAATTCCAAATGGGCCTTCACGCCATCATCCCGTCGGATGAATACACGGATCGGGGTTCCCGCTACAATTTGCCGGGCACGCCGTTCGATGGGCTGCCGGTTCTGGGCGGCAACGGCGGGAACGCCGGAGTGAACCACATCCTGGGCAACATGTATTTGTCGCAACCGCTCCTTCGCAACAGCGAGTTCGGGGACCTCACCGTGGGCGTCGGAGTCTTTTCCCCTTTCGGATTGGAAACCGACTACCAGCCGGATTGGGTCGGCCGTTATGCCGGTCTGCGCACAAAGCTCACTACGATTGACATCCAGCCGACCGTGGCCTGGCGCTGGGACCGGTTCTCGATCGGCGCCGGTCTCGATATTCAATACGCGTCCGCGCGCCTCACCCAGGCGATTGATTTCGGTCTCGCGGCGCAACAACCGTTAGGACAATTCTACGCGGCGCTGCCGGCAATTCTGGCCGCGAAGGGCGTTCCGCCGGCCGCGATTCCCGGCACGATCGCTGCGACCGTCGCTGCCTATCGAGCCGCCGGCTTTGTCCCGGGCGGTCTCGACGGCGTGACGGAAATTACCGGCGACGACTGGGATTACGGTTTCACGGTTGGCGCACTGCTTGAATATCGGAAGAAGGGTGAAGGCGAAGACGGTTTCCTGCAGGATGGCCGCATCGGCGTCAGCTATCGCTCAAAGATCGACCATACCTTGGAAGGCGACGCCGAGTTCCGCCGAGTTCCGCTCATCGCGGCGCCGGGCGCACCGCCGCTGCCGGCCTTTCCGCAGCCGGGCGCATTTCAAGCGGTCTTCTTTGATCAAGGTGTGACCGCGCAATTGCCGCTGCCGGCCATTTTGCACGTCAGCCTCTACCAACGATTCGCGCATCAGTTCGCCATCATGGGAGACGTGAGCTGGACGGATTGGAGCCGGCTGCAACAGGTGCCGATCGTGTTCGCCAATCCCGGGACGCCGCCGACCGTCCTGAACATCAACTACGAGGACTCGATGCGTTACGCGCTCGGCTTCGAATGGTATGCCTGCAAAACCGTGACGTTGCGGTTCGGCACCGCATACGACGAAACCCCGATCCGGAGCTCGGACTTTCGCACTCCTCGAATTCCCGACAACAACCGGGTCTGGCTCACCGTAGGCGCCAAGTACTCGCCGAAAGACTGGCTGGACCTCGATGTCGGGTACGCTCACATCTTTGTTTCGGACCCGAATTCGACCTTCACCGACAACCAAGGCCACGAGTTGATCGGAACCTATGATGCGCATGTCGACATCGTGAGCGCGTCGGTCACGATCAAATGGGGCGGGCCGCGGGAAAAGACGACGACCTACGCGAAAGATTCGAAGAGCGTCTCCCGCAAGTAAGGGCGACAGGCGCTAGGGCGTGCGGCGGGTCGCATCCATTTGCAGCGGGATGCCCTGATTCGGCGTCAACGTGGCCGCTTTCGGCGAGCAAGGACTGAGCGGATGACAATCGGCCTTGATTTCGAAGGTCATCTTCTCGTTCCCGCGCAGAACCGTGATCGGCACGGTGTCTCCGGCCGTAATGAAGAATGAGGCATCGATCACGTCTTCGGGCTGATGCACCTTCATCTTGCCGACTTCGAGCAGAATATCGCCCTGCTTGATCCCGGAACCATAGGCCGGCGTGTCTTTCATGATCTCGGTCATCTCGGCGGTGGAACCGTCGACCGGTTTCTCAGCCGGGGCGACGTTGATCCCGATCCAGCCGTGCCGGGCTTCGCCGAAGCGAATAAAGTCGTTCCGAATTTTCTCCGCCGCATCGATGGGCAACGCGTAGCAGGCCGAACCATTTTCGATTTGCGCCACGAGAATGCCGACGACTTCGCCTTTGAAATTCAGGAGGGGGGAGCCCGCTTCACCGCGCTGGGTAGGGAGATTCACCCGCACGTGCGTGGTGGAAAAATACCGGTCGAGAAATTTCCGGTCGAACCCGGCGACCATTCCAAAACTGGGGGTGGAAGGAAGATCGAGCGGATAACCGATCGCCATGACGGGCGTCGCGACTTCCATCGTGTCCGATCTGCCGATCGGCAAGGCCGGCGTGGCGATGTCGGCCTTGAGAATGGCAATGCCGCTCCGGAGATCGGCCATCATCAGCCGGGCCGGATAATTTTTGCCCTCGAACTCGACCGTGAGATTTTCGGTGTCGCCCCCGACGGAATACGCCGTGTAGATCATGCCGGCCGGATCGATAAAAAATCCGGTTCCGGAAAGATCGCCATGCTCGTCGGTGCCGCGGATTTTGACCACGGCCTTGCCGGACTTCTCGAAAATCTCCTTTACCTCGCGACTGATGGAGGTGGTGGAAGACTCGGCCGTCTGGACCGGGGCGGAAGGCGGCGTTGTTTCGTCGGCGCGCGCCAGGGTGACGCCGCCCAAGACTGCCAGCGCGAGGGCGAGGCTAGAACCGGAAAGCTGCCTCATAACTCACTGGGGTACTATCCAGCACGTAACGCGGTGGCGCCGCGACCCGGTGAGTTTTGGAGCTGTCTTTGACAGTACGAACAAGCGATGGGCCAAGGTCGCGGGTCGTGACCGGATTGGAGAGGCTCCAGTTCGAATCCTTTAGCGTAGTGGTAGCTACGACCGGAGTCCGATTCTGGGCCGCCACATTCACCGCCTCGGGGGTCTGGTAGACCTTCAGGGAAATTACGGCCGCGCACAGGACCAGCGCGGTTGCCAAAGCCGGGTAGGAAGCGACCCCGGGAATATTGAGACGGAAGAGGAAATCCTGGGTCCGTTGCAACGCGATCCGCCAGACTGGTTCGCGGAGAAGTTCGTCGCGTTGCCGGCGATGGAATTCGTGCAGGAAATTCTCGAAATAGGCCGGCGGCGGCTGCTCATATCTTTTGAGCCGCAAAAGTTTGCCGATTTGTTCTTCGTTTAATTGGTCCATGCTGCGGGGCGTCTAAGAGACTGGATTCTTTCGAAATTCGTCGAGGTAATTCTGCAACTGGCGGTTCGCGTAAAAGAGCCGGGAACGTACCGTGCCTTCCGAGACTTTCAAGATTTTACTGATCTCGGCATGGGGCATCCCCTGGATATGAAACATGGTGACCACGGCTCTGTGTTCATCAGACAATTTCATCATGGCCTCGTTCAATCTTCGCTGGAGCTCGGACAGGTCGGCCTCCCGCACCGGACTGGTCGTAGCGGTGAGTTCGAGGAACTCCTTGTCGTTCTGGACGGTCCCATCCATGTCGTCGAGGCTGAGGTGAAAACGCCGGCCGCGTTTCTTGAGAAAATTCAGGGTCATGTTGACCGCGATCGAGTGGATCCAGGTGTAAAACGACGATTTGCCGCGGAACCCGCCGATCGATTTGTAGGCCTTTGAAAAAATGTCCTGGAGCAGGTCGTTCGTGTCCTCGTGGTTCGAGGTCATGTTGTAGACGAGGCCGTAGAGGCGCGGCGTGTATTTCACCACCAGCTCGTCAAAAGCGGCGGCCTCACCGGCCTGGGTGCGCGCGACCAATTGCTGGTCTTCGTCCGATCTGGGCTGTTCCATCGCGTCCCGCTTAGGCTTAACACGCCGCCTGGTGGCCGACGACAGAAAATCCGCGAAGCGATTCCGGGACGGCGACGGTAGAGCGATGGTGGGATTCATCTTTTTCGAAGTCGCCACGCGTTTAGCGACGGTCGCGAACCGACAGCAGGTAAAGCAGGTTGCCCAGCGTCGCCACAAAAGCGGCCACGTAAGTGAGCGCGGCGGCATTCAGGACGCGGTTCACGCCCACGACCTCATTCCCCGGCTGCACGATCCCCATCTGCTGCAGGATGATTTTTGCCCGGCGCGACGCATCGAACTCCACCGGCAGGGTGATTAACTGGAACGCCAGCAACACCAGGTAGCAGTAAATGCCGAGCGTGATCAGCCCCGTCATGTGGAAAATGAAGCCGCCGAAAATCACGAAAGGAAGCATGTTGGACGCGATCTGGGTGACGGGCACGATCGCCATTCGCATCTTGAGCGGCGCGTAGGCCGCGGCGTGCTGGATGGCATGCCCGGTCTCGTGCGCGGCAATGCCCAAAGCCGCCACCGAGGGCGTGTTAAACACGTTCGTGGAAAGGCAGAGCCGTTTGCTGGTGGGATCGTAATGGTCGCCGAGGAAATCGTTCGTCTCCACGACCTGCACGTCGTTGATCTTCGCCGCCGCCAAAATCTCGCGGGCCGCTTCCGCGCCGGTGATGTTAGAGCTCGCGCGGACTTCGCCCCATTTCTTGAAGGCGCTGCTGACCCGGAATTGCGCGATGAGCCCGATGACCAGCGGAATACCGACCAGCAGGAGCCAGTTGGATCCAATGCCGTACCCGTAGCCGTACATGTAAGCGAGTGTCATGTGTGTAGATGAAAACGAAGTCGACGAACCTCTTTGTCTGTCTGTCCAGAGGCGCCGCGACTTCGCTCGAGATTACATCGTCGTAAGATTAGACCGCGAACTGCGTGGTTTGTTCATTCCCCCGCGCCCGTCAAATCTCGAGCTGCTTCTGGAAGCGCGACAGCAACCGGTTCCCGGATTTGGTCACGACCGCCACGTCCTCAATCCGGACGCCGCCCAGCCCGGGATAATACAGCCCCGGCTCGACCGTTATCACCTGCCCGACCTTGAAGATCGTTTTCTGGAAGCGCGGGATTTCGTGGATCTCCAACCCGAGCCCGTGGCCGGTGCCGTGGAAAAACCCGACCTGCCGGCCGCCGCGAACTTCGGTCGGAAAACCGCGGTCGGTGAAAAACTGCTTCACTTCGTTGTGCACGCTCAAGCCGTCCACGCCCGGCTTCATTTTCTTTAACGCCATCTCCTGTCCTTCCCGCACCGTCTCCCAGAGTTCTTTCTGCGCTTCGCTGGCGCGTCCTCGAACGACGGTCCGCGTCATGTCGCCGAAATAGCCGCTCTTCGCGTCGCGGGGGAAAATGTCGAGAATGATGAGCGAATTCGCTTTCAGCGGTCCAGACCCGCGCTCGTGCGGATCGCACGCCTGGTCGCCGCCAGCCACGATCGTGTTCGCCGGCAATCCGCCTGCGCGCAGAACCGCCGAATCAATTTCGGCCCGAAGAACTTCGGAAGTGAGCGGTTTGCCCGACCACACCAGCTTCTTCGCCGGGCCCGGCTTCGACGCCGCGAGCACTTCGATCCCGCGCGCCATGCCCGCTTCGGTGATCTGAAGCGCGCGGCGCATCAGCTTTAATTCGTCGTCGGTTTTCGCTTCGCGTTCCGGCCAAAACAAACCGTTCGTCGCGCGCACTTTGATCCGCGATCGCTCCAGTTCCTGCGCAAACCCCAGCGCAAAATTCGACGGCACGACGGCCGAACGAACCCCGCGTTTCCGCAAAAAATGCGCAAGCACCTTTTGGTAGGCGGGCGCTTTTCGCTGGTTCCCCTGCACCTCGCGCTCGAGGGCGCTGTAGGAAACGAACTCGTCCGCCTGCGCCTGTTTGCGCGCCCGGTCGATCTCGAGATCGCTCAAAACGAGGGTGCGCTTCCCGCGTTCCTCCAGGAAAATAAAAGCGTCCGGCGCGAAGAACCGCGTCGCGTACAGCATGTCGGGATCGTTTTCGCTCGCCGCCACGATCAACCGCGTGACGTCATTTTTCTTCGGGCGCGTGCTCATGAAAACATTCCTACGCGCGAACCGCCGGCTTGTCATCCGCCGCGATCAGCGCATCGTTTGACCGAACCGGAATGCTCCTGTTCTGCGAACATTCATTGCAACATGACACCGACTTCTCTGATCATCGTCACCGATCGCGGCACTCTTAAGGCCTACAAAGTCAACGACACGCCGACGCGCGGCCCGAGCCTGCAACTCGTCCAGGCGTTCGACACGACCGACGCCCACGGCCGTTACCAGGACAAGCTCACCGACCAGGCGGGCGCGTTCCCGAGCGGCGCGGCGCCCGGCCAGGGAAATTCAATCGCGGAACGAACCGGGATCGAAACCGAAAACGATCGGCGGATCGTGAAGCAGCTGGCCGACAGCATCACCGAGGTGGTGCAGCGCGAAGGTGACAATGGCTGGTCGTTCGCCGCGCCGGCGTCGATCCACAGCGCGGTGGTCGACCAACTGCCGCCGGAAATTCGGGACCGGATCGTCGAGCACGTGAAATCCGATCTGGTCAAGATCGAGCCGGCCAAGTTGCCGGGCCATTTTCGGTCGTTACAAACGATGTGATTTCGAACAAGCTTGCGCTTCCCGCCGATGCGTTCGGCGAAAGCGCGCCCCAAAATTTATGCAACTACCCGTCAACATCACCTACCGCGGCGTCGTTAAATCCGACGACATCGATCAATTCGTCCTGGAGAAAGCGGCGCGCCTGGAAAAATTCTGCGATCACATCAACCGCTGCGACGTCGCGATCGAGCAGCCGAACCACGCCCACCAGAAGGGAAATCCCTTTCGCGTCCGGATCGACGTGACCGTTCCGCCGGGCCACGAATTGGTGTCCGACGAACAAGGCGTGGACAACGGCTCCTACGCGCCGCTCACCAAAGTGATCCACGACGCGTTCAAGACGATGGAGCGCGAGCTGCGCCGGGTCGTCGAGAAACAACGCCACGAAGTCAAGACCCACGCCAGCGACCGCTCGCCGAAGTAGGTCCAGCCAGTCCGCTCAGCGATCCGCGCCTGCGTCCGGCGCCGCTGCCGACTTCACGAAATGAGTTTTGCGACGTAGGGCCAAAAGATCAGCGCGCCGATAACGGCCGCTGCGACGGCCGTGACCAAGACCGCGCTGGCCGCAATATCCTTCGCGTCGCGAACGCCTTCATGAAATTGCGGCGACGCCGCGTCCGCGAGAAATTCGAAGGCGGTGTTGAGCGCTTCGGCCGTCCAGACCATCGAGATCGCGAGAACGATCCAGCACCAATCAGCCGCTGAAACGTGAAAGGCGAAAGCCGCGGCCAGGACCACGACTGTAGCCGCGGCGTGAATCCAGGCATTGTGCTGGCAACGGATCATCCGGACCAGGCCGGCGATTGCATGACGGAAACTGCGAACGCGGCCGGAGAATTGAAACGGCCGCCCTTCGCTTTGCATGGCGCGGTGGACCTGCCGGGTCCCAGCTTTTCCCTCGCTACGCTGGCGCGCCGCCGAGCGCACCAGGCAACGGCGGGGTCACTTCGGGCGCTACCACCACTTGTTTGGGCGGTTTTTCGGGCGGCATCTTCTGGGTCGGCGGCGGAGAGCTTGGGGGCGGATTGATCAACCGGCCGTGCTCGAGGATTTCTTTGATCTGCGAGCCGTCGAGAGTTTCATACTCGAGGAGCGCTTTCGCGATCGCTTCGAGGTGAGCCCGATGCTGGGTCAGGACCTGCATCGCGGTCTGGTAGGCGTTGTCGATCAGCTTGCGAACTTCCCCATCGATCTGCTCGGCGGTGGCTTCGGAATAATCGCGGGCCCGCGAGATGTCGCGGCCGAGGAACACATAATCCTCGTGCTCGCCGTACTCGACCATTCCCATCTTCTCGCTCATGCCCCATTCGCAGACCATCCGGCGAGCGACCGCGGTCGCCTGCTTGATGTCGCCCCGGGCGCCGTTGGTGACGTCGCCAAAAACTATTTCTTCGGCGACGCGCCCGCCCATGCCCACGGCCAGCCCGGCGATCAACTCGTTCTTGCGGTTCGTGTACTTATCTTCCTCGGGCAGCCACATGGTCGAGCCGAGCGACGGACCGCGCGGGATGATCGTGACCTTGTGAAGCGGCTCGGTGTGCGGCAGCAATTCCAGGAGCAACGCGTGCCCGGCTTCGTGATAAGCGGTGTTCGTCTTTTCCTTCTCGCTCAACGCCATCGAACGGCGTTCCTTGCCCCACCGCACTTTGTCGCGTGCTTCTTCGAGCTCCTTTAGGGTAATGCCTTTCAAGCCGCGGCGCGCCGCGAGCAGCGCGGCTTCGTTGATCACGTTCGCCAGCTCTGCGCCGGAATATCCAGGGGTCCCGCGCGCGACCACCTGAAGATCGACGCCTTCCGCCAGCTTCACCTTCTTCGAATGGACGCGCAGGATTTCCTCGCGGCCTTTCACGTCCGGCAAATTCACCGTGATCTGCCGATCGAAACGGCCGGGACGGAGCAGCGCCGGATCGAGCACGTCGGGCCGGTTCGTCGCCGCGATAATAATGACGCCTTCCTGCGTGTCGAAGCCGTCCATTTCCACGAGCAACGCGTTCAGGGTTTGCTCGCGCTCGTCATGACCGCCGCCGACGCCGTGGCCACGATGCCGGCCGACCGCGTCGATTTCGTCGATGAAAATAATGCAGGGCGCCGATTTCTTTCCCTGCTCGAACATGTCGCGAACGCGCGAGGCGCCAACGCCGACAAACATTTCCACGAAATCCGAGCCGCTAATCGAGAAGAACGGCACGTCGGCTTCGCCGGCAATCGCGCGCGCCAGCAGCGTCTTGCCCGTCCCCGGAGGTCCGACCAGCAACACGCCTTTCGGAATCCGGCCCCCGAGTTTCTGGAACTTCTTCGGGTCCCGCAAAAATTCGACGAGCTCCTGGACCTCGTCCTTCGCTTCCTCGACCCCGGCCACGTCCTTGAACGTTATCTTGTTCTTGTCCCGGGCCAGCATGCGCGCCTTCGATTTGCCAAAGTTCAGCGCGCCTTTCCCAGCCATGCGGATCTGTTGGCGGAACAGGAAATAGAGAACGAGCAGGAACAGCGCGATCGGGAGGAAACCGACGAGGGTTTGCGCCATCAGGTTCGAGTCGGTGCGGATCGCGGGTTGGATTCCGGCGGCGTTCAGTTTCTCCTGGAGGTTCGTCGCGTAATTGAGCGCGACGGTCGTGCGGAAAGGCACCTGCTGGGCCTGGTTCGGACCGATGGCCTGCTTGATGTAAGCGCCGCGCAAAGTCTGGGTCGGCTGTCCCTCCTGGTAAACGAGCTGGAGCGGATAATTTTTGTCGACCACGATCTGTTTGTTCTCGAGCAACTCGAGGAACCGCGGATACGGGATCTCCTCGAAGTTTGCGTAAGCGCCGCCCCGGAAAAGGACTGCGAGCCCGATAAGGGCGAACGCGATGGCGATGAGGATAACGCCGCGCCAGTTAAAGGTCGGTTCGTTTCCGCGAGGTGGTTTCTCTTTTTGCGAATTGCGATCAGGCTGGGCCATGAGATTGAGAGCCCGGTGTTGTCAGGCGGAAAAACGCTAACATGAATGTTTGGCAATGCAAAACCGGAGGTCGGAGATTCGCCCCATCGCATTGCGGTAACCCCTCGCCTGCGGTAATTTTGCGCGCCCCTTGTAAATGACCGCCCTAACCAAAGTCGCAGACCGGATCGATCGCGCGGTCCAGAAGGTAACGCCGTTCGCTTACCGGATTCAACGCCGGAGCCGGCGCTGGATGCGGCGCGCCTTGCGCAAGCCGCGGAGCGTTTCGGAAGGCCCGAACCTGTTGCCGCTCCTCATCCAGGTGCTGGCCAGCTTTTCCAAGGCCGACGGCGTTTTGCTCGAGGAAGAAATCGATTCGAGCCTCGGGTTTCTCCGCTACGATTATCCGGAGGCGGTCTACTCGGAGCTGCGCCAGCTGTTCCGGCAGGCGCTCTACGAACAGCAGGACCTCGGGGCGATGGCGCAAAAACTTTCCGCGCAGCTCAGCACCGACCGAAAGATCATGCTCGGCGTGCAGCTCTACGACCTGATCTCGCAGGCGGGGCTGAAACAGGAGCAGGTCGTCGCCTTTTACTCGTTCATGTCGCAGCTCGGAATGGCCGCGCAGGCGATCGACATCGTTTATCAACTGAATGCCTCGGAGGATGCCGACGCCTCGATCTACCAGCGGGGCGCGTCGCCCCTCGAATCCGTTTCCTTCGGCACCAATGGCGCGGCCGACGTGGTCCTGAAAAGCCTGAACGGGAACGACCGGTTGCTCGCCTTTCGTTATCACGAGCTGATCCTGCTCAAGAATTACACCGGCCAGCCGATCTCCGTGCGCGGCCGGCCCCTGGTCCGGGGCGGTTTCTGCCGCATTTATCCCGGCCAACGCATCCTGGTTGGCGACCAGTTCCTCACCTACCAGGAGCTGGCGGCTTATTTCAACGCCAAGAAAAATGTCTCGCTGCCGCAGATCTTCGTCCGCGTTCACAAGGACGCCGATGAAGTCCAGCTCGAGCGCTCCCGTTCGCGGGAAAGCGCGCTCGAAGTCACCTTCGGATTGAAGGTGCGGGTGAAAGCGTTGCGCGACGTGAACGCCGTCCTCAACGGCACGAAGTTGAAAGCGGGCACGACCGTCGAGGCGATGCTGGAAGACAAAATCGTTTTCCACAACGACAGCGAAATGGATTTGCTCGACCTGCGCCGGCGCGCTCGCGCCATGGGCGGCCGGTTCCAGCTGAAGGCGTCGAAATCCGAATACCTGGTCTCGAATAACCCGAGCATGCTCGAGGAGGACGACATCCTCCTCTCACCCGGCACGAGCGGCGACGTGCTCCTCAAAATTCTTTGCGATTACGATAAACGCGTCGGCACGCTGGAAGTCATCGACGCCGACCGGCCGATTCTCGTGGGCGAAACGCCGGTGCGCACCACCGCGCCGCTCGAGGACGGCGACACCATCCGGATCGACGTCGGCCAATTCCTGCGCTGCAATTTTTCCGAGCGCATCATCGAGGAAGAGCGGAACATCATTCGCTCGCTCGAAGTCGTCGACGTCACCCACCGTTTCGGCAACAACGAGATCGGCCTGGAAGGCGTCTCGTTCTCGGTCAACCGCGGCGAGCTCGTTTGCGTGATGGGCGCGAGCGGTTCGGGCAAGAGCACGCTCATGAAAGTGCTCGGCGGCCAGCTCCAGCCGAGCCAGGGCCAGGTGCTGCTCAACGATCGCCCGCTCTACGAAAATCTCGACCAGCTCAAGGGCTACATCAGTTACATCCCGCAGGAAGACGCGTTCGACGAGCATCTCACCATTGGCGAGAACCTCGAGTTCGCGGCCGCCATTCGCGCCCCGCATCTTTCCGGACGCGATCTCAGCCGGCGTCTCGAAGGAAAACTGATCGAGCTCGGGTTAAACGAGAGGCGCGACAGCATCGTCGGCAGCCCGGTGAAAAAGACGTTGAGCGGCGGCGAACGAAAACGCCTCAACATCGGCCTCGACATGATCGGGTCGGCGGACGTTTACCTTTTCGACGAGCCGACCTCCGGCCTCTCCTCGAAGGATTCCGAGCACGTCATCGAGATCATCCGCGCCCTGGCCCACAACAAGATCATCATCGTCACGATCCATCAGCCGAGCTCGAAACTGTTCCAGATGTTTCACAAGGCGATCCTCTTCGACAAAGGCGGACGCCTCGTCTTTTTCGGAACGCCGACGGACATGCTGCGCTATTTCGCGGAAGCGGAACATCAGCACCAGTTCGGCGCGGACATGGGCGCGTGCCCATCCTGCGGAACGACGCGGCCGGAATTCATTTTCGACGTCCTGGAAACGCCGCTGCGCGACATCAGCGGCGACATCATTTACGAGGAGAACACCCGCGGCCAGCTCGTCGCGGCCCGGCGTTATTCGCCGGAATTCTGGCGCGACAAATACGAAGCGTTCCGCCTGATCCAGGACGTGAAACAGGTGTCGCTGCGTCGCGGGCCGGCGCCGGCCTTGCCGCCCGCGCCTTCGGTGAAACGGCGCTTCTTCATGCGCTGGCGCGACGAATGGACCCAATTCCGCACGCTCATGCGCCGCTCTTTCATGAGCAAACTGCGGAACCGCGCGAACCTCGTCATCACCATCGGCGTCGCGCCGGTCCTCGCGCTTCTCATCGCGACGCTCCTCCGTTATTCGGAGCGCGGCGAATACGATTACGCCTCGGCCTATCACATTCCGACGTTCCTTTTCCTCAGCCTGATCGTCGCCATGTTCCTCGGCCTGACCAACAGCGCCGACGACATCATTCGCGATCGCGCCGTTCTCCAGCGCGAACGCAACCTCAACGTCCGCCTGCCCTATTACGTCACCTCGAAATTCATGTCGCTCGGCTTCTTCGCCATCGTGCAATGCATCCTCTTTGTCCTGATCGGCAATTACATCCTCGAGATTCGCGGCATGTTTTGGATCGACCTCGGGATCATGTTCATGACCGCGATGGGCGGGGTCGCCCTTGGCCTCGTCGTTTCCTGCCTCGTCGCCGACCCCAAGACGGCCTCGAACATCGTCCCGCTGGTCCTGATTCCGCAGATCATCATGGGCGGCGCGCTCATTAAATACGAGGACATGAACCGGAACCTCGCCCTGGTTTACACCTTCACCCGCTGGTTCTCCGAGCATCCGAATAGCGAGCAGGGCAAGAAAATGAGCAGCCGCCTCCAGGTGCCGTTCGTCTGCCAGTTCATCGCCATGCGCTGGTCTTACGAAGAGATGGTCGTCGCCCACGCGAAGTTGAATCCGCTCACGGCGCGGCAGGAACGCGTCAACCGCGAAATGCAACAGATCGTCGAGCAGAAAAACCAGAACGCCGAGAACACCAAGCGGCTCAACGATCTCAAGGAAATACTCGCCATGCTCTCCGGTTTGGAAGCGAAGACCGCGACCGAGCTCGATCGTTACCTCAGCTTGATCGACGAATTCCTGAAAGGAAAACGGCCCTTCGACCGCGAATTGTTCAAGGACGCGGTTGGCCCGGTCACCGCCGAGCAGCTCTACGTGAACCAGAAAATCTCCGACCTGATTTCGAACGCCGAGATGGAGCAGAGTGACTACCGCCGCGGCGGGAAGCTGAACGTTTTCTTCGGGGAAGAGAAACGCTACTTCGGTTTAAAGGTCGACCTGTTCGTGTTCAACACGATCGTCCTGATCGCGTCGACCCTCGGGCTGCTCGGGATTCTGCACTGGATCTTGCGGCGCCAGCTCGAAGTCCGGCGGTCGTAGCTCCCTCAACTCTTCTGTAGCCGCGTCCCTGTGGGACGAGCGGGGAAACGTTATCGTTACGCCCGCCGATGCGCGTCCCACAGGGACGCGGCTACACCAGCGGCGATTGATAATAGCGCTCCAGCAAATCGGCCGGGTCGCGGAAAATAGCCGCGGCGCCTTCATCGCGAAGGACCTGCTCGGGAAAACCTCCGCAGAGCACGCCCACCACCTTCAGTTCGATCTTCTTCGCCGCTTCAACATCATAAGGCGTATCGCCAATCGCGACCGCTTCGTCGGCCGGGAGCGAGAGCAGGTTGAGCGCGGCCAGGAAGACGTCGGACTTTGGTTTCGATTGCGCGACCTGATCCGCCGTCGTCATCGAGTCGAACAAACCTCCAATGCCGAGCAGCTTCTCGTAGTGGCGCACCTCTGCTTCCTTGCCCGAGGAAGCGAGCGCGATCTTCTTCCCGTCCGCCCGCAGCCGTTCGAAAAGCTCGCGCACTTTTGGGAACGGCTTCACGTGCGGCAGGTAGTTTTTCTTGAAGACCGCGCCGCGATACTTGTCCGCCTCTTCGCCGAATTCACGCAGCTCGCGCTCGTTCAGGAACACCGGAAGGTATTGGTCGCCGCCCTTGCCGATCTGTTCCCGCAACCGCTCGAGCGGGATGTCTTTCCCGAAATGCCGGAACGTGTCGTGCCACGCCAGAACGTGGAGCTCGTTGGAATCGACGAGAGTCCCGTCGAGATCGAAAATCGCGCCGCGGATCACTTCGTCTCGGCGCTTTCTTTTTCGGCTTCCGGTAACGGCGGCGGTTTCGCGGCGGTGACGGCGGCAGCGGGGCGCTGATCCCGCGGCAGCTGCACCTCGCGCTTCCGCCACGATTCATGCCGCGCCTGGGCTTGCGCGCCGGTGGCCAGCTTCAGCAATTTCATGCCGCGCCCGACCACTTCCACGTCGTCGCCGGACGCGAACTTCTTCGGTTCAGCCAGGAAACCGCTGTCCTCGGCGGTATCGAGAATCAGGATCCACTCGATGTGTTCCTGGCCGGGAAGCACGAACGGCAGCGGCTCGAAGTGCGCATTGATCAAAAAGAGAAACGTCTCGTCGCGGATCGGCTCGCCCTCGAAATTCAGCACATCGATCGTGTCGCCGCTCAACAGGACTTCGATGGCGCGCACGAACGGCGAGCCCCATTCTTCGTCGCTCATCTCATTGCCGCCGGGGTTGAACCACATCACGTCGCGGATGTCCGTGCCGCGAATCCGGCGGCCCTGGAAAAATTTCGGACGGCGAAAGACCGGATGGTCGTGGCGCAGCTTGATCAGTTGTCTCGTGAATTCGAGGAGCTGTTTCTGGTCGCCGGTATGCTCCCAGGCGAGCCAGTTCAGCTCGTTGTCCTGGCAATAGGTATTGTTGTTGCCGTTTTGGGTGCGGGCCCACTCATCGCCCGCCAGGAGCATCGGCACACCCTGGGAGAGAAACAGCGTCGTCAGGAAATTCCGGCGCTGCCGGGCCCGGAGTGCATTGATCTCGGGATCGTCGGTCGGCCCTTCCGCGCCGCAGTTCCAGGAATTGTTGTTGTTGTCGCCGTCCTGGTTGTTCTCGCCGTTCGCTTCGTTGTGTTTTTCGTTATAGCTCACCAGGTCGTTGAGCGTGAAACCGTCGTGGGCCGTGATGAAATTGATGCTGGCATACGGGCGGCGGCCGCTGTGCTGATACAAGTCCGGGCTGCCCGTGAGCCGATACGCGATCTCCCCAATCCGGCCTTCGTCGCCTTTCCAAAACCGCCGGACTTCGTCGCGATATTTCCCATTCCATTCCGCCCAGAGGACCGGGAAATTCCCGACCTGATAACCGCCGTCGCCCACGTCCCACGGCTCGGCGATCAGCTTCACCTGCGAAAGAACCGGATCCTGGTGGATGATGTCGAAAAAGGCGTGGAGTTTGTTCACTCCCCTGTCGTCGCGCGCGAGAGTCGAGGCCAGGTCGAAGCGGAATCCGTCGACGTGCATGTCGCAGACCCAGTAACGCAAACTGTCCATCACCAACTGGAGCGTCCGCGGATGGAGCAGGTTGAACGTATTCCCGGTCCCGGTGAAATCCATGTAATGCCGCGGGGCTTCCGGCGAGAGCCGGTAGTAGGCCTGGTTGTCCACGCCGCGAAATCCGAGCGTCGGCCCGAGATGATTTCCTTCTGCGGTGTGATTGTAAACCACGTCGAGGATCACCTCGATCCCGGCCGCGTGAAGATTGCGCACCATGCCCTTGAACTCGGAGACCTGCTCGCCCATCACCCCGCTGCTGGAGTACTTCGCCTCCGGCGCAAAGAACCCGATCGTGTTGTAGCCCCAGTAATTCGTCAGGCCGCGATCGATCAGCACCTTGTCGTCGATGTATTGATGGACCGGCAGCAATTCCACGGCGGTGACGCCGAGCTCCTTCAGATACTTGACCGCCGCGGCGCTCCCCAGGCCGGCGTAAGTGCCGCGCAATTCTTCTGGAACGTCGGGACAGAGCCGGGTGAATCCCTTGACGTGCACTTCGTAAATGATCGAGCTGTGGAGCGGGATCGCAGGCCGCTTGTCGTCGCCCCAGTCGAACGCATGATCGATCACGGCCGCTTTCGGGATTCCCCACGCGTCGTCCCGGAAATCGCGGGCCAGATCTTCCTGCGGCCCGCCCACGACGTAGCCGAACATTTCGTCCGCCCAGTTCACCTGGCCGGCGATCGCTTTCGCGTACGGATCGATCAACAGCTTCGAGCTGTTGAAGCGCATTCCGCGCTCCGGATCGTACGGCCCGTAAACCCGGTAACCGTATAGCTGGCCTGGCCGCACATCGGGCAGAAACACGTGCCAGACCTGGTCGGTCTGTTCGGTCATCGGGATCCGAATATTCTCCTGGGCCGCGTCGATATTATCGAACAGACAAAGATCGACCGAGGTCGCGTTCTCGGAAAAAATCGCGAAATTGACTCCATTGCCGAGCCAGGTCGCTCCGAGCGGATATGGATATCCCAACCAAATTTTTACGGGCGTCATAAAATGAGCGTGTTCTATCCGCTACGCGGGCGAGCTTGGCAACGGACGGAGAATTTTCGGGCGTGAAACGAGTTCAGCCGCAGCCCGACTGGCCGCAGTCCTGGAAAGAATCGGCGTTCTACGATCAGAGCGAAATCTACGGCGAGATTTCGAATTACGGCTACGCGTATGGCTACGAGAATCGGCGCGACAAAACCCTGCAGTTATTGACCGAGGTCCTGGCGCCGGGCGCGCGCGTTCTCGATATCGCCGCAGCCCAGGGAAATTTTTCGCTCGCTCTCGCCGAGCTCGGATTCGACGTCACCTGGAACGATCTCCGCGCGGAGCTGGCGGATTACGTCCGGTTGAAACATGAGCAGGGCAGAATCGAGTACGCGGCCGGCAACGCATTCGAGCTGACGTTTCCTTCTCTCTTCGATGCGGTGCTGATTACGGAAGTCATCGAGCACGTCGCGCATCCGGACGATTTTCTCGCCAAGGCGGCGGCCCTGGTCCGGCCCGGCGGCTACATCGTCATGACCACTCCAAATGGCGGTTACTTCAAGAACCGGCTCCCGAAGTTTTCCGAATGCGCGGACCCAGCCGTTTTTGAAGCGATGCAATTCAAGCCGAACGCCGACGGTCATATTTTCCTTCTCCACACCGACGAGATCGAGCCCCTGGCGGAGCGCGCCGGGTTGATCGTGGAGAAGATCGCGCTCTTCACGAATCCGCTGACAACCGGTCACGTAAAAACCGAGACGCTCCTGAAAATCCTTCCGCGCGCGCTGGTGCGTTGGACGGAAACCGCGAGCCAGGCGTTGCCGTTCGCACTGAAAAAGAAAGCGCTGTTTTTGATGGGCGTGCGCTTCCGCAAACCTATCTGAACCGCCCGAACCAGCCGTAGGGGAAAACGTCGCCGGGACAATCCGTGGCCCAGCGCGGCGGGTTCACTTCGCGATGCGGGCGCACGACCATTTTGCCGCAGCGTTCCTGGAGATACCGGATCAGCTCTTCACACGCTTCGAGCTGGGCGCGCGTCGGCTGGTCGCGGTTGAAATCGCCGACGAGACAAATCCCGAGGCCGATGTTGTTCATGTAATCGCTGTGGACGTGGCCGCCGCGCGTCTGCCGGATCCAGCGTTCGCCAATCTCGATCTGGCCGTTGCGCGTCGAGGTCCCGTTGCCGATCACGAAATGATAAGCGAGTCCGTTTTTCATCCGGCGGACGTGGCGATGGTAGTAATCGAACACTTTCGCGCTGCCCTGCCGCGTCCCGCTGTTATGGACGATGACGAATTTCCAGCGCGCGCGTTGGACCGGGGCGCGGCGAATCGCGTCGATGTTCGCGGCGGTGAGGTAACGATAATTCGCCGGCTGCCGCGAGAACGGCCACCAGCTGCGCTTGACCGGCGGCGGGGGCGGCGGCGGTTCAAAACCCTGCTCCTGTTCGACTCCGGATTTTTCGACCGTGATGTCGGACGGCAGCGAACTCTGCGGTGGCACCGGACGCGAACTCGGGCGCGGCGCCGGTCGTGGAACCGGCGACGGCTCGACCTGCGTCCGTTCCGGTTTCGGCGTCGTCGCGGGCGGGCTCGGTGTCTTGGCCGGTTCGGCTTTGTCAGTCCGCTTTTCCTTGGGCGCCGGTGACTTCTCCTCTTCGGTATTTTTCTTCTTCGCCGGCGTTGGGGTCGCCGTGCCTTTCGCCTTTGGCTTCGGCGTTACTTCCTCGTCTTCATCGGCGGCTTTCTTGCCCGGCGACTTGGTCGCTTTCGGTGTTGGCGCCGGCGTTTCCTCCTCGTCGTCTTCGCCGGCCGGGGTCTTCTTCGTTTTCGGCTTGGGAGTTGGCGTCGCCTTCTTCTTCGACTTCGATTTGCGCGTGGCCGGTTTCGGCGTGGCGCTCGATTTCGGCGTCTCCGCGGGAGTCGGCGAGGCGACGGCTCGCATTTCTTCGCGAGCCTTTTTCTTTTTCTCGTCGGTCGACTGCGCCCGGACGAACACGCCGCAAAGCGCGGTGAAGGCAAAAATTGTCCCGAGAAAAACGCGAAGTCGGATCACGGGACGCGAGCGTAACAGACGCGATTGCGCGATCAAGCGGGCTGTGGGACCGCTTCGGTCGCGCGCGCGGCGCGTTCCCGTTCCCGCCGCAAAATCGCGTTGAGCTTTCCGCCGAGAAGGAGAAGCAAACAGGTCAGATACATCCAGGTCATCAAGACGATGATGGAAGCGAGGGCCAGGTAGGTCGGGTTATACCGGTCGTATTTCGCCACGTAAAATTGGAACAGCTTCGTGACGAGCATCCAGCCGAAGGCGAAAAAGATCGCGCCGGGGAGCGCCTGCCGGGCTGTGAAATAATTTTCCGGCGTGAGGAGGTAGAGGGCCAGGGCGAGCCCGACCAGGGCCAGCCAGGTCAGCGGCAGGCTGAGGAATGCGACCCATTCCTGGAGCGGAATGGAGAGCTGGAAATTCACCTCGGCGACGCCGGCCAGGGTCTCGCCAAAGACGATGGCGTTGAAGGAAAAGAGAATGATGATGCCGAACCAGAACACGAGGAAGAACGCGATGATGTATTTCGACCACCAGTTGCGATCCTCGACCACGCCGTGGGTCCGGCTCAGCGCGTGCGAGGTCGTGGAGATAAAAAGCGTTCCGAGCCAGAGCCCGAAAAAAATGCCGACGTTCGCCAGGGTCCCGGTCGAGCCGGTGACAACGATGTTCGCGACGAGCGAGTCGATGATTTCCTGCACCTTCGGATCGGCCGGGAGAAAGTTTTTCAGCACGTTGATCATCTGGTGGAGCTTGGCCGGGTCGGTGCCGAACAGGCTCAGGAGATGCCAGAGAAACAGGAGCCCGGGCGCGAGGGTGAACAGAAACTGGTAGGCCATCTGGGCCGCGAGTCCCATGGTCGTGTCCATGGCGGTCTCGTAAATCAGCCGGCGAAATACTTTCCCGGCGAACTTGAGCCAGTTCATAGCGGCGAAGTTTACTTTGCCGGAACCAAATATCCATTAAACTCTCCCGCCTTCGCCAAGGCTTCGGCGGGGCAAGCCCCGACGATGGCAGGCCTAACGAGTTGTGAAAAACATCCTGATTCTCACGGCCGGGTACGGCGAAGGGCACAACAGCGCCGCGCGCGGCATCCGCGACGGGCTCCGCAAGGTCGCGCCGGAAGGCGTTCACGTCGAACTGCACGACCTTTTCGCGGACACCTACGGCGTGGTGAACGACTGGGCCCGCGTCCTCTACATGGGGATGATCAACCGGACCCCGCGCGTCTGGGGCGTCATCTATCGCTGGCTCGATCGCCAGACGGATTTCGTGGGCGATTTTCGGATCTTCTTTCCCCTCAAAAATTATCTGCGCCGGCTTCTCGAGCGCCTCCAGCCTTCCGTCATCGTCTCGGTTTACCCGGCCTACTCGCACATGCTCGACGAGATGTTCGGCCGCGGCGGCGCGCCGCAATACAAACGGGTCGTCGTCGTGACGGACTCGATCAGCGTCAACGCGATCTGGTACCAATGCAGCGCCGATTATTTTATCCTGCCGAACGAAGTCAGCGCCGAGGTCCTCTATCAGGCCGGGATTCCGCCCGAGAAAGTGAAGACGTTCGGGTTTCCCGTCAGCCCGGTGTTCGCTCGGCCGGGAGAACTTCGCCCGCCGCCCTCCGACGAAAACGGCCGTCGCGTCCTCTATATTATTAATGCGGCGAACTCCGCCGCGCCCGGGCTGGTCCGGCGCCTCGCCGATCTGCGGAACATTCAGCTTACCGTCACCGTCGGCCGGAACGCCGGGTTGAAGGTGTCGGTGGAAAAAATTCGGCGGACGGTGACGCAGGAATTCGAAGCGGTCTCGTGGAGCGACGAATTGCCGCGGTTGTTGCGCGCGAACCATCTCGTTATCAGCAAGGCCGGCGGGGCGACCGTGCAGGAAGCGATGTGCGCCGGTTGCCCCGTGATCGTGAACCACGTCATCCCCGGGCAGGAAGAGGGCAACGCGCGTTACATCGTGGAAACGAAGGCGGGAACCGTGGCGTTGACCCACGACGCCGTGATCGCCGCGGTCGAGAACGCCTTCGCCAACGACGCCGCGCAATGGCGGGAATGGGCGAACAACATCAGCCAGCTCGGCAGGCCGAACGCCTCCATCGACATCGCGAATTTCCTGCTGTCCTTGTAGCCGGGATTGGTGATCCCGGCCGAGCGGCGGTGTTCTTCATCGGGCCGGGATCGCCGATCCCGGCTACAGCTTCTCGCTCTTGAAAACGCGTTCGCCGGCGATCAACGTCCGGCGCACTTCAAGTTCGCGGGAGAGAATAACAAGATCGGCATCGGCCCCGACTTTGAGTTTGCCTTTGCTCGCCAGGCCGAGGGCCCGCGCCGGGTTCGCGGTCGCCATCGAAATCGCTTCATGCAACGGCACCCCGACCTGGTGCACGACGCTGCGAACGAGATCGATCATGCGCGACGCGCTGCCCGCGAGGGCCGACCGATCCGAGAGCAGGCAAACGCCATCGCCCACCACGCATCGGCGCCCGGACAGAGTAAATTCCGTGCCGGCCGGCAGGCCCGCGCCGGCCGTGGCGTCGGTCACCAGGCAAATTCCGCGCGGGCCTTTGGCGCGATAAAGCAATTTCATCAGGGTCGGCGAAACATGATGACCGTCCGCGATGAGTTCGCAGGTAATGTCTGGTTCGCTGAGCGCGAACTCGAGCAGGCCGGCTTCGCGATAAATCCCCTGGCGCCGGGCGGACGACATCGCATTGAAAGTATGAGTGACGTGCCGCATCCCGTATTCCGCCGCCGCGCGCGCCTCGAGATCGGTCGCGTCGCTGTGTCCGCCGCTGACGACGATCTTGTGTAACCGGAGACGATCGATGAGCGCCAACGACCCGGGCAGCTCCGGAGCGAGCGTCATGATCTTGATCGCGTCGGCGTAGGCGAGGAGTTCGTCGACCAGAGGCGTTTCCGGGTCGCGAATGA
Organism: Chthoniobacterales bacterium; assembly: GCA_035941675.1. Taxonomy (GTDB): domain Bacteria; phylum Verrucomicrobiota; class Verrucomicrobiia; order Chthoniobacterales; family UBA10450; genus AV80. The sequence continues at coordinate 436,750 of DASZDT010000033.1, forward strand.
ATTCGACGCGTTGCGCGCCGGGCCGCGCCTTCGAGATAAACGGTCCCTCGACGTGGATCCCGGCGACTTGTTTCAGATCGTTCCGGACACCGCGCGCGGCGCGGAGCACTTCGACGATTTCCGGCAACGGAGCGGTAACCGTCGTCAGGCAAAGCGAGGTCGTGCCGCCAGTCGCGTGATAATCGCAAATCGCGCGGAAAGCGTCGGGCGTCGCCTCCATCATGTCGCGGCCCAGCGCGCCGTGGACGTGAAGATCGATGAACCCTGGAGCGAGAAAATTTCCCCGCAGATCGATCGCTTCGCCGACCGACGAGCGCTCCTGAATTTCCGCGATCTTCCCGTCTTCGACGACAACCTCGAGGCCGTCCCGAATTCCGTCCGGGAAGATAAGGCGGGCGTTAGTAAGGATCATCGATGCTGACATAATCGTGTCGCAGCAGCCCGTTCACGCGCGTCGCCGTTTCATCGCCGAATCCGAGCGCGCGTTTGAACTGCCAGTCGCGCTCGAGGGGATTCCGAATGCTTTGGCAGCGGCGGAACGTCGCGCGATCGATCCAGCCTTGCAGCCAGAGCCGGTGGCCGAGCACCGGCACCGGGAAATCGCTGCCATGCAGAATCCGCGGCGCGATCTCCTCTCGCAGGCAATCGCGCAAATGAGCGCAACGATTCAAGGAAACGAGCGCGCTCAGGTCGCCGTAAAGATTCGGGAACTCGCGAAGCATCGCCACCCAGTCGGCAAAGTAATCCGTATCGAACAGGCCGCTGCCCGTTGCGCAATGCGCCGCGATCACCGTCACTCCGCATTCGAGCGGGAGCCGGAGTAATTTCGGGTCGGCATAAGCAGCGTTGACGATGGGGACCGTGTGCTCGCCGCCGGTGTGGGCCAGGAGCGGAAGACCGGCTGCCGCCATTCGTTCCCAGAACGGACGGTAGCGCTCATCCGACGGATCGATGTTCTGGCAATTCGGCAGGCATTTCATCAGGACAGCGCCGCGCTCGAGGCAGCGTTCCAGTTCGTCGATGGCATCACGCCGCGCCGGATGGATGGAGACGCCGGCGAGAAACTCCGGAAATTTTGCGGCGAGATCGAGGACAACGTCGTTCGGGACGAACATCGAGCCGAGATCGTCGCGCGGCGTGCCGTCAGGATCGTGGACGCGCTCGTGGGCGAGGAGGACGACGGCGTCCATCGAGGAACCGCGGACCAGTTGGGCGAGATGAGCGGAGTAGATCGCCTCGAGATTGCCTTCGAGCGCGCTCGCGGGGACGCCGAGCTGGCGGAGCATGAAACCCGCAAGCCAGCGATGCCAGCCGTCCAGGCGCAGCCAGCCGCCCGAACCACCGCCGCCGTTCCCGACCATGTGGACATGCATGTCGACCAGGCGCCGTTCCTTGTTCGCCACCCTCTCCATGGAAGCGGAAGCGTTGCGTTTCCCAGGCCCCGAGTCCATCATCTTCGCTGCTCATGGAACTGGACTACGATGTCGTGATCGTCGGTGGCGCCTTTTCCGGCGCGGCCACGGCGTTGATGATAAAACGGAAACATCCGGCCGCCCGTGTCCTCATCATCGAGAAGAGCGCGGAGTTCGATCGCAAGGTCGGCGAATCCACGACCGAGCTGAGCAGCTGCTACATGACGCGGCTCCTTGGCCTCACGAATTATCTCGGGCACCATCACCTGGCAAAGCAGGGATTGCGGATGTGGTTCGCGAACCGGCCCGACCAGCCGTTCGACGATTGCGTCGAACTCGGCGCAAAATACCAGGCGCGCCTCCCCACTTTCCAGGTCGATCGCAGCACCCTCGACCAGCACATGCTCGAGATGGCAGTGGAGGCCGGTTGCGAATTGCAGCGCCCGGCAAAAGTGACCGGCATCGAGCTCGAAAAGAACAGGTCATATGTGTCCTGCGAGTCCGGTCGAGTGAGCACTCGCTGGCTCGTCGATGCCACCGGCCGCGGCGCGATGCTCGCCCGTAAGCTCGGCCACTTCCACCAAAACACCGAGCATCCCATCAACGCCGTCTGGGCGCGGTTCACCGGCGTGAAAGATTGGGACAGCTACGAGTGGCGCGAAAAGTTTCGCGATTACGCCAACGCCTGCCGGACGAGCCGGAACTGGGCGACGAACCATCTCATGGGCCACGGCTGGTGGTGCTGGATCATTCCGCTCCGCGGCGGCGACGTGAGTGCCGGGATCGTGTACGACTCGCGCATTTTCAAATTGCCCGAGGGCCCGAACCTGAGCGAACGCCTGCGCGCGCACCTGCTCAGCCATCCAGTCGGAGCGGAAATTTTCGGCAGCGCCCAGGTCATCGAGCACGACACCCACGCTTACTCGGCCCTTCCCTATTGGAGCGACACGGTCTGCGGCGACGCGTGGATCGCGGTCGGTGACGCGGCCGGGTTCATCGATCCGCTTTACAGTCCCGGCCTCGATTTTTGTTCTTACACGAGCTACTTCGCGGCCGACCTCGTGGCGCGCAGCCTCGCCGGCGAAAATGTCTCGAAGGACCTCTCTTATTACAACGAGCAATATCCCGTGACCTACCGGCTCTGGTTCGAGACGCTTTACAAGGACAAGTATCACTACATGGGCGACGCCGAACTGATGGCGGCCGCGCTCCTCCTCGACGTCGGCATGTATTTCATCGGGCTCGTCATGCCGGTCTATCGCGATCCCGAACGCGAATTTCTTCATCTGCCTTTCGAGGGAACGCCGGGCCGAATCGTCGGCGCGCTGATGAACTTCTACAACCGGCGCCTCGTGGTCCTGGCGAAACGCCGGCTCGCGAAGGGCTGCTTCGGAAGACGGAACGCCGGCTGGCGCGAATTGTATGACGGGTTCGTGCCGGATGGCCGCGTCCGGAAACTCATCCGGAAAGGAATCGGGCATTGGTGGCGCGCGGAGCTGACCAATCTCCGGCTCATTTTCGCGCCCGACGCCGCCCCGCAGATCGGAACGCAATCGACCGCGGCTTCCGCGCCGGTCGCCGCGCCTTTGTGAGCCGGCTGGGCGGCTTCGCCGTCAAAGGCGTTTTCTGGCGGCGATACCTCGACTGGGCGGTCGTCAATCTGCCGTTCTATTTTTATCCGGTTAACATTTTCTTTTTCACCGTCTTCTTTTTCTTTTTCGCGGCGCCGGCCCGGCGCGCCGTCGTGGCCAACCTCGCGGTCGTGCTGCCCGGTTCGTGGCGCGCGATGAATTACCTCCGCGCTTTTCGCACGCTCTATAACTTTGCCTGGACGATTGCCGAGGCAGCGATCTATCGGCGCATCCACGAAGAATTCTCCTACGAAATAATCGGCGCCGAATGGCTGGAGGAACTCGGCGCCGGTCCGGGCGCGATCGTCCTGACCGCCCACATGGGAAGCTACGACCTTGGCGCGGCCTTGTTCGCGGAGAAATTCCATCGCGAAATCCGGATGGTTCGGGCGCCGGAGCCGCATCCCGAAAGCGCGGAGCATGTCAGCGCGTCGCTCCAGAAAGCCGGGGAACGCGGCGTGAAAGTCGATTACAACACTGCCGGCGCGCTTCTCTCGTTCGACTTGCTGAAGGCGTTGCGCGACGGCGAGATCGTCTCGATCCAGGGCGACCGGATCGAAGGTGGCGTGGCCGAGATCGATGCGCGGCTCTTCGGTGCGACCGCCAAAATCCCAAATGGTCCCTTTGTTCTCGGGCTCGTCGCGCAGGCGCCGATTTATCCGCTCTTCATCGCCCGGAGCGGATGTCGCAGCTACCAGGTCATCGTGCGCGAACCGATCCGCCTCCAGGCCAGCGGCTCCCGCGAGACCGATATCGCCCGCGGTGCGGCCGAATGGTCCTCTGTTCTCGAGGAAGTAGTCGCCAGTCGCTGGGAACAATGGTTCGCGTTCACCCCAATTTTTGCCCGATGAACCAACCAGAGTCGCCTCGTTTTTATTTCGCGCTGCCGCGGCTCCTCGCGCACTGGCGAGGTGGCAGCTCCATCCGCGCCGAAAAAAACAGCGCGGAAGCGTGGGCGGCGCACCTGGCCATTTTTGCCATCACCTATTTGTATTTCGCGCGATTCATTCCCGACGGGACGAGCTGGTGGTCGAGCGGATTGATGTCCGTTGCGCTCGCGTTTCTCGTCTGGCTCTTTTGGCTGCTCATGCTCTATCTCAATTCCTTGATTCTGAAACTGCTCCACGGCATGGGTCTTCTTCGCTCGCTCCCGGTGCGGCGCGGACAAGGGATTTTGATCGTCGCCACCACCGCCGCGATGGCCCTGGCACTCGTGCAAAACGGTTCGTTCGCCGGCGAAATTGCGGCGCTGTGGTTAACCGCGATCGCCATGAACCTGATCGCGGCCGGCATCCTGGCCTTTAGCAATGGCAAAGCGGCCCGCCTCTAAGTTCGGCCGCGGCGCCAGCCGCGCACTGCTGGCGTTCGCCTTCGTCGCGCCGTTCCTGGGATTTTTTCTGCTCCAGATCAATCTGGTCGCCGCGCTCGCTCCCATTTTCCTGTCTCACGTCCTTCTTCTTTACCCGACGCTCATCGCGAATTGCCAGTGGTTCGGCCCCGTCATGCAGTCGTTCGAAACAACGGAACCCGAAGTCTGGCTGACGATCGACGACGGCCCTTCGCCGGCGCACACGATCGTGTTCCTCGACCTGCTCGACCGCTTCCAGGCGCGCGCGACGTTTTTCTTCATCGGCGCGCATGCGGAACAAAATCCGCATCTCGTGACCGAAATCCTGGCGCGCGGCCATGAGATCGCGAACCACACCTACTCGCATCCGACTTCTTCTTTCTGGATCGCCGGGCCGCGCCGGATCGCGTCGGAAATCGATCGCTGCGCCGAGCTGCTGCGGAGCGCGCCCGACCGGCCTGCCCGTTTTTTCCGCGCGCCCGTCGGTTTAAAAAATGTGTTCGTCCATCCGGAACTGGAGCGGCGCCAGCTGGACCTGATCGGTTGGACCGTGCGCGGTCTCGACACCGTTCTGCGCGATCCGGCGAAGGTGGCGGACCGGATCGTCCGGAACATCAGTCCGGGCGCGATCGTGTTGCTCCATGAAGGCCACCGCGCCGAAAACGATCCGGAATTCAACCCGCGCTGCCTGGAACTGACGCTGACTGGACTAACGGAGAAGGGTTACCGTTGCGTTCTGCCGCGGGCGGAACAGCTTCGGCCGCACGCCGCCGGTAAATGAAAATGTGATTGTTGAACGGCGACGCGCCCCAGAGCGGCCGGCTCTGGCGGTGGAATTCGCCATCAAAGACATCGTCGATGCTGCGGCGCGACGGGAAATGGAGCGCGACATCGATGTTCCACGAAATCGTCTGGGCAAACTTTTCGGCGAGCCATGTCATCCAGAAGCGCGGCCGCATTTCGCGAAGCGAATCGCGAATGATGAGAACGCCGCCGGGCGCGACAAGTTCGGCGAGGCGGGAGAGCAACGCCGTCTGCTTCGTCTCCGGCAGGTAATGCAGGACATCGAAGAGGGCGACGTTGCCGCGAAAGTCGGGCAGTTGCGCGCCGACATCCTGAAAACGAAGCTCGACGCCCCGATATCGACGGGCGGCGATGGCCGCGCCGCGTTCGATCTTGCGCGCGTCCAGGTCGAGGCCAAGAATGGGCTGGAGGCAGGCGCGCTCCCGCAGGTAAAACGCCAGCAGTCCCACGCCGCAACCGACGTCGAGGATCGGCTCGTTGGAACGGCCTAACAAGTCGTAGGCCGCCGCATAAATCCGGTCGCTGCGCAGTTTGCTCCGGACATAACTGCGCAGCCACGGCTGTTGAAACTGAGCGGCGACCCGCGCACACGCATTTTCGTGGTCCGCTCCGTTTCTTGTCACGATATCCATTTGCTTCGATTTACCGCGCTGCCAGACTGAATTTATGGGTGATTTCTTCTCCGACTATCAGCTCGGAGATTTCTATGATGAAATGTTCGCCGCCCCGGACGAGGCGCGGCCCCATTACAGCAAATTATTGGCGCGCTTCAAGGAAATGGACCGCGACGAGTTCGAACGGAAACGCGCCCTGGCCGCGTCCACTTTCCTGAGCCAGGGCGTCACTTTCACGGTTTACAACGACGACCAGGGAACGGAACGCATCTTCCCCTTCGACCTGCTGCCGCGAATCATTCCCGCGGAGGAATGGGACAAAATCGAGCGCGGACTCGTCCAGCGAATCACGGCGTTGAACCTGTTTCTCCACGACATTTATCACGAGCAAAACATCCTGCGCGACGGGGTGATCCCGAAATCTATCGTCTGGGAAGCCGCCCATTTCCGGCCGGAATTCATGCACTTCGATGTGCCGCGGAATGTTTACATCCACGTTTGCGGCACCGACCTGATCCGGGACGACAAGGGCAATTATCTCGTCCTGGAAGACAACGCGCGTTGTCCGTCCGGCGTTTCCTACGTGATCGAGAACCGCCAGACGATGAAGCGCACCTTCCCGAATCTGCTTGGGCAATATCGCGTCCGGCCGGTGGAGGATTACAGCCAGGAATTGCTGAACGTGCTCCGCTACATCGCGCCGCATGGCCAGCAGGAACCAACGGTCGTGCTCCTGACTCCCGGCGTTTACAACTCCGCTTACTTCGAGCATTCGTTCCTCGCGCGGTCCATGGGAATCGAGATCGTCGAAGGCCGCGATCTGGTCGCGCAAGGCGGCCGGGTGTTCATGCGCACGACCAAAGGCCCGCGGCAGGTCGACGTGATTTATCGCCGGATCAACGACGATTTCCTCGATCCCCAGGTGTTCCGAAAAGATTCCGGACTGGGAGTTCCCGGCCTCGTTGAAGCGTATCGCGACGGCAATGTAAGCCTGGCGAATTCCATCGGCACCGGCATCGCGGACGACAAGGCCGTTTACCATTTCGTGCCGAAGATGATTCGCTATTACCTGAGCGAAGACGCGCTCCTGCCGAACGTGCCGACCTACCTCGCTTCGGTGAAAGAGGATCTCACCTACATCCTCGAACACATTCCCGAGATGGTGGTGAAAGCCGTCAACGAGAGCGGCGGCTACGGAATGCTGGTCGGCCCGCAGGCGACGAAGGCCGAGTGCGACAAGTTCAAGGAGAAAGTCCGCAAGAATCCGCGGAATTACATCGCCCAACCGGTGGTCCCGCTCTCGCGCGCCCCCTCGTTTTGCGACGACAACATGGAAGGCCGCCACGTCGACCTGCGCCCGTTCATCCTCTACGGCGAAAAGGTCACGATCGTCCCCGGCGGGCTGACGCGGGTCGCGCTCCGGAAAGGTTCGCTCGTGGTTAATTCTTCGCAGGGCGGCGGAAGCAAGGACACCTGGGTGCTCGAAAACGGAGAAGCCTGATGCTCAGCCGCGTCGCCGATTCGCTCTACTGGATGAGCCGCTACATCGAGCGCGCGGAGAACAACGCGCGCATCGCGGAAGTGAATCTCCAGATGTTGCTCGACCTGACCAATCAGCACGAAGCGGATCCGAACCAGCAATGGGACCCGATCATCAGCTCGCTCGAGGTCCCGGAATTGTTCGCGTCGCTCTACCCGAACCCGGACGGGCGGGCGGTGATCGATTTCGTCAGCCTGCAGAAGAAGAACCCGAACTCGATCGTGTCGTGCCTGACGCGCGCCCGCGAAAACGCGCGAACCACGAGCGAACAAATCTCGAGCGAAATGTGGGAGCAGATCAACCGGCTTTATCTCTTCGCGAAAAGCGACACGGCGAAGAAGCTGGTCAAGACGAGCCCCTACGAGTTTTTCAAGCGGATCATTACCGGCTCGCATCTGTTTCAGGGAACGACGGACGCAACCATGACCCACGGCGAGGGCTGGGATTTCATCCGCATCGGAAAACTCCTCGAACGGGCCGATTGCACGTCGCGGATTCTCGACATTAAATATCACATCCTCTTGCCGAGCGGCGAAGAAGTCGGCGGCAACATCGACACCATCCAGTGGATGGCCGTGCTCCGCTCCTGCAGCGCGCTGGAAGCGTATCGGAAAATTTATTTCGGGCAGGTGGCGCCCTGGAAAGTCGCGGAGTTCATCATCACCCACTCGGCCTTTCCGCGGTCGATCCGGTTCAGCCTCGATTGCTTCGACACGGCGCTCCACCACATCTCGGGCTCGAGCGAAACGAAATACGCCAATGAAGCCGAGCGCTTATCCGGCCGGCTCCGCTACGATCTGGATTACGCGACCATCGGCGACATTTTCAAATTCGGGCTGCACGAGTATCTCGAACAAATCCAGGACCGGCTGGCCGAGATTAACCACGCCATCCACGACACGTATTGCGCGAACACCCAATCGTGATCGTTACGGATTGACGAGCGCGGTGTACCAGCTCAGGAGCGCTTCGCCGAAGAACATCCAGATCAACCCGCCCAGCGCCAGGTAAGGGCCGAACGGCAGCTTCGCGGACCAGACGCGTTTGCCGATCAGCAGCGTCACCAATCCGACGAGCGAGCCGACAAGCGAACCGGCGAAGACGCTGAACAAGACCGCGCGCCAGCCGAGGAACGCGCCGATGCAGGCGAGAAATTTTAAGTCGCCCCGGCCCATCGCTTCGCGCGGAATTTCCAGTTCGCGGACGACGCCGCTGATCCGGTCGAGCGTGTCCAGGGCGATTTCTTCGCCGGCCAGAGTGACCCGGTCGTAGTGAAAACGGAGATTGGTCGCGCCGAGGTTGCGGTCGCCCACCGTCGCCTCGTCGCAATGCAGGATGAGCTGATCGGTTTCGCGCGCGAAGTAATCGCTCCACAGCCCCTGCTCCTCCCCGACGGCAAAATCGGCGTCGTCGCCTTTCCGCATCCAACGGAACGGCGTGGGACCGTCCAGCTTGATTCGCTTTTTCCCGAACGCTTTTTTCCCGGCTTCCAGCACGACCCAGAGAAGGACATAACCGAGCGCGGCGGAGAGCGCCGAGATGAGAAGGGCGCGTCCGCGGCTGGCGGTGCCCATCAGTTCGGGAACCGCGAGGCTGGCGACGATTCCGGCGACCGTGCCGCCAATCGTGATCTCGTCCGGAATAATGAAATGCTCGAAGTCGATGAAGGTCGCGGCGACGAGCAGCGACACGAAAACCCAGTAGGCGAACGCCATTGGCCACGGAAAAACCTTCCAGACCCACAGGAACAGCAGCGCCGTCAGCAGCTCGACGGCGAAGTAGCGAAAGGCAATGCGCGCGCCGCAGTTCGCGCATTTGCCGCGGAGAAAAAGCCAGCTCAACAACGGAACGTTCTGGGACCAGGTCAGTTGTTTTTTGCACGACGGGCAGAAAGAACGGCGCGGCTCGTTGACCGACAGATCGAGCGGCATCCGATAAATGCAGACGTTCAGGAAAGAGCCAACGGCCGCGCCCAGGCAGACGGCAAAGGCCGCGAAGATGTAATAATAAACGGCGAGCGAATTACCCATGAGGCTGATCGAGCGCCGCGCGCGCCTGTTTGCGCCGGACGAACCAGGTGATCCAGATGCAGCTCTCGTAGAGCAGGCACATGGGCAACGCCATCGCGATCATCGTCAGGACATCCGGCGTTGGGCTAATGATTGCCGCAAAGATGAACATCAGGACGACCGCGTACGGCCGGGTCCGCACCATGAATTCGTAGGTGATCAGGCCAAAGCGCACGAGGGCCAGGACGGCGACCGGCAGTTCGAAAGCGAGCCCGAACGCGATCGTGAAACGCGTCACGAAGGCGTAATATTCCTGGACCGTCCAGGCCGGAACCCAACCGAGCGATTGGGTGTCGTTAAAGAAAAAGAGAATCGTTTTCGGCAGCAGCCAGTAATAGGCGGTCAGCACCCCGATAAGGAACAAGCCGAAGCTGACCAGAATCGCGGGAAAGACGAGTCGCTTTTCCATCGCGGTGAGCGCGGGCAGGACAAACTCCGCCATGAAATAAAGAAGAAGCGGAAAGGCGACGACCATGCCCGCGTAAAAGGCGAGCCGGAACGAGATGGTAAACGAATCGGTGATGGCGAGGGCGCGAAGGGCGCCGATCGTCGGATCGATATGGCGCAACGGACGTTGCATGATGTGAACCAGGGCAGAGCGAAAGAAGAAGCAGACGACCATCGCCAGAACGAGGGTGATCGCCATTTTCACGATCGTCCAACGGAGGTCCTCGAGATGTTCGAGAAACGGCTTCGAGGTTTCGCTTTCCGGGAGATCCCGAAACTTGAAAACGTCACGCAACGCCATGGCTCAGATTTCGCCGAAGGAGAGAAGCCCGCGAGCGACCAGCCGCGCGCAAATCGCCAACGTGTTGGCATCGCGAATTTCGTTGCCGGCGATCATGGCCTGGAGTTCTCGCGCACTGAACGCGCGACAGTCCAGGATCGATTCGGATTCCTCGCGCGAATGGCCCTCCGCGCATTCCCGGATGGGCCGCGCCAAAAAGCAATAGCCGCGCTCATTGGTAAAACCGGGGGACGTAAAGTAATCGCCCAGGGAAATCAGGTCGCCCTCCTCGGCCAATTCGAAGCCGGTTTCTTCCCGCAACTCGCGCAGAGCGACAGCCGCAATCGCGTCGGGCTCTGTCTCCGATTCGTCATCGATCTGGCCGGCCGGCACTTCCCAGATCGCGGCCCGAATTGGAATGCGTTCCTGGCGAATCAGGATGAGCCCGCCCTCCGCCGTCATGGCCGCGACGACCACGGCCCGTTTGCGCCGCGCCACCGTCCACGACCGCGGCTCGCGTTTTGCCGGGCTGCGGATCTCTTCTTCCACGATCTCGACGTTGCGATCTTTGAAGCACGACTTCGCCGACACGATGTCCCAACCGGTTTCCACGCCGGGAAGGTTATGGCGATTGCCCGGCTAAACAAGCAGAGCGATTAGAGCAGGCTTTTCCAGCGCGCGATCTGCGCCGCGACGTTCGCCGGCGACGGCGCCCCGACCGCCGTCCGTTGCGCGAGCGAGCCGCGAACATCGAACACTTTCAGGACGTCGTCCTGAAACAAGGGCGACACTTCCTGCATCTCGAGCAGCGAAATGTTATTCAGCGCGCGCTTCGCCGCCATCGCCCGCACCACGAGCTTGCCGACCGCTTCGTGCGCTTCGCGAAACGGCATTCCTTTTTTGACCAGGTATTCCGCGAGATCCGTCGCGAGCAGGTTCGGATCGCCGGCCGCGCTTTCCATTCGAGCCGTGTGAATGGTCAGTTCCGGCAACATCGCGGCAAAGATCTGCAGCGCCTCCTTCACGGTCGCCACCGAATCGAAGAGCGGCCCTTTGTCTTCCTGCAGGTCCCGTTGATACGAGGCCGGCAGACCTTTTAACGTCGTCAGCAACGCGATCAGGTTTCCGTAGAGCCGTCCCGTTCGGCCGCGCGTCAGTTCCGCCATGTCGGGATTTTTCTTTTGCGGCATCAAACTGGAGCCGGTCGAAAACGCGTCGCTGAAGCTGATGAACCCGAACTCGGCCGTGCTCCACAGAATCAATTCCTCGCTCAGGCGGGAGAGGTGCATGCCGATGAGCGCCAGGCCGAAAAGAAATTCCGCCACAAAATCGCGGTCGCCGATCGCGTCGAGACTGTTCTGGCTGACTTTCGAGAACCCGAGCTCGCGCGCGAGCCACTCGCGGTCGAGCGCAATGGTCGAGCCGGCGATGGCGCCGGAACCGAGCGGGAGAACGTCCGCGCGCCGGACGCCATCGAGGACCCGGGCGTGGTCGCGTTCGAGCGCTTCGATGTGCGCCAGGAAATAATGGGCCAGCGGGATCGGCTGGGCGCGCTGCAGGTGCGTGTATCCGGGCAGGACGACGTTGCGATGCAAATCGGCCAAAGCGAGCAGGGCGCGTTGGAGCGCGCGCAGGCGGGTGCAGACCTCGGCGCCTTCCGCTTTGACGTAGAGCCGCAGATCGAGCGCGACCTGGTCGTTCCGGCTCCGCGCGGTGTGCAGCTTCGCGCCGGCCGCGCCGACCCGTTTCGTCAGCTCAGCCTCGATATTCATGTGGACGTCTTCCAGCGCCCGGTCCCAGCGGAAATCGCCGGCCTTGATCTCCGCTTCGATCACGGTGAGCGCGGCTACGATTTGTTCGTGCTCTTCTTTCGTCACGATGCCGGCGCGGGCCAGCGCGGCCGCGTGCGCCAGGGAACCTTTGATATCGTGCGGGTAAAGCCGCCAATCGATCGAGATCGACTCGCTATAAAGCTGGGCCGTTTCGCTGGCTGGTTCGTCGAATCGTCCCTGGCGCATGGTTAGTTCTGCGCACGCTCGCGCGTCACGCTCACCGAAACAAACCTCACTTTCGGCAAAATGAACTTCCGAATCTCGACGGCAACGCGCGTTATTTGGAAACGGTCCAACAACCGGGCGGCCAGCGCGTCGGCCAGGGTCTCGATGAGGCGGTCGCGCCGGCTTTCAACGAAGCGGCGCACTTCCTCGCAAACCTCGGCGTAATTCACCGCGTTCTCGATGTTGTCATTCAACCCGGCGGCGGACCGCGTGGGCCACAAACTCACGGTGACGGTAAGACGCTGCGCTTGAGAGCGTTCGTCGTCCGGCACGCCAATGTGGACCAGCACTTCGATTTGCTCGAGGCGGATCACGTCACCGTGAGAATCAGGAGTCATCTGCCAAAACGCTGCGGGTTCGTTGAAGAATGCGCGATGTCTCAGGAAGGGCAAGGCGTCCCTGCGATGAGCCGAAACTTGCCCTCCCGATTTCCGTAGTAGAAAGCGGGCCGGCTTTTCACCTAACGAGGAGCCCCTGCTTTAGGCTTGTCTTACATGGAACTGAAAATCATTATCGGCCCCCGTGAACTCCAGTGTAGCTGCGGAAGGCGGCGGCTCCCCGCGCAATTTCGCGACAACGCGTTGGAGTCTCATTCTGACCTCGGCCGATCTCGCCGGCGACGATCGAAAGTCGAAGCAGGCCCTGGCCGAGCTCTGCCGGCTTTACTGGCGACCGATCTTTTCCTTCGTTTGCCGCCGCGGTCATTCGCCGGAGGACGCGCAGGATCTCACCCAGGATTTTTTTCTTATGATGCTGGAAGGTAATTGGCTTAAACATGCCGATCCGACGCGCGGAAGATTTCGCTCCCTTCTGCTCAAGTCGCTCCAGAATTTCCTCAACGACGCCGTCGCGAAAAAACACGCACGGAAACGTGGCGGCGATCTTCAGTTCGTTTCGTGGGACGACTGGATGGCGGAGGCGCCGTCGCAACTGACGGTGTCGGCGCACGCTCTCGAATCGTGGCCGGCGGAGCGGCTCTTCGATTTGCGCTGGGCTGCGACCGTCGTCGAGCAGGCGTTGCGGAGGCTGCGCGAGGAATGCGAAAGCCAGGGAAAACTGCGCGCGTTTGAGACGTTGCGGTCGTGTCTCGGCGCTGAACGCGAAGACGTTTCTTATCTGACGTTGTCGCACACGCTCGGCGTGCCCGAAACAACCGTGAAACGCCTCGTCCATCGTTTGCGGCAGCGTTATCGCAGCCTCCTGCGGGACGAAGTCGCCGAGACGGTCGCCGATCCCGCCGAGATCGATGATGAAATTCGCCACCTCTGCGGCGTGCTCGCCGCTGATTCCGCTGCCCTGTGATGAAGATTCTCTCTCCGGGCCTGTCCGATTCCATCGCGAGCGTGCTCGTCGATCCGCGGCCCTGCCCGCATTGCGATTCCTCATCGCACATTGCGGGCGGCCTTTGCGTCGGCTGCCTGCTCGAAGCCGGGCTCGACCCCGGCGATGAAGCCGAAGCCGAAACGCTCAGCGATATCCTCGCCGAAGTGCGTTTGCCCGACCAGAACTGGCGCCTCGGCAATTACGAGATTCTCGAGGAGATCGGGCGCGGCGGCATGGGCGTGATCTATCGCGCCCGGCAACGCCATTCCCGGCGGATCGTCGCTGTGAAACGCGTCCTGAGTTATCACTCCGATTCGCGCGAAACCCTCGCCCGATTCCGTCGCGAAGCCCAGGCCGCTGCCAGCCTTGATCATCCGAACATCCTGCCCATCTACGAGGTGAGCGAGAGCGAGGACGGGTTGCCGTTCTTCAGCATGAAGTTCGCGCCCGGCGGCACGTTGCAACAGGCGGGCCCGGCGTTGCGCAACGATCCCCGCCAATGCGTAGCGCTCGTCGCGAAAATCACGCGCGCCGTCCAGTACGCCCACAGCCGCGGCATTCTTCATCGCGATCTGAAGCCCGGGAACATCCTCCTCGACGCGCGCGGCGAGCCGCTCGTTAGCGACTTCGGCCTCGCCAAATGGCTCGACACCACCAGCGATCTCACCCGCACCCTCACGATCTTCGGCACCCCCGGCTACATCGCCCCCGAACAAGCCAGCCAGTCCGCCGCCGACCTCAAACCCACCGCCGACATCTACAGCCTCGGCGCCATCCTCTTCGATCTCCTGGCCGGCCGCCCTCCCTTCCTCGGCACTCACGCCCTCTCCGTCATTCGCCAGGCCGCCGATTCCCCCGCCCCCAAACTCCGCACGCTCTCCAAACTCGCCGACCGCGACCTCGAAACGATCTGTGCCCGCTGCCTCGAACGCGACCCCAACCTCCGCTACCCCTCCGCCCACGATCTCGCCGAAGACTTGGAACGGTGGCTCGAAGGCCGGCCGATCATGGCGCGCCCAGTTTCACCGCCCGCGAAACTATGGCGTTGGTCAAAACGCAATCCGGTCTTAGCTAGCGTCATAGCCGTGGCGCTTTTCCCCGTAGCACTCAGTTCAGTGCGCGAAGTAAGCCGACGCGGATTAGAGAACACCGTTCGCAATGACCAGATTGGTTTACGTTCTGTCGCGGTATTGCCGATCCTGGATCTCGATAGCATTTCATCGGAGCCAACGATTTCGAATGAACTCGCGTCACTCTTAGATCCCATCTTGGATAAGAGCGCTCCTACGAAAATCGTACCAATTGGGGATGCCTCCGAATGGGCCATGGCGGCGGCAACTGGCGACATCAAAGAAATTGGACGTCGCTACGGCGTGCGGACTGTTCTTACGGGGACTCTGCGGCGAGCTAACGGTAAGATGCGGCTCGGATTGCACCTTCTCAATGCAACCGATGGCACTGCGCTCTGGCACAAAGTTATCGAGCGTGAGTCGCTTGCTCTGTCCCTTGGCCCGACCTCCGACATGGCGGCCGCACTTGATTCGATTCTTAAGCGCAAAGATTTGTTTGCGGCTGGGACCGTGGAAGATGATGCCGCAATGCGCAACACCGCCGCGCGTGAATTTATTCTGGCCGGTAAGGAATTGAGCGATCGACGAACAGGCCAGGATTTAGACCGCGCAATTCGGTGTTTCGAACAGGCGATCGCCCTCGAGCCCTCGTCGGCTATCTCCCACGCGCATCTCGCGCTCGCGTGCCTTGGCCGCACAAGTTTCTTATTTGATCCAAAACTGCTCGAGAAAGCACAAACAGTCGCGCGCGAAGCTATCCGCCTCGGGCCCAATCGCAGTGAAGCCCATCGCGCCCTGGCGATGGCCTTGGAAAAGAAAGGCGACTTCGAAGGAGCCCAGGACGAAATCTACGCGGCGATCGACGTCGATGGCATGCAAGAGCGACTCGCCAGCCACCTCGGTGCTATTTCTGTCATGATGGGTCGTCCCGACCGGGCATTACGTTGGTCCAAGCTCGCGAGCCAATGGCAGACTCGTCCCGCGACTTACGAGCATCTTATGGGAGACTGTCTGGTTGAACTCGGTTTAGATGAAGAGGCTCAGGCCGCCTATCGTCGAGTCAGCGATCTTCAACCCGATATGCCCGAAGGCTGGATGGGACTATGCCACTTGCGACTTTTACAAGGGGATGCTCCCACCGCCAGAACACTCTGGCTTGAGAACGAGAACCGATATCAGAACTTCGAACTCGCCCGGCAAATGGGAGCGCAAGTGGAGTTCTTTACCGGCCATCACCAAGAAGCGATCGAGCTCTACGAGGCTCTCCAGAAGAACGCGCCCGATGGCGGCGGTCAGTTTTATGAGGCTCTCAGTTTCAAGTCCGCGCTTGGAACTCTGCTCTTGCGAACGGGAAGAAGCGACGAAGGCCGCGAACTGCTTCAAACGCGCCTCGCCACTTTGCTCGCTCAGTTGAAAGCAGCTTCGCGTAACTCCCAGATGCTGTACGAAGCGGCCGCAATAGAATCCGCGCTCGGTTCGAAGGATAATGCTGTGAAATATTTTGTGCGGGCCGCGGCGAGCGGCTGGACCGAATATCGTTCCGCCCTGATCGACCCCCGCTTCGAAAACATCCGAACGGAAAAGGAATTTCGCGACGCTATTGATGCCATCCGGCAGAAGGTAGCTTCGCTCCGCGAGGGAGCGATTAATTGGAGCCGCTCCCCAGCGAAACAATAATGGGCTCCAAAGCTACTGAGGAGAAGATTGATGAATTCATGGGCGATAGATAAGCCAGGCTCGGAAGCAAGAAGGAAGGCGACACGAGCTTTTTGCGAATACATGGACAGCAACGAAGCGCAGAATGTGGCTGACCGCGCATTGTGCACCAAGGTCCCGCCGACCGAGGCCGGATTAACAAGAGCAAGAGAACTTTGGGCGAAGCTCGGAGACTTTTTCTTGGCTGAAAACGGGACCCCGCCGAAGGACGTCATCGCAATTCCAAAAACGACCGTGATCCGCGTCTATGAGCTCACTGAGCGCGACGACTTAGTTACAATCGTCTTACCGGAGAAAAACGGACTGCCGCCCGCATCGCAGTTTGAGCCGGTCGACTACTACCGATGCACCTATTGGCCGTACATACCTTAAGAAAAGGCCACAGAATATTCGACACTTGGTGTGGCGGCGAGGATCCTGTCGGCAGCCTGTTGCACGGCTCTAGTGGACGGGAACTTTTTCCCGGGCGATCCGCGCCCGATGAACGACGGAATATCCAAGTCCCGTAAGGCAAGGATCTCTCTTCGCACAATATGATCAGGTAAATGCGGGGCGCTGCAGGCCTTCGCCAGATACTCGAGGCGTGCTGTCCCATTCCGGAGCAAATGAGAGGCAAGCGAGCGATGTAAAATCGAATAATACTGTGCCGTTGGTCTGTATACTCGCCGACATTCTTGTCTCCTCAGTTGATTTCTAGCGCGGGTAACAAAGGATTTGTGGGTTGAATTGCGTGTCAGAAATTCGTGCATGCTTGTGAAGCCCTCAGCCGCTGCGCTACTGCATAAGCCGGCCCCGGTCGATCGGCGCGGCCGGCTGCGTCGCTGCGTAATCGGCCCGAAAGCCGAAACATCATGGTCAGACAGCGGTCGGACGGGCAGCATGCCCGTTCGAAACAGGCCCGTTTCCGTGACGGCGCTGGGTCGGGGAAGTTGCGTTTCAGGATGCCCCAGTGTTTCGCAATCAACAACAATCGGCTGACCGTTGCGGCAAACCAAGTTGTCGGCGTGGAAGTCAACGCCTCGAAAGACATGCACCAAGTATAAGAGGGCACCGGCGCGAAACCAGAAATCCCGCTGTTGCCGACTACTGACGCAGCGCCTGTGTGGGACAGCACGCATCCAGTGGTGACGACCGGCGGAGACCACGTCCGGGGTTTCGAAAGGCTTTGAAAAACCACTCTCGTTGATGCGACCAAGGAGTTCGAACCATGTCTTAGCCGGTCCAGCTGGCCTCGGTTTATAGAACCACTTTTGACCACCGGCGAAAGCCATTTCCACGACGGAGGCGTTGCCATTGTGTGCATCCGAGCGATCAGGCTCGAGTCGAGAAATGGTTTGATCGTCAAATTGCATCTTGCGGACAAATCTTGCCGCGTGCCGAAGAAACTGTTCGGAAAAGTTGAACCAATTAGAGATCTGAGTTGCCCACATTCGCTGCAGTTCCGGATAACGCTTCCCAAACGCGCATATCCCCCGGCTGACGCCATTGCCGAAAAATTTTTTTACCAGCTGGCGATTTGCGCTAGGCGAAGGCGCTCCGGGCCACAGCTCGGTATTGAGGAAGAGTTGCCATTCGTACTTAAGAGCGAATTGAGCGGGCAGCGCGAGGCGGCGGGCCACCGACATCCGAAGGCCGTGGGCGGCTTGGCGAGACAGCCGAACGTCAACGTTCGACCAGCGTCGCATCTCCCATGCGTATTCGACTAGTGGGACGACGATATTTTCGGACAATGTCTGGCCCGGGAGAAGACCGCACGTTCGGTTCGCCAAAAAGGTCTCGATTTCAGCCCAGCGCGTCGCGGAATCCGTAAGAGTCACCTAATTTAACAGCCCCACCGCCATCGCCAGTTCCATAAAGCTTGTGATCGGGCTCTTTGTTTTCCCATCCGCCCACAACAAAGGCGGTGGAGCCCAGTTCCCACCCTCGTGATACAAAAACGAGCTCGGATCATGACGTAACGCCGCTTCAATTACTTCAGCAACAACCCGGCTGCCAATCTTTCCCAGTTGATTACCAGACTCCATAATTTGTGCTTCGAGCAGAATGTAATACCAAAGCGGGATCTCATTCTCCAGGCCGACGGACCGGAGGTTGTTCCAGGCCCCGTTTTCCGTCACAACCGCCTGAGGGTCCAGAGCGACTCGTAACTGTTGGCCAGTCGGCAATCGCGTTCTCGCCCCGCGGACGAGGGTTCGAAACGGTAGAATACGAGGTTCGTGCGGGATAGGAGAAGAAACAAAGGGATGGATGGTCTGGTCTGGCAGGTTTTGCATTGGATCAACGAGGAATGTGTCGATCTTCGCCGCCTGTTCCCCCCCACGAAGGAAATAGCCCCAATGAACGGCATAGTTGTCCGGGAGAGGCGTTTTGTCCGTGGCGCTTAGAAAAAGATTCACCAACGGAATAGCAGGTATATGTGCCGGTATTCCCGGGTCACGCAGGTGATAGTCTTTCTTCGCCATGCTGTGGCCGAAACGGCCTGCAGCTTGGGAAAACTCGACCGGAATCGAAAACTTGCCCCATGGCCAACGGATGCGCTGTCCTGTACTACTAATTACTTGGCGATACACATCCGGCCTACAGAGCTTTTTCAGAAAATCGTTTCGCACTAGCCACTGAAAATGCCACCGCACAGAGGAACGCGCTCGTTCAAAGAGTTGCCCGCTGGCGGATGGCTCGCTTCGAAGGTTACGAAGAATCAGGTTGTGCAGGAGGAGGAACATTGCGTGGACTTGGCGGACAATCGCATTTTCGCAATTACGGTCGTCAGCTGTCGACGGGCGGCCGCGTAAAAACGGCACATCAAACGGCAAAAGAGCCCCGGAAATAGAACTTACAGTGTTACCCAAACAGAATGCCTCGCCGTCATAAAGATGACTATGCGCTGTAAAGCCCGGGCC
Source organism: Chthoniobacterales bacterium (assembly GCA_035941675.1). Taxonomy (GTDB): domain Bacteria; phylum Verrucomicrobiota; class Verrucomicrobiia; order Chthoniobacterales; family UBA10450; genus AV80. Next base: position 455,961 of record DASZDT010000033.1, read on the forward strand.
ATCGCCATAGAGGCTTTCTAAGTCGAGCCGCGGTGTCCGGTAATTAATAGTTTCTTCCGGTTCGGCAAAACCAGCAGCCCGAAATGGGGTATCGTCAAAAGTGAGGTCGTGGACAATGAACTGTCCGATGTAGGTATAGCCTGCAGCGGGCGTTATCCCGCGTTCCAAACTCTTCTCGAACAGATGGTCTTCTTTGAAGAACATAGACCCCGCCAAGCAGTCCAGCCGCTTCTCTATGTCACTCCACGCATCGGAGTGCTGGAACGGCGGCAGAAGCCGGCAATAGCGATCCGGGCGAGACAGGCGGTACGGGGAACAGATCATTCGTGAGGTGGTTCGCGATCCCAGTGGCCGCGCCGCAACGCGCCGTGGACTTTCATTGACCCATGATGAGACGCGAAATCGGTAAACGAGCCAAGCGAATTTCGTTCACGATTGAAACCTCGAACCGATAGTTCAGTCATACGCCTCGCGCTCTGGACCGCGAAGTGATCTACGATAAACGCTGGTCTAAGTTTCCTGTCGGTCCTGTCACCAACGATCTTTTCATGCATGGACGTTGCCGATGCTATACCATCTACCGATGAACACCGTCCCACGCGTATTTGCTTATCTGCGCCGCTATCCTTGGCTGCAGTGGGGACGTTGGGGTGTGCGGTTTTGGGGACGGCGATGGTGGTGGTGTTTCCCGCGGTGACGAAGCGGGTGATCGATGAGGTGCTGATCGAGAAGCATCCGGAGCGGTTGGGGATTTTGATCCTGTGGGCGGCGCTGGCGCTGGTGGTGCGGAACGGGCTCGATACGCTGAGGATCATTCTCAACAACACGTTCGAGCAGAAGGTGATCTTCGATCTCCGGAGCGATCTTTATTCGCATATCCAGATGCTGCGGCTGAGCTGATACGAAATGGCGCGGACTGTGGTTGATGGATCGCCTGGCGTTTCCCCCCGGCGTTCCGCTTTCACGCGGGCGAGGAGCGGTATAGGGTAGCGTCATGACGGAAGAGGAGTCGCTGGCGCGCGGGAAAGAGTGGGTGCGCGCCTGGGCGGAGGCTGGGGCCTTTCTCGAACAGGAGCGCCGGGAACGCGTCCGCCGGGTCGATACGGCACAGGCGCTCGAACGCCTGGACGCGTTGTTTGACTCGGCGCTTTGGCTGCATCGGCCGGCCGATACCTCGGGTTTGGTGGAGCAGCAAGCCATCTTCGCAAAGGCGCGGCGATGAATGGCGTGCTCGAAGCCGCGCTCCAGCTTCAGGATTTCTTTGTCGCGCGGCAATGGCGCTTTTGTTTCATCGGCGGACTCGCGGTCCAGAAATGGAGTGAGCCACGCGTGACGGACGACGCGGATGTGACGCTTTTCACCGGGTTTGGCGGTGAGGAACCGTATATCGATGCCTTGCTGGGGTGGTTGGAGCCGCGCCGGGCGGATGCGCGCGAGTTTGCGCTTCGCGCGCGAGTGCTGCTGGCACAGACGCCGTCCGGGGTGGGCGTGGACATTGCGCTGGGCGGGTTGCCCTTTGAAGAACTGGCCATCTCGCGCGCGCGCGACGTGGAGCTTTATCCGGACTGCCATCTGCGGCTCTGCACGCCGGAAGACCTGATCGTTTTCAAGTGTTTCGCCGGACGCCCGCTGGATTGGCGCGATGTAGAGATGACCATTGTGCGGCAGGGCGACGCCGGACTGGACTGGCGCCATATCCAGGAGCAACTACGTCCGCTGGCCGAACTGAAAGACCAGCCCGAACTGTTAGGTGAGTTGCTCGCCCTGCGCGAACGTCTTCGCGAGTTTGAAACATGAACACCGTCCCGCGCGTATTTGCATATTTGCGCCGGTATCCCGGGCTGGCGGCGGGGACGCTGGCTTGCGCGGTGCTGGGGACGGCGATGGTGGTGGTGTTTCCGGCGGTGACGAAGAGGGTGATCGATGAGGTGCTGATCGAGAAGCATCCGGAGCGGTTGGGGATTTTGATCCTGTGGGCGGCGCTGGCGCTGGTGGTGCGGAACGGGCTCGATACGCTGCGGATCATCCTGAACAACACCTTCGAGCAGAAGGTGATCTTCGATCTGCGAAGCGATCTTTATTCGCATATCCAAATGCTGCCGCTGCGCTGGTTCGATAATCGAGCCACGGGAGATTTGATGACGCGGATTCTCGAGGACGTGACCTCGATGGAGCGAATGCTCATCGATGGGATCGAACAGGGTGTGACGGCGGTGCTCCAGGTCGTGATCGTCCTGGGGGTGATGTTTTATTTCAGCGTCTCGCTCTCGTTCGTCGCCCTGGCGCCGGCCCCGGTGCTCGCGGCGGGGGCGCTTTGGTACACGCTCACGGCGCATCGCAGATATCGGCTGCAACGGCAGGCGTCGTCCGCGATGAATTCGCTCCTGCACGATAACCTCGCCGGCATTCGCCAGATCAAGAGTTACGTCCGGGAACGGGATGAGCATGCCCGCTTCAATTCCGTCAGCGACCGGTTGCGGCACGCGACGTTGATTGTGATGCGGGTCTGGGCGCTTTATTCGCCGACGATGGTCCTGGTCGGCTCGCTCGGGATTGTCCTGACGGTGTGGTTCGGAGCGCGGATGGTCCTGGACGGGGCGATGCAAACGGGCGACCTGATCGCGTTCCTGATGCTGACGGGATTCCTCTACGAACCGATCCACAAACTGCACCAATTAAATCAGCTCGTGCAGGTTGGGCGCGCGGCAGGTGAACGCGTGTTTGAGATCATCGATGAGCCGATTGAGCCGGGCTGGACCATCGAGAAATCGGCGACGCGAGTGACGGGCGATGTGCGGTTCGACGACGTCGGGTTCAGTTACGGCAAGGAAGGCGCGCCGGCCTTGCAGCAGATCACGTTTCACGCGCGCCCGGGCGAGACGATCGCACTCGTGGGCACGACCGGCGCCGGGAAATCGACCCTGGTGAATTTGCTGACGCGCTTTTACGAATACGATAGCGGCCAGATCACGATCGACGGGAAGCCGCTCCGGGAATACGGGACGCGGCGTCTCCGCGAAATGGTCGGGCTGGTCACGCAGGAGAGTTTCCTGTTCAACGGATCGATCCGCGACAATTTGCGGATGGGCCGGCCGGACGCAACCGACGCGGAGTTGCTCGCAGCGGCCGAAGCGGCGAACGCGCGCGGGTTCATCGATCGGATGCCGAACGGGCTCGACAGCATCGTCGGCGAACGCGGGGTGAAACTGAGTGTCGGCGAAAAGCAGCGGGTCTCGATCGCGCGGGCGCTGTTGAAAGATCCGCCGATCCTGATTCTCGACGAAGCGACGGCCAGCGTGGACACGACGACGGAGCGGTTGATCCAGGAAGCGCTCGAGCACCTGATGTCGCACCGGACTTGTTTCGTGATCGCGCACCGGCTCTCGACGATTCTGCGGGCGGACCAGATTCTGGTGTTGGAACGCGGACGAATCATCGAACGCGGGACGCACGGTTCGCTTTTGGAATTGGGCGGAAAATACGCCAGGCTTTGGGAGCAGAGTTTTCTGGAAAAACCGGCGGGCGAAGCAGAGGACAACAACGCCGACCGCCCAACGCCCGACGCCGACAGTCCGATTGAAGAGGAGACGCTGGACGTTCCGGTCTAAAGCTCAGCGCGCTGCGCGCCGTCATTATCCGTTGGGCGATGCGGTGGGAGAACTGCCGGGTGCGGCCGGAATCATGATCGTCTGGCCGATTTGCAATTTCCGGTCGTTCTCGATGTGATTGAACTTCTGCAATTCTTCCACCGTGACTTTGTGCATCTTGGCGATGGAAGTGAGCGTCTCACCTTTGGCGACGACGTGGCTGTTGCCCGATTGCGGGGCCGGCTTCACCGCCTCGGTGGCGCCAGTGGTGGCCGGCTGGCTCGCCGCGGGCGAAGGTGACGCCGTTTCGCCGATGATCACGCCCGGCCGGGTGTTCTTCGAGATTTGTTGTTCGAGCTTCAGGATCTGCTGCGAAAGCGTATCGATCTTCGCGTTCTGTTCGTCGATCTTTTTGCTGAGCGCTTCCAGCATCTTGACCGACTTGTCGTCGGTTCCGGGAAACGTTTGCGCGGAAGCCGCCACGCCAAATGTCAAGGCACTGAGCAAGGCCAACGAGGCAACGGCGAAGCGATGCATGGGCTGGGATACTGGCACTTGGAAACGGCGGAGGCAAGCGCGGGAGAAGGCCGGCCAGCTTGCCTTTCGATGATTTATCCCTAACTTTTTCGCATGCCCGAGCGCGTGCAAAAACCGCCGATGCCCTGGGGGCCGAAGCAGGGGGATGGGGACGGTCCCCGTTCGCCCGACGTTTCGCGGCCGGACACCCGGGAACTCCTGAAGAAAATGCGCCAGGTGGACCCGAACCAGTCGAAGCGTTACCGCCAGCGCACGGGCCAGTGATGGACGCGCCCGGCGGCGGAGCTGAGGATTTCGTCGGAGTGCTCCGACGCGCCGGTCATATGGCTCCAATCGGTCCCATGGTTCGGGCACAGCCGCATGCCGATATTCCCCAGACCCAGGCGACCACCATTCTCGCCTTTAAGTTCCAGGGCGGCGTGCTCGTCGCGGGAGATCGCCGCGCGACCGCGGGGAACACCGTTGTCTACGATCGGGCGGACAAAGTGCTCGAGATCGATCGGCATTCGATCATGGCCATCGCGGGCGTTCCGGCGACCGCCTGGGAAATGGCGCGAGTCCTCGAGCATTCGTTCCAGTTTTTCCGGCGCACCCAACTCCAGGAAATGAGCGTGGATGGAAAAGTGCGGGCGCTTTCGAAATTGCTCCGGGACAATTTCGGGTTCGTCCTGCAAGGGGTGGGCGTAGTCGTTCCGATCTTCGCGACTTACGATGCCGGTTCGGACCCGGCCGCGCGGCTCTATTTTTACGACGCGATGGGCGCGCAATTCGAGGTCACTGATTACGCGGCGACCGGTTCCGGCTCGCCCGCTGTCCGCGGCATTCTTTACTACGAAAACAACTGGGGGAAAAAGCCGCTGGCGAAATTGAGCGAAGAAGAAGCGGTCACGGTTGCGCTTCGCGCCCTCGACACAGCGGCGGAATCGGACACGGCGACGGGCGGGGTGGATCGGAACGGGAAAATCTTTCCGGTGATCAAGGTGGTTTCGCGCGACGGCATTACGACGCTGCCGGAGAAGAAGATCGCGGCCGTGTTCAAACGGAGCGTGGCATGATCGAGGAGCCGTACCGGTGGGTCGAGGCGATCGCGAACCGCGCGGAATACATCGAGACGCAACTGGCCAGCGGGAGCCCGATCGTCGCGCTCGGGTACCGGGACGGAATCCTGTTTCTCACGCTCGGCAAAACGCGCCAGAAACTTTTTGAGATTTACGATCGCATCGCGATGGGCGCCATCGGCCACCCGGGCGACATCGAGCGCCTGCGAATGGCCGCGATCGAGCTGGCGAGCACGGAAGGTTTCACGCGCTCCGCCGCCGATGTCTCGCTGAGACGGCTCGCGCATTATTCTCTTAGCCCGGTCTTGAAAACGGCGTTCGAGCAGGTTTACGGCGCGCCTTATCTGGCGCGGCTCCTGTTCGCCGAAATCGGCGCGGAGCAGGAAAACGATTTATTTTTCCGGCTCGATTACGACGGCGCGATCGCGACAAACAGCGGCACGTTCGCGCAAACGCGGCGGGATTTCGGCGTCCTTAGTGGGAGCCGGCAATCGACTGAAATGATCGAGAAATATTTGGCGGCCGAGCATTCCGTCGGCGCGACGTTCGACCGTGCCTTGAAGCTGAGCCTGGACGCCTGGATCGTGGGCGCTCTCGCGCTCGGCGACGAAGGCGGGAAGGAATTGCCGGCGCGAGATAAGATTGCCGCGGAACGAAAGGAACGATTGCGCGCGGCCGGCGTGGAAGCGGCGGTGCTGGATCGGGACCAAAGCCGCGCCATCCGCTATCGGGCGCTGGGCGAAGCGGAAATTCGATCCGCGCTGGGCGACTGACCAAAACTTATGCGGGGGCGAAATGGGCGCACGGGGACAGGCGAACGCTCGCTCCTGGCGTGGATCGGCCTTTTGCTCCTGGCCGCGTCCTTCATTTGGCTCCAGGTCACCGCGGTTCCCAGATCCCTTACGCGCCTCGAACCCCAGGCACCGCGATCCGCGCGGTTCGCGACTGTTATTCTCGATCCCGGCCATGGCGGTCAGGATTCCGGCACGATCAAAAACGGCATGATCGAAAAAGACCTGGCCCTCGACCTCGCCCATCGCGTCGAGCGCGTCCTCCGGGAGCGCGGTCTCGTGGTCGCTCTCACCCGCGCGGATGATACCTACGTGTCGCTTCCCGATCGCGCCATCATCGCGAATAACCAGCCGGACTCTGTCTTCGTCAGCATTCATTTCGACGACGCCGGTCGCTCGGCGGCGACCGGGATCGAGACGTATTACGCAAGCCATCCGGTGTCATTGCCGGAGCGACTCGCTTCCTGGCTTCCTTTCCTGGAGCGAACTTCCGCGGAGCCGCCGAACGTCGAAAGCCAAAGCCTGGCCGCATCCATCCAGGAGGCGCTGGTCGCCCGGACCCAGGCCGCGAACCGGGGCACGCGTCCCCAGCAATTTTTCGTGATCGCGAACGTGCGCCATCCCGCGGTCCTGGTGGAAGGCGGGTTCCTCACCAACAAGGATGAAGTCGTTAGGCTGGCGAATCCTGATTACCGCGAACAAATGGCAGAGGGGATCGCGGACGGCATCGTGCGGTATCGCGACACTCTTCTCGGAAAAGAGACGCCGCTCGCGGTCGACCTTCCCGCGCGATGAATAGCGACTCGCGCCGAGCGTCCAAATCACATTCGCGATGAACCGGAAATTTCTCGTCACCGCCCTGATCCTCATCGCCGCCTGCCGCCTGGCGTGGGGCGACGCCGGCGTTGAGTCCGCCCAGAGAAAACTCAAGGACGGCGGTTTCTACTACGGCGAAATCAACGGGAAAAAAGACGCGGACACGACGGCGGCGATTCGGCGGTATCAGATCCGTAACGGTCTCCAGATCACTGGAGAGTTGAATGCGGAGACGCTGCATTCGCTCGGCCTCGGTTCCAAACCGTCCTCGACCCCGGCCCCACGCCCCGCCCACACGCCGGGTCCAACGCCGCCGCCCGGGTTCCTCGAGGAAACGCCCGCCCCGACGATCGCGCCCGCGCCGCGCCAACAGCCGCCGCGGCAGCCGCAGCAGCAGCCGCCGCCGCAGCAACCGAACGATAACGGCGACGATTACGCCCCGGCTCCGCCGCCGCCGCAACCTCGAGTCGAAAGCGGCAGCCTCTTTGGCGGCACTCCGTATGAAGCCGCCCCGCCGCAGGTCCAGCAGGACCTTGTCGCCAGGGCGCAGATTATCCTGATGCGCCGCGGATATTACCGCAGCGGAATCGACGGACGTTTTGGACCGGCGATGGATTTCGCGTTGCGCAATTACCAGGCGCGTTTCGGCCTGCGTCCGACCGGCCGGTTCGACGTCGAGACCCTCGCCGCGCTCGGCCTTCTCCCCGAACAACGAATGAGCAGTCCGCGAAGATTTCACCGCCACTTTTTCCCGCCGGCCCGGCTCGGGCCCGGGAACGAGCCGATTTATATTCCGCGCTGAACCCGTTACGGTTTGGGATTGTCGTACTCCAATCCCTGCAATTCGCAGACAACGCTGCCGACGAAAACCTGCGCGTCAATTTTCAGAAGGACCCGATCCGGATCATCTGAAAGCCAGGCGTTGGCGCGACGGAACTTTCGATGCGGCTGGAGCTGGCCGTCTTTGATCCGGTTGAGCTGAAGATCGAACTTTATCGCGTTGAAGGTCCCGGCCGGAACGGTGACCCGCTCGCGGCCGAGCACGGTGACCGTGGCCAGATACGGCGCGGTGGCGGCGTAAACCACCACTCGCTGGACGTTGCGCTCGGGGAGCGGCTGGCTGCGCAGATAAAGCAGGGCCGACTGAAGGTCGAACAAGTGCGGGAACTCGTAGTGGCGGGTTTTCGTTTCCGGTCCGGGCGTTTCGGTGACCTTCGAAACAACGCCGGCCGAGTTGAAGGAAAGCTCGGTCAATATTTTCTTGTTCCGGTCGTTCTCGTTCTGGCGCACGGAGATTGGATGGAGCGTCGAGGCTTCGACGGTCGAGACGTGGGTCGCATCGAACTTCCAGAGCGTCCGGGCCAGGCCGGTCGTGCGCGCCGTTATGTCGAGCTGCAAACGATCGCCCGCCGCTTTGGCCAGCCGGACTTCGGCTGAAGCGCAGGGAAATCCGCTCCAGCTGAATCCGTAGCGGGCCCGCATCGGCCGCGGGTTCGGAAACGAAGGCGCGGCGGAGGCGGTGACGGTTGTCTCCCATGGCGCCGCGGCGCCGGCGGCATTGTGCAGCCAGCACAGCGTCATCGCCGCCATTGCGATTCGCGCCATCATTTTCAAAACACTTTCGGGGCAAGAAAAAACACGCGGATGGGCCGCGTGTTTTCCCACTTCAAATATTAAAGAAGGTTACGGCTTCTTGGGGCTGGTCGCCGGCGAGGTCGTCGTCGTCGTGGTTGTGCTGGCCGGGCTGGTCGCCGGCTTTTCGGTCGTGGTGGTGACCGGCTTCTTGTTCAGGGCCGTGATAATGTCGGTCGTGAAGTCGTAGCTCTCCTTCGCATAAAGGACAACGTTGACGCCGTTCATGCTCGGGCCGGTTTTATCGAAGACGAGGTCGTAGCTGTTAGCCTTGACTCGCTCCATGATCACGTCGGTGATTTCCTTGACGATGTTTTCGCGCATCCGCATCGCCTGTTCCTGCAACTGCCGTTCGCGGGTCTGGCGGAACTCGTTGATCTCCCGCTCCATGTTCTTGATGTTCGCGATCTTCTCGTCGCGTTCCTTGGCCATCGACGTTTTCTTGTCGGCGCTCAGGGCCGGGGAATCGAGCTGCTGGTTGAGCTTGTTGATCTCGTCGAGGGCCTTCTTGTAATTCTCGGCGCGATCGTCGTATTCCTTTTTCGCCGCGTCCTTGGCCTCGTTGATTTTTTTCTCGGAATCCTTGGTCTTGTTGTATTCCTTGAAGGCCCGGTTCATGTCGACGGTGCCGACCTTAAGAGTGCCTTGAGCGTAGCTGGCCGCGGGAAGAGCGAGCGCCGCCGCCAGGGTAAAAAGAAGAAATTTTTTCATAGGAAAGGGTTACAGGTCGCAGGAAAGGGGTTAGACCGCAACCCCTTTCCTCCGTTCAAAATTGATAGCCGACGTTGAAGTTGAACTTCCCGCTGCCGGCGTCCTTGTATCCGTTCTTTTCGAGCGGAATACCGTAATCGATCCGCAACGGACCGATGGGAAGATCAAGCCGCAAGCCGATACCGAAATCCGAAACGAGGTGGCTCGTATCGTAGTCCCACGGCTTGGCGTTGACGAAGCCGGTGTCGTAAAAGATGGCAAAGCGCGCCTTCTCGATAATCGGCATGGTGTATTCCGCGGTGAATGAGGCCAGGCTTTGCCCGCCCAAAGGCTCGCCGTTGATGTCGCGCGGGCTGACATCGCGGTAATTGAAGCCGCGCAAATCGTTCGATCCCCCCAGGAAGAGCCGGTCGTAGATCCGGACGCGCGTGCCGTCGCCCCAGCTATCCACGGCCGCGACCGACCCGCTGAAGAGCAGGATCGAATCTTTCCACATATGGAAATATTGCCGCCCCTCCAAGGAGAACCCCACGATCTGCTCGCTGCCGCCGAGGAAGCCGCCCGCGAAGTAAGGAGTGAACACGAGCCGGTGGCCTCTCCGCGTCAGGAATGGGTTATCGCGAGTGTCGTTTGCGATTCCGAGCGTAATCTGGCTTTTGGTCGTCTCGCCCTGTTCGCGCAGGATCTGGCTCGAAGCACCCGCCGCCACGTCGAACAGCTCGATCGCTTCAATTCGATACTGCAAGCTGACGGCGGTAAAGGCCGTGATCGCTTTGCGGGTCTCGATCGAGAACCCATAATTGCGTTGCGTGTAAATGTTGCTGAGGTAATCCGCCTCCCGGAAAAACAGCTCACCGCCGAGCGAGAGTCGCCGGTCCAGGAAATAGGGCTCGGTGAGCGACAGGGTAATGTCTTTGCGGGTGTTGCCGTACTGAATCCGGAACCGGAATTTCTGGCCCGCTCCCGTAAAGGTCGGCCAATTCAGGATATCGAAATTTCCCTGTGACATTTCGACGAACCCGACCAGTTGATCGATCGTGCTGAAGCCGGCGCCGAAGTTGAGCGAGCCGGTGCGTTTCTCCTGGACCTGGATCGTCAGATCTTTCCGGCCCGCCACGCCGGTATCTTCCGGATACGTCTCCACCTTTTCGAAATAACCGAGGTTATCGAGACGCTTCTTCGTCGTCTCGACGCGGACGCTGTTCATGATGTCGCCCGGCGCGATCAGCACTTCGCGGCGGATCACCTTGTCCTTCGTCCGGGTGTTGCCGACGATGTTGATCCGCTGCACGAACGAGGGGCCGCCTTCCTCGATCTGGTAATGGACGTCGATCCGGCCGTCACCAGCCGGGACTCCCTGCGGGATCACCTGCAAATCGACATAGCCGCCACTTCCGTAAGCGTCCGCGATTGTCTTCGAGTCCTCCCGGATTTGTTTGGGCGAATAAACTCCGCCCTCTTTCATTTTGAGGAGCGCGCGGACTTTCTGCTGGGTGGTGGCTTTCGTTCCCGTGATCTGGATCTTGCCGACGCGATAGAGCGGTCCCTCGATCAGCACCACGACGACCGTCATGTGGCCTTTGGCCCGTTCGCGCCGGACCTCCTTTACCTCGACGTCGATGTAACCGTGGTCCTGGTAATATTCCTTCACCGCGTTGACGTCCTGCTCGAGCTGGGTCTCATCGAGCCGGCCGGATTTATCGATGAAGGAATAGAGCGTCTTGCCCTTGGTCTTCATCTGCTTGCGCAGGACCTTGTCGGGAAATTTTGTATTCCCTTCGAACCGGATGGCGCTGATGGCGCCCTTGGTGCCTTCCGTGATCGTGAACACGACCTTCGAAGTCCCGTGGGCCTCGTCGGTCTCGACCTTGTATTTCACGTCGACATCGGTGAATCCCTTGGCCTGATACGTCTCGACAATTTTCTCCCGCGCCTTTTGGAGTTCGTCTTCGCTAAGCGGCCCGTTGATCTTGAGAGCGATCGCTTTGCGCAGTTTCTTGGCGTTGATTCGCTCCGCTCCCTCGATGTCGATCTCGTTCACGAAGGAACGGGTCTGCAAAACCACGATCACTTTCACGCCGTCGCCTTCGGGTTGGCCGAAAATGCGCACGTTCTGAACCTGGCTGGTTCGATAGAGCGCCTTGATGTCCTGTTCGACGAGCGATTCGGAATACGGCTTGCCCGGTTTGCTCTGCATCTGCGCCAGGACTTTTTCGCGCGCGATCGTTTGCGGCCCGACGTACTGAATGTCGATGGACCGGATAAGCGGCGGGCCTTGCTGCTGGGGCGCGGTCTGGGCTCGCGACGAAACGCTCGACGCGACCGCCAAAATCAACATGAGTGCGAGCCGCGCCACCGAAATGCCGCCGCGCGTTAAACCAATAAATTCCTTCATAACGTCAAAAAGTCCCCTGGCGTCCTTCGTCCCCGACGCGGCGCAGGTCGGCATTAATGGGTAAGAAGGTGGGCATCGTCAAGGCAGGATTTCGGCTCGCGCCGGGGCGCTGGACGGAGAAGAACGCATTGCTGGGCGCTAATTCAAGAGCTCGTACCAATTATTCCGGCGCCGCGGCTCGTACCCGGCATCGCGGATCAGCTCTTCGATCTGGGCCGCATCCAGGCGAAACGTCGTGCCGGCACTGCTCACCACGTTCTCCTCCATCATGACCGAACCAAAGTCGTTCGCGCCATATTTCAGGGCCACCTGGCCGATGTCGGGACCCTGCGTGACCCACGAACTTTGGACGTTCGGGAAGTTGTCCAGGAAGATCCGCGCCAGCGCCTGGGTGCGCAGATATTCCACCACGCCCGTCGGCCGATCGACCTTCAGGACCGCGTTCTGCGGCTGAAACGTCCAGCAGATGAAGGCCGTGAATCCGCCGGTGCGATCCTGCTGTTCGCGGAGACGCCGCAAATGTTCGATCCGATCCTCGATCGTTTCCACGTGGCCGAACATCATCGTCGCGCTCGATTTCAACCCGAGCTCGTGCGCCACGCCCATCACTTCCAGCCACGCGTCCGAGTTGCATTTCAACGGCGCGATTCGATTCCGGACGCGGTCCACCAGGATTTCGCCGCCGCCGCCGGGGAGCGAGCCGAGCCCCGCCGCCTTGAATTGAGAGAGCACTTCGCGCAACGGCATCCCGAAAAGCGCCGCGAAGTGTTGCAGCTCCGGCGGACTGAATCCGTGAATGTTAATGTGCGGATATTTTTCGCGGATGTGCCGCAGCAAATCGAGATACCAGTCGAACGACAAGCTGGGATGGTGGCCGCCCTGCATCAGGATTTGAACCCCGCCCGCGGCGGAAAGTTCGTCCAGTTTTTCGTCGAGCTGTTCGCGGCTCAGGACATAATGGTCGGCGTCTTTTTCCGTCCGATAGAACGCGCAAAACTTGCAGTAAACGTTGCAGACATTGGTGTAGTTGATGTTGCGATCGACGATGTAGGTCACAATCTCGCGGCCGTGATGGTCGTAGCTGGCGGCCTTTGCCAAATCCCGGCGCGCGTTCGCGAGCTGGCCGAGTTCCGCCAGGGGCCGCCGATAAAGTTCCAGCGCTTCCCCGGGCGAAATGCGTTCGCCCGCCAGGACCTTGTCCGTCAACGCCGTTTCCGATATCGCAACCACGGCGATAATGTAACCGGTCCGCCGCTGAAATGAAACAACGTGTCGCTATCGTGGGCGCAGGCGTCTCGGGTTTGACCTGCGCGGTTCTCTTTGCCGAAAACGGATTCGAGACTGCGATCCTGGCGGAACAACTCGGCGACGAGACGAATTCCGCCGCGGCGGCCGCGATGTGGTATCCGTACGATGTCGGCGCGAGCGGGGAAATCGTTCGATGGGCTCTTGTCAGCTGTGAGCGTTTCCTGGAGCTCGCGCGCCAACCGGAGACAGGAGTGTCGGTCACCGAGCTTCGCGTCTTTTCCCGGCTCGGCCCGATTGCTCCCCCAGCCTGGGCGCAATCGTTTGCGACGCGCGGCCTCGAAGACCGCGAGATTCCAGCCGCGTTCGTCGGCGGCTTTTCCATCAACGTGCCGTTGATCGAGACCGGAAAATATCTCGCCTTCCTCGCGTCGCGGCTGCGGAACGCCGGCGGCTCGATCCGCGGCGGCCTGCGTTTCCACAACCTCGAAGAAATCGACAGCCAGTTCGACCTGGTCGTTAACTGCGCCGGGATTGGCGCGCGCGAACTCGTTCCCGATCCGCGGATGGAACCTCATCGCGGCCAGGTCGCGATCGTCGAGAAATTCGATCTGCCGTTCGCTGTCGTTTGCGACGATCCGCCGCTCATGTACGCCATCCCGCGGTCGAACGATTGCGTCCTCGGCGGGACGAACGACGTCAGCGACAACCGCGCGGTCGATCCCGCCACCACGGCGGGGATCATCGCCGAATGCGAAAACGTGCTCGGCCGGAGCGTGCCGCCGCTGGTTCGGGCGCGCGTCGGTTTGCGCCCGGGGCGAATGGGAAGCGTTCGTCTCGCCGCGGAAAAATTACGGGACGGCCGCACCGTCATTCACAATTACGGCCACGGCGGTTCCGGATTTACCTTGTCGTGGGGCTGCGCCCAGACTGCGCTCGAACTGGCTACAACTTCCGCTTTTCCACGAACGTTTCGACAGCGCGATTGAATTTCTCCGGCTGTTCCATCATCAAAAAATGGCTGACGTTTTCCCACACCTGGTAATCCAAGTCCGGTACGATGCTCCGGACGAACTGCTCATACTCGGCCGACCACGCCGGCTGTTTCGCGAGGATCATCAACACGGGGACGTCGATCTTGTCGGGCTTCCATAATTCAGGGTCGAGCGTCGCCTCCATCTCGCTGACCGCGACAGATTGCGGCGTCCGCAGCATGGCGGCCTTGATCTTCTCCCGCAGGGCGCCGTCCTGGATCGGACTGGTAATGTTGTCGACGAATTTCCCCGCGGTCTCCTCGTAGTTCGGCGCCTTAAGGCGAGCCACGAATTTTTCCATCATTGCCTTGTCGCCGAACGGACGCAGCGCCCCGTCGACAATGACGAGGCCGCGCGTCTTGCCGGGAAACTTCCGGTAGAATTGCCGGACCACCGGCGTCCCGTTGCTGTGCGCGATCAACGTCGCCGCGTTCACTTTGGCGTCGCGCAAGACCGCGTCGATCGCGCGCGCGTAGAGGTCCATCGTGTAGGCGATCTGCGGCTTGTCGCTCTGCCCGTGGCCTGGCAGATCGATCGTGATCACGTGGAACTTCGCGCCAAGCGCCGGCGCCTGGCCGGACCAGAAACTCTCATCGCACGCCCAGCCATGGACGAACAGCAGCGTGCGGTCGCCCGAGCCGTACTCGGTGTAATGCACCTTCGCGCCGTCGAGTTGCGTCGTCCGCGAAACGCCCGCGGTGTCAGCGGCTCCGGCCACCGCCGCGGCGATCAACCACGTCACGACGCCGAGCTGCGCCTTCATCGGGACGGAAACCTACGTCAGCTTAATCGCCTGGAACGAACTGATGACGTCGTCCGGGCCTTTGTCCTTGAAGAAGCACTCGTAAAACCCCGGGCCGAGATCCCAATGGTCGCCCTTGTAATATTCGTCGCGATAAAAACGCCAGACGCCGCTGACGATGATGAGCGAGCTGATCCGGTCGTTCCAAAAATCGCCGAGGAAATGGAAGCTCAGGTTGGTCCGGGCATACGCGCCTTTGAAGCCGACGTGATCGTAAATGACGAGCTCGGGCATGGGCGCGTCGTGCTGAGTGTGCGGCGTCCCGACCTCACTGGCACAGGCATGGTAACTCAGCGGGTCCACTTTCCATTTGGTGTCGATCACACAACCGTTGTCGGGCGACAGGTCATGGAGATGGGCTCGGGAAGAGGATTTTTTTGATATCATAAGAAAAGGATTCTGGAATTTGACCAGACCAACCCGGCGATGTCGAGGAGATGTTGTCCAATTTCTTTTCGTTCAACGCGCCGCCGTCGCCATCGGGTCGCGCCGGTGAAAATGGTCCAGCTCCACGTCGTGTTGCTGCCGGATGCTGTAAATCGGCGTGGTCACGGCGAAAACGATTTTCAGTTTCGCGTGACCCAGGATCTCGCCCGGCTCGAGCAGTTCGTATTGGATGTTGCACTCCTTCAGCACCGCCAGGATCCAGAAAAGCTGCAGCGGCTGGACGAGGCGCAGCTCGAGTTTCACCAGCCGGTTCCGGGCTTCGCTGACCCACGCCGTCCCCGTGATCGTGTCCAGAAAACGGTCCGCCCGATTCTTTTCCGGCGGCCGTTTCGTCGGGCTGAACCTGATCCGGACAGCGCTGTCCCCCGCGACCTGTTCGCGGCCTTCGACTGTGAAATCGTAGCGCTCCGACATTCGGTGTTCGCGCGCGAAATCGAGCAGCGTGCTCTTGTCGTCGTCGTCCTTCTTCTCCCGATCGTCCTCGCTCGGCAACCGCACTTTGCCGTGAACTTCCCGCGACACGAAAGTCATCGGGTGGGCCGCGCCGGGACGCATGATGGCGGTCGCTTTCGCCGTTCCGCGCAAACGTCCGCGGCCGTCCCATTCCTGCACGAACATCTTCGCCTCGTATTCCGAACCCTGGAGCTGCAGCCGAAAATTCTCCGCGTCCTGCAGGGCGCGTTCCATCAGCTGGCCGACCTGCGGATCGATCGGGTTTTGGGCCGAAACAGAAACGGCAATCAGCGAGGCCGCGGCCGCGATGACTCGCAAAGTCCTGCTCCTGATCGTGATCATGATCCTGCCCTCTCGAGGCCCCGTCCCTTTAGAACAAGATCATGAGCAGGATCATGATCAAGAGCAGGAAATTCTAAATCCGGTGCTCGCGGCTGTCGGAGCGGAGCCGGATCGTCTTATTTTTCAAATCGTGCGAGGCGCGGATGAAACGCACGGTCCGGCTCTTGGCTCGCATCAGGATCGAGTAGGTCGTCGCGCTGGCGCCCTGGGTCCGGACGCCGCGCAGCATCGCGCTGTCGCTGATCCCGGTCGCGCAAAAGATGATGTTTCTTCCGTTGGCCAGGTCGTCCGCAAAATAAATCCGCCCGAGGTCCTCCTTGTGGCCGGCGGCGATGAGGGCCTTGCGTTCCTTGTCGTCGCGCGGCCACATCGCGCTTTGCATGTCGCCGCCGAGACACTTGATCCCGGCCGCGGCCAGGACCGCTTCCGGCGCGCCGCCAATTCCCATGTAAAGATCGATCCCGCTGTCTTGGATCGCGGGCGCCATCGCCGCGGCGATATCGCCGTCGCTGATCATCCGCAACGAGGCGCCGGAGCGGCGAATTTCTTCCACCATGTCCTTGTGGCGCGGCCGGTCGAGCATCATCACGACGACGTCCTGGACGCGTTTGTTCAGGCACTGGGCGACGAGCCGCAGCGTCTCCTCAATCGGGCTTTCAATTCGCAGCATGTCGATCCCCTTGATCTGCATGTGCTCGAGGACTTTCGGACCGTAGGAAAGTTTCGTCATGTAGAACGACGGAATGTCGCGTAACGCGACCTTGACCCCTTTCTCCGGACTGGCGGCGGCGATGCAGCTGATCGAGTTCGGCGCGCCTTTCGAAATGTTGGTCGTGCCGTCGATCGGATCGATCGCGATGTCGAACTGCGGCGCGCCCGGAAGCCACGTGCCGAGGTGTTCCCCTTTAAAAATTCCGGGCGCGTCGTCTTTGATCCCCTCGCCGATCACGACTTCGCCGCAGATGTTCATGAGATCGAACATGCCCCGCATCGCGTCGCAGGCGGCGGCGTCGGCTGCTTCCTTGTCGCCCCGGCCGAGCCAGGAAAGCGAATTGAGCGCGGCGGCCTCGGTGGCGCGGATGAAATCGAATTCGATGATCCGCTCAATGTCGTGATAGCTCGGCTGGCGCAGTTTCACCGGGAGCATTCTGCCTTTTCGAAGAAGATCAGCAAGCCGCGAAGCAAAGGCTAATTGCCCGGCGGTTTTGTTTTGGGCGCCGCACTCGGCTTCACCGGGACATCGCTCGGCGCGACATCGTATTCCGGTTTCGTCGCTCCCATCAGCCAGCGATCGAACCAACCCACGAGATGCTGCAGGCGTTCGATGCGATGCCACGGCTGCCCGCTCCGCGACAATTCGTGCGTCTCGTTCGGGAACTTCACCATCACCGTCGGGATTTTCCGGAACTTCAAGGCGCGAAACATTTGTTCGCCGCCGGCGCCCGACGGCGTGCGCGTGTCGGTCTCGCCCAGGATGAACATCATCGGCGTCTTCACATCATTGATGTAAGTAATCGGCGAGCGGGCTTTGAAATCTTCCGGATCCTGAAACGGCGGAGCCTTGAACCAGCGCGGCTGGAAGAGCGTGAAATCGGCCGTGTACCACCAATCGGTCCAGCTCGCGATGTCGCGTTGCGAGACCGCAGCCGCGAAACGATCGGTGTGACCGACCACCCAGTTCGTCAGCAATCCGCCGCCGCTGCCCCCAGTGACACCGAGTTTCTTGTCGTCGATAAACCCGCGCTTGATCGTTTCGTCCACG
>DASZDT010000034.1:0-182638 GCA_035941675.1 Chthoniobacterales bacterium
GAATTGATGGCGGACCTGGCGCAGAAAGAGTCGGAGCGGACCATCACGAAGATTTTCGTGAAACTGAAATTCGCGGATTTTACCCGCACCACCGTTGAGCGCGCCGGGCTGACGCCGACACTCGAGCAGTTTCGATTGCTCTTGCGCGAAGCGTTTGCGCGCACGGGAAAAAACGTGCGGCTCATCGGCCTCGGTGTCCGCTTCGCCCGTACCGAGCAGGATGAGACGCAACTGCCGCTGCTCTAGCCTGAGGGATTCGACAGTAACGCCGATTTAGGAAATGGTGCGGGGATGCGATTGCGCCATGTTTATCTGGGGCTTTGCGTTTTGGGAACGGCATTGCCTTACCTGGAATTGGTCCCGTGGTTGATGCAACACGGACTCAATCTGCCGCTCTTTTTCCAGGAGCTGTTCAGCGTCCGCCTCGGTGCCTTCTTCGGCATGGATGTGATCGTTTCTGCCATTGTTCTCTTCGTTTTCATTTGGGCGGAAGGCGCCCGGGTTGGGGTGCGGCACCTTTGGGCGCCGGTGCTCGGCACTCTTCTCGTCGGGGTCTCGCTCGGCCTGCCTCTGTTTCTTTACCTGCGCCAGCAGAAGCTCGATCAGTTGTCCAAGTCCGGGCTCCGTTTTGAATGACCGATGCGCGCTCGGCGCGTTGACTTGATTCGGTTTGATTTTACTTTGCGGAGCCGGCAACGCGCCGGCTCGAGACCGTGAAAAGCGTCCTTTTTGTTTGTACCGGAAATATTTGCCGCAGCCCCATGGCGGAGGGGCTTTTCCGCCGCCTGCTCGGCAATCGCAGGGACATCGAGGTAGCATCCGCCGGCGTCCACGCGGTCCGCGGTCAGCCTCCGAGTCTGCACGCGATCAACGTCTGCGACGAGGAAGGCGTCGACATCCGGCACCTTCGGAGCCAGCCGCTAACGGCCACGCTGGTCGAGCGCGCCACGCACATTTTCGCCATGACCGGCGCGCACGTCGAGACGATCCACATGCTCTTCCCCCACGGCGCGGACAAGACCTATCTGCTCCGCGAATTCGAAGAACCGGGCATGACCGTCTGGCGCGATGTGCCCGATCCGATCGGATGCACCCGCGATGTTTACAGCGTCTGCGCCACCACGATTAAAAACGCTTTACCGACCGTGCTCGCGTTCGTAGAACAAAGCGAACTCGCGGTGCCGGCAAAATCGCGCGGCGGCGGAAGTTCATCCTTTCCCATGGCAGATCAGCCTGACGACCCCTCAATTTTTTCGACTTCCGGCGCAGCCGCCGGCAGTGGCGGCGGACTGCGCAAGGTCGATCCGGAAATTTTTGAAGCGATCCAGGCCGAGGAAAAACGCCAGCGCGAAAACATCGAGCTGATTGCCTCGGAAAATTTCACCAGCCGCGCGGTCATGGAAGCGCAGGGAAGCTGCCTGACCAACAAGTACGCCGAGGGTTACCCGAAGAAACGCTGGTACGGTGGCTGTGAGAATGTCGACACGGCCGAGCAGCTCGCGATCGACCGGGCGAAGCAGCTTTTTGCCTGCGAGCACGTGAACGTCCAGCCGCACAGCGGCGCGCAGGCCAACATGGCCGTTTACTTCGCCATGCTAAAACCGGGCGACAAGATTTTGGCGATGAATCTCGCTCACGGCGGCCATCTGACCCATGGCCATCCCGCAAATTTCTCCGGCAAATTCTACGAAGTCTCGCAGTACGGCGTGAGCGCGGAGACCGAGCAGATCGATTACGATGCTTTGCAGAAACAAGCCGAAGAAGTTCGCCCGGCCATGATCACCGCCGGCGCGTCTGCTTATCCGCGCATCATCGATTTTCCGCGGATGCGCCAAATCGCCGATTCCGTCGGCGCGCTTTTGTTCATCGACATGGCGCACATCTCCGGCCTCGTGGCCGGTGGCCAGCATCCGACCCCGATTCCGCACGCGCAGTTCGTCACCACCACGACGCACAAAAGCCTTCGCGGCCCGCGCGGCGGCATCGTGATGTGCACCGCTGAGCACGCGAAAGCGATCGACAGCACCGTGTTCCCTGGAGTGCAGGGCGGCCCGCTTATGCACGTCATCGCCGCCAAAGCGGTCTGTTTTCACGAAGCGCTTCAGCCGCAGTTCCGCGATTACCAGCGCCAGGTCGTGATTAACGCCAAAGCCCTCGCCGCCGGTTTAGCCAAGCACGGCTACCGCATCGTTTCCGGCGGCACCGACAACCACCTCATGCTCGTCGATCTTCGGCCCAAGGACATCAACGGCAAAATCGCCCAGGAAGTCCTCGACCGCGCCGGCATCACCGTGAACAAAAACGGCATCCCCTTCGACACCTACCCCATCTTCAAACCCGGCGGCATCCGCATCGGCACCCCCGCCGTCACGACGCGCGGCATGAAAGAAGAAGAGATGCTCGACATCGCCGACCTGATCAACGACGCCCTGAACCGCCGCGACGATCCTGCCGCCCTCGAAGAAATTCGCGCGAAGGTCCGCGAACTCACCCGTCGCTTCCCGTTGCCGAGTTAAGGCTCAAACACGATGAAGACGAAAATCGTGGGCCAACGTCCCTCCTCGAACACGCCGGAGGAGTTTCACGCGCTTGGAGCAAAGCTCGACCTCGAGGCAAGAGCATTGGACCCCGATCGCCCCCGCGGCTTTGTCGTAAAATTTCGCACCTGGGAAGATTTGGAGCGCTGGGAGAAAAACCGTTTGATCGAACAAGCGCGCCGAATGCGCGCCGAATGAACGAACAGGCGCCGTTACTTCGGGTCTGCTCGCTTCTCAACAAGCACGCCGCAAAATATCTTGTCGTCGGCGCGCGAGCCTGCTGGTTGCACGGCTACGTCAGAGCAACATTAGACGTCGACATCCTTGTGCCCGAGGACCTTGAGAATCACGAGCGGATCATCGCGGCACTTTCAGAAATGAAGGAAGGCTTTGCAGCGGAGCTCACCGCACAGGATTTCGTTGACAACATTGTTGTCAAAATCGCAGACGAAGTTGAAGTCGACGTAAGCACGCGCGCCTGGAAGGTGACATACGAGGAAGCGCAGAGATCGGCATTGCGTCGCACAATCGATGACGTGCAAGTCCCCTACGTCGATTTGTCCACACTCATTAGGAGCAAGAGCACACAGCGGCAACAAGACAGAGTCGACATCGAGAATCTTCGCGCCATCGACCAAGACCGCCGCAGATGACCCTCGCACCCGGATTCCATACCGGGTGCGAGGAGATTGGTTAAGTTCAACTGGAGCGCGCCACTGTCTTTTCGGCGGGCTCCGGAACTCCGGACTTTACTGGATTGCCGTTTCCAGATCCGCCGCTGGATGTGAATTTGCGGATGAATTCTTCCAGCGGCTTGGAGCTGGTGGTGTTTTCCTGGATGTTGATGCCGGCTTTTTCGCTCAGGATTAGGCTGAGCAACGTCTCGAGGACGCTTCCGTTGCCCTGTGGTTCGCCCGGTTTGCTGCCGGCGCCGTTACTGATGAAGAGACGGCTCGGCACGAGCGGTTGGACGCTCTGCGAGAAGCGGTCGGCGAAGACGTTGAGGGCGTAGAGGCGCGGGTCGCGAAAAGCGCCGACTTTTTGCAGAGTGACGGCGGCTTCGGCCAGGCCAACCTGGGCGATCCGGGAAGATTCGCCTTTGCCGATCAGCTCTTTGGAGCGCGCTTCACCTTCCGCGAGGGTGACCTGTTTCTTGGCCAGCTGCTCCGCCTCCGCGAATTCAGCCTGGCCGCGATTGGCCGCAATCTCGACCGCGATCGCGCTCTGGGTCAGCTCGGTCTGGCGTTCGGCTTTTGCTTTCGCTTCGTTCAGCGCGACCTGTTGCTGCGCGGCTTCCTGCTGTTTCGCATACGTGGCACGTTGCTCGTCCGCTAATCGCCGCATGCGCAACTGGTCGAACAAGGTTTCGATCGGATCGGCCTGCCCGGCCGCGATCTCGCGCGATTCCGGCCGGCCAATCAGGACGGCGACGACGTTGATGTCGTACTTTTGGAAACGTGCGCCGAGTTCCTCGGTGGCGTGCCGCTGGATTTCTTCGCGTTCCGTCAGCAGGTCCAGCATGTGTGAGGTCTGCGCGACGTCGCGGAAGTAAGCGGTCAGGATGGGATCGAGCGTTTGCGTGATCAGCCGTTTCACATCGCCGAAGCGTTGGACGACCGACGGGGCCTTCTGGTAGTCGATGTGCAGAACGAGCGAGAGCGGCAGACGCGGCTCATAACCGTCGGCCGTGATCAGGTCGATGCTGGTCAGGTCTTCGTCGTAATGGTGCGCCTCGGTCTGGCCGCTGATCCAGCGCAGGACGAAGTTGATCGTCGGGACGAGCTCGACCTTCACCGCATACGGGTTCAACGCGTATTTGCCCGGCGTCAGCGCCGAACGCCAGACACCGCGCTGGCCGGATTCGACCTGTTCGCCGTAACGGAACGATTCGCCGGTCGTGTCGGAACCGGCGGCGCCGTGATACGAAACGACGACGCCGACGTAACCGATCGGGATCAGCGTTTTCGCCTTGATCTCGACGGTGCCGAACCAGCGGTTGATGAAGAACGTGCCGTCGGTCAGCACCTGGAGTTGTTTGCCGCGCTTGCCACCGAGAGCGAGGAACGCTTCCGGGTCCTGGAAGTAATTGTGATCCAGTCCAGGCGTGGCTTTCACTTCCGGTGCGATAATTTCGCCGGAGCCGATCGTCGGACCGTCCTGGATGCTCACGACGCCGATCGTGTCGGTGCTCGGATTGAAGTCGGGCGAAGCCGCGGCCAACGACGGCGGCGAGCCGGCTTCACTTGCACTCGTGTCGGCGAGATGCGCCGTGAAACGGCTTTGTCCCGCGCCGATCACGATCGGGTCGAAAGCGTGGAGTCCCGCCAGCTGCGCTTTCCACGATTCATAACGGTCCGCGGATTCTTTCACCGGGCCGGAGAACACGCGTTCTTCCGTGATCACCACGAACAGCGCCAGGTTAATGGCGTACACGCCTTCGCGGAGAATGCCGCGCTGCCGGCCGCGTTGGCCCTGTGCTTCGAGGAACGCGAAGGCATCCTGGAAGTGATTCGAATCGACGGATCGGCCGAGGGTTTGGATCGGCTCGAGCGGCACGCCGTCCCGCGCATAGACGTAAGCCATCTTGCCTTCAGCGACGACCACGAGCGGCTCCTTATGGATGCGGTATTGCCACGGATACAATCCGAAGTGAATACCGCCCCGCAGGAACCTGGCCTGGAAACCCGCTTCGCCGCTGCGGGCGATGATCTGGCCTTCCCGAAGCGAACCTTTGCCGCTCCAGATTTTTTCGATGATGCCCACCTGGGTATGCGGGATGTAAACAATCCCGAGCAAACGCGGCAGGCAGAGCAGCAAGACGACGACTGCAAAAGCGCCCAAACCCAAAACCCACGGGGCTTCCGGAAGTGAGAGAGCGAGGTCATTCATATTCTGTTACTCCTTATTTATCTGTCATCGCGTTCGACAGCGCGGCGGGACGAACGCTGAATTCGTTCAGCGGATTTTCCCGAATAATTCCTGGGAAAAGGCATGCCGGTTGAAGACAGATGCGGCGACGGAACGACCGTGTTTGCCTAACGAGCGACAGTTCCGAGGGTTCCGAGGGTTGGCATATGGATTGATATTGGAGCGACGCGAACTTTGCGCTTACGTATGCGCGCCTAATCTGCCTAAATCGGGTTTCGCACGATGAGCACACCAGGAGAAACACAGCAGGGAAATCCGCTCAGGGAGGGTTTGACGACGCGGACCGTACCGCAGGCCTGCACAGTCGTGATCTTCGGGGCGACGGGCGACCTGACGATGCGCAAATTGATTCCGGCGCTCTACAATCTTTCCGCGGATGGCGAACTGCCGCCGGCGGTTGGGATCGTGGGGTTCGCGCGGCGGCCCAAGACGGACGATCAGTTTCGGAAGGAACAGGAAGAGTCGACCAGGAAATTTTCGCGGCAGCAGGTGCGCGATGAAATCTGGGACGGATTCGCGAAGGCGCTCTTTTATCACCAGAGCGAATTTCACGACGCCAACGGTTACAAGACGCTGGCCGAGCGGCTCGATAAAATCGACCAGGAACGCGGCACGGGCGGGAATCGGCTTTTCTATCTGGCGGTCGCGCCGGACCAGTTCGAACCGATCCTGAAAAATTTGAAGGAAGCCGGGTTGAACCAGCCGCGCGATGGCGGCTGGGCGCGGGTGATCGTCGAGAAACCATTCGGCACCGACCTTGCGACGGCCCGCGAATTGAACGCAGTAGTGCGGACTGCGTTTTCCGAACGGCAGACGTACCGGATCGATCATTTTCTCGGGAAAGAAACGGCGCAGAACATCCTGGTCCTGCGATTCGCCAACGCGATCTTCGAGCCGATCTGGAACGGGCGCTACGTGGACCACATCCAGATCACGGCGGCGGAAACGCTCGGCGTGGAAGGTCGCGCCGGTTATTACGAGACGTCCGGCGCGTTACGCGACATGGTGCAGAACCATTTGCTGCAACTGCTCTGTCTCGTCGCCATGGAGCCGCCGACCGATCTGGGCGCGGACAGTATTCGCGATGAAAAGGTGAAGATCGTTCGCTCCCTTCGCCGAATGAACGCGGAAGAGATCGGGCGAAACGTGGTCCGCGGCCAGTACGCCGAAGGCGCGATCAACGGCGAGGCTGTTCCCGGTTATCGCGCCGAGAAAAATGTGAAGCCGGACTCGAAGACCGAGACGTTCGTCGCGCTCAAAGTGCGGGTGGATGATTGGCGCCTGGCCGACGTCCCGATTTATATTCGCGTCGGCAAACGGCTGCCGAAATCGGGCACGGAGATTTCCGTTCACTTCAAGAAGGCGCCGGCCGTCCTCTTCAATCGCGAAAACGTTTCGCTCGATCAAAACGTCCTCGTCATTCGGATCCAGCCCGACGAAGGAATCTCGCTCCGGATGCAGGCGAAAGTTCCAGGCACGAGTTTCCGGATCGAACCGGTGAAAATGGATTTCCACTATGGAACTTCTTTCGGGAAAGCGAGCCCGGAAGCGTACGAGCGCCTGTTGCTCGACGCGATGAGCGGCGACGCCACGCTTTTCGCGCGGCGCGATGAAGTCGAAGAAGCCTGGGCGTTCATCGATCCGATCGAAGAAGCGTGGGTCGCGAAGGAAAACCAGCCGGCGCTCCACGAATATCCGGCCGGTTCCTGGGGCCCGGAAGCAGCGGACGAACTTCTCGCGCGCGACGGCCGGGCCTGGCGGCGACTGTGATATGGTCACGAAAACTTTTGCGCCCGGGATCTCCGTCGAGATCGGCAAAATCGATCGCGAGCTGAAGAAGCTTTGGGCCGAGGGGGGCGGCGCAAAAACGCGGGCGTCGTTAATCAATCTCGCGGTTTACAGCGAGGCGCCGGGATCGTTGCCGAAAAATACGCAGATCATTTCCCAGATCACGGAAGACCACGCGTGCCGGGCGATTGTGATCGGGGCGAACCCGGCGGCAAAAGAGAACCGGGTCGAGGCGTGGATCAATGTGCATTGCCACATGCTCGGGGGAAACAAGCAGGTGTGCTCGGAACAACTTTCGTTCTTGCTCG
This sequence comes from Chthoniobacterales bacterium, assembly GCA_035941675.1. Lineage (GTDB taxonomy): Bacteria > Verrucomicrobiota > Verrucomicrobiia > Chthoniobacterales > UBA10450 > AV80. The sequence goes on from DASZDT010000034.1 coordinate 7,562, forward strand.
AAGGCCCTTCGGCTCGATTGCTGCCGAACATTGTTTTTTCCCAGCTCGACTCCGACCTCCCGCTCTATCTCTGGTGGCAGGGCGAATTTTCCGACCCGATGGATGGGCAGCTTTGGGCTTGGGTCGATCGCGTGATCTACGATAGCCGCGAGTGGCGCGATTTTCGGGCACAGATGGAACGCGTCGAAACCGCGCAGGCGGATGCCAAACAGCGGATCGTCCTGTGCGACTTGAACTGGACGCGACTGGTTCAAATCCGCCTCGCGCTCGCGCAATTCTTCGATCATTCGTCGATGCAGACGCGCTTCGACGAAATTGACAGGGTCGAGATCGACTTTGCGCCGGGATTCCGCTCGACCGGGCTGCTCCTCGCCGGATGGCTGGCAGCGCAGCTACGATGGAGCGACGGGAAACAAACCGACGTCGGATTAACTTTCCGCGGACCGGCGGAAGGAGAAATCAAAATCGCCCTGAACGAGAAGGCCGGCGAACCGATCGGACGTTTTGCGGTGCGATGTGGAGCGCTCGAGCTCGTGGTCACGCATCCAAAAGATGGCGACCTGCTGGACGTCGTGGCGGGAGAGCGCCGATGCTCGATGCCAGCGTCGCAGAACGATTCCGTCCGGCTGATGGGCGAGGAACTGATGCGTGGCGGGCCGCATCGCACTTATCTTCGCGCCATGAATTGCGTGCGGGAATTCCTGTAGCTACTTGACCTGCGGCTCTTTCAACAGCTCGGCATTTTTCAGCCGGCCGTCGTAAACTTCGGACCACGTTTGCTGGTTCATCGCGCACATCGGGACGGCTTGCCACGCGCCGTTCCGTTTGACCGCGCCTTTGAACACGCACGAATCCAGCCGGGCCCGAATCACCGGATCGCTGTCGGCCAGCGCGACTTTTTTCGAGCCCATAAAATTGTGCATGCCCACGCCGAGGGTGTGGACTTGTCCGCGCAGCAACGACCGGAAAATTTCCGGCGGCGCCTTTCGCGAAGTGACATACCGAACAAGTTTGTAGATTAGTTTCGCCGCCAGCAATGGATGCTGGAAGAGAACGCCGGCAAGCCGGAAGGGCGGCGTCCCCGCGTCGTCGTTGACCAGCGAAAGCCCGCCGATTTTTCGCAGCACTTCGCCCAGCAGCGAATCGAATCTCTTGTCGTCGGGCAACAGCGGGAAGAATTTTCCGGAAGGCCGCGCAATCAGGAGCGACGCCCAGCTGTTGCAATCCGGGTGGCCGAAAATCGAGACATCGCGGCGAAGCGGGAGTCCGACGCCTTCGCAAATTTTTTCCCACACATCCTCCGGCGTGATCGGGCGCTCGGAAAAGATGGTGCGGCCGGTATCGGCTTCCGGTTGGAAGCTGAGCATCCGCCAGATGTAACTGCGCCCTGGATCGGCGAGATACCAGCGAATCACTTCCGGCACATCGTCGAGGTTGCGCCGCGTCACGGTGAAACTGAGTGCGTATTCGAGAAGCAGCCCGGTCTTCTCCCGTAACCGCAGCGCCAGGTCGGTGAACGCCTGCCGCACGGGATGCAGGTCCGCCTCGCATTTGATCCGGCCGATCGGGTAACCGTGCCGGCCCGCCTGGGTCATGTCCACGTGCACGGAAATTTGCCGCAGGCCACCTTCGACCATCAGCCGCTCCAGGAATTCCGGGTGTTCGATCAGCGTCTGCCCGTGCGTCATCAGCATCGGAATCGAACCGACCGAAATGGCATAACGGACGATCTCGACCAGCTCGTCAGCGCGTCCGGATTTCCAATAGGCATCGGCCACGTCGCCACCGGTGATCTGAAGTCCGCCGCCCGGGCCCTGGAAGCGGCGGTTCGCGTCGATCTGCTCTTTGACCTGCGCGAGCGACGGAATCGGAATCTCATTCGCGTTCTTGGGCAGGTAACAGTGGGTGCAATGAAACGAGCAATAGCTCGCGCCGAGCGTGAACCCGCAATGGGTCAGGTGACGGCCGGAGATTTGGTTGTTCGTACGCAGCTCCGCCGGCAACGAATCCCAGCGCTCCTTCAGCACGCGCGCTTTCTCCTCCACGATCGGGCGCCGAAACGCGAGCCAGCGCTGGCGCCATTTTGAGGGCGGCGACGCTGGATCGACCGGATGCGCGAGCGAAACCATGTTACTTCGCCTCGTTCAATCCCCAGTCGTAGTCCTGGTAGCTGATCTTTGCGTCGGCCGGGATTTGAGCGGTCCGGCGTTTGTTGATGAACGCGAGCGCGCCTCCGTCGCCTTTGAAATCGTCCTTATACCAATCGAAAATCTTTGAGAGCTCGGCGGACTTCGCCGCGGCGTTGAATTTCACGCCGTGCTCCGAGTTCACGTAACCTTTCGCCAGCGCCTCGAATTGGCTGTCGAGCTTGTCGGCGCTGAAGGCAGTCCGGTTCAGCGGCGGACAACTGCGGCTGGCGCAGTTGAGCGCGAAATGGACGCGCGGCTCGGCGAACTTCGAGCGGATCGTGTCTTTTTCGAGCGCGTTGAAACTCATCTGCTGGCCCGCGACGGTAATGCGTTTGCCGGTGAAGAAAGTGAAGAGTGCGTCCTTCACGCTCTTGGTCGGATATTTGCCCAGCGCCTCGTGGAGGATCCAGGCGTTGTAAGCGTTGATGTAAAAGGCGAGCTGCTGCGGTTTGCCCATCGCCGAAACGTTTTCTTTTGCGATCCCGTCCACGACCGCTTGGATCGCCTGCATGTCGCCGGCGTTGGCTTTCCACTCGGCGTATTTCACTCCGCCAGAGGTCACGTATTTGCCGAGGAGCGTGTTGTAGCTCGAGACCCAATCCGATTTTTGGCCGAAGGCCGTGGTCGCGGCCAGGCAAAGCGTGAAACAAAACAGGAGGCGGATCGGTTTCATACCCCCATTTCGCACCCCGCGAATTGTTCAGGCAAGAGTAAAGTAGCCCCCGCGCTAGATCGTTTCGAAAAGCTGCTGCAATTGGCGCGCGCTGGTTTCGATGGAAAATTTCGCCCGCGCGATTTCGCGTCCGCGATCTCCCAGCGATCGCGCTTCTCCGGGATTGCCAAGGAGGCGCTCGATTGCGTCGGCCAGGGCGGTCGGATTACGTTCCGGGACCAACACGCCGTTGACCGCATCCTCGACCATCTCGGGAATGCCGGCGAGCGGCGTTGAAACCACCGGTAACCCTGCGGCCATGGCTTCCATGATCACGGTCGGCAGATTGTCCATTCCGCCATCGGCTTCCCGGGCGCAGGGCAGCGCGAAAACCGTGGCGTGCGCGAGGCATTCCGCGATTTCGGCCTGGCTTTGCGGGCCAGCTAGCTCCACGTATTGCCCCAAACCAGTCTCTGCGATCTGCCCCCGCAACGCTTCCTCGAGCGGGCCTTCGCCGATAATGCGACATTGAAAGCTGCGGCCGCGGGAACGAAGCAGCGCACAGGCGCCAACCAGGTCGCGAAAGCCTTTCTTCTCGATCAACCGGCCGATGGAAACGATCGCCGGCGGCGACCCAGCAAAATCGCTCGGAGAAAAACGCGCCAGGTCGACGCCGTTGTAGACGCGATGGATCTTCGCGTGGCTCTCGGGAAAACGCTCCTGGAGCAGGCGGACGGAATAATCGCTCACGGTCACAACAGCGGCCGCTCGCTCCATCAATTTTTTGAGGGACACGGTGAAATCGCGCGGCGCAAAGATGTCGTTGGCGTGGGCGGTGAACGTGAACGGCGCCGCGAAAAATTCGTTGATCCAGGAGGCGGTCCGCGCCGCCATGCCGGCGAAGTGGGCGTGAATGTGCCGCAGCCCTGTTTCCTGCAATCGGATCCCGACGTAGATCGCCTGGTAGAGCCGCAAGAAATCCGATTGCCGGCCCCATTTTTTTATGGCGGCGCGCGCTTCCTCGGGGACGGCCTTCGTTTTCAGGAGCCGATCGACTTCGGCCACGAGCGCTTTTTCCTCCGGCAAGTAATGGACCCGCCGGACGAGCTCCCGGTCCCAGTCCTGCGCGGGTTCTTCCGCCGGCTGGCGGATCGAAAAAACGTGAACCTTCGTCCCCTGCTGCTCCAGTTCGGCGACCTCGCGATAGCAAAAGGTTTGGCCGAACGACGGGAACCGCTCGAAGAGATAAGCGACCTCGCGCATGGCGAAGAGTGGCTGGCCTGGGCAGCGGATGCAACCTCGTCTCAGCGGCCGGCCCGGGGGCGCCAGCCCGGGAGCATGAGTCCTGCTTTTACAGCGGCATGCGCGAGCAGGATTTCTTCGCCTACTGCACGACCTTGAAGCTCCTGGAGCTCAAGGCGATCGGCGAGCTGTCCCGCGTCCGCCACCTTGGCGAGGGCGAAACCATCTATTCGACCGGCGATCCCGGCGACGCGCTTTTCATCATCAACCGCGGCGTGGTGGAAGTGATCCAGCCCTCCGCCCAAATGTCAGCGCCCGCGACCTATCTCTCTCGCGGAGACGTTTTGGGCGATGTAGAAACCCTCTGCGGTCTCCCGCGAAAACACGTCGCGCGGACGTGCGAGCCGGTGAGCCTGCAGTGTTTTCAACGCAAAGATTTTCCCCAGTTGATCGCGCGCGTTCCCTCCTTTTTCCATTTTTTGAGCGGCCAGCTCGCGTTGCGCCTCGCCCAGGCGCGAGACCTCGCCATGACGCAAAGCCATTGCCTCGAGCTGAGCGGGAATCTTTCGAACTTCGACCTCATCACGGTTTACCAGACCATCGCCAACTCTTCGCAAACCGGGCAGCTCCGGATTTCGAACCCAAATGGCGAATTGCTTTCCGCCTTTTTCTTCGAGCAAGGCCAGCCGCGCTGCGGGCAATTCGAGCATCTGACCGGGGAAGAAGCGTTCTGGCAGCTTTTCGTCAACGACACCATCACCGGCACATTCGCCTTCTCGTCCACGGAGTTGCCGGAAAAGGACTGGATCCAGTCGGAACGGATGACGAAAAATGCGAGCGAAATGCTGATCAACGCGCTCCAGGGCCGGGACGAATTCGCGGAGTTAAAACAAAAATTCAGCGAAGCGCCGGCGACGGTGGAACGGCAGAAGGCAAATCTGACCTGGCCGGCCGAAGCGCCGCCGGAATCGCTCGCGGTAGCCGAACAAATCTGGAAATTTGCCGCGAACGGACCCGTGACGGTCGAAGAGCTTTACCGTCATTGTGCCGTTTGCGAGCTGAAGATCTACCAGGTCGTCGAGGAGCTTCTTCGCTCGCGGCATTTTGTCTGGTCGCACAACGCCGCGACCGCAAAGGTCGCCTAAGCAACGCCCGCCATGAAATCGCTTTGTCTGCTCCTTCTCCTGGCCTTGAGCACGCCGGGTTGCTCCCATTTTAGCAAAGCCAATCGGACCGAGCGCGCCTACTACCGGCAACTCAAACAGGTGAAAGCGGAACGCGAAAAGCACCGCAAGCAGGTGATCCAGCATCAGCGCGCCGCGATGCCCGCGTTGCGGAACGAACCGCCGCCCTCGCCGCCGGAACAATCGGTCCAGCCCGCGCCCGACAATCAGTAGCGACCGGGCTGCGGCCTAACGAGTCAGGCTTCGCGCTCTACCGGCATCGGCTTTCCATCGCGGCCGAGCGCGACGTAAGTGAAGACGCCTTTGGTCACCAGCACTTCTTCGCCCGACATGTAGCGCTCCACCCAGACTTCCACCGGGATGACCATCGACGTGCGGCCGATCTTTTCGACCCACGCATAGCAAGCCACCCGGTCGCCGACGTGCACCGGCCGGAGAAACGACATCCCTTCGATCGCCACGGTCACGACCCGGGTCTTGGCGATTTTCGCCGCCAGGATGCCGCTACCCAGGTCCATCTGCGAAATGATCCAGCCGCCGAAGATGTCGCCGCTCGGGTTCGTATCCGCCGGCATCGCGATCGTCCGGATGACCAGCTCGCCCTGAGGTTTTTCCGTCATCGTGCCCGAGACTATCGAAGCGGCCTCACACGATCAACATGCAGTCGCCGTAACTGTAAAAGCGGTAGCGTTCGCGAATCGCTTCCGCATAAGCACGGAGGACGAATTCCCGGCCGGCAAAGGCGCTTACCAGCATGAGCAAAGTCGAACGCGGCAAATGAAAATTCGTCAGGAGCCCGCCGACCTGCGCGATTTTCAGCGGCGGATGGATGAAAATATCCGTCGCCCCATCCTGGGCGAGCAGCCGGCCCTGGCTGTCGCGTGAGGCTGCCTCCAAGACTCGCACCGTCGTTGTCCCAATGGCAACGATCCGCCGGGCCGCGTTGATCGCGGCCGCCGCCGGTGCAGAAATCGAAAACGTTTCGCGGTGCATTTGATGCGCCGAAATGTCTTCCGTTTTCACGGGCTGAAACGTCCCCGCCCCCACGTGGAGGGTGATGAAAGCGTGCGGCAACGCCGCGAGCATTTCCCCGGTAAAATGCAGTCCGGCCGTGGGTGCGGCGACGGCTCCGGGCGAATCCGCGTAGACGGTCTGGTAACGCTCGAGGTCCTCGACGTCGCCCTGCCGCCGCAAATACGGCGGCAACGGAACCATGCCGCCTTCCCAGGGATCAAACTCACGCTCGAACGAAACGATCCGCTCCCCTTCCGGACAAATCTCTTCGACTCGCACGGTCACGCCTCCTACCACGGTCTGCACGTCCCGGCGCATCTTGCGGCCGGGCCGAACGAGGCACTTCCAGCGGGCAGCGCCCAGCTTTTCCAAAAACAGAAACTCGATTCTCCCATCGTCGGAGAAACGACGGGCGTTCACGACGCGGGTGTTATTCAGGACGAGCAGATCGTCACGCTGTAAAAACTCAGGCAGCTCGGCAAACGTCCGATGTTCGATCCGTTGTTCGATCCGATTCAGAACCATCATCCGCGAATCCTGGCGATTCGGCAGGGGCCGGGTCGCGATCAATTCGTCCGGCAGCGGATAATCGTAATCAGAAAGGGCGAGGCTCACGCGGGTTTTGCAGCGACGGCGCTCTGTCGCCGTAAAAAGCGTTGTTTGCAATCGACGCGTCCATCAAAGGAATTGCGATGGAGCGCAAAAACTCGGATGGTCGCAACGTGCCGTCTGAATTTTCTCCCGCGCTCGATCTCGTCCTCGGCGCGCTCCAGCAAATGCGCGAGCGCGGCGGCAAACTGCCCCGGGCCTCACGCAGTTCGCTGATCCAACTTCGCCGGCCGGCATTCGCCGATCCAATCGAGACCGTGCGCCCCGCGCCGGCTGGCAACAAGGCGGCGCTGCTCGCGCCGATCCAGGCGCGCGTCGCGGTCTGCATCAAATGCCCGCATCTCGCCCGTTCGCGCACGCAGACCGTTTTCGGCGTCGGCAATCCTGATGCGGAATTGATGTTCATCGGGGAAGCGCCGGGAGCGGATGAAGATGCGCGCGGCGAGCCGTTCGTGGGACGCGCCGGACAGTTGCTCACGAAAATTATCGAGACGATGGGATTCAAACGGGCGGACGTTTACATCGCGAACGTCTTGAAATGCCGGCCCGACATGCCGCCCGGCAGTTCCGGGAATCGCCCGCCGACGCCGGAAGAAATGCAGACCTGCCTTCCTTATCTCGCCGAGCAGATCGGGATCATCGGGCCGAAAGTCATGGTCGCCCTCGGCGCGACCGCGGTGGAAGGCTTGCTCGGCACGCGCGGCCCGATGCACGCCATGCGCGGGCGCTGGCATTCGCACCAGGAGACGCCGCTCATGATCACCTATCATCCATCGTATTTGTTGCGGAACCAGGCGCCGGCCGAGAAGCGCAAGGTTTGGGAAGACATGCTCCAGGTGCTGGAGCGATTGGGCCGGCCGATCTCGGAGAAACAGCGAAATTATTTCCGGTAGCTGTCGAACCGCTTTCGCAATCCGGCAGGAGAGGCAACGGCCGTCGATGCGATGAGGGAGCGAACTTCCGCCCGTGGGATCTTGATCTTTTTCGTGAGCGCTTCGGGTCCCGCTTCGCGGAGAAGGACGAGAGTCCGTGCGCCGATCAACGCCGGCAACGCGGTCGCGAACCGGACGCGCCGGCTGCGGATGGCGCAGGCGTATTCAATCCCCGCCTCGATTCCGCGGTCCGCCTTTGCGCGCCACTTGTTCAACACCGGCTCGATCCGGGCCGGATCCGAAAGAACTGCCGCCGGCGTCACGCCTAACGACTCCAGTTCTTCCGCTGGAAAATAACAGCGGCCGTTCCGAAGATCGTTGCCCGCGTCGCGCAGAATGTTGATCAGCTGCAATCCCTGGCCGTAACGGACTCCGAGTTCCGCCATTTTCGTTTCGGGCTGGTCGCTGAAATTGTTCACGTGCCGAAAGCAAAGGCGCGTCCAAAATTCCCCGACGCATCCAGCGACGAGGTAAGTGTATTCGTCGAGCTGCGCGGCATCGCCGGGCGCGACAATTTCGCCGGCAGCGCCGAAACGTTCCAGGTCGAGGAGTTGTCCCCGGTTGATTTTAACGAGGACGTCGCGCACGTCCGCGCGATCGATCGGCGCCAGGTCATCCAGCCACTCCAGCAAACCGGGCAACTGTTCGATCAGCTTTCGCTCGCCATCCTCGGACTGGAGCGGCGCGAACGATTCTCGCAACTGCGCAGCGTTTTCGGCCGGCGCGGTGCCCTGGATCGCCGCTGCCAAATTGTGGAGCGCCTCCGCTCGCAGAGAAACCGGCGGCTCCGGAGTATCAGCGATGGTGTCGGTCGCGCGCGCCAGCAGATAGGCGAGCGACAACGGGTCGCGCAACGGCTTCGGCAAAAATCGCAGCGAAAGAAAAAACGAACGCGAAACAGACCGGAGCAGCGGTCCCTGAAGTGAATTGCGGTCCATCGCTTTCACGGACCGACGTTCCGCACCTCGATTACTTCCGCGTTGCCGATCCCCAATTGTCCCGCTGCCTGGACGTGCTGGGCGAGCGGGGCGATCGGCTTCAGGCGGGCCCGGGCCCGCCATTCCTCAATTTGCCGAACGGTCAACGCATCGATCGCCACCGGATCTTTGCTGGCCAAAAGGGTCGCGTGATGGACGGCGAAGTTCGGCTGTGACTCCGGCCCGCCCGCATATTGCGCCACCAACCCATCCATGATGTTGAGCACGACCTTCGGCCGGACCATCGGGGTGCGATAAATCTCCGCGATCGCCGCGTGCCCGAACCGGCTCTGGGTGAAGCGGCGCCAGTTGTCGATGTTCGGGATGGTCATGTTGTAAAGGCAACCGGCGATCCCGCACGAACTGCTGTCGCTCATCACGGGCACGTTAATGATTTTCGTGACTTCGCTCGACAGGATCCGGGCGAAATGGCTCTCGTCGCTCGTGATTTCCTGGTCGGACAACAGCGGGATCTTGCCGCGATCGGAGCGAAACTCGAGATCGCCCCAGATCAATTTTCCGCCGAGCGGCGCGGTGAACAGGGCCTTGGGATCGTAGCCGTCGCGCGGCGCGATCGATTTGATCTGGTAACCTTCCTTGTCCGGGCGATAACCGGCTTCCTTGATTCCGCCGAGGGTGCGGTCCCAGACAATGATGCCGGCGCGGTCATGGCCGGCGGCGACGAGCCCGTCGACGATGGCGTTCACCACGTCGCGGTGGCTGGTGAACAATTCGCCACCCGCGCCGGAGATCTTGATGCCGATCTTGTCGTTAGGCGAAACCAGGGAACCCCACGCTTTGGCGAGGTCCGGCTGGCCGGTTACGGCGAGGACGAGACGGTTCACCATCGCGCGGACCACCGGGGCATTCGTCTGGTATTCGCGAATCGCGGCGGCATTGTGCGAGGCGTAAACGATCGACTGCTTAGGGATGGTCTGGGCGGCAGCGAAAGCGCACGAGAAAAAATAGGGTAGAATGGCGATGCGCACGATGAACGGGGAAAAGGTCGAACGCCCAACGCCCAACGTCCAATCCCGACCTTCGGAGGATGTTTCGCATCTTTACGTCCACATTCCATTCTGCGCGCGGATCTGCCCGTACTGCGCGTTTTACAAGGAGCGGGCGGACAGTTCGCAGACCCAGCGGTTTTGCGACGCGTTGCTGCGGGAAATCGAAACCGTTCGCGACCGTTTTTCGCTGAAATTGGAGACGATCTTTTTCGGCGGCGGAACGCCGACCGCGCTAACGACGGCGCAGTTGGAATTCTTGCTCGGCGGCATGCGCGACCGGCTGGACCTGTCGCGGCTGACCGAATGGACCTTGGAAGCGAACCCCGGAAGTGTTTCGCCGCGGAAGGGGGCATTGCTGCGCGAAATGGGAGTGAGTCGGATCAGTCTCGGCGTTCAATCGTGGGACGACGAATTGCTCAGGCTGCTTGGCCGGGAACACAACGCGGCCCAGGCCGAAGCGTCGTTCAACATTCTGCGCGAAGCCGGGTTCGCGAATGTCAGCCTCGACCTGATGTTCGGGTTGCCGGGTCAATCGCTCGCGCAATGGGAATCGGACCTGCGGAAAACCATCGCGCTCCAGCCCGATCACATCTCGACCTACTGTTTGACCTACGAAGAGGACACGGACTTTTTTCTTCGCCATTCCCGCGGCGAATTCCGCGAAGACCCGGAATCCGACGCCGAGTTCCTCGAGACCGCGATGGCCACGCTCGAATCCGCCGGCTACGAGCACTACGAGATCTCGAACTACGCCCGGCCTGGATTCGCCTCGACCCACAATCACGGCTACTGGGCGGGCGACGATTATATGGGCATCGGTCCGAGTGCGTTTTCGACCGTCGGCCTGAAACGCTGGCAGAACGTCTGCGATTATCGCGCTTATTCCGACCGCGTCCTGGGCGGATCGTCCGCCGTCGAATCAACCGAACCGTTGACGCCGGAAATGAAGCGAACCGAACGGATTGCCCTCGCCTTGCGCACCCGCGAAGGAATCTCGCAACAGGAACTCCGTTCCTGGCCTAACGAGAGCCGGCAGTTCATCGATCTCGGCCTGCTCCGCGAAGCGAACGGCAACTTCATCCTCACCCCTCGCGGCAAGCTGCTGGCCGATTCGGTCGCAGAGGCGTTTGTCTGACCAAGGAAGGGCGCTTTCTAAACCGCCCCCCGGCGGTCGAAGACCGCCAAAGGCAACGGCGGACTGGAGACCGCCGCTCCTTGGGATCACACCGCTCCGTAGCGCCGATTCCGTTTCCCGAAATCTTCGACGGCTTCGAAGAGATCTTTCTTCGTGAAATCGGGCCAGAGTTTCTGGGTGACGTACATCTCGGTGTAGGAAAGCTGCCAGAGAAGAAAGTTTGAGAGTCGCATTTCGCCCGAGGTGCGAATGAGCAGGTCGGGGTCGGGGTAATAACGCGTGTAGAGATGTTTGCTGAACATGTCGACGTCGATCATGGCGCGATCGATGTGGCCGGAATCGATCTGGCGAAGAAGGCTCTTGATGCCGTCGATGATTTCGAGCCGGCCGCCGTAGCTCAGCGCCAGAATCAAGGTGAGACCGGTGTTCCCGGAGGTGCGCTCGATCGATTCGTGGAGTTGTTTCTGGCAACTGCCGGGCAGATCAGTCAGCCGCCCGATCGCCTGAAGCCGGACGTTTTTCTCCAGCAGCTCCGGCGTTTTTTCCTTCAGGAATTTTTCCAGCAGGCGCATCAGGGCGAACACTTCCGTTTTCGGCCGCTGCCAATTCTCGGCCGAGAAGGCGTAAAGGGTGAGGAACTCGATTTTCAATTCGCCGCAGCCTTCCACGCATTCGCGGACGGCCTGCGCGCCTTTCTCGTGCCCTTTGATTCGCGCGAGTCCGCGGCTCTTGGCCCAACGGCCGTTGCCGTCCATGATGATCGCGACGTGGCGCGGAACTAATTTGGGCGCGGCAGCCATGGCCGTCAGAGCATAATGGTTTCGTTGCGGGTCGGTCCAACGCTAACGATTCGCAACGGCGCCCCGGTCAATTCGGCAATGGCGCGCACGTAGCTGCGCGCTTTGGCCGGCAAATCGGAAAACTTGCGGGCGGCTTGCGTGGGCTTGTTCCAACCCGGAAATTCGCGGTAAACCGGTTCGCAGTTCTGCAGCTGCGCGGCATCGCAGGGCGGGACGTCGAGCCGTTTGCCATTGAGCCGGTAGGCAACGCAAACCCGGATGCGCTCGACGCCGTCCAGGCCATCGAGGTTCGTCAGCGCCAGCTCATCGATCCCGTTGATCATCGTGGCGTAACGAGTCGCGACCGCGTCGAACCATCCGCAGCGCCGCGCGCGGCCGGTGGTCGCGCCGAATTCGCGGCCCATCTCGTGCAGGAGGTGCGCGAGGCCGGCGTCTTCGGTCGGCAACGCTCCTTCGCCGACGCGGCTGGTGTAAGCTTTCATCACGCCGACCACGCGATCCATCCGATGCGGGGGAACGCCGGACCCGGTGCACGCGCCGCCCGCGGTCGTGTTTGACGAAGTAACAAACGGATAGGTGCCGTGATCGATGTCGAGAAACGTCCCCTGCGCGCCTTCGAAGAGGATCTTTCTCTCTCGCTGCAAGGCGCGATGAAGATAGACGACGGTGTTGGTCACGAACGGCCGCAATTTCCGGCCGGCCTCGAGATAGCGCGCGTTCACTTCCCGGTAATTGATCGGCTCGGCGCCGAGCGCCTGAAGGATGCTGTTGTTCTCGCGGACTTTGGCCTGCAATTTTTTGGAGAACAAAACCGGCTGGACCAGGTCGGACATTCGCAGGCCGGTGCGCGCGGCCTTGTCGCCGTAGGCCGGACCGATGCCGCGCTTGGTCGTTCCGATTTTCGTGTGGCCTTTGCGCAGCTCCCGCTGTTCGTCCAGGAGGCGATGATACGGAAGCACGAGGTGCGCGCAGTCGCTGATGAGGAGGTTCTTCCCGATGTGGACGCCGAGCTTGCGCAGTCCCTCGATCTCGCCCACCAGCGCCACGGGATCGATGACGACGCCGTTGCCGATGACGCAACGTTTGCCGCGCCGCAAAATGCCGGACGGTATCAGATGGAGAATGTATTTCGTCCCGCGATGAATGACGGTATGCCCGGCGTTATTGCCGCCCTGGCTGCGGACGACGATGTCCGCGTCGGCCGTGAGCACGTCGATGATCTTCCCCTTGCCTTCGTCGCCCCACTGCGCGCCGATCAAAATGGTGTTGGCCATGGAAACAATAAATTGTCCCGACGCATCCAGCTTGGACGCATTCGGGACTGCGCAAAAGGATAGGATGACCCGCTAGCGCCGCAAGAGATTTTGCGGCTCGAAAAAAAGCATTGTCAGCGCTTCAGCGGCTCACCTAGCCTCTCGCCATGCGCACTATTCTCCTGATTGTCCTGATCCTCTTGTTAGTCGGCGCGTTTCCGGGATGGGGTTACAGCTCGGGCTGGGGCTACTATCCGTTTGGCGGAATTGGCCTGGTCCTGCTGATCGTGCTGATCCTGGCGCTGATGGGCAAACTGTAGCGGCCGAAGGGTCCGCTCGTGGAGCGACGCCTAACGATTGCTCGTCAGGGAACGCCGAAGGGCGGCGGAGGATTCGGCGGTGCTCCGTTTCCGCGACCCGAAATCGCGGTTCTTGTCGAAGTGATACGCCCCATCGTGGGTGAAGGTGTTCATCGCCACTTTGTAATTGGCGCCGCCGCCGGAGAGACGCCGGTGCGCATTAATGAACTGGGTGGGATCGTAGTAGTTGCTGAAATCCTTCTGGAACTTCGACCGGCTCATCCCGATCTCGAGGTTCTTCCGAATCTCGAAGTGCAAATGGGCATCGTATTGACCGTGGGCCGTGCCCATCGTCGCGATCTGCTGGCCACGCGCCACGCGCTGCCCGCGGCCGACGAGCATCGTGTTGAGATGCCCGTAGAGCGCATCGACATATTTCACGGTGCCGCCCTCGCGATAGGCGTGCCGGACGATGATCACGTTCCCCCAGCCCAGATGAACGTCGTGGGCAAAGACCACGATGCCATCGCCGACGCTGTAAATCGGGTCTCGTAAATCGGTGTCGCCGCCACGGACGCCGTCCCAATCTTCACCGACGTGCCCACCGGGCCGGAACCCGCGCGCCTTGTAGTAGCCCTCCGCCTCCGGCTTGCCGACGGGGAAATCGAATCCGTCCGCGATCTTTGTTAACCCGGTGTCGAGCGAGCTGTTCATCGCGGGAATCAGTTGGGCCGGATCTTTCTGCGACGGCACCGAAACAATGTCAGCCTTCGAGGGCAACACCTTGGCCGGCCCTTCGCGCGGCGGTTCCGGTTCCACCTTCGCGATCATAGCTTCGGTTTTGATCGGCGGAGTTTTCGCGACCGGCTTTTCCTTGTCCCGCGCTGGAGCGGGCTTCTCAGTCTTGGCCACCGTCACTTCGGGTTTGGCTGATTCGGTTTTCGGCGCCGGGGTTTCTTCCTTCGCGTTCTTCTCCAGCTTCAGGGTCTTGGACGCGGCGACCGTTGCGGCGTGATCTTTTGTCGCCGGTTTCTCGCTCTTCGACGGCGCTGTTTCGACTTTCACGCTCTCCTTTTTGGCGACAGCTTTTTTATGCTCGGGCTCGTCTTTGGCCGGCGCTTTCTCCTGCTTTGCCGCGGCGGAATCGTTCTTCGCCACCGGCTTTGACGCAGCGGGATCTTTGGCCGCCACGGTTTTCTCGACCTTGATTGTCGGCAAATCGACGTCCGGATCTTTCTTCGACGCAGCCGTTTTCTCTTTAACGTCTTTCGCCGGCTCAGCCTTCGCGACCGTCTTCGTCGCGGATTCCTTCGGCGCGGTTGCCTTCTCCACCTTGATTACCGGCAACTCCTTCGCGGGCGCTTCCGTCTTCGCGGCGACCGCCTTTTCTTTAGCCGGCGCCTTTTCCTCCTTCGCCACTTTCTTTGCGGCTGGATCTTTGGCCGGCTTCGCGTCCGCTTTCGTCGCGGCCTCTGCTTTTCGCGCGACCTCGACCGGCTTCTCCGGTTTCGCTTCCGGCTTGTGTTCCTTCAACGGATGGACCGGTTGGGCCTTCAACTCCCGCGGAACGAACACGTCCTGGCTGTAAACCGGCGCCGTCAGGGCGAATACGCAAAACAGGCTGGGCAAGGCTCTTCGCAACATGCGGACGGCCTTTGTAGACCATTCGCCGCCTCCCTGGCAAGCGTTCTGTTCTAAATTTTACGAGGGATTATTGCGGCTGCGCCAGGCCAACCCGCACCACCGGCAGCGGAAACCGGAGCCGCAATTCGTTCTCCAGGAAAATTTCGACGTGATGCAGCCCGAATTGCTGGAACTGCACGCCGCCAAAATAATGGACGTTGGTGGCGTGGCCTTCCATCTCCCTGAGCTCGAATTCCACCTCCGCCTGCGCGAGCACTTGCTGCTCGTCCACCCCGATGATCCGCGATTTCTGCCGGAACTTTCCCGAACCGCTGCACCAGCGCGACCAGATGCAAAGCCGGAGCGCGTTGACCGGCAGGGCCGGCGCCGGAATGACGTTGATCACACCGACGAGAGTCTGCATGCCGTTGATCTCGCAACGGACATCCTCGCAGAGCAGGCAACTCTGGAGGTCCGGCAGGATCGCGTCCGAATCCATGGCGAACTAAAGCAGCCCGCGCGCGATGGCGACGAGGAGGGCAATGCCGACCACGATGCGGTAAAGGGCAAACGGAACGAACCCGCGCGCTCGCACCCATCGCATGAACCACGCGACCACCCCGAGCGCGACGACGAACGAAACGGCGAACCCAATCGAGAGCACGACCCACGAATGTCCGTTCATGGTTAACGGCGCCAGGCCCGCGGCCGCGGCGTCGTCATGATGCGGCCGGATTGTCTTCAGCAAATCGTAACCGGTCGCGACCACCATGGTCGGCATGGAAAGAAAGAAGGAAAACTCGAGGGCCGCGGACCGCGAGAGGCCAGCGGTCTGACCTGCCGCGATCGTCGCCATCGAGCGCGACGTCCCGGGAAAAACGGCCGAGAGGATTTGGACGGCGCCAATCCAGATCGCCTGGGGCAAAGTCATCTCTTCCATTTGATTGGTGCGCGGCCGGGTGCAGACCGCGTCCACGACCCACATCACAATTCCGCCCTGCAGAAGGGCCCACGCCATCACCGACAGACTTTCCAGGTTCTGGCCGATCTGCTTTTTCAGGAGCCACGCAGGCACCGCCGTCACGACGAACGCCACCAGGGTAAGGCCGAGCGGATGGGTGAGAAGGTTCCTGTCACCGCGTTCGCCCCGGGGAAATGTCGCCAGCAGCGTGAGGATTTGTCTCCAAAAATAAACGGGCAACGCGAGGATGGCGCCGAGCTGGATCACGATCGTGTACATCTTCCAGAAGCTGTCCTGGAGATTGAAGCCGAACAGCGCTTCGACGATGCGGAGGTGGGCCGTCGAGCTGATCGGGAGGAATTCCGTGAGCCCCTCGACGATTCCCAGAAGAAACGAGATTAGAAAATCATTCATAAATCATGAGCCCTCGGCGCCGGCATCGATCGCCGCCAGCTCGGCTTCGACCATCTCGCGGACGAGATCGGCAAAGGAACCCTGCGGCTGCCAACCCAACTTGGCCTTGATCTTTGCCGGTGAACCGACCAAACGCACCGGGTCCGCGGGCCGATCGAAAGCCGGATTATGTTTCACGTATTTTTCCGGCGGCAGATTTACCACCCCGAACGCGGTCTCCACAAATTCGCGGACCGAATGAGTTTCGCCAGTGGCGACCACGTAATCGTCCGGTTGTTCCTGCTGCAACATCAGCCACATGGCGACGACGTAGTCCTGGGCGCGGCCCCAGTCCCGGCGGCTGTCGAGACTTCCGAGCGAGAGTTCGTGGTCGAGCCCGCGGGCGATGCGCGCCGCCGCCCGCGCGATCTTTCGCGTCACGAAATTCTCGCCACGCCTGGGCGACTCATGGTTGTAAAGAATGCCGTTACAAACGAAGAGCCCATAGGATTCCCGGTAAACGCGCGCCAGCTGGGTGGCGAACGCCTTCGCACAACCGTAGGGGCTCGACGGCCGCAGAGGCGTCGTTTCGGTCTGGGGCGATTCGGTGGCGTTGCCGAAAATCTCAGAGCTCGAGGCGTGATAAAATTTCGCGGGTTGCGGCTGATCCCGGGCGATCTCGAGCAGGCGCAGTGTCGCCATGCCGATTTCCTCGCAGGTCGATTCGGGAATTTCGAAACTGAGGCCCACGTGACTTTGGCCGGCGAGGTGATAAATCTCCGCCGGCCGGACTTCCGAAAATATCCGGCGCAAAGTCGTCCCGTCCGACAGATCGCCGTAGTGCAGAAAAAGCGATTTGCCGTTCGCGCTGTCCCCGTTGCGTAAATGTTCGATGCGCGAGCGGAGAAGATTGCTCGTTCGCCGGACTACTCCGTGAACCGCGTAGCCTTTGGCGAGAAGCAGTTCGGTGAGATACGAGCCGTCCTGTCCAGTGATGCCGGTGATCAGCGCGGTTTTTTTTTCCATCGGGGCTTTTGCGACTTAGACCAATCAGCGAGGGGGCCATTTCGCACAAGGGAGAGTTGTTTTGGTAGCCGCGCGGCTCGCCCTGCCATAAGAAGAGACTCCATGCGTCCCATCGTTTTGCTCGCCCTTGCGGCTGCCGCGCTGCCGGCTTTTGCCGCGGACGCGCCGCCTCCTTTTTACAAAGGCATGACGGTCTCCTGCCAGACGTGGGGGATCGAATGGCAGACGCCGGAGATGGAAGCGACCATGGACGAGTTGAAGTCGTTAGGTGTGAACAGCATCGCGATTCATCCCTACGCTCAAATCCGCGAGGACGGCCACGTGGTGAGCGGCCGGCGTTCCGGCGCCAGCACCACCCATATCACGACGCCGCTCCGCTGGGCCCGGGAGCGCGGGATGTCCGCGATGCTCATCCCGCACATCGCCTATTGGGGGACCAAATTCACCTGGCGCGGCGAGGTGAACTTCGTCACGCCCGAGGAATGGGACCGGTTCTTCGCCGATTATGAGACCTGGATCGTGCAAATGGCGACGGTGGCCGAGTCAGAACACGCGGCCATTTTTTGCGTCGGCCTGGAATTCACCTACCCGCAGAAGTACGAGGAACGCTGGCGCAAAATCATTGGCGCGGTCCGGGCCGTCTATCACGGCAAGGTCACCTACGGCGCCAACTGGAACGAATACAACGACGTGAAATTCTGGGACGCGCTCGATTACATCGGCGTCCTCGCCTATTTCCCGCTGACGAAGGCGACGGACCCGAGCAGCGCCGAGATCGCGGCGGCCTGGGAGCAGCGGTGCGCGGAGCTGGAGAAATTCTCGCGGCAAACCGGCCGGCAATTTCTGTTCGTCGAGATCGGTTACAACGAGAGCGCGCTGGCCGCGGCCCAGCCCTGGGCGTTCAAGACCGGGGGCGAACACGCCTCCGAGATCCAGCAGCGCTGTATCGAGGTCGCGCTCGACCTGCCCTCGCGCCATCCGTTCCTGGCCGGGATGTTCTGGTGGAAATGGTTCCCGGAAATCCCCCACCACCACGAGGAGAATTACCGGCTGCAAACCCCGGCGATCAAAGCGCTGATCGCGCAGCACTGGAAATAATTACACTTTTCGGCCGAACTTTTTCTCCAGCTCGGCGTGCGAAATCTGGATCATCGTGGGCCGGCCGTGCGGACAGCAGTAGGGCAGATCGCATTGCAGCAGATCGGTGATCAATTTTTCCACTTCGAGGTAGCGCAACGGATCGTTCGCTTTCACCGCGTGCCGGCAGACTGTCTTCGCGATCATCTCCTCGCCGAGGCGCAGGGCGGAGCTGCCATTGCTCGCGCTCTTTAATCCGTCGATGACTTTGCGCATGAACGCGACCGGATCGGAGAGGTCGAGAAACGTCGGGAGACTGTCGATCTTGAACGCATTCTGGCCGAACGGCTCGATCCCGATGCCCATCTTCTGCAGGGTCGCCGCGTTGCGCTCCACCCATTCGGCGTCGCGCGGCGCGAGCTCGAAGGTTTGGGCGAGCAGGAGCCGCTGAGAAGGAACCCCCTGCTCTTCCATTCGGCGCCGGAGTTCTTCGAACAGGATCCGCTCATGGGCGGCATGCTGGTCGACCAGGACCAGGCCGTCCTGGTTTTCCATCAACACGTAAAGCTTGTTCAGCACGCCGATGATCTGGAACTGCTGCTCGCGCGACGGCGCGGCCGTCGCCGGCATCTGCTCGTTCCAATTCGACGCCTGGGCCGACACAAACGATTCGTTAGGCTGCGACTGTCGCAGCGGCAGCGATTCCGTCGTAGCCGGGATCGGTGATCCCGGTTCGATCGGTGCGGCCGCTGCCGGGCGAGCCGGGCCGGGATCGACGACCCCGGCTACAACGGGCGCGCGAAATTGGTCCTGCCAATCGCGCCGGCCGCTTTCCAGGGTTTGGCGGATCGCCGCGACGAGCGCTTCCCGAACGCCGTTCGGGTCGCGGAAGCGAACTTCGCGTTTGGCCGGATGCACGTTCACGTCCACCGCGCCCGGATCGAGATCGAGAAACAGAAACGTCACCGGGAACTGGCCTTTCATGAGCGCGGTGTGATAGCCCTCCCGAAGCGCCGCGGTCAGAACTGCATTTTCCACCGCCCGTCCGTTTACGAACACGAGTTGTTGCGCGCGCGTCTGCCGGCTCACCCCCGCCTGGCCGATCAAGCCGCGAATCCGGATGTCCCCATTCTTCGGCTCCTGGACCGGCAACAACCGGTCCACGATTTCCTTGCCGTGAAGATCACGAATCCGTTCGAGCAAACTTCCGGCGGCGGGCAATTGAAACACGACTCGTTCATCCCGAACCAGCGCGAACGCGATCTCCGGGTGGCCCGTGGCCTGAAGATGAAGCTGGTGCTCCAGGTTGCGGCTCTCGGTATTCTCGGAGCGCAAAAACTTCCGGCGCGCCGGCAGATTGTAGAAAATCGAGCGGACTTCAATCTGCGTTCCCGGCGCCTCGCCGCCATCGCGCACCGTTTCGATCTTCCCTCCGGCGACGATAATCTCAGTGCCGGCGACCGCGTCGTGTTCGCGGGTGGTCAGCCGAAAACGCGAGACGCTGGCGATGCTTGGCAGCGCTTCGCCGCGAAATCCCAGGGTCGCAATCGCCGCCAGGTCGGCCGCCGTCCGGAGCTTGCTCGTCGCGTGCCGTTCCAGGGAAAGGAGCGCGTCGTCGCGGTCCATGCCGCACCCGTCGTCGACCACGCGAATGAGCGAAATGCCGCCGCGCCGGATGCTGACTTCGATCTTTCGCGCCCCGGCGTCGATGCTGTTTTCGACCAGCTCTTTCACGACCGACGCCGGCCGTTCGATCACCTCGCCCGCGGCCACCTGGCTGGCAAGAATCTCCGGCAACAGGCGAATACGGCTCATCTTCGTTCCGATTTTAAGGTCGCCGATTTGCGATTGCGAAGGAAAACGATAGTTTCGCAACACCGATGATCACCGTGACGGAGAATGCTGTCCGCCAGCTGCGCGCCCTCCTCGAATCGCGCCCCGCGAGTGCGGGCCAGGGCCTGCGGGTCGGCATCGCCAAAGGCGGTTGCTCCGGTCTCCAATACGAGATGACACTCGGCGCGCGCCAGGCCGGCGATGAAACGATCGAGCGCGACGGCGTCGAATTTTTCGTCGACGCCGAAAGCATGGATTACCTGCGCGGTTCGACCCTCGATTACCGCGACGGCCTCACCGGCGCGGGCTTTCACATCGAGAATCCAAACGCGGCCCGGACCTGCGGATGCGGCACCTCTTTCGAACCAGCGCGCTCCGCTTGAAAACGCATCGTTCCCCGCGCCTCTAGATGGCCCGCGATTACTTCGGTTACGAACCGGCCCAGAGCTACGGACGCTCCCGGAAGAAAAAAACCAACTACTTCGGCTGGGCCGTCGCCATCCTCCTCCTGACGGGGTTCGCCCTCGGGGCGTGGCTGGGCAGCTTCTACATCTTTTGGCAACCGGAGCGGCCCCAGAGCTACAAGATCCTGAAGAAGCTCCACAAAATCGAGCCGGCGAAACGGTTCGAATTGACGGCCGCGCCGGCCGGCGAATTCCTGACCTCGAAGCAACTCTACGATCGTTACATCGCGCTCAGTCCGACCGAGCTGGCCACGTTGAACGCCGAGCTGGCGCGCAATTACATCCGGAATTTCCAGCAGGTCCGCGGGCTCGTTACCTACGTCGTCGGGCGGTTCAACATCATGCAGGCACGCGAGCTTTCGCCTAACGACATCTTCCTCTCCGGGATGGTCGCGCTGACGAACGCAGTCGATCACGGCGAGCTTTTGATGGAGCATCTTTATCCGGCCGACCCGCAGGCGTTGCCGCTCATGAAACAAACCCTGATCCCCGGACTGGAGCTCAAGCTCGAGCGGACCCACGATCTTTCGGCGGTGATCCACGCCGAGCGGCTGCCGGACGGCCGGATATTGATCACCGCCATTCCGCTGCTCTACGGCAGTTACACCGTCACGAAAGGACCGGGGACGTTTACGCTCGAGCCGCCGCTCGATTTGAATCTCGCCGCGGGCTGGCCGCTCTTCAAAGACGACAGCCGGAAGGAGGCGGAGAAACAGTACGCCATGTATCGGGAAAAGACCGCGCCCAAGACTCCGGAAAACGTGGCGGGCATCGCGCCTACTCCGGCGCCGCCGGCCGCGAATGAATTGATTCGCGTGGAACCGGCTTCCCAGGTCGAGCCGCCGAAAGTGGCCGTCGTTACACCGCCGCCCGCGCCTTCTCCATCCGCGCCGCCCACCAAACCGACCAAGGGAAACAAGAAGAACCAAAAGGCAACGCCCACGCCTTCCCCGACTCCGGCGCGCACGCCGGCGATGGTCGCTCAAGCTTCGCCGCCGCCCAAACCAACGCCGACGCCAGCCGCCGCGACCACGCCGGCGGTTGCCGCGGCTTCTCCTTCCGCGCCCGGGACTTCGCCCTCGGCTTCACCCACGGCCGCTGACAACATGCTCGCTTCCACCGCGGGCGGCGGCGTCTGGAAGACTTACCTGCCTGGCAAGATGCCGGTGGGACGACTCATCACTCCGACCGATTTGAAGGATCTCGCTGATCGCGGGCTGGCCGGCGAACGCGTTTATCTCAAGGGCCAATTCGTCGTCAATTTCACCGAACCGAATCGCGCCGTGCTTCGTCCAAAAACCGGCCTCACCGATGCCGTCCTGAAACTGGCCGGCGGCGGACAAAACCTTCGCATCATTGTCGACTTCCCCGCCGGCTACAATCCGCCGACCCGCGGCTCGACCGTCACGCGCGACGAGGCGCGGCCCTACGAAATCACCGAAGTGCGGAAACAGAGCGACGGTCAGCTGAACGTCTTCGTGCGTGAGATCATGCAGTAGCTGAAGGGCTACGGCGTCACGCCCGGGATCGTCTTGCCGTTTTCGATGATGACCCTGTTGTCCTCGATCGCGAAACTCTTGATGTCGTATTCGGTCGCGTACTCGTCGGCGTAACTGCGAAGCGACCGGAATCCGAGGAGCGTGTTCAGGATTTTGTCCGAAACTCCGCCCACCGAAACTTCGGTGATCTCGATGTTGCGCGGATTCCGGTCGGGCGAGGGCTTCACCAGGAGTTCGCCGTTCAGGAATCGGCCGCGGAATCCCGCTTTCTCCAGCGGCACGCTGACCTGGACGCGGGCGACGTTGTTCTCGATCGAAACGAACGCCTTGCCGCGCAACTTTTTGCTGCCGGCGATCAATTGATTGATATCGGAAGCGGAAAGCTCGATGCGATTCGCCGCGGGCGACGGCGAGGGTGTCACTTCGGTGGTCGTCGTGGTGCTGGCGTCGGTCGTGGTGTTGGTGACCTCGATCGGCGGCATTCGCGGCCCGCTCTTGAATTCGTCCCAGCGCTGTTTCACCGCCGCCTGGTCGGCCTCCGTCGTTTCAATGGTTGGAATCGTCTTCGGCTGTTCCGAGGTCACGACGTAACGCACGCCGACGTAGCCGCCGACGAAGAACGCGACCCCGAGCAAAATCAGAAACACCACCAGCATCATGCAGCCTTTGCCGAGGCATCCGGACTTTCTCTGTTTTGGCGGTGGTTCGATCCAGGTTGGCTGCGGCATGGCTTAGGGCGCGTTGTTTTTTTCGATCCGTTCCTGGGCGGCAATCAATTTGTCGTAGAGCCCGCGCAGTCCTTCCGAGAGCATTCGGGTTCCGGCGAGCACCGGCATAAAGTTCGTGTCGCCGTTCCAGCGCGGCACAATGTGAAGATGAAGATGGTCCGGCACTCCGGCCCCGGCGCACTGCCCGAGGTTCAGGCCGACGTTGAATCCCTGCGCCTTCATCGTCTCGCGCAAAAGCCGCTGGGCATGGACGGCGAGATCCCAAAGCTCGAGCACTTCGTTTTCGCCTAACGACGAAGCGTCGCCGGTTTTTCGGTAGGGCACCGCCATGAGATGGCCGACGCTGTAGGGATAGCGATTCATCATCAGGAACGCGTTCTTGCGCCGCGTTACCACCAGATGCGCGGCATCGTCGCTCGACCGCGCGGCCTCGGAAAGAAAATCTGGGTTCGGCGTTTCCTGCTCGAAATATTCGACGCGCCATGGAGCCCACAGCGCTTCGATTTCGGCCTTCGGGAACTGCGTCAGGTCCTTCAAGTTGGACGCGAGACTACAAATCGTCCGCGCAAAGTCGAGCGGCTTTTCGGTTCAACGCACGAGCAGAAAATAGCGTTTCCCGAAGCGGCCCGCGGGTCCGGAGGCGAGTTGTTTCCTGGGCTGGCCGTGGAGCTGCGCGATCAACCCATCCATCTCGTCGTCGGGCAGAACGAGCGCATCGATCTTGCCTTCGTTCCAGGCCGCGGCCGCTTCAGCCGGCTCTGCGAATTCGGTGCGCCGGACATAGAGCAGCATGCCCTCCTCTTCTCCGCCCACGACCGCGTAACGCCAGCCGTGCGCGGTGGTTTCGTTCAGGACTTCACGCCCGAAAACAGCGAAGGCGTCGCGGTGCTCGCGCTGCGCCGTTCGGATTTTCTGGATGGTGTAACCGCTCGTGAAAACGGCCGCGAGGACGATGGCGGTGGCGCAACTCCGGTCGACGATCGCCCTGAGACGATCTCGTTCCCGCAGCCGCCCAACCATAGCGGCCAAGAGCAGGCAGAGCGGCGGAACGATCGGAAAAATGCGGTCGATCCGTTTCGACGGAACAACCGACATCACCAGCAAACCGCCCACGCTCCAGGCGATGAGCCAGAACGTTTCTGGTCTGGCAGGGCGAGACTCCGTGGAGTCGTTGCTCTTGTTTCGCCACGCCACGAACCCGAACGCGATCAACAACAAACTCCAGGGCGCAAACCGATGAAGAAGATGCGGCAGATAAAAATAGAGCGGCTGCGCTCGATGCACTCCGTCGCTGAATCGCGCCGCGAATTCGCGCAGGACAACGTGTTCGGTAAACTCGGGCACGAAAAGAACTCCGCCGGCGACCCAGAGAATGAACACGAGGAACGACAGCAGCCACGGCATCCAGCCGGACCAGGCTGAGCCGGGAGCCCTGGTCTTTCGACGTCGCCATTCGAAGACCACGAGCCCGGGCAGCAAAAACGCGTAAACGATCGGGCCTTTGATCAGCATCCCCCCGCTCAGGAAAAGAAACAGCAGGACGCGATCGCGCGTCGTCCACGCGCTTTGCGTCCGAATCTTTTGCCAGATGAGCGCGCCGATCGCGAAGATGACGAGGGCGAGCGGCATGTCGGTTCGGACCAGCGAACCGAGCCGCAAGGCGAAAAGGTTGAAGCAAAACGCGCAAGCAGCGACGAGCGCGGCAACCGCTCCATAAACCGACGCCGCGCGCATGACGAGAACGAGCAAGGCAATCGCGGCCAGTAGCGACGGCAATCGCCACGCCAATTCCCACGAGCGGGTGACTTCGAAAAGGCCGGCCGAGACCCACCCGACGAGCGGCGGCTTCGTCGCCACCCACCAGTTCGGCGTGTGCTGATAAAACCAATGGCCGCGCTCGACCATTTCAAAGGAGGTGAACGCCTGCTTCGCCTGGTCGAAGTCGTCGAGATGCCAGGGCAAATTCCCGATGGCGAAAAGCCCGACGCCGAGAGCGGGCAATGCCCAGCGCGCGATCCGGGATTGGAGAAAACGGCTCACTGGCGCGTTATCAATCTCGCCAAATGATGGCGCGAACCGGGGCGGCATCGCCCCCATCGATTCGGAGAGGCAAGGCCGAAAAGCGATAAAGACCGGGTTCCACGTAAGTGAGGTCGAGCGACTCGACAATAGCGATGTTCGCTGCGGCCAACGCGTGATGGTTTTCCAGCACTTTCGCGTCGATCGGATCGACCGAAGGAAGATCGAGGCCCAGCAGCTTCACCTTGCGTTCTTTCAGCCACGGCGCGACGCCGGCCGCGATCACCGGGATCCATTCCGGAAAAATCTTTGAGTCTTGCCAGACGCCGGTCTTGAGGAGAAGGCGCGGCGCCATTTCGGCCGCCGATCCAATGTCGTCGATCGTGATCTCGCGCCGGTCGCGCGTTTTGAATTTGCTGGTCAGATCGACCACGACCGCTTCGCCAAAGTAAGTCTCGAGCGGCATTTGCTCGATCGTCGTCGCGCCTTGTTTGAAGTGAAACGGCGCATCCGCATGGCTGCCGTTGTGGACTCCCATCGTGACCGCGCCCACATTCACCGTCGCGCCTTCGGCCATTTTCCATTTCAACTCGAAGTGAAACGCCGTATCGCCGGGCCACGGGGCGAGGCCGTTAAAAAGCGGGCGCGAGATATCGAAAATCTTCATGAGCAACGCCGCTCAGGTTATCGCGCTGGGCGACGCTCGACAATGACGAGCGCGATCCCGCCCAGGACGGCGATCGAGGCCAGCGCGAACCGGACCGTGATTGGTTCGTTGAGCAACGCGATCCCGCCGGCCGCCGCGAGCACCGGCACGCTCAATTGCACGGTCGCGGCGGCGGACGCTTTCAGTCCCGGCAGCGCCGAATACCAAATCGCGTAGCCGAGGCCGGACGCGAGCGCGCCCGACACGACCGCGTAGCCGGCGCCGGCGCGATCGAAATTCGCCCAGCGAAACGTCGCCACGCTTAGCGCCACGGCCAACGGAACAGCCCGCAGGAAATTCCCGGCCGTCGCCGCCAGCGGATCGCCGCTGCCTTTGCCCCGCAGCGAATAAATGCCCCACGCAATTCCGGCGCCGATCATTAAAGCGGCCGCTCCCAACGGCGGCGCTGATATTCCCGGCAGAACCAGCGTGACGAGTCCGACGATTGCGAGCGCCAGTCCCGCGATCTGAATCGCGCGGAGCCGCTCTCCTTTTCGCAGCGCCCAAGAAATCATCGTTGCCTGCACGGCGCCGAACAAAAGCAGCGCGCCGGTGCCGGCGGTGAGGCGAAGATAAGCGAAAGAGAACAGGGCCGCGTATCCGAACAACGCGAGAGCGGACGGCCAGCTTCCCGCCTTCGCGGCGGTTCCCTTTCTTGCCTGGACGATGATCCAGAGGCAGATCGCGCCCGACAAAATACGCACGAAAGTGAACGTCGCGGCATCGATGGCCGTGTGTTTGAGCGCCTGCCGGCAAAGCAGGGAGTTCCCCGCGAACGCGACCATGGTAAGCCCGGTAAGAACGAAGACCTTTATCTTTGTCATCCTTCGACCGGTCAGGATGGCAATCGAGCGACGCGTGGTCGAGATAGTTGACGGTCTCCGCCCGAGGAAATACGGTCAGGCATCGAAACGTCCACTCTTTCCCGGCCCCAAACCATCGGAAGCGGCACGACGACGAAAGTGCTGCCGCCGATCAACGTCGACGACTGGATCGAGGCAAACCGCGACCTGTTCAAACCGCCGGTCAGCAATCGCTACCTCTACGATGGCCGGGATTTTTTCGTGATGGTGATCAAAGGCCCGAACGCCCGGAACGATTTCCATCTCGTCGATTCGGAGGAATATTTTTACCAGCTCAAGGGCGACATCAAAGTCCGGATCCGCGAGGGCGACAGGATCGTGGATCATCTCGTCCGGGAAGGAGAAACGTTTTTCATTCCTCCGAACGTGCCGCACGCGCCGGTTCGGCCGCCCGATACCGTTGGCATTGTCGTGGAACGCCGTCGCCCGGCCGGCGAGCACGAGCACGTGATTTTTTACTGCGAAAAATGCGGCGCGCTGGTCGAGGACATCGACTTCGATTGCGGCGATATCGTCGAGCATTTCAGCCAGGCGATGCTCGATTTTTGGAATGACGACGAGCGGCGCACCTGCAAAAAGTGCGGCGCAAAAGTCCCCCAGCCCGAGCCGGTGAAGCCGTTCTGAGTTGTAGCGTGCGCTGTCTCAGCGCACTCTTTAGTCACGCTTTCGTGGTCCGCTGGGGACAGCGGACTCTACAAGAGAGCGGTCACTTCCCATGAAGATCGATCTCCACACGCACATTCTCCCGCGCGAGTGGCCCGATCTCGACAAAAAGTACGGCTACCCCGGTTTCATTCGCCTCGAACATTGCGACGCCTGCAGCGCGCGGATGATGAAGGGCGACCGTTTTTTTCGCGCGATCCAATCCAACACCTGGGATCCGGCGCCGCGCCTGGAAGAAATGGACCGCGCGGGCGTTTCCATGCAGGTGCTTTCAACGGTGCCGGTCATGTTCAGCTATTGGGCGAAACCGGCGGACACGCTCGATCTCTGCCGGCTCTTGAACGATCACATTGCCGGAGTTGTTCGCGCGCATCCGCAGCGCTTCGCGGGGCTCGGGACGATTCCGCTGCAAGATCCCGATCTCGCGGCGAGCGAACTGGAACGTTGTGTGCGCGATCTCGGTTTGCGCGGCGTTGAGATCGGGACCCACGTCGACGCGAACGAGCATTGTCACGGCGTCGATTGCCGGAACCTCGATCATCCTTCCCTCGATGTCGTCTGGCGGACCGCCGAAAAACTGGACGCCGCCGTGTTCGTTCACCCGTGGGACATGCTCGGCAAACGGCGGATGCAGAAATACTGGCTGCCCTGGCTTGTCGGCATGCCGGCGGAAACTTCGCTCGCCATCTGTTCGATGATGTTCAGCGGCGTCTTCGATCGTTTTCCGAAACTCCGCGTCGCGTTCGCCCATGGCGGCGGAGCGTTCCCGTTCACGATCGGCCGGATCGAACATGCCTTTCACGTCCGCCCCGACCTGGTCGCGGTCGACAACAAAAACAACCCGCGCTCGTATCTCGCCGGGGCCGGCGAGCCCGCGCGCTTCTACGTCGATTCGCTCGTCCATGATGCCGCGTCTCTGCGCCTTCTGGTCGGATTGTTCGGCGCCAACCGCGTCGCTCTCGGTTCCGATTATCCGTTCCCGCTGGGCGAAGCGCAGCCCGGCGCCCTCATCGAATCAATGAGCGACCTCGCGCCGAACGACAAAACCCAGTTGCTGGCCGCGACGGCGCGCGAGTTTCTCGGATTATGAAAAGCAAAAGCGCATCTCCACCGAACAAAAAACTGGCCAACCTCGCGAAGAAGTTGCGCGATTACGCGCTTGGTTTTCCGGAAACGACGGAAGCGTTCCCCTGGGGCGAAAGCGCCTTTAAGGTTAAGGGCAAAACTTTCGTCTTCATGCGCGCCGATCCGAACGATCTGAGTTTCTCCGTCAAGTTGGCCAAGTCCGGCAAGAAGGCGCTCGCCCTCCCGGGCTCCGAGCCAACCCATTACGGGCTTGGCGCGAAAGGTTGGGTGACGTTGCGGCCGACGGCCGAGACTTCGCTCGATCTGCTGCTCTCTTTCGTCGACGAAAGTTACCGCGCCATCGCGCCGAAGCGCGCTTTGGATCAGCTGGCCGACCGTCAGTGAGAGAGCTGCCGTAGATACTCGCGGTCCCACGCTGCCGGGATCGATTCGCGCGAAGAATACGGGCCGGGCTCGTAAGCGCGCGACCCGATGCCCTGCTGGCTCAATTCGCACACGTGCCAGTCCTGCTTGTTCGTGACGTCCCAGAATTCAATCGCGTCCTCCGGCTTGAAGTCCGGCCGATCGAAAGCGTCCGGGTGGAAAAGCCAGTCGCAAATAATGACCGTCCGCCCGGGCGATTGCGGCCAGAGCTGATGCACCATGACGTATTCCGGATGCAGACTGAGCAACATGTTGGGGAAAATCGAGTAATAGAAAACTTCGTGCAGGTTCTCGATCTGGCCGACAAATGCGGCGCAGGCGTTTCCGCTCATGGTCAGGCTTTTGCCGGCGTTGATCTTCATGAATCCGCCGAGGAACGGTCCTTCGGTCAGGTCATTCTCGGCCGAGTCGTAGGGCGACACCTTCGACAACATCGGGTGCACGCCGGGGCAGTGATAACATTCCGCGTAATTCTCGAACATCAGCTTCCAGTTCGCCTTCACGTCATAGACGACGCGCCTGGCCGGGCGCAGATCCGGCAGATTCCACGGAGAAAATTTTCCGTGGAGCGGCGCGAACCAGTCCTCGAGCGGTATGGGGTCGTCGGCCAGGTTGACGAAAATAAACCCTTCCCAGAGCCCCAGTTTCACCGGGTGCAGAGAGAACGCCGCCGCGTCGAATCCGCTGACCTCCCCCATGTGCGGCGCGCCGACGAGCCGGCCGTCCAACCCGTAGGTCCAGGCATGATACGGGCATTGAATCGCCGCAGCATGCCCGCGCTCCTCTTCGCACAAGCGGGTCCCGCGATGCCGGCAGACATTGTAGAACCCGCGAACGGCATGGCCGCGGTCGCGGCAGATGATGAGACTTTCTTCAGCGACGTTGGCGACGAAAAAGTCGCCTGCTTTCGCGACCTCGCTCTGGTGGCCAACCAGGACCCAGCGCCGCGCAAAAATCTTTTCGCGCTCTTCCTCGAAAACTTCCGGCGCGACGAAGTAACGTTGCGGCAGCGTTTCCGCGATGACAGCTGACATTCCCTAGGACTCCTGCGGCGTGTCCCATGCCTTGGACAAACGAGAGGTAGGCACGGCCGGAATCGCCAGGCCAGCCGCGGCGTAATGCGACGTGTCGTTGAACAGGGTCAACCGCGCGCTCAACGCGTTCTTGAAGTCGACGATGTTCAGCGCGGCCGGACTTTGATCGAGCGTGTCGCGATAACGGCGCGGATCGAACCCGATCAACGAACTGAGCAACAGCCGGATCGTAGCCTTATGCGAGACGATGAGAACATCCTCGGAAGCGTGTTCGCGGACAATGTCCATCAGCACGGGCAAGGCGCGGGCCGTGACGGCGAGTCCGCTTTCGCCACCAACCGGCGCGAAGGTGTACGGATCCTTTTCCCAGGCCGCGGCTTCCTCGGGAAACTCAGCCTCAACTTCCTTGCGCGTCATCTGTTCCCAGCGGCCGTGGGAAATCTCGCGGAGACCGTCGCGGGTCTGAATTTCGAGGCCGTGAGGCTCGGCCAGGATGCGCGCGGTGTCGACGGTTCTGCCCATGGGCGAAGCATAGACGGCCGCGATGTTTTCTTTGGCCAGCCGAACCGCCAGCCGTCGCACCTGTTCCCGTCCTTCATCGGAAAGCGCAACCTCCGTCGCGCCGGCGAAGCGATCTTCGGCAGTAAGGACGGTCGCGCCGTGGCGGACGAGGAAGATGCGGCTGTGCATAATGTGGTTCGCCCATCACAGCGGAAATAGGAGCGGCGCACAACTCCAGCTTTATCGCACCGCTTCGCTGCGGCATGCGACCGGCAGGCATGCGGCCCGCGAAGTTTAGCTGCAGCCAAAGGGGGCCAATGGGGAACAGTGGAGAACCGTCTTGAAAAATCGATTTGGACGCTGATCGAACGGGCGCGCATTCTTCGGAAAGACGGCCGGCGGCTGCTCGGTCAGCTCGGCCGAAATAGAGAACAGATAAATTCGCGCGACGCTTCGAGCGTGGCCGTCGATCAGCCGCCCGGTTCGTCGCAACCAACGAGGCCAATCCCGTGAGCGCGGAAGCCGAGGCCGGCGACAGCCAGAAAAAGACGGCGAAACGAAGGCGCCGCCGCGATGACAGTCGCGCTGTCCGCGCCGGAGTGACCGACCCGCCGACGCGCGATTCATTCAGCCGCACCCTGGCTCTCGTTCGGG
Organism: Chthoniobacterales bacterium; assembly: GCA_035941675.1. Lineage (GTDB taxonomy): Bacteria > Verrucomicrobiota > Verrucomicrobiia > Chthoniobacterales > UBA10450 > AV80. The sequence goes on from DASZDT010000034.1 coordinate 38,411, forward strand.
CAGCCCTGAAGGCCTGGGAAGCTCGCCGTCTCGACTCCGAGACAGAGCGAGCCTGGGGGACGAGGAAGTAGCCGGTTTACCGCGGCGTCTCGTAGGGCGGTTCGTCGGTCGCGATCGGCGTCGTCTGCGCGGGCGGATTGATCAGGTTGAAGACGAAAGCCGCGACGATGGCCGCCGCGAAATTCGCCACCAGGAAAATCCAAATGTTTCCCCAGCTCGAGAGCCCAAGCATCGAGATCCCCAGCGCGACGGCGGGGTTGAATGCGCCCCCCGAAATGCTGCCGACGGCGAACGCCCCGGCCATCACCGTCATCCCAATCGCCAGGCCGTAGAACGAATTGCCTGAGGTGCCCTCGGCCGTGGCCGCATTGAGCACCACGTAGACGAGCGCAAAGGTAAACAGGAATTCTGCCAGGAAAGCCGGGCCGGTCTGGAGAGCCATCGGCGTCACGTCTACTCCAGCGCGAAAGAACTTCACCACGACCGTGGCCAGCGCCGCCCCCGCGAGTTGCGAGATGATGTAAGGCACGACGTCGGTCACCATGACTTTGCCGCGAATAAAAACGCCGAGGGTTACCGCCGGGTTGTAGTGCGCCCCGGAAATATGGCCGCCCGCGTAAACCATCACCATGAGGGCGGCCCCGATGGCAAGCGGCGCGATCACCGTGGCGCCCGCCCCGACCACGGTGAGGCCAATGGTGAGAACCAAAAAGAAAGTGCCGATGAATTCCGCGATATATTTTTTCATATGATTGGTGTTGCAGGTGGCTGTCTCGTTGCCGCTTTCCCTGTCCCCGGCGGGAATCGAACCCACATTTAAGGTTTAGGAAACCCTCGTTCTATCCGTTGAACTACGGGGACGCAAAGCCCAAAGCTTCGGCGGACGACCTTCGCGAAAAAGATCGGCGCGTCCAAGCTCCAATTTCCTTGTCCCGGACGCGAAAAAAGAAGACCGGGTGGTCGCGGAGCCGGTTGAAGTAACGCGAGGCCGGTTTACGGTTAGGCGTCTTGCGATCACGAGGGTACAGGCGCTGGCTGAAGGGGAAGAAACTCGCGAGTGGGTTACTGATCGTTGGTGCGTCACTGGTGGTTTTGGTCGAGGCGCAAAGCCGGCGTGGTTTCGGCCCGGCCGCCATTCCATCCGGCAGCGTTCCTTCGTTCGCCGGCAACGCGCAGCACACCGCGATCTATCCGCCCATCGTGCCGAACCTGAACCGGATTCGCTGGTCGGCGACGATCGATTTCAATAACTCCGGCGACCTCGGGCATTACGGCGCGCCTCTCGTCACGGCCGCTAACACCCTGCTCGCGCCGGTCAACATCGCGGGCGGTGCCTTCCGCGTGGATGCGTTCGACGGCGGCACGGGCGCCGCGAAGTATTCGCTGACTACCGACTACATCCTGCCGAGCCACAAGTGGATCCCGGTTTACAATCCTTGTCTTGCCACCGGCTCGTTCGGCACCAGGCTCTACTACGCGGGCGCAGGCGGGACCATTTACCACATCGACAATCCCGACTCCGCGGCGCACGGCCCTCCGGTGCAGGAGGTCTTTTACACTACCCTCGCGAACTACCTGTCGAACGCCGCCGCCTATAACGCGTCGATCTTCATCAATACGCCGCTGACCGCCGATAGCAGCGGCAACGTCTTTTTCGGCTTTCGCGTTCAAGGAAACGCTCCCGCGCCTTTGAGCACAACCCAGAGCGGCTTTGCCCGTGTCGCTCCAAATGGCAACGCCACCTATACTCTTGTGGGGACAGCCGCGAACGATTCCACGATGGACCGGGATTCGCACAATTCGGCCCCGGCGTTGAGCAATGACGAAGCGACTCTCTATGTCGCAGCCAAGTCGTCCAGCTCGGCCGTGTCCTATCTCCTGGGACTCGACAGCACCACGCTCGCGCCGAAGTATCGAGTGTCATTGAAAGACCCACGCGACGGCAGTGCAGCGACGGTGACTGATGACAGCACCGCCTCGCCAACCGTCGCCCCGGATAACGATGTCTACTTTGGCATCCTCGGGAACAACCCCGGATTCCGCGGCTTCCTGCTGCGCTTTAGCAGCGACCTGGCAACGCAGAAGACGTCGGGCGGATTCGGATGGGACTACACGCCGGCCATCGTCCCAGCGTCGATGGTCCCATCCTATCAAGGCAGTTCCACCTACCTCCTGTTCTGCAAGTATAACAATTACGCCTTCGGCGATGGCAACGGAGTAAACCGGGTCGCGCTGCTCGACCCAAATAGCACCCAGTTCGATCCGCACAGTTCCGCACCCGGCTTTGTCGAGATGCGCGAAGTGCTGACGTTGATCGGACCTACCCCGGATGAAGACAATTACGGGCCGCCGCCGAAGTTTCCTTTCGCCGTCCGGGAATGGTGCATCAATACCGCCGCCGTGAACCCGGCGACGAATAGCATCTTTGTCCCGAACGAAGATGGCCGGCTCTACCGCTGGAACGTGGCCACCAATTCATTTTCGCAGGCGGTCACTCTCACAGCCGGGATTGGCGAACCATACGTCCCGAGCCTGATCGGCCCAGACGGCACGGTCTATACTCTCAATGGCGGAACCTTGTTTGCGCTTGGCCCGGCGAGCGGCGTTGGTTTGACCCTCAGTTCGAGCTCGCCGGATGTCCGGACGTTTGTCACGGGGCAGGCCGTGACCTTCACTGCCACCGTTACGAATCCCGCGGCTGCCGGTCCTACTCCTACCGGCACGGTAACGTTTGAGGATTTCACTTACCAGGACCTTACGCCGGTCACGACCATCCTGGCGTCTAACGTTCCGATAGACGCGAACGGACGAGCTTCAGTGACTACATCCACGCTGGCCGCCGGGAACGGGTTCCTGGGAAGTCACGTCATTACCGCGACCTATAGCGGCGATGCTAATTTCCCCGCAGCCAGCGCCGCGCTTGTGCAGAAGGTCCACGCCTTCTCGACCACCACGAACGTTACGTCATCGCCGAACCCTTCCTTCCCCGGACAAACGGTTCTCTTTACTGCCACGGTCACGGGCGGCTCGCCGGCGGCGACCGGGATGGTTACCTTCCAGGAAGGTTCAACGGCCCTGGCTCAAATTCCCTTAAGCAACGGCGCCTCGTCCTTCAACACGGCAGCCCTGAGCTCAGGGAATCATACCGTCACGGCTATTTACCAATCCGACACCGTATCGGCTTTGAGTATGGGCGGCACCACTCACACCGTGGCGGGGCCGACACCTACTGCGACGGCGACCCCTACGCTTACTCCATCCCCGAGTCCCAGCGCTACAGCGACAGCTACGGCTACCGCAACACCAACCGCAACTCCTACCCCTACGGCCACAGCCACGGCAGCCCCGGCGCAGGCAGTCAACCTTTCGACGCGAATGCGAATCGAAACCGGCGACAAGGCCGGCATCGGCGGCTTTATCATTACCGGTTCGGCTGCGAAGCACGTGCTTATCCGCGCAATCGGGCCATCCCTGAAATCGTCGGGCATTGCCGAGCCTCTCGGCGATCCGTTCCTGGACCTATACGGTTCGGGTGCCTCTCCAATCCAGTCCAACAACGACTGGCGTGACACTCAGGAGGCGAGCATCAAAGCCACAGGCATTCCGCCTCTGAGCAACTTCGAATCCGCGATCGACGCTACCCTGCCGCCGGGCAACTACACCGCCGTCGTTCGCGGGAACGATGGAGGAAGTGGTACTGCCCTCGTCGAAGTTTACGATCTCAGCCAGGCCACCGGAAAATTGGCCAACATCAGCACCCGGGCATTTGTCAGCAACGGCGCGGATATCACCATTGCCGGTTTTATCCTGGGGAATCAAAGCGGCTCCGCCAATGTCGTCGTGCGCGGCCTCGGCCCCAGCCTGGCCAAGGCTGGAGTAGCAACGCCGCTGCCTAATCCGTCGCTCGAACTCCGCGATGGCGAGGGCGCTCTCCTCGCGACAAACAACGACTGGCACGACGACCTTGTGCAGGCGGCGAAAGTCACCGCGGCTGGTCTGGCGCCGGCCGACGATCGCGAAGCCGCCATAGCTGTCACGCTGCCGCCCGGCAGCTACACAGCGCTCTTATCCGGACAGAGCGAGACGACCGGCATCGGCTTGGTCGAGGTTTACAACCTTGGCCAATAGGTAGGCGCCAGTCGCCCACACCGTTCAACGGCGATGGCGGCCGCGCCCGACGGCGTCGAATAGCACCCGGGAAGGCGGCAGCTAATCGCGCGCGCGACGATCGACGTCCGGCCGGCGCCGCAGCCCCTGACTACAGTCTTCATTCTGCCCTTTACAAACGTTGAGGAAATGAATAAACCCCTATGCCGAACCCCTAATGAAAGGCATCTCCCCATGGCAGGATGGGCCGCGAATGGCTTGACCGCAGCGCAGTTGTCCGACGGGCGCATCCAGTTTTGGGCAACGGACGCCGCCGGCCAGATGTACAGCACCTGGCAAAACAATTTCGACTGGGTTTACTGGCAGCATCAATGGACGCCGGCGCTCCCGACGTTCGCGGCAACGAATCTCGCAGTGGCGCCGCTGTCCGACAAACGCCTCCAGTTCTGGGCGGTCGACACCACCGGCGCGATCTGGAGCTGCTGGAAATCGACGACGTCGGCGAACGCCCAGTGGACGGCATGGACGAAGGCCTGGACTGCCGGCGCGCCGCCCTTCACCGCGAAACAGGTCGCCGCCGCGCCGCTTTCGGATGGTCGCCTCCAGTTCTGGGCGGTCGACGCTAACGGAGCGATCTGGAGCTGCTGGAAATCGACGACGTCGGCGAACGCGGCCTGGACGGCATGGACGAAGACCTGGACAGCCAGCGCGCCGACCTTCACCGCGAAACAAGTCACCGCTGCGCCGCTGTCCGATGGCCGCCTCCAGTTCTGGGCGGTCGACACCACCGGCGCGATCTGGAGCTGCTGGAAATCGACGACCTCCAGTAGCTCGGCATGGACGGCATGGACAAAGACCTGGACGGCTGGCGCGCCGCCCTTCACCGCGAAACAGGTTGGCGCCGCGCCACTGTCCGACGGCCGTCTTCAGTTCTGGGCGCTCGACTCTGGAGGCAAGATGTGGAGTTGCTGGAAGTCGACGACCTCGGCGAATGCGGCGTGGACGACATGGACGAAGAACTGGACAGCCGATGTGCCGACATTCACGACCAGCGCTCTGTGGCCCGCACGCCTGGGCGATGGCCGGCTGGCCCTGTGGGTCATCGACACGACGGGCTTGATCTGGGTGACGGTGAAGTCCACCACCTCCAGCAACGCCGCTTGGCAGAACTGGAGTCTCCAGTTCGAGATGCAGCACCAGGAGCAGACGAATTGGTGCTGGGCTGGATGCGCCGCGGGCACGAGCTTCCTCTACGACCGCAACAGTGCGTGGTCGCAATGCAAAGTGGCCAACTGCGAGTTGGCGTCGACGACGTGCTGCTCGAGTCCGGGACCATGTAACGTCTACGGTTACCTCAACGTCGCGCTGACCTGCGTCGGCCACTACCAATCGATGCTGGCGGGCACGGTCCCCGACGCCACGCTCACGTCCGAAACCGCCGCGGGCCGCCCCGTCGGTGTGCGCCAGGCATGGAGCGGCGGCGGCGCGCACTTCATCATGATCAACGGCGGCGGACCGAACAATATGGTGACGGTGAAGGACCCATGGTACGGCTCGTCCTACATCACCTACGCGACGCTCGTCAACGGCTACCAGGGTAGCGGCAGCTGGACGCACAGCTATTACACGCATTGACCAGAGGCGACCAAACATGGCCATCAACCCGAAGCAACCACCTGACGCCGCCACCGCCGCGCTCCACGCCGGCCTCGGAGAAATCCGCGGCGTTACCGCCCAGGGCGGATTGGCCGAAGCCACCGGCGTCGACGCCCGCACGCCGCACGAGACCTATCACCTCGGCCTGGATTCGATCGAAGCGAAGAAAGGCGTCGCAGCCGCCCAGCCCGTTGGCTGGCGTTATCTCCTGGCCGCCGGGCCTGTGGGACGCGGTCTCGCGGCCGAAGTTCACTCGCGAGCCAGCGGCTACGAATTCGCGGGACTGAACGAAGGTCCGTTTGTCCAGCAGATCGCGGATCAGATCGGCAAACTGCGCGGCGAGATCGGCGACGAGATTTACGAGCCGCGGCTGCTGCGCATCCCAGCGCTCTACATCGCCGCTCTGTGGTTAAAGGGAAAGAACGACGATCTTTTTGTTCCGCTCCAGCCGTCGCATCCGGCGGTCGAGCCGCATCGCGTGTATTCACGAAAGGATTTTGAAGCGGCGATCGAAAAAGCAGCGAAGGAGATGAAGGGCGCCGAACCGCCGAAGAAGGAAGACGCGCCGCACGCTCCGTAGCGGTCAAGGTTTACGATCTCGCGCCTTGGTTGTCCGCGCGTGCGATTGCGATTATCGTGGCCCACCGTGCGGAAGGTAGCGTTGCTAATTGGTTTCCTCGTCCCCCTGGCCGCGACTATTACTTTCGGTCAGGCGATTCCGCAAAGCGCCTTTGCCACCGAACCGCTCGAGCGGGCGGAAGATCCTCCCATGTTCATCTGGGGGAACGGCACTTCGGCAGCCATGGTATCGCAGCATGGTCCCTTCACCAGTTACCAGGTGAACGTCGACGGCAACGGACAAAACATTACCGGTGACGCGGCCAACGAGCCGTCGATCGCAGTCGACCCGACCGATCGCAACAAGATGACCATTGGTTGGAGACAGTTCGATAGCGTGAGCTCGAATTTCCGCCAGGCGGGCTGGGCCTTTACGAACAACGGCGGGCTCTCCTGGACCTTCCCCAGCGTTCTCGAGTCCAATGTTTTTCGCAGCGATCCCGTGCTCGCTGCAAACGACGCCGGCCATTTCTTCTATCTCAGCCTGCTCACCACCTTCTTTGATAACATGTGGCGCTCAACCGATAGCGGCCAGTCATGGACGAAGCTCGGCAACGCGACCGGCGGCGATAAGGAATGGTTTACGATTGATAACACGAACAGCAGCGGACATGGGTTTCAATATCAATCCTGGAGCACAGCAGGTAATAACTATGGCGGGAGACAATTCAGCCGCTCGACCGATGGCGGTTCAACCTGGATGGCGCCCATTTTTCTTCCTAACTCGCCTGTCTGGGGAACCCTCGATGTAGATGCGGATGGGAACGTGTTTCTCGGCGGACTGAACTTCGATACCGGCCAGCTTTGGTCGCTTCGCTCCAGCAACGCGCGCAATGCCGGAGTCACTCCTACCTTTGATCGAGTGACGCCGGTGAATCTCGGCGGCACCCCGAATGGAGGACAGTCCATCAATCCCGAAGGATTAATAGGACAGCTCTTCGTGGCGGCGGACCGTTCGGGCAGTTCGACGAACAACAACCTCTATTGGCTGGCCAGCGTGATTCCCACCGGGTTTTCCACCGGGACGGAAGTCATGTTCTCCCGGAGCACGAATGGCGGGATTTCTTTCAGCGCTCCTCGCCGGATCAACGACGATCCGATCAACCACAGCAAATCGCATTGGTTCGGTGCTCTCTCCGTAGCGCCTCAGGGCCGGCTCGATGCGGTCTGGTTCGACACGCGGAACGCCGCTAACAACACCGATTCGCAGCTCTTTTACTCCTACAGTCTGGACGGTGGCAACACTTGGTCGCCTAACGTGGCGGTGAGCGAGCCGTTCAATCCGTTTCTGGGTTACCCAAACCAAAACAAGATCGGCGATTACCTCACGCTCGTATCGGACGTCGCCGGAGCCAATGTTGCTTATCCCGCCACCTTCAATGGTGAGCAGGACATTTACTATGTCCGCGTAGCACCTCCGCCGCTCCAGTTACTTAACATCTCGACCCGGATGCGCGTCTCCACCGGCGAGAAAGTGCTTATTGCGGGGTTCATCGTTACCGGGACGGAACCAAAACGCGTTATCATTCGCGGCATCGGACCTTCGCTCACCGGAGTTGGCGCCACCCTGTCGGATCCGGTTCTCGAGCTGCACCAGGGAAATGCGACGCTTGTCGTGAACGACAACTGGAAGACACGGCAGGACGGAACCAGCCAGGAAGCAGAAGTTTCCGCCACGACGATTGCGCCGGCGCACGACTTGGAGTCCGCCATCGTGGTGACACTTAATCCTGGCAGCTACACCGCAATCCTGTCGAGCAAGACCGGCGTCCCGGGCATAGGAGTCGTGGAGGTTTACGACCTGGCGCAGGCCGCGAACTCGCAGCTTTCAAATATCAGCAGCCGCGGATTCGTGGACGTGAATAACGACGTTATGATTGGCGGTTTGATTGTGGGCGGTCCACAGGCCGATGGAAAGGCAACGGTGCTGGTGCGCGCCTTGGGTCCTTCCCTGTTCGGCTCCGGAGTTCAGGGAGCTTTGCTGGATCCACAGCTGGAACTGCACGACAACAACGGCGCGACCCTCACGACCAACGATAACTGGAAGATCAACGACCAGTCCCAGCGATCGCAAGAGACCGCCATCCGCGCTACCACGGTCCCGCCTCCTAATGACGCCGAAGCAGCTATCATAACGACGTTATCTCCGGGGGCCTACACGGCGGTAGTCCGAGGAAAGAACAACAGCACTGGGATAGGATTAGTCGAGGTTTATAACCTTCACTAAATCGAGTCGCGCCCCGGCCGATGACCTACTTCAAGTTGTAGATTTCGATCAGCCCGATACCTACGCCGCTATCTTTACCAGCCAGGATGGCGGTGAACTGTCCAGGAGGCAGCGAGATAAAGATGCCCGACTCCTTCGGGTTCGGCAGAGCCAGCCCGTTCGTCGTGAGTTGGACCGCTGAGACCCCATCGTCAAGCCAATCGTCATTCGCGGCCAGAACCGTACCGTTGGCATCGCGCAATTCCAGAGTGGGATCGGCAAGGACACCGCTTAGTCCAGCCTCGGTTAACGACGGACCACGGGCCCTTATCGCGATCCGCGGCTTGGCATTGCTGCCGCCCAAGACAAAACCTCCAATCATTACCTTGTCGGCGGTTTGGACGTAGCCGCGCGTACTCATGTTCGCCAGGGTCGAGTCAACCGCCTGGTTGTTGTCGTAGATTTCCACCGTGCCAATACCGGTCGTCTGGTTCTTCCCTGTCAGGATCGCGGTATAGGCCTCCGGCGGCAGGCTTGCGAGGATGACAGACTCTCGGTCGTCGGTGGGCTGGAATATGGTGCCCTCGATCAGTGTCCGCTGGGTGTCGGCCCAATCGTCGTTTTGGAAGATCAAATTCCCGGCGCTGCCGCGCAATTCGAGGAACGGATTGAGGAGCAGGTCGGTGAGACCAAACTTGCTTAGCGAACCGCCGAGACCGCGGAGCACGACTGGCTTGTTGGCGTTCCCGGTAATGATGAAGCCAGCGATCATAACTCGATCGCCGGTTTCCGTGCGGACGCGGCTGGAAAGGTTGAGGCTGCGAGCCGGAGTCGCGGTCGGTGTGGCAGTAGGAGTAGCTGTCGGCGTCGCTGTAGCCGTAGGAGTGGCGGTGGCGGTAGCTGTCGCGGTAGCTGTTGGCGTAGGAGGCACGGTGGCGGTTGGGGTTACGGTCGCAGTAGCCGTAGCAGTCGGGGTAGGCGGCGGGACTGTTGCCGTCGGCGTTACGGTAGCGGTCGGGGTAACGGTAGCGGTGGGAGTGACTGTGGCCGTGGCTGTCGCGGTGGGCGTTGAGGTCGCTGTGGCCGTGGGCGTGACGGTCGCCGTGGCTGTAGCGGTGGCGGTGGCTGTTGCCGTGGCTGAAGGCGTGGGGGTCGGCGTCGATGTGGCCGTTGCCGTCGGCGTGGGCGTGGGGGCGTTCACGATCACAGACTCGTTTGGATCGTTACAGGCGGTCGCGACCGATTTGTTATTTAAGTCACCGCTGTAGCTAGCGACGAACCTGTAGGTTCCTGGAGCGCTTGGAACAAAGGACCCCGAACCGTAGTTATTGTTGCCGGCAACATTTACAGTCGAAGTGAAAACCGGACTCAATCCGCAATTTGTGTCGTTCGGTCCATAGGCAAAAAAATCGATTGTGCCGGTGGGGTTTTGCCCGCCCATCAAGGTAGCGGTGTCGAAAATGGCGGTCCCGAACGCTCCTCCGCCCGAGGCCTGGGTGGTAAGGGTAGGAGCAGCGGCCACAACGGCAACTGTCGCATCCGCGCTGTTGTTCTCAAAATTATCATCGTCCGGCGAAGTGACGTTCGCGACATTGGTATACTCGGTGCCGGCCTGCCTGCCCGACGGAATGTGGCCTACCAGGTCAAAAGTGCTGCGGCCAACCGGAAGCGTCGAGTTATCGCAGACGACCGACCCGCCAGCTCCTACGACCGGAGTGGTGCAGGACCAGGTCGGTCCAGAGGTTTGCGTTAACCCAACAAAGGTCATGTCCCCCGGCAACACGTCCGTCCATTCGGCGCTCGTGGCGGTATCCGGCCCGAAGTTATCGACCTGGATCGTGAAAGTAACGTTGGTGTTGGGCAAAACCTGGTCTGAATCCACGGCTTTGCTTATCGCCAGATCGGCACTCGCGCCCCCCGGAACGCTGGTGACAACGAAAGCGTTATTATTTTCCTCATTCGGATCTGTCGATCCCGTGTCCGGGTCCGGAGGAGTACTAACGTTGACGGTGTTGGTTATGAACGCGCCCGGCTCTACCGCCGGATCGAGATGCACTACCAAAGTGAAAACGTCGGAGGCATTTACCGGCACGCTTGGGTTCGTGCAGGTGAGCGTGTTGGCGTTACCCGGCCCGGGATTCGTGCACGACCAGCCGGCGGGCGCGGTGACGGAGACAAACGTGGTATCCTGAGGAATACGGTCAGTGAGGGTAGCGACGACGGAGGGATCCGGCCCGTTATTCGAAACTGTGATCGTATAGGTAATATCGGTGTTGGGGGCCGCCTGGGCTGGGCCCGTCTTGGTGACTGCCAAATCGGCGATGTTTTGAGCACGGAGAGAAGGCAGGGCCGCCGTTAGAGTGGCGAAGAGGACAACAGCAAACAGGGTGGGATGGAGTCGGGACATGATGGGTAACACGTTAGCGGGGCTCAAACGAGACCTGGCTCGAAGAACTTTGGTTCATCAACGATGCGGCGAATTAACCCGAAGTCGAGAAATTTTCTCGTCAAACCAAACGCCGCAACCGGCGCGCGCTGCGAGCAGCCTCAGGCCGTGTAAACCAGCGCGCCGCAGCGCCAGCACGTGAACCATTCCCAGCCTGGCTCGACGAAATTAGACGCGCCGTCGTTCCAGCAAATGTAAGCCATTCGCTTCGAGCGCGACTCCGCCTCGACCGGCGCCGGCGGATCTTTCTCAAGTCCAGCCCCGCCTGGGGTTTCCGGTTTTTTTCCCGCGTTTTCGGCCGGCATATTTGGTTCCTTCCTCGCCTGAACTCGTAGTTTCGAATCCAGGCCAGGAAGCGCAGGGCGTTGAACCCTGCCACTTCCGCAAACCTGACTGCTTAGGTGTAGTTCAACGCGCCACAACGCCAGCACGTGAACCATCTCCAACTTGGGTCGATGTAGTTCCCGGCGCCGTCATTGAAGCATGTGTAAAGCAGCTGTCGCGAACGACCGCCCGCTTCCCCGGCGTCAGCGCCTTTTTCCGCGCCGCCACCACCCTGATCACTGGGCTTCTTGCCTGTTTTTTCGTCAGCCATAACTAACTTTCCTTTCTTACTTGGTTGCTTTCTTGATCGCCGTCACATCACTCGATGCAGCAGCAAATTTACTGTGATTAGACTCGCGCCCTTCCGCGTCTTGCGAACTTTTTCCCGGGTCTCCAAGGTGTCGTCATCGTTGCCAAATCAACCGGGCCGGGCTTTGCCGGACAACCCCGCTCCCGCCATTTGCGGTGGCGGGGCCGAGGTATGCGAATCGTCGCCGCCGGCCGGCTTCGCATCTTCGGCGTGATAGAGCTCGGCAAATAATCCGCCGCGCTGGAGCAACTCCTGCGCGGTTCCTTGCTCCCCGACTTTTCCGTTATCCAGGACGACGAAGTAATCGCAGAACGGCATCAGCCACCGCAAATCGTGATCGACCACCATCACCGTGTGGCCCTTGAGCGCGTTCTTAATGATCTCGAGCATGGAAAACTTTTCGACGTTATCCATCCCGACCGTCGGCTCGTCGAGAAACAGAATCTTCGGGTTCCGCAGCAGGCACCGCGTCAGCGCCAGCAGCTTTTTCTGGCCGCCCGAAAGCCGGCGCGCTCCGGCGAACTCTTCATCGAGCGGGTTGCCCTTGCTTCCCGCGGTCAAAATTTTCCACACACCCGTCTTCTCGCAGATCGCGCGAATCTCTTCGTCGGTCGCGTCGGCTTTCGCCATCTGCATGTTGGCGCGGAGCGTGTCGTAAAAGAACGCCGGGAACTGCGACATCATCGCGATGTGATTGTAGAGATTGTCGGACGCGTATTCCGTGACCGGCCGGCCGCCCAGGAGAATCTCCCCCTGTTGGGGATCGTAGAAACGCAGGGCCAGCTTGAAAAACGTCGTCTTCCCCTGCCCCATCCGCGCCACAAACCCGGTGATTTTACCCGGCGGAATTTCGAATGACACGCCGTCGAAGATTTTTCGGGCGTCGGGCTTGTAGGCGAAGGTGACGTTCCGCGCGGCCAGCGTCGGCTCTACGGATGCGACTTTCACCGTGCCGGATTTTTCTTCGCGCCGGGCCCGCGACTCCATCATTTGGTTTACGGTTTCGATCGCCGGCCAGGCATTGCCCGCCATCAAAATGTAAGCCGAGAGTCCCTGGATCGGCGTCATCAACTGCGGGGTGAGCAGAAAAATCGCGACGACTTTGCCGGCCGCCTCGGAGTCGCCGGATTGGTAGGCCGAGTAAACCGCGAACGAAAGCATGACGACCTCGACGATCCAACTCGGCAACCCGCTGACGAGCCCCATGTATTCCATCGTCACGGTATTCTTGAGGCGCGAAGTCAGGAGCGCACTGAGCTGCCGGTCGTGCTTGTTCACAAACATCGGCTCCGCTTCCATCGCCTGAATTTCCTCGGGCGATTGCATGGCGCCGGTGACGAGGCTGTTCAGCGCCACCATTTTTTCCTGGAGATCTCGTGAAACATCGCGGACGCGGTTCGCCATCTTCCCGGTCATCCAGGGCGAGATGAACGCGAAGAGCACGATGGCCAGCGGGATCGCGGCCGGGGGAATGGTCACGCCAAAGAGGACCGGCGCCGGCTTCATGTCGAAGTTGTAAATAAGGAGGCCGACGGTGATGCCGAGCGTGACGATTTGCAGGATCATGTCGAGGCTCACCTGGCGCAGCGTCATGGTCGCTTCCACCGCGAACTGGTTCACGACCGCATTCAGCTCGCCCGTCTCGTGCGTGTGATAAAACTCCGGTGATTGCCGAAGCAGCCGCGCGAAGAGTTGGCTCCGCAGTTTATTAGAGAGCGCGAGGTCGAGCTTCGTCGCGACGGCGCGCATCGGCAGGCGCACGGCCAGCATGGCGAGCGCAAGCGCGGACCAGAGAACGACGAGAACGAGCGGGCTCTTCTTCGGCGCGGGCGGGTTGGCCGGAGCAAGAGGCGCCGCCGCCGGATTCGCTGGCGCGTTCACGGCAGGTCCTGGATTTCTCGGGGCGCCGGCGCTGCGGATCGCGTTCGTCACTTCGCCCATCAACTGGGACGTGCCGAGCGTCACGCAGTTTTGGACCAGCATCATGATGCAATAGCCAACGGTCAGAACCTTGAAGAACCCCAGCAGCTTCCAGCCGAGCTTGAAAATCATTCCCCACCGGACGTCGCTCAGCTCCGAGCCGCTGCCGCCGCGGCCCCGGCCTTTTGTCGTCGCGCCCTCCGGCGGTCGCAAGCCCTGCAAACCGCCCGAAGGTCCCACCGGTGGCGGCCCTTGAGAGGTCGGCGGCGCCATTCCGGCCGGTGACGGTTGAGCTCCCTTAGCGGCCTGATTTGGCGGCGGTTTTCCCTGCATAATTTGGTGGGGGCGGTATTGCTAGCAGGCTTTCGTCGTGCAGTGCCAGAAAAATCTTTTGTTCGTGCGGACGGGCACTCGCGGTCACGTCCGAGTCACGGCCGGCGTCTCCCAGAGACGCGCTCCAGTCACACCCCGTCGTAACAATCCAGATACTTGATCCCCGATCCGGTATTGAAAATGACGACCTGCTCGTCGCTGCCGATTTTTCCTTCGGCCAAAAGTTTGCGCGCCGCCACGAAACAAGCCGCGCCTTCCGGCGCCACGAACAAACCTTCCGCCGCGCCGACTTCGCGCGTCGCGCCGATCATCTCCTCGTCCTCCACCGTCACCCCGGCGCCGCCCGAGTTCCGCAGAATATCGAGCATGATGAAATCGCCCACCGCTTTCGGCACGCGCAATCCCGACGCCACCGTCTGCGCGTTCGGGAATTCCTCCGCGAACTTTTCCCCGGCCTCGAACGCGCGCACGATCGGCGCGCAACCGGTCGCCTGGACCGAGAACATTCGCGGCCGCTTCGCGCCAATCCAGCCGAGCGCCTCCATTTCGTCGAATGCTTTCCACATCCCGATCAGTCCCGTCCCGCCGCCGGTCGGATACAGGATCACGTCCGGCAACGTCCAATCCATCTGCTCCGCCAATTCGTAGCCCAGGGTCTTTTTTCCTTCCACGCGATACGGCTCTTTCAACGTCGACATATCGAACCAGCCTTCCGCCTCTTTGCGTTTTGCGATCTCCGCCCCGCACGCCGTGATGAGACCGTCGATCAAAACCACGTGCGCGCCCAGTTCGCGACACTCGATAATGTTCGCCCGCGGCGTATCGCGCGGCATGAAGATGTGCGCCTCCACTCCCGCCCGCGCCGCGTAGGCCGCCAGCGCGCCGCCCGCGTTCCCCGCTGACGGCACCGCCAGCTTCGTCGCGCCCAAGTGCTTCGCCATCGACACCGCGGTCGTCATTCCGCGCGCCTTGAAACTCTGGGTCGGATTCTGCGCCTCGTCTTTCACCCAAAGATTCGTTAGGCCAATCGCCTTCCCGAATTTTTCGGCGAACAAGAGCGGCGTCCCCCCTTCGCCCAGCGTCACCGGCTGCGCATCGATCGGGAGCGGCAAGACCTCCCGAAATCGCCAGAGCGATTTCTCCCGCGTCTTCAGGTCCTCCTTCTTCAGCGCCTTCCCGACCGCCTCCAGATCGTAAACCGGAAACAGCGGCTTCTGACATTTCGTGCACAGATTCTGCAACCGCTCCCACTCATGTCGCGTCCCGCAGTTCGTGCACTCCAGATGCGTCAGCATGGAAGAACAAAAGCTGAAACGCTGAAAAACTGAAATGCTGAAATCAGGACCCTCAAGAACTGTCATCCTGAGCCTGTCGAAGGATCTCTGAACATTTCCGCGCTTCTAGAATCCTGAAATATCCAGAGATCCTTCGCTCCGTTCAGGATGACAATAGAGACCACGCCTTCCGCCTTCCGCCTTCCGCCTTCGGGACCTCCGATCTCTGACCTCCTCTTTTCAGCTTTTCAGCTTTTTCCCCTCGTTCCCCTCATTCCCAAAGTCTCTTTTCCTCTCGTTCCCAAAGTCTCTTTGGGAACGCACTTGTCTTCGAAACTCTGTTTCGCCGTCCGGGCAACCAAGTTGCCGGGACAATTGCGTTCCGAAACAAAGTTTCGGAACGAGGACCCACGCGGCAACCGGAGCGGTCGCCCTACAATCCGCCCTCCGCCCTCCGCCCTCCGCACTCTGACTTCCGTCCTCCAGCCTTCGCCAAGGCTACGGCCTGGCAGGCTGACTTCCGCCTTTCTACTTTCCCCTTTCTACTTTCTACTTCCCCTCAATGCCCACCGCGCCACCAAACGTCCGCCGACCCTGGTATCGCCCTTCCCTCACGACCCAGATCTTCCTCGGCCTCATCGTCGGCGGCGCCATCGGCTATTTCCGGCCCGACTGGGGGAACGCCGTCTACTTCCTCCGCGACATCTTCCTGAACCTCATCAAATCGATCATCGCGCCGCTGGTCTTCTCTACCATCGTCGTCGGGATCGCCGGCGGCGGCGCGCTCAAGAAAGTCGGACGCATGGGCGCCAAAGCGCTCATCTACTTCGAGATCGTCACCACCGCCGCGCTCTTCATCGGGCTCGCCATTGTTAACCTCACCCGGCCCGGTCTCGGCGTCACCCTCGCCACCAACAACACCGATATCATCAAGACCATCGGGCAAACCCACCCGAAGACGCTCGTCGAGACCGTCACCCACGCGTTCCCTTCCAGCATCGTCGAAGCGATGGTGCGCGGCGACGTTCTCCAGATCGTCGCGTTCAGCGTCCTGTTCGCGCTCGCCGTTAGCGCCATCGGCGAGAAAGGCCGGCCGATCGTGCGCGCGATGGAAAGCCTGTCGCAGGTCATGTTCAAGTTCACCAATTACGTCATGATGTTCGCGCCAATCGGCGTCGGCGCCGCCATGGCCCACACCGTCGGCACCCAGGGCCTCGGCGTTCTCGTCAATCTCGGGAACCTGATCGTCTCCCTGTATCTCGCCCTCGTCATTTTCATCGTCGTCGTGTTCGGCGCCGTCATCGCCATTGTCCGGATCCCGCTCCGCCAATTCATCCGGGCCGTGCGCGAACCCGCCGTGCTCGCCTTTGCCACGACGTCGAGCGAATCCGCGTTGCCCAAAGCGATGCAACACATGGAACGCTTCGGTGTTCCCCGCCACATCGTCGGGTTCGTCATGCCGACCGGTTACAGCTTCAACCTCGACGGCTCGACGCTCTACCTCGCCATGGCCAGCGTGTTCGTCGCCCAGGCCGCCGAAACCACCATGGGCTTCCACATGCCCTTCAGCGCCCAGCTCACCATGATCCTGACTCTCATGCTAACCAGCAAAGGCGTTGCCGCCGTCCCCCGCGCCTCGTTAGTTATATTGCTAGCGACTTTGAACAGCTTTCTCCCCGCCGGCCTCGGCCCGATCGGCGTCGCCGTCATCTTCGGCGTGGATGAGCTCATGGACATGGGCCGCACCTGCGTGAACCTCATCGGTAACTGTTTAGCAACCGTCGTCGTCGCAAGATGGGAAGGCGAGTTCGATGACAACCGCGCCAAGGTCTTCGGCACGCCCAAGGAGATCGAGCTAGACCTCAAAGAAGGCGAAGTCGCGTTCGCTGAGGCCGCGCGGCAAGATTAGGAGGTTACCCGCGAATTACGCGAATGAACGCGAATGAACAACCGTTCGGTCGATGCTTACCCGTTATTCAGTCCCATTTCGCGCCCATTGGCGTCCATTCGCGGGCAACTCTCTAACTTCGCAGATCATGCCTGCCACATCGTAACCCCGGCAGGATTAGTGCACCGGCGCGTGTCCCACCCGCAAATTGTAGGGCAGGCGCACCCTTGGCTCGCCGTAGCTTTAGGCGAAGGCTGGCGCCTGCCGTGGGAATGCCCGGCAACCGGAGCGTTTGCCCTACAAAAACGTCAGCATTCGACATTGGAAAGGCTGGCCGAGATCGAGAAGAAACTCGACGACGCCTACGCGTTCGTGTTCAAGGAAAGCGTCCTCACCATCAAAGACACCAACATCGACGTGAAGTTCCTCGCTCCCGACATCGCCGTCGCCCACGTCCGCTGGACCATGACCGGCGCCCGCACCCCCAAAGGCATACCCGCAACCCCAACAAGGACTCCAACCCAGACATTGCAGAAACAATCCGGCAAATGGCTCATCGCGACCTTCCAGAACACCAACGCCATTCCCGAAATGCCCTTCCCAAAATGCCCACCGTCCGCACCGGCTCCCACCGCTTCGGCGCATTCGAAGAGAGACGATGACAGAGGTCACAGCCGCAGGTCGTCGTAAATCTCCTCTATTGTCGTCATGAGATGCTAATCTCCGACCCAATTGCCTCCTTCGTCGCGATGTTAAGCACTGAGACGCGCAACGGCGCGCTTCGCCGCTAAGAATTGACAGATCGAGCGAGGTTCCTTACTCATTGAACGCGTCTTGGGGCGACCGAAAGTCGCGATAGGCGTCCGGAACATGATACCACCCTCCTGCACCCGAGCTTTGAACTGATTAAACGTGGCGGAAGATATCCAAATCGAGATTTTGTCCCCGGAACAAGTTTTTGGGACGGCTGCCTTTTCACTTACCGTTCGAATAACCAACTTAACGTCTGAAGAACTTGCGGGTGTGTCGGTCGAGCCGGTAACACTGCCCGGAAAACTAGTACAGATTGGCGCGGATGATGAAGACACCGAAGTTTCTGAGTTACAACTGACAAAACGCCGTCTCGTCCAGGAGCTCGAGAAGCAAGTCAGACGCGCGTATGAGCGCGACCGATTCAACAGGATGTCGTTTACCGAAAAAATCTTGTTCGGTTTCGTCGAGCTCATGGACGCCTACACCTCGTTTTTTACACTCGGACGCTCGCAAGGAACAAAGTTGGTGCCAAGCTGGGCCACCGAGGCATTACGAATTCAAGATTGGGAAGATGTGGAGCGGCTGGAGCGAGAAGTTATTTCTGCCGAAAAGGACGGGAGTTTCCTCAAAAAGATGTTTTTGATTAACAAAGACAAATTAGAACGGTGCTTTTCTCAGCTCCACGAGGCGGACAAGAGCGGACGCTCAAACGAATCCTTGATTCTCGGAGATTCGCTGCTGCCAGCATCATCTTGCTCATATCCATTCACTATTAAGGCTCCCCATGCCCTACGATCAAAGCAGGGCGACGCACAGTTCCGGGTAACTTTTCGCAAAGGTGGAGAGCAAAGGGTATTTCAACGCTCGGTTGGCAAAAATATTACATTACTGGCTTCTGCCTTCGCAGTCCCAACCGGTAGCATGCTCGGCGCTGCGTGTGGCTACGCCATTCGCTCAACGGTTAAAATGACCGCCGTAGCGGCGTCTCAAACTGCGTCCACCACAGGGTTTAGTTGGCAGCACTTGGCAGGTAGCATGTTGCTAGGCTTGATATTAGCGCTTCTTACATCTCGAAAACCAGAAACAAAAAAACCGATTACAGTGGAAGATTTTGTCGGTGGGTTTCTGATTGGCGCGGCCGCTGGTCTCTTTAGCGAAGAGGCGCTCAAACGCATTGGTGCTTTGTTCCAATAAATCGCAGAGTTTCTCAAGGTCAGCGAGCTTCACAAAGGCGTCGGAGCTTCACATCGTAAATTCTCGCTATTCTCGAACGTGACGATATTAAGCTCTGACCCCGATTCGCCGCCCACATCTTGTTCTCGCTAGGCCTAGACGACATGGACGCTTATCTTCCGACCTATGGCGACGCGACCAAATCTTGGTACCCAGCGAACGAAGCCGCGACGGAGTTAGTGTTCTTAGCGCACGTCTGGCATGATATGTCCAAGCTGAACGAGATTCGACTGCGCGTCCGCGAGAACGATCCGATAGCCGATCGGCTACTCTTTAAGCACATCCTCGTAGAGTTTTGGTCTGCGCTAGATCACGCTAGAAAACTGCAAGCCTCTGTGCACAAGGCTCCCAAACTAGTTCGCGGCCAGTCGCCGCCGGTCAGATACGTCACACGGCGCGATGCACAGGCAGCTGCGGTCGCCTTCAAAACCTTTGGCGGGATCTCGCGCCCGTCGAACGGGAACTAGCTGATATCCGAAACACCATTGGAGCGCACAGGTCAGGACCGTCTTTGCACGAGGGCGAAGTCCTTTGGCGCAAGATTGATCCGGAAAAGTTTATCCCACTCATAAACCGCATACCCAAACTGATTCATGCCCTCGAAGGCATCAACATATACGATTGGTCTTGGGCTGATCCAGCCTCAAGGCGCTGCAGTATTTTTGGCGCCCGCATCATGCATGAGTGGGAGCATGCGTTCGAACCCCACGAAGCCTAGCCACGGGTGTTCGCCGGGGGATCGGAGCTTTCCATCGTAAACTCTTGTCTGTTCGATCGAGGGCGAAGGCTTCCGTCTTAGAATCTCGGCCGTCGCTGAAAATTTTTGCGAACTTCGGTCAAGAAAACTCGTATTAAGGGAGTAGAACCCCTTAATTCCCCATGTCCCCCGCCCTCCTTGCCCCGGCGACAGACAATCTTCCTGCGTACGGCCTGTGGCCGCGGAGCAAAACAAACCCGCTTACGCGCGTGCGGTGGCCGGCAGCGAACCGCGAGGAAGGCGTTCCGCGCGACGGCAGCTTTTCCGGGAGCCCGGAATGGGCCTTTACGTCCGTAGAGTTGTTTCCGGGGAGCCCGGGGAAGTGGCTGCCCTTCGGCGGCGTTCTCTCGGGGAGCGCCCGGGACCGCTTTACGCCCGGAGACGGCTTTCCGCGAAGCGTGGCGGAACCGGTTACGTCGGATTGCGTGCTTGCCGGGAGCCCGTCGGGCCGCTCCGCCCTCGGAGACAAGTTTCCGGGAAGGCCGGGTGACCCGCTTACGGAGCACAAGCCGCTCGAAGTTACCATTTTACGGACCGAAACGACCTGGACGCGTTTCGTTCCCACCACCACCAAAAATCGTCCCCTCCAACCCTCCATTCGTCATGGCAACTAATCGAATCCCGCAAACTTACGATCGCATTGTCCGCATGCTCGAAGATGCCGCCGATGGCGCGCATGACCACGGCGCGGCGATCGGGCTAAAGCAAAACACCGAGGCGGCCATCCGGGCCGATCTCGAGGCGCTCGCCGGCAAACCAGCCGGGCCGGGCAACGTGCCGCCCGCCACGCCCGGCCTGAAAGACAAATGGAACACGGCGAGGGCCGCCAAAACGGCGGCGACGATTGCGTTCGGGGCCGTGAAGCAGAACGGACGCGCCCTCGCGCGGGCGTGCATCGGTGTGCTCAAACCGCGCCTGGGCGATCAATGGAACAGCCAGTGGCAAATGGCCGGGTTCGCTAACAACTCGCTGGCGGTGCCCGATAACCCGATGACGATGCTCCAACAGTTCCGGTCTTATTTTTCAGCCAATCCCACCCACGAAGTCGCGAGTCTCAACGCCACGTCGGCGCACTGTCACACCGCCGCGGAAGGAATCAGCGACGCCGCGACGGCGAGTAACGCCAGCAACGTGGCCTACGGCAATGCCAAGACGGCTTTCGCCGCCGGCATGGAGGCCGGGCGCACGCGCCTCACCGGGTTACGTGACGAGCTCGCCCAGCTCCTCGAGGACGATGATCCACTCTGGCACGCCTTCGGGTTCAACATGCCGAGCGAGCAAGATACCCCGGAAGTCCCGGAGAACCTCGTTGCCACTCCCGGCCCAGCCGGGAGTCATACCATGTATTTTGATTGGGACGATGCCGTGCGCGCCGACAGCTATCGCATCATTATTACCAACACGGCGACGCCGCCGGTCGAACTCAAGAACGAGATCATTCACAGCGAAAGCGAAGTCACCTACACCGATCTGCCCCCCGGCCCCATCCGAGCCACCGTCTCCTCCCGCAACAGCGACGGCGGCGAAAGCGCCCCAAGCGATCCGGTGGATGGGACGGTGCCGTAAGCATATCATGACAACTTTTTACAAACGATAGCTGACCGAAAAAGACCCAAAGCATATGATAATTCAATCCACCAAAAGAAGCATCCTGGCCTCCGGTTTAGTACTCGGATCGTTATTGCTCGTCTTATCGGGCACCGACAGCGATGGCGGCGCTGAGACCGAGACCACCCACCACAAAGACGTCGTTAAGACTCAACCTGCCAACCAATCGGAAGGAAGAAACCAAGCTGTCTACGATATCGATGGTAAGCGATTGAGGTCCGGTGAGAAATACGCAGCCGCAATCAGTTTCGAAAATGGGCGGGTCGTTGCTTACCGAAAGAACAGACGGGAAATCGCCGCGCTGGTAACGGCCCTGAAGCAGGGAGGCATCACTGATAAGAAGCGTTTAGACCCGAACGCATGGCTGATGAATATCTGCGGCGCGACGGTTGAGTCGGGCTGTAACGGTGGCTGCGGCATCGGCTACCATTGCAAGGGGTTCCGGGAGTCAATTAACCGACCGATAAGTAATCAACACGCCACTTATTATATGTTTTGTTTCTGCGTTCCCAACTAGCTTTCGGACCCACACCAGTCGGGGTCAATCTCAGAATCTCGGCATTTCCTGAACACTTTTTCGACTTTCGGGCGACGCAACAGCAAAAGCGCGATCCATAAAACGATCAGCTAAAGATGACCCTAATCCTGGCTTTCTGCAGTGGCTTGATAATTGTCGCCACCTTTATCGCGGACCAAACCATCAAAAGGTCTGCCAAAAACAAGTTAGACAAGACCGATAAAGCAACTGTCGCGGAGACGAACGAGCAAACGCGCAGCAACTTGGAGATCATCGCTCTTCGCAACCGGCGGCTTTCTAATCTCAGCCTGCTTGCTTTCGGCGCGGTCGCGCTGGTCCAATTATTTTCCATCCTCAATGCAAGCAACAATCAAACACAAAAGAATATGGACGATATCAAAGAAGTAACTACGCGGGTAACCAAGATCGAACGCTATCTCTGGGGTGATGGCGGCAATGTCCTGAAAAACCCGCCGCCGAGCCCGACCGACCTTCTCGGCCGAGTCGAGGACATCGAGCGAAAACTCGAAGACAACGTGAAAAATACAAACGCGAACGCGAACTCTCTGAAGCAAGCGGTCATAGAAATGAGGGCGCAAGTCGAGGAATTGAAACAGTTGGTCGCCGCGTCGGGGCGACGCAGGCAAGCACCCGCGCACGCCCGCTAAATCGAGCTGCTTAGGGAACATTTCTCCCGCGGGGCAAAGGGGCAGCCTCAGGATCGCCCAAGAAAGTAGAAAGTCGTACGTAGGAAGTAGAAAACTGAGAGACCAATTGGGTTTCCTCTGGTTGACAATTGCCGAGGCTTGTCCCAAAACTTTCTTCTGTGAGTGACTTATCGAAACTCGCACGAAGACTAAGGAAAGAGGACCGCGAAAGGCTCGCCCGTGCACAACGCGAACATGCGAGAAAGCAGCGAGCAGATCGGGCTCTATTTCGGAAGGCCTCGCCTTTTGTCAAGCGAGTGCTGAGAGAAATGGCTAATGGTTCCTATGGTCGCATCCTTTGGTTGATACCGCTCTACGGACTTCGAACAATATCAAACCAGAATAACAGGCACCGCGGCTGGCATCTGTTTGTTTGGGGCGCTTACAAGTTTCCAGGAGAAAGGGACCCGCGGAACGCGGACCTATCAGTTAAGCTCATGGGAGAGAGTCTTTCGGTCTGGAAAGATCATCAGATTTTTGCTTCTTCCCACGTGTCAGAGACTGCATTTCGTGAAGCGCTTATGAAGGCGTTGCCGGAAATCCTAGTGGCGGTGCCACCGCGATGCTGAGGTCTCCGACGGGATCAGTGTTAGACCAAGTGGGGGTCAGTCTGCGAATCTCGGCATTTTCTCGTAGGGCAACCGGGTCGGTTGCCACCTTGATTCGGGCCGACAAGCGGTCGCCTTCGCAAAGACCACGGCGTGGCGGCGGGCGCTTCGCATTTGGCAAGCGGCCTCCTTCGCTGACGCTTCGGCGTGCCACGGAGGGCTTGCCTACGCATTGTAAGCGCACAGATGATCCGGGCGCTATGAAACATTGCACGTTTTCAATCGCAGGATATTGCCTCCTGCTATCGACACTTGCGTGGGCAGACGCCGAGCCGGCGCCATCGCCGCCGCCTGGCTCCGAGGAGGGCCGCGTTATCGAAGTCATGCGGACATTCTACGTCGCGGCGACGAATGATGATCTGGAGAAATTCCACAGTGTCGTTACATCGGACTTCTACAGTTATGATGGCGGTAAACGGTTCGGCGGCGATGAGCTCATGGAGTTGATCAAACAGGCGCACGTATCGGGGAAGGTCTTTGTCTGGAACGTCACCAAACCCGAGGTCCGCGTCCATGGCGACGTCGCCTGGATTACTTACGTCAATGAAGGCTCGGTCAAAGACGCTGCGGGGACCAAGAACGTGACCTGGCTGGAATCAGCTTTCTTGCGCAGGGAAAACCACCACTGGCGGATCGAATTCTTTCACAGCACGCGGGTGCCGTAAGGCCGACTCGAGAGGGCGGAGAGCGGAGATCAGAGGTCGGCCGGTTGCCTTCCGCAGTGAAATCGCTGGTGTTCTATTTCACGAGCTAATAAACCCAACGAAAGCTCCTCATCATGAAACGACTTTACGAGTGGATCACCAAGGCGAACCAAGTGCTGCTTTTTCTTGTTCTTCTGGGAGCAGCGGCTTACGTAGCAGGCTTCTTTTATGACCTGAAGAAGCGGAGATGGGAACCGCCGTCGGTGGCCGTAGCGCAAACGGCGGAGGAAGCTAAAAGCAGCGTCGTGTTAGAGGTCCGATTTCTTGGCCAGGTCTCCGGCATCTATGTATTCGGCCTGATGAAGCGCGTCGTGGTCGACGAACAGGCGTGGCTCAGAGCGAGCGCGTCCCTGGGCAGCGAAGACTCCCGCTACCCGGGCTACATGGTCAACGTGGTTTTTTCCAAGGGAGATCAGCCCCTGAGAAAGCTGCTCCCAAAGGATGGGCTGGTCCTTTCCGACTATCTTCTTAACGAACAGGATCCCTATAAGTTCAGCGCGTCGCGCTTTACCTGCGTCACGGAAGATACCGACGGGAATCACCAGCTCGATGAAAAGGATCGCAACGACCTCTATATTATCTCCGCGAATCTCGATCGCCCCGATATGGTTTTCAACGGCGTCCTGGGAGATCGCGTCATTTCGCCGACGCATATAATGGTCAAGACCGGCACAGCCAAAGACCCACACTTTTGGGATGTCGACGTCGAGACCCAGGCGAAAAAAGAAATTCCCTGGAAGTAAGTCGTCTCCGGCCTCCGATCTCTGACCTCTGACCTCGGACCTCCCGCCTCTGGCTCCTCGCCTTCCGCGTCATCCTCGGCACGACGAGTCCGTCCGGCTGGCGGACGCGGTTAATTCTCTTCCGACTTCCGTTATTAGGCGGTAAACCTTCGTTATGAATTGGGAAATGATTTCGGCGCTCGGCTCCGTGGTCGCCGCGATCGGTGTCATCCCGTCGTTGATTTACCTGGCGATCCAAATCCGGCTGCAGAATAAGGAACGACGTCGCGCTGGGATCAATATTCTCACCGCGCAGTGGGGCGACCTGGTCAAGACGGCGCAGGAGAGCCGGGAGTTTGCGGAGGTGTTCCTGCGCGGGATCCAATCGTTTCACGGCCTCGACGCCGCGGAGAAACTTCGGTTCAGCGCGTTCTTCACCCGTTTTACGAGGAACGCCGAAGGCATGTTCATTTACTATCGGGACGGAGCGTTGGACAAAGCACTTTGGGAAGCGGTCGAACGAACGATGACCGACTACCTCGCTTACCCCGGCGTAAGGGAATGGTGGATGACGCGGAAGCACTGGTTAACCGACGAGTTCCGCGCCGTAGTGGAACCAATCATCGCGAGAAGTCCCGAGCCGAAACTGTATGCAACCTACGGCTTGGATGACTCGGCGAAGGTGTGACCTGTCGGAGGTCAGAGGTCGGAGGTCAGAAGCCGGCGCGAGGGGACCGCGAATTGGATTCCGCGGGAGGGACGACCACTGTGTCGTCCGATTTCCGACCTCCGACCTCCGATCTCCGACGTCCGCATCCTTTTGCCTTGTCGCTCGGACTTTGCTCCGAATACAATCCCACTCGGGATGACTCGCCACGCAAAGACAATTGTTAGTGTGCTGACCTGGCTGATGGGGACAGCGGCCGCGTTCTGCGCGGGATTAAGTTTCGAAGGCGTGCCGCTTACTCCGGGCGGGACGGTGCAGGTGAGCGTGCCGATGACAGCCCAGGAAAAAGGCTACGTGGCGGAAGGTGGTAACTCGGTCCCGCCTTATACCCTGGCGGTGCTGGCCGTGCCTCAGGGGTTCGATCCGAAGAAGTCGTGGCCGGTTCTCGTTTGCTTCTCCTCCACTGACGGCCACCGGCAGAATCGCGAGGCTCTCTTTCGTTACCGACCTGTGGCCCTGCCGGAAGGATGGGTCCTAATCGCGGGCGATGGGCCGGAGATAGCACCCCGAGCGGATAGCACGGGCTGGCGCACCGGTCATACCCTGGCAGCGCTGGATGCGCTCCATCGAAGCTTTCCTGGTTCGACCCACTGGCCGATCGCCACGGCCGGGCATTCGGGTGGATCGAAACGCGCGAGCTACATCGCGCCGCTCCTCGCTCTCGCGGGTAACCGGGTTATCGGTGTTTTTGCTTCGGGGATTACCCAGGAGGGTTTGGCGAAGCAGGGGCCGCCAACGGAAGCGGGGGCAACGAACTACTTCAATCCGCAGGCATCCAGCGTCTGCTGCGAAAGCATCGGGGAAGGCTACCGGCGGTTCCATCCGGGCAGCAGCTTTCTGCGCACTCCCTACTTCATCAGCACCGGGCGCCTGGACACGATCGCTACGGTCGACCAGCAAACGGTCGTGGCGGACACGGCGCGACGGGGAGGGTTCACAAACGTGCGGCATCGAATCCACCCGGGCGGCCATGTCGTTTCCAAGGCCCACGTCCAGGAAGCGCTCCGCTGGTTCCGGACGGGAAGCTAAGCAGCGCTTCGGGCGCAAGAGGCGCTTTCTCCTCCCAGGAACGCCCGGCCCTGGCCAGGCACATAAGCCTTGCTCTAAGAAAGGCGCAGCGCTTATAACCCGTCCAGAACAAGGAGGTCAAAAGTCATGCGCACATTACCCCTGATGATTTGGATGTGCCTGATCTCGCTGGTCATGCTGGGTCAGACAACCGGCGAACAGGAGAGCGACGGCAAAGTGAGAGACGAATTGCGCAAGCTCCACGCCGACTACAACGACGCCGGTGCGAAACGTGACCGCGCTGCCCTGGAGCGGCTCTTTGCGGATGGCTACGTCTGGGTCCAAGGGAACGGTAGCGTCACAACCAAGGCCAAACACATTGACAATATCATGAGCAACACCGCGCCGTTTTCCGCGCCGGCGCCGCCGTTCGACCAAATCGCCGTCTATGGCGACACGGCGGTGTTACGGTCGACCGAAGGAAAGGCCGGCCTTTTTGCGACAACGGTGTTCGCGAAGATAGATGGCCGTTGGCAGTTTGTTCACGCCCAGGGAACGCTTCTGCCGCCCGAGCGCAAGCCGGTCGCGATCGATCCCAAGGTGCTTGACGCTTTAGTCGGCAGTTACGAATTCCGGCCAGGTGAAATCGCCATCGTAACCAAGGAGGGCGACGCCCTGATGTGGAAAGGCGGCAGACGGCCGACGGTGAAATTGTTGCCGTTGTCCGAGACAGAGTTCTTCGTCGCGGAGAGCGGAGTCCAAATGATTTTTCACAAGGACGACAAAGGGAAGATAACCCAGGTGACGCTTCGGGTCGGCACTTACCAGGACACGCAAGCAAAGAAGATCCAATAATGGGTCGCGCCCTAATCATTTTAGGTTGTCTATTGGCGTGGCTGCCGGTCGAGACAGGGGCGAAGGAACGGCAGAGCAGCATTAAAGTTGGCGATGCTGAAAAGCGCTTCCTGGATTTGGTGTCCACCCTCCCCTACACCACGACCTACGATGAGCTGCAGAAAATTGTTCCGGAGCTGGGACCTCTGAAGGATCAGGGGTATGACAACTCCGAAGCGATGTTGGAAACCCGCCTGTTCGGCTTCCCCGCGTCCCTCCACTTTAGTTTTAACAGGCGAGTGTTGGTGAGTTGCGGCGCCGGCGTCGAGAACCTCGACCGGGCGCAAGCCATAGCCATTTACAAGGCTGTCCGAGATTATTTTCGCGGCAGATTTGGGAAGGGCAAGGAGCACGAAGGCTATGCCGACGATGATCCTAACCCGGATTACGGTTGTTTTTCAAATTGGACAGCGAACGGCATCGACTTTGGCGCTGGGTGGAAACATCACGGCAAATACCAGGCTGGATGGGGAGCCCAGGCCGCGCCTAAAGCGAACCCATGAACTCGGAATTGGCGCGGGCAAGGATCGCGGCGTAGAGACGCGTTGTGCCTTAGGCGCTCGCGGCCCGATCCAGACGCACAATGTCTTCGGTCGTGAGCTTGTCGCCCAAGGCCAGGAAACCATTTTTTGCTCGTCATTCCGGCGCACCCGCTCGGTCGGCGCGCGCAGTGAGTGTCCTGCCCAGGCGGGGGTTGACCCAATGTTCCCCGAGCCGATGATCCCGATTTTCACGTGGGCGATACTGTCATGTGATTTGCTATTTCGGCCACGCGTCAGGGGGAGAAGCGACGTTCTCCCGCTCCGCCGATTCTCCAAGTGCGCGGCGACGCTTATTGTTTGAAACCACGGTCTCGCATTGCCGTAGTAACACTTGAACGCAAAAAGAATGCCGCCGGTCGCTTCCCGGCGGAACCCAACCAATCGACATGAAAAATCTAATCTACATAGCCATCCTGTCCGTCCTAGCGAACGTCGCTCTCGGTCAAACCGTCGAGGTAAAAAACGTGACGGGAAAAGAATACCAGAAGAGGTTCGATGAACTTACGAAGCAGGGATTCAGGCCGATCAAGGTATGGTCGAAAACACTGTCGGTCTTCGATTACCAGCCCGGGGAAGGACCCGCCTTTGGGTTCTGGGCAACCTTTCAGAAAGTGCCGAACGGCCCGCCTTGGGCTTCCTTCCACGGACTCGATGCCGCGGCTTACCAGAGGGAGTTCGATAAATGGACAGGGCAGGGCTATATGCCGACGGATCTCAATGTGGCCTGCGTAAACGGCCAGGTGAGATATTGCGTCATATACGACAAGATCGCCAATCACCCAGCCTGGGTGGCAAGACATAACATAAACAAGGCAGAATTTGATCGAACCAACACAGAGCTCCTGGCCAAAGGCTATAGGCGGAAGATCGAGAGTCATTGCGCCGGTCCCGGAGGTGTAGTTTTCGCCGCTCTCTGGGAGAAGTGATTTAACCCCAGGTGATTCGCGCGGCATGGTTCGATTTGGCAGCCCCGCGAAAGGTTAAACGAGGTCAGCGTTCACAGGATTGGCTGCGGGACCAGGCGGCCGTAGGCGACGAACACCATGAGGAGCCCGAGCACGGCGCTCATGATGATGGGCGGGGTCTCGCGGTATTTCATGTGCACCCAAACGAACACGAGGCTCTCGGTCGCCAGGACGGCGGCAGCAACCACCGTGAGCTTCGGATGCCAGGGTAAGACGGAGGGGAGGATGAGCCCGGCCACGCAGGCAAGTTCGAGGATGCCCAGGACCGTCCAGACATTTCTCGGCAATGCCCCGAAGGAGGGCTGGTCTGCGCTGATCTTGTCGAACATGAATATCTTCATGACGCCTGACGCCGTGTAGAGGAGCGCGGCGAGGATTTGAAGCGCCCAGAGGAGGATGTTCATCGCGTGCGTTCTGCCGGAAAACAGAATTTATGTCAATGTTCCGAAACGAAGTTGCCCGCGAATCAGGCGACTTCCCTCTGCATTCACTGTTGTTCGTGCTTGCTATTGCGCAAAATAAGCGAGCCAATGAGGCGGACGGCGGAGTAACTACCCTATGGCTAAGACTCAAAGTGATAAGAAGAAGTTGTCGTCCGGGCAAGTCGAAGAACTGCTCAAGACGTTGAAGGTTCGTTTCGAGAAGAACATGAGCCGGCACAAAGGACTTGAGTGGGCCAAGGTCGAGACCAGGCTGAAGGCCAGTCCGGAAAAGCTCTGGTCGCTCGGGGAGATGGAAAAGACCGGCGGCGAACCGGATGTTGTGGGTCGCGACAAGAAGACGGGCGAATACCTGTTCGTGGATTGCTCGGCCCAGACGCCGGACGGGCGGGTAAGTCTTTGTTACGATGACGAAGCGCTGGCGGCGAGAAAAGAGCACAAGCCAAAAGGCAGCGCGGTGGGCATGGCGGCCGCGATGCGCGCGGAGATGCTGACCGAAGAACAATACCTCGCGCTGCAAAAGCTGGGTGAGTTCGATACGAAACGGTCGAGCTGGATAAAGACCCCGGCGGAAATCCGCAAACTCGGCGGGGCGCTCTATTGCGATCGGCGTTACGACAGGGTCTTCGTCGGGCACAACGGCGCGGACTCTTACTACAGCGGCAGAGGTTTTCGCTGCGCCCTCTCAGTCTGACCCCGCCATCTGCGCCGGAATTGCTTGTAATTCGCGCGCGACCGCGGCTTCCTAGAAGACATGCGACTTATTACTACTTCAGTCATCGCGGCCGTTACGTTCATCGTTTCTGCAACCTGTGTCTCGGCCCAGGATCCGGCCGTGGTCAATTCCAAGACGATCAAAGTGAAGTTCGAGAACGATAAGGTGCGGGTGCTCGAAGCCGAGTTACCGCCGGGCACCAAAGAGCAGATGCACTCGCACCCGGCCAACGTGATCTATGTGGTGGCCGGCGGGAAATTCCGGAACCACGCCGCGGACGGCAAGACGACGGAAATTGAGCTCAAGACTGGCGAGATTCTTTATCGCGATCCCTTGACTCATGCGGCGGAAAATATCGGCACAACGACATCGCACTTGATCCTCGTCGAACTGAAGACTCCCGCGTCTCGCTAAAACGGACAATCCCGCGTGAGATGTTCCTTGGCGGCTGTCTTACTGTTGCTTGCGACTTCGGCGAAACCGGCCGGCGAACCGCCAGCGGTCCCAACGCATTTCGTCGCCAGGATTGGCGGCTTCCTGGGATCAAGGTACAGCGTAGAACTGAAGGACCGGACCCTGACCTACACGGCATCGGGCCGCGGACAGACCAACGTGCGGCATGCGACGATCACTCCGACGGAGACCGCCTGGCGCGAGTTTCGACAGGCGCTCGATGACCTGAAGGTCTGGGGATGGCAGAACGATTACCCGCGTGGCAGCGTCCTCGATGGCACGCAATGGCTACTCGAGATCGCCTACAGGGATCGAACTCTGAAGAGTCGCGGCGACAACAATTATCCGGACGCCGCTGGTAAGCCTACCGGCAAGCCAGAGTCCACGGCGGTCTTTGACCGCTGCCTTGAGGCGATCAAGAAGCTGATCGACGGCAGGGACTTTAGCTAGGGACGAAGTGATCGACGCCGGCGGCGAGTGGTGGGTCTTTCAATCGAGTCGCCGGAATTTTTGCGCCAGCATGCTTCGTGCTGAAATTGCTGGGTGCATCCCGGCGAACCCCAGCGAACAACAATCAGGACGAGCTTCGCCGATGCGTTCGATCCGCGCCGGAACGCTTTCAATTTTCTCCGCCTGATTCTTGCGGTTCTGGTGATCGTCGGACACTGTTTCCCGCTCGGGGGCTTCGGCAATGAGTGGCCCGTGCCCGCGCTAACAGGAGGCCGATATTCGCTCGGCACCCTGGCGGTCGGGATGTTCTTCGTGATCAGCGGATTCCTGATTACCCGCAGCGTGAGTAGCGGGCTATCCGTCGGACGATTTATCTGGCACCGATTCGTGCGGCTTTTCCCGGGTTACTGGATGTGCCTGTTGGTGACGGCTTTTATTTTCGCGCCCATCTTTTGCGCAATCGAAAACGGGACGTTCACTGAAATTTTCGTGGCGCCCGCCCACACGCCGCAAGCGTACGTGATCGACCATGCCGCCATGTTCGTTCCGCGCGGATTTTCGATGAACACCCTGATGGGGGTGAGCGCGGGACATGTCGTCGGCGTGCTGAGCCACAACCCGACGCCCTGGGCTATTAACGGTTCGCTCTGGAGCCTGCCGATTGAGTTGCTTTGCTACCTCGTCATGGCGGTTCTCGCCGTCCTCGGAATGGTGCATCGACGGCGAGCCGTGGTGCTGATGTTGTTCGCGATTCTACTCGCAGTCCGCGAAGTAAAATGCATCAGCCCCGACACCTTCCAGCGGTATTACCCGTTTCAGGGATTTAACGATCTCTCCTATTTCTGTTTCCACTTCTTTGCGGGAAGTGTCTGTTTTCTCTTTCGAGAAAAGATTCCATATTGGAAAACGTTGTTCGTTACTTCTGCTGGGCTGGCTGCCCTCGGACTAATGGTTAGGCCGCTGGGCTTTTTATGTCCCATCGCCCTGCCCTACTGCTTTCTGTGCCTTAGCTTCACGATGCCGGTTCCCCGCTTCAGCATAAAGGGCGACTACTCCTACGGGACATATATTTATGCGTTTCCGGTCCAACAGGGGCTCGCGCTTCTCGGCCTGCACCACGCTGGATTCGGGCTCTACCTGGCGGGCTCTTTGCTCGTGACCGTGGCTCTGGCGATTTTGAGCTACCGGTGTGTAGAAGCTCCCTGTTTGCGCTGGAAAAACTGCGATGCAGTTTCGGCGATCGCGGGCTGGTTCAGTTCGGCCCCGCGTCCAGTTCTGGCAACCGTCCCGACCAGCAAGCCCTAGGAATCGCCGCGCTCGATCTCGCACACGATGCGAAAACCGAGATCGTTGCAGGAGTAGTTGGGCGCGTTCGAAGAGCGAGCGGAGGCGCGCAGGTTGGTGAAACGGGATTTCCAGCTGCCGCCCCGATACATGCGCTGCAATCCGGAAGCCGGGCCGCGCGGATTTTGTTTCGGAGACCCGGACAGCGCCTGATAAAAATCGAGGCACCATTCCCAAACGTTGCCCCCCATGTCTTCGAGGGCGAAGAAGCTTGCGCCTCGGGGGAACGCTCCCACCGGCGACGATTCGGGATAGCCGTCGTTCATCTGAGGATCGCGCCACGCAAAGCTCGTGCTGGCGTCGGCAAAATTGGCGTACTCGCCGCGCCCCGGGTTGTTTCCCCACGGGTACTTCCGGCCATCCGTGCCCCGCGCCGCGTATTCCCATTCTGCTTCGGTCGGGAGGCGATACGTTTTGCCATCTTTTTGGCTGAGCCAGTCGCAAAACTTCACCGCCTCGAAACTGGTGACATAGACGACCGGATGACTGTCGCCCGCGCCGTCCATCCTTTTCGCTTTATGCCGCGGATCGAACCGCTCGTACTGCGCGTTCGTGACCGGATGTTGCGCCATGTAGAAACTGCCAAGCGAAACCGGAGTAAGCGGCTGTTCGTTAGGCTGAGCATCGGGCGCGTCGCTGCCCATGAGAAAGTCGCCCGGAGGAAGCAGGACCATGGTCGCGCCGACCGGATTCGCAAAACTCGGGGCCAGGCCGGGCGCGGCCGGCCGCAGTTTCGGGGTAAAATCGACGGCCGGCCTGGCGATATCTTCCGCCGCCGGCGCACCGCTTTTGCGCGGAAGCGTGATGACCGGCCTGGCATCGCCTTTTTTCACGATGGTGAGCTCCTGGTCGTCGAGAAACCGATCCAGCAATTGTTCGCCACGCGCGGGGGCGATGCCGAGGTTCTCCGCGATCTGAGCAAGCATGGCCCGGACGGTGTAGGACGCGCTCCCCATGTTGAGCGCCCCGAGACAAAGAATCCGCAAATACTCCTTTTCCGCATCGGCCCGTGACGAAACCGGGGCCGCCGTCACGGGAGGCTTGGCCGCCGGCACCAGGGTAGAACGCCGTGCGCCCTTCCGTTTCAATTCCTGCTCGATGCAACTCTTTATCTGGTCGCGCGACATGCCGTTGTTTTGGCCGAACTCGATCAGGTTCGCCTCCGCCTCGGCCGGCAACACTCCACCTTTGATGGAGAAACCGATGAACTTGATAAATTCCTCGAGCGCGTTCTGTCCTGCCTGGGCGGCGAGTTGTTCGTCCCAGGCCCGGCGCCGTTCGGGGTCGAGCAACTCCATTCTCGCCTCGACGAGGTAACCGGCGGCGTCCGTAATTCCGCGGCCGAGCAACTGCGCAATGGGATTACTGGGCTGATTCTTCAGGGGCAGCTTGTTTTGCCACCACTGGAGAAGCGCGGCGCATTGCCGCTGAATTTGCTCGTCCGTCGGCTCCGACGCCGGGTCCAGGCAAAGGCGCTCGTAGGGGCTGTTCGCGCGATATTTGTTCCACCCGTCCCACTTCCGCGGATCGTCTGGGAAAATGGGAGGAGGAGCGATATCAGCGAGCATAGAATGCGGGATGGGCGGTGCGGCCCGGTCTTGGTTGCAACTTCCGTGCCCGTCGAAGGACCCGACCGGCCGCTCCCGTCGGCTAGAGAAACCTGAAGGAACGCAGGATGTCGGCGGTGTCGCCTTTGCTGCCCAGATCGTCCGGCGCTTTCACGTCGCGGCTCAACGAAGTTCCGAGCATGAGGATGGTGACGCCGTTCTTTTTCCCGGGCGGATGAACGACGATGGTCTTCCCATAGATCATCGTTTTGGCCGCGTCATTGAAGTCGGCTTTGAAAAGAGCGGCCCGGCTTTGGACGCCATCGACGGAAACCGGCGTCCGTTTTATTTCCGTGTAATTGTGGAAGGTCCCGGAGAGTTGTTGGCCTAACTGATCCAGGAGTTTGTCGTACAAGGCGTCGCTTTGCGCCTCAGGAGGAGTGAACCAGGCATAACCGACCGCAAAATTTTCGGCGGTGTTGCCTTTCCCGGCCGCCGCATACTTCTCTACCTTGACGAAGTTCACATCGGATTGCGGCTCGAGGTTGAAGCTTTTTGGATAATCAAAACTGAACGCGACAAAATTCGATTGCAGGCTCGAGGGCAGGTTCGCCTTCACGTTCGTGTAAGTATTCCAGCCGGTTTTCGGCGAACGGGTGTCGCTGTCGGTCCTGGTAGAAGGTGAAACAGCCGGACGCTGCTGTTCGTCGATCGATTTGAGGGCGGATTTAAATTCGGTCTTGAAGTCGCTGACCCGTTGCTTCGCCCGGTAGGTCACCATCGAGATGACCACGATAATGACGATGATCAGCGTCAGGCATCCGCAGCCGCCGAGGATCCACGGCAACGGACTTTTCCGGGCAGGCTGACCCGGCGGCGGCGTGTAGATGGGCGGTTTGGCTGGCGGAGGAGCGGGAGCGGCCGCGGTTGGGCCAGGAGGTTCCGGTGAAACTGGCGGCGGCGTAAACGGCGGCGGTGGTGGAGGAGGTGGTGGTGGTGGCGGCGTAGAATCGGAGGACGGGGGCGTAGGCTCGGATGGATTCGTAGGTTCGTTCATGACGAAAATTCGGCGAGGCGGGACGGATTTTGTCAGGCGGTGGCGGCAGCGTCAAGATGCGCGGACAGCCGGCCGAGCCGCTCAGTGCGGCGGCGCCAATGGCGGCTTCGGCGCGGAGTGTTTCAGCAGGCCAAACAAGTCGCTGTCCGTCGAGAGCACCAGGGTCGATTCTTTCGTCAGCACCTTCCGATAGGTCTCCATGCTTTTGAGGAACGCGTAGAACTCAGCGGCCTGCGCATTTTGGGTGTAGGCCCGCGCGTAAATCTCGGTCGCTTTCGCATCCGCCTCGCCGCGGATCTCCTGCACCTTGCGATAGGCCGTGGACTGAATCTCGTTCAGGTCCCGCTCCTTTTGTCCCGCGATCCGCGCCGCCTCGCCTTCGCCTTCCGACCGGAAACGTTGCGCGATCTGGCGCCGCTCGCTGATCATGCGCTGATAAATTCGATCGAGCACGTCGGGGTTGTAATTCACCCGGCGCAACCGGAGATCGAGCAACTCGACCCCGAATTCCGCCAGCTTAACCGCCGCTGCCTTCTTGATTTCGTCTTCCACTTTCCAACGCCCGAAGGCAATCGGCGGCAGCACACCAATGGTGCCGAGTCCCACCTTGAGACTTTCGTCATGGAGCGGTTTGCGGTCCTTGTCCGTGCGCACGATCTCGATCAGGTCGTGCTTCGCGATCGCGTTTCGCGTTTCGCTGCCGAGGATGTCTTCGAGGCGCGACTGCGCGCTGCGTTCGTCGCGGAGACGAACGAAGTAGACCATCGGATCGGCAATTCGCCAGCGCGCATACGTGTCGACATGGATGTAGGTCTTGTCGCGGGTCGGAATCGCCACCGGCAATCCGTCCCATTCCAGGAAGCGCTTATCGATCCGGTTCACTTCCTGGATCAGCGGCAGCTTGAGATGAAGCCCGGGCTCGGTCGTGGGACCGCCAACGGGTTTGCCGAACTGGGTAACGATCACCTGCTCGGTTTGATGAACGGTGTAGAAGCATCCGAGCAGAAGCCGCAAAAGGAGGAACGCTCCCGCGATGACCACCGCCACCAGACAGCCGCGCTTGTTCATCGGGCGGTCTCCGTTTTGAGCGACAGCGGCAAAATCGGGAGAAGCTGTTTCATCGAATCGTCGATGATGATCTTCGGTCCCATCGCCGGCAGGACGTCGCCCATGGTTTCGAGGTAAAGGCGGGTGCGGGTGATTTCCGGCGCCTTGGTGTACTGGCCGAGCATGGCGTTGAACGACGCGATGTCGCCCTCCGCTTCGTTCACTCGCTTGAAACGATAGCCTTCCGCGCCACGAATCATCTGGTCGGCCTGGCCGCGAGCCCGCGGCACCGCCTCGTTGTAATCGCCGTTTGCGATGTTGATCGCATTCTCCCGGTCCTGCTGCGCCTTGTTCACTTCGTTAAAGGAAGCCTGCACTTCGCGCGGCGGATTCACGTTCTTCAACTGCACCTGGTCGACCTTCACGCCGAGTTTGTAGCGGCTCGCCAGATCCTGCATCCGGGCCAAGGCCGAAACCTCGATGTCCTGGCGGCCGATGGTGATGACTTCGTCCACCGTGCGATCGCCGATGACTTCCCGCATGGCGGCCTCTGATAAATCGCGCAGGGTCTGGCCGGGATTGCGAACGTCGAAGAGGTACTCGCGCGGATCGGAGATGCGATATTGCACCACCCATTCGACGAGGGCCGCGTTCAGGTCGCCGGTCACCATCGATTTTTCTTCGATCTGCTGGCGCGAAGGCTGGTCCGCATTGCTGTACCCGCTCGTGAAAAACCCGAACTCCAGTTTCAACTGCCGCCGGGTTTGCACCTCGGTGTATTCGTCGATGCCCAGCGGGATTTTAAAATGCAGCCCCGGCTCGACGATCTTTAGAAATTTGCCGAACCGCAAAACGACGGCCTCGGATTCGGCCGGCACCGTGTAATACGAAGTCCAGACGATCAGCAGGGCGAGAACGACAAGCGCGATTGCCCCGATCACGCGCCAGGGCGGCTTCGGCAGATTGAGAGTAACGACCGCGGGCGGCTGGTTATTCATGCAGCTTTGCCGCGCAGGCTAGATAAGATGCGAACGCAAGCGAAGCGTAAAGTTGCGGCCGCGCGTCGCCCCGGCGGTTTGCCTTTAACCTTGCCGCATCCGCCAGCGGGGGATATTTTTGTTTCCATGAAACGGACACCCGAACAAGTGGCCAGCACGATCGATGGTTTCGTCAACGGAGGGGCAAACCAGTGGGATTGGGATGGCTTTATCTCCATTCGGATCGATGATCCGGAGCTCGAAAAAATCCGGCAACGCTGTATCGCGATCCGGGACGAGTTCCCGCCGGAAAAGGTGACAGACTATTGCAGCCCGGCCGGGATGGAAGAGATGCGCAAGCTCGCCGAAAGCCTCCGGGCCCGCGCCTGACGGCCTAACGAGTCAGCGCAGCCTGGGCGTTTAGTCGTGGAATTTCTCGACGAAGCGCACGTCCGCCGTCGCTTAAACATCGACGACCTCATCGCGGCGATGCGGAAAGTCCTGGCGGAGTTTTCCGCCGGCCAATGGCAGCAGCCGGTCCGCGGCGTTCTCGCGCAGCACGAGGGATTCTTCGGCGTCATGCCGGCGTCCGGCGAGTCGATGGGAATAAAAATGGTGACGTTCTATCCGCACAACGCCGGAACAACCCTTCCCACGCATATGGCGGTGATCGCGCTCTTCGATCCGCAAACCGGCGCGCCGCTCGCGCTGATGGACGGCCGTTACATCACGGAGATGCGGACCGCCGCGGTTTCGGCGGTGGCCACCGATGCGCTGGCGCCGAAAGACGCGAAAGTGCTGACCCTGCTGGGCGCCGGCGTCCAGGCCCGCGCCCACCTCGAAGTCCTGCCGCACGTTCGGCGATTCGAAGAGATCCGGGTCTGGAACCATCATCCGGAAAAAGCGGAGCGCTTCGCGAACGAAACCGGCGCCAAAGCGATGGACCTGGAAGCGGCGGTCCGTGGCGCCGACGTCGTGGTTACCGCGACCAGCTCGCGCGAACCGATCCTGAAAGGCGAATGGCTGAAGCCGGGTGCGCACGTGAACGCGGTCGGCGCTTCCCGGCCGGACTGGCGCGAGTTGGACGATGCCGCCATGCGCAACGTGGTCATCGTCGATTCGTATGAAGGGGCGCGGAAAGAAGCGGGCGACGTGATCCTTTCGAACGCGACGCCGTTCGCCGAGCTGGGCGAAATTCTAAACGGCACGAAGCGCGTCGACCCTGGCGCGACCACGATCTTCAAATCGCTCGGCATGGCCGTGGAAGATGTCGCCGCCGCGCAGTTGGTTTGGACACGCCGTTCCTTGATGCTGGTCGCGGAACCAGCGTAGAGTCACGCCGTGGACGCCGTTCGACGCATCGATCTTTCCGAAATTCGTGAAGCGCAAAAACGCATTGCGGGGACGATCGTGCGCACTCCGCTCGTTCGGCTCGAGCTTGGCCCAGATTTCCCGGACATCCGTCTGAAGCTGGAAAACCTCCAACCGATCAACGCCTACAAACTTCGCGGCGCGGCGAACGCGGTCGCGATGTTGTCCGACTCCGAGCGCAAACGGGGCGTCTGGACGATCAGCGCCGGCAACGCCGGCCAAGGCGTGGCCTACGCGGCCAGGAAAGCTGGCGTGCCCAGCACGGTCGTGGCGATTGAGAGCGCGCCGAAAGCCAAGCTGGAACGAATGCGTGCCCTCGGCGCCAAACTGATCACGGTCCCGTACGAAGTCGCGTGGCAGGCGCTGGAAGATCGCGCTTACCCAGGCGCCGATGGAACGTTCATCCATCCGTTCGATGACGACAATTTCATCGCCGGTCACGCGACCATGGGACTCGAAATCCTGGAGGACGCGCCGGACACGACCGCGGTCATCGGCGCGATCGGCGGCGGCGGATTGATCGCCGGGGTGGGAAGCGCGGTCAAAGCGCTGAAGCCGGAAATCAAAGTCTGGGGCGCGGAACCGGAAACGGCGGCGCCCGCGGCCTTGTCGTTCGAGAAAGGTTCGCCGCAGGTGTTCGACAAATGGCAGGCATCGTTTGTCGACGGCGCCGGCGGCCAGAGCACGTTTCCGCGGATGTGGGAAAGAATGCAACCGGTCGTTGACGGTTACATCGTCGTGACCCTCGACGAGACGAAAGCAGCGATGCGGTTGATGGCGGAGAAAGCGCGCGTCATTGCCGAAGGCGCAGGCGCGTTGCCGCTCGCGGCGGCCCTCACGCGGAAAGCGGGCAACGGCCCGATCGTCGCCATCGTTTCCGGTGGCAACATTGACCTGCAGAAGTTTTCCGAACTGATCGCGTCCAAGGGAGATTCCTGATGAGCGGAATGAAAGACATGACGCAGGGATCGGTGACGCGGCACCTGCTCCACATGGCGTCGTTCATGGCGGTCAGCATGGTCGTGCAAACGCTGTATCTGCTCGCCGATCTTTACTGGGTGGGATCGCTCGGCAAAGAGGCCATCGCCGCCGTCGGCTTGTCCGGCAACCTGATGATGCTGGTGGTGGCGCTGACGCAAATGCTGGGAGTCGGGACAACGACCGTGATCGCGCAGGCCGCCGGCCGCAAAGACCAGCCGAGCGCCGAGAAGGCCTTCAATCAATCGATCGTGCTCTGCCTCATCGTCGCGCTTCTCTTTGGCGTCTGCGCTTTTCCTTTTCGCTGGCAATACAGCGTCAGTCTCAGCGCGGACGCGCCGACGGCGACGCTGGCCGCCACTTATCTCCTCTGGTTTATCCCGGCGCTGATGATGCAGTTTCCGTTAGTGTCGTTAGGCTCGGCTCTCCGAGCTACCGGCATCATTAGGCCCGCCGTCGGTCTCCAGGTCCTCAGCGTCGTGCTGAACATGATCTTCGCGCCGCTGTTCATCTTCGGCATCGGCCCGTTTCCAAGGATGGGCGTGGCCGGGGCCGCGCTCGCGACCTTCATTTCCATCCTGATCGCGAACGTCCTGACGATCGTATATTTCGAGCGGAGCTTCCGCTATTTGCGGTTCCGGCTTTCGCAATGGCGGCCGCAACTCAAGGTTTGGTGGTCGATGTTGCGCATCGGAATTCCGGCCGGCGCTGAGTTCGCCCTGATGGCGGTGTATATCGTTGTCGTTTACGCGATCATCCGGAATTTCGGGGCGGCTGCGCAGGCGGGCTTCGGCGTCGGCGCGCGGGTCATGCAGGCCATGTTCCTGCCGGTGATTGCGGTCGCGTTTTCCGTCGCGCCGGTCGTCGGCCAAAATTTCGGCGGCCGCCGCGCGGATCGCGTTCGGCAAACGTTCTACTCGGCGCTGGGAATCACGTCAGGTTTCATGTTGTTGCTCACCATCCTGGCCCAATTTTGCGCGAGCCTTTTCATTCGCGGGTTCAGCAAGGATCCGAGCGTGATCGCGTTCGGCAGCGAATATCTGCAGATCATTTCGCTGAACTTCATCGCGATGGGAATCGTGTTTACTTCCTCGAGCGTTTTCCAGGGGATCGGCAACACCTGGCCGCCATTGATCAGCTCGGCCACGCGGTTGCTGGTGTTCGCCTTGCCGGCCGTCCTCCTGTCGTTGCGGCCGGACTTTCACATCAGGCAAATCTGGTATTTGTCGGTCGTGTCCATTCTCTTCCAGGCTGGGACCAATCTCCTCCTTCTGCGGCGCGAGTTCCGGAGGAAACTGGTGTTTCCCGACACCGACCACCTGGCGCCGGCCGGAGCCGCGAGCCCCGCCTGAGCCGCCATGAGCTTTCAAAGCCGGCTCGGCTGTTCTTGGGTTCGGCTTTACGTGAAACGGAAACCGGCCGGAGAAACGGCGCTGGTCGAGTTTACCCGCCGGCGCTTTTGCACGCCGGGCTGGCTCGTCTGGCTCCACTCGTTAGGCGCGAGCATCGAGCGGATCGACTCGCCGGTGCGAGGCGAATGGATCTCGCCCCGGGGCGGTCCGCAAAGTCCGGGCGTCATCTACTATTTGCATGGCGGCGGCTACATCTCGGGCTCGGCCAAGTCATGCCGGCCGATCACGGTCACGCTGGCGCGGGACTCCGGGACGCGGGTGTTCGCCCTCGATTACCGGCTCGCGCCCGAACATCATTTCCCGGCCGGGCTCGATGACGCGGTTGCCGGTTATCGGTGGCTGCTTTCGAAGGGCACCGATTCAAAATCGATCGCCGTTGTCGGTGATTCCGCAGGCGGCGGAATGACGCTCGCCCTCGCCCTGCGGCTCCGGGAAGCAGGCGAACCGTTGCCCGGCTGCCTGGCTTGTCTTTCCCCGTGGACCGATATGACGAGCGAAAGCAAATCGCTCCGGGAAAATTCCGAGCGCGATTCGATGTTCGTCGCGGAAGACATCGAGCGTTACGCCCACGCGTATCTCGCCGATCATTCCCGTCGCGATCCCCTCGCCTCTCCGCTTCTCGCCGATCTCCATGGGCTGCCGCCAATCCTGATCCAGGTCGGGCGCGACGAAGTGCTGCTCGATGATGCCCGCCAGCTCCACGCCAAAGTTCTCGCGGCCGGCGGTTCGAGCGCGCTTCATATTTATGAAGACGTGCCGCACGGCTGGCACTATGGCGCGCCCTTTGTTCCGGAAACAGGACAGGCCTTGAAGGAAGTCGCAGAGTTTGTCCGCGCGAAGATACGATCGTGAAAAATTATTCCGACACCATGACGCTGGAGAAGGCGCGCGCCTTATTCTTCGCGCGCTCGGGCCTGGGCGAGGACGGCGGCTACAGCGAACGCTGGGTCCGGGTCGAAACAAAACCGATCCCGGTTTATTTCCCGAACACAGCGTGTCGCGTGGAAGCCGCGAAGCTCCACGACCTCCATCACATTGCGAACGAATACGAGACCGATTGGGCCGGCGAAGCGGAAATCGCGGCGTGGGAGATTGCCGGCGGCTGCGGGCGCCATGGCTGGGCCTGGCTCTTGAATCTGGGCGCGTTCACGATTGGAATGTTTCTTTTCCCGCGCCGGCTTTATCGGGCATTCCTGCGCGGGCGCCGTTGCGCGAATCTCTACCGCGACGGTTTTCCGGAATCCGAGCTGCGCGAAAAAACTGTCGAGTGGCTGCGCGCGCGGTTACGGCCAAACCCCGGTTGCGAAGGACCGACGATACGCGATCGAATCTCGTTCGCGTTCTGGTGTGGCGTCGGCCTCGGTTTTCACGGTGCCTGGTTTGTCGCGGGCGCCGCGATCCTTTGGTGGATCGTCGCGCGAATCTCGTAACAGAGTTCCACGGTCCCGCTCTTGTACGCTTTGACCTCCGCGAGGTGCAGCGGGACGTCCCGATCGAGTTCCTCGAAGAATCGGATCCCGTCGCCAATCAAAATGGGCAGGACCGAGTAACGGACCTCGTCAGCCAGTCCGAGACGAAGGCATTCGCCGCAAACGGCGCCGCCTCCGACGAACCAGACGTTCCCGAACTGAGGGCGGAGCTTCTCATTCACGAATTGCGTCAGATCGCCGGAGTGGAAGTGGACCGTGTCCCGCGTCCGCGGCAGATCGCGGCTGGTGAGGACGAACGTCGGTTTGTCGCCGTAGGCCCAGCCGAATCCTTTCGCTTCGAAACGAATCGCCGTCTCATAGGTTCGCGATCCCATGACGTAGCAGTCGATCGTTTTCAGGAACGCCTCCACGAACTCCGGTTCCAGCGTCGACCCGCCCGCGAACTCGTCCGAAGTTTCGAGCCAATCGACACTGCCGTCCTTCCGCGCCACAAAGCCGTCGAGGCTGGCC
This sequence comes from Chthoniobacterales bacterium, assembly GCA_035941675.1. Taxonomy (GTDB): domain Bacteria; phylum Verrucomicrobiota; class Verrucomicrobiia; order Chthoniobacterales; family UBA10450; genus AV80. Next base: position 80,969 of record DASZDT010000034.1, read on the forward strand.
GCCATGTGAATCGTGACGCGAGATTCGATCGGCTTCATCCCCAGACTTGTAACCGGGGCGGCGCGAAAAGCGATGTCAGACTGCTACGGCGTCGCGAGACGTGGCGGCGCGTCTTCGAACGGCTCATCCACCCTGGGGGAAACGTCCTCCACTCCCACCCGCGGCTTTACGACCAGGGACTCCACCCGGCCATCGTGCCCGCGCCTGAACCGGAACCGAACGCCAAAGTCTTTCAGGGCGAATTCGTTTTCAGCAGTTGGCACCAGTCCCGGAGACTTCGGGCCACCAGTGCGTTGAACGAATAATTTTCCGTCAGCCATCGTAACCGCGCGCTTCCCCCCCTCTTTGAGGCGATAGACACCGACGAAATCCTTCAGCTGATCGGGTCCCAGATTCACAGACCTTTCGTTAGGCTCGGCGCCGAGAACCGCGTTAGCCATTCGAAAAGCCAACGTGCCAGTTCCCACCAGCGGCGCAGCGGCTTCGCTGTTCGAGAGGATGGCAATGTACAATCCAGCGTCCGGCACTTTCATTTCGTAAGCGGCAAAACCATTGATCCCGCCCCCGTGTTCGATCGTCTTGAAGCGACCGAGCGTTCCGATGCCCCAGCCATATCCATAGCCCGCCGATCGGCCGTCGGGCAGCACCGTATCGGTCCAGGCTTGAGCCAGCAGTTCCGCGTCAAGCACGGTCCCCGCCGACAGGGCCTTGTCCCATTTCCCAAGGTCATCAACCGTGCTGACCAGGGCGCCGGCCGAGTAAGGGTGAGTCATGCTGAGATAGGCGGCGTTCTTCCATTTCTTCGGGCCGGCAACCGCGTAACCGGAAGCGCGATTCGGGATCACGTCCTCGGAACTATCATATTGGCTGTGCTGCATTCCGGCCGGACCAAGCACCTTTGTCTGCAAGTAACTGGCGTAACTTTCTCCGGAAACCCGGGCGATGATCTCGCCGAGGAGAATGTAGTTTGTGTTCGAGTAGGCCCAGTCCGTTCCCGGCGTGAAGAGCGGCGGCTTGCCTTTCGTGAACGCCAACAAGTCGGCCGGTTTCAGGTCCTGTCGCCACGTCGTCAGCCACGTTTTTTCGTCCGTGTAACTCGGCAAGCCGGAAGTCTGATTCAGTAACTGCGCAATGGTTACCTTGTGGCCGGCGGCCGGGAAATCGGGAACATAGGTGGAGACATCGTCATCCAGCTTGATCTTGCCGGCCGCTACCAATTGTAGGATCCCGACGGCGGTAAACTGCTTCGTAATCGATCCGATCCGGAACACGTGCTGCGGGTCCATCGGAACCTTGAGTTCCAGATTAGCCAGGCCGAAACCTTTCCGCAGGACGACGACATCGTTACGAACCACCAGGACCGCCGCGCCGGGTGCATCGGCCGGGAAGGTTTCGCTTAAAAGTTTTTCCAGGGCCGACGAGTCGGGGCTCGGCGAAGTCTGAGACCAGGCCGAGACGACAAGGAGCAGCGACAGGAATGCTGCGAGCGCGAGCCGATGGAGGCGGACATCTCTCATGGCGTGGATCATCCTTGGACTCCACGCCTCTGAAATCCGTTCGATCTCCGGGAGCGTCGCTTCCGCGATTTACTTCGGTGGCACGGGCGGCGCAGGGGCTTCGGCCGGAGCGGTCTTCGTTAGGCCGCGCCGTTTCAGGAGCGGAGTAACGTCGGGATCGCCGCCGGTGAAGTTGCGGAACAACTTCAGGGCGTCGTCGCTTCCACCGCGAGAAAGGAGGGTCTCGCGGAAGTGGTCGCCGTTCTCGCGCTTCAACCCGCCGTGCTGTTTCATCCACTCGACGCTATCGGCGTCGAGCACTTCGCTCCAGAGATACGAATAATAGCCGGCCGAATATCCGCCGGCGAAAGCGTGCGAGAAGTAAGTCGAACGGTAACGCGGAGGCACCGGCGGGTAATCGACGCCGGCCTTCTTCAGCGCATCGGCTTCAAACGCGAGCGTGTCGGCCGGCACCTGGTCGGGCGTCAACTGATGCCAGGCCTGGTCGAGCAAGGACGCCGCCAGGTATTCCGTCGTCTTGAACCCCTGGTTGAATTGTTCCGCGGCCAGAACCTTGTCCAGCAACTCCTGCGGCATGGGCGCGCCCGTCTTATAATGCTTCGCGTAATTCTTCAGGATTTCCGGCCAGGTCGCCCACATCTCGTTGACCTGCGACGGATACTCGACGAAATCGCGCGGCACGCTCGTGCCACTGAACCGCGGATATTTCACGTTCGAAAACATGCCGTGGAGCGCGTGGCCGAATTCGTGAAACGCGGTCCGGACTTCGTCGAAGGTCAGGAGCGTGGGCTCGCCCGCGGGCGGCTTGGGAATGTTGAGATGATTCGCGACCACCGGCCTGGTGCCGAGCAATCCGCTCTGGCCGACGTACTGGTTCATCCAGGCGCCGCCGCGTTTCGAGGGCCGGGCGTAATAGTCGCCGATGAAAAGGGCCAGCGGCTTGCCGTCTTTGTCGGTCACTTCCCAGATCCGGACTTCCGGCAGGTAAACCGGAAGATCTTTGCGTTCCTTGAACGTGATCCCGTAAAGCTTCGTGGCCGCGTAGAAAACGCCATCCGTCAGGACGTGGTTCAGTTCGTAATACGGTTTGAGCTGCGATTCATCGAAGGCGTAGCGGGCTTTGCGGACCTTCTCGGAATAAAAATCCCAGTCGCAGGCGGCTAATTGGAACCCGCCCTTTTCATCGTCGATGATCTTCTGCATATCCGCGCCTTCCTTCTTCGCGTTCGCCACGGCGGCGGGTGCGAGATCCGAGAGGAGCTTGTTCACGGTCGGCACGTCGTGCGCCGTCTGGTCGTCGAGCTGATAAGCGGCGTGGTTCGCGTAACCCAGGAGAGCGGCGCGTTCCGCCCGCAATTTCGCCGTCCGGCTCACGACTTCCTTGTTGTCGAATTCACCGCCGTGACTATTTCGCGCCAGCGACGTTGCCATGATCTTCTCGCGCAGCGGGCGGTTCTGGAGCGACGTGAGCGAGGGCTGCCCGGTCGTGTTCAGCAACCGGATAACGAACTTGCCTTCCTTGCCCTCGTCCTTCGCGGCTTTGGCGGCGGCGGCGATTTCGTTATCGGGCATTCCCGCGAGGTCTTCCTTCTTGTCGACCACGATCGACGACGCGTTTTTTTCCTTCAGGACGTTCTGCTCGAAATCGGTCTGGAGCTTGGCCAGCTCCGCGTTGATCGCCTTCAGCCGCGTCTTCTGTTCCTCATTCAACTTCGCGCCGGCCCGGACGAAATCCTTGTAGTAACGCTCGAGGAGCCATTTCGATTCCGCGTCGAGGTTGCTCGATTCCCGGGCGTTATAGAGCGCTTCGATCCGGGCAAAGAGCGCGCTGTTCAAATGAATCGCGTCCGCGTGCGCGGAGAACTTCGGCGCCATTTCCTTCTCCAGCTTTTGGATCGTCGGGTTCGTGTTGCAGGCGCCGAAGTTTGAAAACACGCGGCGCGCCCGGGCGATGAGGAGCCCGGATTTCTCCAGCGCCACGATCGTGTTTTCAAAAGTTGGTTTGTCGGTCTGCTGCGCGATCGCGTCGGTTTCCTTTTCTTCCTCGGCGATCCCCTGCTCCAGCGCGGGCTGGAAGTGCTCGTCCTTGATTTTGTCGAACGGCGGGAGGTTATACGGCAGCTTGCTTTCGGTAAGGAGTGGGTTGTCGGTGGCGGTCACGTCTGGTTTTTTCTTCGTTGAATCGGGGGAGGACGATGGCGAGGGCTTGGCGGCCCGGGAAGGCGAGCCGGCGAGCGTGAATCCGAGCAGGAGGCCGGAGACGAGAGCGGTTCGAACAAGACCCGAAGCGGAAGAGAGTGCGAGATGATGCATAACAATTGAGTCAGCGGATTCGATGGGATCGCTTCGGGGTCGTGAAGCGAAGAACGTCACTAAAGCGCGGCAAGGCTTGCGGGGCAAGCGGGCGGCGCCTGCTGCTGGAATGCGGCCTGCTAAGCAACAGGAGGATCCATTCGCCACCAGACGTGAACCGCTTCTCCTACACTGCTTTGCATGAACCTATCCGCTCCGCTCGCCGAATTCGAGGCTAACCCGGCCGCCGAGCTGGCTCCGGGCGACGCGATTTTTCGCGAGCTCTTCGAGGGAGCGCCCATCGGCATGGCCATTCTGGCGCTCGACGAGCGCTTCCTGCGCGTGAACACGTCGTTCTGCAAGATGGTCGGCTATTCCAACGAGGAATTGCGCCAGCGCACCGCGGAAGACATCACCTTCGGGGACGACATCGAGCCGGGCCGGCAGCTCGCTCAAAGCCTCCTGGACGGGACCGCACGGTTCACCGGCGACAAGCGTTACATCCACAAGAACGGCGACATCCTTTGGGTGAGCCGCACAGCGAGCGTGATCCGGAACGAGCACGGCGAACCGCTCCATTTCCTGCTCATGGTCGAGGACATCTCCGAGCGCAAAGCGAACGAAGCCGCCCTGGAAGCGAGCCGGCGCGAACTGCAAGCCGCGCTCGATGCGAACCAGCTCATCATGGACAACTCGCAGGACGTGATTTGCACGCTCAGCGAAGACGGCCGCTTCCTCAGCGTCAGCGCGGCGTGCGAGGAATTGTGGGGCTACACCGCAAAGGAATTAGAAGGCCGTTCGTATCTCGAGCTGGTTTACATCGAAGACCGGCCGAAAACCGAAGCCGTCGCGAAGGATTTGCTCTTCACCGGAAAACTAACCGACTTCGTCAATCGCTACGTCCGCAAAGACGGAACCCTGGTCGACGTCCTTTGGTCGGCTACGTATTCGGCCAAGGACAAGATCATGTTTTGCGTGGCCCACGACGTCACCCACCGGTCGCGAATCGAGAAAGCCCTGCGCGAAGCGAAGGAAGAAGCCGACCGCGCGAACCACGCCAAGAGCGATTTCCTTTCGCGCATGAGCCATGAGCTGCGCACGCCGTTAAACTCGATCCTCGGTTTCGGGCAGTTGCTCGACCGCCAGTCGCCGTCGGAAACCCAGCGGCCCCGGATTCGTTATATCCTCAGTGCCGGAAGGCACCTGCTGAACCTGATCAACGAAGTGCTCGACATCAGCCGCATCGAAGCGGGTAATTTGCAGTTGTCGGTCGAACCGGTTTGCATCGAAGAAGCGATCAATGAAGCGCTCGATTTGATGCGCCCGCTTGCGGCCGAGCGGACCATTGGACTCGCCGCTTCCACGCCGCTGGAAAGTTCGACCTACGTCCTGGCCGATCGCCAGCGCCTCAAGCAAGTTCTCCTCAACCTCCTCTCGAACGCGGTCAAATACACCGCGGTCAGCGGGAGCGTGACGGTTGGGTTTTCCGATTCATCGAAGGGGTTGACCCGGATTTCGGTCGGCGACAACGGCGCCGGCATCGCGGTTGAAAAACTGGCGCGCCTCTTTACGCCGTTCGACCGGCTGGGCGCCGAACAATCGACCGTCGAGGGAACCGGCCTGGGCCTGGCCCTCTGCCAGCGGCTCGTGCAAGCCATGCACGGCTCCATCGGGGTAAACAGCACGCTCGGTTCTGGCAGCACTTTCTGGCTGGAACTTCCAAGAGCGGAATCTCCGCTGCAGGCCCTCGCCGCCCAGATGAATTCAGCCGCCTCCGAGCGAGCGACGGAAGAAGAGTCGCGTCGCATTCTTTATATAGAAGACAATTTCTCCAACGTGACCCTCGTCGAGCAGATGCTGGCCGAACGGCCGGCGCTCGAGTTGATGACAGCCATGCAAGGCCGCGTCGGCCTGGAGCTCGCCCGGCAGCATTCACCCGACCTGATCCTGCTCGATCTCCACCTCCCCGACATGCCGGGCTGGCAGGTCCTGGCGCAGTTGAAAGCGGACCATCTCACCAGGGAGGTTCCGGTGATCGTGATCAGCGCCGACGCCACCGTGCCCCAGGTGAAGCGTTTGGTTTCCGCGGGTGCGCGGGCTTATCTGACCAAGCCCCTGGACATCGCCGAATTCTTCCGGGTTATCGACGAAGCGTTGTCGCCCGCGACGGCGGCCGCCTGACGACGATCTTGTCGCCAGGGTCCGGTTCGCCAGGTTTTCTTCAAGTTCCGCCGCATCATCCCTCAGGGTGGCGGCTTCTTAGTACTTGTTTTGAGAAAAAGCTAGACACCCGCGGGCCGACTCGGTAAACCCTCGGGCACGAGAAACCGAGCGGAATTTCGGCCGTGCGCGCTCCCGCGAAAAGCGGGCTCTGGGGGCTGGATCTACGCTGGCAAATGCCCAACCCCCGAAAACCCGACCTAATGAAGTCTCTCAAAGCCCGAACGCTCTTCGCTTCCATATTTGGCGCTCAGCTCCAGAAAAATGCCATGGAAAACCAAACTCCTGAGCCTGCGTTTCTTACGCGACGAGTCAGCCTTGCTTTTTGCGCGAGCGCCGTGTTCCTGGCGCTGGCTGCTGTTGATCTTCACGCAGCCACGATCCACGTCCCGGGCGACCAGCCAACCATTCAGGCTGCCGTCGCTGCCGCAAACGCGGGTGACACAATTGAAGTTGCCCCTGGGACCTACGCGGTTAGCGGCGCGAACATCGATAAAGCTCTTACCTTAAAAGGTGCGAAAGCAGGCGTGGACGCCAGGGGGGCCGGCCGCGGAACGGGCGAGACCATCATCTCGGGATCGGGATTTGGGACGTTCTTCCTCAATTCCGCCGACATTACGTTCGATGGATTCACCTTCTCGAATCTGCTTGGCCGGGAGCTCGATACCTCTACCAACGCCGACAACTTCCACATGCTCAACTGCATCCTCCAGGGCAGCAGCATTGACCCGAGTTACAACACGGGGGCCATTCAGTTCGGCGGTCCGGACACAGTGCATGCGCACGGCTTTCTCTTCGAGCAGAACCTCGTCACGGCAGACAACGGCCAACTGTTTTACATGGGTCATGCCATGGATAACGGAACGGTCCGCAACAACCTTTTCCACGGCGACACCGCGTTTTTCGGTCCTTTCGGCGTGCGAACAGGCTGGTTGATCGACGGGAACGAGTTCAACGGTGACGTCCCCGGCCACGGGCCCTACTGGGGTTTTGGGTTCAACGCGAACCTGGGCGATGTGACGATTCAGAACAATTACGTCCACCAAATGCAGTTAGGCATTGGCCAGATCTCAGTCGTGGGTGGCGCGATCAAGCGGAACAGATTCGAAGATAACGCATTCGCGGCCTTCCAGCTCTGGGGCGGAGAATTCGGCACGGTGGTGTCGACCAATGTGACGATTACGTGCAACACGATTAAATATAACGGAGCACCGAACGACGGGACGCCTTCCGGAGGATCCCATGGGCTCAGGCTGCGTCCCGGCCTGGATGCGTCCACAATTCACCTCCACGATAATAACTTCACTGACTTGGGAGTCGGCGCGCCCCCAAACGTGTGGGCTATCAGGCAGAATGGCACGGGCACGGCCGATGCGGAATCGAACTGGTGGGGCACGACAGACTCCGGCGTGATCGCTACGAAGTTCGGCCAGGGCGCGGTGGATTACATGCCTTTCCTGACGGCCCCGGCGATCTGCGCACCACCGTGTGTATCTCCGTCGACGGTCTATGTTGACGCGAGCTGGGTCGGCACTACGCCTGGAAACGATCCAGACGGAGCCGGACCCGCGACCACCTTTGGTTGCGATTCATTTGCCACGATCCAGGACGGGGTGAACGGCGTGGCCTCTGCCGGCATGGTCATCGTTCACGCTGGGACCTACGATGAAGACGTCAACATCAACAAGGCGGGCGTCAGCGTGGTCGGGGCGGGCGCAGCCAGCACGAATGTCCGTGGTCCCATCGGCGGACCGGGGACGACGATGCAGGTTAGCGCTAGCAACGTTACCATCTCGGGCTTCACCATTACTCGCCTCGGCAACAACACGACCGACTGGAATAACGCGGGATTGAACTCAGCCGGCATCGCTATCCAGGGACTGGCTATCACGGGCGCGCAGATTCACGATAACGTCATTACCGGGAACCGAACCGGCATCGATATCAATAACAGCAACGGTCACACGATTCGGAACAACGTGATCGACTTCAACCGGACCGGACTCATCTTCCGCAACCAGACCGATCAAATAACGTTCGTGGAAAACTTCGTCACGAACAACTGGACGGTCGGCATCCTATTCCTGGATGCAAGTGGTGGCACAAATTCTCCGGTCCAGACTGCGTTACACAGCGGGTTCAACAACAACAACCTGAGCGGGAACTGGTATGGCCAGATTGTGGATCGCCAGACCGGCGGCAGCCTGCCCGCTCCCGGCACGACCAATCTGAAGAACTTTCGTGGCGATTGGTTTGGGACGACGGCACCCGTGATCACGACGGCGAACAGCGCTGAGCCTGGCTATGCGGCGCAGATTCCAGTCGCCTACGGAGGTACTGCAACGCCTCCAGGCGGGCAACCTGATATCGCCGGACCTGCTTCGGCTAACTTCCAGATTTATCCGATTTTGCTAAGCGGCACCGACACGAACGTAGAGACGACACCAGGCCGCGGAACCTTCGGGTTCCAGGGCGTGCAGAATTCGATCGTAGTGAACGAGAACAACCAGCAGGGCTGGGTTTTCTTCGACGATAACCCGGGCACGGGCACCGGCTCAGGCGGATTCGAGCCCGGGCCTGGAACGCCCCCGTTGGGCGCCGGCAGCGCTTATCTTACCGTGGACAGCCAGGGGCGCTTTGCTCTCGGGATGGCGGGATATGTTGGGACCTACCTGCGTGATATCACGGAGCTTCGTTACAACAGCTACCAGAATAACAACACGAACACGGTGGTAGCGGCTTCGTTCCAGTTCGATGTCGACTACGATCTGGCCGACGCCAGCAACACCTACCAGGGGCGGTTGGTCTTTGAACCTTACCAGTCCGGGACAGTCATGCAGAACGTCTGGCAGGAGTGGGATGTGTTGGCGGGAAACTGGTACGGCACCCGCACTTCAGTAATCGTAAACGGAGCTACAGTCTCGAATCCGTGTGTTCAAGCATCCCCGTGCACCACCGCTCAGATCTTAGCGGCTTACCCGAACCTCGGCCTGCGTAATTCGCCAAACAATCTGCTGCTCTTCAAGGCGGGCGGTCCCTGGTCTCCGGGGTTTGATGGGAACGTTGATGCGCTGACGATCCGGGTGAACGACGCGACGGCGGTCTACGACTTTGAGCCGCTCAGCGACGTGGGAACATTCCAGTTCAGCCAGGCGAATTATACAGTCAACGAAAGCCAGGCGACGGCGACGATCACGGTCACGCGCACCGGCATGACGGTGGGCGCCGCCACGATCCATTATTCCACTTCCAATGGCACCGCGACCGCGGGGCCCGATTACGTCGCCAGCTCCGGGGACCTCACGTTTGCCAGTGGTGAAACGAGCAAGACGTTCACCGTTGGGATTATCAACGATCCCGACACGGAGACTAATGAAACCGTCACGCTTACCCTCAGCAATCCGTCCTATGGCGCCACCCTAGGCGCCACGAATCCCGCGACGCTAACGATCGTGGACAACGACGGTCCCGCTTCCTCAAACATTATCGTCGTTTACCCAACCAGCCTTCAGGGTTGGGAGGCTTATAATGAAAACACGGCGAGCGCCACGTTTGAAAGTGGTCCGGCTACACCTCCCTATGGCAGCGGCAGCTACGAGATGTCCACCGGCAGCGGCACTGGCTCGGGCGCCGGAGGCAAGAGTTACTTTAAGACCAATAACTACAACGGCACCCGGCTGGATGCGATTTCGTCGATGAGTTACAGCACCTACGTCGATCCTTCCACTCCCGGAGACAACATCGCTCCTGTCATTGAAATGATGGTGGACACGGATGGGAACGGCACCCGTAACACAACCCTGGTCTTCGAGCCTGTTTATTCCCCGGAGCAAGGCGCGGTTGTTAAGGGTGTCTGGCAGTTCTGGAATGCACGAGCAGGCAAATGGCGCTCCACCGCGACGGTGGGCCCGATTGTCCCGAATACCTACTTCACCCTGGACACCTTTATCGCTGCATTCCCCAATTCCACCATAGTGGAATGGTTCCCACGCGCGGATGGATACGGGCTGGGCACTTCCGTAGGCCAGGCGTCCGGCGGCACTTGGGCAAACTTCGTCGGGAACGTGGACGGCTTCGAGATTGGGACTAACAATGCTTCCACGATTGACGACTTCGAGTTGGCCCCACCAACGATCTCGATCAACGACGTAACCCTGCCGGAAGGCGACGTCGGCACAACTAACTTCCCCTTCACGGTGAGTCTCTCGGCTCGGAGCAGTGTGGAGGTTAAGGTAGATTACGCGACAGTGGACGGATCGGCCACGGTCGCGGACAGCGATTATCAAACGGCCAGTGGCACCGTGACCTTTGCGCCGAATGAAACCAGCAAGCAGATCATGGTGGCGGTCATCGGGGACACTACTCCGGAACTGAATGAGACGTTTACGGTTCAGCTATCGAACCCGACAGCAGCAACTATCAGTGACGCGACCGGCTTAGGCACAATTACGAATGACGACACCGATGTAAGCGTGGCGGTGTCGCCTTCCTCGGTGGGTGAGAACAGCGGGACCGATTTGGTTTACACCTTTACCCGGAATGGCGTGACGAGCGGTTCGCTGGTTGTCAATTTCACCATCGGCGGGACTGCCACTTTCAGCAGTGACTACAGCCAGAGTGGCGCGACCACCTTCACACCGCCGAACGGGACGGTCACCTTCGCACCTGGCAGTTCCACAGCCTCCGTAACGATTACTCCAGTTGGCGACAGCGATGTTGAGCCAGACGAGACGGTAGTTCTAACGGTCGCTACAGGCACCGGCTACAACGTCGCCAGTCCGAGCGCCGCGACCGGCACCATCGCCAACGACGACACGGATGTCAGCGTCGCGGTGTCGCCTTCGTCGGTCGCTGAGAACAGCGGGACTGATTTGGTTTACACCTTCACCCGGAATGGCGTGACGAGCGGTTCGCTCGATGTCAATTTCACCATCGGCGGGACTGCCACTTTCAGTAACGACTACACCCAGAGTGGCGCCACCACCTTCACACCGCCGAACGGCACGGTCACCTTCGCGCCTGGCAGTTCCACGGCGACGGTAACGGTTACTCCAGTTGGCGACAGCGATGTTGAGCCAGATGAAACCGTAGTTTTAACGGTCGCTGCAGGCACCGGCTACAATGTCGCTAGTCCGAGCGCCGCGACCGGCACCATCGCCAACGACGACACGGATGTCAGCGTCGCGGTGTCGCCTTCGTCGGTCGCTGAGAACGGCGGCACCGACCTGGTCTACACCTTTACCCGGAATGGCGTTACGAGCGGTTCGCTCGACGTCAATTTCACCATTGGCGGGACCGCCACTTTCAGTAACGACTACACCCAGAGTGGCGCCACCACGTTCACACCGCCCAACGGAACCGTCACCTTCGCGCCAGGCAGTTCCACGGCCACAGTAACGGTTACTCCAGTTGGAGACAGCGATGTTGAGCCAGATGAAACCGTAGTTTTAACGGTCGCTACAGGAACCGGCTACAATGTGACAAGTCCCACCGCCGCGACCGGCACAATCGCCAACGACGATACCGATGTAACCGTCGCGGTCTCGCCTTCATCGGTCGCTGAAAACAGCGGCACCGACTTGGTTTACACCTTTACCCGGAACGGCGTCACGAGCGGTTCGCTCGTTGTCAATTTCACCATCGACGGGACCGCCACTTTCAGCAGTGACTACACCCAGAGCGGCGCCACGACCTTCACGCCGCCCAGCGGAACGGTCACCTTCGCGCCTGGCAGTTCTACCGCCACGGTGACGGTTACTCCAGTTGGAGACACCAATGTTGAGCAAGATGAAACCGTAATTTTAACGGTCGCTACCGGCACGAACTACAATGTCGCTAGTCCGAGCATCGCCACCGGGACCATCGTCAACGACGACACGGATGTGAGCGTCGCGGTGTCGCCTTCGTCGGTCGCTGAGAACAGCGGCACCGACTTGGTCTATACCTTTACTCGTGCACCCCTTACGGCCGGTCCGATTACGGTGAACTTCTCGGCCGGGGGCACGGCTGCCTTCAGCGGCGATTATGTCGTCATGGGTGCGGGCGTAACCTTCGATTCGGGGACGGGCACGGGAACCGTCGTAATCCCCGCTAACCAGACGACGGCGACGGTAACTGTCGCTCCTGTGCCGGACAATGTCGCCGAGGCAGACGAGACGGTTATTATAACAGTGACTCCGGGGACGGGCTACAATGTCGCCACCCCTGCATCAGCTGCCTCGGCTGAAGGGACAATTGTGAACGACGATACTGCAGTGACGGTAACCGTGTCGCCGGTCTCGGGCTCGATAGCGGAAGACGGCACGGATAGCCTGGTCTACACCTTTACCCGCAGCCCTGTCTTCCCCGGCCCATTTACGATTAATTTCTCTACGAGCGGGACCGCGACTTTTGGGACGGACTATACGATGACTGGCGCGGACTCGCCGACGGCGTCGGGTGGAACGGTAACGTTCGCCGATGGCAGTGACAAGGCGACGGTAACGGTCACGCCGATTGCCGACAACATTTACGAATTGAACGAAACCGTTATCCTGACTGCTGGTTCGGGAAGTGACTACTCTCCGGGAACCCCAGGAAGCGCGACCGGCACCATTACCAATGACGATGCCGCTCCGACCATCTCGATCGGCGATCGAATTCAGGTCGAAGGAAGCGGCGGGGGCACGAGTTCCTTCAACTTTGCCGTCACCAAGACAGGTCCGACCCAGGAATCGGCGACGGTGAGCTTCACGACCCAGGATGGCGTAACGAATCCGGCTACGGGTGGTGCGACCTGCAGTGGATCTACCGACTATATATCGAAGACGGATTCAGTGACCTTCCTGCCGGGCGAAACGAGCAAGACAATTACGATCGACGTTTGCCAGGACACCTCCGTCGAACCTAATGAGACTTTCTTTGTAGAACTATCCGCCCCGGTTAATGCGACGATCTCCGACGGGGAAGGCCGGGGCACGATCCAAAACGACGACGTGCCGCCGCCGCTCGTGCCGGTCAACACGACCGACGACCTTGATCCGACGGGCATTTGCACCGCCGGTCACTGCAGCCTCCGCAACGCGATTAACAGTGCGAATGCCAGCAGCGTCGCGGTTTCGATCAATTTCCAGATCCCGGCCAACGATCCCCGCCACTTCTACTACGCGGACGATGGCGTGGCGGGGCAGGTTAGTCTCGTCAAGGTTACGGCGACCGCAGCTTCGCGTGATAATTTGATCCCGGACATCGACCCGGATTGGCCGCATAGCTGGTGGTCGATCCTCCCTACCGCCGAGCTACCGCCGGTCACTCAAACTGTCACGCTGGATGGCTACACCCAAGGCGACGCGACGTCGAACAGCCTGGACAATGGTGATGACGCTATCCTTAGGACCGAGATCGATGGCGCCAGCGCCGGAGCTACCAGCAACGGATTAATAGTCCAAGGCACGGGGACTACCGTTCGGGGGCTTATCATTAACCGATTCACCGGCAACGGCGTGAGTTTATCCGGAGGCAGTGCCGCCATCGCCGGCAACTTCATTGGTCTCGACGTTAGCGGGACGCTCGATCTTGGGAACAGCGGCCACGGCATCTTCACTAACGGCTTTAGTGAAACTATCGGCGGCTCGACCCCAGGGGACGCGAACCTCATCTCGGGCAATGGCGGCGACGGAATAGTCGTTAGCCAGAACAGCGTTCTCATCCTTGGCAATTACGTGGGCACGGCCAGCAACGGCAGCACCGCGCTCGGTAACGATGGCAACGGCGTAACCTTCTCGGGTGGCGCGTCGGCCTTCAATACCCTCGGCGGCACGCAGAGCGCGGACCGGAACGTAATCGCCTTCAATGGCGGCGATGGTGTCAACCTCGCCACCGCGGGGGTTGCCAACGGAATCCGCGGAAACTCGATCTTCTCCAACGGCTCCAGCACCACCACTCTCGGCATCGACTTGGGCACCGACGGCGTCACCGCGAATGATGCGAAAGATCCGGACGGGGGCCCGAATGGCCTCCAGAACTTCCCGGTCATGACTTCCGCGCTGGTAACTGGAACCACCAAGACGATCAAAGGAACGCTTAACTCCAGAGCTATGGAAATCTACGATATCGACTTCTACGCGAGCGATTCGTGCGATGCCTCCGGGAACGGAGAAGGCAAGACCTATCTCGGTTCCATCACCACCAGTGCGACCGATAGCAACGGCGATGTGTCGTTCACCTTCCACCCCGATTTAGCCCACGCCGCCGGCATGACAGTCGGCAAACAGATTACCGCCACGGCGACCGCTACGAGCCCGTTCTCCGATACCTCGGAATTTTCAGCCTGCTTCCCCGTCGCCGATGGGACCGCCGGGGCGGGCGAGATTCAATTCACTGCTCTTACCTATAACGTCGGGGAAGCTGACGGCAATGCGTCGATCACCTTTACCCGCGCCGGGGGGAGCAACGGAAAGGTTACCGCGAACTTCTCCACCAGCAACGGCACCGCCACGGCGGGCAGCGATTACACTGCCACGAACGTGACGATCACTTACGATGAGGGCGAGACTGGAACCAAGACGGTTCTGATTCCAATCGCCAACGACGCACTCTACGAGGGCAACGAAACCGTAAATCTGGCGTTGAGCTCGACCCAGATCACGGCGCCGGACAAAATCGGGCCGGCGCCGGAACAGCCCGCCGCCGTTCAAGCCACCGCTGTGCTTACGATCGTGGACAACGACCCAGCGCCGCAGTTCAGTATCAATAACGTCACGCATAACGAAGGCAACGGCGATCCAACCTCCTATACCTTTGTGGTCACCAAGAGCGGAAGCACCGCTCTTAACGCGACGGTCAATTACGCGACGGTCAACGGAACGGCCATCGCGCCGGACGACTACGCCGCAAAGAACGGCACCCTGACGTTCCTGCCGTCCGAGACCACAAAACAATTCTCCGTCGAGGTGAACGCCGATACCGCAAACGAGAGCGACGAAACCTTTACGGTGCATTTGAGCAACCCGGGGAACGCTACCATCCTCAACGCGGACGGGACGGGCACGATCGTAAACGACGATGGGCAGCCGAATTTCACCGTCGCCGATGTCACGGTGCCGGAGAACGGAACGGCGCCCAACAATGCCACCATCACCGTGACGAGGAATGGCGACACGGCTTTCCCGACCACAGTCCATTTTGCAACCAGCAATGGCACGGCCACCGCGGGCCAGGATTATACCGCCACTTCCGGCGACCTGAGCTTCGCCCCCGGCGAGACGAGCAAAGAAATCACCGTGCCGATTGCCGACGATACGGTCTTTGAAGGGAACGAGACCTTTAACGTAACCCTGAGCGCGCCGACGAATGCGACGCTGGGCAATCCTTCAACCGCGACGGTTACGATCGCCGAGAACGAATCCGCGCCAACGGTCCAGTTTAGCTCAAATACTTTCAACGTTGGTGAAGCGGCCGGAACGGTAACGGTGACGGTAACGAAAGTCGGGGCGACCGCCCTGGCTGCGACGGTGCATTACGCCACCAGTAACGGAACGGCCGCAGCGCCCAGCGATTATAGCGCGACATCCGGCGATCTCACTTTCGCCGCGGGCGAAACGGCCAAGGGCATTACGATTCCGATCGTGAACGACACGTCGTTCGAAGGAACGGAAACGTTTAATGTAACTCTCTCCGCGCCGGGCAACGCCAACCTGGGGTCGCCGTCTGCCGCGACGGTTACCATCCAGGACGACGATGCGGCACCGACTCCCACTGCGACCGCGACACCGACCGCCACGGCCACCTCAACGCCTACTCCGACCGCGACGGCTACCGCCACCGCGACACCTACAGCTACCGCAACCGCGACACCTACGGCTACCGCCACCGCGACACCTACAGCTACCGCCACGGCGACACCTACGGCCACCGCCACGCCTGTAGCGACGGCAACTCCCACCAGCACCCCGACAGCCACGCCCACCGCGACACCCGCGCAGAACCTTAACATTTCCAGTCGCCTTCGCGTCGGCACCGGCGACAACGCCATGATCGCCGGCTTCATCATTACCGGTAATAGCAACAAGGCAGTCGTCCTCCGCGGGCTTGGGCCGACCCTCGCCTCCTTCGGTCTTACCGACCTCCTGGCTAACCCTGTCGTCGAGCTCCGCAGTACGAATAGCTCGCTGTTTACCAACGATGACTGGAAGGATTCACAGCGCAGCCAGATTGAGGGCACCATCTTCGAGCCTAAGGACGATCGTGAATCGGTTATCCTCGCGACGATCGCCCCGGCGGCTTACACGGCGATCCTGACCGGCAAGCTCAACACCGAGGGTGTCGGTCTCATAGAAGTCTACGATAACAACCAGGCGGCAGACTCTCAGCTGAGTAACATCAGCACCCGCGGCTTCGTCCAAGGCGGGAACAACGTCATCATCGGCGGCTTTATCCTGGGCGGTAACACCGCTAACGCCCGCATCGCCATTCGCGGCCGCGGCCCGTCCCTGGCCCAGTTCGGTCTCCAGAATGTCCTGCAGGATCCGACCCTCGAGTTGCACAACGCGGACGGCACCACCTTGATCGCCAATGACGACTGGAACGATGATCCCGTCTCCGCAAAACAGTTGTCGGACAATAATCTCGGACTGCCAGACAAGAAGGAATCAGGAATCTTTACTTCCCTGCCGGCCGGCCAATTCACCGCGATCCTGGCCGGCAAAACCGGGGACGGCATCGGGACTGTCGAGATCTACAATCTAAAGTAACGCTGCGGGTTTTCTTTTGACATTCCGGCCCGCAATGGGTCGAGTAGGCGGCTTACCTTGTATGAAAATATTCGTCTCGTCGTTTTGTCTTTTGTTCGGGTCCCTCCTGTCGCTGCCGGCCGCCGAGCCCGAAACCCCGGCTTTTCCCGGACTCCAGAAGGCGATGACGCCGGAACAGTACGAGGCCGCGGGCCTATCGAAGCTGGAGGCGGCCGAACGCGCGAAACTGGATGAGTTCATCCGCAATTATGTCGCGGTGAGCAACGAGAAGGTCGCCACTACAGCGGTGGACAAAGCCGTTAAGGAAAACAAGGTCTCGGCTCCGGAAGTGATTCAAAGCCGGATCGTGGGACCTTTCACCGGCTACACCGGCCGCACAGTTTTCACACTCGAGAACGGCCAGCGTTGGGCCCAATCCCAATTCGATAACGCGTACTTCCCGAGAATCGATTCCCCGCCGGTGATCATCGTAAAGGCAGGCTTCGGTTATCGAATGTACATCGCCGGCGGCGGAGCCATCCGGGTCACTAAGGTCAGGTAAACGCGATACCCGCGTTAGGGTAAAGCATAGACTTCCACCACAGCGACGCCGGCGGTGTTGCCCTTGGCCCGCAAAACAGCTGTGTAGTTACCGGAAGGCACGGCCAGGAGGATGGCGGACTCCAAGTCGTTCGTCGGCGCGACGGTGGTGGCTTCGATTTTTCCCTGCTGACTGGATCCATCGGTTGCAACTTTCCAATCGTCGTTAGCGGCTAACAATGTGCCGCTGCTATTCCTGAATTCGAGCGTCGGATCCTGCAAAGGGCCGGATACACCCGCACCGCTGAGGGAGGGTCCGATACCGCGGACGAAAACATTTGCGCTTCCTCCGCCACTGCCTCCTCCAACAATCAAGCCGCCGATCATAGCGTCGTCGCCTGCATCGACAAAGCCCCGCGAGCTTATGTTTGCCAGGGTCGAACCAGCGCCCTGCCCCAGATCGTAAACTTCCACCACGCCGATACCAGATCCCTGGTTCTTCCCGGCCAGGATAACGGTGTAACTCCCGGGATTAAGTGTTGCGACCAGCGCAGATTCCACCGCGTTCGCCGGGGCGAGCCCGGTTGCTTCGATTTCAGCCTGTTGGCTGCCCCCATCGGTCCGCAGTTTCCAGTCGTCGTTCATGGCCAGCGTGGCATCGCCTTGATGCAACTCAAGGGTAGGATCGGCCAGCGGCTCCGCGATACCTACTCCGCTTAAGGAAGGACCAATCCCGCGAACAATGACTTTCTTCGGATCAGTTCCGCTAATGATAAATCCGCCGATAAGCACGTTCTCGCCGGTGAGAACACGCACCCGTGTCGAGATGTTGAGGAGCGGTTTCCGCGGCAGAACCACGCGATAAACTACTCCTGCGTGAGACGGACCGTTCCCTGCAGTTGTTCTATACAAATGACCATCGCTCGCCTGCATCAAATTCGCGGCCGGGTCTGTCCCATGCGCCGCATCGAAGCGGAAGAGTGACGTCAGGATGCCGTCTCGGGTAAGCTGAAAAATGCCGCCCGGAACCTGGAAGTTACCGGCCGTCACACCATAGAAATTTCCGTCGATTGCTTCGATGACTCCGAGCGGGCCGTTTCCGGTCGTAGCATCCATCGAGGCGAATGTGGTGAGGGTTCCCGATTTGGTGAGGCGGAAGACGGTTCCGAGATTGTTAGCGCCGCCGTTGAACGTAGTTCCATAGAAATTGCCGTCAGTCCCCCGGATCAAACTGTTTGGAGACGTGCCCGCTGGGAATGAAGCGATAGCCGTGATCGCGCCCTCAGGTGTGGCGCTGAAAAACGTGCCCGTATTGTTCGCGCCTCCGAAGGTAGTTCGTCCATAGAACAGCCCGTTGTCGAAAATCAATTTACCGCGCGGAGCGAGACCCGTCGCGCTGTTGAAGGAGGCCAGGGTTGTAAGGTTCCCGTCGGTATCGGTCTTAAAAATGGTTCCTCTCGCCTGCGCGCCGCCGAAGGCGGTCGTGCCGTAAAAGAGCGAATCCGGGCCGGACGTCAGGGCACCATCTGGAGTTTCGCCGTGTTCGCTGGGCCCATCCCCGGGGTTGCCTACACCAATGAACTGATAGACCTGAGCGACGCTCCCGGTCGGGGCGATTCGATAGATGAAGCCAGAGGCACGAGCATTCTGGAAAGGCGGCAGCCCAAGAACTCCCCCGTCAGACAGCGAGCCCAAAAGAACTCCGGCTCCTGCAGGAATCATGGGTGACGATTTGAGCCCTGCGCCAGAGCTTAGCGAGGTCGAGAAAGAACGGAGTGGAACTAGGCTTCCTGTCTTGCTCATTTTGAACGGCGCTGGAATGCGAGAAGGGCTTGTCCGGCGTCCGCTATCTGCAACGGTGCCGTAGAGCAGGCCGTCAGGTCCTTCGGTGAGCTCGGAATTGAAATTGAGGCCCATCATCCTTGGAAATGCGACGACTGGCGTCACCGCTCCCTGTTCGGTCAATCGCTGGATAGTGCCAAGGTCGTTCTGACCGATAGTGCCACCCGAATAGGTCGTGCCCAGAAAGTCGCCATTGCCAAGCTTGAGCAACGGTCCTTCCGCCTGTCTTCCGTCAAACGCGCTGTTGAAATTCGCCAGCACGGTCAAATTCCCGGCTAGCGAAACCCGGTAATAGTTGTTCACGGTTGTCCCATAGAAATTACCATCGTCGCCCAGGACAAGCGGGCTTGGGGCCGCGACGTTGCTTTGGGGAAGCGGGGCCAGAAGGGTTAGGATCCCGCCGAGCGTGATGCGGAAAACGGCTCCGCCGAAATTTGCCCCTCTGCTGCTCGTAACGCCGTAGAGGTTACCATCTGGACCTTGAGTCAACTCGGCTTGAGGAAAGTCGCCGATGCTCGCATCGGAGCCGAAACTCGCCAGGACGGTAATCACTCCCGCTTTGGTGACGCGGAAGACAGTGCCATTGTTGACTGTGCCGCCACTGCTTGTTGTGCCGTACAAGTTGCCGTCGGCTGCCTCGATCAGCCCAGCTTGAGGAAAGGCGCCGTTACTGCCGGTAAACTCCGCCAGGATTGTCAGAGTCCCGTCTTTCGTCAGGCGAAAGACCTGCCCTTTTTTTTGCGCGCCGCCGGCCACAGTGGTGCCGTAAAAATTTCCGTCGCTGCTTTCCATCAATCTCTGCGGGCCCACCACGGGACTACCTGTGTTGACGAAGGTGGCGAGGATCGTCAGCTGGCCGGCGAGGGTCACCCGAAAAATCGTGCCCGTGGAATTTGGCGTTCCTGCAAAAGCGCCTTCGGTGGTTCCATACAAGTTGCCATCGGACCCGACAATTAAGGCCTTGCTCGGATGGCCTTGTTCATAAGGGAACGAGACCAGCGCCGACAATTCGCCTCCCGGTGTGAACTTAAACACGGCGCCACCACCAAACGCTCCGCCGTCACTGGCAGTCCCATAATAGTTTCCGTCGGGGCCCAGGACAAGGCCGGCAAGAGGGCGCACGCCAGGCCCATTTGTTCCTCCGAGCGCAAGGATTTCGTAACTGGTTCCCGGTGTCTGCGCGACCGCAAGTGACGCGATAAGCAACGACAGCAATCCGGAGAAGAATAAGCGGGGCATCATAAAAGTATTTTTATGGAATTGAGGGAAGAAACAAGACGATTTAATACCCGGCCCGTCCGCGCGCTATCCGAACCCGCACCGATTAACTCACGCGCCAGCAGGAGCGGGAGCTTTGCCATTCCCGTCCTTTGCCTCGTCCGCTTCGTGGTGCATGTGACCGCTGCGCAGGAACGGCACGCGATCGAGAATATTTTCCTGGACCCACTCGAGCGCGAGATAGACGACCGGAGTGATGTAAAGGGTGATGAGCTGCGAAACGATCAGGCCACCCACGATAACCAGGCCGAGCGGCCGGCGCGACGATCCGTCGGCGCCATAACCAAGGGCCAGCGGCACCGCACCCATCAACGCCGCCATGGTGGTCATGATGATCGGGCGAAACCGCTCGACGCTCGCTTCATGAATAGCAGTGCGAAAGTCATACCCTTCGTCGATCCGATGCAGCGCGAAATCGACAATCATGATGCCGTTCTTTTTCACGATCCCCATGAGCAGAAACAACCCGATGACTGAGTAGAGAGACAAGGTTGAGTTAAAGAGCCACAGCGTAAGCAGACCGCCGACGACGGCCGGGAACAAAGTGGAGAGCACCGTTATCGGATGCACATAGCTCTCGTAGAGAATCCCGAGGATCACATACATGACAAAGATCGCTGCCAGGACGAGGAATGGCAGTGCCTGAAAAAGCTGTTGAAGAACCAGGCCCTCGCCCTGCATCTCGCCTTGCACAGTCGGCGGTAAGACTTGGGCCGCCGTTTTCTCGATGAATGCCGTTACGTCGCCGAGAGCTGCATCCGGCTTCGTATCAAAACCGAAGGTCACGCTGGTAAACTGGTTGAGGTGGTTCACCGCCTGGAGCCCAAGGCGGGTTGTCGTCCTGGTCAGCGTGCGGATGGGGATCAGGGTGTCTTTGCCCTCGGGTCGAATGTAAAGCTGGCGCAGATCTTCGGGTTTTGCGCGGTCGACATCCTCGACTTCCAGGATCACCTGGTATTGATCGTCGGGCTGCTTAACGAGATAGACGTAATTCTGCGAATAGGCGGCGCGGAGGAGTCCCTGCAGTTTGCTGATCGAAACCCCGGACATGCTGGCGCGGTCGCGATCGATGTCGATGTCGAGGTTCGGTTGGTTGCGAAATAAATTTGACCGCGGCGGCGCCACAAAACCCTCGTAGTTTTTAAGTTTCTCTCCGAGCGCGTCGGCCGCGGCATAGACCTCGTCCGGGTTGATGCCGCTGATCGTGTAGCTGTAACGGCCGAACTGGCTGCCGCTGGCGCCGATGTTGATCTGTAAGACGGGCGCTGGATTCAAGGTCGGAAAGATCCCGGCGATTTGGCTGAGAGCTCGCCGCAGGTCCATCGCCACCTCCTCAATCGGCTTGCGATTCTTGGCATCCTTCAGGAAGAGCACGCAAAAAATGCCGGATGACCCAGCCCGCCCGCTGCCGGCAACAGTGAAATATTTATCGACGGCCGGGTTCGCCTGGAGAATCGGGTCGAGCTTCTCCTGCATTTCGCGCTGCTGCTGGGGCGAAGCGCCTTCCTGCATGAGGAGCGCGCCGCGGATCACGCCGCTGTCGCCGGTGGGCAGGAGGGTAAATGGCAGGGCGGTGAAGAAAAACCATACTCCCACGCCGCACGCGATCAGGATCGGCACGGCCAACCAGCCGTGGTTGAGGAACCAGTCGAGCGAGCGGCTGTAGAAGTTCCGGATGGGGGTGAAGAAACTGTCGGTAAATTTCTCCATCCAGGTGCGCCGATGGCCAGGCTCGTGTTCGCGCAAGAGACGCGCACACATCAGGGGAGTAAGCGTGAGGGAAACGAGACCGGATGCGAAAATCGCGACTATAATCGTGGTCGCGAACTCACGGAAAATGCGGCCCAGCAAACCGGGCATGAAGACCAGCGGGATGAAGACCGCGGCCAGCGACAGTGTCATCGACAGAATCGTGAATGAGATCTCGCCGGCGCTGTTCAGGGTAGCGCGGTAAATCGACTCGCCGTGTTCGGCGCGGCGGACGACGTTCTCGAGGAAGACGATCGCGTCATCGACGAGGAATCCGATTGCAAGGGTGAGCGCCATCAAGGTCAGGTTGTTGATCGAATAGTTCAGCGCCCACATGACCAGAAACGTCAGGAGGATCGACAAGGGCAGCGCTACCACCGGGATGAGGGTGTCGCGCGCGCGCCCAAGGAAAACGAAGATGACGAGGACAACGAGGAGGAAGGCGAGGAAGAGCGTCATCTGCACGTCCGAGACGGAGTGCACGATGCTTTGCGAACGATCGAAGGTCGGAATCAGGTTGATCGAGCCGGGAAGCTCGAGGCGCATTTGCGGCAGCAGGTCGTTGATGGACTGCGCCACTTTCACGGCGTTGGCGCCAGCCTGGCGGGAAACGGCCAGCACGATCACCGACGCGGGCGTGTTATACCCCCGGGCGTAAAAGTGCCGGGAGAGCCGCTCGTCCTGGACGCTGTCGAGGACGTTGGCGACATCGCGAAGATAAACCGGCGCGCCGTCTTTCCCCCGCGCTACGATCAGGTTCTTGTAACCTTCCGCGTCCGAAATCTGACCGTTCGGCCGCAACACGAGCGAGGTGTTCTTGCCGTCGAACTGACCGGCGCCGGAATAGGAAGTCCCGGCCCGAATTGCATTCGACAACTCGTCGAGGGTGATGTTCCGCGACGCCAGCGCGGAGGGATCGACCTTGATCCGGATCGCGCTTTTAACGCCAAAGATCTGGACCTGCGACACGCCCGGCAAAATGTTGATCCGCTGCTGGACCTGCGACGTCGCGTATTTATAAAGGTCGCCATCGCTCAGGGTGTCGCTCGTCAGCGCGATATACATGACCGGCTGATCGTTCGGGTTCGACTTTTCGAAACGCGGCGGGCTGGGAAGATCCGGCGGCAATTGCCCGCTCGCGCGCTGGATCGCGGCCTGCACGTCCGTGGACGCGTCGATAATGCTTTTATCGAGATCGAACTGGAGGGTGATATTGGTCGAACCCTGGGTGCTCGAGCTCGTGGTCAGGGTCACACCCGGGATCTGGGTGAACTGTTTCTCCAGCGGCGTCGCGATCGTGTTCGCCATCGTCTCCGGATTGGCGCCGGGGTAACTCGCGGAGACGGAGATGACCGGGTAATCGACGGCCGGAAGATCGTTTACCGCAAGCTGCTTGAAGGTGAGAATGCCAAAAACGACGAGCGACGTCGTCAACAGCATGGTCATTACCGGCCGCTCGATAAACGGCCGGGAAAGCCCGGAAGAAAACTGGACGAGCTTGCCCGCGATGGTCTTCTCGCCCGCGACGCCGTCGCGATGCTCCCGCGGATCGCCGGGCGCGTCGGTCTCCTGGTCGGCCTGGTGCTCGCTCATGCTGGCCTAACGAGACGACGCGTTCCCGCCCGCTCCCGACGACGGTTTCTCAGGACCGTTTGATCCGTCCGGCCGGGGATTCACTTTCATACCCGGCGACAACTGAAGCTGGCCCGAAGTGACCACCATTTCACCAGCCTGGACCCCATCGGTGATAACGGTGAGGTCGCCCTGGGTCTGGCCCGGTTTTACCTGCCGCAATTCCAGCGTCGAGTCGGGCTTCAGCACGAAAACATACGGTCCGTTCTGGCCAATCTGGACCGCGCTGCCCGGCACGAGCTTGGCGTTCTTCAAGACGTCCAGAATCAATCGGACTTTGACGAACTGGGCCGGCCAGAGAGCGCGGTCGGGATTCGGCGTGACCCCGCGGAGCTTCACGGTGCCGGCGCCAGGCTGGACGGCGTTATCGATGAAATAAAGTGTGCCCGAGCGCGGCTCGACGTTGTCGCCATCGGCGTCGGTCACGATTTTGAGATTTGGATTGGTCAGGTACCGCCTAACGAGTGGCAGATCGGGTTCGGCCACGGTGAAGTCCGTGTAGATCGGGTCCATGCCCATGATGGTGAGCAGCGGCGTGTTGCCACCGGGACCGACCACGTTGCCAACGTCGACGTTGCGAAGCCCGGCCCGGCCATCGATCGGCGACTTGATGTAACAACGGTCAAGATTCACCTGCGCCGCCGCGACCGCCGCCTGCGCGCGCCGGGCGTTCGCCTGCGCTGTGTCGTATTCCTGCGAGGCCGTGACGTTTTGTTTCTTCAGCTGCTCCTGCCGCTTGAGCGTTGCCTCGTTCAACGCCAGATCGGCCTGGGCCGAGGCAAGGGTCGCTTCATACGGTTTCGGATCGATCGTGAAAAGCAGGTCGCCTTTTTTCACGTCGGCGCCGTCGTGGAATTCGCGCGAGATGATTTGCCCGGTGACCTGCGCCTGGATCTGGACTGTTTCCACCGCCGCGGTCGTCCCGATTTCGTCGAGATAAAGCGGGACATCCTGGGTGATGACTTTCGCCGTGGTCACCGGCCGGGGCCCGGGCGGAGATTTTTGCGCGGGGCGGTTGACGGCGCTCCGAACGATCAGCAGCAACGCGACCAAAAGGATGAGGCCCCCGCCCCAGTAAACACGTTTCCGTCCGAAGCGATGCTCGAGTTTTTCGACCGCCTCGCGCGTGACGACATTTGCCTTGGCCATCGTGGTCATGACATGCTGTTCCTGCTCAGGTGCGAGTGACCATTGCGCACGCCATTCGCCGGTCGGTCCGCTTTTTCCCTGATTTTCGAGAGCACTCTAATACAAGTCTCCAGATCGCGCTGCGAAATATCTTCGATCAATTCGGTGCGAAGGTCGTGGGCGGCATTGAAAATCTTGTCGAGGACGGCTTTCGACCGGCGCTGGAGATGGACGGTCTTGCAACGGCGATCGGCGGCGGAGCCCCGGCGCTCCACCCAGCCATCGTTTTCGAGACGATCGAGCAAACCGGCCAGAGTGGCGCCTTCGATCCCCATCCGCTCGGCAATGGCCTTCTGGGTAAGCTTGTTCGCGCCCTGGGAGAGATGGATCAACGTCCGCCATTTTCCCTGGCTCAGGCCGAGCGGGCGCAGACGCTGGTCCAGCCTGGTCCGCCAGGCGCGCGCCGTGCCGAAGAGGATGAGGCCGAGTTCGTTGGTATTAGGCGGAGGCATGTCCTGGAAATTGGTTAGCGTGCTAACGATCCGTGGGTTGAAGGCAAAGTCAACTACGGGTTCCCCACTCGCGCCAGGATCACCGTGTGGTTCCGATAATCGGTGATCCGCTCGATCGGTTGCGCACGCAGCGGGAGCCAGCGCGTGCTCGCCGTCAGTTCCGGTTCTCGTCCGCCCTGCACCAGCACGTAGCGCGCATCCGCTGGCACATCCTCCAGCCGGCTCACATAAATCAAACGCGACCGCACGTAGAACAGGAACGGCTGGAAATCGGGATCGAGCGCGTATAACGCCTCGGTACCCGGCACCAGGCGGTCGATCCGCGCCGCCATCGTTTTCACTTTCGAACGGCGTTGGAGCGACGGGACGACCGCGACGGCATACCCACCCAACAGGATGCCGGCGGCCGCCGCGGTCCAAATCACGAAACGGCGGCGGCCGGGTTCGCCGAAAATCTTCTCACGGAATCGCACTTCCGGCGCAGCCAGAGCCATGGCCATCAACCAACATGCCGGGACCAGCGCGGGCATTGAGTAACGCGGCAATGCACCGGGGAGCAGGTTGACGAGAAGGAAAGGCACTGCCGTTCCCAACCCCAGGGCGGCCGCCAGGTTGCGATCGGAATCCTTCTCCCATTTGACGTTGCGCAGGAGCGGGAGCAGCAGGGTCCAGGGCAGGAAATAGGCGAGGCCGCGCGGGATGTTGAGCTGCCAGCTGCGCAATTTGAAATCGCCGGCCGTCAAGCGGCCCGTCAGTTGCGCCGACCAGTTGTGGCCGACGTCGGTGCCGCTCATGGCCTGCCAGTACGGAATCGCCCACGCGGCGAAGATGGCGAGCATTAGCACGAGGCCGGCGAAATGCCTGATGCCGGCCAGCCTCCGGACCTCGCCGGCGCGATAGAGGACCGCGATGACAACGGAGTAGAAAAAGAAAAGGTGGAGCGGGCCTTTGGCGAGAAGCCCGAGCCCGAGAAAAAGCCAGGGCACTGTCCAGGTTCGCCAGGACGAGGGGCGGTCCCGCCAGCCGGCCACCCAGAAGATCATGGCGAGACCGACAAGGGAAACGTAGAGCGCTTCGATTTCAATGAGGCGTCCTTTCTCGATCATGCCGAAGTTCGCCAACCAAATAAGCGCGGCCAAGAGCGACCCGTTCGCGCCCAGAGCCGAGCGGGCCACAGTAAGAAAAGCCAAGGCCACGACGAGCACGCAGAGGACCGATGGCAGGCGCGCGGTCCATTCGTTGCGAATGCCCGTCACTTTGAACGACGCGGCGATGAGCCAATTGATGAGCGGTGGCTTGCTCAAGTACGGTTCGCCGCCGACGTGCGGCACGAGGTAGTTTCCGGTGTCGAGCATCGCCACCGCCGGGAGGATCCGGCGGCCTTCCTCGCCCTTGATTTCGAGTGAGCCCAGGGCCGGCAGGTAAATCGCCGCCCAGCACACGATAACGAGAGAGAACGAGGCGGCGCGCGACATCTCAGCGCCCATTGTTCGGCCTCCATCTTTGCCGGGTCAACCTCTGCTTGACGAAACGTCCTTGAAAAATTAGGTTACGCGCCTAGTCCGCGCTGGAGGGAGTGGGAGCTGGTGTCCCACTCTTTTTCGTCTGCGGGCTGTGTGTTTTATGAACGCCGAGTTTATCGCCATGCTGGATTACCTGGAGCGCGAGCGCGGGATCAAACGTGAGATCCTGCTCGAAGCGGTCTCCAACGCCTTGCTTTCGGCCTCGAAGAAAAGCGTGAGCGCCTCGCGCGAATTGCGGATCGATATTAATCCGAAGACCGGCGAAATCCGCGCCCTGGCGAAGTTGCTCGTCGTCGATGACGTCACCAATCCCGCCGATGAAATCTCGCTTAACAAAGCGCGCCGGATCGATCCGAACGCCGCCGTGGGCGGGGAGGTGGAAGTAGAAGTGACGCCGAAAAATTTTGGACGGATCGCGGCCCAGACCGCGAAGCAGGCGATGATGCAGCGCATCCGCCAGGTCGAGAAAGAGATGATTTACGAGGAGTTCAAGGACCGCGCGGGCGAGATCGTCAGCGGGACGGTGCGCCGGTTCGATCGCTCCGACGTGATCCTCGATCTCGGAAAATTTGAAGCGGTCATGCCGCAACGGGAACGCGTCGTGGTCGAGGATTATAACGTCGGCGACCGGTTGCGGGCTTACGTCGTCGCGGTCGAGAACGGGATCCGCGGACCGGAGATCATCGTGTCGCGGAGCCATCCCAATTTCGTCCGCCGTTTGTTCGAGCTCGAAGTCAGCGAGATCAACGACGGCACGGTGGAAATCCGCGGGATTGCGCGCGAAGCGGGTTACCGCACCAAGATCGCGGTAACGAGCGCGAACGAGAAAGTCGATCCGGTCGGCGCCTGCGTCGGCATGCGGGGCTCGCGGGTGAAAAATATCGTGCGCGAACTGAACAACGAAAAGGTCGACATTATTCGCTGGAGCTCGGATCCGAAGGAATTTGTCCTCGAAGCCCTCAAGCCGGCGAAAGTAAAGAACCTCGTGTTCGATCCGGAAAAGAAGAGCGTCCAGATTTCGGTCGACGAAGACCAGCTCTCGCTCGCGATCGGCAAGAAAGGCCAGAACGCGCGGCTGACTTCGCGCCTGACCGGATGGGAAATCAATATCGATCGCGACACCACCGCGACGCATCAGGTTGAACAGAAAGTGGCGCAGGCGGCCCAAACGCTGGCGAGCGGCTTGCCCATCACGGAAGAGCAGGCGCTCACCCTGGTTAAATCCGGGTTCACGAACCTCGAAGGTTTGCGCGATGCGGCGGTCGAGGACCTGGTGGAGATTTTGTCGGTGGACGAAGCCAAGGCGAAGGAGATTCACGAGGCGGTTCACCAGGAGACACCCGCGGCACCGTAACACCGGTGAGCAGCGAACCGGCCATGGCCGCACTTCAGAAATTTTTTAATGGCAACGAAAACGACGAGCAAAACGACGGCAGCGCGCAAAAGCGCGACCGCTCGAAAACCGGCCAAGGCCACGGCGTCGTCTCGCAGCCCATCACAGCCTGAGGCGAAGAAGAAGGACGTCAAGAGCGCCAAACCCGACGCCGCGCCGCCAGCAAAAGTTTCGAATTCCGAAGCGCCTGCCGCCCCGAAAGCGAAGGAGGCCGCTGCTCCTTCTGCTCCCAAATCGCACCCGGCCCCGCCGCTGAAACCAAAGGTGGAGTTCGCGACGAAACCGCGGATCGAAGCTCCGGCGAAACCAGTCGACCCGCCGAAGATCGCGACTCCTCCGCCGCGAACGGAAACGGTTTCGCTGATCGACGAAAAAAAGCCAAAGCCGAAACGCGTCGAGACCGAAGGCGGCGTTAAGCGCACTTTTCTGCCGCCGATTTCGCGGTTGCGGGAACCCGTCCAGCCGCCCAGGCCCGTCACACCTCCTCCCGCTCCAGTGGTTCCGGAAGCTCCCGCGCCCACCGCCGAATCCGCGGCCGCCCCGAGCACGGAGCCCGAAGCGGATGCCCAAAAAATCATCCACATCAAGCCGCCGATTATCGTCAAGGATTTGGCAACGCCGCTCGGTTTGAAACCGTATCAGCTCATCAAGGAGCTGATGACGGAGTTCAATATTTTCGTCAACGTCAACCAGACCGTCGAGCCGGATATTGCGACGCAGATCTGCGCGAAGCATGGGTTCGTGTTCGAAATGGAGCGCCGCGAAAAGGGCGGCGGCGTCCACAAGGTCGAGACGGTCGTGGTCGCGCCACCGCCTCCGGTTATCGAGAAGGAGGAAGAGCTCAAGGTCCGCGGCCCGATTATCACGTTCATGGGCCACGTCGACCACGGCAAGACGTCGTTGATGGATGCGATCCGCAAAACCCGCGTCGCCGCGGGTGAAGCCGGCGGCATCACGCAGCACATCGGCGCTTACACGGTCGATTACAAAGGAACGCGGATCACTTTTCTCGACACGCCCGGCCACGCTGCGTTTACGGCGATGCGGGCGCGCGGGGCGCACGTCACCGACATCGTGGTGATCGTGGTCGCAGCCGATGACGGGCTGATGCCGCAAACGATCGAAGCGATCAACCACGCCAAGGCCGCGCCGCACGTCAAGATCATGGTGGCGATCAACAAGATCGATTTGCCGGGAGCGAACATCGACCGGGTAAAGAAGCAATTACAGGAACGGGACCTGTCGCCGGAAGATTGGGGCGGCGAGACCATCGTCGTGCCGGTGTCCGCCACCAAGGGAATTGGAATCGACGAGCTGCTCGAGAACATGGCCGCGCTGGCGGAAGTCTCGGAACTGAAGTCATCGCCCACCGCGACCCCGCGCGGCACGGTGATCGAAGCGCAAGTTGAAGCCGGGCGCGGCCCAACCGCGACCGTGATCGTGCAAATGGGCACGCTCAAGATCGGCGATCCATTCATCTGCGGCGATTACGCCGGCAAAGTGAAATCGCTGATCGACGACCGCGGCAAGCCTCTCAAGGAAGCGGGGCCT
This sequence comes from Chthoniobacterales bacterium, assembly GCA_035941675.1. Classification (GTDB taxonomy): domain Bacteria; phylum Verrucomicrobiota; class Verrucomicrobiia; order Chthoniobacterales; family UBA10450; genus AV80. Next base: position 110,855 of record DASZDT010000034.1, read on the forward strand.
TCCACGCCGGTGAAGGTTTTGGGGTTCAGCGGTCTGCCTCAGGCCGGCGACGAATTTTTGGTCATGGAATCGGAGCGCTCCGCGAAGACGTTGAGCGAGGAGCGGTTGCTCGGCCGGCGCGCGGACAAACTGGCGGCGCCCCAACGCGCCACCCTCGAAAGCCTGCTCGAAGCAGCCGACGGCAAGAAGCATCTGCGGATCGTTTTGAAGTGCGATGCGCAAGGTTCGCTCGAAGCGCTGACCGGCGCGTTGAACCTGATCGAAAGCAAGAAGATCGATCTCGAAATTATTCACGCCGGCGTCGGGCCGATTTCCGAATCCGACATTCTCCTGGCCAGCGCGTCGAACGCGGTCGTGATCGGGTTCAACATCAAGGTCGAAAGCATGGCGGTGGGCGCGGCGAAACGCGAAGCCGTGCAGGTGAAGCTGTACAGCATCATCTACGAATTGATCGACCAGGTTAAGGACGCCATGGCCGAGATGCTCGACCCGGAGCATCGCGAGACGGTCATCGGCCACGCGGAAGTGAAACAGGTTTTCAAGCTGAGCAAGGGCATCGTGGCCGGTTGTCTGGTCACCGACGGCCGGATCGCCCGGACGGCGCGCGCCCGTGTTTTGCGGCGTCGCCAGCCGGTTTACGACGGCGGCCTCTCCACCCTCCGCCGGTTCCAGGACGACGTGAAGGAAGTTCGCGTCGGCCTCGAATGCGGCATCAAGCTGGGGGATTTCAGCGAATATCAAGTGGGCGACATTATCGAGTGCTACCTGCTCGAGGCGGTCGCGCAGAAACTCTAATGTTGAGAGTCGTTAGTTGAGAGTTGAGAGCCGCTGCTGACGGACGTCCGCCTCTCAACTACCAACTCTCGACTCTCAACTTTCTCCATGAAACATCGACTATTGCGCGTGAACGAACTCCTGAAGCGCGAGCTCAGCAGCATCATCACGCGTGAGATCAGCTTTGACGGCGCCCTCGTTACCCTGAACCAGGTGGACGTCACGCCTGACCTCAAACAGGCGCATGCCTATGTCAGCGTTCTCGGCAAGGAGGACCAGGGCAAGAGCATGGCGAAACTCGAAGAGCACCGCGTGATTCTGCAGACCGCCCTCGCCAAAGCCGTGACGTTGAAATACACGCCGCAAATTGTGTTTCATCTCGACGATTCCATCGAACGCGGCGCGCGGGTGTTCGAGATTCTCCAGGAAATCGAAGCGCCGGAACAGCAATGACCCAGGCCAGCTTTGAAGAGATCGCGGCGGTCCTGCGTTCGCAGCAGACCTTCGCCGTGCTGAGTCACGTTCGGCCGGACGGCGACGCGCTGGGCAGCCAACTTGGTTTGGGCCTGTCGCTTTCCAAGCTCGGCAAAACGGTCATGGTCCGGAACGAAGACGGCCTCCTCGACAAATACAGTTTTCTTCCGGGGGGCGAATTCCTCCAGACGCCGATGAGCGACCCGCAGGATTTCGACGTTGCCATCGCCCTCGACACCGCCACGCAGACACGGCTCGGGACCGCGACCGCCCTCGTCCGCAGCGCAAAAACCTGGATCAACATCGATCATCACCCGAGCAACCCGGGTTACGGCGACCTGGTCTACATCGATTCAACAGCGCCCGCGACGGGACAAATTCTTTTCGAACTGATCACCAGCCAGGGTCTGCCTATGGACTCGGCCATCGCGGAAAACCTCTTCGTCGCCATCTCCACTGACACCGGCTCTTTCCAATATCCGAACACCACCGCGCGCACCTTCGAGATCGGCGCCCAGCTTTTGAGCTGCGGCGTCAACGTCGGCCGGGTCAGCCAGTTGCTTTACGAAAATTATCCGCGGCGCCGCGCGGAATTGCTCCGCGAACTTCTCGGAACCATGCGCTTCGAGGGCCACGGCAAGGTCGCGAGCTTCAGCCTGAGTTTGAAAACCGCCGCGGCCCTGAAGGCGCGGCCCGAGGACAACGAAGGGTTGATCGATCACATCCGCGCCATCCAGGGCGTGATCGTCGCCGTGTTCTTCGAAGAGCTGCCGGAAGAAAAAGTGCGGGTCAGCATGCGCTCGAAGTCGGATGCGGCCGATGTCTGCGCGATCTGCGAGAAATTCGGCGGCGGCGGACACAAGCTCGCGGCCGGCGCGCGAGTCCGTGGCACGCTGGCCGAGGTGGAAGAGAAAGTGATGAAGGAGATTTGCAATGTCGTTGACTGCAACTCCTGACGGCGTCCTCCTGGTCGACAAAGCGGCCGGAATGACTTCGCATGACGTCGTGGCGATCGTTCGCCGGCGCCTGCAAATGAAAAAGGTCGGGCATTGCGGAACGCTCGACCCGATCGCGACCGGCCTGCTCCTGCTGACGCTCGGGCGCGGAACAAAAATCCAGGACCTGTTGATGAGCGAGGACAAGGAGTACTCGGGAACCATGATCCTGGGCCAGACGACGGACACCCAGGACAGCGCCGGGAACGTCACCCAGGAACGCCCGGTCCCCCCGCTCGATGAGGCAGCCGTCCGCGCCGCTTTCGAAAAATACTCGGGCGACTTCTATCAAATGCCGCCCATGGTTTCCGCGATCAAACAAGGCGGCGTGCCGCTCTACAAACTCGCGCGCCAGGGAAAGACCGTCGAGCGCGAGCCGCGTCTCGTGCACGTCTATCGCTACTCGATCGACCGGATCGCCTTGCCGGAGATCGATTTCACGGTCGTCTGCAGCAAGGGATTTTACGTCCGCACCTATGCCCACGACATCGGCGAAGAGCTCGGCTGCGGCGCGCACCTCAAGAATCTCCGGCGCACGAAATCGGGCCGCTTCGCCGTAGATGGCGCGATCACCGTGGACGAATTGAAGAACTCCGACGCGGTCGACATTCTCTCACGGATCCTGACGCTGCCGGAAGTCTCCCGGATGCGAGGAGCGTAAGGGACAGCGAATGACGAAGCACGAATGACGAATGTCGAAGGAATGACGAAACCCGAAGTCGCGCGCTTTCGTCATTCGTCATTCGGGCTTCCTTCGTCATTCGTCATTCGTCATTCGTCATTTCAATGAACATCCTCCGTTCCATTTCAGAGCTCAGCGAGCTTCCCGGACCGCTCTTCCTCGCAATCGGCGTGTTCGACGGCGTTCATCTCGGGCATCAGGCGGTGATTTCGACTTCGGCCAAGCATGCCGCGGAAGCGGCGGGGACCGCGGTCGTGGTGACGTTCGATCCGCATCCGGTCAAAGTGCTGCGGCCCGATCACGCTCCGCACTTGTTGACGGCGACGCAGCACAAGATCGCGTTGATCCGCGACCTCGGCGTCGCTCACCTGCTCGTGCTCCATTTCGACCGGGCGTTTGCGGCGACCAGCCCGGAAGCATTCGTCCAACAACTGGTCGATTCCTCGAAGCCGCTCCGTGAAATCTGCGTCGGCCACGAGTGGTCGTTCGGCAAGGGTCGAACCGGCAACCTGGCGCTGCTGAAAACGCTCGGCGAAACACACGGGTTCAACGTTATCGGCGTCGAAGCGGTGAAGGTGAACGGCGAAGTGGTCAGCAGCACCGCCATTCGAAAAGCCGTCGAAGAGGGCCGGCTCGTCAAGGCGACCCAGATGCTCGGTCGTGAATACACGATCCTCGGCACGGTGGTGCGCGGCGAACAGCTCGGCCGCAAACTCGGTTTTCCGACCGCGAACCTCAGCGCGCACAGCGAGCAGTTCCCGCCGAACGGCGTTTACGTCGTCGAGGCGCGCCGCGACGGAACCCTCCATCGCGGGGTGGCGAACCTCGGGTTTCGGCCCACGGTGTCAGGAGAAAAATCGCAGCGGCTGCTCGAGCTTCACCTCTTCGATCTCGACCGCGAAATTTACGGCGAAGAAATGGAAGTTCGGTTCCTGCGGTTCCTCAGGCCGGAACAGAAATTCGCCGATATCGACGCGTTGAAAGCGCAGATTGCCGCCGACGTCCGGCAGGCCCGGGAATCGTTCGCGATTCTACCGTGATCGCCCGCGGGACCGCGAGAGAGCAGCGGCGAGGCCGCCGGCCATGACGAGGAATGCGGCGGCCGCGGCAAAGATCCACATCCACATCACGGGCAGCATTGCCACGTTGGTGTAGGTGTCGATCGCGAAAGAGGTGCCGCCCGCAAACCAAAACGCGGCGATACAGGCAGCGAGCGTGATTCCGAGCAGGATGAAGACGCGAGAGGACCGGCGGACCTGCCGGGCCGGAAGCTTTTGGACAACGCGCGAAGTGAACCCGGCGTCATCCAGGTACGGCGCTTCGTCCCGCAAACGGGCATCCAGCCAATCTTCCTGAAGTTTCTCGTCCATTCTAATTAGAACCCCACGCCGCCAACATCTTCTTCAACTTTTCGCGTCCTCTCAACACATTTGTTTTCACGGTGCCCAGCGGGATCTCGAGAACGCGCGACGCTTCGTCGTGGGAGAGCCCGTTCTGGCAACACAAAACAATGGCGCTTCGTTCATGAAGGGGAAGCAATTCGAGAGCGCGAGCGAGATCATGTCGAAGAGCTGGGTCAACCGTTTGCGGATCATGTTCGGCCTCGAGCTGAGCTTCATCGATGCCAACGAGCTCCTTCCTTTTCCGGGCTTCTTCCCGAAAACAGTTGTAGGCGATCCGGTAAAGCCAGGTGGAAAATCGCGCTTCGCCCCGGAAGCTGCGGAGGTTTTTGTACGCTTTGAGAAATGTTTCCTGCGCCAGATCGTCGGCCAGGGTGACATCCGTCCGGACCAGGTTGCGGAGCAGACCCCGGACGCTGGATTGATGATTCCGGACCAGTTCCGCAAACGCGTGGTGGTCGTCATCGACGAGGACACGTGCAACCAGGTCAGCATCGGTGAGCGCCACGCGCGCATGTTAGGGCAACGGCGGAGCTTTGTCTGCGTCTTTGGGGCCTTCGAGTTTCCAGACCAGAAGGTGCCCCACGCCGATCAGGAACGGGATGATCCCGATCGCCCAGGCGCCGCCATCCCAGTCGCTTACGGCCCCGAAGAAGATCATGAGGCCAAAGCCGACCATCACCAGGACCACGCCCCGGCGCATGTCGGAACGGGCGCGCACCGCGGGGGGCGGCGCGAATAGCGCGGGCGGCACCGGCTCACCTCTCGCCACCATCTCGCGGACGGTCCGATGAAGCGAGCGGCTCCGCAGGTAACTGAAGAACATGATGGCCGCGACGATCAGGACCGGCGCGCCGAACAAGGTCGAGAAAATGATGCCGATGATCGGGATGGCCATGAGGGCGCCGTCTTCGGCATCGAAATCCCCGTCGCTGTGATGATGCCGGGTCACCGTTATGCCGGGAGAAGTGTTAATGTTGAAATGCCGTTTCAATTTCCGGGCAACGCTGTGTTCGATGGAATCCTCGTCGTCCGGCGTGGCGCTGGCCGCGGGCGAAATGCTCGCGCCGGCGCTGGCCGAAGCGATGGCGGTCGCGGACACCGCCGGAGAGGGCGTCGGCGATTGGCCGAACGCAGGCAAAAAGAGCGCGATCGAGAAGAGACAGGTTAAGATCGTAGTTTTCATAGGTCGTTTGAGAGTGAGATGCGGCCAGCAGGGGTTTTGGATTCAAGAAAAGCGGCTCAAACCTGCCAGACGTGGCGCTCGGCGAAAGCGCGGCCCGAACCTGACTTCAAATACCTTTCGAATGCGACCGCCGCAGGCTTTGAGCGGAATGCAAAGTAGGCCATCAGGCACCATGGCGCGAACTTCGACGTGTGTCGGGCTCTGCCAGCATTGTGCTCCCCGAGTCGCGATTTGAGATCAAGCGTGAATCCCACATAGCGTTGTTGTGGATCTGATTCTGATCGTAACAGGTAAACGTAATCCATAGGGGGAAGAGCTGGCTTGCCAGCCGTAGCCCGGCCGTTGAGGGGCGGGCCGCCTTCGCCAAGGCTTCGGCGCCCTCGCTCCAGCCTTCGCTCGGCACAGACGCGCCGGGCGAAGGCTGGAGCGGGTGACGAGACTCGAACTCGCGACGTCCTCCTTGGCAAGGAGGTGCTCTACCACTGAGCTACACCCGCGTCTGGAATGGGGAACGGAATAATGCCGAGCGCTCCCGCAGACGCAAGATTTTTGTCTGTTGCCGCGCTCGCTACAACTTTGCAAAACCGGGTTTTGGTTGAGCATAAGCAATGTCCGAACTGACCATTGTTCCTTCGCGCGAACGGTTTTCGGAACTGGCCCGCGACGGCAACGTCGTCCCGGTCTTCGTCGACTTTGTCGCCGATGCCGAGACACCCGCATCGGCGTTCCAAAAGCTCGACGACGGCGGTCACTCGTTCCTTTTCGAATCGGCGGAACAAACTGAGCAGTCCGGCCGCTATTCTTTTCTTGGATTCGATCCGCGGCTGATCGTTCGGGCAGACAAAGGGAGCGATCCACTGGCGGCCCTGGAAAAGGTCATGAGCGGGTTCCGTTTTGTTGCCCACGCCGAGCTGCCGCGATTCGCCGGCGGCGCCGTCGGCTTTCTCGGATACGACGTCGCGCGATACTTCGAACCGACCCTGCCGCCACCGCCGGAAGACGACCTGAAGTTGCCCGAGATGCTTTTCATGATCATGGGGCTGCTGGTTGTTTTCGATCACCGGTATCGCCGGGTAAAAATCGTGGCAAACGCATTTCTCGACGATCACGAGAACGCTGAAGCCGCCCATGCCGCCGCGGTTGCGGCCATCAAGAACGCGCTGGGCCGGCTCGGAAACGCGGCTCGGCTTCCGTTGATTGATGCCCAGGAATCCGTCGCCCGATTGGAAGTGCGCAGCAACACGACCCAGGAGAAGTTCGAAGCCGCGGTCGTCCAGGCCAAAGAACATATCGCCGCCGGCGACGCCTTTCAGATCGTGCTCTCGCAGCGTTTCGAAACCGATTTTCGAGGCGATCCGTTGAAGCTCTATCGCTGTCTGCGCCTGGTGAATCCCTCGCCTTATATGTTCTGCCTGCGCTTCGGGGAATCCTTCTCGCTCGTCGGCAGTTCGCCCGAGCTCCACGTCCGCGTCGCGGATGATCTCGCCGAGGTGCGGCCCATCGCTGGAACCCGGCGACGCGGAAAGACGGCGGACGAAGACGCCCAAAACGCCGCCGAATTACTCGCCGATCCCAAGGAGCGGGCCGAGCACGTCATGTTGATCGACCTGGCTCGCAACGATCTCGGCCGCGTCTGTGAAGTCGGCAGCGTTCGCGTGACGGAACAAATGGTGATCGAGCGTTACAGCCATGTGATGCATATCGGCTCCCACGTCGTCGGCCGTTTGCGAAAAGACAAAAGCGCTTTCGACGTCATGCGCGCCACTTTCCCCGCCGGCACGGTCTCGGGCGCGCCGAAAATTCGCGCCATGCAGATCATCAGCGAGCTGGAGAACAACAAGCGGGGCTGTTACGCCGGCGCCGTTGGTTATTTCGGATTCGATGGCGGGCTTGATTGCTGCATCGCGTTGCGCTCGATCGTGCTCAAAGACGGCCGCGCCTACCTGCAAGCCGGCGCTGGCATCGTGGCCGATTCCGATCCGACCCGCGAATATCAGGAAACCGTAAACAAGGCGATGGCGATGGTCGATGCGATCAGCCGGGCGAGTAATGAGTAGGGTCCTGATCATCGATAACTACGACTCGTTCACCTACAACCTCGTCCAGTATTTCGGGGTCCTGGGCTGCGAGGTCATCGTGAAGCGGAACGACGAGATCACCGTGGCCGAGGCGGAAGCGCTCGCGCCGGATCGGATTTGTATCTCGCCCGGGCCTGGCCGGCCTGAGGACGCAGGGATGAGCAACGAAACGATTCGCGCGCTCGGACCGAAGATTCCGACCCTCGGGGTTTGTCTCGGCCATCAATGCATCGGCGCGGTCTTCGGGGGCAAGGTGGTTTCAGCTCAGAGGCTGATGCATGGGAAAACGTCGCCGGTCCAGCATCACGGCACCGGCGTATTCGCGGCGCTGCCAAATCCGTTTGAGGCCACCCGCTATCATTCGCTTATCGTGGAACGCGCCACGTTGCCCGATTCACTCGAAGTCACCGCCGAAACGGCCGAAGGCGAGGTTATGGGATTACGACATCGCGAATTCCCGATCCACGGCGTCCAGTTCCATCCCGAATCGGTGCTGACCAGTGAAGGAATGGCGTTGCTGAAGAATTTTTTGGCGCTCTAAGCCCTGCCCTCCTTCTTCGCCTGCTCGGCGCTGTTGCGAAATTCTATCGCGCTGTAAAAACCAGTCGTCATCCCGAGCCGCGCAGACGGCGAGGGACCTCTCATTGCGAGAGCCGCTACCGCCATACATCACACGTCCGATGACAAAGTGCGCCTGTCATTTCGCGGAAGCGATTAACCGCGTGCCACGTCCCTCGTCCTGCGGGCCGGGACTCGCGATGACCTGCTTCTCTAGTGCGCGATCACGTCGCGAATCGCCCGTAACTCGCGCAGCATCACGTCGTATTCGCCTAACGTTAGCGCCTGAGCGGCATCGCAGAGCGCGCTCTTTGGGTCGTTGTGCACTTCGACCAGGACGCCGTCGGCGCCGGCGGCCACTCCTGCCCGGGCCAGCGGCGCCACCATGTAATTCTTCCCGGCAGCGTGCGACGCGTCGATCACCACCGGCAAATGCGAAATGCGCCGCACGGCCGGGACCGCCGCCAGGTCGAGCGTATTTCGGGTGTGCAGCGCGAACGTCCTCACCCCGCGCTCGCACAGGATCACGTTGTAATTCCCTTCCGACATGACGTACTCGGCCGCGAGCAGCCATTCGTCGAGCGTCGCGGCCATCCCCCGCTTGAGGAGAACCGGGAGTTTCGATTTTCCGGCTCGACGCAAGAGCGAAAAATTCTGCATGTTGCGCGCGCCGATCTGGATGATGTCGCCGTAGTTTTCGACCAGGTCGACGCCGGTCACATCGAGCGCTTCGGTCACGATCTTCAATCCGAACTGCTCGCGCACTTCGGCCATGATCTTGAGCCCCTCTTCGCCGAGTCCCGGGAATTCGTAGGGCGAACTGCGTGGCTTGAAGGCGCCTCCGCGGAAAAAACGCGCGCCGCTCCGCGCCACCGTTTCCGCCACCGCGAATGCCTGGTCCCGGCTCTCGATCGCGCATGGCCCGGCGATGACCGCCAGCTCGTCCCCGCCGATCGTCGCGTCGCCCACCTTCACCACGGTCTTGTCTGGACGCAGATCGAGCGTGATCAGCTTATACGGTTTGCTGACGCGGATCGCTTCCGCGACGCCCGCCATGTTTTCGAACCGGGCTGGATCGACCGCGCCCTGGTTGCCGGTGATGCCAATCGCCGTCCGGGTCGCGCCGGGCATAATGTGGGGCCGATAACCGAGCTGCTCGATCACCTTCACGACAGCGGCGACATCCTGGTCGCCCGCGCCCGCTTTCATTACGATTAGCATGGCGCGATTATCCTATACCCGGCGATTCCCGCAGCCATTTTTTCGCAGCCTCGATTTCGGCGAACACGAGTTGGTGGCTCGCTTGTTCCACTCTCAGGGTCACTTCGGCGCTGGCGGCCCGCAGCATTGCCGTCAGTCGCTCCGCATTTTCCAGCGGGATAATCGGATCGTTTCTCCCCGAGCAGATCAAGGCGCGAGTGCCGGCGAGATTCGGTTCGGCGTCGGGTTTCAATGGCACCATCGCGCGCAACAATATCGCCGAAGTGATTATGCCCGGCCGCAGCAGCAGGACGGCCGCGGCAACATTGGCGCCATTTGAATAACCGACTGCCGTCAGCTGTTTCGGATCGAATTGATATTTTGCCGCGGCCGCGAGGATGAAGTCCGCGAGCTCGTTTGCCCGTCGAATTACGTCCGCCTCGTCGAAGACGCCTTCGGACAGCCGGCGAAAAAATCGGGGCATGCCGTTTTCGAGGACGTTGCCACGCAAGCTGAGCAACGCGGCAGCGGGATCGAGATCTCGGCCGAGCGGGACCATGTCGTTTTCGTTTCCACCGGTCCCGTGCAGGAGCAGGAGGACCGGTCCCGTCCGGCCATTGGGTGCCGGAATAAACTGGTGGATAAAATCCATATTGCGCGACGAGCTAAAACCAAGGAGCGGCGGTTTACAAACCGCCGACGAATTCAGAGGGCGGTTTGGAAAGCGCCCCTCCTTGGTTGCTATACATTACATTAACTAGCTCAATGTATCTCTGGCGAAAACGCACAACGGCCAAGTGGCTCCGCAATCGGACTGAAAATTTGCGCGCCCGATTCGGCGGCCAGCTCGCGATCGTTGAATTGCCAGGCAAAGCTCGGACGCTCGTCGAAGTTTGTTTCGGCAGACGCATCGAAGCGAAAAGGCTGGAGCGGGAATTTGGCGGCACCATTGAGAAGTTGCGTGCGGATTGGTTACAGCAATTCGCCAGGGAATCGCGCGCCAAACCGTTGCGGATCGGTTCGCGGCTGATCATCACCCGAGACGCCAACCCGGCGGATAAACGGACCGTTGTCATTCCAGCGGCAGCAGCTTTCGGAACGGGCGAGCACGCGACCACGGCCATGTGTTTGCGGATTCTGGAACGCGCGACTCGAAACGTGGACGGAGCCTGGACGATGCTCGACGCCGGGACCGGCAGCGGAATCCTGGCGGTCGCCGGGACCCGGTTCGGTGCGAAACGCATCGTGGCGATCGATAACGATCCCCTCGCCTGCTCCATCGCGCGGCGCAACGCCCGCGCCAATCGCGCCGGCAAAATCGAGTTTCGGACCGGCGACATCTTGAAGGAAAAGCTCGCGGAAAAATTCGACGTCATCACGGCGAACTTGTTTAGCGAGATCCTGTTCAAGGCGTTGCCCGCGTGGTCGCGGCGTCTGGCCAGCGATGGCGCCTTGATTCTCTCCGGCGTCCTGCGCTCCCAGGAACCCTCGCTCGTTCGCGCTCTCCGGCGAAACGGTTTTGCGCCGGAAGAAATCAGGCGGCGCGGCAAATGGGTCGCGCTCCTGGCGTTTCGAACCAGGAAAAGAAGTTGACGGGGAGCCTCCTCGAAAGCAATTTCACCGTCCCGTTCGCGGCCTCGATTTTCCTGCATTCACGCGGTTGATCTTTCGGAGCCGCGCCGGAACCACCGCATGCCGAACGAAGAGCTTTCCTACGTCATCGTGACGCCGTATTCGATGCGCAAATCGCGCACCGGCGGCATCATCGCGCGTCTCATCTCGAGGACCGGCCTGGACCTGGTGACGTCGCGGATGTTCGCGCCGAGCGACGAACTGACGAAGCGCTACGCGGACACGATCGTGACCGAGACCGATCCGCGCCATCGCGCCACCCAGGAGCTGATTCGCGAGTACGTGCTGAAGAATTTCACCGGCAAAGTGAACGGGCAGCGGCCGCGGGTGCTGATCCTCGTTTTGCGCGGCGAAAACGCCGTCGACAAGGTCCATCACACCATCGGACATATCGTCCACGAACGGACCAGCGGGGAGACGATCCGTGATACTTTCGGCGATTACATCGCGGACGATTCGGGCAAGGTTATTTATTTCGAACCAGCGGCGCTGGCCGCCTTCGATCCCAAAGCGGTCGAGCGCGACCTGAAACTTTGGGCCGAATATTCCGATAGCGACGGTGGGATTCTCGATCACGTCATCGAGTTCCCGAAGGAGGCGAAGGTAGAGAAGTCGCTGGTGCTCATTAAGCCCGACAATTTCAAGTTCCCGAATCAGCGGCCCGGCGGCGTGATCGAGGTCTTTTCGCGCACCGGACTGTTCATCATCGGATTCAAAGTCCATCGGATGAGCGTGGCACAAGCCCAGGAATTTTACGGGCCGGTGCTGCCGGTCCTCGAAGACAAGCTAGGCGCAGAGAAAGGCCGCAACGCCTGGGAAGATATCGTGGAGTTCATGGCCGGCGGACGACCGAGCCAGGTAAGCGACGACCAGCGGAACGCGCCCGGCTCCGAGAAATGCGTGGCGATTGTCTACCAGGGCGAGGACGCGGTTCGCAAAATCCGCGATGTCCTGGGCCCGACCGATCCGGCCAAAGCGCCTCCGGGTTCCATCCGAAAAGAGTTCGGCCAATCCATCATGATCAACGCCGCCCACGCGTCCGATTCCGCCGAAAACGCGAAGCGCGAAATGGCGATCGTGCAGGTGGACGAGAACAACTTCAAACCGCTCATTGAAACCTTTTATGCGCGCTCCTAGCGTGCCATCCCGATTTTGACCACCCTCAACCCGACCACAACAGCCATGGAAATCTCAGCACGCGCCGCCCAATTATCTCCCTCCCTCACGCTCTCCATCGACAGCAAAGCCAAGGCGATGAAAGCCGAAGGCATCGACGTCTGTGGTTTCGGCGCGGGGGAACCGGATTTCGACACGCCGGAGCACATCAAGCAGGCGGCGATCGCCGCGCTGGAAGGTGGCTTCACGAAATACACGCCGAGCGCCGGGTTGCCGGAATTGCGGCAGGCGATCGCGGAGAAGTTGGAGGCCGATAACGGAGTGAGTTACCGCGCCAGCCAGGTCGTGGTCAGCAGCGGCGCGAAGCATTCCTGTTACAACGCCATCCTCGCGACCTGCCAGCCGGGCGATGAAGTCCTGATCCCCTCGCCCTACTGGGTCAGTTATCCCGACATGGTCCGGCTCGCCGGCGCCGAACCGGTGATCGTGCAAACGACGGAGCGCAACGGCTGGAAAATGCGCGCCAGTGATTTCGAAAACGCGATGACGCCGCGCACCAAGATGCTGATTCTCAACAGTCCGGGCAATCCGACCGGCTCGGTTTATACCCGCGAGGAACTGGAAGGCATCGTCGAGGTCGCGTCCGAAGAAGACATCTACATTTTGTCCGACGAAATTTACGAGAAGCTCGTTTACGACGACACGAAGCACGTCAGCATCGCATCGCTCTCGAAGGAAGCGTACGATCTCACCATCACGGTCAACGGTTTCAGCAAAGCGTACGCGATGACGGGATGGCGCCTCGGCTACCTGGCCGCGCCGGAAGCGGTGGCGAAAGCGGTCGACAACATTCAAAGCCACAGCACGTCGAACCCCTGCTCATTTGCCCAGAAAGGCGCAGTCGCGGCGCTAAAGGGAGACCAGCAGGCGCTCGCCGACATGCGCGACGAATTTGCCATGCGCCGCGATTACATGTTCGACCGCATCACGAAGATCCCGAACATCACCGCGGTGAAACCGCAGGGCGCGTTCTACATTCTGGTGAACATCAGCCAGCTCGGTCTGAGCTCCCAGAACTTTGCGGACCGTTTGCTGAGCAAGGCGAACGTCGCCGTCGTTCCGGGCGCCGCCTTTGGCGACGATCGCACCGTGCGACTCAGCTACGCCACCAGCATCGACGTGATCAAGAAGGGCCTGGATCGGTTCCAGGATTTCTGCCGGACGCTGTAACGGTTTCAGATTTTAGATTGCAGATTTAAGATTGGGCGGCAGCGTCGCCTTTCAATCTGCAATCGAATCTGCAATGGCTACCGGTTATCTCGCGCTTCTCCTTCACGCGCATCTGCCGTTTGTCCGGCATCCCGAGCACGAAGAATTTCTCGAGGAAGACTGGTTCTTCGAGGCGATAACCGAAAGCTACCTCCCGCTCCTGGCCATGATGGAGCGGCTCGTCCACGACGAGGTGCCGTTCAAGCTCACCATGACGGTGACGCCGACGCTGTCGGCCATGCTGCAGGATCAGTTGCTGCGCGAGCGTTACCTGCGCTACCTCGACCGCGCGATCGCGTTGGCGGAACGGGAAATCGTTCGCAACCGCGATCACGAAAAATTGCGGACGCTCGCGGAATTTTATCACAGCCGCTTCGGGCAGAGCCGCGAGTATTTCCTCCATTGGAACGGCGATTTGCTGAGCGTCTTTCGCCGGCTGCAGAACGAAGGTTACGTCGAGCTCGCCGCGTCTGCCGCGACTCATGGGTTGCTGCCGCTTCTCCAGCAATCACCGGAAGCCGTGCGCGCCCAGGTCCGGGTTGGTTGCGATTCCTATCGCGAAACCTTCCAGGCCGATCCCGCCGGGTTTTGGCTGCCGGAATGCGCTTATCATCCCGGGATCGAAAATATTTTGCAGGAAGCGAACCTGCGATGGTTCGTGGTGGACGCGCATGGCCTGATGTTTGGCGATCCGCGGCCGCGCCGCGCGATCTACGCGCCCTGCTACACGCCGGCGGGACCGGCGGCGTTCGGGCGCGATCGCGATTCCAGCCGGCAGGTCTGGAGCGCGGCCGAGGGTTATCCCGGCGATCCGGCTTACCGGGAATTCTATCGCGACATCGGGTTCGAGCTTCCGCTGGAACATCTCTGGCCCGGGGCGTCTTCGCCGCTGCGGAAATTCACGGGCCTCAAATATCATCGAATCACGGGCCGGCACGGCGAGAAGGAATTCTACGATCCGGCGGCAGCGGCGCACGCGGCAGAGGCGCACGCCGCGCATTTCCTAAGCGCGCGGCAGGAACAACTCGACGGCCTCCGCGCGCTGGATTTCGATCCGATCATCGTCGCGCCCTTCGATGCGGAATTGTTCGGCCACTGGTGGTTCGAAGGCCCGCAATTCCTGGACGCATTCCTGCGCAAGGCCGCGCACGCTCACCAGGATCTCCGCCTCACGAGCAAAGAGCATTACGGCCAGCCGGATTTCCAGCTGACGACGCCGTCGGAATTCCTCGCCAGCCATCCGACGCAGCAAACCATCTCGCCGGCCGCATCGACGTGGGGTGAGAACGGCCACCTCGGCGTCTGGCTCGATGCGACGAACTCGTGGATCTATCCGCATCTCTACTCGGCCGCGGATCGCATGACGAAGCTGGCGGGGGCCAATCGCGGCGGCGGCAGCGAGACGATCGACCGCGTCCTGAAGCAGCTCGCCCGCGAATTACTCCTGGCGCAGGCCAGCGACTGGGCGTTCCTCATCAGGACCGGCACGGCGAAACATTACGCGACGAAGCGAGTCACGGAGCACCTGGCGCGGTTCAATCGGCTGCATGACGAGTGCGTTCGTGGAAATATCGACGAAGGTTTCCTGGCCAACTGCGAATGGCGCGACAACATTTTTCCGGAGATAGATTGGCGGCAATATTGTCATCCCGAATGACCAGGAGAATCGTGCTCGCGGTTCTGGCCGCATGGCTGGCTGGTGATCTCGCCGCGCAAGAATCTCCCTCGCCCAGCCCGACGGCGGCCGCGCGAAACATCCGGGTCAGCTTCGTGCCTCCGCCGCTCGATGGAACGATCAGCCTCGGGGTCTACGATGAGAAAGGGAGATTGGTCCGGGTGCTTTTTCGCGAGGCGGACATCAACGAATTCGACATCGGCAGCGACTCGCTCTCGACCACGTGGGATGGAAAAGACGACGCCGGAGAGAATGTTGCGCCGGGGAAATACACCGCGCATGGATTCGTCGTCGGCGACCTCAAGATCGAGGGCGTGGGATTTTTCTTCAATGACTGGATCAGCTCCGCGGAGGGACCGCGTTTCTCGCGGATCCGATCGCTAACGATGCAGGACGACAATCTGCTGCTCACCGTCGATCTGGTGCCCCCCGGCATCGGGCACGTCCTCTACGACGTTGCCGACAAATCGCTGAAGTTGAAGGATGCCGACTCGGAAGCGGCTTCATCGCCCGCGGCAAACCAGCCCGGGTCGACCGCGGGCCGCGGCGGCAGCCGGTGGATCATCGAAGGCACGGACGTCAAACAAGTCTCTTCCAGCGGCGAGATGCTGCGACGGCTTCCCATCGCGCCTGGCGAACCCCAGCCGAAAGCGATCGCGGCTTCCTTGACGGCGGACCGCATTTTTCTCCTCGAGGAAAACGAAACGAAACAGCGCGTGCGGGCGCTGAGTCTTGCCACGACGAAAAGCGAAGGGACGGACCGGAGCGTCTCGGACTGGAGAGTCGATTTCGAAAAATCGATCGTCGCGCACAAGGATTTCTCGGTCGTGGACGGCAAACCGGTCGCGGCCGCGGCGGGCCCGGGCGTTCCCGATAAAGTGAAGGTGAAGCTGACGGCGAATCCGTTGTTGAACGACGACCGGGTGACCGTGGAGATGATGATCGGCCTCGATGGCGACGGCAGTTTCATCAAGTCCGCGGACGGGCTCCCGCTCTGCACGATCAGCGAGACCCAAAACCTGGGGCGCGCGCTGCTGACCCTGCACGGCGCCAACACGCTCGATGTTTTTCAGGACGACAGCGCCGTCATCGAACAATTCCGAGTCACCGGGATCGATCAGATGATGAGCTTCGATGGCGGCGGTTTTGAATTGAAATGAAGCGCGGGTCTCGTTGAGATTCGCGGATGCCGCGCGATCTCGTTTATTTCGACCTGGAAACGCAGCGCACGGCGAACGACGCGGGCGGCTGGGCGCGGAAAGGGGACATGCGGATGTCGGTCGGCGTCGTTTACAGTACGGCGACGGGGCGCTACGAAGTTTTCAGCGAAGCCCAGGTCGACCGGCTGGTGGAACGGCTGCGGCGGGCCGATCTCGTGATCGGATTCAACGTCCTGAATTTCGATTACCAGGTGCTGATGGGCTACACGATCCTCGATCTCGTGGCGGAATTGCGGACCGCAGATCTGATGGCGGACATGGAACAGCGTATCGGCCATCGGCTGGGACTCGACGCCATTGCGCACGCGACGCTTGGAATCCAGAAGACGGCCGCCGGGTTGGACGCGATTCGCTGGTGGCGCGAAGGACGGATTCTCGAGATCGCGGAGTATTGCTGTTTCGACGTCAAAGTGACGCGGCTCGTGCACGAACACGGCTGCCGCCACAAAGAGCTGTTTTTTCACGATCGCTTTGCCCGGAAACAAAGGATCGAGATCGATTGGACGCACCTCGAATTGTAGGAGCGCCTACTGAAGCTGGTAAATCTCGACCAGCGCGACGCCCGAGTCCGTGCCTTTGCCCCGAACCACGGCGGTGTAGTTTCCGGGCGACAACGGCGCGGAAATCATGGCCGCTTCGCGGTCATCGTTTGGCGGAATGCCGGTCGCAATAATCTGATTTTGCTGGTCCGTCCTCCAGCTGTCGTTGAGCCCGAGCAGCGTCCCGGCGGCGTCGCGCAATTCCAAAACGGGATCCGGCAACGCGTTCGGTACTCCCACGGCTGTTAACGACGGCCCAATCGCGCGGATGAAGACCGTGCGGTTCTGCGAGCCGCCAACAATGAACCCACCGATCATCACGTTATCGCCGCTCTCGACAAAACCTCGCGTGGCGATGTTGGCCGGATTCGCCGGCGCGGAAGTCTCGAGATCGTAAAGTTCGAGAACGCCGATGCCGGTAGCAGTGCCGGAGCCGCTCATGATCGCGGTGTAATTCCCCGGCTGCAGCGTGCTGACAATGGCCGACTCCTTTGGATCGCTCGGCGGGATCGTGCTGTCCATGATGGCCTGTATCTGCGAGCTTTTCGTCCAGTCGTCGTTCGTGAAGATCGGATTTCCGGCGCCGTCGAAAAGAGTCAGCGTCGGGTCGCTCAGGCGACCGGGCAGCGGCTGTCCGTTGACGGTGAGCGAGGGGCCAATCGCGCGCACGATCACTTTTTTCGGCGTGCTGCCGATGAGGATGAATCCGCCAATCAATACGTTGTCGCCGGTCTGGACGCGCATTCGGGTAGCGAGGTTGACGAACGCGGGTGAAGCCGGAGCCGGCACGATCTTCAACACCTGGCCGGTACTGCCGGACGGCCCGAGATTCGCGCTGGCTAAGGCATAAATTTCGCCGTTCGCGTCCCGGCCGAACGCTTTCAGGAACAGCCCGAACGGCCGCTCAACGTTGCCAATCCGAAGTTCGCGGATCACGCCGGAATTGAGATCGTCCATGTAAAACAACCGGCCTTTCGGGGCGGTGAACGTGGTCGAGAAATCGCCGAACACGTATTTGTTCGTGAGCGCCGAAACGGTCGCGGCCCGATACATGTATCCGCCCAGGACCGCGATGCCGTCGTCGTGGCTGTATTGCGCGACCGGATTGGTGAACGCGGGGTTCGGAGAGGAATCGAAGGTCACGTTTCCGGTCGCGGGATCAAACAGGAAGGTTCCTTCTTTTTTATTCCAGCCGTAATTCTTTCCCGGTTCGACCAGGTCGATTTCCTCGACGTGATCCTGTCCCACGTCAGCGACGATCAGTTTGTCCGTGACCGCATCGAAACTGAAGCGAAACGGATTCCGGAAACCCCAGGCAAAAATCTCCCGGACATTTTGAGGAATTGCGGCGTTGGCCACGAACGGATTCGAAGCGGGAATGCGATACTTTCCGTTCCCGCTGATTAGATCGCTGCTCGTTGGCGTGAGGGCGGGCGCGAGCGGATCGATCCGCAGAATCTTTCCGAGCACGGTCGTATTGTCCTGGCCGTTACCGGTCGCCGCGTTATGGCCCGCGCCTACATCATTGGCGTTGCCGCCGTCGCCTAACGAGATGTAGAGATAATGATCGCTCGGACGGAAGACGAGCTGGCCGGCGTTGTGGTTAAACTGCGGCTCGTCGATTCGCATCACCTCGCGGCGGGTCGCCGGGTCGACCACGTCCGGATTCGCGACCGAAACCTGCCACTCCGCGATCACGCTCTGGTGATTGAATGCAGTGCCTGCCGGCATCGGCACGGTGAAATCGGCGGCGCCGTTCACCGGTTCGCTCGTGTAGGTGTAAAGCTTGCGGAACCCGGGGCTGTTCGAATCCGAGTAGCCGGGATGGAAGACCAGGCCGAGCAGGCCGCGCTCATCATAGCCCGCCATGAGCGGCACGAGCCGGCCCGAGACGTCGAGAAACGGTGTCGGTAATACCTGCCCGTTTTTCAACACCTGAATCTGGCCGGTCTGATTAACGATGAACATCCGTCCGGTCCCGTCGTTCGCCGAAACAAAATCGATCGGCGCGGTCAGACCGCTCGCGACCGCTTGCAATTCGATGCGCACCGGGCCGCCGCCGATTCTTGGCAGCAACGGCGTGGGAGTTGGGGAAGCCGTGGGCGTAGGTGTAGCCGTCGACGTCGCAGTCGCGGTCGGCGTTGACGTCGGAGTGGGCGACGCCGGGGCGTTAGTCACGTCGATGTTACCGCTCATGATCGCGCCGTGGATCGTGCAAAAATAAGGAAAACTTCCGGCGCTGGCGAAGGTGTGCGAAAAGGTCGCGCCGATGTTCTTTGTGTTGGAATTGAAGGCGCCGCCGGACGCCGTGACGGTGTGGTTACTCTGGCGCCAGGTCCAGACTACGGTGTCGCCGACCTCGATCGAGAGTTGGCTGGGCGAGTAACTCATCGCGCCACCGGGCGCGACGTCGACGTTGAACGTGGCGGCTCGGATTTCGCCGGCAAGGAATGCGAGGGTGACGAACAAGATCGCGCGGAGAAGGGTGCGCTTCATAGGGAATACTCCTTTGGGTTCGGCCTTAGTGCGGGGATTGTCCCGGCGGCCAGTCTGCGATCGGACCGTTTTACGAGGCGAGACTGCAAAGGTAACGGGCCTGTTACTTTGGGCGACGCGTCTGAAACCCTTCCTAGTCACCGCGCGCAATCTTTGTTTAGTTAGGGCCTTATGTCTTCCGAGCCTCAGCAAACTCTCGCCAAAAGCGCGAGTGTGAGCGGCACTTCGCTGCACACCGGCGAAAAGGTCACGCTCAAATTGCAGCCGGGACCGGTCGATTCTGGGATCGTCTTCAAGCGGCGCGATTTGGAAGACGAGCCAACGATTGCGGCTACGATCGCCAACCTGAAGACCGTCGAGCGCGCGACCACGATTGGCGAAGGCTCGATGCGGGTGCACACGGTCGAGCACATTTTATCGGCCCTCGTCGCGATGGGAGTGGACAACGCCGTCGTGGAGATGGACGCCAACGAACCTCCGATTGGCGATGGGAGCGCGCGCCCTTACGTCGAGCTGATCAAGAAAGCGGGGATTGTCGCCCAGGAAACGCCCCGGCGGGTATTCGAAGTCCGGGAGCCGATCCACGTTGAGACTAAAAACGGATCGCTCCTCGTCGTCCTGCCCGATCCAAAATTCCGGATCTCGTGCACCCAGTCCGGACCGAACGGGCAATTCACCCAATTCCTTTCGACCGAGATCACGCCGGCGATTTACGAACGCGATATCGCGTCGGCGCGGACCTTCGTATTTTACGAGGACGTCCGGCATTTGATGGACAAGAATTTGATCAAGGGCGGCAGTCTCGAAAACGCGATCGTGATTCGGGGGGACGCCGTCCTGAGCAAGGAGCCGCTTCGGTTCCCGGACGAATTCGTTCGGCACAAAATTCTCGATATCATCGGCGACCTCGCCCTCTTCGGACAACGAATCCGCGGCCACATCATTGCCGTTAAGCCGGGGCACGGCGCTAACGCCGAGCTCGTCCGCGCCCTGGCCCGCGACTTCGCGCGCTCGGCGCCGATCGTTCCGCCGCAGGCATTCCCGGCGGGCGAAGGCAGTCTCGACATCAACCAGATCATGGCGATTCTGCCGCATCGCTATCCATTCCTCATGGTCGATCGCGTCCTGCGCTTCGACGGCGAGACGAAATGCGTCGGCGTTAAATCAGTCACCGTGAACGAGCCCTATTTCGTCGGCCATTTCCCCGGGCACCCGGTGATGCCGGGAGTTTTGCAGGTCGAAGCGATGGCGCAGGTGGCGAGCATCCTGATGTTGAAACTGACGAAGAGCGGCTCCGGGCGGCTCGGCTATTTCGTGAGCGCGGATGAAGTAAAATTCCGGAAGCCGGTGATCCCCGGCGACACGCTCGTGATTTCCGCCGAGCTGACCAAGACGCGCGGGAAACAGCTCGCGAAGCTGAAGTGCAATTGCGCCGTGAACGATTCCGTCGTTTCCGAGTGCGAGCTGATGCTGCGGCTGCTGGATCAATGAGCGGGACGCAGATTCACCCGACTGCGATCGTGGATCCGCAGGCGGAGATTGGGTCCGGCACGGCCGTCGGGCCGTATTGCATCGTCGGAGCAGGCGTCGTCCTGGGCGCAGATTGCTGGTTACAGCATCACGTCACCCTCGCCGGTCCGATGAAGGCCGGCGCGCGCAATAAATTTTTTGCCTGCTGTTCGATCGGCCAGCAGACGCAGGACCTGAAATACCAGGGAGAACCGACCTACCTCGAGATTGGCGACGAAAATACCTTTCGCGAGTTCGTCACCGTCAACCGCAGCACGACCGCCGAGGGAAAGACCCGGATCGGCCATCGCGGAAATTATCTCGCCTACAGCCACATTGGCCACGATTGCGAAGTGGGCGACGCGGTCGTGTTTTCGAACAACGGAACGCTGGCCGGCCATGTTCAAGTCGGCGATCACGCGATTATGGGCGGGCTGACCGCGGTCCATCAATTCTGCCGGCTAGGCCGGTTCGCGATCACCGGCGGTTGCTCGAAGATCGTCCAGGACGTTCCGCCGTTCATGATCGCGGATGGGAACCCGGCGAAGGTCCGGGGCATTAACATTGTCGGTCTGGAACGGAACGGTTTTAACGCCGAATCGATCCGGGCGATCAAGGAAGCGTTTCGCCTGATTTATCGGTCGAAGTTCAACACTCGCCAGGCGGTCGAAGCGATCCAGCAGGAGTTGCCCGCCAGCGCGGAGATCAGCCAGATCGTCGAGTTCATCCAATCGAGCGAACGCGGCATCATTCGTTAGGCCGACGAGGCAGCTCTATGGTTTGCGAGGATTTGTCGGCGGCGGAGCCGGCTTCGTGGACCGCAGTTGCATCTCCATCTTCTTCAGGAGCGACGAGGCTGGTGCGTCGGGCGAAATACGCAGCGCGAGTCGAATAAGATCCAGCGCACGTTTGGCCTTGTTCAATTTCGCCAGGGCGTCCGCCTCGTGCAGGATCGTCCGCAGAATGTCGTCCCGCTTCGTGTAGGTGGTGCGGGCAATGTCGAAACAGCCCGCGGCGCCGTCATTGTTTCCGGCGGCTGCTTCCAGGAGACCAATGTCCTCGAGCATCGCCGCATTCTTTGTCCGGCCGGCAAACTGGCTGGCGGCGGCGCGGTATTCCGCGGGGCCTAACGAGCTGTTCTTGACCGCGAACTCATGATAGCTGCTCCAATCCGAGGGAGGTTTCTCGGACTTGGCATCCAGGCCGAGCCACGCGGCATAAGGCCGGTAGAGAGGATCGCCGACCATTACCGCCATCCAGGAAACAACCGGCGTCGCCATATAGGCGCTCTCGGCGAACGTGAAACCGTGGAGCAGCCGGTCGTTGAACACGTCCAGGTGCGTCGTCAATTGCAAATACGGTTCGTAGACGTTGCCGAGCGTTGCGGTTGCGCCCCGGGTCAAAAGCGGCCCGGCCCAATTCGCGTTTTCATCGTGCAGCGTGCTGGCGCTGAACGAATGGATATGCACGGCGATCGCTCCCGGCGCGAACTGGAAATCGGGCTGGGTAAACGGGCCCGCTATCCCCCCGGCATACCACCCGTAATAGAGCGCGCAGTCCGTCATCGGATAGCTGTTTGGAAAAATCTCCGGCGCGTCGTCGTAAATCAGCGGAACACCAGCCTTGTGCAGTTGATCCCGCGCCTCCGTCAGCCAATGGTCCCCCACTTCCAGGCCCGAGTTGGAGTTATGCGCGCCGTCCAGATAGGCGCGGCCCCATAACCCGGTCTTTTCGGTGGCAACGGCTTCGGTGATCATCCGGCGGACCGTGCCGGCCTGCGGAGCGTCCAGCCGGCCGACCAGCAGCACCGCCGAGTTGTCGACGTCGGCGATCGCGCGGTAACTCTGGAAATAAGGGTTCTGCAACGGACCGGAAATCTGTTCGGAAAATGCGCCGAGCGCGGCCACCTCCGAATCGACCGAGGCGTTGTTTGCATTTCCGATCGGCGGCGAGCCCACCTTGTCGCCGGGATAATTGCTGGCGGCCCGAATTTTTAAAGGCACGCCCTTGATGAGAGCGACGAAGCGGATCGAGTTCGCCGTCACGGTAGTCGGGCCGCCGCGCGTTTCATTCAATTTCCACCAGCCCCGCTGTTTGAAGACTTCCCGAAGCGGATCGCGAATCATCGTATCGTATTCGTCGCGGCTGATTTCTTCCGTCTTTGAAATGCTGAGGGCCACGAGATGATCGCGCGCGATGCCCCGTTTCTCGGCGTAGAATTTCGCCAGCTCGACCGACTCCGGAACGTCCTTGTTGAAGACGACGATGGTGGCGGGCGCCAGCGATTTTTCAGCGAAGAGAGTGGTCGCCGCCGCGGCGAAGAAAAACAGAAAGGCCAGGAGGCGCGGTGTCATTTCAGAAACGGATCTTCAATCCGTCGTAGGCGATGCCAACGCCTGGAGGCAGTTCGGCTTCACTCGCCTGCGAGAGTTCGTGGCAGACGTGAGTGAAGAGGGTCCGCGCCGAGCGCACTTTCGCCGCGACCTCGAGCGCTTGCCCGACGCTTAGGTGAGTCGGATGCGGTTTGTGCCGAAGCGCGTCGATGACGAGCACTTCAACTTCGGCGATTTGTTCGACGATCGGATCGGGCACCGCGCTGCAGTCGCTCAGGTAAGCGACGAGTTTCCGGCCGGCGCGCGAAAACAGGTAGCCGTTCACGGTCGATTTTCCATGGGGGACTGGCAGCGGCTGGATCGTGGTGGCTCCGAGCTGGAAAGGCCCGTCGATGACATGCGGGACCGGAACGAGGTAACCCGGGGAGCGGTTCAGCCCGTTGAACGCGAATTCATAAACGCGCGCCAGGTCGCGCATCGTCTCGACCGAGGCGTAAACGGGAATCGACCCGAGATCGTGCGAATAACGCCGGAGATCGTCGAACCCCATGATGTGGTCGGTGTGCGAATGGGTAAACACGACCGCGTCGAGCCGGCGAATATTTTCCCGCAACGCCTGGGTGCGGAAGTCCGTCCCGGTATCGACCACCCAGGCGCACTCCGGCGTTTCCACATAAATGGAGGAGCGGAGGCGGTTGTCTCGCGGATCCGGCGAGTGACAGACCGCGCAGTCGCACCCGATCATCGGGACTCCCTGCGACGTGCCGGTCCCGAGAAAGGTCAGCTGAAGTTGAGAGTTGAGAGTTGGGAGTTGAGAGTTCAAAAGAGAGTGGTCGCGCGGATTTCTCTCAACTAATAACTCTCAACTCTCAACTGCTTCCCCGAAATGCCCGCCACGCTCAGTCTGCTGAGAATCAAAAACCTGGCGCTGGTGGAAGACCTCGAATGGCAACTGGCGCCGGGATTCACGGCGATCACGGGCGAGACCGGCGCGGGTAAATCGATCATCATCGGCGCGCTGCAACTACTGCTCGGCGAACGCACCGACAAATCCCTTATCCGAACCGGCGCCGAGTCCTGCACCGTGGAGGCGGTTTTCGCCGGGGAGGCATTGCGGGAACTCGACCGGCTGCTCGAAGAATCCGGCGTCGAGCACAACGACGGCGAGCTCATCGTGAAACGAAGTTTTTCCGTTGCCGGCACGAACCGGCAATTTATTAACGGTTCGCCGACCACGCTGGGCGTTCTCAAGAAGCTCGGCGATGACCTGGTGGATTTGCATGGGCCGCACGATCACCAATCGCTCCTGTCGCCCGAACGCCAGCTTGGGCTTCTCGACGGCTACGCGCATACCAGCGCGATGCTGCGCGAATTCGAGCGGGTTTACCGGAAACTGCAGGCCCTCCGCGCCGAACACGCCAGCCTGAGCACCGCGGAAGCGGCCCGCGAACAGGAGACCGATTTGCTTCGCCATCAGATCGACGAAATCGAGCGTGCGAACCTGACCGCGGACGAAGAAGATGAGATCGCGACGCGTTATCGTCTGGCGAGTAATAGCAAGCGGCTGCTCGAACTTGCCGCGGCCATTTCGCGGCGTCTGGCCGAAGCCGATGACGCCATTCTCCCCCGGCTCGCCGAGACGCAGCGTCTCCTGCGCGACCTCGAAAAAATCGATCCCGACAAATCAGCCCTGGCGGACGCGCATGCCGCCTGCGTTCTGGAACTGTCGGAGATATCGCAAGTCCTGGCCAAATACGCGGAAGACCTCGATCTCGATCCGGCCCAACTGGCCGCGCTCGAAGAGCGGGTCACACTTTTCGAAACGCTGAAGCGGAAATATGGCGGCTCGATCGCGGAGGTGATTGCGTTTGGCGAGCGCGCCACCGAACGAATGCGCAAGATCGAGGGCCGCGATGCGGAACTGGAACGACTGAGCCAGGAAATCGAAGGCGCCCGCGGCGAAGTGGAACGGATCGGACACGCCCTTCATAAAGCCCGTAGCAAAGCCGCGCCGAAACTGGAGGAAAATATCCGGGCGAATCTACGCGACCTCGGTTTTCGACAATCAGAATTCGAAGTGAAGCTCAGCGCGCTGGAGGAAGCGCGCCCGGCCGGGTTCGACGCGGTCGAGTTGCTCTTCTCCCCAAATCCCGGCGAACCCTTGAAGCCGCTGCGCCTGATCGCGTCGAGCGGCGAAATTTCGCGGCTCATGCTCGCGATCAAATCGTCATTGGCCGCGCAGGACGCCATTCCGCTGCTCGTGTTCGACGAGATCGACGCCAATGTCGGCGGCGAGATCGCGAATGCCGTCGGCGAAAAAATGCGGACGCTGGCCGCCGAGCACCAGGTTCTGTGCATCACGCATTTGCCCCAGGTGGCGGCCGCGGCGGCGACGCAATTCGTCGTCACCAAAGAAGTCGTCGGCGGACGCACCCACTCGCGCCTGAGCGAAGTCAGCGGCAAAGCGCGGCAGGAAGAAATCGCGCGGATGCTGGGCGGGAAAACCGATTCCGCACTCAAGCACGCGGCGACGTTGTTGAAACGGTAATGCTGACCTCGTTACCATGCTCGTTGGGCGTAACGATTTACGGCAGTTAATTTTTACCTCGCCAGCGGCCTAACGTATTTCCTATCGTCCGCCTGCACATGATTCAGCGCGATTACCTTATTATTGGAGGCGGCATCGGCGGCAGCAGCGCCTGCGAAAGCATCCGCAAATACGACAAACGCGGCCAGGTCACGCTCGTCGGCGCGGAGACGTTCCAGCCTTACCGCCGCTGGATGCTTTCCAAGACTTTCCTCCGCGACAAAGTCGCGCCCACGAAAAAGATGCCCGTCCTTGACGCGCATTGGTACGACAAACACAAAATCGAGGCGCGCTTTGCGACCATGGTCACGCAGGTCAATATCGATCGCCGGCTTGCCGTCCTTGGGAACGGGGAAACGATCGAGTTCAATAAAGCCTGCCTCGCGATGGGGAGCCGTCCGGTCCGGCCCCCAGTCGCCGGAGTGGGACTGGGCAACGTGATTTATCTCCGGACGATTCGCGACGCGCTGGCCTTGCGCGAAATGGCGTCGCTGGAAAAAACGATCGTGGTGGTCGGCGGCGGGCTCCTGGCCTGCGAAACCGCGGCCAGCCTGCGGATGATGAAATTCAAAGTCAGCATGATGCACCGCAACGCCTACCTGCTGAACCGCTACCTCGATCCGGAGACGGGCGCGTGGGTCACCTCTTACTTCGAAAAACATGGCGTGACGCTGTTACTCGGCGAAAGCCTGAACGGCTTTGAAGGCAAAACCGTTTTGCGAAATATCCAGACCAAGAGCGGCAATCGGATCGCGGCGGGCGTCGCGGTGGTCGCCTGCGGCGCGGAACCGAATCTCGAGCTGGTCCGCAACACGCCGCTCTCCGGCCCGCATGGATCGCCCGTCAGCGAGTATCTTGAGACCGAGGAAAAAGGAATCTATGCGATTGGCGACCTGGCGTTTTATCCCGATCGGATCATGGGCGGTGTGCGCCGCCAGACGCACTGGGAAAACGCGCGGGAACAAGGACTGGTGGCCGGGGCGAACATGACCGGGAAAAAGCGCATTCGCTACGAGCAGCTTCCCTATTTCTGGACGGAGATGTTCGACCTCAAAATGGATTTCGTTGGGGATTTTAGTCTGCCGCCGACCCGGGTAAACCTCAAAGGCACTTACGCGAAGAAGAAATTCGTGGCGCGCTATTATCAGGGCGAAAAGCTGCGGGCCTTACTGCTCTGCCAGGCGACGCCGAAAGAAGTGGACGCCGCTCGGACAGAGTTGCGGACCGCGCTCGGAAAGTAAGTTGGCGCGTCAGGGCGCGTAGTCAGAAATCTCAAGAGCCGGATTGCGCACCGAAACGAGTTTCCAATCCCAGGGCCAGGTGGCGCCCCGTTGCCATTCGAATTCGAACGGGGCGTCGAGTGAGTTTACCCGGCTCTGAATGAAGTCCGCGAATTCTCCTGTTCCTTTCACCGTGATTTTCGCGCTCCAATAACCGCGGTCTTCCACACGGCGGATGGCGACCGCGTTGGATTCGATTCGGGTATTTCCGAGTGCGCTAAAAACCTGCGGCAACCGCTCCAGCAATCGGGCCCGGTCGTTCCCCCACCGGTCCTGGTAAGTTGCGCCGATGAATTTACCGACCGGCTTCCAGTTATGCTTTTCGATCTGTTGGAGGAGATGGAGGTTGTGGAGGTCGATCTGATGTTGCGGTTGCCAAAGCCGGACAAGATAGAGCGCCCAGACCGCGGCTACGACGAGCCCGGCATAGAATCCATTGCGAAAAGTCACCGAAAGACATTGAACGGGCCGGCCAAACTTGCGAGCGATTCCGATTGACGCGAGGCCGCGCTAGGGGCATGAACCGTGCTGACTTAACTGACTCTTTTCATGTTCACAATTGGTTCTTTCGCGATCGCTGTTTTTGCCGTTTTCGGTGGCGTTTTCTGGGCTTGCCGGAACGATCACGACCAGACCTGACCCGGTTCCCCTTATGTTGGATCACGAGGATTTGAAGTGGATCGCCACCACTTCGACTGAACTAAATTCGATGCTCCAACAAATCGCGCGCTACGCGGATTTGGCCCGGCAACACAAAGGCGAATACAATTACATTGAGATGCTCGGCGAACGCGTTGAGCTCGCCGCCAAAAGCGCGCAGGAACTTTTCGACCACGTAACGTCGCGCATCCTTGAAGGAACGACGGCAAAATCCAAAGCCGGCCCCGATCCTTCGCGACCGCCCGAATTCAAGGTCGTCCGCTCCGCCGGCGAACCGGCGGCAAAACCGCGCCCAGCCGCCGAGAAAACTCCGAGCCGCGGCAAAACCCCGGCCGAACCAAAGAAAACTGCGCCCAAGACAACCGCGATCCCGGCGGAAATTCCGGTGCTGAACGCGACCGGGAATCGGGAACTGATTCTCCTGGTCGATGACGAGACGGAAATCGCGGAGCTCGCGGCGGCCATGATGACGGACGAGGGCTACCGGGTGATTCTGGCGCGCGACGGATTCGAAGCGCTCAAGATCTATCAGCAAATCGGAAAGCAGATCGCGCTCGTTATTCTGGATTTCTTTCTGCCGGTCATGGACGGGGACGCCGTTTTTGATGAGCTGCGCGTGATCAATCCCGAAGTCGCCGTCGTTTTGAGCAGCGGTTTCGCGGAGCAATCCAAGCTCGGCACGATGCTCGCCCAG
This sequence comes from Chthoniobacterales bacterium, assembly GCA_035941675.1. Lineage (GTDB taxonomy): Bacteria > Verrucomicrobiota > Verrucomicrobiia > Chthoniobacterales > UBA10450 > AV80. Next base: position 139,212 of record DASZDT010000034.1, read on the forward strand.
GGCTTGAAGGGTTTTATTCCAAAGCCGTACACCGCCGAGAAATTACTCGAGCAGGTGAGGTCGACGATCGACGCCGCGCGGCTTTCGGGGTCGTAGCGCACAGCGGCGAGACGGGCGGATTCTACCGCGGGAGTCCCGCTGCCAGTGGCACCGATTTAGCTTTACGAAGGGCCTCGCTCATGGCCCGCATCGATTCATTCTTCAAGCTCATGGGAGAGCAGAAGGCATCCGACCTTCATCTCTCGACCAGTAATCCTCCAATGCTCCGCATCAACGGCGAGCTCGTTCGGGTGGATTACCCGCCTCTCCGCAACGACGAACTCAAGGCGATGGTTTACGAGATCGCTCCGGAAGGAAAGATCAAGATCTTCGAAGAAACTTCCGACATCGATTTCGGCTACGAAGTCCCGGGCATGGCGCGCTACCGCGCCAATTTCTTCCAGCAGAAGTACGGCATCTCGGCGGTGTTTCGTTTGATTCCTTCCCAGGTCCTGACGGTCGAGGACCTCGGGTTGCCTCCGGTTTTGAAAAAGTTTCCGATGCTGAAAAAAGGGCTGGTCCTGGTGACGGGCCCGACGGGTTCCGGCAAGTCGACAACGCTCGCAGCCATGATGGATTACGCGAACCTGCACCGGCACGATCACATCATCACGGTCGAAGACCCGATCGAGTTTGTGCACCGGAGCCAGAACTGCCTCGTGCAGCACCGCGAAGTGGGCGTCCACACCCGGTCCTTCGCGTCCGCCTTGCGCGGCGCTCTGCGTGAAGATCCGGATGTCCTGCTCGTTGGTGAATTGCGCGACCACGAGACGATCGAACTGGCGCTGACCGCCGCCGCCACCGGCCACCTTGTTTTCGGAACCCTCCACACTTCGAGCGCTTCGAAAGCGGTCGACCGAATCATCGACGTTTTTCCAACCAACCAGCAGAACCAAATTCGCGCGACCCTCGCCGAATCGCTCAAGGGCGTAATCGCGCAAAACCTCTTTAAGCGGATCGATAAACCCGGCCGGGTTGCGGCGCTGGAGATCCTGGTCGTCGACATGGCGATCGCGAACCTCGTTCGGGAAGGCAAGACCCACCAGATCCCCGGCATGATTCAGGTCGGCAAGAAGAAGGGCAACCAACCGCTTGACGACGCAATCATGGAGCATCTGCGCCACGCCCGCATTTCGCCGGAGGAAGCCTGGGACAAGGCGATCGATAAGAAAAAATTCCGTCCCTTCCTGAAGGAACCGCCGATGGACGGCGCGGACGAATAGCAACCCCCCGATGAGAATTCCTGATCTCGACCGAATCCTGTCGGCGATGCTGCAAACCTACGACGGCATCTCCGACCTGAACTTTTCCGTCGGCCATCCGATGCAGGTCGAAGATTTCGGCGAACTGAAACCGGTTTTTGTCGACCCGCCCATCGAGGCTCTGACACCTTACCAGACCGAGCAAATTGCCCTGACTTTGATGCAGGGAAATCGCCGGCTGATTTACGATTACCTGACGGGCGGGTCTTGCGATTGCAGTTATTCGCTCGGCGAAGACGCGCGTTTCCGCGTCAACATTTTCCGGCAACAAGGCCATTTCTCGATCGTGCTGCGGAAGCTGCAAGGCGAAATCCCGACCACCGAAAGCCTGGAGCTGCCAGCAATCTTCAAAGAGATCGCCCGGGAAAAGACCGGCCTCGTCCTGGTGACGGGAGCGACCGGGAGCGGAAAGACGACGACGCTGGCCGCGCTCCTAAACGAGATCAACGAGCAGCAGCCTGTCCACATCGTTACGCTAGAAGACCCGATTGAGTTCGTGCACCCGACCAAACGGGCGACGTTCAACCAGCGCGAGCTCGGGCACGATTTTAACAATTATCCGAACGGCCTCCGGGCGGCGCTGCGCCAGGCGCCGAAAGTGATTCTGGTCGGCGAAATGCGCGATCGCGCAACGGTGGAAGTCGCATTGATGGCGGCGGAGACCGGCCACCTCGTGCTCAGCACGCTGCACACAGTGGACGCGGGACAATCCATCAACCGTATTCTCGGGCTCTTCTCCCTTGGGGAAGAGCAGCAGCTGCGCATCCGCCTGGCGGATACGCTTCGCTACATCGTGAGCCAGCGCCTCGCCCCGAAAGTGGGCGGCGGCCGGCAGTTGTTAACCGAAATCATGGGCAACAATTTGCGGACCCGCGAGACAATCGCGATCGGCGAAGGCGAACACCGCAGCTTTTACGAAATCATCGAAGCGAGCGAGCCCTTCGGCTGGATGACGTTTGACCAGTCGATCCTGAACGCATACGAAAACGACCTCATCTCGGAAGAGACCGCCAGGTTATTTGCGAGCCGGAAAGGCCGCATCGGTCGCGGTATCGACCTGATCCAAAAGGCGCGCGGCGTCGACAGCGATCTCGACTCCGGCCTGCGGCTCGATCTTCCCGCAAACGCCTTTCGCTAAGCCATGGAAGCACAAGACTCCTCCTTCTTCGATCTGGGCGACAACACCGCCCTGGTTTGCGTCGACCACCAGCAATACCAGAAAATGGTCGTGCCGCAGCTCATCGACATGACCTACAAGGTCCACCTCGGCCTCTTCGAGGAAGACGTGCTCCTCAAGCTGAAAACTTACAGCTACAACGTCGTCGTTGTTTACGAAAACTTTAAGGGCTCAAATCCGCAGAACAATCCGATCCTGCGCGCGATGGTGAAGCGGCCTGGAGCCGAGCGCCGGCAACATTTTCTCGTCCTGCTCAGCCATCAGTTCCCGACCAACGACGCCATGAGCGCGTTCGTCCAGAGCGTGGACTTGATCGTGAACATCGCAGACCTGGCGAACTTCAAGCCGGTCCTCCGACGGGGCGTGGCGCAATACCGCGAACTCTACAGCTCGTTCCACGAGACCCTGAAAGCAGTCCAGGCGATCTAGCTTCCTCCGCGAAGCTGCCGGTGATTCGGCGAAACCTCGGGCCGGTGCGATATCGGCGAGATGAAGTCCAGTTGCGACTCCGCGTGTCCGCACGATACTAAACGGCCACCTCTATGAAGCTGAGTAACTGGATTCGATTCACCTGGGATTTGAGCCAGCTTCCGCCGTTCCAGAACGCGCTTCCGGAACACTATGAAATCGGGCCGGCCACGGCCGAAGACGAGATGGAGCTGCGCAAAGTTATTTCCACCTCGTTTGTCCTCGATCCGACCTGGAGCCCGGAACTCCAGGAAGTGACGGAGAAAATCGAGGCGTGGCTCGAGCGCGCGTTTACCTCTCCCACCTGCACGTTCCTGGCCTTGCGCCACGGCACGCGCATCATCGGCGCGTCTGTTCTTTCCACCGAACCGGACGCCGACATGCATTTGATTCCCGGCCCCTGCATTTCCATGGAGTACCGAAATCGCGGATTCGGCACGCGGCTTCTCGAGCAGGCGCTGATTCGTTTGCGCGAGGCGGGCCTTTCGCAAGCCGCTGGCGTGGCAAAGGAAAATCTCCCGGTATCGAGATTTCTCTACCGGAAGTTCAACGCCACTTCGTCGCCCTACGATTTCACGCCGCTGGTTCCGGCGTAATCAGCCCTTTAACCCGGGCGGATATTCAGGCGGCGAGTAAACGTTGAACGTCACCGCGCGCTGGCGGCCGGGATTTTCAAACCGGTGCGGCGTTCCCGCACGGATCAGAAGGATATCGCCCTTTTTCAAGCTCACGGTTTCTGGTCCGACAGTTCCCGAGAGTTTGCCGGAGAGCACCAGCAACACCTGATCGCTCTTCGCATGCGCTTCGGCTTTGCGACCGGTCTTGTCGCCCGGCGCCAGCGTCATCATCGCGGTCTGCGACCGTTTGCTGGTTTGCAAAACTTCGAACCATTCGGTGGCGTCCTTGATATTTGCCAAATCCATTTCGCACTTTCTCCGCCGGCCTCGCAGCCGCAACTGTCTGACACCCCGCGATTCTTGAATCCGAACGGTCCCGAGCCGGCATCCTATTGCATATGATCCAGGATCTTAAGTTCGCCCTCCGGCAGCTCTACAAAGCGCCCGGCTTCACGGCCGCGGCCGTCGTCGTCCTCGCACTCGGCATCGGCGCCAACACAGCCGTCTTCAGCCTGGTGCACACGATGTTCTTCGCTCCCCCGCCCTACGCCAAGGCGCAGGAAGTCGTGCAGGTATTTTCGCAGGACAAGAAGAACCCGAAAACGTATCGCGGTTTTTCCTACCCCACCTACCAGGACATTCGCGCCCAGAACACCGTCTTCGCCGACGTCATGGCCTACAACCTCGCCATGATCGGCTTCGGCCAGAAAGGCGACACCCGGCGCACGTTCGGCGGGATTATCAGCTCCAATTATTTTTCGGTGCTCGGAGTGCCGCTCGCCCGCGGCCGCACCTTCACGCCCGAAGAGGAAGCGCTCGGCCGCAACGCCCCGGTCGCAATCGTGAGCTACGCTTACTGGCAGAAACACAATCTCGATCCGTCGGTGCTCGGCTCGGAACTATTGATCAACGGCCATCCCTTTACCATTGTCGGGATCGCGCCGCGCGGGTTCACGGGCACACTGCAAATCTTGTCGGTCGAAGTCTGGCTGCCGTTCAGCAATTACGACCGCATCGCGAACGATTTCGAGCAGGCGAACAAGGCCGCGTTCGGCGATCGCGCGGGTCAGCAGTTGATTGTCGTCGCACGCCTCAAGCCTGGCCTCACCGCCGCGACGGCGAAACCGGCGCTCGAAGGGTTGGCGGCTAATCTCGAAAAAGCTTTTCCGGTCGAACAGAAGGACCAGACGTTCACGACGACGCCGATTTCGCGATTCTCGGTCAGCACGTCGCCCTCGGGCGAGGGCAGCATCGCGAGCATCGCTCCCATGCTGCTGGGAATGGCGATCGTCGTTCTGCTCGTCGCGTGCCTGAATCTCGCGAACATGCTCCTGGCCCGCGGGACAGCCCGGCGGAAAGAAATCGCGATCCGTCTCGCGCTCGGCGGCAGCCGGTCTCGAATCGTTCGCCAACTTTTGACCGAAGGATTTGTTCTCGCGCTGCTTGGCGGCGCCTGCGGCCTTCTTCTCGGACTCTGGTCCTCGGACCTGCTCGTCGCTTCGTTAGGCAAAATGCTGCCGCTCGATATCGTCTGGCTCGCCGGCCCCAACCCGGCGATCCTCGCGGCCACTTTCGCCTTCTGCGTCGTCGGCACGGTCGGCTTCGCGCTCGGGCCCGCGCTCAAGCTTTCCCGGAGCGCGGTGATCGCCGATCTAAAGGAGCAAGCCGGCGAAGATGTCGTTAGGCGCCGCTGGAAATTTCTCCCGCGCAATCCGCTGGTGGTGGCCCAGATTGCTTTCTCCCTCGCGCTGCTCACCGCGGCGGCGCTCTTCATTCGCGGAGCCGGGAAAGCTGCTTCGGTTGATACCGGCCTGTCCCCGGGAGCGAGTTTCCTTCTGGAAACCGACGCCAGCCTCGCCGGTTACGATCAGAAACGGGGCCAGGACCTTTACCGTAGTCTGGAGGAACGCCTCGCATCTCTACCGGCGGTGGAACACGCCAGCGTCTCCGCGACGATCCCGTTCGGAATGATTTCGCTCAACCGCAATCTCCAGCGCGGCGGACTGCAGCCGGCCCCCGACGCGAAGCCCGCGACGGCCGCTGAAGGTTTGGCGTTCAGCGCCGCCTGGAACAGCGTCGGCGCCGATTATTTCGCAACGGTCGGGCTGCCCGTTGTGCGCGGCCGCGTTTTCACTCAGGCGGAGACGACGCAATCCGGCGGCCCCATGGTGGCGATCGTCGACGAAGTTCTCGCGAAAAAACTCTGGCCGGAAGGCAACGCGCTGGGTCAGCGGATGCAATACGCCGGCGACAATGCGCCCAAAGCGAAGAACGACAGCAAGGGCGTCGGGATGACTGGCGATTTGAGCGGTGAAGCGGGCAAGGAGCAGATCGAAATCGTCGGCATCGTTCCCGCGACTAAACAGGAGCTCTTTGAGAAAGATCCGCGCGGCCAGATTTACCTGCCTTTCGCCCGCGGTTTCCAGAGCAACGTGACATTCTTCGTTCGCTTTCGCTCGCTCGCGCCGGGAAGCGAAGCCGCGACCGCCGATCTCCTGCGCCGGACGGTTCGGGAAGTCGATCCGGCGTTGCCGATTTTATCGCTGAAGAGTTTCGCCCAACACCTCGACAGCAACTTCCAGCTTTGGATTGTCCGCGCCGGCGCCGCCATGTTCTCCGTCTTCGGCGGGCTCGCTCTCGGTCTCGCTGTCGTCGGCCTTTACGGCGTCAAAGCCTACTCCGTCGCCCGGCGCACTCGTGAAATCGGGATCCGCATGGCACTGGGCGCGCAACCTGGCGCCGTCCTGCGCATGATCATGGGCGAAGGTTCGGTCATGCTTTTCAGCGGCATCGTTATCGGTCTTCTCCTTGCCGCCGGCACCGGAAAAATTCTCAGCGGCATGCTCTACGAAGTCGGGGCGCTGGACCCGGTCGCGTTCACCGTCGCTCCCCTCACCCTTGCGGTCGCGGCCCTGTTCGCCACCTGGCTCCCCGCGCGCCGCGCCACTCGCATCAGTCCGATGTCGGCCCTGCGGACGGAGTAGCGGATCGTTTTTGATAATCGCCGCGGCTGAAGTATTTCTCGAGCCAGACGTAGGCGCAGATAAAAAAATAGCGGCTGCCCATCTCGCGGATTTTTAGTTTGCCGAGGCCGGTCCGCCGGTTGCGCCATGTCAGAGGGATCGTTGTCCAGCTGTACCCGCGCACAATCGCTTTCAGCGGCAATTCGACGGTGAGATTGAAATGGGGCGCGAGCAGCGGCTGGCAGCCGTCGATCACGCTCCGGCGATAGGCTTTGAACGCGTTCGTGGTGTCGTTCAGCTTGATGCGGAACACGATTCGGATGAACAAATTGGCGAGCCGATTTACGCGGAGCTTCAGCCACGGGTAATCAATCACGGCGCCCCCGCGGACAAATCGGCTGCCGAAAACGCAGTCGTATCCTTCGTTCAGCTTCTCCCAGTAGCGGACCACGTCGCGGCATTCGTCGGATTCGTCCGCCATCATGATGACAACGGCGTCGCCGCGCATCGCCTCCAGGCCTGTCATCACCGCGCGCCCGAAACCATGCGGACCCGGGTTGCGCACCGCCCGGACGCCCGGGTTCGCCGCCGAAATTTCCTCGAGGATATTCCAGGTCCGATCGACACTCCCATCGTCCACCGCCACGATTTCGTACGGAACTTCCTTCCGCTGCAGCTCGAACTGAAGATGCTCGATCGTCGAGGCGACACACTCCGCTTCGTCGCGGGCCGGAATGACGACGCTGAGGAGCTTTAGCGTTTCCCTGCCGTCGTTCGCGTTTTGATCGGGCATCACGCAGAATGATTTACTCGGCCGGCGTTTGAAAAACTAGATCGGCGTCGTTCATCAGCGGCAACACTGTCGCTCGTTGCTCGGGTCCAATCGTCGACGCCGTCTGATGCGAAACGACGCGCCAAAACGACGAGGAAGCAGTCGGCACCGGCAGGTCGGTGCGACCCGGCGTGACTACCTTGTCGCGCCCGAAGAAAAGCGGCCAATCTTCTCGCACCATCCAGGCGCAGCCGCGCCGCTCCAGATAAAGCGCCAGGCCGACTGCTTCACTGCTCGCGGTCCAGTCGAAATTGATAAACTTCGGCTGCGCTGGATCGATGCTCAGCGCTTTCTCAATCGACGCGGCAAACTGGCGTTGCCGGTCCTGGTTCGCCGGCGCCGAATGAAAGCGGCGACGCTCCTGCACGAACGCCGCGATGACCGCGAGGCCGAGCACGACAGGGCCGACCATCGCGATCCGTTTGCCACGAGCGCCCGCTAACTTGCCGTCGATCCAAAGCGCGGCCGCGATCGCCAGGATCAACAACCCGGCGTAATAGATCGCAAAGTTAAAATGGGAATTGAAGTAGAACATCGTGCCTTCCTGGATCGATCCCCAGAAGAGCGACAACAACGTCGCCACCAAAATCACGATGGCGATCGCGCGGACGAACCGTCGAGTTTCAATTTCGGTCCGAATTCCGCGCAGCGCCCCCAGCGTTAACCCAGCACTCGCCACCCACAGCCCATAGGCGCGCCAATGCGTCCGAAAGAAAAGAACGGTCCCGGCCCAGTCGAAGTTTTCGAAAGCGGGAATCGAATTGTGATTGGGATACGGCGTGTAAGCCGCAAAGTGCAGGAAGTAGAGCACCGAGCGCAGCAGGCCCTGCCGCGTTTCAGCGCTCGCGCCGACATGCTTTAGGATTTGTTGGATATTGTTCGGATGCGCGGTGAGCGCGTCGATCGCGATCGGAAGGAGAAACACGACGAGGATCGCCCCAGCAACCAAATGGTGCCGCGCGAACGCTCGCCATGGCCAGACCTCTCGACCGATTCGCGTCCAGTAGGTCAAACCGCCGTAGGCCAGCAGCGTCAGCGGCAAAATAAAAAGCGGCATAACGACGTGTCCATGGGCGAGAAAGCAAGCCGCTAACACCATGAGTGGAAGATCGCGCCCTGCCCCTGCGGTGACCGAAGCCGCCGCCACCAGGAAACAGAGAAACGGCAGGACCACGACGCATGGCGGCCAGATGCAGAAAAATCCGGGGTTGCCCGGGAAGAAATTATAGAAACGGCCAACCGAACCGAAGTGCCATGCCGCCAGCAACAGCGCCAAGCCCAAAAACCATCGTCCCCGCGCGCCGCCGCCGAGCCGCCGCGCAATCAGCAAAACGGTTGCGCTAAAGAAAAACGCGCTGAGCGCCCGAAGCGCGATGAGCTGAGCGTTGAACGGAGTTGGGACAAGATGGGTCGCGTCGTAAAACAGTGCTTCACCCAAGGCGTAGGTATAAAAGAAGGCTGGCCCGGGATGGTGAAAGCCGAAGCGCGAATAGTTGCCGAGCAGTTCCTGGAACCGCTTCGCTCGCCGGACCTGAAGCGAGTTCGCGGCGTAATCCCCGGTCTCGTAATATTCACTCCGAAAAATCGTGTCGGCGTCATTGAGCAGAATGGCCGCGAAAAGAAGAGCGGCCAGGATCAGCGTCCAGCACCACCACTTCGGTTCGGTCGTCGACGAAACCACAGCGGGATGATTTGCGGCCAAAGGATGTGGGTCTGTCTCGGGTGACATGAGCATCGAGATGGCCGCGAAGTGGCTGGGGAGGGAATTGAACCCCCGACACGAGGATTTTCAGTCCTCTGCTCTACCAACTGAGCTACCCAGCCCTGATGCGCGCTGTTCCGACGCGGGCGGAAACTATGCCGCAATCCGGTGGCAGGGCAAGCGCTTCGCTCGCCGTCGTGCTCGGCATTCGGCGCGGAGCCTACAAAAACGTCCGCGGCAAATTCACGGCGGTCGTGAGGAGATGCAGGTATTTCGCGCGCGGAATTTCGAGGGCGCCGAATTGTTCCAAATGCGGCGTGACCCATTGCGTGTCGAGCAGCACAAACTTCCGGCTGCGCAGATGCTCGACCAACCCGAGGAGCGCGACTTTGGACGCGTCCCGGACACGATGAAACATCGATTCGCCGAAGAACGCTCCGCCGATCGCGACCCCGTAGAGGCCGCCGGCGAGCGCGCCGTCCTTCCACGCCTCGACGGAATGGGCGTAGCCGAGCTCGTGCAATCGCGTGTAACTCGCGACAATCTCGTCGTTGATCCAGGTCTCCGGCCGGCCCGCGCAGGCGCGCATCACCTCAACGAAGCAGACGTTGATGCGAATCTGGAACGTTCCTTTCTTGAACGCGCGGTCGACGGTGTGCGGCACGTGAAATTCGCGCAGCGGCAGGATCGCGCGCGGATCCGGCGAGAACCATTCGATCGCGCCGTCGGCCATCGCCATCGGGAAAACGCCCAGCCGATATCCCTGGAGCAGAACTTCGGGCTCAATCATCGCGCAGCCCGCAGCTGAAACTGGTTACTCGTCACTTGTCACCTTCCCATTCTTAAGTATTCTTCGCGCTTGAAGGCCTGCATTGTCGTTTTCCTTCTGGCGAACGCCGTCTTTGTTCTCGGCGGTTGCGCCGATCCTCTCGAAAAACCCATCGTGCAGGAGGCGCAGGAAAAATTCCAGCGCGGCATTACCGGCAACGGCACGCTCGGACCAGTGGACCGTTCCGACGATCCGAACATCAAAGAAACCCATCCATGACCAAGTCTGTCGCGACGCCGCACTCGAAGATCCTGATCCTCGATTTCGGCTCGCAGTACACGCAGGTCATCGCGCGCCGCGTTCGCGAGTGCCAGGTTTACTCGGAGATCGTCCAGTTCAATATCTCGGCGGGTGAAGCGGCGGCGTTGGGCCCCAAGGGCATCATCCTCTCGGGCGGCCCGGCCAGCGTTTACGATAAAAAATCACCGCAGCCGGACCCGGAAATTTTTTCGCTGGGAATCCCGGTGCTCGGCATTTGTTACGGCATGCAATTGATGGCGCACCATCTCGGTGGCCAGGTGGAATTCAGCGAACGGCGCGAATACGGCTCGGGCATGCTCCACATTTCGAATGGGTCCCGGCTGTTCGACGGCATCGGCCCGCAGATCGACATTTGGAGCAGCCACGCCGACAAGGTCACCGCAATGCCGGCCGGCTTCCGCAGCGCGGCGCGGACCGATAATTCGCCCTTCGCCGCCATGGAACACCCGGAGCGGAAACTTTACGCGCTCCAGTTCCATCCCGAAGTCGCGCACACCCCGCGCGGGAAAGAAATCATCCAAAATTTCGTGTTCCACATTTGCGGCTGCGCGATGGATTGGACGATGGGCTCGTTCATCGACGAGGCGTGCGACCGGGTCCGCCGCCAGGTGGGCGACCAGAAAGTTGTGCTGGGGTTGAGCGGCGGAGTCGATTCCTCCGTCGTCGCGGCGCTTCTCCACAAGGCCATCGGCGACCAGCTCACCTGTATTTTCGTGAACAACGGCCTCCTCCGCGCGCGCGAGGAAGAAATCGTCCAGCGCGTGTTCGAAGAAAATTTTCATATCCGGCTCAAGTACGTCGACGCCGCCGACCGCTTCCTGAAGTTACTGGAAGGGGTCACCGACCCGGAGGAGAAGCGGAAAATTATTGGGCGCGAATTCGTCGCGGTTTTTGAGCACGCGACTGAAGAATTGCTGGCGGAAGACGCGGCCAGCGGATCGGGCGGGCACGGCGGCTACCATTTCCTGGCGCAGGGGACGCTCTATCCGGACGTGATCGAAAGCGTGGCGATCGGCGGCAATCCGGCGCACGTCATCAAGAGCCACCACAACGTCGGCGGGCTCCCGGAAAAAATGCATTTCGAGTTGGTCGAACCGGTCCGCCAATTGTTTAAGGACGAAGTGCGGCAGGCCGGCCTCCAGCTGGGATTGCCGAAGGAGATCGTGTATCGCCAGCCTTTCCCGGGACCGGGGTTGGCGGTGCGAATCCTGGGTGAAGTCACGCCGGAGCGGCTCCGGATTTTGCGAGACGCCGACACGATCGTGGTCAGCGAAATGGAAGCAGCGGACTGGTATTACAAAGTCTGGCAATCGTTCGCCGTGCTGTTGCCGGTGCAATCGGTCGGAGTGATGGGCGACCAGCGGACCTATGAAAACACGATCGCGTTGCGCATCGTGGAGAGCCAGGACGGGATGACGGCGGATTGGGTGCGCGTCCCGTACGAACTGCTGGCGCGGATCTCGAACCGGATCGTCAACGAAGTCAAAGGCGTGAACCGCGTCTGCTACGACATCTCGACGAAACCGCCGAGCACCATCGAGTGGGAGTGAGCCGATTTTCGAAGTTCGACACTGAAAGCGTTCGGTGCTCGCGATCAGTTCGGAGTTGCTGATTTTCGATTTTTAATCGGTAATCGGGCTCGTGAACGCCGAGCAGCAGCGCCTTGCGGAGAATAACAAGGACGAGCGCTGGCATCTCTGGGGACCTTACCTGGCGGAGCGTGCCTGGGGAACGGTGCGCGAAGATTACAGCGCGAATGGCGACGCCTGGAATTATTTCCCGCACGACCAGGCCCGTTCGCGCGCGTTTCGCTGGGGCGAGGATGGGATTGGCGGGATTTGCGATTTCAAGCAGCGCCTCTGTCTCGCGTTCGCGTTTTGGAACGAGCGCGATCCGTTCCTGAAAGAACGGCTCTTCGGCGTGACGGGTCCGCAGGGGAACCACGGCGAAGACGTAAAGGAAATTTATTTCTACACGGACTGCACGCCGACTCACAGCTACATGCGGATGCTCTATCGTTATCCGCAGGCGCGTTACCCGTACGAGGACCTGGTCGCGGCGAATCGCGGGCGACCGAAGGAGGCGCCGGAACCCGAGCTCTGGGACACCGGGATTCTGCGCGACCACCGTTACTTCGATATCGAGCTCGAATATGCCAAGGTCGATCCCGACGACTTTTTCATCCGCGTTACCGCGACCAATCACGGTCCGGAAGCAGCGCCGCTCCATATCCTGCCGACGCTTTGGTTTCGCAATACCTGGTCGTGGGGACGGGACGATTATCGTCCGGTGCTGCGGGCGAGCTCGGATTTGGCCGGGCGATCCCTGACGATCCAGTCGAGTCATCGCGCGCTCGGCGATTACAAACTCCGCTGCGAAGGCGCGCGCGAGCTTCTCTTCACGGAAAACGAAACCAACGTTTTCTCTCTTTTCGGCGCGCCGAACGCAGGCCGCTTTGTGAAAGATGGGATCAACGCTTTCATCGTTCACGGAGACGCGGCCGCGGTGAATCCGGAATGGACCGGCACGAAGGGCGCCGCGCATTACGCGTTGAACCTTGCCCCCGGGTCGAGCGAGACGTTGCGACTTTGGTTTGGCCGCGTCGGCGAAGCGACCGAGGAACACGAATCGGCCGAGCCGGCCAGAGTTCCGCGACCGGAATGCCAGCCCGTCCTGGAGATCGAAGCGTTCGAGCATTTCGATACGGTTCTGCGGGCGCGAAAAAATGAAGCGGACGAATATTACGACGCGCTCGAGCCGAACTGCCTGAGTGCCGAGCACAAATCGATTCATCGCCAGGCGCTGGCTGGAATGCTTTGGAGCAAGCAGTTCTATTACTACGTCATCGAAGATTGGCTGAACGGCGACCCGGGGCAGCCGGCGCCGCCGCCCGAGCGAAAGCGCGCCCGCAATTCCGAGTGGCGCCATCTCTACAACGAACGCGTCATGTCGATGCCGGATAAATGGGAGTATCCGTGGTACGCGGCCTGGGACCTCGCCTTTCATTGCATCCCCCTCGCCCTGGTCGATCCCTTTTTCGCCAAGGGCCAGCTCGATATCATCCTGCGCGAATGGTACCAGCATCCCAACGGTCAGATCCCCGCCTACGAATGGAATTTCAGCGACGTGAACCCGCCGGTGATTGGCTGGGCCGCGTGGCGCGTTTACAAAATCGAAGAGAAACAAACCGGCCAAGGCGACCGTGATTTCCTCGAAACGGTTTTCCACAAGCTGCTGATCTCGTTCACCTGGTGGGTGAACCGGAAAGACTCCCAGGGGAAAAACATTTTCCAGGGCGGGTTCCTCGGGCTCGATAATATCGGCGTCTTCGACCGGAGCGCGCCCATGCCCGGCGGCGGATATCTCGAGCAAAGCGACGGCACCAGCTGGATGGGAATGTTCTCCCTCAATCTCATGCGGATGGCGCTCGAGCTCGCCCGCCAGAATCCGGTTTACGAAAATATCGCGACGAAATTCTTCGAGCATTTTCTCGGCATCGCCGGCGCGATGAACGACCTGGGCGGCCAGGGGATCGGGCTGTGGGATGAGCCCGACGAATTTTACTACGACGTGCTTCACCTGCCGGATGGACGTTACCTCCCGTTGCGCGTCCGTTCGCTGGTGGGCCTGATGCCGTTGCTCGCGGTCGAAACGATCGAGCCGGAACTGCTCGACGCGATGCCGGGATTCAAGGGACGCCTCGAATGGTATCTGGAAAACCGTCCCGATCTCGCCAGCCTCATCTCGCATTGGCACCAGCCCGGCGTGGGCGACCGCCGCTTAATCGCGCTCACCCGCGGCCACCGCATGAAATGCCTGCTCCGGCGGATGCTCGACTCGGCTGAATTCCTGAGCGAATACGGCGTCCGATCGCTCAGTAAATTTCACGCGGACCATCCTTACGTTCTGCGATCGGACGATGGCTCGGAACGCGTCGTTCGCTACGATCCCGGCGAATCGCAGACGAATATTTTCGGCGGCAACTCGAACTGGCGCGGGCCGGTTTGGTTGCCGATCAACTATTTGCTGATCGAATCGCTCCAGAAATTCGATCACTACTACGGCGACGATTTCAAAGTCGAGTGTCCGACCGGCTCCGGCCAATATCTGACGCTCAAGGAAGTGGCGAACGAGTTATCGAATCGCCTGATCCGACTTTGGCTCCGGGACGGGAACGGCCAGCGTCCATTCGAGCGCTCATGCGGAGACGCGTTGGCCACCGGGCACGACCAGGATCGCTACTGGTTCCACGAGTATTTTCACGGCGACACCGGCGCAGGGCTGGGGGCGCCGCATCAGACGGGCTGGACCGGTCTCGTCGCGAAGCTGATTCAGCAACAGGGCGAAGCCGGCACGATCACAAAACGCGATCCGTTTACCGACTTGTAGCCTTCGTCAGGCGGGGTCTAACGAACGAAACATCACGTAGGCATCGACCAATCCTTTTCGGGCGTGGCGAAACGCGCCGGGCAAGGTGCCGACGATCTTGAACCCGAGTTGCTGCCAAAGGTGGACGGCCGATTCATTCGTGGAAATCACGAAGTTAAATTGCATGGCGCGATATCCGAGCCGGCGCGCCTCGCTCAAGGCGTGCTCGCCCATCGTTCGTCCTACGCCCGATCCGCGCGACGCGGGGTCGACCATGAACCCGGCGTTGGCGACGTGGTTCCCCAAGCCGGGCCGGTTCGGCCGGAGGATATAACTGCCGACGATTCTTCCGTCCGCCTCGGCGACATAGGTGCGAGTGCCGTTCGCGAACCAGTAGGCCATGGCCTCTTCCCGCGGCGTGCTTGGGTCGTAGACGAAGGCGTCGCCCGGCGCGACGGTCGCGCGAAAAATCTCCCAAACGGCGTCGCGATCGCGGTCCTGCGCGTCGCGGATGGTCAACGCGCGACGGCCGGTCGTTTCCACAGAAGCAGAAGTCCTCCGAGCAAGACGAAGTCGAGGACGAGATGCCAGGAGAAATTCAAATACTTGCTGGCGTGTCCGAAGCAGCCGCAACTCACGTCGAGGCCGCGCGACCTCGCTACGATACTGGCAACGATAAAAACGCCCGTCATTCCCGTGACAAGCAAAACGCTGCCGCGGTAGAGCCGGCGCGTGATCAAAGCCAGCCCGCAAAGGATTTCCAGCCATGGCAGATAAAGGGCAAGGCCCACGCACATCTTCCACGGCAGCATTTTGTAATTGTCGATGTCGCGCGCGAACTCGATCGGGTCGATGATCTTCACCGCCCCGGCGTAAACGAAGAGGGCGCCGACAACGATGGCGATAACTCGCAAGACAACCGGCTTCATTTTTTCGCCTGCCACGCTTCCCAGCCGCCTTTCAGGATCCGGATTTCGTTAGGCAGTTTCGCTTCGTCGCGCAGCCGGCGGGCCACGTCTTCCGCGAGGTTGCAACTGGCCGCGCTGCAATAGACGACGATCTTTTTGTCCGGGGCCCAGTCCTTCCCCAGGAACTGGGGCAACGCTTCGCTCCAACGATCTTCATTGAGCGAGACGGCGTCGGGGACATGGCCGCGTTCGAATTCGTCGGCCGGCCGGGCGTCCACCCAGAGCGCATTCGCGCCCCAGGCCCGCGCCGTTTCGACCTCAACGAAATCGGAGTCGGCGACCCGTGATTGCCACGCAATCTTGTCGCGAAGATAGAGCGCCTCGACGGCACCCGGCACCAACGCGATGGCCAGAAGCAACGCGCTCTGCCGAACCAGCGACTTCACGATTTACGGCTTCGCCGTGCCCGGAGGCATGACGCGCGCGGTCACGTAATAAAGCGCCTCCGGGGTGACATCCGGCTTGATCGTCAGGGTCGCGTTGAGCGGCGTCTTGGTATCCTTCGGCTGGACCTGGATCTTGAATTCGCCCGCGGCCGCGCCGGGCTCGACTTTCGCGGTGAAATCGCCGCTCGACGAGATGACGTCCACCTTTTTCACCGTCGTGCCCTTGCTGGCTTTCGCCATGATGGTCTTCGGCTGCGGCGCTTCGTTCGCCTGCCAGAAGACAAACGTCGGTTGCAGATCGAGGAGCTGGACGATGTCGGCTTTGAACGTCAAAACCGTCTGCGGTGATTTCGGGTCGTCCGTCTCGACCGTGACCGTCTTGACCTGCAGGCCGGTGCGACCCCCGATATTGAAGGTCGCGGTGATTTCGCCCTTTTCGCCTGGGGCCACATCGTTCTTCGGGAGCGCGGTCGTGGTGCAACCGCACGAAGGCTTGACCGCCTTGATATGGACGGGCGTGTCGCCTTTGTTTTCGTATTTGAAAACAGCGTCGACTTTGGAAGCGCCCATCGCGGGCTTCAGGTCGAGCTCGGTTTTTTCAAACACCAGCGCGGCTGGCGCGGACGCCGCGATCAAAAGACTTAGCGCGCCGGAGAACAAGAATCGTTTGCCGTTCATGTCGAAAGCAAAAAGGAGAACGCGCCCGAAGTCAATGTTGGAGCACCCGGCGACGCGCCGGCGGCCGGGAGACCGTGGCTAATTTAGCTGGTAAACTTCCACCACCGCGACGCCGGCCGCGCCGTTCGCGTCCCGCACAATCGCTGTATACGAACCCGGTGAAAACGAGATCACGATGGCGGACTCGGCATCGCGGGTCGGGGCGACGCCCGTCCCAAGAATGGCGGCCTGCTGGTTGGATTTCCAGTCGTTGTTCGAGCCAATGAGCGCTCCGCTGGCGTCGCGCAATTCCAGACTGGGATCGGCCATCGCGCCCGGAACCGGTAGCGAAGGGCCGATGGCGCGAACAATGACGTCCGCCGACGATTGCCCCGTTACGATGAGGCCGCCGATCAACACGCTGTCACCAGTTTGGACGAGGGCGCGCGTCGAGATGTTCGCCAGCCTGGAATTCGCGGAGCCGCCCAGATCGTAAACCTCCACGACCGCAGTGCCGGTCGTCTGATTCGCTCCGCTCAACACGGCGGTGTAAGACCCGGGCGCAAGGCTCATCAAAATCGCGGACTCGTTCGGATTCGCGGGCGCGACTCCACTCGTGGCGATCGCCGCGCTGTTTGCGCTTTCGCTCCAGTTGTCGTTGAAGCCAAGCAGCGCGCCCGTTGCGTCGTGAAGTTCGAGCGTCGGATCGAGGAGTTTGCCGGCCAACGGCAGCGAAGGACCGATGGCGCGGACGATCACCTGTTTGCTCTGCGCGCCAGTAACGATGAAGCCGCCGATCAAAACGTTCGCGCCAGTGCCCACCACGGCGCGGGTGGAGATATTCGCCAACTTCGCTGCGCCCGGGTTTGAAGGCGTCGGCGTTGGAGTCGGCGTCGGCGTTGGTGGCGTAACCGTACCGCTCGCCACGTAATCGGCCTTTACGTTTTGGCCGCCAGCGACCGCGACATTTTTCTGGCTGGCCGGAACGCCGCCGCCGCTGAACGACACGGTGTAATTACCGTTGCCGGGGACAGGCACCGAGTAGCCACCGGCGCTCGCGGTCACAGCATAGCTGTTCGCGTTCGAAACGGTAACGGTCACTCCCCCGACCCCCTCGCCCGGATCGTAGAACCCGTTGCTGTTGAGATCCCGATAAACGACGCCCGTCACCAAAGGCGGCAGGCCGCCGACCGTGCCGAAATCCTGCGTCACCAATTGCGGTCCGACCCCGCTGCTGCCGCCATTGCTGCCGAGGACAACGCCGATTCCAACTTCGCGGAAATCGGGGCTGTGAATGTTTTGCCGATGGCCTGGGGGCACCTGCATTCCGCCAGTCAACGCGCTGCCGCCCCAATCGACCTCGAAGCCGGCGTGGCCGTACCAGACGGACTTGGAGTAAGCGTAAACATTTTCACCAATGTTCCAGCCGTTCGCGCCCGCGGTGTAGCTCTGCAATCGCGTCGTGAGAGAACCATCCGGGCCGGCGTGCCCCTGGTAATTGTTTTGAAGCATGTTCTGGCTGTGGGCGCGCGCCGCCGTCACCAGAGTCGCATTCATGGACAGCGGCGGTTGGGGCAGGATCGTCGCGAACTGGGTCTGCATGAGCACGAGGTTCACGCCGAAAGCGTTGTAGGCGCTGGTCACATTCGCGTCGGTCGTCGTCGCCAGCCGGACGCTTTCCGCCACGGGATTCGCGCGCGCCCGGTTGATCAACTCCAGGTAGTACTGCTCTTCGCTGGTCGGGTCGCCGATGGAATAAAGCTGGGCCGCGGGGGCGCTTGGAGAGTCGCTCGATGCGGGGGCACCGCCGGTTATCAACGTCTGGGCCGGGGGCGGCGCGACCTGGGCACGGGCGTTGAGTGCACAGGCAAGAAAGGCCAGAGCAAACCAGATGTGGTTGTGGCGGGGGTTGAGTCCGTCCATGGCACCCCGAAATAGCAGGTAAAATGCCGCCAGCGACGCGAGGAAGACAGCGAACTGACCGCGTCCGAGTTTTTATGAGTTCGACCCGCCATTTCGGGTGGCGCAGTGAGGGGGAACCGAACATTGTCGTGGCGTGAGATCCTGGATTTGCAGGGCGCCATCATCATGAACGTAGCCGATTGCGTAGCAGTCATCACCGGGGGCGCACGCGGGATCGGTTTTGTGATTGCGCAGTCGCTCGCGGCGGCGGGCGCCCGAGTGGTTCTCGGCGACATTCTGCCAACCGAACTCGAGGCGGCAGTCAATCGCATCCAGGCTGCAGGTGGAAGCGCCATCGGAGTTCTCGCTGACGTGAGGAGCGATGGCGACGTGGCCAGGCTCATGGACGCCGCCGTTGAGCGCTTTGGATCCATCAACGTCGTGTGCGCGAACGCCGGCATCAATCGCGATGGACTGCTCCTGACGCCGAACCCAGAAACAGGCCGGATCGCGCACGTTCTGTCGACGGAAGGCTTTCGCGAGGTCGTCGAGGTGAATTTGCTCGGCACGCTTGCAACCGTGCGTGAAGCCGCCCGGCGAATGGCGGACGAAAAATGGCCAGGCCTCCTGCTCGTTATTTCTTCGATTCACAAAGTCGGCCATCCCGGGCAACTCGGCTACTCCTCCACCAAAGCGGCCGTTGCTCTCTGGCCAAAAATCCTGGTGGGAGAATTCCATAGCTGCGGGATCACGAACATCCGGGCGGTAGGCATTGCCCCGGGTTTTGTGGGAACCGAAGCGCTGAAAAACATGGACCCGTCGACGCTTGGCAATGTCCTTAAAGACGTGCACCTCCGCCGGTTGATCGAACCCGAAGAAATCGCGTTCCTGATCCGGCATGTCATCGAGAACGAAGCCATCGACGGCACGACGATTGAAGTGACCGCAGGGGCAACCTATGGCGCGTGGCAGCGGGCGCGCTAGCACAAATGATCGCCTCTCCGTCCAACACGATTGGCGCGACCTGGGTCTGCCACAATTTCCCTGCGACATTGCCGGAGAACGAACTCCGCAGCGGATGGGTTACCCTCGAGAATAATGGAGAGCGAACCTGGGAGCCGGGATCCTTCCGGATACATGCCTCGCTTGACGGGCAGCTCGTCGCGCAAATAGAAATCCCGCAGATTGTCCACCCGGGCGAACGAGTAAGTGTCTCCTGGATATTCCGGACGATCACTGCGCTTGGCCCGCACGAATTCACCTTCGCCGCAGTGGAGAACGACGGCGAGAGCGGCGCCGGTTCTTCCGAAGTCCTGCGCGTGCCCGTAACAATCGCGGCGAATGAACGCACTCAAACCGCGCAACTCAGGGACAACGTTCTGGAGAGCCATGCCCGGTGTTGGTTGCCGTGCGACGGCATCTCGTGGAGTAGCACTGGTCCGGGATACCCGCACTTCGCTCTGGAAGCGCGGGGCTGCCGCACCACCGACGTCGAAGGGCGCCAATTCGTTGACTACCTGATGGGCTGGGGTTCCGCCCTGCTCGGATACGCGGACCCGCGGATTCAACAGGCGATCGTCGCGGCGCTGCAATCCGGACCCATGATCACCCTTACGCACACTCTCATGCCGGAAGTGGCGGATCTGCTGCGAGCCTTCTTCCCCAGCGCGGAAGCGGTCACCTTCGGCAAGAACGGTTCGGATGTCTGCACGGCCGCGGTCCGGATGGCTCGCGTGCACACCTCGCGGCCGATCGTCCTCTTTTGTGGCTACCACGGTTGGCAGGATTGGTACGTCGAACGGCTCGGGTTCGAGGCAACCGGAGTTCCGACCCGATCGGAGCCGCTCCTCCACCAGTTTGCGGCCGGGAACCTCGAACAACTGCGCGAGTTGTTCGCGCGTTATCGCGGCCAGGTCGCCGCGGTCTTGCTCGAGCCCGCCGGCGTGCTCGAGAGCTTGAGCGGACCGGTCAAAGAGGCGGATGCCGATTTCCTCCAGGCGATGATCGATCTCGCCCATGGTGAGGGCGCACTCGTAATCTTCGACGAGATCATTACTGGCTTTCGTTATCGCGGCGGCAGTGTTCAGCATGCAACCAGGACGCGTCCCGATCTTACCTGTCTCGGGAAGGCGCTCAGCGCGGGTATGCCGCTCGCCGCCTTGATGGGACGGCGAGACGTGTTCGACACGTCGATCGGGCGGATTTCCTACGAACCCACGTTCAAAGGCGAGATGTATTCATTGGCGGCGGCGCGAGAAGCTCTCGGCATTTATCGCGCGGAAGACATTCCGTCGCGGATCTGGAATTTCGGTGAGCGTTTGCGCCAGACCTTCCACCACGCCTGCAAAGGCGCGGAGGTAGCGGCGCGGCTGATCGGGCCTCCCTTCCGAATGCTGGTCGCCTTCGATGAACCAAATGCGCATCGCCGGACCCTCATGCGGACGTTGCTTCAGCAGGAACTTCTTAAAGCTGGCGTGCTGACAACCAAAAACCTGTTCCTGCCGAGTGTAGCGCACGATGACATCGCTCTCGATGAGACGCGCGCTGCGTTCGACCAGGCATTGCAAGTCGTGGCGGAGGCAAGCGCCACCGACCGTTTTGCGGCTTACCTTGAAATCCCGGCTCTTCCCGGATAGCGGACAACTCAGACCGCCTTATATGACTGGTCCGTAAACTTCCTGCCACTCACCGGCCAGGGTTCGGGTGCGCAGCTCGATCTCCTTCAAATCCTCGGGCCCGAACGAGAGCGGATTCCTGACCCACTCGAGAAGCTGCCTCAACTCCTCACCGTCATACATCCCGATCACGACGCCGGTAACTCCCGGAAGCCCGAGCGCATAACGCAGGGCCTGCTGTTTTAATTCGTCATCCAGAAGCGCTCCCTTTGGACTCCGAGCGCTCTCCTTGACCCCGCCGAACACCTTCATGCCGATTAAGGCGATGCCGCGCGCCTGGGCCGCCGGCCAGACGTGCCCTTCAAAGTCGTAAATGTGTCGCGCAACAATGCTGACGGGATTCATCATCACGTCGAAATCCCATTCCTGGATCGCTCGAAGAAATCGCCATGGCTTATGGTGACCAGTGACGCCGAGAAATCGTGTCAACCCGTCGGCGCGGGCCTTCTCGAGCGCTTTGCAAACGCCAGCAGGCCCGTAAATCTTTTCGGGCGTCATCGCATCGGCGCCGAGGCTTTGGGCATAGACCAGATCGGCGCGCTCTATCCCCAGGTGGGCGAGATTCTGGGTCAATTGCTTGAGGGCCTTTTCGCCATCCGGCTCGTCGCAGCGGGTGGCAATGAAGAGTTCGTCCCGGCGCTCCCGCAATATCTTGCCGAGATAAACCTGCGCATGACCATAACCGCCAGTCTGGGGACCGGTGTCGATGTGGGTAATGCCGGCGTCCAAACATTCCTGAAAGAACTCGAGCGCGTCTTTCTCGATTCGGTGGCCGGCGGGGGCCGTACCCAACCCGAGCACAGGCAGATCGACCCCCGTCCGACCAAGCGGTCGCATGGGTACACTCATCGACGCGTTCATCTCAGCACAAACATCACTTCACGAAGCCGGCCCACTGTCTCACACGCGCCCGCGCACCAGCAACGCAATTGCTCGTCAATTCAGCGCATACACTTCGACCACGGCGATGCCGGTGTCGTTGTTCGCGCCAAGCACGACGGCGGTATAGCCGCCGGGCGGCAACGTTGTCAGGATTGCCGATTCCAACTCGTTCGCCGGCGCAAGGCCGGTGGCTTCGATCTCTGCTTGTTGCGTCTGTTTCCAGTCGTCGTTGCGGGCGATGATCGCTCCGATCGCGTCGTGCAACTCGAGAATCGGATTGGGCAACGGGTTCAACACTCCTTTGCTGCTCAGAGATGGCCCAATGGCGCGAACGACGACCCGCGAGTTACCGCTGCTCGTTCCGGCGCCGAGGATGAAACCACCGATCAAGACTTCGTCGCCGCTCTGCACTTTCCCGCGGGTGGCGACGTTGAGGAGAGTCGGCAGAAATGCAGCGTCGAGATCGCGCGGCTCCGCCGCTACCGCGATCGCGGCGACGTGGCCGTTGAGTTCGGTGAGATAAAGGGTGCCGGTAGCTGGATCCAACGCCATCGAACTCGGCGCAGCGAGACAATCGGCCAGGACCACGGGCGCGGCGCCGGCTTGATTAAAACGCAACAGGCGGCCGGGTCCGCTCAGCACGTCGCCGGACGAATGCTCCAGCACCAAATAGCGGCTCACGTTCGTCAGGTCCTCGTCGGCGTGGACCTGAACAACATCGATCGCCGTCTTCAATCCCGAGATGAACGGCGCGTGGCTCCCCGTCTGCGGATTGACCTTCTCGACTACCGAAGTTCCGGGGGCGAAGGGAAACCCGCGAAAGAGCGTCACCAGCAACTGGCCATCGGAAAATGCGATCCCGGTCGGCACGGCATCCACGAACGGCGGGCCGAACGGCAGCGGGTTCGCGACTGGCGGAAACGCGACCAGACCGGTAAAAGCACCGCTCGTTAGGTTCACGTCATACACCACGTTTTGGCCGCCATCGGTGACATAGAGATGGTTTCCTGCCGCTACCAGGTCGAACGGATTACTGTTGCGGACGTTGCCCGCGAAGTCGGGTCGCGGGTCGGGCGTATAGTTCGGAAAGTTCGCGACGAGCTCGACCGTGATCTGTTCGTTGGCGCTGTTGGTAAGAGTAACCGGTTGCCGGCTGGCGAGCGTTTGCTGCTGGGACATTGTCAGGCTGAATCCCTGGGTGTTTTTTTCGACCGCGGTGCTGAAATGGATCGCGAGAACGGAGCTGAGCAGGGGCGATGAAGGATTGGGATTCGGTTGTTCGCTGCCCTGGACTGGTCCCGCAATCACGGCGTCGCCGACTCCAATAGCGACGTAGAGGGTGCGATCGTGCAGGAAGACTCCGGCCGGGCCAGACGGCTCGTTTCCCTCGGAGCTGATCCCCGACGGCAGGCCATCGATGAGGGTTCGGCGCGTTCCCCCGGACGAAACGATGGAGATGCGGCCGCTATTGGGATTGGGGTTCCCCGTCTCAGCAATGAGCAGGTTCCCCTTCTTCGACAAGACGATCCCGAGGGGCGCTTGAAGACCGGTGGTCACCTCCGTGACCGGACATTGCGCCAGCGTGCGGGCCGGAGCGCAAAGGACAACTAACAGGCTGGCGATGGCCAGGGCAGCTTTTGTTTTCATGGCAATTTTCTCTTCTTTCTGGTTTTGTGGATTTGTGATTTCAACTCGCGGTTGCAGCGTTGCGGCGAGCGGCGTGAAAGTCTTTAGGCGGCGCCTGAAAATTTTTGAATTGTTCTGAGACGCGATGGAAACGCCCTCCGTCCAGCTCTACGAATTTGGAGATTTTCTCGTAGACCCTGCCAAGCGGCTCCTGCAGCGGCGCGACGGAACGCCGATTCCTCTTACGCCCAGAGTTTTCGACACCCTTCTCTTTCTGGTCGAGCACCACGGCACCGTGCTCGACAAAGAGCGTCTCATGGAGGCTGTCTGGCCCGACTCGATCGTCGAGGAGAACAACCTGAGCCAGAATATTTCGACCCTTCGCCGGATTCTGGGGGAAACGCCGGCGCTGCACCGTTTCATCGTCACAGTGCCGGGCCGCGGTTATCGTTTCGTCGCAGCCGTCAACATCAGGGACTTCTCCGATCTGGAACCTCCCACGCCTGCGGCGCCAGCGGAGCAACCGCTCACTGAGGCCCCCGCCGAGCCGGAGGTTGTTAGTCCGACGCCGAACCCCGGTCCGCGCCGGCTGGTGCTCGCTATCGTGATGATCGTCGCGCTCGCGGAAGCCTTCCTGTTCCTCCGCGGCCAGCTCCGTCATTCTCCTCCGGCCACCGTCGCAGTCCCGCAGACACCCGCGGTTCCTCAAAAAAGCATTGCGGTTTTGCCCTTCGACAATTTGAGCACTGACGTGGAGAACGCTTACTTCGCGTCCGGCGTGCAGGACGAAATCCTGTCCGATCTGGCAAAGATCGCCGATCTGAAAGTGATCAGCCGCACTTCGGCAAATCTTTATAAGAGCGGCAGTCCCCGAAACGCGCGCGAGATCGGGCAGCAGCTGGGCGTCGCCCATTTGCTGGAAGGCAGCGTGCAACGCGTCGGCCAGCGGGTGCGGGTCAATGCGCAATTGGTGGACGCGCGGACCGACGCGCATCTCTGGGCCCAGAGTTACGACCGCGATCTCGCCGATGTGTTCGCCATGCAAAGCGAAATCGCGCAAACCATCGCGGACCAGCTCGAGGCGCGCATCAGTCCCGCGGAAAAAGCGGTCATCGAGGAGAGGCCTACAGCCAGCACGGCCGCCTTGGAATCGTACATTCGCGGCGCGGCGCTCATCAATAGCGCCGCGATTAACCGGACCGCGAAAGAAGATTTGCTTCGCGGGATCGCACTTGTCGAAGGCGCGATTGCGATCGATCCGCAATTCTTCCTGGCCTACTGCAAATTAGCGGACGCGCACGACCGTCTCTATCGCTCGGGCCTCGATCATACGCCGGAACGGCTCGCCGCCGCGGACTCCGCCGTCCGCTCTGCGGTGCGTTTGCGGCCGGACTCCGGGGAAACCCACTTCGCTCTCGCTGTTCACCTTTACAGCCAGGGAAACTACAACGCGGCCCGGCAAGAGGTCGACTTCGCGCGCCGGACTTTGCCTAACGACGGCCGTTGTTTCTCTCTCATCGGAAACATCGACCAAAAGGAAGGCCGCTGGACAGAATACGTCGGCAACCTGAGGCGCGCCCTCGAACTCGATCCGCGCAACGCAGAATTGCTCAATCAAATTTCGTGGGGCTACGAATGGCTCCGCGAATATCGGCAGGAAGCGGCTGCGGTCGACAAGGTCCTCGCGCTCGAGCCCGACAACATGGAGGCAGCCATCCATCGGGCGCAGGTCGACATCTCATGGCGCGCGGACACGGGGCCGCTCCGCCAGGTCATCGATACCCAGATTGCCCGCAATCCCGCCATGCGCCGGAAACTCGCGCCGATTCGCGCTTACCTCGCTCTTTGCGAGCGGAACCCGGAGGCCGCAAGCATGGCCGCCACCGACATGGGCGACGACAACACCTGGGGGCCGGGTGTTATGCGTTTTGATCGAGAATTCACGAAGGGATTGATTGCGCGCATGCAAGGTGACGCGGCGGCCGCCCAGGCTTCTTTTGGCGCGGCCCGTTTGGTCCAGGAAAAAATTGTCGCCGCGCAAGGCGACTACGGACCGGCGCTCTGCGTCCTCGGACTGATCGACGCCGCGCTCGGCCGGAAAGAGGAGGCGCTGCGCGAAGCGCAGCGGGCCACAGAGTTAACGCCCGCGGCGCACAACTCGATCGACGGCGCGGTAATCCTCGATTTTGTGGCGGTCATCTCGGCCTGGTCCGGCGAAAAAGATTCCAGCATCGAGCAAATGCAGAAAACGATTCTGCTCCCCGGCCCGGGTGGCTACGGCCAGTTCAAGCTGCTCCCCTTCTGGGATCCGTTACGCGGTGATCCGCGGTTCGAAGCGTTCGTCGCGTCCCTCGCGCCGAAGGACTGACGGCGAGCCGCTCAGTTCAGCGCGTAAACTTCAATCACTCCGATCCCGCCGACTCCATTTGCGCTGCGAACGATCGCGGTGTAACCCGCGCCGTTTCCCGGAAGCGTTTCGATCAGCGCGGACTCGAGATCGTTCGTCGGAGCCACGCCCGTTTGCAGGATCTCACTCTGCTGGCCTCCGGTCCGCCAGTTATCATCGGCGCGAATCAATCCGCCGTTGGCATCGCGAAGCTCGAGACTCGGATCGCCCAGTTTGCCGGGAATATTCAGCGACGGCCCGATGGCCCGAACGATCACCTTCTGCGAGCTCGGCCCGAGAACGATCGTTCCCGCGATGAGAACGTTGTCGCCGTTCTGCACCAGGCCCCGCGTTGAGATGTTCGCCAACTTCGAATCCGCGGTGCGATCGACGTCGTAAATCTCCACGACGCCGGTTCCGATGTTGTTGCCGGCGTCGCGAACAACTGCCGTGTAACTCTTTCCGTTTGCCGGCAACAAGGCGATCAGCGCCGATTCCGCGTCGCCCGGAGGCGCAAGCCCGAGGTCCTGGATCGCCTGGCGGTCCGGCGAATTAATCCAGTCATCGTTTCCCTGCAGAATTGCGCCGGAGGAATCGCGCAGTTCCAGCGTCGGGTTTGCGAGTTTGCCTGGGAGATTGAGAGAAGGGCCGAGCGCGCGGATGACGACTTTCTTGTCTTGCGCGCCGCTGATAATGAAGCCGCCGATGAGCGCGCTGTCACCGTTCTGCACCTGGACGCGCGACGAGATATTGCCCAGGACGGTGGGCGGCGTGGCGGTGGGAGTCGCGGTGGCCGTCGCCGCCGCGGTTGGCGTTGCGGTTGCGGTCGCTGTTGCTGTTGCGGTGGGTGTGGCGGTCGCAGTTGCTGTCGGCGTTGCCGTTGCCGTTGGCGTCGGCGTGGCCGAACCAGAGGCGTTCACCGCCGCGAGCACGTCGACCCGCCCATACCCGAAAGTGTTGTTCGGGATCTGGCCCGAGGAAGTTCCGCCGCAGGTTTGCGCGGCGACGAGCACGGAAGGGTTGGCGGTATTCTGGAGAAGCGCTTTCGTCGCGGCGATGTCGCGCACCAGCTGCGGCCGCGCGGACCAAAGCAACGCCACCACGCCGGCGACGTGCGGCGATGACATCGAGGTGCCGCTCAAGTTCCCATAGCTGGTGTCGCTCGTCCGCGTGCTCGAGCGCACGTTCACGCCGGGCCCGGAAAGATTCGGTTTGAGAAGGTTGGGAACGTAATAGGTGCTCGGCCCGCGACTGCTGAAAGCGGCGAGCGAGTTATTGATATCGTAAGCGCCGACCGAAAACGCAGCGTCGTAAATCGCAGGCGGATCGCTCACCGTCGAGCAATTCGGACCGCTGTTGCCGGCGGAGGCGACGACGAAAATGCCGGCCGCCAGGGTGTTGTTGACGATCGTCTCCAGCTCGGCGCGTGTCGTGCAACCTTCGCTGGCCGGGCAGGTCCATGAGTTGTTCAACACGTGCGCCCGCAACGCGGGGTTCGGGTTGTTCCCGGACGAATCCGTCGGCGCGATCATGAATTGAAAGCATTCGGTGTAACTCGCCGGCGTGCCGTTCCCCACGTCCATGTTCCGGCAACCGATCCAGCGCGCGCCCGGCGCGACGCCGATCTGGTTCCCGAGCCCATCGTCGCCGACCGTCGTGCCGGCGGTGTGCGTGCCGTGCCCGCTGTCGTCGCACGGCGCGATCGTATTCGGGCCGCAGTCACCGCCACCGGAATGGATCGAATCGTGCCAGTTGTAATTATGGTTTGCGGCCGTTCCGTCCCAGCCGCGATATTTCGCCTTGAGCGCGGCATGCGTCCATCGCACGCCCGTGTCCTGCTCGCCGATCACCATCCCGGCGCCGTTGAAACCGAGGGCCCACACGCTCGGCGCGTTCACGTTCAGCACGCTCCACTCGGCCGTGTTCGGTGCGCTCGGGCCGTTCGGCGCCGGGCTGAAATTCGCGATCTCCGGCGGCTCAATCCAGCGGACCGGATTATTTGAATCGATCCGCGCTACGTCGTCGCGACTCGCGAGCCACTGGATCAACGCCCCGTCGGCCGTCGCCACGATCATGTTCGCTGCCCAAAAAGTCTGGTAACTCACGCCGCGCGCCTCGAGCTCCGCGCGCAACGCCGCCTGGGTCCGCGCCGCGTGTCGCGTCAGGGTGTTATAGACGAACCAGCCGCGCGCGTCCTGGTCGGACATCCGGTGCGCCGCGCTGACGTCCGCCTGGTCCGCCAGCATGATCACGATCGACGCGCTGCTGTTGCTGTCCGCCGTTTCTGCTAAAACTTCCGGCGCGATATTGGCCAGGCTGCCGGACGGATTCGCGGCGGACGACCAGGCCATCATCGCCAGCAACACGCCGCCGAAACAAAGCGCGAAGCTCAGCGCGACGCGCGTTCCGAAAAACCCTTTTGTCGAATTCCCGTTCATGAATCGGCGCGACCAACCGCCGAATCACTTCTAATTCAGCGCGTAAACTTCCACAACCGCGATGCCGGGCGTGTTCGTCGCGCTGCGGACAATCGCCGTGTAATTGGAACCATTCCCGGAGAGCGTCGCCACGATGGCGGACTCGAGGTTGTTCGTGGGCGCCACTGTGGTCGCGATGATGTCGACCTCCTGGCTCGTCCGCCAATTGTCGTTGAACGCTACCCGCGCCCCGTTCGAATCGACCAGCTCCAGCGTCGGATCGGCGATTTTACCCGGAATGTTTAGCGACGGGCCGATCGCGCGGATGACCACGCGTTCCGACGTTTGCCCGAGCACAATCGTCCCGGCGAACAAAGCGTTGTCGCCGGTCTGGACGAAACCGCGCGTGGAAACGTTCGCCAGCCGCGAGTTCGCCCCCGTGTTCAGGTCGTAGACCTGGACCACGGCGATGCCGGCGGAGTTGCTGACCCCGCGAACGACGGCGGTGTAGTTCAGCCCATTGGCCGGAAGCGTTCGCACCAGCGCGGACTCAGCGGGGTTGGTCGGCGCAATTGTGCTGTTGACGACGGCGTCACGGTCTGCCGGCGGCTGGTTTTGCCAATCGTCATTCGACGCCAGCAAAGTGTTGCCCTGATACAGCTCGAGCGTCGGGTTGGCGAGCTGCCCGGGTATGTTCAGCGACGGACCGATCGCGCGAACGATCACTTTCTTGTCCTCCGAACCCGTCAGGATAAATCCGGCGATCAACGCGTTTGGATCGGCCGCGACCGGGAGCCGGGTTGAGACGTTGGCCAATAGAACCGGCGCGGCGCTGACCGGCGCGACCAGATCCAATTTCGCATTCAGCGAATTGGCGACGGTGACCGCTCGCTGGACGTTAACGATCGCGCCGCCGTTGAACGTCGCCGTGTAATTACCGCTGCCCGGCACCGGAACCGAGTAGCCGCCGGACGGCGCCGTGATCGCGAAAAAGCCGCTGCCGGCCGCGTCGACGCGGATGCCGCCAATCCCTTCGCCTGGATCGTAGAAGCCGTTGCCGTTCGTGTCCTGGTAAACAACGCCGGTCACGAACGGGACCGGGTTCGTTTGCCGGCCGAAATTTTGCACGGTGTAAAGCGAATCCCAGGTGCTCCCCGAGCCCTGGTCGGTGCCGGCATTGATTCCGATTCCGACTTCCCGCCAATACGTCAGCATCGTCGTCATGCGATGGCCGCGGCCCGGCACGGTTTGATCGGTGAACAGATCGTTATGCTGCTGCAGGATCGCTGCGACCAGCTTCGGCCCGGTGAACGGTCCACTGCCGATCGTCTCGTTCTCGGCCACGTTTTCCGGTCCGGGAAAAAACCCGCCGGCTGTCGTCGGGCCGTTGTATTCCGCCCCGAGGTTCATCGGGTAACCGGCCGCGTTGATCCGCCCTTCCGGGGTCGTGCCGCCGAACGTGTGCGGCGATGTGCCGGTGAAAAACTGGTCGTTGTCGTTCAGAAATTTCGCGTGGTTCTGGGCGCAGTTTGCCAGCAGCGGATTCCAGGAGAGCGGCTGCGCGCTATTCGCAATCGTAAACGACTGGCCGTTGATGCTGGGCGGCCCTTCCTGGAGTCCATTCAGCCCCAGTCGCGCCGCCTCCGCGCCGCCATTCGCGCGAGCGCGGTTGATCAACTCCAGCATGTATTGCTGCTCCGGGCTCGGATAGCCGATCGAATATTGGGTTTGCGCGATCGCCCGTGGCGCCGTCGCCGCCACGAGGAGAAGAAGGGGGGCAATGAATTGGAAACGAACGAACATCCGCGAACGTTGCCCGTCCCGGTGCGGAACGAAAGCGGAAACGTTTCAGCGTTTCACATGTTGCCGCACAAAATCCGCGACGGCTTCCTGCCATGGACGCGGGGTGATGCCGGTCAGCGTTTCGTATTTCGCCGTCGCGAGCACGCTGTAAACGGGCCGCTTCGCGACGAACGTTTTCATTTCCGCGAGCGACGTCGCGCCAATCGTCCGCGCCTTCATCGGAATCCCTTCGGCCCGGCAACACTCCAAGCCCCACTGCGCATACGCCTGCCAACTGCATTCGCCGGCGTTCGCCAGATGCAGAATCCCGCTCGCTTCTTTTTGCCCGGTGAACAGGGGCCGTAATAGCTGCGCCAGGTCGGGCGTGTAGGTCGGCGTCGCCCATTTGTCCGCGATCGCTTTCACCTCCTCGGTCTCGCGCGCCTGGTTCAGCGCCCAATCGATGAAGCTCCCCCGGTCCGGCCCGAACACCCAGGACACGCGAACCATCAGCGCCTTGTCATTCGCCTCGAGCGCGCGCCGTTCCCCTTCCCTTTTCGATTCCCCGTAGACGCTTACCGGCCTCGCTGGGTCGTCCTCGGTATACGGCTCGCGCTTCTCCCCATCGAAAACGTAATCCGTGCTGATGTGAACGAACCGCGCCTCCTTCGCCGCACAAATTTGCGCCAGAACTTTCGGCGCCTCCCCATTCAACGCGAACGCTTCGTCCGGTTCCGTCTCACACCGATCCACATTCGTCTGCGCCGCCGTGTTAATGAGCGCATCGAATTGCAATCCGCCCAGCCTCTCGCGCATTTGCTCCGGCTTCCCCAGATCGAGCTGCGCGTGGTTGAACCCAACGACCTGAAAGTCCTTCGCGTATTCCCGCGCCAGCGCCGCGCCCAGACGCCCGCCCGACCCGACGATCACGATTCGCTCCATCGCGCCCACCTAAGCGGGAAATCCCAAATCCCAAAACCCAAATCCCAAACAAATTTCCAAATCCCAACGACGCTGTCGGCCTTTGGAACTTGGGATTTGGAGCTTGGGATTTGGGATTTCCGGCGCGCTTAGCGCGCCGGCTTCTTCGCTTTCGCCAGCTTGCCGCACTCGTCCGCGCACTTTCGGCAGGCCTCAGCGCAGCGTGAGAACGCTTCGATCTTCGGATGCTTGTCCGCCGCCTTCGCCAGTTCGTCACAGGCGCGCGCGCACACCTCGCAGAGCGGATAGGCATACTTGGATCCGCGTTCCAGCATCTGGCTGGTCAGAGTGGCGATCCGGGCGCAATCCCGCGCCGTCACGATCACTGTCGCCACCACGTTGACGTCGGACTGGGCCAGCCCCGCCGTCACCAGCCGTTCGCAGCGCCGCCGCGCCACATTACAAGCATCGATCGCATCACTGAATTTTGGTGGCCACATAATTTTTTTCTCCGCGAAGATTTGTTCGCCTTGCAGTAGAAAAAATTTTCAGGGCTCCGGCAAGATTATTAGTGCAGCCGGCCGGAGAGAAACCTTCGTCCAGGGCCGCTACGGCAAAGCGTAAACTTCGACGAGTCCGACCCCCGTCTTCTCCTCGCTGCTCACGATGGCTGTGTACTGGCCGGCAGTGAGAGTTATCGCCACGCCGCACTCCAAAGAATTCGAAGGAGCCAACCCAGTCCCCATAATTTTCCCCTCACCCTGGCCGCCATTCGCGTGCGGATCGTTCGAATTGTACCAATCGTAGCTGTAGGCCAGAAGCGTTCCGTTGCTATCGTACACGCCAAGGTCCGGATCCGCGAGTTTGTTGGCCAGCGGAAGTGACGGCCCCAGCGCGCGCAGTACCAGGTTTTGATTATCGGGACCGACTACGATGAATCCGGCGATCATCAGGTTCACGTTGGTCTGGATGAAACCACGGGTGGAAATGTTCGCCAGGCGCGAGTCCGCGGATGGATCCAAGTCATACGCC
The DNA here is from genome assembly GCA_035941675.1 of Chthoniobacterales bacterium. Taxonomy (GTDB): domain Bacteria; phylum Verrucomicrobiota; class Verrucomicrobiia; order Chthoniobacterales; family UBA10450; genus AV80. The sequence continues at coordinate 171,364 of DASZDT010000034.1, forward strand.
TCGACCACGGCAATGCCGGTCGAAGTCCCCGCGCCGCGAACGACCGCCGTGTAGGCGCCGGGGGCTAACGTTGTCAGGATGGCGGACTCCCGCTTGTCTGTTGGCGCGAGGGTGCTGCCGATGATTTCCTGCTGGTTAGGCGCGTCGCCCCAGTCGTCGTTGAAGCCGATCGGCTGCCCGGCGCCATCGTACAATTGCAGCGTCGGATTGGCCAAATGCGTCGAGCCGGCCAGGGACGGTCCGATCGCCCGGAGGATCAACTTTTTGTTGTCTTGTCCCGTGATGATGAAACCCGCGATCAACACGTTGTCGTTCGCGAGGCACTGGGCCCGAGTGGAAATATTCGCCAGTCGGTTCTTGGAGACGGTACCATTGATCTCGAAGGAGCCGATGTCCCGCGATCCGAACCGGACAAACCCTCGCTGGTCGCGCGGAGTGGCGGTACTATTGTCAGCGGCGTCGATGGCGGGACTACCGGGCAAAGGCGCATACGTCATCGTGGCCCCGCCATTATCGGCCAGCGGTCCAAGCCGCGGATCGGTGTTACGAATGTCGCCCGGGCCATTCAAACGTCCTCCGGGCCCGGAGCTCCCGTCGCCTCCAGCGGCGTCGTCACTGAGATTGTGGCCACGGGAGGTAAAGACTGTCTTGGTGCCGCCAAAAAAGTCATCAGACACGAGCAGGTTCGCGCTGGTCCCACCCCGTTTGAATATCGTGTTCGCGACGTCCACCTTGGTGCTACTTCCCCCACCGGCGCAAAGCGCGACCCCGGGATTCTCATTGAAAGTACAGTTGTTGATCCAGAGCTTCCCGTTGCCACCATTCAGGTATTGGTAGTTTGCCAGGACAACCAAGGCGGCACTCCCGGAAATGCCTCCGGTGTTGCCGCTAAAAGTACAGTTGGTCAAAAACGATTGGCGCGTCGTCGCCCCATAATCGTAGATAGCAGCGGCCGACTCTCCCTGATTGTTGACGAACGTGCAGGCGTTCGCCGTCAAAGCGCCCGTGGTGAAAATGGCCCCGGCCCCGTGGTTGAGCGAGCGATTGTTGCTCAAGGTGCAATTCTCCATGCCTACGGAGATCCCAATATTGTTGATCCCGGCGCCACCACGCGAATCGGTCGTGCCGGTAATCGAATTACCGCTCACGGTACAATCGATTAGCCCTACCGCGCCAAACGGCCAGTTTTGAATCCCACCGCCCGAGGTAACAGCAGTGTTGTCGCTGATCACGCACTTTTGAATCGTGACCTTGCCGCTGTCGTTAAAAATCCCGCCGCCCGTGTCCCCCTGGTTCTTTGTGATCAGGCAGTTCTGGAGAAGCACCTGCCCGCTCTTGACTGACACCCCCCCGCCGAAGTAACCGTAGTTGCCGCTAATGGTGCAGTTCCGAACGGTCATGGATCCTGCTCCGTTTAGAATGCCGGAATCCGGCCCGCCGCGCACGGTGAGTCCGCTCAAGAGAAGCCGTCCTCCCTGGTTTGAGAAACAGGAGAAGAGCAGATGCCCCTGCGACCAATGTCCCTCCACGATAACGGGGACGTCTCCAGGCCGGTCATTCAAAAGCGTAATCGCGCTCAACGCCGTAATCCCATCCGTGGTGAGCTGGATTACCCGGTCGCTTCCGGCGGGGAGATCGAAAACCACGATGTCCTCGCCCGCCGCATTGTTTGCGTCAACAAACGCCTGTCGGAGCGATCCCGGCCCCGAATCGTTTGTGTTGGTGACGGTGAGGGTCGCTGCCTTTACCGTCCCGGCCAAAAGCAAAACGGCCAGCGCAATGAAGCGAAGCGCCTTAACACCCCGGACTCCATCGCTTGTCGCGCAGCGGCGGAGAAAAATCATCGACCCGTTATAGACCAAGGGGGCGTCCATCGCTAGACAAACAGATTATTCGTTGCCGCCTATTGCAGGAAATAAACCTGCACGACCCCGATTCCGCTGGCGCTGCCTTTACCTCGCACATGGGCTGTGTACTGACCGGGTTGAATAGTGGTGACGAGCGCTGCTTCCAGGTTGTGAGTCGGCTGCAGGCCGGTGTTCTCCAGCTCCTGTTTTTGGGCCGGGTCGTCCTGCCAGTTATCGTTCTCCAGCACGATTGCGCCGTCCTTGTCCCTTAATTGAAGGGTCGTATCCGGCAGCGCATTGTTGATTCCGAACCCGAGTAACGACGGACCAATGGCGCGAATCACGGCCCGCACCGGCGCGTTCTGCACAATGAACCCCGCGATCATGAGTTTATCGTCGGGTTGGATCAATCCGCGCGTCGAGATGTTCGCCAATCTCGCCGGAGTCGCTCCGCTCAAGTCGTAAGCGTCTACGACACCGGTCCCAGTAGCTGTCCCCAGGCCGCGAACTACCGCCGTGTAACTGCCCGGCGCCAGATTCGCAATGATGGCTGACTCCAACTGGTTGCCCGGCGCGAGATGCGAGGCGCTGATCTCTCCCGACTGGTCGCCCGTGATCAGTCCGCCAATCTGGGTGTGCTCCCAATCGTTATTCGTCGCGATCGTCGCACCGCTTTGGTCGTGAATTTCCAAGGTCGGATCCGGCAGCGCATCCGAGACTCCGAACGGGACAAGCGATGGCCCAATCGCCCGCACGAGGATTTTCTTCGCTGATCCTTCCGGACCCAGGACGATGAAACCTTCGAAGAGCGCATCGTCGCCCTGCCCGACCGGCAGCCGCGTCGAGACGTTGCCCACCACGCCGGGCGCCGCTGTCGGCGTTGCGGTTGGTGTGGCCGAGGCCGTCGGTGTCGCAGTCGGAGTTGCGGTCGCGGTTGCAGTTGGCGTAGAAGTCGCCGTCGGCGTTGCTGTCGCTGTTGGGGTGGAAGTCGGAGTCGCCGTTGCAGTCGGGGTCGGCGATGGAGGAACGATTTGAATCTCGAAAGCACCTTTATCGACGGGATCGCCGGAGATGCGCGGAAATCCTACGCCACGCTGATCGTAAAATGGCGGCCCGCTGAAAGGCGGGTTGGTGATGGCTGCATTATCGCCGGTATCGATCGCGGGGCTATTCGCGTTAAGGGCGCGGGTCATGGTGGGGCCGCCGTTGTTAGCGAGCGGTGCAAGCTGCGGGTCGACGGGTAAGGCGGCACTACCCACTAAGTCGCCATTGGCCCCCGGTGTGAAGCCGGTACTCCCATCACTCTTACCAATCAGATTGTGACCTTCCGTGATGAAAGCGCCGCTCACGTCGGGACCGCTCGTGCTTGCCGTGTTAAGGGCCACAACGCTGTTGCGAAGCCGGACGACTCCACTGCCGCTATTGGCAATCCCACCACCCGTGGTCGTCGACGTGTTGTTTGCAATCGTGCTATTCGTGATCTTGATCGTACCACTCCCGCTATTGCGAATCGCGCCCCCGCTATGAGGGCCGAAGCCAGACGTCGAATTATTACTGATCGTGCTGTTGGTGATGTTGATCACGCCCTGGTTGGTAAGGGCAACCGCGCCGCTTCCGGAAACGGTCGATGAGTTATTGCTCACGGTGCTATTCAAAATATTGACGGTGGCATCCACTACTGTAATCCCGGGAGAACCGCTGGTCACAGTGTTGCCATCCACTGTTGTATTGACGATATTCACGGTCCCGCTCCCGGCGTAAACTCCAAGGTTGTTTTTCGAGAATACGCAATTCTGGATTGTCACGGTGGTGCCGTTCACGCCCGCCGGAATGACAACCGCGCCGTCTAAGCACTGCGTAAGCTTAAGGCCCGAGAATGTTAGCATCACCGAATCCGTGCCCGCATAGAATACGGGGTCGCTGGTGCTGCCATTACCGGAGATGGTAAGTAAAGCCGCGCCCGGCCCGTTGATGGTGAGATTTTTGTCCACATGCAGCATTTGTTGAAGGATTATAGGACTAACCACCTGATTCATATCGAACGTGATCGTGCTGTCTGGACACGCATCGGTGATCGCCTGACGTAAGGATCCGGGTCCGCCACTCCCATTTGTCGTAACGACCGGATTGGAAATGCAGACCGGAGCGTTCGGCATCTCCTGGCCAAACGCGGTTCCGGCGAGCGGGAACACGCCCCCGGCTGATAGGATGTAAACTAGAAGCGCCAGACCGCGATGTTTATTCACCCGCCATTGTGGACAGAAATGGCCATGGCGACTAGACAAACAGTTTGGGAACACTTAGGTACACTTTGAGAACAGAATTCGGTCGGATTGCCCTCTGACGAGGCGCCGCTCGCTTCAAACCCATGGCGCGAAAAAAAGTCACGCGGGCCCTGGCCCCTTTGCCGAGCCGGCGCGCCCTCGAGAAGGCGCACCATAAAACCGAAACGCTCACGACGATCTTGCGCGACGTCGCGGTCAAAAACCAGCAGGCGCAACCGCGCGCTTTCCATTCCGTTCGCGAAGTCGCCGCGCATTTCCGCGTCCCGGTCTCCACCGTGTCGCGCGTTTATCGCACCCTGGAACAGGAAGGCTTGGTGAGCCGCGTCCGTGGATCTAAGACCCTCCTTCAGGGTCTGCATTTCGATCGGCAACTGAAGGTTCGCGCCTTTGTCGGCTTTCCAGCGTCGGTCTCGCGTTTCATTACGCTCCAGGATTACCGCACCTTCTTCATTCGCATCCGGCGCGAGCTGCGTTTGCGCGGGTTCGCCGCGGCGACGGCGTTCTTCGAGCCGGCGGAAGCTGCGACTGACGTCCTCGCAAAGCGATTCAAAGCTTACGAGGTCGATACCGTAATCTGGTTCGAGCCCGGAAAGGAAGTTGCGACCACGGCGTTGCACCTGGCCGACATGGGCATCCGGCTGCTCGGCGTAGCGAACGACACTTTCTGCCACGTCCCCTGCCGCTACCAGGTGCGGCGTGAGTCAGCGCTTCGGAGTCTGTTGAGCAATTGGAAAACGCACAACCCGGAGCGGATCACCGTCGTCGTCCCGAAAGCGCAGCGCTCGGCGGTCCTGAACGAAACCGTGCATGAGATGCTCGACGAACTGGAGATTCCCTGGTCGGTCGTCACCTACGAAAACCAGCGGCCCGAAGCTTTCGTGCGCGACCTGCAACGAAAGAAAACCGGCGGCATTATTTTCACGTCGTCAGTCCTCGCCTCGAGATTTTGCTTTCGCGCCCCGGACGCGGTGGCGGAGTTGCTGAAGATGCAACGCGTCGCCTTGATCAACGGCCCCGTGAGCATGCCGTTCGCGCGCGTGCCGGATGTGCAGGTCGACCTCGTGACCGTCGATTGGCAGCTGGTCGCGGAACAAATCGTGGGCGACCTGATCGACCAGACGGCATTTCAAGACGCCGGCCCAACCTACTTCGACGCCGAAGCAAAACTGCGCGTGCCGCTGAGCGCCTTCGCCCAAAGCATTTTGTAAATAATCTTTTAAGGATTTCCTTCGGTCAACCTGAGGTTCCCCAAGGCGATGAAGTAGCCGGCGATCGGCGACAAGCCGAACCCGAGCAACGGCACTGGAAAATTCCCCAAGAGCGGCGCGAGGATGCAGATCAACAGGTAAACACCGAGCGCCCGAGTGACGGCGGAATGATGACCTAAAGGCGAAACGAAAAAGGGCAGCGGCAATAGAGCCAGTGCCGCTATCGATGCGGCCAGCCAGCCGGGCCCGCTCTCTCGAGCCAGCGCGATGATGCCTTCGACGTACGGAATCGGCGACAGCGGATCCCGCCGCGCCCACGTCAGCGCAGCGAGGATCGCAATGACCAACGCGACCGCCCAGGCGGCGCGGCCGCGCGGCTTACTGGCCACCACCAAGGTGAGCACGGCACCGGCAAACGCGGTCGCTTGCGCTGCATCCGGCTGCAACCACAAAAGGATCGCTCCAGCCAATGCTAAAGACATCGGCCACCACCACAGCTTCCCGCGAAACGCCTCGAGCGCTCCGAGCGCCACGGTCAGGACCGGTAAACAAACAGCTCCGGCATGGATCGTCACAGGCCCGAGCGGGGTCCAGCGATGAACTCCCATCGAGCCAGCCGTCGCGAACGTTGCCGCCAACGCGCCTGCCGCCAGGATCGCGCTGATGTTCGCCGTCGTTTTCGACATCGCGCCGCGCGATCGCGCCAGGAAGACCGCGCAAATCGCCGCGCCGACCATGCCTCCGACCAGGTTGAGCCCCCAGCGATTTGTGGGCACCTGATGCTGACGCATGACGAGCGCGCCGACGATTAACGCTGGGAAAGGCGCTAAGACACGCCATAGCCAGTGACCAATCCTCGACCTTCTCATTGACAGACCGTGGCCGTCACTCAAGCCAGTCGAACGAGCTCTTGATTCGTTTGCCCCCGATCGAGAGAACGGCGTTATTCTTTTTCACCGAAAGCGAAAACGACGCGGGTAACTCCGGATCGTTGTTGTTCGAGAAGCGCATGAGCAAAACGCGCTCTTTCATGTCGAACTTTTTGATTTGGATCTTGTCGCGCGGGATGCTTACCCAGTCTTTGGCTCCCGGGGAAGTGAACCGGACTTGGGCAACCTCCGGGCGGTCCGTCGCCCCGACCAACAGGTAAATGTTGTACCCGCCGCCATCGAAGATGAGAGCTTCGGTGGCTTGAAGATTTGCGGATGCGGCCAGGATCAAGACTGCGGCAAGAAGGATGGTTCTCATAAGTCGCTAACTGAATTACTGCACAGGCGAACGCCGTCGTTGTCGCTTCCAAAGATCAAAAAGAAGCACGGCGAAGCCGGTCATGATCACGACGTCTGCCAGATTGAATATGCCGGTGTGAAGTGGACCGGCCCGGAAAAAAATAAAGTCGCTCACCAGGCCATGACGCATGACGCGATCGATCAGGTTGCTCGTCCCGCCAGCCCAGGCTAACGCGAGCCCAACAAAGGAAAGCCAGGTTGGCCCGCGACTGAGCGCAAGATAAGCCAGCAAGCCCGCCAACCCCACGCCGACACCCGCGGTAAAGAGTATTTGCCGCCACCGTTCGGGAAGTGAATCTCCCAGACTGAGGAACGAGCCGGGATTCTCGGCCAGCCGAAGCTCGCCAAATCCGCCCGGCAACACGACGCCTCGGTCGCTGAGTCCGTTACGCGCGAGGTGCTTCGAGGTCTGGTCGCAGCCGGCCGTCGCTACGAGCGCCACCACAAGAAAGGCTAAACGAAATTTTTGCGATAGCGGCATTATGTCTTGAACGGCCTAACGAGACTGATCGCCGATACTAAAGAAGAAAAGCGGGCGGCGGTAAAGACGCTACTCACACAAGTGAATCTGCTTTTTTTTCGCGTTGAATTCGGGCAGCCTGTTCCAGCACGCCAAGTGAACACTCTTCTCCAAGACATTCGCTATGGATTCCGGGTGCTGCTCAAGCACAAAAGCTTTACGGCCGTAGCAGTGATCGCGCTCGGACTCAGCATTGGCGCCAACACCGCCATCTTTAGCCTGGTAAACGGCGTTCTCCTCCGTCCGCTTCCGTTTCCAAACGCCGAACGCATCATCTCCATCGAAGGCAAAAATCCTGCGGCTGGCATTACCCAGAGCAACATTTCGTTTCTCGACTTCACGGATTGGTCGCAACAAACCGATCTCTTCGCGAATGCCGCCGCCTATTGGACCGGCGAAGCGCACCTGGGAGCAGATGGGGCCGAGCCGGAACGCGTGCCGCGCGCCGGGGTGACGGCGGAGTTTTTCTCCGTGCTCGGGATCCAGCCGGCGCTCGGTCGAGCCTTCGTTCCCGAGGACGACAAAGGGTGGCCGCAAACCGTCGCGATCATCAGCCACGGTTTGTGGAAGCGCCGCTTCGGATCCGATCCGGCCATCGTCGGGAAACAAGTCCAGATGAGTTCAATGCCCCTCACGATCGTGGGTGTAATGCCCGCGGGATTTGAGTACCCGGAGCAAACCCAGATTTGGGTGCCAACCGCGGTCAATCGCTTGCAAGAACCGCGCGATAACCGCGTCTGGTCGGCGCTGGCGCGTCTGAATGCCGGGATCGACCTGCAGCAGGCCCAGACTCGACTCAGCGCGATCAGCGCGCAGCTCGCCAGACAGTTTCACGAGACGAACAACGGTTGGGACGTCTCTCTCTCTCCGCTCCACGAACGGCTCGTACGCGACGTAAAACCGTCCCTGCTCGCGCTCCTTGGCGCGGTCGGATTCGTCCTTCTCATTGCCTGCGCGAACGTGGCCAATCTCCTCCTCGCCCGCAGCGCCGCGCGGCAAAAGGAAATTGCGATCCGGGCCGCGATGGGCGCCAGCCGCTCGCGCGTTCTGCGGCAGATGGTGACCGAAAGCATTCTGCTCTCCGCCCTCGGCGGCGTGGCCGGGCTCGTCCTCAGTATTTGGCTAACCGATCTGCTGATGTCGATGCTGCCCGAAGGGGCCCCGCGCCTCGAGCAAGTCGGCATTGATTATCGCGTCCTGGCGTTCGCGCTCGGCGTCTCGGCGTTGACCGGAATTCTTTTCGGCATCGTCCCCGCGCTGCAAGCGTCGAAGCTCGACGTCACCAGCGCATTGAAAGAAGGCGGACGCAGCGGCGAAGGACATCGCCGGACGAGCGCGCGCAGCCTGCTCTTGATTTGTGAGGTTGCGCTTTCGCTGATGCTGCTGGTCGGCGCAGGATTGCTCATCAAAAGCTTCCTCCGCTTGCAGGAGGTGCGGCCGGGATTCAACCCGCACCATGTTCTCACCGCCCGCCTCTCGTTGCAGGGTCCGAACTACAAGGCGAACGCCAGTGTCGTGGAATTTTTCCGCCAGCTAAGGGAACGGATGGAAGCGGAGCCCGGCGTGCTGGCTGTCGGCGGCAGCGTCAATCTTCCGCTCAACCCCACTGGTTACGGGATCGGACGCGGGTTCATTCCGGAAGGCCGGCCACTCGCGGTCGAGGAATCGAAAGAGGCGATGTTCTCCGCCATCACCGGTGATTATTTTCGCGCCCTCGAAATCCCGCTGCTTTCCGGACGCTTGTTCGAGCCGCGCGATAATGCGGACGGACCGAAGGTGGTAATCATTAACGAAACAACCGCGAAACGTGTTTTCGGTTCGCCCGCGGCGGCGATCGGGAAACGCCTCAGCGTCTGGGCTGCATTCCGTGGCCAGACGCGCGAGGAAAAATTCATGCGCGAAATCGTCGGCGTCGTTGGCGACACCAAGACCGATTCGCTCACCAAAGAGGCGGACATGCAAATCTACGTGCCGCACGCCCAGGACTCCCAGTGGAATTTCATGGGGCTGGTCATTCGAACTACCGGCGACCCCGCTGCTTTCGCGCGCGGGTTGCGTCGCGAAGTGCAGGCGCTCGATAAAGATCAGCCGATCTACAACGTCGGCACTTACGACGACCTGGTCATGAACTCGTTAGGCGCTCGCCGCGTCTCGATGCAGCTCTTCACTGTCTTCGGCTGCGCCGCGCTTCTTCTCGCCGCCCTCGGCATCTATGGCGTGATGGCTTACTCGGTCACGCAACGCACCCAGGAAATCGGCATCCGCATGGCGCTTGGCGCGCAGAAATCCGATATCCTCCGGCTCGTGGTTGGCCAGGGCATGACGCTCACCTTGATTGGCGTGGTTGCCGGCCTGGCCGGGGCGTTCGCCCTTACCCGCGTGATTGCGAACCTGCTCTTCGGCGTCGGCGCGAGCGATCCGGTGACGTTCGTCGCCATCCCGCTTTTGCTCATCGTCGTCTCTCTCGTCGCCTGTTACCTGCCAGCCCGGCGCGCCGCCCGGCTCAATCCCACCGTTGCGCTAGCGGAGAATTAAAACGGCGCCTTTCATGGCCGGTTAGTGCCGACGTGAAGCCTGTCGCACCGGCAGCTGCCTAGGCCGAGAGCGTCGCCGCGCTCTCCTCGAGTTTGCCTGCTGCCGCGCGGTTGAGCCACGTCACGGCTGCGAAGAGCGCCCCCAGCAGCAGGATGCGCGTGGCAACGGAGCCAGACGGGCCGGGCGTAGACGCGAACACCAGCAGCATACCCGAGCAGAGTGGCGCCAGATACCAGAGCGGAACCAGGCGGAGGAGTCGCGCTTGGGCCGCAAAAGCCTCGCGCCAAAAAGCGGTGTCGGAAGCGGGATGAGTGCGCAGGAGACGATAGCTCAGCGTGTAAGACCAGATGACACCAAGCACGAACGCGGTCGAAACAAGCGCCAGCAAGCAGCCGTAGTATCGCGCTTCCCCGGGCACGCTCTGCTGCAAGAGGCGCGTGAAGAAAAAGATAACGAGGACTCCTGCGGCCGTCTCGCGAACTGCGCGGTGGATCGTCCCCTTTATGAGCTTTTCCATCGTTCGTGGGTTTGGTGGCAGGTCCATAATAGGCGGGTCCTTCCCGGCCTAGCGAGAACGGAGCGGGCTGTCAAGCCGCGACATGGTCAGAGCTTGGGCCGGAATGTAAATGGCAGATTCGCTGGTGATCGCGGCCAGCACCGACCCTCGAGCAGGTTTTGGAAATACCGGTGCAACGGGCTGGGAAGCTCACCGGCAGAGAACCATCCAAGCTCATGAATCTCTGCGCTGTCTCCAATCTGGGGCGTGACGTCATTAGCTTCGCCTCGCATCCAAACAGTCAGATAGTGTTTGCCGGCATCGGCAAGCACGTCATTGGTTATCGCAACGAACTCGACGTTCGTCACGGATACGCCCGTCTCCTCCAACGTCTCGCGGGCAGCGCAAACCTCGGGCGACTCGCCAAAGTCGAGATGTCCACCCGGCGTGGACCAGAAGCCGCGGTCATTTCGCACCAGCAACAACCTGCCGTCGCGAACCACAACGCAGCCCACGCCGACGTAAGGAACCTTGTCGGGAATGCCAGTGGCGGTCATAGGAAGCACTCGCTTCGCACGAGAATGTATGAGACGCGAGCCATCTAACGAGAACAAGATGAGCGACGGCTGGCGGGAGAGCGCGTCGCTGCGAGTTGAGGGTGGAATTTCATCGCGACTGTGGACCCAACACTGCCAGGCGTTCGCTCCATCGCCTGGTTAGATGACGGCGGCTCAATGAATGTACGACCGCTCGTAAGCAATCCATAATAATACGATATACGTTGCGAACTTGAGCAGCGCTGTGATCCAGTGCTCCGCCGCTCTCCACCAAGCGGCAAGCAGCGAAACTGCGAGGAGCGAACCACCGATGACCAGAGCCGGCGCGGCGTGATAATGCTCTGGAGTCGAAGAGACGGGCGGAATCATGAACGCCAAAGCTCCGACGAAACAGATCAACTCGACAACTCGGAGCGCGGCCACTCTCATCTAACGAGAATTAGACGAAAAAGTTACGCCTAACTCGTTTTGGGGAACAGGGTCCGGGGCATTTAGCGTTATTAACCGCCGGGTGGCGGCGGGACGATCACGATTTTCT
>DASZDT010000035.1:0-62343 GCA_035941675.1 Chthoniobacterales bacterium
GCATTTCCCAGGCTTTCATGAGATTGAGGAAATGTTCGCGCGACGAACGAAAAGTATGGTGATCGTGATTCGCCCAGCCCAAGCCTAACGAATCCTGCCGCCGCTTTTGTTCGATCCCGGCGCGATTGCGCTTCTGCCAGAGTTTTCTCTCTTCTTCGAAGACGAGATGACAAGCGAGATCGGGGCCGACGAGATCCACCACGTCCTGCAGCCGCTCGAGTGAGTAGGCGTAACCCTTCACATCGCGGTCCCAGCGGCGGCGGCGGGTCTGCCAAATCTCGCGTGCGGCCAGGAATTTCTTCAAGTCGACGGGTTGCGGGATGTACCCGCGATAACCGCGCCGCTCGATGGCATAAAAGGCCGCGTCGTTTTCCTCGAACGTAAGCATCTTGCGGAAGCGCGAAAACGGTTCGCCTTCGATCTCGTTGGTAATGCCATGAACGGCCGCGAACTCGGCCACAAATTCCGGACGAATCGCCAGCGCGGGCGGATGTTTCGCATCGCTCTTCGCCAGCAAGACCCGGGGCAATATCGCTTCCGGATGCCAGAGCGCTTTCAGGCCGCTCTTGTTTTCGCCTAACGGATCGTTCGTGAAACCAACATCGCGCAGCGCCGCTTCATCCGCAGGCGAAACGACAAGATGGTCGACCCAGTCAACGAAGATGGTGCCGGTCTCGGCGCGCATCCGCTCGGAGAGAATTCGGGCAAAGCTATTCTGTTCAAGGAAGGCGGAGATGCGATCGAGCAGGAAATTTTCAGCCTCGTAGCAGAGCGGCCAGTTGAATTGATTTTCCGCCGCGGTCGCCGCGGGAGTTTCGCTGAGCGTCGCTGTCCTCATAACCCAAATCCTTATCTCGCGGCTGTACGATCCCGAGCCGCTGTCACCCAATCCCTGAATTTGCCCGATTTTGGTGTGCTGTCACGAATCCGAATGTGCTAGTTCTCGCTGTGCGCCATGCGTTTCACCCCGGTGTTCAAAATCGTCTTGGGCGTCTTCGCGCTCACTGCCGTTGGAATTTCGGAAAGCAAATGCCAGGAGGGCGACCCAATCCCTGAGAACGAGCTGCTCAGATTTCTCGGCCCGCTACCGGCCCATCAGGTTACATGGCGCGTGGTGGAAGGCGTGGATTTCAGCGTTTACTACGGAAAGGCGAACCCTCCTCTGGCTGGATCGGTAGGATTTTACATTGGCGGATGGCCCCAGAAGATGGAACCCGGCCAGATGACATTCAGGTCACGCCTGGGTCGCTTTCCCGTCGAATGGCATCGCAGCGTCAAAGATGGTGGGTCGATCTACCAGGAGGCCATCATTCGCATCGACAATTATTTTAGAGCAGACGTTTGGGCGGACGCGCCGAACGAAACTGAAATGTCCAAGCTACTCGCGGTTCTTGGCCGGCTGCCGATGTTCGCGCACGGGACTGTCCCGGACCGTTATCAGGAAATGCAGGCTCAGATCGCGCAGGAGCAACGAATTAGCAGCCTAACCTGGATCGGTTGGTCGACAGCCGCCGGGGCGGCAGCGTGGCTCGTCGATCGAATGTGCCGGCGTCGCCAGTTCTCGATTCCAGGACGATGGTTAACGTTTGCCGCCACAATCCTGGCCGCGATTGCGATCACCATCGGCGCTCTTGCGCTTTCGAATCTTGTCGGTCACAACGAAGCCCTACGCAGAGAATTTCGTGATTCATTGGTTTCACATCGTTAGCGGCCGTCTGCTGCTTACCGCCGCCGCCGCCGTAGCCGGCCTTGCGCTCCTATTCGCCCTGATTTGGTTCCTCGCTCGGCAACTCCGCGCAGCTAACCCGGGGAAGTCCATCGCGACTCGTTAGGCCGTCGCGCTCCCCTCGCCGGCGCCGAACTGGATGCCCTGGGCGAGCGGAAGTTCCCGGGAAAAGTTGATCGTGTTCGTCTGGCGGCGCATGTAATTTTTCCACGCGTCGCTCCCGCTTTCCCGGCCGCCGCCCGTATTTTTCTCGCCACCGAAGGCTCCGCCGATCTCCGCGCCGCTCGTTCCGGTGTTGACGTTCGCGATCCCGCAATCACTCCCCGCGGCGCTGAGAAATTTTTCGGCCTCCCGCATGTCGTTGGTGAAAATCGACGAGCTCAGCCCCTGCGTCACGCCATTGTGGATCGCGAGCGCTTCATCGAAATCGCGGTAGGTCATGAAATAGGCCAGCGGGCCGAAGGTCTCTTCCTGGACGATTTCGAAATCCGGCCGCGCCGTGGCCAGGCACGGTTTCATGTAACAGCCGCCGGGAAACTGCTCGCCGTTCAGTTTCTCGCCGCCGTAAAGGACCTCGCCGCCTTCGCTTTTTACCCGCTCGATGGAACGCTGAACGTTTTCGAGAGACGCGGGATCGATAAGCGGCCCCATGAGCGTTTTGCGATCGAGCGGATTGCCGATGTTCACTGACTTGTAAGCCGCCAGGAGACGATTGCGCACTTCATCGGCCACAGATTCATGAACAATAATTCGGCGGGTTGAGGTGCAACGCTGGCCGGCCGTTCCGACCGCTCCGAAAAAGATCGAGTTCGTCGCCATCTCGAGGTCCGCTGTCGGCGCGACGATCAGGGCATTGTTGCCGCCGAGTTCCATCACGGTCCGGCCGAGCCGGCCGTGAACTTCTTTCGCCACGTCGAAGCCCATTCGCGTCGAGCCGGTCGCCGACACCAGCGGAATTCGCCGGTCCGCCGCCAGTTTTCGTCCGATGGACGGGCCGTCACCGATCAGCAACGAGAACAGCGCTGGGTCCGCGCCGGTTTGCGCGCAAACGCGTTCGGCGATTTTAATGACGGCGATCGCCGTGAGCGGCGTTTTTTCCGACGGCTTCCAGATCGTAGCGTCGCCGCAGATCGCAGCCAGCGCCGCGTTCCAGGACCAGACGGCGACCGGGAAATTGAACGCCGAAATAATGGCGACCAACCCCAGCGGATGCCACTGCTCCATCAAACGATGGTTCGGCCGCTCCGATTGGATCGTCAGGCCGTAGAGCATGCGCGACTGGCCCACGGCAAAATCGCAGATGTCGATCATCTCCTGCACTTCGCCTTCGCCCTCGGCAATAATCTTGCCGGACTCGAGCGTGACGAGCTGCCCCAGCTCCGACTTCAGCTCGCGCAGCGCGTTTCCAAGCTGGCGCACCGTCTCCCCGCGGACTGGGCCCGGCGTGACGCGCCATTTCTCAAAAGCTTCCTGCGCGCGCGTGATGGTCTGCTCGTATTCGGCGTCGGTCGCGGTCTGGACGCGGCCGAGCAGTTTGCCGTCGATCGGCGAAAACTTCTCGATGACCGGGCCGCTCCCGGACCATTCGCCGTTGAAGACGCCGCGGTTCTCGGCGCCAACGCCCAGCTTATTTAGAACCGCTTGCATTCGGCATCGCCTGGCATTGCGCGCGGAGCAGATCGATCGCTTCGTCGACCACTTCGGCCGTAATGTCGAGCGCCGGACGAAACCGGATCGAACGGTCGCCGGATTTGAGGACGAGCAGGCCGCGATCGAAAAGTCCCTTCCAGAATTCGTCGCGCATTTTCGGATCCGGCAGATCGAACGCGATGAAGAGCCCGCGGCCTCGCACCGCTGTAACGATCGGCTGCTCCGCCTGAAGCTGCCGCAGCGCGTCGAGGAAATGCTGGCCGACGACCCGCGCGTTCTCGGCCAGGTTTTCCTGCTCGATGATCCGCAGGAAATGCGTCGAGCGGATCATGTCCGTATAATTGCCGCCCCAGGTTGAATTCAGACGGCTCGGCAGGCGAAACGCGTTATCCCGGACCTCATCGAGGCGCGGCCCGGCCATGACGCCGCACACCTGCACCTTTTTCCCGAACGCCATCAGATCGGGGAGCACGCCAAAATGTTGCGAGCACCACGTCCGGCCGGTCGTTCCCAGGCCGGTCTGCACTTCGTCGAAAATCAGCAGCATCTCGTTCTCGTCGCAAATTTCGCGGAGCCGCTGCAAAAATTCGCCCCGGAAATGGTTGTCGCCGCCTTCGCCCTGGATCGGCTCGATGATGATCGCCGCGATATCGATTCCGCGTTCGTCGATGAACCGCCGGATCTCTTCCTCGCATTTTTTCTCGCGCGCGATGACGCCGGCTTCCCGTTCGTTTTCCGGGAGAGAAAAGTCGATGAAGGGGTTGGACACCCGGGGCCACTTGAACTTCGCGAACAAATCCGTCTTGCGCGGGTCGGTGTTCGTCAGGCTCATGGTGTAGCCGCTGCGGCCGTGGAAGGCGTGCTGAAAATGCAGGATCTCGGTGCCGCGTTCGCCCCGGCCGGCCGCGATATTTTTCCGGACCTTCCAATCCATGGCCGCCTTGAGCGCGTTCTCGATCGCCAGAGCGCCGCCTTCGATGAAGAGATAACGCCGGAGTGGCGGCAGCCCGCCCACCCGAACCAGGGTCTCGACGAATTCCGCGTAACCCGGCGAATAAACATCCGAGTTCGCGACCTTGATCGACGCCGCCCGGGCCAGTTCTTCCTGGACGGCGGGCTCGGCGAAGTGCGGGTGATTGTAACCGACCGGCATCGAACCGAAAAAGCCGTAGAGATCGATCAGGCGCGAATCACTGGCGGCATTGAACAAATACGAGCCGCGGCTGCGTTCGTCGTCGAGCACGATCCGGAACCCGTCGAGCAAAACGTGTTGCTCGAGGATTTCAAGGGCGCGCGACGCGACAGTCTTATCGTTGGCGGCGGTTTTGGATTTACTCTCAGCGGTGCGGCTCCGCGATGGGCGGGCCGTCTCCGTGAGTACGGGCGGCATACTCATCCGCAGAGGGTAGCTGGCGCGGCGAGATTGGTCAACCAGCGCGAAACACGCCCGAATTTTTTGTTGTTGCCATTCCATCCCCGGACCAATAAAAACGCGGCATGGCCCTTCAGATCCCCGACGAGGCTCTCGCCCTCATTCTCGAAGCTGAAGGACTTGACCAGCCCAGCCGATGGCCGGGCGGTGAATCCGGAATTACGATCGGGGTCGGCTACGATCTTGGTTTCGCGACCGAGGACCAATTCGAAGAAGATTGGAGCCCGTTTCTGTCCGGCGATGAAATCGGCCGGCTCAAGGACGTGATCGGCCTGTCCGGGGAGAGCGCGCGCGCCCGAGCGGCTGATTTTCGCGATATCAAGATCAAGCGCGCCGATGCGGAGCAGATTTTCAAGGAACGAACGTTGCCGCTCTACAGTAAGCGGACCGAAGATGCGTTCCCCGGCCTGGATCAGCTGCCCGAGAAGGTTCAGGGCGCACTTGTCTCCCTCGTTTTTAATCGCGGCGCTTCGATGACCGGGGAGAGCAGACGTGAAATGCGCGCGGTCAAGGACGCCGTGGCGGCCGGTGACCTCCAGGAGATTGCCAACCAAATCCGCGCCATGAAACGGCTCTGGGAAGGCAAAGGGCTCGATGGGTTGCTCAGGCGCCGGGACGCCGAAGCCGACCTCGTCGAATCCGCGATCGACTCCTGATCACAAGCGCCCCGGAAATTCAACCCATGACAACAGTGCCTCCTGTTCTTCGCCCGAAGTTTCATCCCGCCGCTCTCGTTCTCTGCGCAGCGTTGCTCTTTGCCGCCTGCGGCACGACCAAGGATGCAACCAGTCGCAACGACATCGCGACTTTGAAGACCGCCCACCTCGCGTTTATCGACGAGTTCACGGAAGGCGCCGGGAAGACGTGGGACGAACAAAAAGTCACCGCCCGCACCGCCGCGGTGGAGAAGCAGTTTTCCGACGCCGAACAATACGAAAGCACGAAAAAGAAGGACGCGGTGCGAAGCCGCTCCATTGCCAACCTGCACTCCCAATTCAAGCGGCATGCCGGGATGCTCGCCCGGCGCAAAGCGTTGTTCCGGCCGGCGTTCGCGAAAGGTTTGAAAGATCAGGTCTCAGACAACTACGACCTGGCGTTGCGCGGCGAAGACACCCGTTGACCGAATCAAGCCATGGCCAAGTTCGACGACGTGCTCGATGAGATAAAGGACGACTCCGTCCAGGCCGCGAAGACCCAGTTCCAGGATCTCCTTCAGCAGGCGAAGGCGGACTCGAGCGCGTTCGCGCGGAAGAACGCGGCCGCGCTGGAGGAATGGATTGTCGAGCTCCGAAACGGCGATCTCGACCAGGACGAATTCAACGAACTCATTGCAGCGCAGCGCGCCGCCGCCGAACAATTCGTGAACACCCAGGCGCTCGAGGGAAAAGCGCGCGCGAAGGAGCTCACTCTCACCGTGCTCGACATCGCGGTGAAAAAAGTCGCGCCGGTCGTGATCGCGATGATCTGATTGCTGCCGCTTCGCCGCGGCGCGCTAGACGATTCCGCGGCGCAGCTCTTCGTGTTTGCCCGCGAGCAACTCCTGGGTGAGCGCATACCCCGCTTTGTCGGCGTTCTCACTGGTGCCGGCAAAATATTGGTGGATCCGCATCCGCGCGCTCCGGCAAAAGTAGCCGGCGAGCGACAGGATTTCCGCCACTGGTTCGCCGGCGTCGATCTTCGTCTGGGCGAAGGCGCAGGTCGCGTTCATCGCGAAAAGTTCGGTGGCGATCCCGACAAAGCGGGACAACAAAAGCTGTTCGCGGTCGAGCTTCGGGCCGAACCGCATCATGGCGTGGAAGAGACCGCGGGCTAGTCGCTTGCTCGTGCTCGCGCCGTAGCGCACGTGCTCGCGCAAATCCTCGTGCAGCTTGTCGAGATCCCCGGCGCTGCCGCCGACCCACTGTTTCGGATACCACCGGGTATAAAACGAGCCGGAGCTGAACATCGATTTCATCCGCGTCGCCATCGGCAACTGGGTGTTGAAAATCGCGCCGCCCACCTTCAAATGCGGATCGAGCGCTTCCCGCGCAATGAAGAGCCGCATGATTTCGCTCGAGCCTTCAAAGATCAGGTTGATCCGGCAATCCCGCAGGAAACGCTCCACCGCGATCGGTTCCTCGCCGCGCCCGGCCAGCGATTGCGCGGTCTCATAGCCGCGGCCGCCGCGCACCTGCATCGCGTCGTCGGCGATTTTCCAGGTCATCTCCGTGCACCACATTTTGCACATCGCGGTCTCGATCCGCAGATCCCCCGCTTTGCGATCGACCAGCGCCGAAGTCAGGAACGTGATCGCTTCCATGGCGAACGTGTTCGCCGCCATCTCCGCGACTTTCCCGGCGATGGCCGAATGCTGGCCTATCGGCGCGCCCCACTGCACGCGTTCCGCCGACCATTTGCGGCAGATTTCCACGAGCCGTTTCGATAAACCGACGCACGCCGCCGGGATCGTGAGCCGGCCGGTGTTCAACGTCGTCAGCGCCACCTTCAATCCCTGGCCCTCTTTCGCGATCAGGTTCTCGCGCGGGACCCGGACGTTCGTGAACTTCACGATGCCGTTGTAAAGCGCGCGCAGCCCCATGAAGTGGCAGCGGTAAGTGATCTCGAGCCCGGGCGAATCAACGTCCACGATGAACGCGCTGATCTGTTTGCGCTCCTTCCCGTTCACCAGCTTGGGCGGCGTCTTCGCCATCACCACCAGCACACCGGCTTTGATCAGGTTCGTGCACCAGAGTTTCTCGCCGTTCAGGACCCACGCGGTCCCGTCCTCGGACAGATCGGCGCGCAGGCTCATGTTCGCCGGATCGGAGCCCGCATTCATTTCCGTGAGGGCGAATGCCGAGATTTCCTTGCGCGCGACGCGCGGCAGATATTTCGCCTTCTGTTCCTCCGTCCCAAAAATAAGGAGCGGCTGCGGAACGCCGATCGATTGATGGGCGGACACCAGCGCGGTCAGGTTTGCATCCCAACTCCCGAGCAGCATCGCGGCCCGGCCGTAGTTGACCTGCGATAACCCGAGGCCGCCGTATTGCTTCGGGACCTTGATGGCAAAGGCGCCCATCGCGAACAGCTCGTCGATATTTTTCTGCGGAATCTCGCCGGTGCGATCGATCTCGTCGGCGTCCACGTTATCGCGCAGATAAGCCCGAAGCTGCGCCAGGAATTCTTCGCCGGCCGCCGCGTCCTCGGGGCTTTGTTTCGGGAACGGAAAAATCCGGTCGAAATCGAAGCGGCCAATGAAAAGGTTGCTCGCGAAACTGCCGCGTTCGTCCAGCGGATCGCGCGAACTTTCCGCCAGCTCAAGCGCCGCTGCCTTGCCCGCCGACATTTTAGACGTGTCGATAACCGAGGCCGCGGGCTTCGCCGATGTTTCTTCCGCGATCTGTTTTTCCGGTGCTTCTAACGATGATTTCATAGGTCAGCGGCCTCCATAAAAGGTAGTTCCATCCTGGGCGTGCTGGCGAAGCAAATCGCACGGCGCGAATTTCTCGCCGGCGCGGGAGTGAATGCCATCCATGTCCGTCACGACTTTCTTGAGGCCGACGCTTTCGGCATAGCGCAACGGCCCTCCGCGAAAAATCGGAAAGCCCGTGCCGAGGACCATCCCGTAATCCGCGTCCGCGGGCGTGGCCACGACCTTCTCCTCCAGGCAGCGCGCGGCCTCATTCACCATCAGATAAACCAGGCGATTGGTGAGGTTCTCGAGACCGAACTTTTCGCCGGACTCCTGCCGCCACTGTTCCAGCGATTCGTTAGGCGTCTGCTGTTTGCCTTCGTATTTGTAGAAACCGGCGCCGGTCTTCCGCCCCAGGATTTTTTCCGAATACATTTTCTGGAGGATGTTTGCCGCCTTGTCCCGCGGCCCGAATGCTTTCTCCAGGGTCGCGGCGATATCGACGGTGATGTCCACGCCGATCTCGTCGATCAAGCGCAAAGGGCCCATCGGCATTCCCCATTCCAAAAGCGCGCCGTCGATCTCCTCGGCGCTGACGCCGTTCTCAAACATTTCCGCGGCGTCGAGCAGGTACGGGAACAGAACGCGGTTCACCAGGAAGCCGGGCGAATCCTGGACCAGGACCGGGAGCTTGCCGATCTGCCGCGCGAAGGCGAGCGCGCGCTCGCGAACCTCGTCCGAAGTCTGCCGGCCGACGACCACTTCGATCAGTTTCATTCGGCTGACGGGATTGAAAAAATGCAGGCCAACGACGCGCGCGGGTGCGCCGGTGCTGGTGGCGAGTTCGTCGATGGGCAGGGCGGAAGTGTTTGTCGCCAGGATCGCGGTCTCCGGAGTGTTCGCGGCGAGATCGGTAAAAATCTTCTTTTTGATCTCGAGTTTTTCCGAGGCGGCTTCGATGACGATCTGCACGTCGCGCATCTGGCCAGGCTGGGTGGACGCGACGATCCGGGCGCGACCTTCCTTTGCCTTCGCGTCCTTCATCAAGCCGCGCTTCACCGCGTCGGCGTAGGTCTTGTCGATATTGGCCAGGCCGCGATCGATCGCCGCCGAATCGACGTCCCGAAGAATCACCGAGACGCCGCGGGAGCTGAGCCATTGGGCAATGCCGGAGCCCATCACGCCGGCGCCGATCACCGCCGCGTGCTGGATTTTTTCGGCCGGCGTTTTCGAAGAGCCCTTCCGGTATTTGTCCGCGAGGAAGAAATTCCGGATCAGGTTCTGGGTCGCCTCGGTCGCGCCCAGTTCGCTGATGGCGTCGACCTCCATGGCCAGCGATTCCTCGACGGACGAATCGCCGGCGCGCTTGATGATTTCGTAAGCCCGTCCCGGCGCCGCGTTCCCCTTGATCTTTGGAGGGCTGAGCTCCTGCGAAGCCGGCGTCGCTGGAGCTCCGCCCTCCAGTTTGCGTTTACCGGCCGCTAGCTTCTTTCGCGCGGCTTCCAGCAATTGTTCTTTGGCGACGACTTCATCTACCAGGCCGAATTTGAGCGCCTCGGCAGCGCCGTAAAGTTTTCCTTTTAGAATCACTTCCGCGGCGTTGGCCGTCCCGATGAGGCGCGGCAACCGGGTCGCACCGCCCCACGCCGGCACGAGCCCGAGCGTCGTCTCCGGGAGTCCAATCTTCGTCGCCGGATCGTCCGATGCGATCCGGTAATCGCACGCCAGGGTAATCTCGTATCCACCGCCGGCGCAGGCGCCGTGGATGGCGGCGACCGTAGGAACCTTCAACGCCGCCAGCCGATTGAAAACCTTTTGCCCTTCCGCGATGAACCCCCGCATCTCGCCGGTTTGCGCCTGCTTCAGGAGCGTCTTCAGGTCCGCGCCCGCGATGAAGATCGACTTCTTCGCCGACACGACGATCACGCCCTTGAGGGCGGCCTCTTTCTCGATCGCGTCCACGTGACCGCGCAAATCCTCCATCGTCGCCGCGTCGAAAATGTTCGCGCCCGATTCCGGCCGGTCGAAGGTCAGAATACAGATTCCGTCGTCACCGATTTCGCGCCGAATCATTGGCCCCGCTGCTGTCGCCGTCATCCGGCTCATATTGGCGAGATTCGAGGAAATTCCAAGCGGAGAGCGCATTGCGCTCCGCAAATCCGAATGATACAAAAGCCGGGCGGCGCGCGGCGGTTTCTCGGGTTCAATTTGCTCATCCTTTATGGTCGGAAAAATTCTCCTGCCGGAAATTCGAGACCTGATCGCGGAACGTAATTTCTCCGCGCTCCGGGAACTGTTTCGGGAAATGCCGCCGGCCGACGTCGCCGACATCATTCTCGATCTGGACGAAGACGAGCAGGTCATCATTTTTCGGCTGCTCCCGACCGCGCTCGCCGCCGACGTCTTCGAATACCTCGAGAGCGATGCCCAGCAGCAACTGCTCAAGGCCATGGCGCACGAGCAGGTGGCCGCGATCCTGAACGAGATGTCGCCGGACGATCGGACGGCCTTGCTCGAGGAAATGCCGAGCGCGGCCGCTCGCCAGCTCATCAAAGTCCTGACGCCTGATGAACGGCGCATTGCCCAGGTTCTCCTCGGATATCCCGAAGACAGCGTCGGCCGGCTGATGACGCCGGACTTCATCGCCATCCACGACGATTGGACGGTCAAGGAAGTGCTCGATCACATCCGCGAGTTCGGGCGAGACAGCGAAACGCTCAACGTCATTTACGTCGTCGATGATCACGGAAAGCTCATCGACGATCTGCGGATGCGCGAGTTTCTCCTCCGGCCGCTCGATGCGAAAGTGGCGGATTTTCGGGACCGCACGTTCTTCGGTTTGACGGTGAACCAGTCGCAGGAAGAAGCGCTGAATGCTTTCCGCAAATACGACCGCGCCGCCTTGCCGGTCATCGATTCAAACGGCGTCCTGGTCGGAATCGTCACGGCGGATGACATGCTCGACGTCGCCGAAGAAGAAGCGACCGAAGACATCCAGAAATTCGGCGGCATGGAAGCGGTCGACGAACCGTACATGCGAACTCCGCTGCTCATGATGGTGCGGAAACGCGCCGGCTGGCTCGTCGTCCTGTTCCTCGGCGAAATGCTGACGGCGTCGGCGATGAGTTATTACGAAGGCGAAATCGCGAAGGCCGTGGTCCTGGCGCTGTTCCTTCCGCTCATCATTTCGAGCGGCGGCAATTCGGGCTCGCAAGCGTCCATGCTCATCATTCGCGCGATGGCCCTGGGCGAAATCACGCTGGCCGATTGGTTCCGGGTCATGCGCAAGGAAATCATCTCCGGCCTGATGCTCGGCGCCGTGCTCGGCATCATCGGCTTTATGCGGGTCGCGATTTGGTCGCAGTTCTCGACCATTTACGGGCCGCATTGGCTCCTCGTCGCGCTCACAGTCGGTTTCGCCCTCGTTGGCGTGGTCCTGTGGGGTTCCCTTTCCGGCTCGATGCTGCCGTTCATTCTGCGCCGCGTCGGCGCGGACCCGGCGACTTCCTCCGCGCCTTTCGTAGCCACGCTCGTCGACGTGACCGGGCTGGTCATTTATTTCAGCATTGCTTTGCTCATCATGCGCGGTGCAATGCTATAGCGACCTGCGATAAATCCCTATGTTCTCGATCCGTCAGTTCTTCGGCCACGACGAAAAATTTTACGACCTGCTCGAGGCCAGCGCCCAGCAGGCCGACAGCAGCGTGCATCACCTGGTCGCGCTCCTCGGGAAACTGGAGCATCATGATTCGCCGCAAAGCCTCGACGAATTCGTCAATAGCCGGCGCGAAGACAAACGCATCACCCAGGAACTGACCGAACAACTTTGCAAGACGTTCATCACCCCGCTCGAACGCGAGGACATCCAGGCGCTGGCCGCCGCGCTCTATAAAATTCCGAAGACGGTCGAGAAGATCGGCGAGCGGATCCTGATTTTCCCGGCGGACCTGCACGGGCGCAGTTTCAAGAAGCACCTCGAGCTGCTCGACCAGGCGGCGGAGGCGGTCCTCGCCATGGTGAAGGAATTGCGCAAAGGCACGGACATCGCGCGGGCGCGGGAGATGAACGCCCGGTTGCAAACGATCGAGGGCGACGCGGACAAACTGGAGCTCGAGTTGCTCCACGATCTTTACCACGGCGACTGCAGCACGAAACAGATGATCTTCCTGCGCGATATCTACGAGCTTCTGGAAAAGGTCATCGACCGCTGCCGCGACGCCGGCAACGTGATCCTCCAGGTCGTCCTGAAGCATTCCTGACCCGCCACCAACGCTGGCCGCATGATCCTGTTCATCATCGTGGTGCTCGCGGCCCTCGCGTTCGAATACATCAACGGCTTTCACGATGCCGCGAACGCCATCGCCACCGTCGTTTCGACGAAAGTGCTGACGCCGCGGCAGGCGATCGCCATGGCCGCGTTCTTCAACCTTACCGGGGCGCTTATGGGAACGGCCGTTGCAACGACCATCGGCAAAGGGATCGTCGACACGAAAGTCGTCGACATGAAAACGGTGCTCTGCGCGTTACTCGGCGCGATCATCTGGAATCTGCTGACGTGGTGGCTGGGGTTGCCCTCGAGTTCCAGCCACGCGCTGATCGGTGGATTGTGCGGCGCCGCGCTCGCCACCGCCCGCGGCGACTGGTCGGTCCTCAAGTGGAGCACGGGGCTCACCCCTAAAGTGATTGTCCCGATGTTCACGTCGCCCGTCATCGGCTTTATCCTGGGTGCGTTCCTGATGGGATTGCTTTTCCTGTTCCTGCGCTCGTCGACTCCGCACGTCGTCCAATCGATCTTCGGGAAACTGCAATTGGTCAGCGCCGCGTGGATGGCGCACAGCCACGGGACGAACGACGCCCAAAAAACGATGGGCATTATCGCGCTCGCTCTTTTCACGGGAACCAAGAGCGGCGTCTTCAAGGAATTGCCGCCGATGTTTCACTTTCTCGACACGCCGGATTTCGTGGTCGCGAAATGGGTGGTGGTGATATGCGCGGCCACCATGGCGGCGGGGACGGCGGCCGGCGGCTGGCGGATCATTCGCACCCTGGGCCACAAGATGGTGAAGCTCCAGCCGGTCCACGGTTTCGCCGCCGAGACCAGCGCGGCGGTAATCATTCAGGTCGCGAGCAATTACGGCATCCCGCTCTCGACGACTCACGTCATCTCGACGTCGATCATGGGCGTCGGCGCGATGAAACGTTTCAGCGGCGTGAAGTGGAGCG
The DNA here is from genome assembly GCA_035941675.1 of Chthoniobacterales bacterium. GTDB lineage: Bacteria > Verrucomicrobiota > Verrucomicrobiia > Chthoniobacterales > UBA10450 > AV80. Next base: position 13,423 of record DASZDT010000035.1, read on the forward strand.
TCGTCGAGCGGATCGTCTGGGCCTGGGTGTTCACCCTGCCCGCGACGGCGCTGATTGGTTACGTGCTCGAGCGATTAATGCGGTAAACGCCAAATCCCAAACCCCAAACAAATCCCAAGCACCAAATCTCAAAAAAGATCATCTAACGTCGCCGCTTTCCTTTAGGGATTTGATTATTAGAACTTGTTTGGGATTTGGAGCTTGGGATTTGGGATTTCGGCGCCAATGGCCGCTGAGCAACAATGAAAAAGCCGAAGTGGCCATTGCGCTTGGCCATCTACATCGGTCTCTATATCGCCTTGATCGCGCTCGCGCCTCTTCCAGATCGGCTCGTTCTTTTCCCGACGACTTATCGGATCGACGCCGGTTCGGCTGAGCGCAAAGCGATTCCATTCCAGGATGGCGAACTGGAAGTTTGGACGGCGCGTTCCGCCCTGGCTCATCAGCGCGGTGAGCCGGAAATTTTTGTGCTGCGCTTTTATGGCAACGCCGACCGCGCGGATCGCTGGGTCGCCGCGGAAGCCGGGATGTGGAACGAGCGGGCCGTTGAAGTATGGGGAATGAATTATCCCGGGTTCGGCGGCAGCACGGGACCGGCGCGGCTGGCGCGATTGGGCCCGGCGGCCCTGACCGCGTTTGATGAGCTGAAAAAAATCGCTGGTAATCGCCCGATCATCGTCTTCGGCGCCAGCCTGGGAACCACGACGGCGCTTCACATCGCGGCGCACCGCAAGATCGCCGGGCTGATCCTGCACAATCCGCCCGCCTTGCGGCAGATCATCCTGCGCCAGTTCGGCTGGTGGAACCTGTGGCTCTTCGCCGGACCAATGTCCGCAAAAATTCCCGCCGACCTGGACAGCATCGCCAACGCGCGCGCGTCTCGCGTCCCCGCCATTTTCCTGCTCGCGGAGAAAGACGAAGTGGTGGCGCCGCGCTTCCAGCATCTCGTGGTCGACGGCTATGCCGGCGAAAAGCGCATCATTCCTCTTCCTGGCGCCGGACACAATTCGCCGATCGACGGCGCCGCCCTGGCCGAGTTTCACCACGCCTTCGACTGGCTGTTTCGATAAATCCCAATTTCCAAATCCCAACCTCCAAACAAATCCCAAGCTCCAGATTTCAAAAAAACATTGCGCGTCACCGCGTCCATTGGGATTTGAGTTTTGACAATTGTTTGGGATTTGGACCTTGGGATTTGGGATTTTTCTTCGCTACCCTTTGAGATATTTCTCGAACCAACTCACAATCCGCACCGTCGAGCGGATCCGGTTCGGCGTCTTGCGCCAGCCGTGGCCTTCGTCCGGGAAGAGGACGTACTCGACCGGAATATTCCGGCGCTTCAGGTTTTCCACGACCTGTTCAGCCTCGACCACCGGGACGTTCGTATCATTGGCGCCATGGAGAACAATGGTCGGCGCGCGGACTCGATCGACCCGGTGAATCGGCGACAATTTCTTCAGCAGCTCGCTTTCGGTCTCGGGATTGCCGTATTCAATTTTTGAAATCGCCGCCATCCAGGGCTGGGTGTTTTTGAAAAACGTTTCGAAATTTACCACGCCGAAGAGATCGGCGCCCGCCGCGAAAAGATCCGGATACTCCGTCAAGCCGGCCATCACCATGTAACCTCCGTACGACCCGCCCATGATGCCGAGGCGATGCGGATCGGCGATCTTGGCGCCGACCACAAAATCGGCCGTCGCCTTGATGTCGCGCACGCCATTTTCGCGGAGAGCGCCATTGTCGAGATTCACGAAACGTTTTCCGAAACCGGAAGAGCCGCGCACGTTCGGTGCGAAAACGGCAATGCCCCGCGCGACCAGCGCCTGGTAGGTCGGATTGAAACTGGGACGCTCCTGGCCTTCCGGCCCGCCGTGAAAACTCAGGACGACCGGCCCCGGAGCCGCCGCGCCTTTCGGCCGATAGAGCCAGCCGCTCAGTTCGAGATCGTCGTGCGCTTTGTAACGGAGCAGCTCCGGCCGGACCATCGTCGCCAGGTCGACGCCGGCGTGGGGGCTCTCGGTGAGCTGCGCGAAATGGAGCGACTTCAGGTCGAGGACATAAATGTCTCGCGGCCCGGAAGCACCCGACGCCACCAGCGCCAGGCGCGAGCCGTCGTGCGAAAACTCGAGATTCGCGACGATCTCGCCCGGAAGGCGTGGGCCAGGCACGAGTTTGCTTTCCTTGAGGTTGTAGAACGCCAGTTCGTTTTTGCCGGCGACATTCCAGACGAGGGCGGCGCTCGTTCCCTGCTCGTCAACTACGCACGCCGCGGCCTCCGCATCGTCGCGCGCCGCGATCACTTCGATTTCGCCCGGGCTGCCCTCTGCGTTCAATCGGACTCGCGCGAAGGCGGCGAGGTCGCGCCCTTTGTTGGACGTGAAATAAATGGTGCGGCCGTCCGGGGCGAAATTCGCGCTGCCGAACGATCCCGGCCCTTCATGTGAAGTTAAGAGCGCTTCCTTGCCGGTGCTGATCTCGAGAAGATAGAGGTTGTTGTCCCCACGACTCACCAGCCGGTCGATGATCGCGAAACGGTTGTCGCGGCTGATGTCCTGGACGCCGCCGATCCCTTTGTTCTCCGCCACCATTTTCATTTTGCCGGTGGCCAGATCCAAGAAATAGCTGTCCGTCGTGGCGGGATCGCGACGATTCGAGGAAAGAGCGACCGTCTTTCCGTCCGCGCTCCAGTGGTCCAGGAAGTTGTTTTCTTTTCCGCCGTCAGTCACGCGATGCAGACCGGCGCCGTCCGATTTCACCAGATACATCTGCGTGTTCAGCCCGCCGCCCGGCGCGACCGCGATGGCGAGGAGATCGGCGGCCGGCGACCACGTTACCGCATCGACCGCATCATCGAGCGCCGTCACTTGTTTGGGAAAACCGCCGGTCTCGGGCATCACGTAAACCTGGGGCACGCCGCTCATGTTCGACACGAAAGCGATCCTGGTTCCGTCCGGAGAAAATGTGGGCGACCAGCACGCTCCGACTTTCGCCATTAACGCGACGTCGCGTTCCAGGTCGTTAGGCGGCGGGGATTGCGCCGGCGTCGTCACCGCAAAGGAGAGGAGCACGGTCAACGCGACAAGATGGCGAATATTTTTCATGGGAAGCGCTGGCGATTATTTCGTTAGCTCGGCGATTGTGCGCTCCAGGCCGCTCACGACCAGCGCAAAACGGTCGTAATCGAGCTTGTCCGGCGTGTCGGTGGCTTCGTGGTAGTGCGGATAACGGAACGGCGCCGTGTCCGTGACCATGATCGCCGGATAACCGCATTGCCAGAACGACCAATGATCCGACCAGCCAATGCCGGGAATCATGGCCGGCAGGGCCGCGCCTTCGCACGGAAGTTTGCCGGCTTTACGGAAGGCGGACACGGTCGCGCGCAGGAGGGAACGTGACGACGTGTCGCTCCCGAACCCGATGAAGTTGCCTTTCGTCGGATAGGCCAACCCGAGTCCGGGCGCCGGATATTTTTGCGAGCCGGGCGCGTCCGAAAAATACCCAATCGTCTCGAGGCTGATCATTCCGGTGATGCGATCGCCGCGTGCCTGGCAGCGTTTGGCGTAAACCAAACTGCCCATTTCTTCCGTTTGGAAATAGGGCGGCTCTTCGTTCACGAACGCGAGGAAGCGCAGCGTCTGCCTCGACGATTTGCCCGCGAAGCGCCGCGCGAGTGCGAGCAAGGCCGCGACCCCGCTCCCGTTGTCGTTCGCGCCCGGGCAATCCGAGACCGAGTCGTAATGCGCGCCGACCACCAGAATGTCCGGGGTCGCGCCCGGGACCTCGGCTTCGAGATTGTGACAGGCGCGCCCGCGCAATTCGTAGCTGTCTCGGCGCGCCGTATAGCCCGCGCTGGTCAGCGAAGATTCGATGAACTCGGCGGCCGCGAGGAGCCGCGGATAACGGTTCATATTCCGCTCGCCGATTTCGCCCGCGAGCTTCTCGACGTCGGCCTTGAGCTCCGCCCGCAATGCCTGGTCGCTCTCGTTCAACATAGCTGCACTGGAAACGTTTCGTCCCGGCATCCTGATCGCCAAAACCCAAACCAGGACGCCGGGGACGAGCAACAGGAACCCGATCCGCATTGCGCTGACGAGCAATGGTCGTGAACGGGGAGATGGAGTCATCGTTTCAAGAGAAAGCGGTGTGATCGATCTCGCAGTTTGATCTTACGCGATTCGGAAATTAAAGTCATAAGACATGCTGCCATCGATCTTCGCGTTCATCGCGCGAGCACCTGCGCCTGCGTCTGCGCTGTTCCTTGCGTTCGGCCTGGCTCTTACTCAGCCCTGCCAGGGCCGTTCAGTTGGTTTTGAAGAAACCGGAAGCATGGGCCAGCCGCGGGCGTATCACACGGCCACGTTGCTGTCGGACGGCAGAGTCCTCGTTGCAGCGGGCGCTGACGGCAGCGGCAGCGAGATCAACCGCAACAGTAGTCTGGCGAGCTCGGCCATCTACGATCCCGCGACTCGAACCTGGTCGCCCACCGGTAGCCTCTCCAACCGGCGCTATTTGCATACCGCGACCTTGCTGCCCAATGGCAAGGTCCTCGTCGTCGGCGGAACGGTAGACTTCATCAATGATCTCACCAGCGCGGAACTCTACGACCCGGCAACCGGGACATGGACACCGACCGGCAGTCTCAACGTAAGGCGCCGAGCTCACACGGCGACGTTGCTGCCCGGCGGCAAGGTGCTGGTTACCGGCGGTCTGCAGGACGGTTCCGGCGCCAATTATAACGCGATCTCGAGCTGCGAACTTTATGATCCGGCCACCGGAACATGGACACCGACCGCATTTCTGGCCAAGGCACGCGGCGACCACACAGCGACCTTGCTCTCGAACGGCAAAGTCCTCGTAACGGGCGGACGTCCGAGTTTTTCCGGGGCCGGCAATCCTCCTATCACGAGCAGCGAGCTCTACGATCCGGCCACGGGCACCTGGACAGCGACGGGCTTTCTCAATACCGGGCGTTTGAACCACACCGCGACCTTATTGGCCGATGGCAAGGTGCTGGCCGTGGCTGGTTTTGGTGATGGCACAATTCTCAACAGCGCGGAGGTTTACGACCCTGCGGCTGGCATCTGGATCCCCGTCGGCAATCTCTCGACGAGGCGCGCGTTTCACACCGCCACGTTACTGCCTGACCACAAAGTGCTCGTTGCCGGAGGCTATAGTGCGGGTTTTCCAATCGCCTCTCTGGCCAGCGCGGAACTCTATGATCCGGCTACTGGGAGTTGGGCGCCGACCGGCAGTCTCATTACGCCGCGCGATCAGCACACCGCAACCTTACTCGCGAACGGCACGGTCCTCATCGCCGGAGGCCTGGACCGTGATGCTCGTGCTCCCCTGGGCATGATCTACCTCACATCCGCGGAGCTCTACGTGCAATCGACGCCAACGCTTCTGAACATCTCCACGCGGTTGAACGTTCAGACCGGCGACAAAGTTCTGATCGCAGGCTTTATTATTACGGGGACAGAGAGGAAGACGGTGATGGTCCGCGGGATCGGGCCATCACTGCCGATGGCAGGCACGCTGGCAGATCCGGTGATCGAAGTTCACGGGCCATCCGGCGAACTCGTGGGCACAAACGATAATTGGAATGAGGCGGCAACCAGGCAGCAAATTAGCGACAGCGGGCTGGCTCCGAGCAACCAATTCGAATCCGCGCTCTGGGGCACCATCAATCCCGGCGCCTACACCGTGATCCTCTCTGGTCGGGACGGAGGAAGCGGCATTGGTTCCGTTGAGGTCTACGACCTGGACCAGGCGGCCGATTCGAGGCTCGCGAACATCAGCACGCGTGGCTTTGTCGATACCGACGATAACGTGATGATAGGCGGACTCATCGTCGGCGGCGGCAGTCCATTTGGCTCAGCCAACATCGTTGTCCGCGCACTCGGGCCATCCATCCCACTCTCAAATAGATTGGCCAATCCAACGTTGGAGCTGCATGACGAAAATGGCGTTGTCATTGCCTTCAACGATGACTGGAAATTGCGGAGCGACGGCAGCAGCCAGCAGACAGATCTCGAAGCTACCGGCGTCTCACCGAGGAACGACCTGGAGTCCGCCCTGGTGCAGCGAGTCCGGCCCGGCAATTACACGGCCATTGTTCGCGGAAAGGATAACACCTCCGGAATCGGTTTGGTGGAGGCGTATCACCTGCCATAGCCCTACCCGATCTTCTTGCGGAAACGCAGGGCGCACACGCAGAACAGAAAAACCGCCATGGCGGACATGATGGCGAGGGATTGCCAATACTCGAAGAAGTTCGCCCCGCGGAGAATGATGGCGCGGATGAGGGAGATGAAATAGGTGGTCGGAAGAATCGCGCCGAGCCCGTAAAAGATCGCCGGCATCGTTTCGCGCGGGAAAATGAAGCCGGAGAAGAAGACGCTCGGCAGGACGAACATCATGGACATCTGGAGGGCCTGCATCTGGTTCTCCGCCTTGGTTCCGACAAAGAGGCCGATGCTCAAAAGCGCGAAGCAGTAAACGAAAGTCGCCACGAGGAGCGCGAAGGGATTGCCGGCGATGGGCACCGCGAAGAGGAAGCGCATGATGGCGAAGAGCAGGATCGCCATCAGCATGCCGATGCAAAGGTAGGGGACGAGTTTGCCGAGCATCAGGCCCCAGCGGCTCAACGGACTAACGAGCAGTTGCTCGAGGGTGCCGCGCTCGCGTTCACGCACGACCGCCATCGCGGTGGCGAACGTCGTGCCGATCTGGAGGACAATGCCGATCACGCCCGGCACGAAGAAGTTCGGGCTCCGCATCGTGGGGTTGTAGAGCATTTGGGGGCGGATCTCGACGGGCACGGTCCGGCGGCCGGTTTCGCCCATCATCAGCTCGACCGATTGGGTAAGAGCGACGCCGAGCGCGGTATTCAGCGCCTGCAACGCGGTCGTCGAGTTCGAGCCGTCGATGAGCAGCTGGACCTGCGCGGGATGACCCGAGCGCAGATCGCGCGTGAAATGCGGAGGGATCTGCATCCCGACCGAGGCGCGGCCTTTCCGGATTTCGCTCGCCATTTCCTCGACGTTCTGGACTTCGCCCACAATCCGGAAGGTCTCGGTGTTAACAAAGCGATCGAGGAATTGCCGGCTCTCGACGGTGCGATCTTCGTTCAGGATCGCCATCGGCATGTGCTTGACGTCGTTATCGAGCGCGTAACCGAACGCGATCATCTCGATGAGCGGCGGGAAAAGCATGAAGAACAACGTCATCGGGTCGCGCAGGACCGTGATGAATTCCTTGAACAGGATCGCGTTGAGGCCGCGGAAAGGTGCGCTCATACGGTCGCGGCGCTCCCGAAAATCCCAAATCCCAAATCCCAAATCCCAAAGAAATCCCAATCTCTAAGTTCCAAGCATCGCGATGGAGATTTGGAATTTGAAATTTGGAGCTTCCTCGGGATTTGGAGCTTGGGATTTGGGATTTTCATCTCATGCGGCTTTCTCCCGGTGATTTTCGCCGGCGTGCTTCGCCGTGAGGGTCACGAAGACGTCTTCGAGCGATGGCCCGATTTCGTGGATCTCCGGGCTGGCAATCCCGACGCTGCGCAGCTTCTCGTCGATCTCCTGGCGGCGAACGGTTTCGTCCACGAGCAAATGCATCGACTGGCCGAAGACCGTCGCGTTCAACACGCCTTTCACCTCCCGCATCGCGCGCAACGCCACGGTGACGTGGTCGCACGTCACGTCGAGACGCCGGGTCCCGGGCGGACTTACTTCCGGCAATCGTTTCAAGTCGTCCGGCTCGCCGCCGACGATCAGCTTTGAGTTGTAGATGTAGCCGACGTGCGAACAGCGTTCGGCTTCGTCCATGTAATGGGTGGTGACGAAGAGCGTCATCCCCTGCCCCGCGAATTCGAAAAGCAGATCCCACAGTTCGCGCCGCGCCACCGGATCGATGCCGGCCGTCGGCTCGTCGAGAAACAAAACGGTCGGTTTGTGCATCAGCGCGCACGCCATGGCCAGGCGTTGCCGCCAGCCGCCGGAGAGGAGCGCGGCGCGCCGCCCGAGATACGGTTCCAGATGCGTGATCGCGATCAGCTCGTCGCGCCGCCGTTTTAATTCGCGTTCGGGAAGGCTGTAGAGTTTCCCGGAGAAAACCAGGTTCTCGTTTACGGTCAGTTCGTCGTAGAGCGAAAATTTCTGCGACATGTAACCGATCAACTCCTTGGCTGCATCGCTTTCGCGCGAGATATCGTGGCCGGCGATCCGCGCCGTTCCTTCCGTCGGCTCGAGGATCCCGCAGAGCATCCGGATCACGGTGGATTTGCCGGAGCCGTTGGGACCGAGGAACCCGAAGATCGAACCGCGGCTGACGGAAAAGCTAACGTGATCGACGGCGGTGAAATTCCCGAAGCGCTTCGTCAGCCCCTCGCACTCAATCATCGCGTCGGTCATTTCACGTTCGGGAAAAAAATGTCGGCCGACATGCCGGCGCGAAGAGTGTCCTCTTTGTTCTCGAGCCGGATCTTCACGCCGAAGACCTGCTTGATCCGGTCTTCCACGGTCTGGACGTTGCGCGGAGTGAATTCGGCTTTGCGATTGATCTGCTCGACCGCGCCGGAAAAATCGCGGCCCGGAAATGAATCGACCCGGACACGGACGGGATCGTTCAGCTTAATCAGGCCGAGCCATGGCTCCGGCACGTAAACGCGAACCCAGAGGCGCTGCGGCAAAATTAGCGTGGCGACTTCGCGATTGGCCGGAAGGACGTCGCCGACCTTCACGCTGAGCACCTCCAGGATCGAATCCGTCGGCGCGACGATTTTCATTTCCTGGATTTGCGCGTCCATGTCCGCGAGCTGGGCGAGGGCCTGCTCGACGCGGGCCCGGGCCGCCGCGATATTTTTCTCCTGCGCTTTCGCGGCGCTCATGGCGCGCTCGGCTTCACTGGGCGAAACGGTGTTCCGCCTGAGCAGATCCTGCTGCCGTTGGGCATCGGCCTTGAGAAATTCCAACTGCGCACTCTGCGCCTCGACATCGTGTTGCGCGGTGTTGATCTGCGCCGCCGCCAGATCGCGCCGCGCTTTCATTTCGGACGCTTCAAGTTGAACAATCGGGTCGCCCGGCTTCAGGGTATCGCCTTCCCAGGCGAAAATCTTTTCGACCCGGCCGGCGGAACGCGAGGCGACATGGACTTCATCGACTTCGATCGTTCCCGAGACGGCGTTGGTGGGGCGGCGGCAGCCGGCCAGAAACACGATCACGCAGACGGCAATGGCGAACGAGAAACGCATCAGAAGTTGCGCGACATTATGTGCTGGAAACGATAGGAAAGGAAATGGCTGGTTACTCCAAAACGCCACTGGCCCAAAAGCTTGGAATCAAGGCGGGAACGAAAGTTGCCGCGGTGGGCGCCCCCGCCGGTTACCGAAAAATGCTCGCGCCGTTGCCCGAGAAAGTTTCATTCACTGACAAAGTGAGCGCTGGCTCGGCTTTCGTGCATCTGTTCGTAAGCGAGCGGCGGACGCTGGGAAAAGAGTTGAACCGGCTGCGCACGCTGCTCGACGATGCCGGCGTTCTTTGGATTTCGTGGCCGAAGAAATCGTCCGGCGTCACGACCGATATTACCGAAGACGTGATTCGGGATGTCTGTCTCCCGTTGGGATTCGTGGACGTGAAAGTGTGCGCGGTGGATGAGACGTGGTCGGGTTTGAAGTTGATGATCCGGCGCGAGGACCGGCGTTCCGCGAAGGGCTAGACAACCGGCGCTGCGGCGGGAACAATTCACCTCGTGAACACGCGTCTTTTCGATCACATCGATCTGCGGGTGAAGAACCGCCAGACGGCGCAGGCGTTTTACTCGAAGATTTTGCCGGCGATCGGATTTCGCGTCGACAAGAGCGGCCAACGATGGGGCCTGTTCGAAGCCGAGGACAGCGCAGCCGTCGACTTCTTTGGATTTGAAGAGGACGCGGATCACGAGCCGAACGCGAACCGGATCGCGTTCTGGGCGCCGAGTCGCGCAGCGGTGGACAAGGTGGCGGAAGTGGTGCGGCAGGCCGGCGCGAAAAATATCGAAGGCCCGGAGCTGTGCGTTGAATACAGCCCGGGTTACTACGCCGTTTTCTTCGAGGACCCCGACGGAAACAAACTCGAGGTCTGTTTCCGCGAGAGCGCTCCGACCGCGGAGTGAGCCTTTAATTTTCCGCGGACGGGCGTAACCCCAAAAGCGCGCAGGACGCGGCTGGTTTTCTCCATCGGGAGACCGACCACGTTCGTGTAGGATCCGTCGATCTTTTCAATGATATCCTGGCCGTGACCTTGCGCGGCGTATGCGCCCGCCTTGTCGAGCGGATCGATTTTCGCCAGGTAATTCCGAATCCCGCGGTCGTCGAGGTTCCGGAAATGGACCCGCGACATTTCGTGAAAGCTTCGCGACACGCCGCGCGCCGGATCGACGATTCGCACCGCCGTCCAGACTTCGTGCGCGCGTCCGCTCAATCGCCGCAACATTCGGGCGGCGTCCTCGAGGTCGTCCGGTTTGCCAAGAACTTTGCTGTCGACGGCGACGAGCGTGTCGGCCGCGAGCACAATGGCGTCCGTCGCCAGAATTGAAGCGGCCGCCGTTGCCTTGCGCGCGGCATTCCAGATCGTCAGCTCACGGATCGAGAGCCAGTCGTGCGAAAATTCTTCGACCGGCGCGGTGACGACTTCGAATTCATAGCCGGCGGCGCTCAGCAATTGCCGCCGCCGCGGTGAACTCGACGCCAGGACGAAACGCGGCCGCACGCAATTATGGTTTCGCCGTCGCAGCCGGCGCGGGATTTTTTTCAGACGTCTCCACGTTCGGGATTTTCACCTCCTGGAAATCCTTCGGCGGCAAAAACTCGGCGTCGCTCAGCGGGTCCATCTTCAGGGAAACGACGGTGCTCACGATCTCATCTTCGCCGACCGTGACCTGGGTGCGCAGCGGCAAGCCGGGCAAATCACGATAGTCAATCATGCCCTTCGCCAGATCGTTCCAGGCGGCCGGGATAATCGTCTGCAACTGCTTCAGGATCGCCGCGGAGTTCGGAAAGCTCGGCGCGATCCAGTAGTGCGCCTTGAACGCCTTCGTGTCCGCGACATACTCGTCCGCTTCGTAGCCCAGCAGCGTCATCTTTTTCCCGGTCGCGATCAGCTTCGGTTTCTCCGTCGTGCCGCCGCCGTACTTCGCCGCCATCTCCGCGATGGCTTTCGCTTTGTCGCCGGAAATGCGCACGATTTTCTTCTGCGCATTCATCAACGTAATCACGTCGCCGGTTCGGCCGTCGACCAGCATCGTCATTTGGGGCGTCGCTTCCATCCGGATCTTGTCGCCTTTGACTTTCAAGGTGATGTCATGCCCCTGGCCCTTGCCTTCGACCTTCTGCACGAGAGTAAAGTCGGCGGACGCCGTCAGCGAAAAAGCCGCGATCAGAGTGAGCGAGAGGGCAAGAGCTTTCATGCCGACAACTTAGGTGTCGGAGCGCCGCCAACGCAAACCGTCCCGGGCAGAAAGGACTTGGCAGGCGGAGGGAGGCGCGGCAGCTTATCCGGCGCGCGGGTGTAGCTTAATGGTAAAGCTGTAGCCTTCCAAGCTACTGACGAGGGTTCGATTCCCTTCACCCGCTGAGAATTTCTCAGCTCTCGGTTAACGCAAACGGCGCTGCTTGCGATGCAAATGGGCGCGCATTCCTCGCGCTGCTACCAGCACGAACAGCCCTGCTCCACACATCCAGGTGGATGCTTCCGGAACGGGCGCGGCCATCGCTGTTTCCGCGTCGGGCGCACTAAACCCGGCAGGCGACGTCTGCGCGCTCATGCCGAAAGTGGTCCCGGTGACCGCGAAGTAATTATTGGCAGCGGCAGCATCGCCGAACCGGTTGAAGCCCTGCAAAGGACGACCGGAATCGGCCAACAGAACTGGCTGCGACACGCGGCGAGATTCCACCTCTTCAGCGCGACGGACCTGGGTTTCCGCGGCGGATAAGGCGCGCGATACCGCGCCGAGGGGTTGCGCGTGCTGATGGCGCGGCGACTCAAAGGGAACGGCGCGCGCTTCATAGACTCGCGCAGGCTCGGACGGTTCGGCCGGGCGTTGCGGTTCGGCGTAGCTGAAAGTCGAATAGGCGAGAAAGACCGAGCCGCCCACGCCGAGGAGCCCGAACCCGAGGATCGCCGGCAACGGCAGCCAGGGAAGAGCGAGGCGAGAAGCAGCGCGAGAATGTTCGGGAGCGACGGCCATATCGTGCCGTTTTTAAAGCACGATTTGTTCCGCCGAACGCGGGTCTTCAAAAGCATCGGCCTCCGACATTCCATGCCGGCGACCGCGCCGCGAAGTCGTTTACTGATCCGGCGCGATCACGGCGCGGTGCCGCCACGCATAACGCAGCCCGGAATACAGCGTCAACGCGACCGTGACCCAAACCAGCACGGGGCCGCCGTGATTCCAGGCGCGATACCACCAGCCGCTCTCGGCATTCCCATAATGAAGCTCCGCAGCCGAGAGCAGCCCGAGGAAAAAAACCACGGTGACGATTTGCCACGCCGTCTTGTGTTTCCCCAGGCCCTCCGCCGGCAACACCTGTCCCTGCGCGCTCGCCATCAATCGCAGCCCGGTGATGAGAAACTCGCGGCCGACCACCGTCGTTGCGGCCCAGGCCGGAATCGCTCCCATCGGCACCAGCGAAATAAAGGCCGCCGCCATCATGATCTTGTCCACCAGCGGATCCATCAACTTCCCGAAATTCGTGATGATGCCCCAACGGCGCGCAATTTCGCCGTCCACAAAATCCGTTACGCCGGCGATGAGAAAAATGATGAAGGCAGCGGTGCGGGCGTAGATCCAGGTGCAGTTGAGCATCGCGACGAAGAGCACGGTCAGGACAAGCCGGCTGACGGTGAGACGGTTTGCCCAGTTCATGAGTGCGCGGCGGAAGCGGCTTCTTCTTTAAACAGCGGGCGTTTCCAAATCGGCACCACGCGTTTCAATTCGTCCATGATCCACTGGCTCGCGCCAAAGGCCGCGCCGCGATGTCCACTCGTCACGCGAACCACCACGGAGGGCTCGCCAGCAGCCACGAATCCAATCCGGTGCCGCAGAAAAATCGCGCGCACGTCGAACTTCTTCGCCGCGCCTTCCGCTACCAGACGCATTTGATGTTCGGCCATTTCCCGGTGCGCTTCGTATTCGATCCCTTCGATCTCCCGGTCGTTTTCCGTCCCGCGAACGACTCCCCAGAACAGGACCACGGCGCCAGCCTGCGAGTCTTCGTTCGAGCCGGGCAACTCGAGCGGTCCGTCGGTAATTGAAACTTCGCAAAGGGAAATTGCCATGCCGTGTTCGAACCGGATAGAGTCGGAGCCCGCCACCGACCTTCCGGCGTGATCAAGGAGATACGAAAATGAGCGCTAATCAATGTGATATCGGACTGATCGGCCTCGCCGTCATGGGCGAGAACCTGGTTCTCAACATGGAATCGAAGGGCTTCACTGTTGCGGTCTTCAACCGCACCTGGGAAGTCACGGAGAAGTTTGCGAACGGAAAAGCAAAAGGGAAAAACATCCAGCCCACCCGGACGATGGAGGAATTCGTCGCCGCGCTGAAGCGGCCGCGCAAAGCGATGATCATGGTGAAAGCCGGCGCGCCGGTCGACGCCGTGATCGGCCAGCTCGCCCCGCTTTTGGAAAAGGGCGACGTGATTATCGACGGCGGCAATTCGCTCTTCACCGACACCCAGCGGCGCTGCAAAGACCTCGAGGGGCGCGGAATTCACTTTGTCGGATGCGGCGTTTCCGGCGGCGAAGAAGGCGCGCTCAAAGGGCCGTCGCTCATGCCGGGCGGCTCGCGCGAGTCGTGGGAAATGATCGCGCCAATCTTCCGCAAGATTGCGGCGCAAGTGGATGGCGAGCCCTGCTGCCGTTACATGGGGCCCGACGGCGCCGGCCATTATGTAAAAATGGTCCACAACGGAATCGAATACGGCGACATGCAGTTGATCTGCGAAGCCTACGCAATCCTGAAGGATGTCCTCGGCCTGAACGGCAACGATCTCGCGGAGATTTTCGACGAGTGGAACAAAGGCGACCTCGACAGTTACCTCATCGAGATCACCTCGAAGATTTTCCGGAAGATCGATCCGGAAACAGGCAAGCCGCTCGTCGACGTCATCCTGGACAAGGCCGGACAAAAAGGAACGGGCTTGTGGACGCTGCAATCGGCCCTGAGCCAATCCGTCGTCATTTCCACGATCAACGCCGCGGTGGAAGCGCGGGTGATTTCTTCGCGGAAAGAAGAGCGGGTCGCCTCCTCGAAAATTCTGCCGCAACCGAAGGTGGCGAAGTTCACCGGCGACCGGAACGCCCTCGTCACCGCGGTGCGCGACGCGCTCTACGCTTCGAAAATAGTTTCGTATGCGCAGGGAATGGAACTGCTCGGCGCCGCCAGCCTCGGTTCGCACTGGGACCTGAACTTCGGCGACATCGCCACGATCTGGCGCGGCGGCTGCATCATTCGCGCGAAGTTCCTGAACCGGATCAAGGAAGCGTACGAACGCGATCCGAAGCTGCACAACCTCCTGCTCGACCAATATTTCACCGGCATCCTGGAACGGACCCAGGCCAATTGGCGCGTCGCCGTGGCCACAGCCGTCACCCACGGCGTCGCGGTCCCGGCCTTCGGCGCGTCCCTCGGATACTTCGACAGCTATCGTTCGGCGCGGCTCCCGGCCAATCTGCTCCAGGCCCAGCGCGACTTCTTCGGCGCACATACCTACGAACGCGTGGACAAACCCGGGGTTTTCCATACTGAGTGGATGGAGTCGGACGAAAAACCAGCCGAGAAACGAGCCGAACCGAAAGAACCGGCGCGGCGGCAGACCGCGGAGTAAATTACCAATGCCACTCTATGTTTACGAAACAACCGATCCGGCAAAGCCGATCCGACGTTTCGACGTGAAGCAGAGCATGAATGACGAGCCGTTACGTCTGGACCCCGAAACGGGCGAGGCCGTCCGCCACGTGATCTTCGGCGGCTACCGCGTTCACGTTTCGGGCAGTTCAACGGGTTCCTCTGTGGGTTCCGCCGGTTCGGACGGATGCGGGGCGGGCTGCGGTTGCGGTTGATGATATGTCCCCCACTTCAAAAGTTCTCCCACCAGGAACACGGCGATAGCTGAACGATGCTTCGCCGGCTCTTTAGGTCTAGAGCGCCAGATAATCTTCGGCGCGGACACGCTCCTCGCGGGAAAGGAGGCCGTGGGAAGAGTTTCAAGCAGCTGCTTCTGCACCAGGACTATTTCTACAACCATGCGGAGCCGCACCGCCGACAGCCGACTTTAGTTACATTCCCGCGTTTTATTACTCACACGGCGACTTTTTTCAGTCTATCCGGCACGCCACAGTTCAAGACTGACAAACCCCGAACTTGGTTCAGAGAATGGCTGTTAAAGAATTTTCCAAAAGACGGCCTATGGAAGAGGCGAGGCGATAGCGACGGCGAGAGCGACAAAGACGATGATCCCTGGATGAAAGCAAGAGGTGTTGATCCTGCAGATCTGAAGCGTTTCTCGAAGATCGCGCAACCTTCGTTCGAAGAAGCTAGAAGCGAGCAGGACAATAGCGAATCAGATACCGAATATTTCCTCGAATTCATTCATTACGATTACCCCACAATCGTCGCGCGGATTGAAGCGCACTCGGAGTTTTTCACCCTGACTTTATTTGCACCGCCGGGAGTAAAAGAACAGGGACCAAGATCATTGATGCCGGCAGAAAAAGAAAAAAATTCTGATGTTGCTAGCTCGAACGTGGGAAAGGGGACAAGATTCTCGAAGCTTCCAGAACAAGAAAAAACTTTTGATGTTGCTCGGATCTTTGAAGATTACGGACCGTGGCTGGTGCCTGCCGAAGATGCGCCTAAGGACGAAAACCCGTTTCACGCGTTGTATGACAGCCTTATGCGCAAGTTTCCGCAACGTACTTTCGCCTATTTCAAAGGCGTTGTGGTTGGGCCGGACGCGTTTCCTCCCCCGGGACCCGCTTTCCCGCGCCCCAGTGACCGCGGAGCAATAGAGCCAAGCGTCGCGGCATCTACAGCAATCTTTCTTCGCGAGCAGAAAGAACTATTCTTGACCAAGTCAGAGGAGGGCAACGGAGTAAGGACAGGGCTGTTCGCAGCCAGCGACGAGGATGTCGTGGCGTGCTACTACCAGCATGGGCAAGTGATATGCATCTCCGCGTTAGGTGCACAGAAAAGCGCCGAATCCAAGGATGAATTGCGCTACCTTCTTATTTACAACGACACTCCGATTAAAAGGGGGATATTTGCTTTCCGCCCAAGAGGGGCACATTTTCGCTTTAGTTACCATTACACCGACCGATTCCGGTTGTCGCGACTTGTTCACCGAGTCAACACCATGGGCACTTTGCGCTTGGCGGCGCTTCGAGACTTTCGAAAGTTGCGCCGCGCGGGCCACGAGTTGCGGCAGATTGAGAGCGGGTTGGAAGTCGCCGCCCACGAGCCGGTGCCGGGTTCCCGGAAGGTCAAGCTTGACGACATGATTGAAAGTCTGGAAAAAATGGCCCGCAAGTACGCCGAGCAAGGCATTCCATTGTTCTATCGCGCTGCTCGCGCACGGCTGTACTTCGACCAGATGAAGAGAATGCTGGATGACCTTGGCATCGAGCCTATCCCCGGATGGCAGAGCTACAACCAATTCCTCACACGCCGCCTTTACGCCCAGCACGAATTCATTTCGACTTTCGGCGATCGTATGTCGGCGTTATGGGCAGTTGCGCGGTCACGCGCCGAGCATGCTGAGGTCAAGGCCTTAGGCTGGCTGAAACTGGCCACTGAGATAGGGTCTATATTCCTGCTTCCTCTGGCGTTCGCTGATATGTCGCGCGGACATACCAATCTGAGCGCTCACCTTTTTGGCTTCACGATTCCAGAGAAAGTAACCAAGTGGTTTGGGGGCTATGAGTTTCAGGAATTTTGGCTCGTCTATGCATTAATTTTCTGCATTTGGTTGCTGGTTATTTGGGAGCTTAGATACTGGAAGAGATGGTTCGCTCGATACTTCTTGTTAGGTTTAGCGGGTCTGGTTTTGGCGCTGTTCGTTATCTCCTGGTTCGGATGGTCAATATCTCGTAATTGAACGCGATTATCATCGTCCACACGAACGTGGCGGACGTGGCACATCAACTGAGGACCTTCGTTCAGTGAAAATCGTGCGACTCGCTGCCGACGAGTTGTTCATGCGCGAGCGGCCGGATCTTTTCGGCTTTGATCAGGACAACGTTCTCGGTGTTTTGCACCTGGCCTTCGATCAGGAGAAATGGTTCCTCGGTAATCAAGAGCCGCATTCGCTCAAATAGATCCGGAGTCACGATGGCGTTTGAAACGCCGGTCTCGTCTTCGAGGCTGATGAAGACGAAGCCTTTCGCGGTGCCCGGCCGTTGCCGGCAAATCACGTTGCCGGCGATTTGAACCGTCGAGCCGTGCCGCGCCGAGCGCAGATCCCCGGCGCGCCAGATGTCGGGCAATTGCGATCGCAACAGTTTCATCGGGTGCGGCCCGGTGGTCAGGTTCATCGTGGTGTAATCGGCCTTCACCCGCTCGGGCATCGACATGGGCAGAAGCGGCGACTGGTAGCCGGGATCGGTGATCCCAGTCGGCGAACGCGTTGTTGCCAGACGGCCGGGATCACCGATCCCGGCTACAAAGAGCGGCGCGGGCGGTTGTTCTTCCACTTTCCACATCGCCGAGCGGCGATGTGCGGCGAAGCAATTCAGGGCGCCGAGTTCTGCCAGCGTCCGCAGCTCTTCCTTGCTTAACTCAACCCGTCGCTTGAAATCATCGAGCGACTGGAAGGCCGCGCGCGCGCGTTCCGCCACCAGCCCTTCGCCGTGTTCCTTTCGCATCCCGTTCACCACGCAAAACCCGAGCCGCACGGTGTCGTCGGACAGAACCGTGCAGACCCAATCCGATTCCCGCGCGCACACCGGCAGGATCCGCGTCCCGTGGCGCTGCGCGTCCTTCACGATCGTCGCCGGCGTGTAAAAACCCATCGGCTGGTTATTGAGCAAACTGGCGTAAAACTCCGGCGCGCGATGCACCTTCAGATAGGCGCTCCCATACGCGAGGATTGCAAAGCTGATCGCGTGCGACTCCGGGAATCCGTAGAGCGCGAACGACGTAATTGATTGCAGGATTTTCTCGATCACTTCCGGCGTGACGTTGTTCCGCTCCATTCCCGCTCGCAATTTCACACTGACTTTCCGCATCCGTTCCTCGGAGCGATGAAAACTCAACGCGCGCCGCAGCTCCTCGGCTTCCGCGCCGGAGAAATCCGCCATGATCATGGCGATCTTGAGCATCTGTTCCTGGAAAAGCGGGACGCCGAGCGTGCGCTCGAGGACCGGTTTCAGGCGGTCGTCGAAATAGGTGACCTTCTCCCGGCCGGCGCGGCGGTTCAGATAGGGATGGACCATGTCTCCCTGGATCGGGCCGGGTCGGATGATCGCGACTTCGATGACGACGTCGTAAAAACATTTCGGTTTCATCCGCGGCAACGTCGCCATCTGGGCGCGGCTCTCGATTTGGAACACGCCGATCGTGTCCGCTTCCTGCATCATTTTGTAGGTCGGCGCGTCGTCGGTCGGGATGTGGGCGAGATCGATCGGCCGCCCGCGTTCCCGGCAGAGCTCGAACGCGTCCTGCATGACCGACATCATGCCCAGGCCTAACAAGTCGACTTGGACGATCCCGAGATCTTCGCAGTCGTCCTTGTCCCATTGGGCGACGACGCGCCCCGGCATGGAGGCGTTTTCGAGCGGCACGAACGAGCTCAGTTTTCCCTGGCAAATGATCATCCCGCCGGAGTGCTGGCCGAGGTGCCGGGGCAATCCGTAAATCGCCTGATACAGCGCGATGAACGCCGGCATGCGCGGGTGCGCCTTGGGCAAACCGGCCTGCTCGATTTGCGCGCGGAGGTCGAGGGTGTGCGGGAAATCGCCGCTGGCGAACAGGTGCGAGAAACGATCGAGAATGTTCGGTGAAAAGTTGAGCGCCTTTCCGATCTCGCGCGCGGCACTTCGTCCCCGATAACTGATGACATTCGCGGTCATGGCGGCGCCGTGTTTGCCGTAACGGCGATAGACTTCCTGGATGACGCTCTCCCGCCGATCGCCGCTGGGCAGATCGAGATCGATGTCGGGCCAGCCTTTCCGGCTTTCGCTCAGGAAGCGCTCGAACACGAGATTGTTGCTGACCGGATCGACCGGCGTAATCCCGAGGCAATAACAGACCGCCGAGTTCGCCGCGCTCCCCCGCCCCTGCACCATGACGTTGTGTTCGCGGCAGAAATTGATGATGTCCCAGACGATCAAAAAATAACCGGAGAACCCGAGCCGGGTGATGAGGCCAAGCTCTTCCTCGAGCTTTTTTTTCACGGCGGTGCTGATGGAAGTGTAACGCTGTTGCGCGCCGAAGAGGGTGATCGTGCGCAGGAACGAATTCATGTCGTGGCCGTCGGGAACCGGGAACGACGGGAACTCGTAGCCGATGTTTTCGAGCGAGAACTCGAGACGCTCGGCAAGGCGCGCGGTGTTTTCGATGGCAGAAGGCCGATCGGCAAAGAGCGCCCGCATCTGGGCGTCGCTCTTGAGATGGCGCTCGGCATTTTGGGTGAGAAGTTTGCCGGCCGCATCGAGATGGGTGTGCTCGCGGATGCAGGTAAAAACGTCGAGGACCTGCCGGTCGGAGGGGCGCGCGTACTGGACGCCGTTGGTGGCGATTACCGGCAGGCGATGTTGTTCGGCCAGATCGCAGAGTGCCTGGTTCACCCGATCTTCGCCCCGGACGAAATGCCGCTGGATTTCGACGTAAACGTTTTCGCGACTGAAGATGTCGATCAAAGATTGCGCGGGGAAGCGGGTGCTCCCGAGAAGCGCAACCAATCCGTGCCCGAATTCCGGCAGCTCGCTCCATTTCACGGCGCAGGCGCCTTTCGCGCTGCGCAGATGCGCCTGGGTGAGCAGCTCGCATAAGTTTTTGTAACCGCCGCGATCCTTGACCAGGACCGGCAACACGCTCCCATCCTCCATCACCAATTCCGCGCCGACGATCGGACGCACCCCGTGCTCGCGCGCCGAGACGGCGAAGCGTTGCGCGCCATAGACGCCGTTGCGATCGAGCAACGCCATCGCCGGCATCTTTAGTTCCGCCGCCGTCTCCGCTAATTGTTCCGGGAACGAGCCGCCGCGAAGAAAGCTGAAGGCACTGCCCGCGTGTAATTCGACGTACGGCATCGGCGCGCTCCGCTAATCATAAATCCCGTCGAGGGCCCACTGGCCGCCGGTCGAGTGACATTGGCAAACGGCGCCGATCTCCAGTTCCACGTCCCACTCGGCGCGGTCCCAGCCGTTGGCGTCCCACCAATTTCCGGAGGCCAGGTACGGACCCTTCGCGGCGCGCACTGCGCCCTGGATTTTGCCACTGCGAAAATGAACCGGGCGCTTTTTCGCGAGCAACACGGACGCCGGCAACGCCGCCCGAAAACGGCGCAAGGCAAAGGCGGGCAAGGGCGGAACTTCGTCGGATTTTGTTTCCGGCAATTGCCAGGCAAACGGTTCCATCCGGAACGCGTCCGGCCGATGCGTTTCTTCGAGCACCGGTCGCCCAACGCGTTCAGACCCGAGCAGGCCGGCCAGGCGCGCCAGCGTTTCCGTCAGTCGCGCGGGATCGCGCAGGGCCGTTTCGAAAAGATGAAACTGTTCGAAGGAGGGCTTGGTGGTTTCCGCCCTGAGCGCGACCGCAACGATGGGCGATTGCGACGTAAAATTTTCCAGGTGGGTATGGAGCATCCGGAAAAGCGTTTCGACGTGGTTCGTGGGCTCCGGGATTTTGAAGCGATGCGCGTAGCGGCTCTTATCGCTGAAACCGATTTCCAGGTGGAGCTCGCTCGCGACCAGATGAAGCGCGCCGAGCCTCACGGAAAATTGCTGGAGAAACCGGCGCAGCATGAAGAGGAGCGGCTCGCTCGTTTCGATTTCGTTCTCGAACTCGAACGCTTCTTCGAACGACTCGGCAAGCGGCACGAGCTGGAGGAGACGGGTCGTTTTTCCCGTCGCGCGTTCCCACAGCTCGACTCCGATCGGCCCGAGCCGGGCCGCGACCGCTTCTTTTTCGAGGGCGGCGAACTGGCCTAACGACTCAATTCCCCAACGCCGGAGAATGCCCAGGACGCGGTTGATTTCCGCCTGGCGCTGTTTCGCCTTCGATTTCGCAAGGGCACGGGCACTCATGACCGCGGTTCATCGGCCTTGGGACAGGAGCCGGGCGCGCGCTTCCGGCGACAACGAGGAATGGCTCAGCCAGGCTGCGGCGGCCGCCGGATCAGTGTGGAGCCAGCCGACCACGATCGATTCCAGCTGCGTGTCGCGCAGGTTTTGGTTCCCGATCGTTTCAATCCACGCTGCCGCGTTTTGCGGGTCGGACGAAAAAATCCGGCGGGAATAAGCCGCCACGGCATTATCCCGTGAAGCGCCTGAAGTTAAGGTGCCGAGCCAGGCCCCAGCGGCGGCCGGATCGCTTTCCGACCAGCGATTGATCAGGCTCTCGAAGGCCTGCTGTTTTACTTTCCCTTCCGCCAGGGAAACCGCCCATTGGCTGGCCGCCTGCGGATCGCTCCCGGCCCATTGCCAGACGATACCGGAGGTGGCGTTCGTTTGCGCTTCGGGGGTGGAGAGCCGCGTGAGCAATTTCGCCGCTTCACGCGGATCGGATTCGGCAAGGGTGGCAATAATGCCGGGCAAAACCGAATCGCGGCCGGCGACGTCGGGCAAATTTCCGGCCCAGGCGAGAGCGGCCTGGGGATCGTTGCGGGCCCATTGCCGCGAAACATTTTCCAGCAACGCTTTGCGGCCATCTGCTTCACTGGCCTGGAGCGCGAAATTCGCAGCGGCCTGCGGATCGGACTCGCTCCATTGCGAAATAATATTGGTCAGGGTCGATTGGCGGGCGGGACCGGAGGGAAGTTTCTGCGCCCAGTTCATGGCGCTTTGGACATCACTGCTCGCAAGCTGAAGCGCGATGGCGGTGGTCGCTTCTTCCTGCGTTTTGCCCGGGGACAATCCGGAGATGAATTGCGCGGCCGCGTTCGGATCGGTTTGGACCCAGCTGGCCAGGACGGAGCGGAGCGCGTTGCGCTGGCCGTCGCCGGCCGGCAAAGCCTGGGCCCAATTGAGCGCGGCGCGCGCATCGGTCTGTGCCCATTGCCGGGCCACATTGGTCATCGATTGATCGCGCAGCGGTCCCGCCGGCAACGTGGAAATGATTTCCGAAACTTTTTGCGGATCTTTGGCGGCCCAGTTCGCCAGCACGCTGTGCAGCACATTGTTGCGGCCCTGGCCGGCCGGCAAAGTGTTGGCCCACGCCAGGGCCGCTTCCGGATCCTGGTTCGCCCAGCTCGACGCCACCACCTGCCACGCTGTGTCGCGATTCGCTCCCGGCGGCAATTGCAAAGCGCGGTCGGCCGCGGCAACAGGATCGGTCATTGTCCATTTAGTGAAGACCGGCCAGTAAAGACTTTGGCGGTTCCGGCCCTGCGGCAGATTTTCTAAAAACGCCAGGGCGGCTTGCGGATTTTTTTCGGCGAGCGCGCTGACGATTGTCTGGAGACTTTGCTCCCGGACAGGCCCAGCCGGCAATTGCTGGACCCACGCGGTCGCCGCGGCCGGATCATGTTCGGCCCAGCCGCTGACCGCGCTGGTGAGCGCCCAGTTCCGCGCCGTGCCCGGCGGAAGCGCTTCCGCGTAAGCGATGGCCGCCTGCGGTTCCAGCTCCGCCCAGCGAGCCACAAAGAGCGACAGCAGCATGCTTTTTTCCTGCGGCTTCGGCAGCGTCTGCACAAAAGCGAGCACGTCGCGGACGTTGGTGGCGTCGATGGTTTCGGCGAGTTTGCTAAACGTGGCGTAAGCGTGCCGGCTATTGAAATTGCTCAACCCGGTCTTGATCTGCGCGATGATGTTTTCCGCCGAATCCGGCGACGCTGCCGTTTTCGATTTCGCCGGAGACGCGCCCGGACTGGCCAAAGCCGGGCGCGGATTTGCCGGATCGAGCGAGGCCGAAGGGATGTTGCTGACGCTGGGGTCAGGGCGCGGCGTGACCTCAGTCCGAGATGACGAGGTATAACGGCCAATTCCGATCCCGATCAGCAAAGCGGCCAGCGCGAGGGCAAGCGGGAGAGCGAAGCGCGGCATGCGATGAGTTAAAGCCAAAGGTCGAATATGTTCAAGCGATCATATTCGTTCTAAATGACTTTTACCGGACATTCCGGCAACGCCGCCAGGAAAGCCCGTCCGTACGGCCGGGTCACGATCCGGTTGTCCAAAATCACGACGATGCCCTCGTCGCTTCTGGTGCGAATGAGCCGCCCGACGCCCTGGCGCAATTTCAGGATCGCTTCCGGCAACGAATACTCGGTGAACGCATCGCCGCCGCGCGCTTCGATCAGCTCCAGCTTGGCTTCGATCAATGGATGGTCCGGCACGGCGAAGGGCAGGCGCGTAATGATGACGTTGGAGAGCGCTTCGCCCGGCACATCCACGCCCATCCAAAAGCTGTCGGTCCCAAAGAGAATGCTGCGCGGGGTCGCCTTGAATTGCTCGAGCAGTTTGCCGCGCGGCGCCCCCTGCCCCTGCACGAGAAGGTTCATGTCGTTCTCGGCAAAGAACGCCTCCATCTCCGCCGCGAGCTGCTGCATTACTCGATAACTGGTGAAGAGAACAAAGGCGCGCCCTTCAGTCTCGGTCACGAAATGGCCGACCCAATGCGCGAGCGCCTTCGCATAACCGGCATCGCGCGGGTCCGGCATTTTGCGAACTAAAAAAAGTTTCATCTGCTCGGGAAAATCGAAGGGACTGCCGAGCTGGAGCGGTTCGACCTCGGTCGCGCCGATCCGCGACCGGAAGTAGGCGAGATCGGGCCGGCCGACCGCGAGGGTCGCGCTCGTCATCACACAGGAGCAATCTTCCCGGAAAAGCATTCGCTGAAGAACGGGCGCGATATCGATCGGCGCGGCGTTCAAGGTCGCGAATTGCGCGGTCTTGCCGGTCCGCTCGACCCAGTACACGTACCCCTCCGCGCCTTGCTCCAGAAAGGTGACAATCCCGACCCGCGCATCGTGGATCCGCCGGCCCAGCTCCTGCAATTCCGCTTTGAGGAATTCGTCCTCGGTCCGCTTCACCACTTCCGCGACCCGCGCCTGCAGCGCGACCAGCCGCCCTGAAATCGTGTCGGGAACGAAATCGATTTCGCGGACGCGAAACTCGCGGCCCTTGCGAAAATCGCACCGCTCCCCGACCGCGCCGAAAAACGCGTCGATCTCATCGGCCAGCGACGCGGCCAGCGTTACCCCGGCGGTGTCGCGGGTGACGGTGAACAGACCTTTCTTCGTCCGCGCGTTGTAGAGCCGCTGGATGATCGCGCGCAAACCGTATTGGGAAACGCCGATGCCGATCTGGCGCGAAGCGGTTTGCTCAACCGTGTGCGCTTCGTCGAAGATGATGAAGTCGTTCGGGAACAGATAGCCACTCTCGCGGCCGATCTGTTCCTCGGGGCTGCCGAGCAACATGAAGAGCAGGGTGTGATTGATGACGATCACGTCCGCCGCCAGCAAACGCTTTCGCGCCTCCTGGAAGAAGCAGCGGCCGCCCTGGCCGCACGTCTTCATGGTGCAGATATGCGGCTCGCTGCAAACCTGCGTCCACACTTTCGGGTCGGGCTCGATGGCGAGATCGCTCAGCGATCCGTCCGCCGTGGTCCGCGCCCATTCGGCGATCCGGGCCAGCTCCGCCGCTTCGGAAGTCGTGAATAGTTCGCCCGCCTGTTGGATCGCCCGTTCCAGCCGGCGCGGGCAAAGATAATTCTGCCGGCCTTTCATCAACGCCGCCTCGAATTCCAGCGGCAGGATTTTCTTGAGGATGGGAATGTCTTTGTGGAGCAGCTGCTCCTGCAAATTGATCGTGTGCGTGGAAATGATCGCCTTTTTCTTCTGGGCGAGCGCGTAGAGGACGGACGGCGCCAGGTAGGCGATCGATTTGCCGACACCCGTCCCGGCTTCGACCACCAGGTGGCGTTCCTCCTCGAGAGCGCGCGCGACCGCCACGGCCATCGCCTGCTGTTCGCGGCGATACTCGAAGTTCTTCGCCCGCGACAGACGCCCCGTCGGCGAGAACAGGTCGCGCACCTCTTCGATGAAATCGCTCTCGAGCGAATCCTTGAGCGCGATCATGGCGCGGAATTGCGGTTGCCCGGTTTTCCATTTCGGTATGAGGTAAGCAGGCGCGACACAGCGTGCTAACGTAGCCAACGAAAGCCTAAATTCCCAAAATCTTCATGAGACGCCTGGATCGCTACGTGGTGCGCTATTTTCTCCAGGCCTACTTCTATTGCATCGCCGGGTTCGTCTCGATCTGGTTCATCTTCGACATCAGCGACAACATCTCGACTTTCCTCGACCAGCGCATTTCCCGGATTTTGATCCTCAAATATTACCTGACGCAGGCCCCTCAAATCCTCGTTGTTCTGCTTCCCGTCGCCCTGCTCCTCGCGCTCCTCTTCAGCCTCGGCCGCTTATCACGCTCGAATGAAATTGTTTCCATGCTCACGGCGGGCGTAAGTCTGCCGCGAGTCCTGGCGCCCTTGTTCGCGATTGGTCTGCTCACGACCGCGGCGAGCACGGCCTTGAACTATTCGCTCGCGCCTCACGGCGAATACGCGCGCAAACGCCTGCTGGAAGATCCGGCCTCGCGCCGCCAGTTGCTCGGCATGACCGCCCAGATTTTCCGGAACCGCACCGATAACCGGACCTGGTTCATCCAGCAGTTCTTCCCTGGCGAAAACACGTTTAACACCGTGCACATCGTGCAGCAGGACGCGAACGACAACATCGTGGCGGCCTACATTAGCACCCGCGTTTTCTATCACCCGGAGAACCACTCCTGGGAATTGAACCAGGCAAAAATCGTTTATTACGACGACGCGGGCAATATCACCGACACCATTCCATATGTGGAATCGCTCGTGATCAAGGATTGGAGCGAGACGCCCTACCGCTTGAGCAGCGCTAATCTGCGCGCGGAACATCTTTCAGTGCCGGAGCTGCGCGACTACCTCCAGTTCAATTCCGATTTTCCGACGACGCTGCTGGCGCCGTTCGCGACCCACTTGCAATATCGAATCGCGTTGCCGTGGGCGTGCGCGGTGGTCGCCTTGATCGCAGGCTCGCTCGGCGTGGGGTATTCGCGCCGCGGCATTTTATCGAGTGTCGCCGCGGCGATCGTGCTCGTCTTCGCCATGAACTTCGTAATGCACCTGTTCCTCGCGCTGGGCGAAGGCGCGCGGATCCCCACCTGGGCCGCCGCCTGGACGCCGAACATCATTTTTGCCCTGATCGGTCTGGTTCTTCTCTATTATCGCGCCACGAATCGCGAGCCGCCCCGGTTCGGCCTCCTTCGCACCAGTTCCGTGTTGCCGAAATGAATCCCTCGCTGACCAACGAATGGCCGATCAAGCACCGGGCCGACGCCTGCGCGCGAACGCAACGGCCGTTTCAAGCGGGCGAGCAATTCTACACGCTCTTGTTTCGCGAAGGCGATTCCTTCCGGCGCGAGGACTTATGCGAGGAAGCCTGGACCCAACGAAACGAAAACATCCAGCCGTTTTCCTTTTGGAAATCGCGCTACGAACCGCCGCCGCCCGCGCCGCCGGAACCGCTGGCCAAGGAAAGCGCGGAAGAGCTTTTGCGCCGGCTGCTCGCGGAAAACAATCCGGCCCACGCGAACGCGTGTTACGTCCTCGCCGTCATGCTGGAACGGAAACGGGTCCTGAAACCGGTGAAAGTGGAACCAACCGAAGATCGGCCTGTCTTGATTTACGAACACGCCAAAACCGGCGACGCCTTCATCGTTCCCGATGCCCAACTGCGGCTCGATGAGATCGCGCAAGTCCAGGCCGAGGTCTCCCAGCTTCTGCGAAACGCGAGCTAGGCCGGCGCCGGATAATGCGATTGTTCGCCGAGGCACTCGGCCACCGAAGCGGACCAGACGAACTTGGCCGGATCAATGTTCGCGGTCTTACGCGCGAGGACGCTTATTCCTACCCAGACCGCCTCGAGCGGCAGATGCATGAGGTCGTCGCGCGGCGTGTCGGGGTGCAGCCGCGCGGGCGTGTCAAAAGCAGTGCCGATGATTTCAAATCCGAGGGGCGGCGAAAAAAGAATCCGCAACGATTGATCGGTGTAGCGCCAGAAATCCCAGGGCCGCTCGTGCAGGGGAAAGGCGAAATGGGTGGAGTGAAAAGTCAGGCCGCCGATTTTTAAGACCTTGTTGATCTCGGCCGCCACCACCCACGGCATGGCCAAATGTTCGAAGACGGCCAAAGACAATACCGCGTCGAACTCGGCGCTGAAGAATTTCGACAGCTCGTGCGCATCGCCCACCACGTCGGTGTTGGCGTCCGGGTAATAGTCGAAGCCGACAAAACTGCAGTTTGGAAACAAGCTGCGTTTGCTTTGCCCGCTTTTGACGACCTGCCGCGATCCAAGTTCCAGGACTTTGCCCTGCCCGCGATTCACCTCCTCGCGGAACTCCTCGAACAGGTTCGGATGTTCCGCTTGTTGCCAGGCCGGGATCTTGCCCGGGCGCCGCTTCAACCGTAGCTGCGTCCCTCGCGACTTGGAATTTCGAAGCTGGATCGTCACCAAGGGCGCGCAAGCCGCCGGCAGATGACAGCAAAACCCCCAGGCCATTCCGCGAAAAGCCGCCGGAGCTTTTGTGGCAATGTCAGGGCGTGGATACCACGAGCGAACCAGCACCGTTCCCCCTTCGTGAACAAGCTCCAGGTCGTCCGGTGGACCGGCTTCGGCCGAAACCCATCCGCGGACTCCGATCCCATTCTGATTGGACCAAAAATCTGAAATGTTGACGCCGACGTCGCCTTTCGAACCGGGAAGGACGATCAACATGACCGCATCCTACTCTCGGACGCCGCCTGCACGGAACACCGAACTGTGGCATTGTCGGGTCGCACGATGCACTCGCCACTCCCATGGTTCTCAGGCTTCCCGCTTTATCTGGCCCCAATGGCCGGCGTGTCGGACAAGATTTTCCGCCAGTTCTGCAAGGAACGCGGCGCCGATGTCCTGGTCACCGAGTTCGTCTCGGCGGAAGGCGTTTTCCGGCGGAACGAGCGGACCCGTGAGTATCTCAATTTCGAGGAATCCGAGCGGCCGATCGGCGTCCAGCTTTTTGGCGGGAACGCCGAGCACATGGCCGAGGCCGCGAAGCATGTCGTCGATTGGGTGCGCCCCGATTTCATCGACCTGAATTTCGGCTGCCCCGTAAACAAGGTCGTGGCGAAGAACGGCGGTTCCGCGCTGCTGAAGGATTGCCCCGCGCTGACGGCGGTCGCGGGAGCAGTGGTGCGCGCGGTCGCTCCGCTCCCGGTCACCGCCAAAATCCGGATCGGTTGGGATGCCAGTTCGATCAACGCGCCGCACGTTGCGAAAATTCTCGAGGAGACGGGCATCCAAGCAGTCGCCGTTCATGGCCGGACGCGGGCCCAGGGTTATTCAGGCGAAGCCGACTGGAACGTGATCGGCAAAGTCGTGCAGGCCGTCTCGATTCCGGTGATCGGCAACGGCGACCTAACCAGCGGCGCCGACGTGATCCGCCGCAAGGCCGAGACTAACATTGCCGGCGCGATGATCGGCCGCGCCGCCATGA
This sequence comes from Chthoniobacterales bacterium, assembly GCA_035941675.1. Classification (GTDB taxonomy): domain Bacteria; phylum Verrucomicrobiota; class Verrucomicrobiia; order Chthoniobacterales; family UBA10450; genus AV80. The sequence continues at coordinate 42,192 of DASZDT010000035.1, forward strand.
GCGCTCCCTGGATTTTCAACCAGGTGAAACATTATTTCGCCACCGGCCAACAACTCCCCGCGCCGGGTATCGAGGAAAAATGGGAATTGATCCGGCGCCATTGCCAGCTCGCGGTCGCGGAATGGCGAAACGAAGACCAGGCCATTCGCTCCATGCGCGCGCGCCTCATGGCCTACTCCAAAGGCTTCCCGAACGGCAAACTTCTCCGCGAAAAGTTCCAGCACGTTTCCTCCCTGGCCGAGATCGACGAGATTGCCGCCAACCATTGCGGCTCGAGCGAGTCTCCCGCTCACGATCTGGTCGCCATCCATTAACTGTCTCATGCCCGACTCATCGCCCGCCGCGGCGCCCATCAATTACAAAATCGGCAACGAACGTCTCATCAAGGTGACTGAGAACGCGTCGCGGAAATTGAATTCACTGTTGGAAAAGCAGGGACGGGCGACGGGAGCGTTGCGCGTGGCGGTGATCGGCGGCGGCTGCTCCGGGTTGCAATACAAAATGGATCTGGTGGATGGGCCGGCGAATCGCGACATCATGGTGGAATCGTCCAACGTCCGCGTCGTGGTCGACCCGAAGAGCGCGCTCTTCGTCAGCGGGTCGCTCCTCGACTTCAGCGACGATCTCCAGAAGGGCGGGTTCAAGGTCACGAACCCCAACGCGGTCGCGCATTGTTCCTGCGGCGAGAGCTTCGCCGCATGACGGATTACTTCGCGCTCCTCGAACAACCGCGCGCGCCCTGGCTCGATCCGGCCGCGCTCAAGGAAGTTTTCCACCGGAAAACGCTGGCCCATCACCCGGACGCGGTGGCTCCGGGCGCCGAGGACCGGTTCGCGGAACTGAATGCGGCTTATCAGGCGTTGCAGGATCCCAAGCGGCGATTGCATCATCTGTTGAGCCTGGAGAATTGCGCGCCAGCTGCGAACCAGATCGTTCCGGCGGAACTGCAGGACTTATTTCTTTCGCTTGGCGCTCTCAAGCAGCGTGCCGACGTGCTCCTGGAAAAGCGGCGGACCGCTTCGAACGCGTTGAGCCAGTCGCTTCTAAGACCGGAGATCCTCGTCCTGCAAAACGATCTCGAAGCCTGGCGAAATAAGATCCGGGCGCTGCTCGAATCCGCGAGCGAGGAGTTGCGCGAGCTGAGCTCGTGCTGGGCCTCGGACCGGGCCGCGCAGCTTGATCCGTTATCCGATCTCTATTTGAAATTCGCGTACCTCGGCCGCTGGTCGGAACAGTTAGACGAGCTCGCGTTTCAGCTTTCGTTGTAGCCGGGATCGGCGATCCCGGCCGCTCCTGCGACGCTTCCACTCACCGGGATCGCCGATCCCGGCTACAGTGTTCATTTGAACTTGCGACCCAGGCATTTTCATTCATCCTAACGACATGCTGACCGAGAGGCAGAGAGACGTTCTGGAATTCATCCAGCTGGAACAGCGGGAAAAAGGAATCACCCCGAGCACGCGAGAGATTCAGCACCACTTCGGGTTCGCCAGCCAGACTTCGGTCATGCAATACCTCGGCACGCTGGAGCGAAAAGGATTTCTCGACCGGCATGCCCGGAAGGCGCGGGCGCTCATCACGCCGGTGCAGAAAGTTCGGATCACCGACGTCCCGATCTACGGCCAGATCCCGGCGGGGATGGCGACGCTCACGGAACAAACCATCGAGGGGCACGTTTCGCTCGACACGCGCTCGGTGAACGCGTCGAAGAACGGGAAGACGTTCGCGCTCCGCGTCCGGGGCGATTCCATGATCGAGGCCCACATCGTCGATGGCGACATCGTGATTCTCGAGGACCGGAAGGACGTGCAGAACGGAGACATTGTCGCGGCGTTGATCGATGGCGAGACGACCTTAAAGCGGTATGTGATGGAACACGGGCGGCCCTACTTGAAAGCGGAGAACCCGCTTTATCCAAATCTCGTTCCCGCCCGCGAGCTGCGGATCCAGGGCGTAATGGTTTCGCTGGTCCGGAAACAGGCGCCGGCTTCCCGGCGAAAACGGTAACTGTTCAGTTGAACATACGGGCTCGCTGTGCCAGTCTCGAGGGATGGCGGCGAGCGACAAGATCATTCATCTTCGCCAGCTCCTGGCGGAGCGTTTTCCCCAGCTGGGCGCCCCGGCGGCAGAACGTTTGCCGACGGGAGTGCCGGCGATCGATGAGGCCATCGGCGGGGGCTTGCCCAAAAGCGCTATCACCGAGCTCAGCAGCCCGAACCTCAGCGCGGGGAGCGCGCTTTTCACCCACGCGCTTTTGCAGAACGCGCATCGCGGCGCCTTTTTCCTGGCCCTGGTCGATGGCCGGGATTCATTCGACCCGCAGACGGCCGGGCCGAATGTGCTGGCGAATCTCTTCTGGGTCCGTTGCGCGGCCGCGGCCGAAGGAGTGAAGGCGGCCGATCTTCTTTTGCGCGACGGCAATTTCCCGCTGGTCGTTCTCGATCTGGTCCTCAACCCGGCGGAAGAACTGCGGAAAATTCCGCAGAGCAATTGGTACCGTTTGCAGCGGCTCGTGGAAGGAACGCCGACCGCTTTCCTCGTCCTCACCCGCCAGGGCATCATCAGCAGTGCGCAATTAAAATTGTCGCTCGCGAATGCCTGGCATTTGTCCGACCTCGAACGGACGGGCACCAGCGGTCGCTTGAAAATCGAAGTCAATCGCGTCCACGGCGGCAGCGAATTCATGGCGAGGGCCGGCTGATGTTCGCGACGATTTACCTGCCCGATTTTTATTTGCAGGCGGCGATGCGGCATCAACCGGAACTGGCCGGCAAACCGGTCGCGTTAATCGACGACCAGGAAAAAAAGGCGGTCATCGTTCAGCTGAACGCGATCGCGGAAGAACGCGGGGTCCGTAGCGGCATGACGCCGAGCCAGGGGCTGGCCCGATCGCTGGAGCTCGTCATAAAAGTCCGGAGCCCATCGCAGGAAAAGTTGCTCCAGGAAATTCTGCTTCATTTTGCCGGGACCCTTTCGCCGTATGTCGAAGCAACGGCGCCCGGACTTGCGACGGTGGAGTTCACCGACCCACGAAATTTAGGAACGAAGGTTTTCGGCGTCGTCGCGCAGCTCGGGGACTCTGAAATCGTCGCCCAGGCCGGAATCGCTCCCACGGCGGACGCGAGCTTTCTGGCGGCGCATTTGGCAGAGCCGGTTCTGCAGATCGCGGACGCGCGCGAGTTTCTGGCCGCGTTGCCGATCGACGTCCTGGCGATTGCCTGACGCGCCCCGATTATCCGCCAGCGAAGTCCGGGTATTTTTCGCGAAGCTGTTTCGCGACGCGATCGGCTTCCTCTTTCTTCCCGGCCTTTTGATAGGCGAATGCCGCTTTCTGGAGAGCGCGCGGCGTGATCGCCGGATCGTCGTAAAGCAGCGCGACGCCCATGAACGCTTTCCCCGCCTCATCGAAATTCTGGCGCTCAACCTGCACGTCGCCCGCGAGCAAACGTGCTTCGGCGTTCACCCGGCCTTCCGGCTGCAGGCTCATGATCTCCTCGGCGATCTTCTGGGCCTCATCGGGTTTGTGCGCCGAGATTTTCGCCGCGCCCAGGGCGAGCAAAGTCTTCGCTTTCGCCGCCGGATCGGTCGCTACCTGCAGATATTTTTCGTAGGCCGCTTCCGCTGCGGCGAAATCCTTCAGCTTGGTTTGCGCGTCCGCGAGGTAAAACCAGAAGTCCGGTTTCACGTTCCCGAGATTCTCGGTTTTGCTGAGAAACGTCAGGTATTTCGCCGCCGCCGCGTAATTTTTCTCGTTGTAATATTCGAGACCGAGCCATTCCAGAATTTCCGCCGGCAGCCGGCCGTCCGGGCTGGTGGCGAAGAACGCGTCCACCTCGCGGGTCAGGGCTGGCCGGTCTTTAAGGTAAAAAAAGCAGGAAACGATGCGGACGGTCGCGAGGTTGTAATATTGTTCCTTGTTGAGCTGGCGGGCGGCATCGAGCGGCGCAACCGCGCCTTTGTAATCCTTCGCTTCGAACGCCGCCTTGCCGATGTAGTAATTCGCCTGCCCGGCCACGGCGCTCTTGGGAAATTCCTTCAGGAGTTGCCGGAACGCGTCCGACATTCCTTTCGCGTCGTCTTTCTGGCCCAGGATCAGCGCCTTCTGCTGGAGCGCGGCTTCGCGCTCCCGGGCGGTGGGGAATTTCGCCAGCAACGTGTTCAAATCTTCGAGCGCCGCGTCGTAGTTCTTATCGGCCTGGTTGGCCAGCGCGCGCTGGGTCAGGGCTGACGGCATTTGCGGGCTGTCCGGGAATGCCTTTATGAAATACTGGAAGGCGTCGATGACGTTCACGCCGTCCTTCAGCTGGACGTAACACCAGCCGAGTTTGTAGGCCGCCTCGGCTCGCAGTTTCGGCGAGAGATGCGATGCGCGCAGCTCGCTGTAAATCGGCGCCGCGTCCGCGAACTTCTGTTCTTTATAATAATGCTCGGCCTTGAGCAGCTTCGCCTGGTCGCCGCGTTCCGGCGCGGGATTGGAATTCACGTAGGCATCGATCTCTTCGATCAAGGCCGGCGCATTCGTGTTGTAAAAATTGATCAGGCGCTGGTATTGCGCGTCTTTCGCCTCTTCCTTGCTCGGATATTTGTCGATGATCTGCCGGTAGATCTCGTCCGCTTCTTTGGTGTGGCCGAGCTGACGATGACTGTTCCCGACGATCAGCATCATCTCCGCGCGGACTTCCTCCGGAATCTCCTTTTCGCCGCGTTTGTATTCGGCCACGACCTTGTCGTACTGGCCCGATTGATACTGCAACCGGAGCAATCCAACCTGCGCGATCGCCCGCCACTTGCCGGCCTCGGGCAGGCCCCGTCCTTTCTGCAACAAGCTCAGCGCCTTTTCCGCCATCGCCTTGTCCGCCTTGCCTTTCTCGGTCTGCTGCAATTCGACCGCCACCATTCCGGCGCGGACGGTGGCTTCCGCTTTCAACGCCGGCTTTTGCGTTTCGCCGGCGAGCGCCTCGTAATTGCGCAAGGCCTCGAGCTTCCGGGCCCGCGTCAGGGCGATTGTTCCCGCCGCCATCCGCGCGTCTTCGCGGTACGGATTCGGGTTTTTGGTCTCGGCGACCTGCTGATAAAGATTCTGCGCCTCGTCTTTGCGATCGACGTTTTCCAGGCAGCGCGCCTCGAAATAACGCGCCGAAAGCGCGAGGCTCGCTTCCTTCGATTTCGCGGCGGCTTTATGAAAAAGCGGAAGCGCGCCTCCGTAATCCTTCTGGGTAAACAATATTTCCGCGACCCCGTACGCGGCCGGACCGGCAAACTCGCTGTCGCCATAATTGTCGAGCACGCTCTGGAAACTGCTCCGCGCCGCGCCGGTCTTGTTCAGCGCCCGGTAGCATTCCGCCAGGTAAAAATAAGCGCTCGAACGGCCAGGCGCGCCGGGATATTGGCCGAGGAACTTTTCGTATTCGGGCGCCGCCAGGTCGTAAAGTTTCCGGGAGAAAAGTCCGTTGGCGTACTCGAGCTGGCGGCGATCCGACGCTTCCGGCTCGGCCGGGGGCGATTCCGGATTGTCGTCATTGCCGGGCTTCGGGGCCGTGCTCGGTTCGGGCGGGCTGCGCCGCGGCCGGGCTGTGGGCACCGGCGTATCGAAGGGAACCGCTTTCGGCGTCGGCGGTTCTTCGACCGGCTGGGCTCGCCGAACTTCCGGTGTCCGTTGTTGCGCCAGCCCCAGCGGCGTCGCCGCAAAAATCAGCGCTGCTTGCACGAGGCAAACGGCGCCTCGCCGCGTTCTCATTTTGCGGTGGCGAACGCGACGTTGGTCACGCCCGCATCGCTGCACGTGTTCAGCACACCGACGATGTTTTTGTAGGCGCCGGTCTCGTCGCCGCGAATCACGACAGCCTGGTCAGGGTAAAGCTTGACCAGGTTCCTCAGCATGTCGCTCAGCTCAGCGGTCGTGAGCGTGCGCCGATTCACCACCACGTTTCCGTCCGCCTTCACGTTGACGACAATGTCGCCCATCGTCGCGGTCTTCTCCTTCGCGGACGAAGCTTTCGGCACTTTGACGTCGAGCTCGTTCTCGTTCCGGGCCGCATTGAAAGTGAGCAGGAAGAAAATGAGGAGGAGCAAAAGGACGTCCACCAGCGGCGCGAGCTGAATGCCCGGATGCTGCGGCATGGCGTGCTTGCGCAGGTTCATCGTTGGGATGCGGGATCCCCCATCCCGCTAAAATTCGTCTTCGAGCAGCACGGGTGTGCGCTCCGGCGTCCGCTTCGTGTATTGCAACGAGAGCAACGCCAAAATATGAGTTACGGCTGACTCGAGTTCGGAGATGATCCTCTGCACGCGGCCCCGAAAAAAGGCGTAGAAAATCATCGCGGGAATGCCGATGGCGAGGCCGGCGGCGGTGTTGATGAGCGCCTGGCTGACGCCGCTCGACAACAAGGCGTAACGTTGCGTCCCCAAATCGCCGCCCAGAGCGCCAAACGATTTGATGATCCCGAAGACCGTTCCGAGCAGGCCGAGCATCGGCGCGATCATTCCAATATCGGCCAGGTAAACCACGCGGTTGTTCAGGCTCGACGTAACCCGGGTCCCTTCCGTCTCCGCGATTTCGCGGACCTGGGCGAACTCGGCGCTCGGATTTTTCGTCGTAAAATCGAGCACCTTTTGCACGACCCGAGCGATGGCTTCTCCGTGGCGATTCGAAACGGCGAGCAGTCCCAAGTAATCGCGTTTCCGCAGAAGCGCGTCGGCCGTGGCCATGAACCCGCTCGAGACGACGGAACCGCGCCGGATCGTCAGCGCATACGTGATGACGAGCATGACGAACACGATCGAAAGCACGAGCATGGCGGCCATGACCGGGCCGGCGGCGATCAGGGTATCGAGAATGGATTTCGTCTTGGGGAGATCGGGCAGCGGCGGCGTTGGGGTCTGAGCCAGGACCAGCGTGGCGCCCGCGAACAAGAAATTATTCATTCCGAAAGTGCCGTTACGATAGGCAGCGAGGTTAAGAGATGCAAATTACGGTCAGAGGAGAGACGGCGCCCGCTCCGTCCTTGTTCAAACAAACTTTTCGTCGTTGAGCCAGCGACGGACACGAAAGATATGGGCGGGCTGCACCGCGGGATCCAGCTCGACGTAATTGCGCTCGCCGCGCCAGAGGTAACGCGCGTCGGTCAGGAGATCGTGAACCTGGTAAACGTCGGAGTCCATCGGACCGAACTCGGCCAGCGGGAGATGGACGTAGGAATTGTGGGCTCGGGTGGGATCGAGGTTAACGACCACGACGATGATGTTATCGCGCGCCTCGGTCATTTTCGCATAACAAAGGATTGAGGGATTATCGGCGCGGTAGAAACGAAGGTTGTCGTACAAGTGGAGGGCGCGGTTCTCCTGCCGGATCCGGTTTATCCGGGTGATCCAATCCTTGATGTTCCCGGGCGCATCCCAGTCGCGTTCCTTGAACTGGTACTTCTCCGAGTCCAGGTATTCTTCGCGGCCGGGCAAAGCCGCGTTTTCGCATAGCTCGAAGCCGCTGTAGATCCCGTAAACGCTCGAAAGCGTGGCCGCGAGCACGGCGCGGATCATGAAGGCCGGCCGGCCCCCCTCCTGCAAATGCAGCGGCAAAATGTCGGGCGTGTTCGGCCAGAGATTGGCGCGGAAATACTCGCGCATCTCCGTCTGGGTTAGCTCGGTGAAATACTCCGTCAGCTCAGCCGCGCCCGTTCTCCACGTGAAGTAGGTGTAGCTCTGGCTGAACCCCGCTTTGGCCAGCGCCTTCATCATCTTCGGTTTGGTGAAAGCTTCTGAGAGAAAAATCGTGTCCGGATACTGGGCGCGCACGCCCGTGATCAGGTATTCCCAAAACGCCACCGGCTTGGTGTGCGGATTATCGACCCGGAAAATTCGGACACCTCGCTCGGCCCAGAAAAGAATGATGCTCTTCATTTCTTCCCAGAGCGCGCGCCAGTTCTCGCAGCGGAAGTTCAGCGGATAAATGTCTTCGTATTTCTTGGGCGGATTCTCGGCGTATTTGATGGTCCCGTCGGGCCGCTTGTAAAACCATTCCGGATGCTCGCGGACGTAAGGATGATCGGGCGAACAGTTGATCGCAAAATCGAGCGCGATCTCCATCCCGCGGCCCCGAATTTCGCTCTCGAGCCAGGCGAAATCCTCGAACGTGCCGAGGGACGGCTCGATCGCCTTGTGTCCACCCCACTCGCTCCCAATCGCGTACGGGACCCCGGGTTCTCCCGGCTCCGACGTAACGGAATTATTTCGGCCCTTGCGATTGGTCACGCCGATCGGATGGATCGGCGGAAAATAGATGACGTCGAATCCCATCGCCTTCGCGTAATCGACTCGCGGCAGGCAATCGCGAAAAGTGGAGCCGCGATCGGGCAAACCCTCGGCCGAGCGCGGAAAAAATTCATACCACGCGGCGAAGCGGGCTTCTTTGCGGTCGACGACGACCCGGGGCGCCGGACCATATTGCGTGGAGCTGGTGCGGTCCGGGTAAGTGGCCATGAGGACTTCGAGTTCGCCCGAGTGCGCGATCTCGTTCACCACGGCGGGCTCACCGGAACGCATCGCGTTGGCCAGCGTGCGCAGCCGGTCGGCATCCGCCGAATCAGTGGCGCGCCCGGCCGCTTCTTCCAGGAGACCGGCGCCTTCGAGGGTCTCGCTCGACAGGTTGGCAATACCGGCGTCGAACTTGGCCGCGAATTCGTGTTGCCAGCCGCGGAAGGTATCGGTCCAGGCTTCGACCGTATATTCGTAGATCGCGTTTTCGTAGAGGGTGCAGACACCGCGCCAGCGATCGTTGTCGACGTGGGTCATCGGCGTTTCGTGCCAGAGCGTCTCGCCGAGTTTTCTCCACTTCAACGCCGCCGCGACCACGTCGTGGCCATCCTTGAAAACGTCCGCCTCGACCGCCAGATCGTCGCCCGCGGTGCGTTTGACGAGGTAACGCCCGCAGTCGACGAGCGGCGACAAATTCTCGATTACGGCGGTAGGAAAAGCCCGGGGCATGGGCCACCAATCAACTTGAGATTCGCAGGGCGCGAAAGAAAAATTCTACCGGCCCCAAAACCCGGAGCGGATCAGACCGCGAAGTAAAACGCGCACTCGTAAAGGCCGGAGGTGCGGGTCTCTTCGCGCCGCACTTCAGTCCCGAGGACGCCTTCGAACATGTCCTTCTCCAGCCGCGCGATGATCGGGTATTGATCGAGCAGGTTCATGATGGGGGAATGGCATTCGAGAATCTGGGGGCCACCTTCTTTTTCCTCGGCCACAAATTGCGACATGTAGCCTTCTTTTTCGCGCTGGCTGGCCAGCCATTTCGCGCGGTCCACCATGGTATCGCCTTTGACCTTGGCCTTGAGCCCGGCGGTCTTCCGTTCAAAAACGTTGAACAACAGTTTCTCCGGACCGTTGGGCCCGTGAACTTCCTTGATCGATTTCAGCAGTTCGATCGTGAAATCGTTGCTGTCGCAGGGAAAGAGATCGTGGGTGCGCCGGGTGAGGCGATACACCATTTCCGGGCGTCCCATTTTTTGCGGGCGCCGCCAGGTATCGAGATAGCCGTCGCGTTCGAGCGTAAGACAATGCTGCTTGATCCCCATGTAGCTCATCTTCATCCGAGCGACGAGCTCGTTGACGGAGAGGCCTTTGGTGCGCTTGAGGGTGTTGAGAATTTCCAGCCGCTGAGTGCGGCCGATTTCGGAAAGTAATTGTTGGTTCACTACAGGGCTCCTGCTAAACGGCGGAGATTACCCGCGCTCCCCTTGGAAAGGCAACAACAATTTCCGCAAACTTCAGGAGCGAGACAATTTACGCAGAGGGCGTCACCCGGCCGCCGGTCTCGGCGTCGAACAGATGCGCTTTCTCGAGAGTCGCACGGAACTGGAGGCGACGCCCGCCCCCGGCCTCCTGGCCCCATCGACGGCTCCGCGCGATGAGCGAATGCGCGCCGGTGTTTAGATAAACGGTTGCCTCGGCACCACTTGGCTCCGCCCGTTCTACCAACGCCCGGAAACTCGCGACTACCGGCGTTCCCGTCGCCACTGGGCCTTCGATCTCGATGTCCTCGGGCCGCAGCCCGAGGAATACCGATTTTCCGGCAAGACTGGCGGCCTCCGGAAATCGGACCAGCGGCAACGGAAGGGTCATTGTCCCGTCGCCGCTTTCGGAAAAAACGACCCCGCTGCGTTCCTGGCGAAGCGTCCCCGCGACGAGATTCATCGGCGGATTGCCAAAAAAACTGGCGACGGCCAGGTTCTCCGGCTCGTCGTAAATGGCCCGAGCCGGCCCGTCCTGTTGGATCGCGCCGCTGGAAAAGACAACCGTCCGCTGGTCCAACGCGATCGCTTCCGCCGCCGCGCTGGTCGCATAAATGATCGTCGCCGAGGAACGCTGTTGAAGATTCACGATCTCGGTCCGCGCTCGCCGGGCCGCTGCGGAATCGAGATCGCGGAACGGCTCGTCGAAAAGATAAACTTTGGGTTGGCGCACCATGGCGCGCGCCAGTCCAACGAGACGCTGTCGCCCGCCCGGCAGCGAATCGGCCTTTTGCTCCAGCTCCTCCTCCAGCCCCAAAACAGCCGCGACGGCCACGATCCGCTTTTTGGTTTCCGATTCCCCGAAGTTTCGACGGCGCAATCCGATCGCAAGATTCTCGAACACGGACAACGCCGGGTAGGGCGTGTAATCGTGCGATACCAGGGCCACGTCGCGATCTTTAGCCGCCACACGGTTGATCGGCCGATCGAAGAGAATCTCGCCGCCGGAAACATCCTCCAGCCCCGCGATCGCCCGGACGATCGCCGAACCGCCGAACCCGGCTGGTCCGGTCAGGACCACGAATTCTCGGTCGCCAATGACCAGATCGACGCCGTCTTTGAGCGTCCCTGCGGTGAAATTCCTGAGCGCGACGTTCGCCATGACTACGAAAACGGTAGCGCGACGACCTCGACGGGAACATCGCCCGCCTGCAGTCGGGTGCCGATTGTGTTGTGCCCGCGTTTCACGTAGCCGAGCGCGATTTCTTTCCCGAGCCCTTCGCTCTTGGCCGCGCTCGTGATCCAGCCGGCGTCTTTGCCGGGCTCGCTCTCGCGCGTGAGCCGCGTCTCCGGATGCAGCGGCGCGCCCGAAAGCGAGACTAGCCCGCACAGACGTTTGTTGGTCTGGCCGGACATCTTCATTCGTGAAACCACTTCCTGCCCGATGTAGCAACCCTTGTCGTAATCGATCGACGATTCCTCGAGATTCGCTTCGACCGGAATGATCTCACTCGTCAGCTCCCGGCCCCAGCGTGGAATTCCCTGCTCGATGCGCAGCACCTCCGCGCCGGACTCATCGCAAAACGGCATGTCATGTCGGAGTTCCTCCCGGATTGTCTCCGTGTCCGCGGCCGGCGACCAGACGTCCCAGCCGGCGAATCCAAAACGGTTCGCAATCACCACGCGGGTCGAACCGGCAACCGTCGGGACCGCGTCGGCCAGGACATGGAAAACCGAAAATTTTTCCGTGACGTCCTCGATCTGGACGTCGTCGGCGATGATGTAACGGTCCAGCCGCGCCGGCAGTTCTTCCCGCAATTCGGGATCCGCGTCCAAAATAAAATCGCCGTTCTTTTTCGAAACGAAAACGTGGGCTGATAATTTGCCCTTCGCGGTCAGGACCGACGCCTGGATCGCCGAATCCTCCCTCGCTTTGCCGGCGTTGTTCGTGAGCTGGCCGTTCAGAAACCGAAACGCATCCGCTCCGCTCACCCGCAATTTCACTCGCGCCGACAAATCAAAAAAAACCGGGGATACCGGACGGGAAGCGGTCGTCATCGGCGACGCGACGGAGCAACTCAATCGTCGGTTCGCCGGCGCCAGAAACCGCCCCACAAGCCGCGGGGTTCCTCTCCTTCTTCTTCCTTCACCGGCGCCGGGAACTGGAGAATGGTTTCTTCCTTCGGTTTGGGTTCAGCGGCAGCCGGCTCTTGTTTCGCCGCCGGCACTTCGGCCGCCGCGGGAGCGGGAGCGGGAGCGGGCGCAGGAACAGGAGCAGGCGCCGGCGTTGGAGGAACTTCGGGCTGCGCTTCGGCTTTGTGCGCCGCAACTTCAGGCGCCGGGGCTGGCATTACTTCTCCCATTGCTTTCGCCTCGGAAGGAACCTCGGCCGTCGTCTCCACCGCCACCGGCACTTTCTCCGGTTCAGCGGTCTTCGTCTCGTCGATTCCAGCCAGGCTCGGCTGATCTTCCTCGCCGTTTGAAGGGGCGCCGACCGGCCCGCCCGCCGGGAAATATTGGCGGAACAACGAGGAGTAATCGGCGTCGCCCCGTCCCTGGCGCATCTCCTCGGTAAGTCCATGGCGGGAGGCGTCGGTCGCGCCAAACTCGATCCCGAAGTTCCGGGCGAGCCGCGTCGCAATGACGACGTCTTTCAACATGTGTTTGACGGAAAAGTGCGGCTCGAAATTTCCCTCCATCATCATGGGCAATTTCATGTCGAGCGTGGCGGAGTTACTGCCGTTATTTTTCATGGCCGCGGCGAATTTTTCCGCCGGCAAACCCGACCTTGAAATGAGGGCCAGCGCTTCCGCGGCCGCCTGCACACTCGCGGCCGTGATCATATTCGTCGCGACCTTGATCGTCGTCGCGTCGCCCACTTTTCCGATCTCGATGATCTCTTTGCTGCTGGCTTCGAGCACGGGGCGCGCGCGGTTCAAGGCTGCTTCGTCGCCGCCCACGTAGTAAACCAACTGCCCATTCTCAGCGGCGTTTTTGCTCCCGGTGAACGGGCAATCAAGCAGCTGCGCGCCGCGGCGCTCCGCCATTTCCGCCGCCGCGCGCATCGTGTCCGGCGAAACCGTGCAATGCGCCATGACGATGTGGCTCGAGGTCAGGTTCGGCGTCATCCGCTGCATCATCTGGAGGAGCGCGTCGTCATCCGAAACGAAGATCTGGATGAAATCGCAAAGCTCAGCCACTTCCGCCGGCGAACCGACGAAATTAGGCACAGGCCGCGGCGTCCGGTTCCAAACGAAAACGTGGAACCCGCGTTCCCGCAGGTTGCTCACGACCCGTTGGCCGATAATGCCAAGGCCCAGCACTCCAATATTTTTCCGCGTTCGACTCGCCATTCCTAAATCCGTTCCTGGGGATTTCGCCGCAGTTTAGCGGGCGACCGCTGGAAAATCACGGCAAACCACCAGCGGCGCAATACGGAAATGATGTCTTCGTCATTTAAACGCGAACTGGGCGAGGTAATAGCACGCGACCGCGCCCGTGATTCGCAAACTCTCCGCGCTCAGCTTGTCGATCGTGTCGTCGAGGGTATGCCAGGGCGGATAATCGAAGTCGATCAAGTCGATCACCGGAATGCCGATCTCGTTCAGCGGCGTGTGGTCGTCGGTCACGTCGCGATCGAAGTAGGTGAAATGTTTTCGCAGATTCAGCGCCTCGGCGGAAGCGAAGATGTCGCGCGCCAGCTCCGCCGGCGAATCGGGCGGCAGTGTGATGGTGAGCGATTTGTCGCCGACCATGTCGAACAAGATGCCGCCGCGAAACGATTTCGCTTTGTCCTGCGCCACCAGTTGTTTCGCAAAGTAACGGCTGCCATAGAGGCCGTCGGTGTCGGTGAATGCTTCGTAGGCCTCCTCGCCGTCGAAGAACACGAGCTCGGTTTTGCCGGCAACGTCGGGCCGCTGGGCGAGGACGCGCGCCAATTCTACCAGCACGCCAGTACTCGAGCCCGCGTCGTTCGCGCCCACGAAGCGCCCGTTGTCCCACGTCTTCGTGTCGTAATGCGAGCAGACGAGAAACGACGGACTCGGCTGGCTCCCGAAGGTCGCGATCAGATTGACGAACTGCACTTTCCCGCGCGGGGTGTCGTCCGAGAAACTTTGCCGCTCCACTTTCCAGCCGGCAGCTTCGAGTTCTTTGGTCAGGTAGGTTCTGGTCTTCTCGATCGCCTCGCTGCCGGGAGGCCGCGGGCCGAGATCGACCATCGCCTGGACGTGGGCGAGCGCCTTGTCGCCGGAGAAATCGTCCCAGATTTTTTTCTGCGATTGGTTCGACGCCGTGTTTGCTCGATCACAACCAGCAAACAACCCGAGCGCGAGGATGAGAAGGGTCGATCGGGCGCTCCGCTTCATCGCGCGCGGAGCGCGCCATCCACCTTTATTGCTCCGCAAGACCAATGGCGGTAAGGACGCGCTGAAGATCGTCGTTGCCATAATATTCAATCTCGATGCGGCCCCGTTTTTCGCCGTGATGCACGAGCACCCTCGTGCCGAGGTGTTCCTGCAACCGGTTTTGCAAATCCTCGATGGTCGTCGCGTTCGCTGCGGTCTGGCGCCGGCGGCGTGGGCGCGTTCCGCCAAGCTGTCGCGCCACCAGACGCTCCGTCGCGCGGACCGTTGCGCTTCGGCGCAGGATCGTCTCCGCCACCGCGCGTTGTTCATCCGGTTCCTTCAAGCCGAGCAGCGCCTTCGCGTGCCCGACGGAAAGCAAACCCTGTGTCAGCCACATTTGGACCTGTTGATGCAGGTCGAGCAGGCGCATAGAATTCGCTACCGCGGCGCGGCTCCGCCCGACTTTTTGCGCGATATCTTCCTGGCGCATTCCAAATTCGTTCGCCAGGCGGGAGTAGGCTTGCGCTTCCTCGATCGGGTTCAGGTCCGCGCGTTGCAGATTCTCGATGAGCGACAACTCCAGAACCTCCAGGTCGGTCGCGACGCGGGTGATGATCGGGACCTGGGCCAGGCCTGCTTCCTGGGCCGCGCGCCAACGGCGTTCGCCCGCGATTAACTCGTGTTTGCCGCCGACATTCCGAACTACCAGCGGCTGAATAATGCCGTGCTGCCGAATCGATTCGACCAGCTCGCTGAGCGCCTCCTGCGCGAAATTCTTCCGCGGCTGCAACGGGCTTGGCACGATGGTCGCAAGATCGACCTGTTGAATTTTTTCGCCGGCCTCAGCCTCGAGACGGATCGCGGGCGGGCGCGTGCTGATCAACGCGCTGAGACCTTTGCCGAGTGCCGATTTCGCCATCGAATTGAGGTTATCGGTTCAGCTTCACAGACGCAAACAGCATTGGTAGGCGAGACGGTGTCGAGCCGAAGTGCTAAGGTCCGCCATGCTCAACGGCGTCTTCACTCTCGGTCATTCTCCCGATCCCGATGACGCCTTCATGTTTTACGCGATGGCGGAAAACAAGATCGATCTCCGCGGCTACCAGTTCGAGCATCGGCTCGAGGACATCCAAACGTTGAACGAGCGCGCCACCCGCGGCGAGTTGCACATCTCCGCCATTTCGATCCACGCCTTCGCCTACGTGAGCGATCGTTACGCGCTCATGCCCTGCGGAGCGAGCATGGGCGACGGCTACGGTCCGATGGTAGTTGCGCCTAACGGCCGCAAGATCGGCGACCTCCGCCAATGCACCATCGCGATTCCAGGCCGCATGACGAGCGCCTATCTCGCGCTCCAGCTTTACCTGGGTGATTTCAAATACATCGTGGTCCCGTTCGACCAGATTTTCGACGCAGTGAAAGCCGGGAAGGCCGATGCCGGCCTCATCATTCACGAAGGCCAGCTGACTTATGCGCGCTCGGGGTTCACGAAAATGATCGATCTCGGCGAATGGTGGAAGGGCGAGACCGGGTTGCCGCTCCCCCTCGGCGGGAATGTTCTGCGCAAAGACATTCCGCTGCGGGTCCAGCGCGATCTCCTCGCGATCATGCGCGAGAGCATCGATTACGGCCTGGCTCACCGCGCGGAAGCCGTCGACCATTCGATGCCTTACGCGCGCGACATGGACGCCCAGCTCGCCGGCAAATTCATCGGCATGTACGTGAACGATTACACGCGCGACTACGGCGAGACTGGCCGCCAGGCGATCCGGGAATTCCTGAAGCGAGCCCGCGACCGCGGATATATCGACCGAACGCCGGCCGTCGAGTTTATCGAGTAGCTACTTCTTCTTGGGCGCGGGCTTGCCGGCATCCTTCGCGAAGGCCTGGACGCGCTCGAATTCTTTCTGGAACCCGCTCGCGAAATCGTGGGTGCCGTACTCGAAAAGCACCACGAAACAAAAGGTGAAGAAGACAAAGAGAACGAGCCAGAAGAGGCCGCGAAGGAGCGACATAGGTTTGATGGTAACTTAGGCGTTAGGGCAGGTCAACGTGGAGCGAAGGCCGTGCCAAAGTTCCGTTTGAACGGGGGAACGAAACTGCCATCCTGTTCGAGCCATGCGGGTTCCTTTGCTCGATCTCAGCGGACAGTACGCCGCGCTCGCGGAACCGATTCGCGACGCCATCGATGGAGTTCTGGCGACGCAGAATTTCATCCTCGGGCCGAGGGTCGAGTCTTTCGAGCGGGCCATCGCCGGTTACTGCGGTTCGCCGCATGCGATTGGCGTTTCGTCGGGGACCGACGCGCTGCTCGCCGTCTTTATGGCGATGGAACTGGGCCCGGGCGACGCTGTCATCACGAGCGACTACTCGTTTTTCGCGACGGGCGGTTGCGTGGCGCGCGTCGGCGCCACCCCCGTGTTTGTCGACATTGATCCGGCTACCTACAACCTCTCGCCCGCGGCGCTCGAACGGTTCCTCACGGAATCCTGCAGCCAGGAAAAAGACGGGACCCTGCGAACGCCGAAAGGCGACCGGGTTCGCGCGATTGTCCCGGTCCATCTTTACGGCCTTTGCTGCGACATGGACGCGATCCTGGAAATCGCCGCCCGCTTCAAACTCGACGTCATCGAGGACGCCGCTCAAGCCCTCGGCGCCGAATATCCTTCGCGCCATGGAACCGCCAAGGCAGGAGCAATGGGCGCAGCCGGCACTTTCAGCTTTTATCCTTCAAAAAATCTCGGCGCAGCCGGCGACGCCGGGATGATCGTTTGCCGCGACGAAGGATTCGCGAAGGCGGTGCGGATTTGCCGGCAACATGGAATGGAGCCGCGCTACTATCATCACTCCATCGGCGGCAACTTCCGGCTCGACGAAATCCAGGCCGCCATCCTCGAGGTGAAGCTGCCTCATCTGGACGGCTGGTCGGCCGCGCGACGAACCGTCGCGGAAAATTACGGTCGGGAATTCCGGCGCCTTTGGCTGACGGACTGCATCGTCCTCCCGGCTGAACCGTACCGCGATCGTGGCCTAACGAATCATCACATCTATCATCAATATGTTATCCGGACGCCGCGGCGGGACGCCCTCCGCGACCACCTGGCGAACAAAGAGATCGGCACCGCGATTTATTATCCCCTCCCCCTCCACGAACAGGAATGCTTCCGGTCGCTCGGCGGACAGCCGGGCGATTTTCCCGAGGCCGAACGGGCCGCGCGCGAAACGCTGGCGTTGCCGATTTACCCGGAATTAACCGCGGACGCCCAGCGTTACGTCGCTGAGTCGATCGCCGAGTTTTTCTAACCAAGGAAGGGCGCTTTCCAAACCGCCCATCTCTAAGTCGGCGGTTTGGAAACCGCCGCTCCTTGTTTGCGACGGAGCCGCAACAGGGACCCAAACCACTTGCGGCTCGGCCTGCCCGAGCCTATATCAACGCTCGCCGTTGCCGGCAAAACGGGTAGGTACCGAAGTGGCCAAACGGGGCGGACTGTAAATCCGCTGGCTTACGCCTTCACTGGTTCGAATCCAGTCCTGCCCAGTTTTCCTAACCGACCGTTATCGCTTCTTTTTGGAGCCGCCGCGCTTCTTGCCGCCGCCCGATTTCGAGCCGCCCCGTTTCGTCGAACCGCCGGATTTCTTTCCGCTGCTCTTGCCGCGGCTAGATTTTCCACCGCCCGATTTCTTTCCGCCGCTGGATTTTCCACCGCCGGATTTCTTGCCGCGCGTTTTGCTGCCGCCGCCGGACGTCTTTCCGCGAGCCGACGAACCCGACCCCTTCGATTTCTTTCCAGCTTTTTTGGTCGCGCCCTTCGATCCACCGCCGCTCTTTCCACGGCTCGAGCTCGCCGAGGCCTTTTTGCCGCCGGCCTTCGAACCGCCACCCGAAGAGCCTCCGGATTTCTTGCTGCTGCTGGAAGACCCGCCAGATTTTTTGCCGCCGCTGGAAGATCCGCCGGACTTTTTCCCGCCGCCCTTCGATCCTCCGCCGGAGGTCTTCGCGCCGGCCGCGCGTCCCACCACGGCACCGATCACGCCGCCGACGACTGCACCGACCGGCCCAGCTACGCTCCCGAGCACGGCGCCCGTAGCGGCTCCCGCGGCCTGTTTCGAAATAGGTGGAATCTCGATGTTCTCCGACGTTGAACCGGAATTTCCGCTCGATTGTTGGTTGTCTTGTTCAGCCATAAGATAGTCTCCTTTTCCGCAGTGGTTTGAATGTACTTCGGATCAGACCGCGGTTTCAGCCGCACGCGCCGCGCAATTAATCGCGGGAATCAATCGGCCGGCGGAAACAGGACGTTCTCGCGCTCGACCGAAGCGCCCCGCCCGAGAAAAAAGTCTCGCAGCTCGGGCGTGTAGAATTCCTTGTTCCGGCCCGGATTCAACCCCAGGAAAATCCGGCCGCCCGGATTCAGGTGACGCTTTACGTCGTCGAGAAAAAAGGCCCACTGCTCCGGGCCCCACCACCAATCCTGTTTACTGATCCGGTTGAAATCGATCGAGAAAGCGGTGACGAGATCGAACTTCCGGCCGAGATCGGGCAGCGGCTCGAAGGGACGGATCGTCCAGACCCGCCGCTCCACTTGGAACAGGTCGAGCAGCCGGGAAAAAAGCGGGAACTCGTCGATGTCGAGGCCGAGGCAGCTGTGACCGAGCTGTTGCAGGACGAAAAGAAAAAATCCCCCGCCGCAGCCAAGATCGAGGACCGATTTCGGCGGGCAGCGATGGAGCTTCAGGTCCTGCGCCCGGATAATATTCAGGCGCAGCCAACGCCGGACGTCGGCGTATTTCGCATAATGCTCCTTCGACCCGGCGAACTCCGCCTGGATCGCGGCCAGTTTCGCGCGGTCGACTCGCCCGTAGATCCGGTCGAGCGAGAGCGGATAAATAACGCGCTCGGCCCGACGCCAGGCGCGCCGGTAGGTCAACGGTTCGCCGAGCTTCGCGATCTTATGGGAAAACTTCATCCCCAGGGGCGGATCGCACAGTCGGCGATCGCGCCCCGCAACAAATTAGTTTGCGCGTGGAATCCGCGCGGCTGTTAGCGGCCGCGCCGCTGGTTTCCGCCGCCATCGCGACGTCCACCGCCGTAGCCACCGCCGCCACCGCCGCCGTATCCGCCGCCGCCACCACCGTAGCCGCCGCCACCGCCGCCGTATCCGCCGCCGCCACGACCGCTGCCGGGCGCACGGGGTTCGCGCGGACGCGCTTCGTTCACGGTCAAAGGCCGGCCTTCGACGGTCTTGCCGTTGAACTCGGTGATCGCCTTTTGCGCATCGCCCTCGCTCGTCATCGTGACGAACGCGAAGCCGCGCGATTTACCGGTGAACTTATCCTGCATCAACGTGACTTCCTGAACAGGGCCGACGCCGGCAAACATGTCCTGAAGGTCGGTTTCGGTGGTGTTGAAGGAAAGATTTCCTACGTATAATTTAGTACCCATCTGAGTTAACTGAGGAAAACGCCGCCAGGCCACTGTTCCCGCTCATCGGATTTCAAATCGCCACTGAAAAAACTCAACTGACAATCTACCAACGCACCGAGCTACCGTTTTCTTTTCGGCGTGATTAGTAGAGGCTTTTGCCAGCGAACGCAACTAGATTCGGGGCCGGTCTATCCCTCGTAAAAATGCCTGAACTTTCCTCACCATCCCACTGCCAAAAGCGGGTCCGCGTCGCGGTGGTCGGCGCCGGTATTGTCAGCCCGCTCGGGGTGGGGCTTGGGGAGACGCTGACGGCGTTGCGCGAGGGGAAAGACTGCGTGACGCCGGTGACAGCGTTCCCAGTGGACCGCTGCCGGTGCCAGACCGCGGGGCAGATCGCGGATGAGAGGCTGGCGGCGGCGAACGAGCACCACCGCCATCCAGAACGGCTCCATCGGGTTGCCCAGATGATGATCCTGGCCCTGAAAGAGGCGCTCGCTCAGGCTCCTGGGTTCCAGCCGGAGCTCACCGTCGTCGGCACTACCAGCGGCGGCATGACGTTCGGCGAGCAGTATTATCGCGGACTTAAAACGAATGGCCGGTCGTCGCGCCACGCACCGACCTTGATCGCCAATTACACTCCGCAAAAACCGGTC
>DASZDT010000036.1:0-92702 GCA_035941675.1 Chthoniobacterales bacterium
GAGCGGCGGTTTACAAACCGCCGACTCTGGTCCGCGCCTCCGGCGCGAAACGGCGGTTTGTAAACCGCCGCTCCTTGAAGCTGAATCTCGTTCCGTCCTGCGCCGGTTCGGCCTAACGATTGGTGTCGCCTTTCTCGCCCTCAGTGCTCTCGTCAACTTCCGGCATCGCGGCGCGGGGCGGCCTTTCGCGACCCTGGCTGTCCTGCTCGTTCTCTTCTCAGCCATCGCCCCACGGCTCCTGCGCTTCATTCATCGGCCTTGGATGCGCGTGGCCGAAATTCTCGGGGCGATCTCGTCGCGCGTTCTTCTCACGATCGTATTCTTCCTCGTGGTCACGCCGATTGGCTGGTTGCAGCGCCTTTGCGGAAAACGGCCGCTCGACTTTGCTTTCAACCCGGACGAGGCAAGCTACTGGCGGCCCCGCACGAAGTCCGCGGTTCCGGCCGATTACGAAAACCAATTTTAGATGAACGGGAAATTATCGATCGCGCGCGAGTTCTGGACCTTCCTGCGCGTCCGCAAAAAATGGTGGCTGGCCCCGATCGTGATCCTCCTCCTGACGCTCGGCCTGATCCTTGTCCTGACCGAAGGCTCCGCGCTCGCCCCGTTTATCTACAGCCTGTTTTAGACGGTTATTTCGCCAGGGCCGCCTGGGCCGCGGCGAGGCGGGCAATCGGGACGCGGAATGGGCTGCAGCTGACATAGTCCAATCCGAGGCGATGGCAGAATTTCACGCTGTCGGGATCGCCACCGTGTTCGCCGCAGATGCCGAGCTTGATGTCCGGGCGGCTCGTCCGGCCTTTCTCGACCGCGATTTGCATGAGCTGTCCGACGCCGGTCTGGTCGAGCGAAGCGAACGGGTTCTTCTTGAAGATCTCGTTCTCGACGTAAGGCATAAGGAAATTGCCCATGTCGTCGCGGCTGATCCCGAGCGCCATCTGCGTCAGGTCGTTTGTGCCGAAGCTGAAGAACTCGGCGCTTTGCGCGATCTGATCGGCGGTGAGCGCGCCGCGCGGGACTTCGATCATCGTCCCGACGAGGTAATCGAATTTCACTTTCTTTTCCGACATCACTTCCTGCGCGACCCGGTGCACGATCTCGGCCTGCAAGTCGAATTCCTTCTTGAATCCGACCAGCGGAATCATGATCTCCGGTTTTACTTTGATTTTCTTTTTCGCGACGTCGGCGGCCGCCTCAAAAACCGCGCGCGCCTGCATTTCGGTGATTTCCGGGTAGGCAATCCCGAGCCGGCAACCGCGATGGCCCAGCATCGGGTTGAATTCATGGAGCTCCCGGACGCGTTGCGCGATTTTTTCCGGGGTGATGCCGATCTTCCTGGCCAGCGCGGCTTGCGATTCGGCCTCATGCGGCAGGAATTCGTGCAGCGGCGGATCGAGAAAGCGGATCGTGGCCGGATAACCTTTTAACACCCGGAAAATGCCGGCGAAATCGTCGCGCTGATAAGGAAGAAGTTTCGCGAGCGCGGCTTTCCGGTCGGCGACGTTGTCGGCCAGAATCATCTCGCGCATGGCGTCGATCCGGTCGCCTTCGAAGAACATGTGTTCGGTCCGGGTAAGGCCGATGCCGACAGCGCCGAAGGCCAGGGCGTTCTCGGTTTGTTCCGGATTGTCGGCGTTACAACGCACGTCCAGCCGCGTGACCTTCGCGCACCAGCTCATTAGTTGGTTGAACGCCTTGAACTTCTCGGTTTTTTGCGCGGCCTTATCGCCGTGGAGCGTGCCGGTGATGATCTCGCTCGGCGCGGTTGCGAGCTGGCCCGCGTAGACCGTCCCGCTCGTGCCGTCGATCGAAAGGAAATCTTCGGCTTCCCGAAAGACTTGATCGCCGACCATAACGACCTTGCGGGCGTAATCGATCTTCAACGCCGAGGCGCCGCAGATGCAGACCTTGCCCATTTGCCGCGCGACCAGGGCGGCATGGGACGAAACCCCGCCTTTCGCGGTAAGAATTCCTTCCGCTGCAATCATGCCGCGCAAATCTTCCGGGCTGGTTTCGTTGCGAACCAGCAGCACCTTTTCGCCTTTCTCCGCGGCCGCGGCCGCGCGATCGGCATTCAGGTAAATCCGGCCGGAAGCCGCGCCCGGCCCGGCGGGCAACCCCGTCGCGATTGCCGTGGCTTTCTTCGCTTCCGTTACGTCAAAGATCGGCGCCAAGAGCTGATCGAGCTGGTCCGCGGGATTGCGGATGATGACGGTTTTCCAATCGATCAGCCTTTCCTTGAACATGTCCATCGAGAACTTGAGCGCGGCCGCCGCCGTCCGTTTTCCGTTGCGGGTCTGGAGCATGAAAAGCTTCCCGTCCTGGATGGTGAACTCGACGTCTTGCACGTCCTTGAAATGTTCCTCGAGCGTGGCGCGGACCTTGAGCAGCTCCGCGTAGCATTTCGGCATGAGCTTTTTCAGCTCCAGCACCGGCTGCGGGGTGCGGACTCCCGCCACCACGTCTTCGCCTTGGGCGTCGATGAGGAATTCGCCGTAAAATTCGTTCTCGCCGTTGGCCGGGTTCCGCGTGAAGGCGACGCCCGATCCGGAATTCGCACCGGTGTTGCCGTAAACCATCGCCTGCACGTTGACGGCCGTGCCCCATTCCTCGGGGATATTGTATTTCCGCCGATAAACGATGGCGCGATCGTTCATCCACGAACCGAACACCGCCCCGGCCGCTCCGGTGAGCTGGTCCCACGGATCGTTTGGGAACGCCTGGCCGGTGCGATCTTTGACGAGCTTTTTGAAACGCACCACGAGCTCCTGGTAATCGGCCGCGTTCAGCTTCGAGTCGTCGATGTTGTGCTGGCCGTAGCGCTCGTCCTTGAAATGTTCGATGACCGACTCGAACGGGTCATGGTCTTCGCCTTCGCGCTTCTGCACTCCCATCACGACGTCCCCATACATCTGGATGAAACGGCGGTAACAATCCCACGCGAACCGCTCGTTGCTGGTGGCGCGGACGAGCGCCTTCACGGTCTGGTCGTTCAGGCCGAGGTTCAGGATCGTGTCCATCATGCCGGGCATGGAATCGCGCGCGCCGGACCGGACCGCCACCAGGAGCGGCATTTTCTCCGTGTCGCCGAACCTGGTTCCCATGATCCGCTCCATGTTCGCTACTCCCTTTTGGATCTCGGCCTGGAGCGATGGCGGGTAAGTGCGTTTGTGCGCGTAGAAATAAGTGCAGACCTCGGTCGTGATCGTGAACCCCGGTGGGACGGGCAGGCCGATCCGCGTCATTTCCGCGAGGTTCGCGCCTTTCCCGCCAAGGAGCGGTTTCATGCTGCCGTCGCCATCGGCCTTGCCGTCGCCGAAATTATAAACGTAGCGCGGACTCTTCTGCTGCCGCGAAATCGCTTTTCTGGCCGGGCGCGAAACTTTTCTGGAAACCTTCTTTTTTTTGGGCATGGCAGAGTGAAATCGAGGTGGGCGTTGCGAGCGGACGCAAAAGTAAGTCCGCCGCCAGAGGTGTCAACGCACGCGGCCCGCGTGCGGCACGTTAGTGAGCGACGGTCGCGCCGCTCGTCTGAAGGACCTCGCCGATCGCAGCCGTGAAATCACCCACGCCGGTGCTCGGCACGATGATCGTGTTCCGCCGTCCATGCGCTTCCTCGGTGATGCGCAGGAACCGGCCGCGATCGTTTTCGCGGTATTCCACGTGAAAGCGTTTCCGCTCGATTTGGAACTCTTTCGCTTCGATGATGCTGTCCATTTTCCCGAAAAACGTCGCAGTCTAGGGGGATTCGGCCCCCCAGTGGAAGCAAATTCTGCAGGGCCCGGGCGGGGGGTTCTATCGGCCCCGCCCGCGGGGGCGACGCCGGTCCGGCCGGACGCTTTTCTTCCCTCTGGCGGGCGCCTGGTCGGCGATGGCAAAATCGACCTGGCGTTTGAACACATCGACGCGGGCGACGAACACGCGGAGCTGGTCGCCTACGGAAAAGCGGCGGCGGGACTGCCGGCCAATCAGGCGGCGCTGGGCGGCGTCGAACGCGTAAAAATCGTCCGTCAGCGACGAAACATGGATCAGGCCGGTAATGAGGACGTCGGGGAGTTCGACGAGCAGGCCGAAATTCTTCACCTCCAGCACGGTCGCGCGGAAAACCTGCGGGTCGCGGGCGTCGAGCTGGCGCTGGAAAAACTCGAGCTTCTTCATTTTCACGCCGTCCATTTCCGCTTCAGCAGCCGCGCGTTCGGTCTCGGAAATGTGCTCGGCCACCGCCGCGATCGAGCCCATGTCGGTGCGGCCCCGGCGCGCCTGGTCGCGTTCCGCGAGCCCGCGATGCACAACCAGATCCGCGTAACGCCGAATCGGGCTGGTGAAATGGGTGTAGTTATTTTTCGCCAGGCCGTAGTGCCCCAGCGGTTGCGGAGCGTACCGGGCTCGCTTCAAACTTTTCAGGAGCCCGATCTTCAACGCCTGTTCCTCCGGTTTCCCGGTAAGCGACGCGAGCAGTCGTTGGAGTTCCGTTCGTTTGCTGAGGTCGCCTACCTTGTAGCCGTAGCTCAGGATCAGCTCGCGATAGTCCGCGAGTTTCTCCGGGTCCGGATCTTCGTGAACGCGGTACACCGTCGGGATAAGGCGGTTCTTCAGTTCGCGCGCGACCGCTTCGTTCGCGGCCAGCATGAATTCCTCGACGAGCTGATGGGACTCGTCGTTCTCGATCCGCTCGAGCCGGATGGGTTTTCCCTCGGCGTCGAGCCGCACTTTTACTTCCGGGAAATCGAGGTCGAGCGAGCCTTGCTTGAAACGATTCCGGCGGAGAAGGGAGGCCAGTTCCCACGCGACATGGAGCCGTTCCCCTAACTGGTCGTTAGGCGGCGATCTCAAAATGGCGTAGGCTTCGCGGTAGGTGAGGCGCCGCGCGCTGCGAATTACGGTGCGCGCAAACCGGGTCGATTTCGTTCGGCCGTCCTTTGCGAATTCCAGGAAGACCGAATGAGTGAGGCGATTCACATTCGGGTTCAGGCTGCAAACGCCGTTGCTCAACCGCTCCGGCAACATCGGGATGACGCGGTCCGGGAGATAAACGCTGTTGCCGCGTTTGTAGGCTTCGCGATCGAGCGCGCCGCCGGGCGTCACGTAAGCAGCCACGTCCGCGATGTGGACTCCGAGCCGCCAGCCGCCGCCGGCCACCCGTTCAACGTCGATGGCATCGTCAAAGTCGCGCGCGTCATCCGGATCGATCGTCACGATGAATTTGCCGCGCAGATCTTCGCGGCCCTCGAACATTTGTTCGGCGACCGTCTCCGGAATTCGCTCCGCCTCTTCCAGCACGGCCTTCGGAAATTCCGTCGGCAGATGGTATTTCCGAATGATCGAAAGCATGTCGACGCCCGGCGCCGTGCTCGGTCCGAGCACCTCGATGATTTCCCCTTCGGGATTGACGTGGCGCGATTCCCAGCTCTCGAGTCGCACCACGACTTTGTCGCCGCGTCGCGCCTTGCCCGGGCTGCCCACGTAAACGTTGTGGACGATGCGGGGATCGTCCGGAACGACGTGAAAAAAATTCTTCGATTGCTGAAGTGTGCCCACAATCGTGTCGTGCGCGCGCTCCAGAATGCGAATGACGCGGCCTTCCGCGCGGTCGCGGCCTTTCGCTCGCGCGGAACGTTCGTCGCGCGTGATCCGCGCCACCACTTTGTCCCCGTGCATCGCGGTCCCGGTGTTCTCGGCCGCGATAAAAAGATCCTGTTCGCCGGCTTTTTCCCGCGGGAGAAAAGCGAAACCGGATTGGTGAACCGAGAGCGTGCCCGTCACCAGGTCCGCTTCCGCGGGTAACACGTAGCGGTTCTTCCGAATCCGCGCAATCTCGCCGGCGCGTTCCATCTCGCGCAGGATCGCGTTCAGATTCAGCCGGACGCCGCTCTTGCGGCCAAGCGCTTTTCCGAGCTCGACATTATCGAGCGGTCGATAGTTTGGGGCGCTGAGCAAAGCCAAAATTTGTTCGCGCAATGGAGCCGGTTCGGGTTTCACGAGGTCAGCACTCTCCGCGCGAACGGCGCTAGGCACGAGCGCAAATTTCCGTAGTCTCATCCACGATGGGAGAGACGCTGTGGAGAATCGCGGATCGGACAGTCGATCTCTCGGCCCGCTCGCTGATCATGGGCGTCCTCAATGTCACGCCCGATTCCTTTTCCGATGGCGGCGTATTTTTCGGGACCGGCAAAGCGATCGAGCAAGGGAAAAAAATGGCGGCCGAAGGCGCGGAGATCATCGACGTCGGCGGCGAGTCCACCCGGCCTGGCGCGGAAGCGGTTTCCGCGGAGGACGAAATCAGCCGGGTAATTCCGGTCATCGAAAAATTGCGGGAGAGCGTTTCTGCCTTCATCTCGATCGACACCTCAAAAGCTGCCGTCGCGCGCGCGGCGCTGGATGCCGGCGCGACGATTATCAATGACGTGACGGCGGGTCGCGCCGATCCCGAAATGCTCGCGCTCGCGGCAGAACGAAAAGCCGGCGTCATTCTCATGCACATGCAGGGATCGCCGCGCACGATGCAGAAGGCGCCGCACTATGACGATGTGGTTCGTGAAGTGGCTTATTTTTTTCGACAACAATATGAGCGCGCCCTAGAGTGCGGCGTTGATGCAATGGCCATCGCGTTTGATCCGGGGATCGGGTTTGGGAAAACGGTGGAGCATAATCTCGCGCTGCTCGCCAATCTCGAGCGGCTCCGTGTCGGCGATCGCCCGCTCGTCGTGGGCGTTTCCCGCAAATCGTCCCTCGGTAAGATGATCGGGTCGAACGCAATGGAAGACCGGCTTGCGCCGACCATTGCGTGCACGAGTCTGCTGCGGGAACGCGGCGCGAATGTTTTGCGCGTTCACGACGTCAAAGAAAACGTGGCCGCCCTGCGAATCACCGAGGCTTTTTTGAAAACGACCGTGTCATGATGCAGCAATTCCTCCAGTTTTGGGTCGAGCGCTGGCGAAGTTTCGCCGAGATCCTGCTGCTCAGCGTCGGCATTTATTACGGCTACCTCTACTTTCGCGGGACCCGCGGAGCCAAGGTCCTGACCGGGTTGGCGATCGTTTTTCTCACCCTGACCCTGATCTCGCAGCTGCTAAACCTGGTCGTCATCGGCTGGATCATCCGGAGCTTTTCGGTCTTCCTCGCCGTGGCGCTCGTGGTAATTTTTCAGCCGGAACTGCGTCGTGGCCTCGCCGAGCTGGGCGGTCACCCCATCTTTTCGCTGACGAGCGAGAAACGGGAGACGGTCCACGACATCGCCGAAGCGGTCTCTCAATTGGCGAATAAGCAATTCGGCGCGCTCATCGCCATCGAGCGCGACACGTCGATTCGCGTTTACGAAGAGACAGGGGTCGTGATCGATTCGCATTTCTCAGTCGAGCTGCTGCTGACGATTTTTCATCCCAAAGCCGCGCTCCATGACGGCGGCGTGATTATTCGGAACGGCCGGATTGCCGCGGCGGCGTGTATCTTTCCGGTGAGCCAGCGCGAGACGCTCGATCGCAGCCTGGGCCTGCGCCATCGGGCCGGCCTCGGCATTACCGAAGAGTCGGATGCGATCGCCGTCGTGGTTTCGGAAGAGACCGGCGGGATTTCGATTTGTCATCGACGCCGGATCGAGCGCGGGTTTACTCCGGAGAGTTTCCGCAAACGTATCGGCGAATTATTGCTCCAAGGGGCTTATGAAGAAACAGATCCTGAACAACTGGCGCGCGAAGTTGATCTCCCTCCTGCTCGCGACGACGCTCTGGTACCTGATCAAGAAGAACGTCGCAACGACACTCTCGCCGTTTGATACGCCCGAGATGACCGCGCCGGACCGGCGGTAGGCCTCAGCGCAAAAACCGCGCGAGATTTTCTTCTTCCCACTTCCGCGCGCGGCGGTAACGCGGGAATTTGCGTTCGCGCTCGTAGAATTTCTCCGTGTGAACGCGGCGCCGTCCGTTCGGTCCGGTCTCGTCCGGAACCACCGCGTGCAGCATCTCATGGTAAAGAATGTAACGGAGGAACCAGGGCGGCACGAAAGGCTGGTCGAGCAGGGGATTGATCCGGATGACGCGGTCTTCTTCCTGGATGGTGCCGAAGATGAAATACTCTTTCGGCCGCCGCTTGCGTTTGCGGCCCCAGGTCACGGTGTAATTGCGCAGCTTTCCCCCGAAGTAACGTTCATTCAGCCGATCGAAGTTGGCCCGCAGATCGAAGTATCGTCCTTCATGCTGCAGGTTCAGGTGCCGCTGCATCGGCAACTTCGGGTGGCCGACCTTCCGTTTTGTTTTCTTTGCCATTGTCGTCCCTTCAAATTTACAAGCGTCCCAATTCCAATCCCATTTTATCGAGGCCGGGCGGGGTTCACAAGCAACTGGGCGGAAAATTTTATTTGAACGTAAATATCACGGAACAAACGAATTGTTTCGCCTGAGTTTTCCCGAAAAAATAGAAATATTAGCCGACCGCCGTCTCTGGCTAATCGCGGCTGCCCTATCCGCCAGATGCTGATTTTACGGGTCAAGCGACTGCGGTTATATTGGCGCGCTCGTTTCCACGCTCGATGACTCCACTGCTGCGAAAATTACTCGGCCTCAACTGGGTGCTTCTCATCACGATGCTCGCTCTCGCGATCTTCGGAGTGATAGCGATCTACAGCGCGACTTACATGCGCGAAGAATCGGTCGCGTCCGAATTCTGGCGGAAACAAGCCAACTGGGTCGCGGTCGGTTTCCTTGCCTTCATGATCACGAGCCTGATCGATTACCGATGGGTTCGCTTGGGAGCGCTCCCGATGTACCTCGCGGGAATTGTGTTCCTGGTTGCCACCAAGTTTTTCGGCACGAAAGTTTACGGCGCGCGCAGCTGGCTGCACGTGGGCCCGATCAATTTCCAGCCGGCCCAGGTTGCGGTTATCGCGGGCATCATGGTGCTCGCACTTTTCCTGAGCCACCCGCAATTCCGCGAAATGCACGCCATGCTGAAGCTGCTGCTCTGCGGCGTAATCGTCGGCGCGCCGTGCTTGCTGATCCTGCTTCAGCCGGACCTTGGCATGGTGATCATCTGGGGGCCGGTCTTGCTCGCGCTCCTCTTCGTGGGCGGCATCCCGTTGCGTTATCTCGTCTGCATAATCCTGATCGTCGTCGGATTCATTCCGCTGGCGATAAATCTGGCCCTGAAACCCTACCAGCAGGAGCGCATCACCGCCTTCATCAATCCCGAGATCGACAAACAAGGTTCGGCCTGGGCGATCAACCAATCGCTTATCGCTATCGGTTCGGGCGGGTGGTCCGGAAAGGGGTTCAAGGCGCCGAACACCCAGATCGAGATGGGGTTCCTGCCCGCGACTGCCGTTCATAACGACTACATCTTTTCCGCCATCGGCGAGCAATGGGGCTTCGTTGGCGGGATGTTTCTGGTGGGCGCGTTCGCCTTGCTCTTATTAACGTGCGTCTTCGTTGCGTTCTTTGCCGGCGATCAATTCGGGCTCCTTCTCACCATCGGGATAACGTCGCTCATCTTCACCCACATCTTTCAGAACATCGGGATGACCATCTCTCTCCTCCCCATTACCGGTGTGCCGCTGCCTCTGATCAGCTACTCCGGTTCGTTCGTGCTCGTGATCATGTTCGGTCTCGGGATCGTGAACAGCGTCTGGATCCACCGCAAAGAAATCGTCGAGCGCTGAAGCGCGGACGATCGGCGCGGCGCTTAGATGTCCTGGGCGAAGTCGCTCAACGGAACACGTAATTCGGCCTGAGCTTCAAACGTGGTCGCGAGGGAAGTCCGGAACGCCTCCTGCGTGATGAGGTCGTCGACGATTTGCTCGGTGACCGCCTGCCAGTCGACCAAGACCAAATCCACCCGCGCCTCGGGCACTTTAGCGAATGGCATCGTGATAGGGCCATTCAGGAAGGCGACGTGGTGAGCGTGCAGGAGATTCGACAGCGCCTTTGGGGCGCGGAAGGCCAGCTTTGATGCGACCTCCGCGGATGCGAAGATGATCCCGCCCGTCTTCGTTTTCTGAAGAGAGGCCAGGAACTGATAGCTGGGCTGATCTTGAAGTTCGACAAAATGGGTTTTGACGTCCAATTCATCGACGGCGCCAAGGAGCGCTTCTTCTACCGTTGATGTCCGGCGATGTTTCCAGCGCACGGCGGTAATATCGGTAATGCCTTGTCGTTCCTTCCATTCCAGTATTAACCGCCGGATGGCTTGATCGCGGCGAACGATGTAACGGCACGAAATAGAGGGAACACCTTCGTGAGCTACACCGATGACGCGAATGCCTAGATCGGCGAGTTGCTCGGACAGCTCGCGGGCGAACGCTGGCGGCTGGAACCAGATAACCGTGTCTACCTGATAGGCCTTGAGTCTTTCCGCGAAATCCCTCGCACCCGTCTCTCGCTTCTCCCAGAACACCATCGTCGTGGCAAAACCACGAAGCCGCAGTTCTCGCCGTATTCTAATAAAGAACATTCGGTAGGCTTGAATGGTAACGAACGCCGAAAGGGAAGCGGGAAGTCCCACAAAAGTTCGGACACCCACCTGCCGGTCAAATTGTCGGCCTTCCAACAGGGTGCGTGAGCTACGGACCCGGGTTATGAGACCTTCCTGTTCCAGGTGTCGATAGACCTGGGACACGGTAGAGAGCGGCACTCGATAGGCCTGGGCGATTTCCCGAACGGAATAGAAGGCGCGGGGCTGGTCGCGCTGGTTCTTGATCGCGACCCGGCGCAGGATTTGGGTCAAACGTTCCGTTTTGTGAGCAGCCTCATCTAAACGGGATCGTAGTGGAAGTGGTGGAAGAAGACGCGCGATTTTTTTGCGGGGCATTTCTTGGGGCAGCGGGGCGGGTCGGGCAGGTAGGGAATTCTGTTCGGAAGTGTATCTAAGTGTTCGGTATCTGTTTTTAAGTGTTCGGTTGCTGTATGTCTAGTCGAATTCCCGGCCTTTGCGTTAAAGCCGGGCCGTGAAATTAAAAAACCCTCGGCATCCGCAAAATTCGTTTAAGAATCTTCGAGTCCTGGTCGCTTTGCTCGCTTGTCTGGCGGCGTCTTACGCGGCCGGACAATCTCCGGACCTGGCGGCGCAGTTAAGCGCCGAACCGATCGCGACGATCGGCTTTGGAAATGGTCCTTCCGTTCGAACCCACAGCGTCAAAGGGCATTTTCGATTAACCTCGCTGCACGCAAACGAGAGCGTCCTGGTTCGCCTGGACTACCAGCCCGCGTTCGCCGGGTTGCCCATCACGATAAGTCCCCTCGACGGAGGAACGGTTGCCCTCCCGAGATCGACAGGGTCCGTCGACGAAAACGGCGTCGTGTGGATGCGCTTCAAAGTCGGGCCGAATCCGGGCTTATACCGGGTAACGGTTCTGACCGGCGGCCATCAATCGATCTTGCAGTTCTGGGTCGACGACCCGCGTAACCCGCAGGCCAATCCGCCCGCGATCCGCCACGAAACCGGAGCATAAAATATGAATACCATCCTTTCATTACTGAAATCCTCGATGAGGGCGCCGAAGCTTGTTGTTGGCCTGGCCTTTGGGGCAATTCTGACCACCCAGATCGCTTCCGCCCAGGTAGGCAACGATAACCCAACCGGTCTTGCCGGACAGTTCAACGGCAACATTACGACAGGATGTTCCTATGATCCGTATACTGGAAACGCGATGCGGGCCGTGACTGACATCGTGGTCGCGGGCTCCGTCGGAGCCTATCCCCTGTCCTTCTCGCGCGTCTCAAATTCGCGATTCGCGGGCGCGAGTGGATTCGGCATCGCCGGTGCGTGGCGACATTCCTATGCGTGGGAGCTCAATGCGAGCGAAGAATCGTTGCAGCATAATTTTCAGCCGACCCAATATCCGGTAGCCTTTCCTGATGGCAGAGAGGTGACTTTTGTTCACTCATTCTCCGATACTTATTTTCGAGCGCCAGCACCCGGAATCCGGGAACGGTTTATACCGCTCAACCTTAGTACCATGCGTGCCTATCTTATCCTGCCCGACGGCGGCAAGATCCGATTTAAAGCGACGCAGTATAGCTGGACTGAAGAGTGGGGCGGCGATGGGCCGCCCGCCACGCCGCCGCCCGAACTGACATCGAACCGTAAAGAGTCCGAAATCCGTCGAGTTGCTTTGCGTCCAACACCTTTACCTCCACCGGGTGGAACGAGAACCTGGTGGGGCTACACCTACGAGGCCGAGGCGATAATCGATCCGTACGGCCAGGAAACCACCCTCACTTACAGCGACGGCTACCTGACCCGCATTCAGGAGCCGGCGATAAACCCGACAGACCCGGGAAGGAAGTCGATTGACATCCACTACACTACATCGGGCTATGAGCAGGTAATCGATTACATCCAGGGCAGCGATGGGCGAATTGTACACTATTATTACAATTACAGCCCGACTGGCGGGGCTGCGAGGGCCTGGACCCATCTTGACAGCGTGGTGTATTACCCGGATCCGACCGTTCCGTCGCCTCCCACAGCCCTATATACCTACCAGACTCCCAACGTGAACACCGTCGATGGAGCGCCGCTGCTCTCGACGGCCTACGATCCGATGTATGAGGGGCCCATGAAAGGAATCTCCTACGAATACGCCACGGGAACGAATGCCGATACCACCCCCGTCGCGAATGGCCAAATTCGATCGGAGAAGAGCATCGACGGAGTTTTGGTGTCAAACCTCTCCGTTTGGTTCGGGGCGCGCCGCGAAACGAAAGGGGACGGAGGAGCCCGCGATATGCATCTTGATCCGCCCCGTGTGGTGTCGTGGACCGATTACGTTAATAACAGCAATTTCGCCAGCCAGCACTTCGATTCGACGACTGGATTCCGGGATTCCGGCACGGATCTGAACCACAACACGACGACGTTTACCTCCGATCCCTTAACCGGGAATGTAACCTCAGTTACGCATCCGCAGACCCCGGGGGACACGCCACCGGGTACGCCCGCGGGGACCGTTAGTTCCCGGTATTTGGCCACCTGCGCGGAGGATCCGAATAACTGCGATGCGGTAAATCCATACTATCTGTACAGTGCTACAGACGAAGCCGGCAACACGACCGTCTATCTGCGAGATGCAAACAAACGGGTCCAAAGAATCAATTATCCGGACGGAGCTTACGAGACCTTTGAATACAATGGGCTTGGCCAACCGACCACCCACCGTTTAAAGACGGGCGGCATTGAGTTTTTCGAATACGATCCGATTACGCATTTAACAACGTCCTTTCGTGATCCTTACCACGATCCCGTAAATCACACGGGCAAACCAACGGCCTGGCTTCAGTACAACGACAAAGGCTGGCTGCGAAGCGTGACCGATTGGCGTGGTTCCGGTCCGGGCGATATCAATTACACGACAGAGTACGAATACAACCTTCGGGGTCAGCAAACTCTGATACGTCATCCTCTCGATCCAGCAACCCAGATACGCTATACCATTTTGCGGAGCTATAATACAGATGGAACGCTTTCCAGTAGCACCGATGAAAGCAGCCACACGACGACGTATAATTACGACGCGTATAAACGCTTGTGGTGGGTGGCTGCGCCGCCGGCCGATCAGAATGATACCCTGGGGAGAACGACCTATTTTCATTACAATCGGGATGGCACCAATACCCTCGATTACACACACACCGATTCTCTCGTTCGTAATTTTCAGATGCCCTCGGGGAAGACCGTTATAACTTTTTATAACTCAAATTTACTGAAAACGACGGAGATTGCCGGGACGGGAAACGAAGCCGCCACGACGACGTACACCTACGACAACGCGGGAAATTTGAAGACGGTCAAAGATCCAGCCGGACAGAGTACCGGTCTCTACACCGAGAATTTTTATGACGAACGCAATCGGCCATTCGCAGCGAATGACCCACTCGCAGCTGACCGCAACGCAGCGGGCTACACAGTCAATTGGACATATGATGCCGGTGGCCGAAGGAAGACGCAGCAGCGGGCGAATGAACAGCTGGTGACCTACGACGTTTACGACCCGATGAACCGGCTAAAGCAGCAAAGTGTGCAGCGAGACGCAGGTATCGTTGACACGACACTCGTATCTTACGATTTGGCCGGTAATCTCAGCACGTTCCAGGACGCCCGTGGAAATCTCTACTACTACGGGCATGATTATCTTGGCCGCCAGACCAGTATCGTTTATCCCGATTACAGCTCCGAGTGGTTCCATTACGATCTGGCCAACAACATGGATACGTTCACGAATCGAGAACGGGCAGTTCAAACCTTTGAGCATGATAACCGCAACCGCCAAACCCACTATTATTGGGATAGTTGGCCGGCCTACACGATGCATGAACGCTGGATGTCCTATGACGAGCGGGGCAATCCCCGTCATGTTTGGACGGAGGGCCAGGATACCACCGATATGGAATACGACTGGCGAAACCGAAAGAAGAGTGAAACGCAGCGAAACGCCGGCCGTCCATTTAGAACGATCGGGTATACATACGACGCCGATTCGAATCGCAAGAGCATGACCTACCCGTCCGGGTTTGTGCTGAATTATGAATACGACAGCCGAAACCAGCTTTGGCGCGAACTCGACGGCGCTGGGGTGTTCGCGACTTACACGTACGACACGAGCGGTAATCGGCGAACCCGTTCCCTGCGAAATGGGACGGTAAGCAATTATACGCCTGACGCTCTGAACAGGATGAAGGCGGTGGTCCATCTCAAAGGAGGAACAACCCTCGGCCGGTTCGACTATAACTACGATACAGTGGGAAGGGTTAAAGCCGTTAAACGGGATTTTATGCGGGGGGATTTTTATCAATATTACCTGGATGACCAACTGAAGACGGCGCAATATGATGCGTACAACGTCGATCTCGATTCGCCGTGGGACGCACAGAATGCGACTACACTCGCGTACGACGCGAATGGTAACCGAACCGCTCAGTCGAACACGGCTAGTCCAAATTACAGCTACGACGTAAACAATCTCAATCAGTATACCAGTGTCAATGGCGCCGTCCCGGGCTATGATGTGCTCGGAAATTTGGCGCACTATGACGGTTGGGCGTACGGTTACAATCGACAAAACCATCTGACCGATGCGGTCAACGGCGGCACGGCCTTGTATTTCTATTACGATGGTCTAGACCGCCAGATCCTGCGCTACGAAAATGGTCAATGGATCTTCAGCGTCTGGGACGGCACGGATTTGATCGAAGAGTACGACATTAACGGCCAGTTGATGCATTCCTACGTTCACGGGGCCGGCACCGACGAGATGATCCAGCGTTTTGATCCCGGTGCCAACCCGAACCGGATTTGGTATTATCAGGATGCACAAGGCAGCACGACTCATCTCGCCGACGACAGCGGCACGGTAAAGGAAAGTTACAAATACCCGCCGGCAAACTCCGGAAAGCCATCGATCTTTGACGCGAATGGCCAACCAATTCAGAGTTCAAACTTCGGTAACAGGTTCCTCTACACAGGCCGCGAATACTACAAGGATGGCGGGTTCTACGATTACCGAAACCGCACCTACCTGCCCAGTCTCGGCCGCTTCCTGCAGCCCGATCCAATCGGCTTTGCCGGCGACCCGGTTAACCTATATCGCTACTGCGGTAACGATCCGGCCGACAACTTTGACCCACTTGGCTTGTCCGGCTATCTCTCTATTTATTCGAATCGAGGGACTAACATTTATAATACGGGTCATAGCTGGATTTCGTTCACGCCTTTTGGCAGCAACGTTACCACAACCTATGGCACGTTCAGTAATCTCACCGACCGGCCCAACGGAGTCGCCATCGGTGTCGACGGGACAAAGGCCGACGCGGTCAGAACCAAGTGGATCGACGATGCAGGCGAACGCGATTTGTTCCGGTTTATTCATTACATGCAGGCGAAGGGAGAGGACGCGTGGCACTTGATTAGCCCCTGTTCGAGCTTTGCAGCTATTGCGTGGTTCTGGGGAACGGGCGAGGAGCTTAACGACCGCGACGTTCACGGGATACACAATCCCACGACGCTCGCCGACTCCATCGCAGCGGCAAATGGACGGGGCTTAGGGTTTTTCTATATGACTGTCGGGCAACTGCCGGGAACGCAAGACTTAGTCTCGGCGGTCTTCAAGGCGTTCAACAAAGTTCTCGCCGCCGCGGCCGAGTACGGCCCAGGTTACGGTGAGATTGCGATCACGACCGAGGACGGCCGAAGAACCGTCATTGCCCGGGGACCCGTAGGTAATCCGTACACTTCCGGTTTTACGGTTAGCCCAGGGGCGCTGAGTGGTCCCGCTTTGGACGCCTGGCAAATGACAATGTTCGGAATACCGGGCGGCGGTCCCCAGCCTGGGGAAGGAACTCATCCTGTCTCGTGGGAGTTAAGGTAAATGTTTCTGTTTTGAATTTCAGCTATCACGTGCGTTATAAGGCGCCGCGATGAGGAGGCCATTCAATTCCATCGAATCCCTTGCGGTACGGATGGTATTCGGGGTGACAGTTGGCCTGACTTTTTTCCAGCCGCGGGCCGAGGGCGGTCACCGCCGAAATGTCTTGGAGGCTCCTGTAGCCTTCGTGAGTGGGTATTCAGTTTCGCGCGAATTCACCGTCGATATGCAATCCGAGTATTGGCTGGCCATCCGATTGCCTGGAACATTCCGATCCGAGCCTGTTAATGCTGTTCCAGCCGATAGCTTTTCCGCGGAATTTACGATTCGAACGAACACGGGTGTGGTGGCGGAGGGAACCAACGCGACGGAGCCGCGAGCTGCTATCGTTACGGGGGATTCAACCACGCGCATTCTGACAAGGTTCCGCGCAAGTCCCGGCATCCGGTATAGCTTGACGTTTCGCCTCATTCGGGCCGGCTCGGAACAAATGCGATCGAAGCCAGCGCTTTTGATCTTCTTAGATCCGCATGTGAATTGAGCCAGCGAATGCAGGCTTTCGTTTTGGCGGCGGTATCGGCCTGCCATGCTGACGAGCGGGCCAATCCAGCGCGGTTTACTTTTGCCGGGCGGGTCGTACCATCGCAGTCGCGATGGAGACGGATTACAAGGTTAAGCTCGAGGTTTTTGAAGGGCCGCTCGATCTGCTGCTGTACCTGATCAAGCGGGACGAGATCGACATTTACGATATCTCGCTGGAGCGGATCACGAAGCAGTACCTCGAATATCTCCAGGCGTTCAAGGAATTGAACATCGACATCGCGGGCGAGTTCATCGTCATGGCGGCGAACCTGATTTACCTGAAAAGCCGCAGCCTGTTGCCGGTCGATCAGCAGCCGCCGGATGAAGAGGCGGAGGAAAACGATCCGCGCTGGGACTTGATCCGGCAGTTGATCGAATACAAAAAGTTCAAGGAAGCGGCGGCGCAATTGCAGACGCGGGCGCTGGAACAGGAACGAATGTTCGCGCGCGCCGGGTTGAAGGCCGCGGATTTTGCGAGCGCTCCGTTGCCGCTCGGTGAAGTGGGGATTTTCCAGCTGATCAACGCGCTCCAGACCGTGATCAAGCGGGTCGAAGCCCGGGAAGATTTGCAACAGGTCTTCGGCGAGCATTTCACCGTCTCGGACAAGATCGAGTCGATCCTGCGCCAGATCGCGAGCGGCGTGACGCTGAAATTCTCGGAGCTGTTCGCGCAAATGGCGTCACGGGTGGAGATCGTCGTGACGTTTCTTGCCTTGCTGGAATTGATCCGGCTGAAACAGGTGCGCGCGACGCAGACGAGTCCGTTCGAAGAAATCGAGATTGCTCCTGCCGTCCTGGATTGACGATGCCGCGCGTGCTGATTGCCGGATGCGGCTATGTCGGGGAAGCGGCGGCGGATCGGTTTCATGATGCCGGCTGGGAACT
The DNA here is from genome assembly GCA_035941675.1 of Chthoniobacterales bacterium. Lineage (GTDB taxonomy): Bacteria > Verrucomicrobiota > Verrucomicrobiia > Chthoniobacterales > UBA10450 > AV80. The sequence continues at coordinate 17,816 of DASZDT010000036.1, forward strand.
CGAAGGCTGGACGGCGTCGGCGGAATCGGCCGCAAGACTTTCGGACAAACCTTTCCCGGTGCGAGCTGTCGACGTCACGGCAGCGGTGGCGCCAGGTTCTTTCGATGTGGTGATCTACTGCGTCAGTTCGCGCGGGGGAGACGAGCACGAGTATCGCCGGCTCTATTTCGAGGGCGCGAAGAATTTGCTCCAGGCATTTCCCGAATCGACGCTTCTGTTCACCAGCAGCACGAGCGTTTACGCGCAGGCCAATGGCGCCGTGGTCGATGAAGACAGCCCGGCGGAGCCGCGCCATGCGAAAGGCCAGGTTTTGCGCGAGACAGAGGAACTTGTTCTGGCCGCGGGCGGGATCGTTGCGCGCCTGGGAGGAATTCATGGGCCGGGCCGCTCGTTTTTTTTAACGAGATTCCTGAACGGCGCCAGCAACGACCAGGCCGATCGGCTGATCAACCAGGTCCATCGCGATGACATCGTGAGCGCGCTCGAGCTTTTGGCCGAACGCCGCGACGAATGCCGGCGCCAGATTTTCAACGTCGTCGGGGATGAGCCGGTTTCGGCGCGCGAGGCCGTTACGTGGCTCAGCTCGCGATTGGAAAAGCCCCCGCCGATGACGCCAGGCGCGGTGCGCGCCAGCAAACGGGGCGAAACGAACAAGCGCGTCAGCAATCGCAAACTTCGGGCGCTGGGCTGGGCGCCCCGCTACCCGACGTTCCAGATCGCGATGAGCGAAAGTATCCTGCCCAGTTTCGGTTTTTAAGTCGCGCCCGGGCAAAGGATAGCGGTATGGAAGCTGCTAAAATTTTTTCATGCGGAATATCACTCTCACTGGACGCGAAGCGACGGTCGTTCGGGCGATCGGCTTTTCCGAAGCGATGATGGGCGCCGAGCTCCAGGACCAGACGCACATGGACAGCGAAGACGTCACCGACACGCTCAACAGCCTGATGTCCGCCGGGTTCGTCGAATCGGTTCCGTATTACGACGAAGTGCAGCTGGCGGAGATGCCTGTGACTGCGTTCGAACTGAATCCGGCCTACGCGAGCGAGCTAAAGCAGGCGCTTTACCGGCGCTAACTCAAGAGGCGGAAGCGGCGGCGCGGGCCGCATCGTGCTCGCCGAACAATTGCCGAATCACCTCTTCGACCGGCAATTCCTGGACGTTGATATCGACGACGGCGCATTCCGCCAGCACCTGCCGGCAGGTTTCGGTCACCTTCGCGCGCGGCACTTTCAACTGCACGGAAACCGGCGTCGTCTCGATGACCTCGCCAAGGGCGGTGAAATTGCGTTCGCCCGGCGTCTCGAAGGTGAGACTGATGATTTTGTAACCGGAGAACCGGTCGATTATCGAATCAAGGGGGCCGTCGAAAAATATTTTCCCGTGATCGATAATGATTACGCGGTCACAGAGCTCTTCGATGTCCTGCATGTAATGGCTGGTCAGCATCGTGACGATCCGGTGTTCCGAATTGTAAAGGCGGAGAAACTCCCGGACGCGTTTCTGGCTAATGACGTCGAGGCCAATCGTGGGCTCGTCGAGGAAGAGGACGCGGGGCTCGTGGATCAACGCGGAGATCAATTCCATTTTCATCCGCTCGCCTAACGAGAGCTCGCGCACCATCACGTTCATCTTGTCCTGGACGTCGAGCAGCTCGCTCAAACCGTTCACGACCTTCTTGAATCGGTCCCGGTCGATTCCATAGATCGCGCGGTTCAATTCCAAGGATTCCTGGGCGGGCAAGTCCCACCAGAGCGCGTTCTTTTGCCCCATGACGAGGCTGAATTGCCGTTTCATTTCGTTGCTGCGTTCCCAGGGAACAAAACCCAGGACGCGCGCTTCGCCGGACGTGGGATTCAACAGTCCCGAAAGCATCTTGAGCACGGTCGTTTTGCCGGCGCCGTTCGGCCCGAGGAAACCGACCAATTCGCCTTCCTCGATTTGGAAAGTCACGTCGTCAGCGGCACGCGTTTCCTGATATTTGCGCCGCACCAGCCCCTTGATCGAGCCGCGAAGCCCGCCTTCCTTGCGATAGGTGCGGTAAACCTTCGTCAGACCGCGCGTTTCGATCACGCTCATCTGCGATCGCCGCGGCCCAGCTTAGGCCGCGCTCGGTTGCTGCTTGGCGCCGTTCTTTTTCAAGAGCGGGAGGACTTTTTCCACGAGGGCGTCCGCCGTGAGACCGTGTTTCTTCCGGAGGATCGGGATCGTGCCGTGTTCGACGAATTGGTCCGGCCAGCCGATTCGGACAACCGGAGTGTTGATCATCTGGGAATGGAGATGCTCCATCACGGCGCAACCGAATCCGTTGTGGAGAACGTGGTCCTCGAGCGTGCAAACCACTTCGACGCTGCGCGCGAAAAACTCGAGCGTGCCGGTATCGATCGGTTTGATCCAACGCGGATTGATCAGCGCCACCGATACTCCGTTTTGCTCAAGCTTCTTCGCGGCTTCCTGCGCGATTTCGAACATGTTGCCGAGACCGAAGATCGCCACGTCGCGTCCGTGTTGCACGACTTCGGCCTTGCCAATCTCGAGGAGTTTCGGCGACGCCTTCGGCACCGCGCCCGTGCCGGCGCCGCGCGGATAACGGATGGCAATCGGGCCCGCATCGTAGTTCGCGATCGTCCAGAGCATGTCGACGAACTCGTCTTCATCCTTCGGCTGCATGTGGACGATGTTCGGGACCGGGCGGAGGTAGCCGATATCGAACAGGCCGTGATGCGTCGGACCGTCGTCGCCACTCAGGCCCGCGCGATCCATGCAGAGCGCGACGTTCAGGTTCTGCAGCGCGATGTCGTGGATGATCATGTCGTAGGCGCGTTGCATGAAGGTCGAGTAAATGGTCAGGAACGGCTTGAGTCCCTGGACCGCCAGTCCGCACGCGAAAAGCGCCGCGTGTTCCTCGGCGATGCCGACGTCGAAATAGCGGGTCGGATGTTGGGCCTGGAAAAATCCCAGCCCGGTGCCGCTCGGCATGGCCGCGGTGATTGCGACGATCTTTTGGTTCGAGTCCGCGAATTTCGCCAGAGTTTTGCCCATCAACTCTGAGTAGGTGGGCGTCGGCGCCGGAGCGGTTTCGCCGCTTTCGATGGCATATTTTCCCAGGCCGTGGAATTTGTCCGGCTTCGCGATGGCCGGCTCGTAGCCTTTGCCTTTTTTCGTCAAAATGTGGAGCAGCACCGGCTCGTCCTGCGTCTTGAGAAATTCGAAGGTGCGAATGAGCAGCGGAATGTCGTGCCCATCGATAGGGCCGTAATAACGCAGGCCGAGTTCCTCGAAAATCACGCTCGGAACGAGGAGGTTCTTTACGCCTTCTTCAAACCGGTGGGCGAATTCGACGGCGCTCTTGCCGGCGATGGCTTCGATGAAACGCCGGGCTTTGTCGTGGAGGCCGGCATAGGTGGGGTTCGCGACGATGTTGTTGAGGTAACTGGCGATCGCGCCCACGTTCTTCGCGATCGACCATTCGTTGTCATTCAGGACAACGATGAACCGGCGCGTCTGCGATTTGGCGTTGTTCAGCGCTTCGTAACTGATTCCGCAGGTGAAGGCCGCGTCGCCCGCGACGACCACGACATTCTCGTTTCCGCCTCTTAAATCGCGACCGACGGCCATGCCGAGCCCGGCCGAGATCGCCGTGCCGGCATGCCCGGCTCCATAACAATCGTGCTCGCTTTCGGTGCGCAGGAGAAATCCATTCAGCCCCTGGTATTGGCGCATGGTCGCGATCCGATCGAGCCGGCCGGTAAACATTTTGTGCACGTAGCCCTGGTGGCTCACGTCGAAGACAAAGCGGTCCTTTGGCGTTTCGAACACGCGATGGAGCGCGATGGTCAACTCCACCACCCCCAGATTGGGCCCAAGGTGCCCGCCGGTTTTCGACAGCACCTTGATCAGTTCGTCGCGCACTTCCTGGGCAAGCTGGGGAAGGTCTTCCTCGTTCAGCGCCTTGATGTCCGCGGGCGAACGAATTCCATCCAACGCTCGCGCTGGAGCGGCTGTCTCAGAAGAGGCTGACGTCGTCATTATCGTTTGTTCCTTTTTCGGCGGGAGGAGATTCCCTGGCTGCGTCAAACTCCTTTACCACAGGTTTGCCCGCGTGGTTACGAGTAATGATTTCGATCCGCTGCTCGGCGCTGGCCAGGCGTTCCTGGCAAATCTTCACCAGCTTCATTCCTTCTTCGTAGCGGCCGATCAATTCTTCCAGCATCATTTTGCCGGATTCCATTTGCTCGACGATCTCCTCGAGCCGATCCATGGCGCCTTCGAAATTGAGCTCTGTTTTCTTTGGGGCGGAAGACATGCGCCCGCAATTAAGCACCGGGCGGCCCGGATAAAAAGCGCGACTTCTGGCGAAAGATCGGGTTTCATAACGCGGGATTGGTGGCCGGGTTGTCGCTCCATGAATGAACCGAACAGCGGCGATTGATCGGTCTAATATCTGCTCACTTTTTGCATCACAAATCAACCGCCACCTCAGCCCCGGCTGGGATTCTCCTGCGGCGCGACTCTAATAAAATGAGACGTATTTTTTCCGGCGCACGATGGGGAGCAGCGGCTCTTTTTTTTGGTCTGATCGCTCAACCGGCCTTCGCTATCTCGAGCGCCGTCAACCTCTCGACTCGCATGGTTGTCCAGACCGGCGACAACGTTTTGATCGGCGGGTTCATCGTGTATGGCAGCGGATCGAAAAAGATCGCGGTGCGCGCGATGGGGCCATCGTTGCTTCTGGCGGGCACGCTCACCGATCCGCTGGTGGAATTGCACGACGCGACCGGCGCCATCGTTGCCTCCAACGATAACTGGCGCTCGAATCAGGAAGACCTTCTTCTCGCCGCCGGCCTCGCGCCGGGAAAAGATGCCGAGGCGGCCTTGATCGCGACGATCAATCCCGGCGCTTACACGGTTGTCGTTAAAGATGCGCACGGCGCGTCCGGCATCGGGCTGATGGAGATTTACGATCTGGATCCCGATGGTTCGCCGGCGCGCCTCGCGAACATTTCCACCCGAGGCAACGTCCTCTCCGGCGACAACGTCATGATCGGCGGGTTTATCGTTCGCGGAGACGTCAATAAACGGATGCTGGTGCGGGCGCGCGGCCCGTCTCTTTTCCTTAGCGGCGTCCCGATCGCCGGCCGTCTGATGGACCCGATGATGGAATTGCGCGACGGCAACGGCGCGCTCATCAAGGCGAACGACGATTGGCGCACCGACCAGCAAGCTGAGATCTCCGCCAGCACGATTGCCCCGACCGACGATCACGAGCCGGCGGTGGTCTGGACGCTCACGCCCGGGAATTACACCGCGGTCGTCCGCGGCGCGAACAACACGACCGGGATCGCCCTCGTGGAAATGTACGATCTCGACCAGCCGCCGAGTGCCGATGGTTCCACGCTTTACATTACCGAACTGCGTCCGCAGGGAGCGGCCACTTCGCAGGGCTCCGGCACTTCCACGTTGCGCCTGGCGGCCGACGGAAAATCCGCCGTCATCGGCTACTCTTATTCGAATCTGACCGGCCCGATCACTGGCATGCACGTTCACGCCGCGGATGGAACCATCCTGTTCGATATCGATGCGGCGACCCCGCAACCAGACGGGACACTGATCTGGGTCTTTGTGCCGGTGGGGAATTTCACGGTGGCCGACATCCTCAACATGATCACGACCGGCCAGACTTATGTGAACATTCACACGGCGCAGTATCCGACCGGTGAAATAAAAGGGTTCTTCCATTTGTCGACCGGGGCCCAGAGCGCACCGGTGCCGACGCCGCCCCCGGCGTTGCCGGCCGGCACTCCGACCGCCGCGGCCGCGGGACGTTTCCTTTCGCAGGCCACGTTCGGGGCGACCGACGCGCTGATCGCGCAAGTCCAAAGCCAGGGATACGACGCCTTCCTGAATGCGCAGTTCGCGGCGCCGATGTCTTCGCATCTGGCGTTCGTCGATGCGGCGGTCGCAGCGTTGCCGACGCCGTCACCCAGCCCAAGCGCGACGCCCAACCAGCCGACGTTGACGATGACGAACGACGCCTGGTGGACGAACGCGATCGCGGGGCAGGACCAGTTGCGGCAGCGAGTCGCGTTTGCCTTGAGCGAAACGCTGGTCGTCTCCATCAATAGCGCGGGCCTCGGCAACGCGCCTTTCGCATTGCCCGCCTATTACGACGTGCTCGTGCGCGACGCGTTCGGGAATTACCGGCAGCTCCTGGAGGACATCACCCTCAACCCCGCCATGGGCGCCTACCTCAACATGCTGCAGAACGACAAGGCGAACGCGACCGGCACCCGTTTGCCTAACGAGAATTACGCCCGCGAGCTCATGCAGCTGTTCTCTATCGGTCTTTACAACCTCAATCTCGACGGCGGCCTGACCCTCAGCTCGAGCGGGCTCCCGATCGCAACCTACGGCCAGGGCGAGATTCTTGGCACCGCCGCGGTCCTCACCGGTTGGACCTACGCGCAGCCGGGCGTGGCGACTCCGGTCTTTCGCCCGCCGCAGAATTGGCGCGATCCCATGATCAACATCGCGGCGCGCCATCAGACCACGGCGAAGACGATCCTCAACGGCGTCGCCCTTCCCGCCGACCAGACAGCCGCCCAGGATTTGAAGGTGACCCTCGACACGATCTTCAATCATCCGAACGTCGGGCCGTTCATCTGCCGCCAATTAATTCAGCGGCTGGTCACGAGCAATCCGAGCCCGGGCTATGTTTACCGCGTCGCGTCCGTCTTCAACAACAACGGCCAGGGCGTGCGCGGCGATTTGAAGGCGGTCGTGCGCGCCATCCTCATGGATTACGACGCCCGGGTCGGCTTCCCCACGGCCCAGGGCGCCGGCCACGAACGCGAGCCGGTAATCCGCCTCACCAACCTGCTCCGCGCTTTCAACGCCACTTCGCCCAGCGGAAAATTTTCCGTTCGCAACGCCTACGCGAGCTTCGCCGAGGAAGCGATGCATTCGCCGACCGTTTTCAATTTCTTCACCCCCGACTATGCGGCGCCGGGCGCGATCGCGACCGCGGGTTTGAAAAGCCCGGAGTTTGAAATCACGACCGACACGACCGTGATCTCGACCACGAATTACCTTCGCAATGCGATCTACGCGTCGCTCGGGCCATCCACCGACAGGATCACGCTCACGCTCGCGCCGGAACAAACTCGCGCAGCCGATCCAGCTGCCCTCGTCGATCACCTGAACTCCGTGCTCATGGCGGGCGGCATGTCGCCCGCGGCGCGCACGATTCTCATTAACGCCGTCAGCCAGATCCCGGCGACCAACACTCTCGAGCGCGTCCGCACCGCGATCTATCTCGTCGTCAATTCTCCGGAATTCGTCGTCGACAAATGAATATGACTTCGCCTACCCGCCGCACTTTCATTCGCCAGGCTGCCTGCGCCGCGCTCACGACCACGGGAATCCTGAACACGATCTTCGATCTCCGCCGTCTCAGCGCCGCGCCGCTCGACGCGAGCGATTACAAGGCGCTCATCTGCCTGTTTCTTTTCGGCGGGAACGACGCGAATAACGTGATCGTCCCGCATGACGCGAACGGCTACGCTTCGTACGCGGCCGCGCGCGGGACGCTGGCGATTCCACAGGCGTCGTTGCTTCCGTTGACCCTGCAGAACGGCGACGGCCGCGACTTCGGGTTCCATCCGAACCTGGCGGAATTGCAGGCTCTTTTTAACCAGGGAAAGCTCGGGGTCGTCGCGAATGTCGGCACCCTGGTCGCGCCCGTGACCCGCGCGCAATATCTCGCCGGTGGCGCGGCCGTTCCGCCCCAGCTCTTTTCGCACGCCGACCAATCGGTTCAGTGGCAGACGTCGGTGCCGGACGTGCTCTCGAAGACCGGCTGGGGCGGACGCCTGGCCGACGTCCTGCAATCGCTCAATGCCGGATCGAAAATCTCGCTGTCGCTTTCGATCGCGGGCACGAACACGTTTGAAGTCGGGAACACAGTCCTGCCCTACGTCATTTCGCCGAACGGCAGCATCGGGCTGAGCGGATTCGACGGGAGCGCAAACGCCAATATCCGGATGCAGGCATTCAAGGATCTGCTCGCCTTGCCCCACAACAATCTTTTTGAGCAGGCCTACTCCGATACCGTTTCGCGCTCGATCGCGGCGAACGAACTTCTCACGTCCGCGCTTACCGGAATTCCCGCATTCCAAACCGCGTTCCCGACGACGAGCCTGGGCACGCAGCTCAATATGATCGCGAAATTGATCGCCGCCCGGACCAACCTCGGGATGAAACGCCAGATTTTCTTCTGTTCGGTCGGCGGCTACGACACCCACGGCGATCAACTGGCAGGCCAGGCGAATTTGCTGACCGAACTGAGCCAGGGTTTGAACGCATTTTACTCCGCCACCGTCGAGTTGGGCGTGGCCTCGCAGGTCACGACGTTCACCGCCTCGGATTTCGGCCGCACATATCCGACAAACGGCTCCGGGTCCGACCACGGGTGGGGGAGCCATCAGTTCGTCCTCGGCGGCGCCGTCCAGGGCGGAAGGCTCTTCGGCACCTTCCCGACTCTCGCGGTCAATGGGCCGGACGATACCGGCCAGGGCCGCTGGATTCCGACGACGTCGGTCGATGAATTCTCCGCCACCCTGGCGACCTGGTTTGGAGTGAGCGCCTCCGATTTGCACACTGTCCTGCCGAATATCGGCCGGTTCGCCCACCCGAATATCGGCATCTTCGGTTAAGCGTTGCGCGATGCAGGCCCTTGCGGCTTAACTGCGTGCTGCAATGAACTGGATCGCCAAGCAGGATGCGCGGCATCGCATCGCCATCTCGTTGACGATGGCGGTCGTGGCCTGGTTCGGCCTGCGCGGCCGCGTCCAGACTTCCACCCGGTCGATTGTCACATGGGATGTCTTCGCCCTCAGTGTTCTCGTCCTCGCCTGGCTGACGATCCTGACGACGCCGCCGGAAAAATTGCGAGCCCGCGCCCAGAAGCAGGACCTCAGTCACATCCTGATCTTCGTCTTCGTTCTGGTCGCCGCCTGCGCCGGCCTGTTTGCCGTCGGCTTCCTTTTTTTCAATAAGACGGTCGTGATTCAGCGTTCGCATTTCATAGGTCATCTGCTGATTACGCTGGTCGCGGTGATTTGTTCCTGGTCGCTGGTCCACACCGTTTTCGGACTTCGCTATGCCCATACCTATTACGGCGATCCCGATGGGCCACTCGGCCCGAAGCCCCACGCCGGCGGCCTTGAGTTTCCCGGCGATCGCGAGCCGGACTACATGGACTTCGCCTACTTCTCGTTCGTCATCGGAATGACCTTTCAAGTTTCGGACGTCGTCATCACCTCGCGCGATTTCCGGAAACTCGTGCTCGCCCATGGGATGCTTTCGTTCGGATTCAACACCGTCATCCTGGCCCTCACGATCAACACGGTCTCGGCTCTGTTCTGATCTCAGCGTTCTCATTCCGCGCTGGCATCCCCGATGCTTGGTAGGCCTGCGCACGATGACCTTCCTGAAAAAAATCCTGTTGGTTGATCACGAGCCGCGGATCACCGCACTCGTTAGGCGGGCGCTGGAAAGCACCGGCCGTTTCTTGGTCAAGGTCGAGGGGGACGTCCGGCTCGCGCAACACGCCGCCCCCTGGTTCCGGCCGGACCTGGTTTTGCTCGATGCCCCGGAGAGCGCGGAGAGCGAAAACATGAACCGGCAGTTGCAGAGCGAACCGGCGTTGAAAGACACGCCGTTCCTTTACCTGAGTGGCAACCCCACCGCCGACAAGAAGGTCATGACCGGCGGTTTTATCAGCGGTTACAGCTTCCTGGCCGCGGCCGTGACGCTGGAGGACCTGGTCCGCTTCGTCGACGAAATGTTGAATCCGGCGAAAGCGCCGGTGCGCGTCGTCACGCGCAGTCGTTAGGCCGAACGCCTAATCGATCTGCGTCCGATAAGCGGCCGCATCCTTGAGCTGATTTACCTCATCGGGCGAATCCATCTTCAGCACAAAGATCCAGCCTTCCCCGAATGCATCGGTATTGATCAAGGCCGGATTCCCCTCGAGCGCCTTGTTCACTTCGAGCACCGTTCCGGAAACCGGCGCGTAAATATCGCTCGCCGCTTTGACTGATTCGACCACGGCGATCTGTCCCTTCGCCGTGGCCTTCGCCCCGATCTTCGGCAGCTCGACATACACGACGTCGGTGAGCTCCGCCTGGGCATGATCGGTGATGCCGACGCGGGCATTCTCGCCTTCCACCCGGACCCATTCATGAGATTCTGCGTAACGAAGATCGTCTGGAACATTCATGGTTTTTTATAGAGCGGTTTTTTCTCGATCACTGCCGGCAATCTCCGGTCCCGAACTTCGATTTCGATCTCGGTCCCGGCCTTGGCGTGCGCCGATGCAACGTAGGCCATCCCGATCCCTTCGTTCAAGCTTGGCGATAGACTGCCGCTCGTCACTTCGCCGATCCGTTCGCCCTCCCGCCACACGGAATAATGCGGCCGGGGCGGGGGACCTTTCGACTTCATGCGGAACGCGACCAGCCGATTCGGGCTCCCGTTTTCCTTCGCGTCAGCGAGCACCTCACGCCCAACAAACCTGGGCTTCTTGAGGTCAACGAAGAACCCGAGGCCGGCTTCGATTGGGTTATGCTCCGGCGAGAGATCGGAGCCGTTGAGCGGATAACACATCTCCAACCGGAGCGTGTCGCGCGCCCCGAGACCGCACGGGCGAATCCCGAGGTCTTTCCCCTTTTCGAGAATGCTGTTCCAAACCCGGGCCGCGTCTCGCGCCGCAAAGAAAACTTCTACGCCATCTTCGCCGGTGTATCCGGTCCGGGCGATCGTCAGGTTAATGCCATCGTAATCGAAATCCTTGATTTGATTTCGCGCCGGCAACTCCGCGCTCGAGCCGAGCATCGCCCCAAGTAATTCCACGATGCGCGGTCCCTGGATCGCCAATCCGCCATAGTCCGCGCTCCGGTTCTGCAACGCGCCGTTGTCGCCGACGTGCTTCTGCAGCCACGCGAAGTCTTCGTCGACGCGCGAGGCATTCACCACGAGCAAAAATTTCTCGGGCGCGGTCCGGTAAACGATCAGGTCGTCGATGATCCCGCCGCGTTCGTTCAAGAGGAACGTGTATTGTCCGGTGCCAACTTCGAGCTTCTCGATGTTGTTCGTCAGCATCTCGTTGAGCCACGCGCCGACCGCTGGGCCGCTCGCCTCCAATTGCCCCATGTGGGAAATATCGAAGACGCCGACATTTTTCCGGACTGCGTGGTGCTCGTCGATGATCCCACTGTATTGCACCGGCATGATCCAATCGCCGAACGGGATCATCTTCGCGCCGAGGCGGACATGCTCGTCGTAGAGCGGCGTCTTCTTTTGCGCGGCGTCGGTCATGGCCGTCATCCTAGATGCCGCCTCCTGCCTGTCAACGCGCTCCCAGTTGAAGCGGGCCGCGCTTCCTCTACCGTGCTCGGAGCGATGAGCTTTCTCGACAAACTCGAACGCCGCCTCGGCTTTATCGCCATTCCGGGACTGGTCCGCGCCATCGTCACTCTCAACGTCCTGGTCTTCATCCTGGTTTACCTCAACAAGGGTTTCGATTCCTACCTCGCCCTCGATATGGCCCGGGTCCGGGCCGGCGAAGTCTGGCGGCTGGTCACCTACATTTTCGTTCCGCAAGCGTCGCATCCGCTCATGGTGCTGATCGCGCTGTGGTTCCTCTGGTTCATCGGCGATGGTTTGGAACGCGCCTGGGGGCCATTTCGCCTGACCCTTTATTTTTTGGTCGGCATGATCGGCACCACCGTCGCGGCGGTCCTCTCCAACAGCCAATTCTCGAACCAGATGCTGTTCACGACTCTGTTCTTCGCCTTCGCCCACTTTTATCCCGAGGAAATCATCTACGTCTTCTTCATTCTGCCGCTGAAGATAAAATGGATCGCCTGGGTGTATGCGGCGTTCCTGCTGCTGGCCTTCGTTACGCAATCCAACTCCTATCGGCTCGCGCTGATCGCCGCCCTCAGCAATTACCTCATCTTTTTCGGACCAGGCACCATTCAGCAATTGCGGCAGCGGAAAGAAATCGCCGTCCGCCGGAAGCGTTTTGAAATCCAGGCGCGCAGTGACGACGAGCCGCTCCATCGTTGCGGGACGTGCGGCGCCACGGAGCTGACCGACCCGAACCTCGAGTTCCGCGTGGCGCGCGACGGGGAAGAATATTGTCTCGCCCATTTGCCTCGACCGGCGGATGCGACGGTCGCACCCCGATGAACGAGAACAGCGCGCCGCTCATCCCGGCCCAGGGTTGGCATTGCCTCCATCTCTTTTACCGGATCGAGCATGGCCAATGGCAATTGCTCAGCGCCGACGAACAGCGCGAAGCGAAGGTCGCGCTCTCCTCGCTCGTCCAGGAAATCCGGGCCCTGAACTCGACGCAGCTGCTCACCCTGAGCATGGTCACGCCGAAAGCCGACCTCGGTTTTATGCTCGTCACGCCGGACCTGCACGAGGCGAACCGGATCGAGAAGCAGCTCAGCCTCGCGCTCGGCGCCGATGTGCTCGCGCCGGTTTACAGTTATTTATCGCTCACCGAGGAGAGCGAGTACAAAACCACAGCCGAGGATTACGCGGCCGTCCTGGAGAACGAGCAGAAGCTCCAGCGCGGCACGCCCGAGTTCGAGAAGGCGATGGGCGCGTTCGACGAGCGGATGAAGCATTACCGCCACGAGCGCATGTATCCCACCTTGCCCGATTGGCCGGTCGTTTGTTTCTACAACATGAACAAGCGGCGCGGCGAACAGCGAAACTGGTACGCCTTGCCCTTCGACGAACGCCGCAAGCTCATGCTCGGCCATGGCGCGGTCGGCCGGCAATACGCCGGTAAAGTAAAGCAGCTCATCACCGGTTCGACCGGCCTCGACGATGCCGAGTGGGGCGTCACCCTCTTTGCGCAGGACACTTTCCAGATCAAATCGATCGTTTACGAAATGCGTTTCGATCCGGTCAGCGCCGACTACGGCGAATTCGGCGAGTTCTACATCGGCCTGCAACTCCCGCTCGACGAACTGTTCCGAAGATTGCAGCTTTGATCTTCTGCGCCCGATCAGGCGCAGCGCGGGAATTAAATGGATGGGTGGCAGAGTGGTCTAATGCGCACGCCTGGAAAGCGTGTTTGCCGAAAGGCAACCAGGGTTCGAATCCCTGCCCATCCGTGGACCCTTCCTGCTGCTCGCGGCTATTCGCTGACGGTTCGCCGCGTCAGCACCTGCAAATTCTGCCGCACTTTCACCACGCTCGCGGCCGGCAGCACCCCCCGGAAATTTGCCCCTGGATAAAGGATGCAATCCTTGCCCAGCACCGAGCCCGGATTGATCACCGCGTTGCACCCGATCTCCGTCCGATCGCCCACCACCGCGCCGAATTTCCGCAAGCCCGTCGCGATTTCGCCGTCCGGCGCGCTGACATGAATTTCGCCATGATCCAGCTTCACGTTTGACAGGATCACGCCCGCGCCCAAGTGCGCGCGATGGCCGAGGATCGAATCGCCGACGTAGTTGAAATGCGGCACCTGCGCTTCATCGAACAGGATGCAGTTCTTGAATTCGCACGAATTCCCCATCACCACGCCGTTGCCGGCGATGACGTTCTCACGGACGTAACAACCGCTGCGGATATGGCAGTTCTCCCCGATCCATGCCGGGCCTTTGAGGACCGCGCCCTGTTCCACCACGGTGCCCGCGCCGATGAAAACCGCGTTGCTGATGAACGGCTTTCCGACCAATTCCCCCAGCACCGCCGGCTTCAACCGAAACTGGAGGTAGCTCGCGATCTGGCGCAGCGCGTCCCAGACGTACTTTTGCGATTCGAACAGCTTCGGGTGCGCCGTGTGTTCGAGACTGAGAAATTCCGCCGGCGAAAACATGAAGGTTACGCGCCGGCGCGCCGCGTGATTTTCTGCCCGTCTTTGGTGTCCCGGGCTTCCCAACCGCGCGCGGCCAGTTCGTCGCGCAATTCATCACTTTTTCTCCAATCCTTTGCAAGCCTCGCCTGCACTCGTGCCTCCGCCAGCTCGGCGATCTCCGCCGGCAACTGCGCGTCCTCTCCGCTGACCTGCAAGATCCCATCGACGCGCTTCCACCACCCGAGCCACGCCTTCGCTTCCTCCGCTCCCATCTCGCCCGCATCCATCCGCCGGTTCGTTTCCCGAATCGTCTCGAACAAAGCCCCCAGCGCTCCGGAAATATTCAAATCGTCGTCGAGCGCGTTTTGAAACTCTTCCTTGGAATTTGGAGCTTGCTCCTTGTTTGGAATTTGGGATTTGGAGTTTGGAGTTTCGCGCGCCGCCTCGTCGAGTCGCCTTCTCCAATCATCCACCCGCGCGATCGCGGCCCGCGCCTCTTCCATTCCTTCCCAGGTAAAATTCAGCGGCGCCCGATAATGCACCCGCATCAGGGCATAACGCACCTCGCGTCCGCTGTATCCCTTCGCGATGACGTCGCGTAGCGTGTAAAAATTCCCGAGCGACTTCGCCATCTTCTGGCCGTCGACCATCAGGTGGGCGCAATGCAGCCAGTAGCGCACAAACGTTTTCCCGGTGCATCCTTCCGTCTGCGCGATCTCCGCTTCGTGATGCGGGAAAATATTGTCGACCCCGCCGCAATGAATATCGAGCTGGTCGCCGAGGAGTTGCGTCGCCATCGCGCTGCACTCGATATGCCAGCCCGGCCGGCCGTCGCCCCACGGACTGCTCCATTTCACCGGGCCATCCGCTTCATCCCACGCTTTCCAGAGCGCGAAATCGCCGATGTGCTCCTTGTCGTATTCGTCGCTCTTCACCCGGCCGGTTGAACGCAACTCGTCCAGATCGAAATGCGCCAGCTTCCCGTAGTTGGGAAAATTTTTGATCCGAAAATAGACCGATTTGTCTTCCGCCTGGTAGGCGAGGCCGCGCTCCATCAGCGTCCCGATCATCTCGATCATCTTCGCGATCTCGCGCGGGTCGGTCGCTTCCGGAAATGAATCAGCCCGCTTGATTCGCAACGCGTCCAGGTCTTCGAAGAACGCCTTCTTGAACGTGGCCGTGAACTCCGCGAGCGGCACGCCGGCCTCGCGGGAACCGCGGATCGTCTTGTCATCCACATCCGTCAGGTTCATGACCCGCCGCACCTCGAAGCCGCGCGATTCGAGATGGCGCTGGAGCAAATCTTCGAAGACGTAGGCGCGGAAGTTCCCGATGTGCGCGTGGCTGTAGACCGTCGGACCGCAGGTATACAGCTTCACTTCGCGCGCGGCTGGATCGAGCGGCCGAAATTCTTCGAGCGCGCGCGAGTAGGTGTTGAAAAGGCGGATCGCCATCAATCCATTTCCACCGTTGCCACGGCCATCGCGGCCATCCCTTCGCCGCGGCCAATCGCCCCGAGCCCTTCGTTCGTCGTCGCCTTGATGCTGACGCGCGCCGCTTCCAGACCAAGCGCTCCCGCGATTCTCTCCCGCATGGCCGCAAGGTGCGGCGCAATCCTGGGCGCTTCCGCGATCAGGGTCGCGTCGACATTCAACGGGCGCGCATGAATTTCCGCAAGCAGCGCCTTGACTCGTTGCAGAATCTCGATGCTGCTGATGCCGCGAATCGCTTCGTCGGTATTGGGAAAATGATGGCCGATGTCGTTTTCGCCCACAGCGCCGAGCAAAGCGTCCGCGATCGCGTGGCAGATCACGTCCGCGTCCGAATGGCCGTCGAGCCCGCGATCGTGCGGGATCTCGACGCCGCCCAGAATAAGTTTTCGTCCGGCTGCGAGCCGATGCGCATCGTAACCGTTTCCGCAGCGGATCGTGCTCACAGTTTCAAATCCACGAGGCCGTTCGACGCCACGATGCTGTATTTGTCTTTCATGTCCGTGCGCGGTTTCATGTCCACAATGCCGCCGGCTGTTTCCACCAGGATCCATCCCGCGGCGATGTCCCACAGACTTATGCCCTGTTCGATATAAGCGTCGAATCGACCGCAGGCCACGTACGCCATGTCGAGCGCGGCGCTTCCCATTAACCGGCATTTGCGGGCGCGATGCACCATGTCCTGCAGCAACGGCATCCCGGCTGCGATCGTCACGCCAGTCTTGGAAAGACCGACCGAGATCACGCACTCTCCCAAATCCGCGCGCTCGCTCACCCGAAACGGTTTTCCATTCAACGTCGGCTGCTCGCCCTTCTGCGCCTTCCAAAGTTCGTCGCGGATCGGATCGTAAATCACGCCGACATTGATTTCGCCCAGGTAACGGAGCGCGATCGAGACGCAGAAGTGCGGGATGCCGTAGAAAAAATTCACGGTGCCGTCCAGCGGATCGACCACCCATTGATGATCGCTTCCCTGGTCGCCGACGATGCCCTCCTCGCCGTAGAGCGCGTGCTCCGGGAATTTTTTCAGGAGCAATTCCGTGATGAGGGTCTGGGCGCGGACATCGATCTCGAGCTTGATGTCGTGCGCCTCGGCGGAATTCACGCGGAGCGGTTGCTGAAAGGAATGGCGCAACATTTCTCCAGCGGCCCGGGCGGCTTCGACCGCGGCATCGAGGTAATGCGTCATCAGGAGTGTTGAGAGGTTGAGGGGTTGAGAAGTTGAGAGGTAATCGCCGCCACGTTGAATCCAGAATCCCCTCAACCGTTCAACTCCTCAACCTCTCAACCACAAAAAAAACCGGGAGGAGAAAATTGAATTCTCCTCCCGGGTTGAAGTTATTGGTTTGGAACTACGAAATAGCTCCGTAGCTCGTTACGCGAATGAACTAATGTTTCTTTTTCTTCGCGGCCGCCTTTTTCTTGGCGGGAGCTTTCTTTGCTTTTTTCTTAGCTGCCATGGTGACTAATCCCCCCTTTCGGTCCGCTTTCGCGGTGGGTTGGTGAAGGATTTTTTTAACTTCACTTACTGTTGTCAGTAGTCATCACGATTTTTTTGTCAAACTTTTTTCCCACATCTTTGAAATTATTTTCACGAGCTCGCGCGCAATATTTTTTTTTGGCGCGCGCGAAATTGTTTTTATTTCGCCGTCGCGAAAGAAAATCGTGACTTCGTTTTCGTCGCTTTCCATTCCGGTTTCCGTTCCGCTGACGTCGTTCGCCACAATCGCGTCGCAATTTTTCGCGCGCAGTTTTTTTCGCGCGTTGATTTTCAGAGCGTGCGTCTCCGCGGCGAATCCGATCACGAGATAACGCCGGCGTTTCGGCAGCGAAGCGAGAATGTCGCGCGTCGGAACCAGCCGGAGCGCGAAGGCGGCTTTTTGTTTCTTCATTTTCCGCGCGGAGACCGACGCCGGTTTGTAATCGGAGACCGCCGCGCACATCACCAGCGCGTCGCAGCGGCGAAGCGAACGATGGACCGCGTGGTAAAGTTCGTCAGCGCTGGTGATCGAAATCATTTCCGCGCCCCGCGGTGGCGCGATCGTCGCCGGCCCCGAGATCAGCGTGACCTGATGGTTCTTCGCCAGCGCCGCGGCCGCGATCGCGTAACCCATTTTGCCCGACGACCGGTTGCTGATGAAGCGGACCGGATCGAGCGCTTCGCGCGTCGGGCCGGCGGTGACGACGAACCTCACGCGATCAAGTTGTCCTGGCGGGCGAGAAGGAACTCCGCTCGAAAAGCGATCTCGTCCACTTTCCACAAGCGGCCGACGCCTTCGTAACCGCACGCCAGCATTCCTGCTTCCGGACCGATGAATTCCGCGCCGCGCGCTTTCAACGTCGCGACGTTTTCCTGCGTGGCCGGATGCTCCCACATTTTTCCGTTCATGGCCGGCGCGATCAGAATCTGCGCGCGCGTGGCGAGGGCAATGGCGGCGAGGGGATGCCCGGCGAGGCCGTGCGCGAGTTCCGCGATCACGTTCGCCGTCGCGGGAGCGATCAGCACAAGATTGGCGCGGTCGGCGAGATCGATGTGTCCCGGCCGCCAGCTTTCCTTTTCGTCAAAAAAACTAGTGGTGACGGGACTTTTTGAAAGTGTCTGGAGCGTCAACGGCGTGATAAACTCCACGGCGTCCCGCGTCATCACGACGAAAACATCATGGCCCTGTTTCACCAGGAGGCTGGCGAGCTCGGCTGATTTGTAGGCGGCAATCGAACCGGTCACGCCGAGGACGACGCATTTTGGATTGCTCACGACAGTTTCAACCTCCGGCTGAGATAGCGTTCCGCTCCCATGATCTGGCGAAACTTCAGCAAATCTTCCTCCATCGATTTACTGATGATGGTGTAACGATAATCGCGCCAAAGCTCCATTTCGCGCGCCGCCGTCATGATGCGCGTTTCGATTTGCTCCGCGGTTTCCGTCCCGCGTTTCGTGAGGCGTTTCCGCAATTCGTCCAGGTGGGGCGGCATGATAAAAACATCGCAGAGCGCGCGCCGGATCGTTTCGTCGTCGAAGTTTCGAATCGAAGCCGCGCCCTGAATGTCCACGTCGATCAGGACGTCGACGCCGTTTTGCAAATTGCTGACGAGCGGCTCGCGGGTGGTGCCGTAGTAGCGCCCGTGCACATTGGCGTGCTCGAGAAATTCGCCGGCCTCGATCCGGGCGACGAAGTCTTTCTCGGTCAGGAAATGGTAATCGTCGCCTTCGATTTCTCCGGCGCGCGGCGCGCGGGTCGTGCACGAAACCGAGTACACGAAATCCGGCGTCTGGCGGAGCGCGTCACACAGGGTTGTCTTGCCAGCGCCGGATGGCGCGGAAAGAACGAACAGGATTCCGGTGCGAGAAAATTGCCTACTCAAGGTTTTGGATTTGCTCGCGGATTTTCTCCAGTTCCGATTTGCAGGCAACCACATGCTGGGAGATGGCCGCATCGTTCGATTTCGCGCCGAGAGTGTTCAGCTCCCGAAAAATTTCCTGGGTAATGAATTCCAGGGTTCGGCCGACCGGTTCGTTCTTGCGCAGGTGATGCGCGAACTGCGCGAGATGACTTTCGAGCCGGGTCAGTTCTTCGGAAATGTCGGAGCGATCGGCGAAAATCGTCACCTCCTTCAGCAGCCGTTCATCTTCCAGCGGGAGGTCGAGCCCGGCTTTCTCGAGCCGTTCGCGGAGCGTCGCGCGATATTTTCTTACCACCTCCGGATACAAGGTGCGGATCTCCTTGGTCTCCTGCCGCAGAGTTTTAAGACGATGAATCAAATCTTTCGCGAGATGTTTTCCTTCGCGCTCCCGCATCTTGACCAGATCGGCGAGCGCGGTCGTCAGCGCACGCTCCACCGCCGGCCAGGCATCGGCGGCATTGACGCTATGCTCTGGGGAACGCATTACGCCCGGCGCCTGGAGAATTGTTCCGATCGTGATCTCGCCCGGCGCGCTCAATTCCTTCTGTAAGGTCAGCATGGCCGCGTGGTAGGAGCGGGCGAGCGCCGTGTCGAGCGCTAATGGACTCGCTCCATTCGCACCTTCCTGAAGGCCGATCGTCACGTTCATTCGGCCGCGCGAAATTTTCTCGTTGATCGCCTGGCGGATGCGCGGCTCCAACGCGGCCAGGTCTCGCGGGAGGTTAATGACGATGTCGCTCTGCTTCCGGTTTACGGAATTCAGCTCGACGCTGATTTTCGTTCCCGCGTGGTCGCTTTCCCCACGGCCGTATCCAGTCATGCTGCGCATTAGAATCCAAAATGCATGGCAGCCTGTGACACGTCCTTGTCGCCTCGACCGGAGCAATTCACGACGACGACTGTATCGGGCGGAAGAGAAGGCGCGATCTTTATCGTGTGTGCGATCGCGTGCGCGGTTTCGAGGGCGGGAATAATCCCTTCCGTCTGGGCGAGGGTTTGGAACGCGGCCAGCGCTTCGTCGTCGGTCGCATAAACGTATTCGATCCGTTTCTGATCGCGCAAATAACTGTGCTCCGGCCCGACCGCCGCGTAATCGAGCCCGGCGGAAACCGAATGCGTCAATTCGATCTGGCCGTCGTCGTTCGCCAGGATGAAAGTTTTTGTGCCTTGGAGAACCCCGAGCCGTCCCCCCTGGAAGCGGGCGGCGTGTTTGCCGGCGCGAATTCCTTCGCCGCCAGCTTCGACCCCGATCATGCGCACCGATTGATCGTCGAGAAAGGGATGGAACAATCCGATCGCGTTGCTGCCTCCGCCGACGCACGCAACCAGGACGTCGGGCAACCGGCCTTCGCGTTCCAGGATTTGGCGGCGCGTTTCGACGCCGATGACGCGCTGAAAATCCCGGACCATCATTGGATAAGGGTGCGAGCCGAGCGCGGAGCCGAGAATGTAATGCGTGGTCCGCACGTTCGTCACCCAATCGCGCATCGCTTCGTTGATCGCTTCCTTGAGCGTCGCCTGGCCGGCGGTGACAGCGACGACCTTTGCGCCCAGGAAACGCATTCGGGCGACGTTCAGCGCCTGGCGTTCCATATCGACGCTGCCCATGTAGATCACGCATTCGTAGCCGAAGCGCGCGGCGACGGTCGCCGTCGCCACGCCATGCTGGCCGGCGCCGGTCTCGGCGATGATCCGCGTCTTGCCCATCCGCCGCGCGAGCAGAATCTGCCCGAGCGCGTTATTGATTTTATGCGCGCCGGTGTGAAGCAGGTCTTCGCGCTTAAGATAAATCTTGGCGCCGCCGAGATTTTCGGTGAGCCGGTTCGCGAAATACAACGGCGTGGGGCGGCCGGCAAAATCGCGGAGGAGATCGTCGAGTTCGCGCGCAAATTCCGGATCGGCTTTCGCCCGTCCGTATTCCGCAGTCAGGTCGTTGAGCGCGGACATCAACGTCTCGGGGACGAACATGCCGCCGTAAGGACCGAAATGGCCTTGGGTGTCTGGAAGCGGTTGGACCGGATTCAAGCGGTAACGTCCAACGTCGAATTAAGAACGGCAAGTCGACGCGAGGAGGTCCGTTAGGGCGCGGCGATGGGGCGAGGGGAGGGGAATGGAGGCGAGGTCGTTATGAGAGAACCAGCGTCGAGTCGAACTCCGTCGCGCAGTCACGCTGGAATAGACCTCGAGTGTGATTCGATGATGGGTGAATGGGAACTCGGAGCGGTGCAACGATCGAGCGGTTTGCGGCACGTCAGCTAATCGGGGCAAGATCCACATACCGCGCCAGCGACCGGTTGATTGTTCGAGCAGCACGCGGCCGCGCCGAGCGATGAACGCGTGATTCTCGGTTTGAAGTTGCAGCGCCGGTCGTGGCTTTTTGCGCGGCAAAGCGGAAGGATCGCTCGTGCGACAGAAACGCTTCACCGGACACGCGGTGCATTTTGGCCGCACCCCGCAAACGAGCGCGCCTACTTCCATCAGGGCGGCGTTATGTTCGCCCACGCGACGACGTGGAAGAAGCCGGGCGGCGTGGGACCAAAGCTGTTCGCGGCCGGCGCTGGTGTCGATCGGCGTTTGCAGATCGAATAGGCGCGAGAGAACGCGAGCGATGTTCGCTTCGACGATCGGAACCGCGGCGTCGAACGCGAAGGTAGCGACTGCATTGCCGGTGTAACGGCCGATTCCGGGCAGCTGCGCGATTGCTTCGAAGGACCGGGGAAATTCGCCGCCATGTTTTTCGACGACCGCGATCGCCGTGGCGCGAAGGTTTCGAGCTCGGGCATAGTAACCGAGGCCTTGCCACGCGTGCAGAACGTCGCTTTCCGCTGCCGCGGCGAGCGACGCGAAATCCGGAAAACGCCGGAGCCATTCATTGTAATAGGGAATGACGGTGGCGACCTGGGTTTGCTGGAGCATGAACTCGGAAACGAGGATCGCGTACGGGTCAGTGGTGCGGCGCCACGGGAGATCGCGGGCGTTCGTGCGGTACCAAGTCCGGATCGAGCGCCGGAAGGATCTCGCGCAAAAGGCAGAACTCGCTTTGATGGCGAAAACGTTGGACGTTTGCCGGCCCGAAGCAATGACTTCCTACACTCACCCGCTCACGACCGAACAGGCGGCGAAGCTGCGCGCCTTGCTCAAGGAGCTAAGCTTCGAATTTGCGGAGAGGCCTTACACGCTTTTCTTCGCGCAGAAAAACAAGCTCAGCGTCGCGGTTTATGAGAAGGGGCCGAAGATTCTGCTGCAGGGCAAGGGGATAGAGGAATTCGTTCAGTTCGAGCTTGAGCCGAAAATTTTGGGCGAAGCGAAACTTGGTTACGAGGAAGTCCATTCACCGGAGATGTTCGAGCCGCATTTCGGGATCGACGAAAGTGGCAAAGGCGATTTTTTTGGACCGCTGGTCATCGCCGGCGTGTATGTCGATCCCGAAATCGCCCGCACCTTTCTTGACGCCGGGATCCAGGACAGCAAACGCATCGGGTCCGATAAGCGGATCCGGGATTTGGCGAAGATCATTCGAACGACGCCCGGCGCGGTGGGCGACACGGTGTCGATCGGCCCCGAGCGCTACAACGATCTCTACGAGAAATTTGGGAACCTCAACAGTCTGCTGGGCTGGGGGCACGCCCGGGTTATTGAGAATTTATTGGAGCGAAAGCCCGATTGCCCGCGGGCGTTGTCGGACAAATTCGCGGATGCGAGCGTGATCGAAAAGGCGCTGCTCAAGCACGGACAGAAAATCCGCCTGGAACAGCGGACGAAAGCGGAATCCGACCTCGCGGTCGCGGCGGCTTCGATCCTCGCCCGGGAGGCGTTTATCGATTGGCTCGACCGGCACGGAAAGACCTTGGGCGTGAAGCTCGGCCGAGGTGTTTCCGGCGAGGTAAAGGACGCGGCCAGGAAAGTCGTCGAAGCGGGTGGGCCAGGAGCGCTGCGGAAGGTCGCAAAGTTGCATTTCAGGACTGCGCACGAAGTGGCGCCGGGGCATTTCCCCGCGCCGCCACCTCGCCGGGCGTGGCGGTAGCGTCTGGCCGGGGTCCACCTGCTAGCAGGGCAAGCTTCCTGCTTAGTTTTTACCGCTCACACGCCATTTGTGGAAA
Source organism: Chthoniobacterales bacterium (assembly GCA_035941675.1). Taxonomy (GTDB): domain Bacteria; phylum Verrucomicrobiota; class Verrucomicrobiia; order Chthoniobacterales; family UBA10450; genus AV80. The sequence continues at coordinate 40,690 of DASZDT010000036.1, forward strand.
CCAGGCTCCTCATATTAAATGCCGACCCAGTCTTTCAGGACCGGGCTCTCGCCGTTCTGGACGAATTCGACGGCATCGAAGCCAGGGTAGTCCGGACCATGTCGGAGGCCGTCTCGATTTTACTGGCGGAAAATTTCGACGGCTTCGTCGTCGAGGGCGAAAACCCGATCGCGATGGAGCAGGGGACCAGCGCGCGCCAGCATTTTCCCTCCCTCAAGATCGTTTGTCTCTCCCCGGGGACCAAGGATGCCGGGAGCGCGGCCGCAGCGCGCCAGCAGAAGATCACGCGAATCGCGAGCGACAGCAGCGAACGGAGTCTTCGCTCGCAATTGCGGACCTTTGTCGATTCTCTCGCCCAGGGCGGCAGCCCCGCGGAAGGCATCGATCCATGCCACTCGCTAATCGGGAACCTGAACCAGTTTTCCGCGGCCGAGATTTTGCAGATGAGCTGCCTCGGACAACGCAGCGGGCGTTTTACTTTCAAATCGGGCCGCGGCAACAGCGAGATTTATCTCGCTCACGGCTCGGTCCGGCACGCTGTTTACGGTTCGCTCGAAGGCGAATCGGCGGTCGCCGAAATTTTTCGCTGGCGCCAGGGCCGGTTTTATTTCGAAGAAGGAATCATCAGCCAGATCCAGACGGTTGATCGCCCGTGGGCGCACCTCTTGATCGATAATTTGCAGAAGCTCGACGAGACCCTGGAACTTTCTGCCACCGGTCCCATATGAGAGATAAAACCGTCGAAACTCAGCTCCGCCTGCTCACCCTCCAGTTGGATAACTGGAAGAAATTGCACGACCTGATCACCTACGGCCTGGATAAGGCGCGTCCGATCATTTCGGCCGAACAGGAACGGCAGTTCACAGAAATCCGGGCGAATCTTTTGCAGGAAACCGAGCACGTGTTCGGTGTCCTTGGTGTGCTCGGCGAACTTTCGGGCCGGGCGATGAATGTCCTTCAGCGCAGCGTCTCGGTTCGCGGCGTCCGCGAGCTTTCGAATGAAGAAGTCCGGCGGCTGGAGACGGAGTGGAACGGCGTGTTCACCAAGCTCGGCGTGATCCAGGGGCAACTGAAATCGCGCCGCAAATCGCTGGCGGAACAGAATCTTGTCTCCTATTACGTGAGCCGCCTTTTCAGTCGTCCCGCGGCGGCGTAGCGGCATTTCGCCGGCAAATCCGGGAGCGGCTTCCCCCGGGACCAAGAGTCGGTCCGGCAAAAATATTGCATTTCGTGCCCACCGGGTCAGTGCCGGGAGACGATTATCTTGTGTATGCCGAAGCTCACCAAGAGGGACATCGTTGTAGCGATCAGCAACCAGACGGGGATGGTGCAGCACGACGTTTTCGAGGTTGTGCAACGCACCCTCGATCATATTACCAACAGCCTGGCGAATAATGTCGCAGTGGAACTGCGCAATTTCGGGGTTTTTCAGCCGCGCCTGACCAAACCGCGCGTGGGCCGGAATCCCAACGAACCGGGCAGCAGTTTTGTGATTCCGCCGCGCGCGACCGTTAAATTCAAGGCTGGCAAAATCATGCGCCAGCGCGTGGAAAAACTCTCACGCGAATTGAAGGAAGCGTCCGAGCGCAAGAACGCCGAGCAGATCGCGTCGACGGTCAACTCGACCAACTAATTCTAGGATCGGACGGCTGCTTCCGGTTCGGTCAGAAGCATCCGGATCGCCTCGTCCAGCCGGTCAAAGTTGATCGGCTTGGTCAGGTGTTCGGAGAACCCCGCCGCCCGCGCGCGGCTGACGTCGTTCTCCATCCCGAACCCGCTGAGCGCAATGCCGCGGAGACTGCGGGTGGTGCTCAATTCCTTCATCAATTCGTAGCCGGAGCGATCCGGTAACCCGATGTCGCTGATCACGAGATCGAATTCCTGGTGCTCGGTTTGTTCGACCGCTTCGTCGGCCGTATGCGCGACGGCGACGCGATAACCGCGCCGCTCGAGCATCATCTTCATCCCCGTGCAGGTATCGACATGATCGTCCACGACCAGCACACGCGGGCCGGTGCCTCTGGCCGGGGTCACCTCCACGGCGGCGGCCGCCCGAGGCTCCTTCGATTCCGGAAGAGCTGCGATCGCGGCCGGGGCCGGCACGGTCGCGAGCGTCACGATGAAGGTTGCGCCACGATTCTTCCCGCTGCTCTCGGCCTTGATCATGCCGCCGTGCGCGTGGACCATCGCCTTTGAAATCGCCAGGCCGAGACCGAGACCGCCGAAGCGGCGGGTGATCGAGCTCTGTCCCTGTTCGAACGCGTTGAAAATCCGATCCATTTGGTCGGGCTCGATGCCGATGCCGGTGTCGGTCGTCCGGATTTCGATCTCGTGCGGCGTCGGATTCAATGTCTCGATAACGATGCGGCCCTTGGCGGGCGTAAATTTCACGCTGTTCTTGACCAGGTTCCAGAAGACCTGCTGCAAACGCGCCGGGTCGCCCTCGACATAAGCCTCCTCGGCCCGGAGCCGAAACTCGATCTTGAGATCTTTCGCGGCAATTTCCTCCCGGCAAATCTCGTAGGACCGCTGCAAAATCTCGTGAACGCTGGCCGTTTCCAGGCTGAGCTGAAGTTTGCCCTTCGAGATCCGGGTAACGTCGAGCAGATCGTCAATGAGCCGGGCTTCGAGCTCGACGTTGCGGCGGATGACCTCGAGGGCGCGCCGGACTTCAGGTTTGTCGCCCGCGCTGGCCTCGAGTTCGCCGACCATCGCGATCACCGGCGACAACGGATTCCGCAACTCATGGGAGAGAAGGGCGAGGAACTGGTCTTTGGCCGCGTTCGCCCCGATCAACTCCTGCCGCAGAGTCATGTCCCGCGTTTTGTCTTCGACGAGATACAAAACGCCCTGGACGGTTTGCTCCGAGGTTTGCAGACGCAACAGGTTGACGTTGACGAACCGCGTCATCCCATCGCGATCGACGAACGCGTGTTCGACCAGCTGATACGGCGCCCCAAAGGCCAGCACCCGCTCGATCGCTTCCCCCGGCGCGATCTTCACCTCGTCGTAAATCGCTTCGTAAATGTCGCGCCCTTCCGGCAGCTCGCCGAAACGTTTCGCCATGTCGACGAACGCCTGGTTCGCCTGGAGGAAATGGCGCGACTCCGGATCCACCAGGGCGATGCCGCTGGGCATGTTCGCCAGGATCTTCTCGTTGAAAATCACTTCGCGCTCGATCCGCCGCGCGGCTTCGGCCTGCCGGCGCGCGACTCTTGCCGCGTAAAACGCCATTGCCGCGGTCACAGCGATCAGCCACAACGCCGGGATCGTGATCTTATCCAGAAGGTCCTGGACCGGCTTGTAAGCGACTGCTTTCGGCTGCTCGACGAACGTGATCCACCCGGTGCTGTCGACGGTCGTAAACGAATAAAGATTTCCGTCCCGTTCGATCGAGCCGGTCTTGAGGGCGCGGATCTCGCCGATGATTTTGGAAAGGTGCGCCGGTGCCGGACCCGTGTTCGGCGAAAAGTTGGTCCCGAAAAGCGGGACGCCGTTTTGGTCCACGATCTGGCAGGCGGCCTGGTCGGCGAAGTCGATGGTCGAGAGGCGGCGACCCATCCGCTCGACGAGCACCGAGACGCCCAGATAACCGGCGACATTACCTTCCGCAGTTCGGACGGCGCCGACAATGGCCGTCGCCATGCGGCCGTCGGGCGAGCGCGGGTGGACCGGGGAGACAAACGTATCCGGCGACCCCATCGCGCCTTCCCGCCAGAGCGCGGATGAAAAGTTTTGCGACTCCGGGTCGGTGATCGCCGGGATGGACGCGACGAGATTCCCATCGACGGCGGTGAGGAACATCCCGTCGATCCGGGGATGCGAATAAAAGGTTTGGGCGAGCCATTGCTGCGCGGCGGAGGAGCCGGGCGGCCCGGCGAGCAATTTGGCGACGTCGGGCTGGGTTTGGTAATATTCGATAACGCTGCCGGTATGGCTGAGATCGTCGCCCACGAGGTGCGCGATCAACTGCACAAAGGTCTGGCGGTCGTGGAGGATTTTGGATTCGAGAGTGTTGGTCAGGATCGTGTAGGAAATGACCAGCATGAGGATGGACGGGAACCAGCCGGCCAGCAGGATGGCGACGACGATGTTGTAGCGGGCAAGCCGGTCGCGGTCCCGCCGCTTGAGATGGGCGAGGAATGGGATGGACTGAAGCCACGACATCGCGGGAAAAGTTCGGCTCTCTCTCCGCTTGCGGCAAGAGAGGAAATGAACGGCTAATCCGCGGCCGCAATGATCCGGTTGAGTTCCTTGGCCTGCGCGTGCAGCGCTTTCACATCCTCCAGGGGAATTTTGTCCGGGACGCGATTGAGCAGGTCGCGAATGCCGTTCACCCCGGTCCGGACCTTTTCGAACAATGGCTTGTGGGCGACCGCGGGCGGCAGCGTCGTTAGTTCCTCGGCGAAGTAATTAATCAGGTCGCGCTGCCACAGGACCGCCGCGCGGTCGGTCGTGTAATTGCCCTCGACCGCGCCGGCGCAGATTTCCAAGCCGCGCAGCCAGCCGCCGAGGCTGATCAAATGGGCCATCTTCTGGTCGCGCAATTCCGTCATCGCCTGTTCGACGTCCTCCTGCGTTGCCAGCAGCTCTCTCCGGACCGCCTCCCAATCGCCCTTCTTTCCCAGGTCCGTCAGGCTGGCGCTGTGCCGCATGACGCGGTCGCCCACTCCGAGGCTTCGCGCCTGGCGCAGCAAGACCCGGCCGAGATCCTCCACCAGGTTTTGCCGTTTCGCCTCGACGAGCAGGAACCCGTCGGCGACCAGACTGCCAAAGACCATCCCCATTTGCTCGCGGCTGGCGTGCACAGCCTGGGGGAAATCCCGTTTCAACTCTTCGTAGGGCAGCGGCTTGAGGTCGTCGAGCTGCTGGAAAATCTCCGCGACCGCCGGGGCGGTGTAGGGATTGACGCCCAGCTCCTCGCGTTCGTGCTCAGCCGGTTCTTCCGCCGGCAACGGCACTGCTCCATATATAATAAGAGCGAGGCCCAGCCGGACGAAGGCTTTCATTCCTAACTGAATCGGCTGGTGACGGGCGGTTGCTTGCATGGCGGAATCCGGCCTCCCCTAAACTCGCGTGCGCCGTCTCTTTGTCGCCCGAAATTGCGTCCGCTTCTCGCGGGCAAACCTCGGTTTTTTTGATTTGACGGATGCGGGGGAAGCGGCATCATGTCGCCCTGCTCCGAAGAAAGCGTGTGGGCAGTTTCTCTAATCCGTTATGCAAGGAAGCCTGGCCTCAATCATTTGGACGATTTGCTACATGAGCGTGCTGATCGGCCTCTCTGCATATGGCATTCATCGTTACGTCATCATCTACCTGTTCCTGAAACACCGGAAACGGTCCACGGTCCCGGCCGGTCACTTCGAGCAATTGCCCAAGGTCACGATGCAATTGCCGATCTTCAACGAAGTCTACGTCGTCGAGCGGCTGCTCAAATCCGTAAGCGAGATCGATTACCCGAAAGACCTGCTCCAGATCCAGGTCCTGGATGATTCGACCGACGATACCCGCGAGCTGACTGCGTCCTGCGTCGCGGAACTGCAACGGCGCGGGTTTAACGTCGAGCTGATCCACCGAACGGACCGGACTGGTTTCAAGGCGGGCGCGCTCGAAACGGGTTTGGCTTCCGCCCAAAGCGAGTTCGTTTGTATTCTCGACGCCGATTTCGTTCCGCAACCCGACCTGCTCCAGCGGACCATCCATTTCTTCACTGACCCAAAGGTCGGCATGATCCAGACCCGCTGGGGACATTTGAATCGCGGCTATTCCTTGCTCACTCGCGTGCAGGCCATGTTCCTCGACGGCCATTTGCTCCTGGAACAAACGGCCCGCAGCCGGAGCGGACGGTTCTTTAACTTCAACGGCACCGCCGGGCTCTGGCGCCGGTCGTGCATCGACGAAGCGGGCGGCTGGCAGCATGACACCCTCACGGAGGATCTCGACCTCAGTTACCGCGCGCAGCTGGCCGGTTGGAAATTCATTTTCCTGCCCGACGTGATCACGCCCGCGGAATTGCCGGTCGACATGAACGGCTTCAAGTCCCAGCAGCATCGCTGGACCAAAGGCTCAATCCAGACCTGCAAGAAACTGTTGCCGACGATCTGGCGCAGTCCGCTCCCGCTCATGATCAAGATCGAGGCGACCGCGCACCTCACCTCGAATTTCGCCTATCTGCTGCTCGCCTGTTTGTGCGTCCTTCTTCACCCGTCGACCGGCGGCCCGGAGGCGACCTGGCTGCGCACGCTCCTCCTCGACATCCCCATTTTCATGACCGCTTCCGTCTCCGTCGCGGTCTTTTATATTTGCGCGCAGCGCGAACTCCATCCGCGCACCTGGATGAAGGAAATTCTCCTGCTCCCCGCTCTCCTGGCTCTCGGCGTCGGCCTCTCCATCAACAATGCCCGCGCCGTTCTGGAAGCGGTCTTCAATCACAAATCGGATTTTGCCCGCACCCCGAAATACGGCATCGAACGCAAAACCCAGCAGTGGCGTTCCTGCAAATACATGCCGCTCAAATCGCTCCTCCCTTTGGCCGAAATGGCCTTCGCGATTTATTTTTCGTACTTCCTTTGGTTCGCCATTGAGCACAGCCAATGGATCTCGGTGCCGTTCCTGGCGATGTTCCAGATCGGGTTCTTCTACGTCTCCGTTTCCTCTTTCAGCCAATGGATGCCGCGCCTGAATTTCGGCGGCGGCGAACGCGCAGCGGCCACAATTCCTGCGTGACAAAAGGCGAAATTCTAGTAAGAAGCGCTGCATGTTTCGCTTGGCCCTGGCCGCGCTAGCGCTCATTTCGCTCGCCCCCGGCCTTCGCGCCGATGGTCCCAGCCGCGTCATCATCAGCGTCAAAGAACAGAAGCTGATGCTGATGGGCAATGGCGCCCGGATCGCGACTTATCCCATTTCCACTTCGAAGTTCGGTCTCGGCGATGCCTGGGGCCACATGACGACGCCGCTCGGGTTTCTCCAGGTGGCGGAAAAGATTGGCGACCACGCGCCGGTGGGCGCTGTCTTCCGGAACCGCCGTTTCACCGGCGAAATTCTGAAACCGAACGCTCCGGGGCGCGACCCGGTCATTACCCGGATCATTTGGCTCAAGGGATTGCAACCTGAGAACGCGCACGCGTTCAGCCGCTGCATTTACATTCACGGGACCCCGGAGGAACGGACGATCGGCCGGCCCGCGAGTTACGGCTGCATCCGGATGAAGTCGCGCGACGTCGCCGAGCTTTACGCCCAGCTGCCGATCGGCGCGCTGGTCGAGATCGTGAACGACAAGTTGCCGAAAATTCCAAAGGCGCCCAGCGGAGCTGTTTTCACTCTGGAACAATCGAAGCCGCAGCCCGAAGTGAAACCGGAGCCCGAGCCGGCGCCGGAACAAAAGGTCGAGTCGACCACCGTAGCGGCGATTGCGTCCGACGCTCCGGCAGAAAAGTCAGCTGAAAAGCCGGTCGAAAAGCAGCCCGAGAAACGCGCGGAAAAACCGCGGCCGGTCCGGAAGACATTGAAAGAGCAGCCACACTTCGGCCGCAGCGCGTAGTTACCACACACCGCGGGTTGACAGGGGGATGCCTCTCCGCGACCCTCCCGCTCACAAATTTTCCGACCATGGCCAATACACGATCCGCTTCCAAACGCGCCCGGCAGACCACCAAGCGCTCTCTCCGCAACCGCACTGTCCTTACCCGGCTTCGCGGGATGCAAAAGGGAATCTCCGCCGCCGCCGGGAAACCGGAAGCGAAAGATGTTTACGCGATGATCTCGGCGATCGATAAGGCCGCCAAGCGCGGCATCATCCATAAGAACGCCGCGAAACGCCGGAAGGCCCGGCTCAACAAGTCGTTAGGCAACGCCTCCGCGCCGGCCGCTTCTGCTTCCTAGGCTTGCGCTGCCGGTGAGGCGCCGCTAGGATTTACCCGATGATTCCCGCAATCCTTCTCATCGCCGCGGCGGTCGCTTATCGGATCGTGACCGGCCTCGCCATCACTTCCGGCAGCACCGCCTTCTCGAACTTCGCGCCGATGGCGGCAATCGCTCTCTGCGCGGCCGCCTATTTCCCGGCGAAATACCGTTTCACGGTGCCGATGATCGCGTTGCTCGTCTCCGACGTAATCCTGAACACGTTCTACCACTTTTCGTTGCTCAGCCCGTTTGTCCTGTCGCATTACGTTGCGTTCGCACTCGTCGGAATACTGGGGTTTCTGTTGCGGAATCGCGCGTCGGTCAAAACGATGCTGCCGGCGTCGATCGCCGCGTCGGTTCTCTTTTACGTCGTCACCGGCACCGTCTCCTGGCTCTTCGATCCCGGTTATCCCAAGAATCTCGCCGGCCTCTTTCAATCTCTCACCGTTGGCGTCTCGGCTTACAGCGCGACGCCGAGCTGGATGTTTTTCCGGAACTCGGTCGTAAGCGATCTGCTCTTCACCGGGCTCTTCATCGTCTGCTTCCATTTGGGTCGCGCTTCGCAGCCTGCGCGCGTCACCGCCGTCGAGCCCCGCACGATTTAGCCCGGCCTTATGTCGCAGCCGGAGCCACGCGACGAGGTCGAGATGCTCTCGTCAATGCTGCTGATCCGGCGTTTCGAGGAACGCGCGAGCCAGCAGTATCAGGCGCAAAAAATCGGCGGCTTCTGTCATCTGTACATCGGGCAGGAAGCGGTCGTCTGCGGCGCCGTCGCGGCCGCGCGGCCGGATGATTATTTGATAACGGCCTACCGCGACCATGCCCATGCCCTCGCTCGCGGGACGAGCGCCAACGCCTGCATGGCCGAGTTGTTCGGGAAGGCGACCGGTTGCTCGCGCGGTCTCGGCGGTTCGATGCATTACTTCGATCGCGAACGTCACATGTACGGCGGGCACGCCATCGTCGCGGCGCATGTTCCACTGGCGGTGGGAATGGCGTTCGCCTCAAAATACCGGGAGGAAGATCGCGCGACGCTTTGCTTTTTCGGCGACGGGGCCATCAATCAGGGTTCGTTCCACGAAGCGTTGAACCTCGCCGCGCTCTACAAGCTGCGGGTCGTGTTCATCTGCGAAAATAACCTGTTCGCCATGGGAACGAGCGTCGAGCGCTCCACGTCGCTCAAGGAAATCGTCGAGCGCGCCGAGGGTTACAACATTCCCGGAACGGTCATCGACGGAATGAACTTCCGGGAGGTGCGCGACAAACTGGGCGAGATCATCAGCTCGATGCGGGGCGATCCGCATCCGGCCTTCGCCGAAGTCCGCACCTACCGGTATCGCGGCCATTCCATGTCGGATCCGGCGAGTTATCGGACGAAGGAGCAGCTCGAAAAATACCGGCTCGACGATCCGATCACCCGGCTGCGCGCGCAGCTCACCCGCGAAGAAAAATTGACCCACGAACAATTCGATCGGCTCGACAAGGAGGCGAAAGAGATCGCGCTCGCCAGCGTGAAGTTCGCCGAGGAAAGCCCGGAGCCGCCGCTCGAGAAACTCTACGATTACACTTATAGCCAGCCGCTGTCGGCCTCGCCGAAATGAGAGAGATCACGTATCGCCAGGCCCTGAACGAGGCGCTCGCCGAGGAATTGGAGCGCGACCCGAACGTGTTCCTGATGGGCGAAGAGGTCGCGGAATACAACGGCGCTTACAAGGTGAGCCAGGGATTGCTGGAACGTTTCGGGCCGAAGCGAATCGTCGACACGCCGATCAGCGAGAATGGATTCGCCGGCCTCGGCGTCGGCGCGGCGATGGTCGGGCTGCGGCCGATTATCGAGTTCATGACATTCAGTTTTTCGTTCGTCGCCTTCGACCAGGTGGTGAACAACGCGCCCAACATGCTCACGATGTCCGGCGGCCAGTTCAATATTCCGATTACCTTCCGCGGACCAAACGGTCCCGCTCACCAGCTGGGCGCGACCCATTCGCACGCCACGGAATGCCTTTACGCCAACGTCCCGGGATTGAAGATTTGCACGCCGGCGACGCCGCGCGATGCCAAGGGTTTGTTGAAAACGGCGATCCGCGACAACGATCCGGTTTTGGTCCTCGAGGTCGAGCTTCTTTACAGTTCCAAGGGAATGGTCGAGGACGAAAACGTCGAGCTGCTCATCCCGCTCGGCGAAGCGGAGGTGAAACGCGAAGGCAGCGACGTGACGATTATTTGTTATGCGCAGACGGTCCCGCTGGCGCTCGCCGCCGCGGAAACTCTCGAGAACGAAGAAGAGATCAGCGCCGAAGTGCTCGACCTGCGTTCCATCAAGCCGCTCGATATGGACGCGATCCTGAATTCGGTCTCGAAGACGCACCGCGTTGTGATCGTCGAGCAGGACCGGCCCTTCTGCGGCGTGGGCGCGGAGGTTTCGTATCGGATCCAGAAAGAAATGTTTGACGGGCTCGACGCGCCGATCTTGCGAGTGGCGCAGGAAGATGTGCCTATGCCGTATAACGAACGCCTGGAGCAAGCGGTCCTGCCGAGCGCGGAGAAGTTGATCGCCGCCGTGAAAAAAGTTTGTTACGTCTGACAACGATTCGCCATGCCTGAAATCCAAATGCCCAAGTTGAGCGACACGATGACGGAGGGGACCCTCGTCGCGTGGAAGAAAAAGAAGGGCGACAAAGTTTCGGCCGGCGACGTGATCGCGGAGATCGAAACGGACAAGGCGACGATGGAATGGGAATCGCCGGAGGACGGGACGCTCACGGAAATTTACGTTGAGGAAGGCGGCAAGGTAGAGGTCGGCGAAAAGATCGCGTTCATCGGCGGGGAAGGGGAGACCGCGGCGCCAAAGGAAGAAAAGAAGAAAGAGCCGGAGCCGAAAGCAAAGGAAGAGAGCAAGGCGCCGGCGAAAAAGAAGGAGCAGGCGGAAACGGAAAAGCCCGCGCCGGCCGAAGAACAAGAACCGGAAACCGCGCCGCCGCAGGAAAGCAAAGAATCGAGCGAAAAGAAAGCTGCCCCTCCGCCGAAGGAAAGTCGCGAGCCGAAAGCGGAGAGCAGCGGCGAAGCGCGCGTCAAGGCGTCGCCGCTCGCGCGAAGAATCGCGGCGGAGCAGGGCGTCGATTTGTCCGCGGTAAAGGGAACCGGTCCGGACGGCCGGGTTACCGAGAGCGACGTGCGCGCGGCGGCGAAAACAAAAGGTTCGACCACGGCGCCCGCAGCCGCCCCGCGGATTCCCGCCGGCCAGGGTTCGCGGATCAGCCTGAGCGGAATGCGCAAGGTGATCGCGGAACGGCTCGTCGCGAGCAAAGGTCCCGTCCCGCATTTCTATTTGAATATCGAGATCGACGCCGGACCGCTGATGACGGCCCGCGCCGAGTTGAAATCGGCGGGCGAACAAAGCGACAGCTCGAAGATCACGGTGAACGATTTCGTGTTGAAGGCGGCCGTCGACGCCGCGGTCAAAGTCCCGAAAGCGAACGCATCCTTCGACGGCGACGCCATTGTCCAATACAACGACGTCAATCTTGGCATCGCGGTCGCCCTGGAAGAAGGCCTGGTCACGCCGGTCATCCGCGCCGCCCAGGGCAAATCGCTCCGCGAAATCAGCGAAGCGGTGAAAGATCTGGCCGGCCGGGCGCGCCACAAACGGATGAAGCCGGAGGAGTTCCAGGGCGGCACCTTCACGGTGTCCAATCTCGGCAGTTACGGCATCGACAACTTTTCCGCCATCATCAACCCGCCCCAGGGATTCATCCTTTCCATCGGCGCGATTGTGAAAAAGGCGGTGATCGACGATTGCGACCAGATCGTGGCCGGGCAGCGGATGAGCATCGGGATGAGCTGCGACCATCGCGTCATCGACGGCGCCCTGGGTGCGGAATATTTGAAGGAACTCCGGCATTTGCTCGAGAACCCGACGCTGCTGCTGATCTAGTCGTTAGGCCATGGAACCCGGGCCACCCGAGAAGCGCCTGAGGGTGGCGCCCTTCGCCATCCACGCCACCCGCGGGCTGCTCCGCGATCAAAAATCCCGGCGCCGGACCATGGGCGTCACGATTATCATGGCGCTCGTCCTGTTGGTGACCGGCCTCACCGTTCTCCGTCCCTGGCTGGACCCGCACGAACATCCGGGGCGGTTCATCCTCTTCTGGCTGATTTGCGCGTGGCAAACCCTCCTCGTCCTTTTGCTGGCATTGCTCGATATGCTTCTTCTCCGGGCGCAAGCGCGGGCGGCGCGAAAGGCTTTGCGCGAGCAGGCCAGGCAGGACGGCGCGTCAGGCGAGTGAAATCGCAAGCCGCGGTTTACGCCAAAGCAAAATGGCGAGGGAGAGCGCGGAGAGCCCACTGATCGCGAGACCGGTCAGCAGCCACGGATTCCGATAACGCAGCTCGATCCGGTGCTCGCCGGCTTTCACGGGTACGCCAAGAAGCCCAATGTCTGCGCGAACGACCGGCACCGGGCGCTGGTCCTGAAACGCGCGCCATCCGGAATTGAAGGGGGTTTGCAAAATCAAAATGCCGTCCTGCTCGAGGCGGACATCGCCGACGAGCCTGCTTTGGGTAAAGGAGCTGAGGTAAAGAGCGCCGGTGCGGCGTTGTTTCACGATCTCCGGGATCGAGGAAGCGGCGAATTCCTTTTCCAGATCCGAAGCCGTTACCCGTTGCAGCCCTTCGACCGCGCCGACGCTGGCGGGCTCGAGGACGGAAACGGCGAGCAGGACTTGTTCTTTTCCATCCTGGGGAAGCTGAAGATATTCGCTCTCCGGCAGGTAGCGCGTGTAGCTGAGCCCAAGCGGAAGCGAGAGGGTGTTGCGAAACAGGTGGCGCGTCCCGGACGTGCCCATCAGCTCATATTGCGGCACGCTTTGGAAAGGCTGGGGATCCTCGACGAGCGCATATTTTTCGCCGGCAAACATCGAGAGAATAAAGTTACCGGGGATGCCTACCGCCCACCGCGTGTCAGTCTCGCGATTACCTGGCATGACTTCGACCCCGGCCAGGAAGCGAATATAATTCGAGTCGTTGAAGGAGCTGTAAGAGGAACTGCCGTAGTAACTGAGAACCATCGCCTCGTTCAGGTCGGCTTCGGCTCCCCGTTCGCCCGTGAACAAAGAGGTCGTTCGGAAAAACGAGTTGTCGTCCCGTTTAAGATCGGCGACGACCGGGATAACCTCGGCCCGGGCGGCGACTCCTTCGACGAGTTCGCTCTTCTTCATGAAGTTTCGCTGTCCCACCGAGATGCGATTGAAATAAATGAGCTCGCCCGCGGTAAGGGCGACAATCAGGTAAGCGGCGAGCGTTTGCCGATTCGTGAGCCGCCCGGCCAAAAGGATCGTGGCGTACAAAACCAGGCAACTGGTAACGGCGATGCGGTGTCCCGGATCGATGAGATTTTGGAGCGGCGCAAGCGGCAGGAAGAGCACGCCGACTAATACAATTGCCCACACCAGCAGGAGCCAGACATTGAAAGATTTCCGTTCCAGATACTGGCGGAACGCGAACAGGCTGAGAGTAACAACGCCGAGGACACAGAACAAAGAGTAGGTGCGATAGTAGGGCCCTTTGAACAGCCAAAATAAGTATCTAAACCAGGGAAAGGCCGTTGGAATAATGAGCCAGGCAAGGAACAGAGCAACGACCACGCGCTGGCGCCGCGTCCCGCTCAGCAGAGCCTGCGGAAGAAGAAGAAGGCAGATCAATCCACAATAAGTCTGGGGCGCCTCGAGGTAGTTTTGCCACCCGCGAAAGGCATCTCCGGTTCCGACGAACTCATTGCAAAGCGAGCGCAACAGAACGGTGACATAGTGAGTGCCCGATTCCAGGCTAAAGACCGGCAATGAGGCCAGCATTGAGAAACTGTTAGTGGCGCCGGCGCCGCGCGGACTATCCAGCACCACTCTTAAGTAAGGAAGCGTGATCACGGCTGCGAGGGCGACGCCCAACGCCGACACGGCCGCGAGGGAAAGACTGGGCCTGAGGATTAGACCCGGTTTCCAGCCATTGCGGGCAAAAAGCCTCAGGGGTACATAACAGACAAGAAATAGAGCGCAGAGATAAAGATGGAAGGGATTGATCAGGCCAGCCAGAGCGACGGCAACGACAAGGAGCAACCAGCGGCCGCGCCGTAAAGCGGTTTCGACGCCGAGGAGAAGGGCGGCGAAGACGGGCACTTCGTCTTGATAAAGAATACAGCAACTTCCCATCGTCATATAGGCCGAGAACGCGATGACGAGAGAGCCCAGGAGCGCCACCGGCGCCGGGGCGCGTTGGAGTTGCAGGAAGCGAAAGAAAAGCAGTCCGGTGACCAGCATTTTCAACAGGTGCTGATAGACAAGTGCCTGTGCGATGAAGCGGGCCGGCAGCCACGTTACGGGCTCGAGGAAAAGGTAACCGGTGTCATAGGCAAGGTCCTGGCCCATGCCGATGTGGAACGACCACGAGGGGAACCCGTCCGTCCGGATGTATTTAGATAGATGAACGAACTCGGCGTAATAGCTGGTTAGCGAGTCGCTGCCGATGTCACGGTAAAGAAGGAGCCCGTTGCCGAAGACGAACGGCCAGAAGATCGCGAGGCCGACGGAAAGAAGGATGACGGTTACGACCAGGAATCCACGCCACGAACGCAGCCTGGTCGGGACTACTTTGGCGTTCTCGGTTTCGTGAGTCATGAGGCAGGGCTAGCGTCCCAAATAACGGTTGTCCTGAAAAGCGTGCCCCGACTTGTAGGTCTCGAGCTGCTCGCGAATGGATAAAACGCGGGCTTCCCTGCCTTCGGAGCCGGCGATGCGCATGGCGCGCTCCGCGGCCCGAACCGCCTCGGGATATCGGCCGACCTCAGCGTAGGCCGCCGCCAGGGTGGCAGCGACTGTCTGGTTTCGGCCGGAGCTGAGAGAGTCCGCGTGTTCCGCAAGCGCGACCGCTTTAGTCCCATCGCGGATGGAATAGTTGGGCCAGGTGGCCAGGATCCACGCTCTATTATTCAATGCCTGGATATCATCGGGCTTGGTCTCCAAGGCGCGTTGATAATGGGCGAGCGCCTCCTGGGCCTCGCCGATCTGGAGGTAAAGATTGCCCAGATTGTAATGGGCGTCGGCAAAGTTCGGCTCTATCGCCAGGGCTTCTTCAAAATGGGACCGGGCTGCGTCTAGCTTGCCTGATTCCAGATAGAAAACGCCGACGCTGGAAAGTACCTCCGGCTGGTGGCGATTGATCCGGAGCGAATTTTCGAAATGAACCCAGGCTTCCGCGGGTTTGCCTTTGAACCGATACAAAGCGTCTCCGAGATTTCCTTCGGCAATAATGTTCTGAGTGGTGGCGGCCAGCGCGTGCGACCAGAGCGTCTCGCCATCGCGCCAGTAGGCGGCCTGGACCCGTGCGCAAAAAACGAAGGCGACCAGGGTAACGAGAGCGAGGCTCGCAGACAAAACGCGGCCGGCCGGGAAGCGCGCGGCCAGCTCGCCCGCACTCCATGTCACCACCAGGAAAAGACCGATGAGGGGCAGATAAGTATAACGGTCCGCGCTCGACTGGTTGCCGACGTGAAGGATTCCGATAACCGGGATGAGCATGATGAGATACCAGAGCCAGCCCATCACCAGGTAACGGCGGCGACGGAGCAGGAAGACCGCGAGGGAGACTATCGCCAGGAGCGACACGGCCAGCGCGATACGGATGGGCTGGAGCCGCCCGTCGTACCACGGATACAAAGCCGCAAGATCCTTCGGCCAAAACATATGGTGGATATACTCCGCGTATCCGATGACCGCGTTGCCGAGTCGGGCGGCCAATCCGACCCGCCAGATCGGCTGCATCGCCCCGCGTTGCGCTATGATCGTGACCACCGACGAAGCCGCCGCGAGAAGAAAAAGCGGCCATTTTTCCAGAACCAGGCGTCCCAGATTTTTTCGGTTGCTGGCGAGGGCGAGCGACAGGCCCGCGAGGCGTTGCAACGGCCAGTAATCGAGCAGAAGCAGAATGAGAGGGAGCGAAACCACCATCGGCTTGGACATCAGGCCGCACGCGGCGAGAAGGAGGACAACCAGGTAGCGCGTTCGATCGGGAGCGCGCGTGTAGCGCACGTAAGCCATCAGAGTCAGCAGAAAAAAGAGGCCGCTCAGGACGTCCTTACGCTCAGAGACCCACGCCACTGACTCCACCCGCAACGGATGGACCGCGAAGAGCGCCGCGACGAAGCCGCTCCGCCAGAATGCGCCCGTCATTTGGCGGAGGAGAAAGAAGAGCAGGATCGCGTTCAACGCGTGGAGGAGGAAATTGGTGAGATGGTGACCGGCCGGGTTCAAGCCGTAGAGCTGGCAGTCCACCATGTGCGAAATCCAGGTAAGCGGGTGCCAGTTTGCAGAGTGAACGCTGGTAAATGCCCAGAGAATTCCCTCGAACGACAGACCCCGCGCCACTTGCGCGTTGCCCGTCACATAGTCTTCATCGTCGTAGTTGACGAAGTCGTGATGGAGGGTCTGGCCGTAAATGAACCAGACTGCCACGGCCAGAACTACACACATGCCGATTAACGGCCAGCGCTCGTTAGGCGAGCGCGGCTTTTCGGCGGACGGCGTCGTAAAACGGCGGCGGCCGGCCTTTCGTTGGACTTTCGTTGCCATGGGCGGCGCTAGGTTCCGCCGCAATGTCGAAAATTCAACCCGCGCCCGGCAACCCAAATCCAACTGCGGCCTCGCCAAGGCGCAGGAAAGGCGAATACTCAGGGCGTGACGACTGATTCGCCCGGCGCCCCGCTGCCCGGGCAAAACTGGAAAACGCGCGAGCAGATGGAGGCCGACGAAGTCCGCGTCCTCGCGCCCTACGCCCAAAAGTCTGGCGAATCCCGGGGGCGCGAATACCCGCAGCCGCATCATGTTTACCGGACGGCGTTCCAGCGGGACCGCGCCCGGATCATTCACTCCCGGGCGTTTCGCCGTCTCGAATATAAGACGCAGGTGTTCCTGAACGGCACCGGCGACCATCTCCGGACGCGGTTGACCCATTCCATCGAAGTCGCGTCCGTCAGCCGCACGATCGCGCGCGCCCTGGGATTAAACGAGGACCTCGCGGAAGCGATCGCGCTCGCCCACGATCTCGGCCATTCGCCCTTTGGCCACTCCGGCGAAGAGATGCTGGCGGAATGCATGCGCGACCACGGCGGGTTCGATCACAACAGGCAGAGCCAGCGAGTCGTCGAGCTGCTCGAGAACGCGTACCCGGCCTTCCCCGGTTTGAATCTCACCTTCGAAGTGCGCGAAGGCCTCCGAAAGCATGACGAATTGCACGAGCTCGGCGCCGGCGGCGAAAAATATCGGCGCCCCTCGTTCGAAGCCCAGATCGCCGATCTCGGCGACGAGATCACCTACTACAGCCACGATCTCGATGACGCGCTCGACTTCGAAATTCTCCAGCCCGCGCAACTGGACGAGGTCGCCATCTGGCGGCAGAGCCACGAAGCCGTCTCGTCCCGGTATCCCGACGTGCACGAGCCCGACCTGCACAAGCTGATCATCGGCACGATGATCGACGCCCAGGTGCGCGACGTCGTGATGACCAGCGCCGCCGCTATCGCCAGCGCCGGCGTTCAAACCGCCGATGAAGTGCGGCGGCATCCGGCCGCTCTCATTTGCTACAGCGACGCGCGCCACCAGGCGAACCAGGAGCTGCGGCGCTTTCTTTATAAGAACGTCTATTACCATCCGCGCGTCGCCGAGGAGAACCGGCGCGCCTGCGAGATGTTACGGGCCGTTTTCGAAGCCTACATCGCCGCGCCCGATCTGTTAGGCGCCGCCGCCACCAAGCGGATCGAGAGCGAAGGCCTGTACCGGACCGTGTGCGATTACATCGCCGGCATGACCGACCGTTATCTGGTCGAAGAATTCGGCCGGCTCCGTCCCCTGTAGCCGCTTCGCTGTGCGAAGCGCCGGAAGTCCCGCAGAACCTCGTCATCACTCCCGGCGCTGCCGGGAGTCGCCTCGTGTTTTCTTGCTCGCCACGAGAACCTTCTGAGCCCACTTCTCATTGACCCGGATGCGATAGCTGCGGGCTCCCGGAAAGGGCAGATCGATCAATTCAATCTTGAGCCGGTTCTCGGTTTCATGGTTAATAAGTTCGAGCGAATAATGCGCCTCTGGGCCGGGCATCCCTTCCTCGTAGCGCACCGACATGACCGCGCCCAAATACCGCATCCCGATGTCCACCAAAATGCACGCGCACCTGCACGCGCTTTCGTCTAATTCTCGTTGGGCATAAAAGCGCTGGGGCCGACCCTGGCTACACCGATTGGAGCGATCCCACGTTTCACCGGGCGCTGTAGACGTTGGAGGAACGGAAGGGCGAGCGGGAAACCGCTCGCCTTTCTATCCGGCGCGACACATAGATGCAACCGCGCGGTGTTGATTTCCGCGAGGAGAGCGGCAATACTTGCGCACCATGGTTCTCACAGCCGTGCTGATGCCAGCAGAAGAGGGCGGGTTCGTCGCGTTCAATCCCGAAACAGGCTCGACGACGCAAGGCGAAAGCGTGCCGGAAGCGATCGCCAACCTGCGCGAGGCGACCGAAATCTATCTCGAGGAGTTCCCTTTGCATTCGGCGGGTCAGCCGCTGGTCACCACGTTCGAGGTGGCTGGCGGCCATGCCTAAGCTTCCTCGTATTTCGGGCGCCGAGGCCGTGCGCGGGCTCGAGCGCCTCGGCTTCACCATCGCTCGTCAACGCGGCAGTCACGTGGTTATGCGTCGGGGCGCCCTCGGCTGCGTTGTTCCGGCGCATCGACAGCTCAAGGTTGGCACTCTTGCGGGAGTTCTCCGGCAAGCGAGGGTCTCTGCCGAAGACTTTATGGACGCATTGTGAACAGCCGCGCCAAAGATCTAACCGGGCGGTGGAGCGAACTCCGAAGGCTTCCGGAGTCGCGCATTTTGTTGATGAACTCGCGCGACTCGTTGATTCGCACGTCCCCGACGCTCACCCTTCGGGCCAAGTCCATGTCGCACCGCTTCCCGCAGGCTCCATTCAGCCTTCGGCCTTGAGGTCTATGTCGCGGCTTGGCAGTCCGCTCCCTTCTCGTTGGGTCATGCGCGCGACTGCTTTGGTTATTCTCATTGTTGTGCGGACCGGGGTGTCGCAAATAGTCTTTGACGATGGCAAACCGCCGACGAAGGGTCGTTCGCTAGAGCTAGAGGCACTAAACTTCATGACCGGTCGGTGGATTTCCGAATACGTCCTCCGGGAGACGCCGGAATCGAACGCGTTCACAGGCAAGGGTACGAGCGTGATCCAGTGGTCCCCGAACGGCCAGTTCTTGATCAGCGATCAGTGGCTGCTGGTGAAATCACCAGGTCCTCCACCAAACTTCTGGGGTGCCAAACTGGCTGTCACCACTTGGGATCCCGTAAAGAAGGAGTATTGCATCACCGAGGTATGGTCTGGTGGCACGCAAACGATGTCGATGGCGCTGGAAGGTAAAAAGATGATTACACGAGGCGAATCTCGAAAGGGAGATCACGTAACCAAGACGACGTCCTATGCAGAACGCATATCTGATACACAGATAAAAGTCCGGATCGAATGCTCGATCGACGATGGCCCCACCTGGGTTTTCAGTGAAGGCACCGCGACAAAAGTATCGAACTGACTTAACCATGCGATGGAGCGAATCGCGCGGCCGCGGGATCGCTCATCTTGATTTCGTTACATGAGTCGAAAGCGCAGAAATTTTCGATGAGCGGCATCGTTTGCGCGATTCTGACCGCTATCGGTTTCTACTTCTCGATCGGGCTAGGCGATCAATGGTGGCTCGCCTGGGTGGCGCCCGTTCCCGTGCTCTGGTTTGCTTTCGGGAAGAACAAGCCCTGGTCGGCATTCTTGTTCGCGTTCCTGGGCTGTTCACTCGGCTTGCTCAATCTCCTCCCGGCTTATGCCGGAGCGATGCCTCTCGTGGTTGTGCTTGCGATTGTCGGCCCCGCGTTGGCTTTCGCAGCGTCGGTATCCGGCGCGCGGCGCGTCTATCATGCACTCGGCGCGATCCCTGCCCTCTTCGCCTTCCCGGCGTTGTGGACGGCCTTCGACTTTCTTTCGAGCTTTAACGGTGCGGGTGGATCCGTGACAACGCCGGCGGCCGCCGAAGTCGGCGCACCCATGTTGATTCAGATCGCAGCTATGGTCGGCTATCTCGGTATTACTTTTCTCTTAGGCGTTGTTTCCGCGGGTCTTGCGCTCGCCCTCCGGACGCACAGGACTGCAACGCTGGCGATTGCCCTCGCGTTGTTTGTCGCGAACGGCGCTTTCGGCTACTGGCGTGTGTCGCAACCGCCAACGAGCACGATCAAGGTTGCGCTTATCGAGAGCGACCGGGCCGTGGGCGCGATCCGCGAGGACGATCGAGTCGCGAGTTTGTCTGCCTTGCAGGCGTATGCGCAGGAAATCGTTAAACTCCGCGACCAGCACGTCGCGCTGATTCTGCTTCCCGAAAACATTGCGCGAGTCGCTCCCGCCTGGCGGGAAGAGGCAGAAGCGAAGCTGGCCGACGCAGCAAGTACCGCGGACGCCACGCTTGTCGCCGGTCTCAACACTTATGTCGACGGCGCGCAGCGTAACGTTTCGTGGTCATTCATTCCCGGTGCCGTGACGCCTGTCACGTACGTGAAGCGTCGGCTTGTCCCTGGGGTGGAGTCATCGGTGTTCACGCCCGGGCCAGGGCCGAAAGCATTGCCGAACGGCATGGGACTTGAGATCTGCAAGGACATGGATTTCCAGGCGATGATTCGCGCGGACGCGGTCGCGACGCGGCCGATTTTGCTCGCCGTCCCGGCCTGGGACTTCGACAAGGATGATTGGAGCCATGCCCGCGTAGCAATCCTACGCAGCGTAGAGAATGGCGCCCCGATGGCACGCAACGCGCGGACCGGTCTGCTTACATTGAACGATCGCTATGGCCGTCTGGTGGCAAGGGCACGTTCTGTCGACGGTTTCACGGTGCTGATTGGCGATCTTCCGCTCGATGGACGCGGTGGCGAGACCGTCTACGACAAGATAGGCGACATCATCGGATGGATATCTATTATAGTAAGTGTTGCACTGCTTGGGCTCGCATTTTCACGGGGTAGACAATCGCCATCAACTGGTGTGGCTTCCGAATGACGCAAAGTGTCGTCCTTGGGTCGCGGATCTAGGTCGCGGCGGGCCCGTCCGCTCCATTCTCGTTAGGTGCTCAGAGCTCGCCTTGTGCTAAAGGTCGTCCTTAAACATTCTGCCGCGGCGATCGGCACGGTGGTCGCGGCCGTTCTCCTGGTAGGCAGCGCGTTTCGCCTGCAATCGCGCGAGACTCGCGGCAAGGCGATGATAAAGGCGTTTTGGTCTGGCCATAATCGGGAGGGCCAACTCCTTATCTCCCTCGGCGCCGACCCGAATTTCCTCACCAACAACGCATCGGCGATGCATGTCGCCGCAGGCCGCGGCGACATGGAACTGATGCGGTTTCTGATCGAGCACGGAGCAGCGGTCGATCAGCCCGTCAAGTGGGATGTGAGGCCGATTGATTGGGCCCGAAGATATCAGCAGACTGAGGCAGTCCACTTTCTTATCGCGCACGGAGCAGATGGAAACCACGTCCCGCAGACGCCGCCGTAACACCTGCCAGGCGATGCAGCGAACTCCGAAAGCACTCGGGATCACTCATTTTGTTGATTCAGTCGTGCTGCTCCTTCACCCTTCGGGCTTGTCGTCTGTGTCACGGCTTGGCAGTCCGCTCCGTTGTTGTTACATGCTAAAGCGCGCCGTCGAAGGCATCATGAACACAATCCCACGAACACCACTCATTATCGTCGCAATGCTTGCCTGCGCGTTGCCATTGCGGGCGGGGCCGCAGCCATCTGCGGAACTGCAAAAGGCGATAGGGGCTGCGGAGCGAGCGCGCGCGACTCCAAAAGGGCTGGAATACCAGAACACGTTCAACGCGTCCGCCTCGCTCCGCGACGTAATGATGAGCGGAGTTAAGGAGTGCCTCCCCATCAACGCCCCGGGCGTTGCCAAGTCACCTGGTTTTCAATGCGTGCTCATTCTCGGGAAGACCGGAAAGCCCAAATGGATCATTCGGGATTCGCGGGACCCGATGGCGCAATGCTTTTATTCGAAGCTCGTGAGCCGAACTTTCCCGCCGCCACCCGCCGACAATTGGCCCGTCACGTTCGGTATCAACATGCCCAGGTGACGCACGCATCTAACCGGACGATCGAGCGAATCCCGCGGCTGCGAGATCGCATCTCACACTCCGGCGTGAGTCGGGCTCTTGCGATCGCGTGTGCGTTGTTCCTATTGCGTCCCACCGGCGCACCCGGTCGTGATCCGATCATCCGCCCCGGCGCGCCGTACCCGAATTCTGCGCTCCATTGGCCCGCGAAAACGGCCCAATACGACGTCCCTCCGAAGCTTGTTAGAGGGGACGCCCCCATTTATCCGATAACACAGGTGTTCGCCGGGAAGACCGGCTCAGCAGTGGTGGCGTTCACCGTCGGCACCGATGGCACTACCCATGATGTTCGCGTGGTGAGCACCACTTATCCTTACTTTGCCAGCCACACGATTCTGGCACTGCGCAACTGGCGCTTCGAGCCTGCGCGAAAGAATGGAAAGCCAGTGGCAGTATCGATCAAGTTAACCATGCCATTCGGAGGCTCGTGACCAAAGAATCATCTAACCACGCGGTGGAACGAATTCCGCGGCCGGGGGATCGCTCGTCTTCGTCTCGTAGGCCTATGGAGCCACGCCATGCCTGAGATCGTTTATTACGTCGCGGCGAGCCTCGATGGTTATATCGCCACGCCTGATGGAGGCGTCGATTGGCTGGCACGCTTCGATACCGCCGGTGAGGAGCACGGCGCGGCCGAGCTGCATTCCTCAGTCGATGCTCTTCTGTTGGGCAGCCGAACCTACGAGTTTGCCCTGAAGCTTGGCCATTGGCCAGCTCGGGACAAGCCGTCGTGGGTCTTCACGAAGCGTGAGCTCCCTGTTCTTGATCCGAGCATCACGCTTACCTCACAGAGCCCCGCCGATCTGGTCGAGGTGCTGCGAGCCCGCGGCGTGCGGCGCGCCTGGCTCATGGGCGGAGGAAAACTTGCCGCCTCATTCCATAGCGCTGGGCTGATCTCGCGTTTTATCGTATCGGTTTTTCCTGTGCTACTTGGTTCTGGTATCCCGTTGTTTGCGCCGAACTCATCCAGGGAGGATTCACTGCGCCTCGTCGAAGCGAAGCCTTTCGGCAGTGGTATTGTCCAGCTTACCTATGATCGCACCGTCCAGGCCTAGCCAGACGATGGAACGAATCCCGCGGCCGCAGGCTCGCTCATCTAATTGATGAACTCGCGCGACTCGTTCAGCCTTCGGCCTTGAGGCTATGTCGCGGCTCCGTCCGTTCGATCTCGTTAGGCCCTAAGATGGACCGACTGGTTATTTGCATTTTTGCACTTATCGCGTTCACGGGATGTCCCGGCGGGGGGACGCTTCTCGATACGCTCGATTTTCCTCAAACTGAGCCGCAGCCTAAAGATCTCGCAGGGACGTATCGCCCTGATGCGGCTACCGTGAAAGACATTCGAGTGCGTGGCCATTATCCCGAACGCGACATCTCGATTCGGCTTTCAGCCGACGGAAGATTTGCCTGCACCAATATTCCGGACTGGTGGACCGCTGAATTCGGGAAACCTTCTGGTGACTTCATCACCGCAACCGGCACCTGGAGGGTTGCGCGAGAACAAAGCTTTTGGCAGATCGAGCTAGAATGGACTTCCGCCGGGCGCAGACATGGGGCATCAATCAACCTGGTCGGCAAGAAAGCGCCATTTTTTTTGCGTATTTATCTGGGCGATCCAGACGAAGGCAAGGTCATGCAGTTCGCGAAAGATGAAGCCAGCCCAAGCGCCTAACGAGGCGATGGAGCAAATCCCACCGGTTGTAGCTAAGTTTCGACGTTACGCTGCGGCGCTGCCGGTTTCTTCGCGCAGATATTGGATCAGCAGGCGAAGCCGGCGATTGAGGGAAAGCTCCTCGAGTAATTGCTGTCGCCGCATAGGATCGTTGACGAACGTCGCGGCCATTAGATCGGCCAGCATTTCCATGTCGCCGAGGTGCGACAGGTAATTGTCGAGTTTTTCCGGGAGCTGACGCCCTTCCGTTTTCAAGCTGGAGTAAAGCTCGACGACTTTGGCGCCGAGAGCTTCGGTCTCCACCGAAGTGGCGGCGTCGGACTCGAGCGGCTCGATCCGGGCGATCGGGAACGGCTCGGTTTGCTCGAACCCCGTGAAGCGCACCCGGCGCAGCCCCTGCAGGATCAGGTTCGACGTGCCATCGCCCCGGCCGACGCAGGCGCGGATCAGTCCGAGCCCGGCGACGGGAAAGAAATCGCGGGTCGAGTTCCACTGGTTTCGCTGCGGCTTAAGGAGCGCGACGGAAAACATGCGGTGCTCGCGCAAGGCGAGCTCGAGCATGGCCTGGTAACGCGGCTCGAAGATGTGGAGTGGCAGAAGCGCGTTCGGGAACAGGAGCGCGCCGGGCAGCGGCATGACGGGGACATGGTCTGGCAACGGGATCGATGGGTCCATGAACGGCGACAGTTAAGATACGGGATCGAGGCGCTCCGTAAACCGCCGCAGTTGCGCAACCGACAACTGGCCCTTCGCGGCCGGCGTTCCGAGATGGGCGTAGTTGAGAAGGCAACCGAGCCGCGCCAGCTCGAGCCGCGATGTCCGGCCCAGTTTCCCGATGCCCATGGCGACGACATCCGCAAAAGGGCGTTGCCGCTGGAAGAATTCGAGCAGTCGGTCGAGCTGACGCGCGGTGTCGGTGCGCGTGGCGACTTTGACAATGGCCGGGCCTAACGACCGCGCGCGGCTCGCGATGTCGTCGAGGCGCGAGCCCGGCGGCGTGGTTTTAAAATCGTGGAAGGAAACGATCGTGCCGATCTTCCGGGCGGAAGCCGATTGCAGGACTGGCTGGAGCGTTTGGGCTGACCGCAATTCGACGTCGACGTAACTTGCCTCGGGCAGGAACTGCAACAAGAGGGCGCGCCGCCGAGCAGCGGACAGATGGTTGGCGCCGCCCTCGCGGGGATCGCGCGCGGTGATGATACGAGGCGCGGTCAATCGCCGGATCGCGGGCCTGAGTTCGTCGAGCGAGTCGGTCAGCCGGTCGAGCCGGACTTCAAAAAGATCGGGCGGCCTTCGCATCCGCAGGGCGCGCTGAAGATCGGCGCGCGAAAAAATCACGCCGACGATTTTTTGTTTCGTCATTCGGGACGCACGGCCGGCCGTTCGAGGATGCGCTCGACATATTTGGCCAGAAGGTCGAACTCGAGATTCACCAGGTCTGCGGTTTGCGCGGTCGCCAGGTTCGTCTCCGCGCGGGTGTGCGGAATGATCCACACCGCGAAACTCTCTGGGCGAATTTCCGCGACCGTCAGGCTGATCCCGTTCACGGCGATCGATCCCTTGAAAGCGATATAGCGCGCAAACTCCGATGGCAACGCGATCTCGAGCCGCAGGTCGGCTCCGGATTCTTCCAGCGCCACGATCGGCGACGCGCAATCGACGTGGCCCTGGACGAAATGGCCGCCGAGGGGCGCGCCGGCGGCGAGGGCCCGCTCCAGATTCACCCGGCTGCCTGCCGCGAGATTTTTCAAGTTCGTCCGGTTGAACGATTCCTGGAGAACGTCGAACCCGAGCTGGCTTCCGTTTTGTCGCGCCACGGTGAGGCAACAGCCGTTCACCGCGACGCTGTCCCCGATCCGGACGTGGGCGGCCACTGTCGGCGCGGAAATTTCCAGGAAACTCGCATGGTCGACTTTCGCGACGGTGCCGACTTCTTCGATGAGGCCGGTGAACATTCGGTCAAAGAATCGCGATGAACCGGGCCGGCGCAAGCCGCCTATCGAAAGAACAGGAACCAGATGAGCGCGAAGATCGGGAGAAGAATGGGCAGGGCGAACTTGAAGATGAACCCGAAGAAACCCGGTGTCCTGGCGCCGGCGTGGTCGGCCATGGCTTTCACGAGGAGGTTGGGGCCGTTCCCAATATAAGTGAGGGCGCCGAAGCAGGTCGCACCTAACGAAATGGCGATGAGTGAGTGGTCGTGCTGCGCGAGGAACTGCGAGATGTCGCCCGGCTGATCGATGCTGAGGCCGTGCAGGCCGAGCGCAGCGGCGAGAAAGGTCAGGTAGGCCGGGGCGTTATCGAGGACGGCGGAGAGGCTGCCGGTGGTCCAAAAGAATTGCGCGTCCGAACGCAGGCCTAACGACGCGGCGTGCTTTTCCATGTAATCGAGAACCGGCATCATGGTTCCGAAGATGCCGAGGAAAATCCACGCGATTTCTTTTAGCGGAGCGAAACTGAATTCGTTGCGCTGGCGGATTTCGGCGGGGGTGAACCAATAGGAAGCCGGTGCAATCACCAGGATGGAAGACTCCCGCCAGCCGGCCGGCAGAATGACGAGGCAGGCCAGGATCGCTCCCATGACGAGGAAGTTGAGGCCGCCCGAGAGCCGCCATTTTTCGGCGGCGGGCGCGATTTCCGCGACGGACCGACGAAAGTTGAGGCGATCGAAGACGTAAAAGGCAAGCAGGACCGCGGCGAGAATAATGGTCCACGGCGCCCAGCAGCGTTGGGCCACCCACCAAAATGGCACGCCCTGCAAATAACCGAGGAGCAGAGGCGGGCCGATCGGCAGAAGCACTCCACCGATATTGCTGACGACGAAGATAAAAAACGCGATGTGAAACGGGGCGACGCGAGAGCGATTGACCGCGATCCAGGGGCGGATGAGCAGGATCGACGCGGCGACAGTCCCGAGGACGTTGCCCAGAAGCGCGCCCACGAAAAGGAAGAGCGTGTTCAGCGCCGGCGTTGCGCGCCCCCGCACCTGCAGGTGGATTCCGGCGGCGACGACGAAGAACCCGCCCACGACGATGATGAAGCTTCCGTATTCCCAGCCAGCATGAACGACGCGCCACGGGGAACGGAGCGCGCCGATATAATAAGCAACGGTAATTGCCGCGAAGCCCGCGCAAATTTTCGCGGAATGCCGGTGCCATTTTTCCGAGGCTACCACCGGGGCGACTGCGATCGTCAGGAGCAGGGCGGCGAACGGCAGCATGCTGAGCGGATTCGGTTCAGGATCAATGCTCGCCACGCGCCGAATCTCGCGTCTCGATTCGTCAGCGAAAAGGAAAAACGAACCGCCGCCTAACGAACGGTTTCGGCGCTGGGAGCGGCGCGAAGTTTATCTCAACAATCCGGCGGATTTGTTCGCGCGAGGGCGCCCGCAAAAAAACTCACTTTTTTTATTGCCTCAATTGCCGGGATTTTCGCAGAATCGCCGGAAATGAGGTTTTGGGCGGCAGCCAACCCGACATCGGTCTGGGCGGCTCCGTTC
Organism: Chthoniobacterales bacterium; assembly: GCA_035941675.1. Lineage (GTDB taxonomy): Bacteria > Verrucomicrobiota > Verrucomicrobiia > Chthoniobacterales > UBA10450 > AV80. The sequence goes on from DASZDT010000036.1 coordinate 68,003, forward strand.
AAAAAATTTTGAAAAAAGTGAAAAAAAGGCTTGTCAGCCCTCTCAAACCCCGGTAATCCTCACCGCCAAACCTAACCAAACCATAGGAGAAACTAATGATAAGATACGTACTGCACACGTTAGGATCCTTCCGCACAGCTCTCGTAGCCGCGGTTGGAATTCCTCTCGTCATCGCGGGTGGCGCTTACGCGCAAGCCCCGAAACCCACCCCGGATGCGCCCAATGCGCCAATCCAGGCCCCAACGGAAGCTACTACCGAGCGCGTCGTCGTGACCGGTTCGTACATCCCGACGGCGGAAACGGAATCGGCCTTGCCGGTGACCGTTTACACGGCGGAAGTCCTCAAGAAACAGGGCGCCAACACCCCGGTGGAAGGTCTGCGGCAATTGCCGTCCTTCGTCGGTAACGCTGCCACGGAAAACGATTCCAACGGCGGCGACGGCACGGCGACCATCAACCTGCGCGGCATTGGCTCGATCAATACCCTCATCCTGGTCAACGGCCGGCGCACCTTCAATTTTAACGACATCAACGCTATTCCGATCGGTGCGGTTTCACGCACTGAAGTTCTGAAGGACGGCGCTTCGGCCGTTTACGGTTCGGACGGCGTCGCTGGCGTTGTGAACTTCATCCTGCTCAACGGGCCGGGCGAAAAGCCGTATGAAGGCGCGGAACTCTACGCCCTTTATGGCAACACCACTGAAACCGACGCGCACGTGCGCCAGGTTTATCTCCGTGGTGGTGTCACTGGTTTGGACGGCAAAGTCTCGATCGCCGCTGAGGGTGAATATTACTCGCGGGCGAACCTCTTTTCGAGGGATCGCGCCGCAGTGGCAGGCACAGGCAACACAAGTAACGTCGGCGGCGGCACCGGTTGGGGTGGTCCTAACGGAAACAGCCCGACTTTCGCCGGCCGCGTTTCGGTCGCTTCGTCGGTCACAACCCAGACGATCTTCCCGACGGCGGGCGGCGTTCCGATCTTCGGCCAGTTGGTTCTGCTCAATCTGGGCAACAACCAGGTCACGCCGAACGCCTATCGCCGGTTCGAGCCGAATCCAGTGACCGCAAACCCGGCGTTCGGTTTGCCGGGCGACTTCCGGCCCGGCCAGGATCCGTCGCGGTTTAACTTCCGCGCCTTTACGCCCGCCATCCCGGCGATGGAAAAGGCGATGTATTTCGTTACCGGTCGTTACAAGATCTTCGGCGATGGTCTGCAGCTCTATGGCGACATCATGTATTCGAAGGTCAAGCAGGATAACGGATTGGCCGGTGCGCCCTTCCTGGTTGACATTGCCTCGGCACGAGTCAGCGACTTCAACCCGTTTGGCAACAACGTGACTCAGGTCCGGTATCGTTCCCAGCAGGAGCTGACGAACCGCCGCTCCTTCTTCGACAAGGATTACTATCGTTATGTCGCTGGAGTTAACGGTGACTTTAACTTCACCGACAACGACTTCATCAGCCGCTTCGGCTATGACTCGGGCTATGTCTATGAGCGTTTGAACTATCAGCGCATCGATAGCGGTGACCTTCGCAATTCGTTCCTCGACATCCTGACGGAGGCCAACGTGTTCAATCCGTTCATCGGCCAGTTTGCGCCGACTTCGGGCAACGCTCCGATCTATAACAACAACAATCCGGGCAATCCTGAGTTCCGCACCGGTGTTCCGATCGGCACCGCGGCTTATAACAATAACGCCATCGCTGCGGACTGGACCCAGGGTGGTGCTTCCTATGTCGGTCACTCGTTCTTCTACGAGCGCGATTGGCTGGCTGACGCGAAGTTCAACGCCCACCTCTTCCCGAAACTCTGGAACGGTGGTATCGACATCGCCGGCGGTTACGAGCGTCGTGAGAGCAACCAGAAACAGATCCCCGATCCCGTTCAGGCCTCTAACGACCAGTTGGGCTTCAACCAGTCGCCGCCGCTGAAATTCCGTCAGGAAGCTCAGTCCTGGTTCTTCGAACTCGGTTTCCCGATCATCACTTCGTCGATGAATGTGCCGTTCGTCCGTTCGTTGGATTTGGACATCGCATGGCGGCGGGAGAAGTTCACCAACTCGAACCTCTTCGTCACGCCTGACGAGGTCGGCCTCGCAACGAAAACGTCATTCGTGAACGAAAATCCGGATGAGAACTTCGGGGGCTCACCGCGTGTGTCGCTGCGTTATCAGCCGATCGCGGACGTAACCTTCCGCGCCAGCTGGGGACAATCGTATCGCGCCCCAACCCCGAGCCAAAACTTCAATCCGCCAGCCCAAAACTTCCCGGTTCTGTTCGATCCGTTTGCGGGTGCTACCCTCCAACCACCGAACGGCATCTTTGCCGCTGGAAACACGGACATCACACCGGAGACGACCGATGCCTACTCAGCTGGTATCGTTTGGACGCCGAAGTTTCTGCCTGGCTTCACGATGACTCTCGACGTCTATCAGCTGTATACTTCGGCGCTGATCCTGGATTCCGTTTCGTTCTCGCAGGCCCTCCTGTCGGAGAACGGCAACTATTTCAACATTCCGGGGAATGCGGTTCCCCCGTTTGATCAGGGGCCGTTTACGGATCCAGATGGTTGCGGCCTCACCGCAATCAATGGCGGAGGCCCGGGCCTCGGCGTCACGCGCGATCCTGTAAGCGGCGGGCTCGACTGTATTGACGCTCAGACGGCTAACGCTGGTAAGCGCCATGTCACGGGTATGGATGTGACGGCAGTTTACGAACTGCCGACCGAGCACTGGGGTAAATTCACCTTCTCCGGTGGTTGGAACCACTTCTTCACCTGGAAATCACAGGCGTTCGTAGGAGCATCCTTCATCAGCTTCCTGGGCAACTATAACAATAGTACCGCGCCCTTGGCGCCGGGCGCGATTCCGTGGAACAAGGGATTCCTCCGCGGTGAATGGGAGTGGCATCACTTCGATTTCATCGCCACGGGTAACTACGTCGGCGACTTCCGTGATGATCCGGCCTTCGCTGGCGCGAACTTCAACACGGACTACCGCCGGCTCTACGGGAATACCCCCCGCAACGTTCCGAGCTACATCACACTCGATCTCCAGTTGAGCTACGAGTTTGTGAAGCCGCCAACGGAACCCGCTCCGTATGTAAAGGAATCCAAGGATAGCAAGAATACACCGGCAGTGACCGAAGCCGCCACCGCCTCGATCTGGCAGCGCATGCTGTGGGGCACCCGCCTCACGGTCGGCGTGAACGATGTGTTCGATCGCTACCCGCCATCGGTTCTCGGAGCGTTTAACGACAACTACGATACGTCGCTCTACTCGATCCGTAACCGTTACTGGTACGTGAGCTTGACCAAGAAGTTCTAAACAGGAAATAAGCAGGAATTCATTAGGCGGGTGGCAGAAATGCCACCCGCCTTTTGCTTTCCCCCCCCGGCAAAGGCATCATCGAATGCGCTCAAGCGCAGGCTTGTTTTCGCCTTGGATTTGAATTATCAACCCTGTTATGGCGACGCACACCATGGCCCCGGCCAAATTATCTTCGTCCCGAGTTCCAGGCCGGGGCGAACCGCGGCCGTCCCCGTCAGCGAAGGCTTCGCTCTGGATTCTCGACCGCTGGAGGGACCTCCTTCTTTTCGTCGGGACCCCCGTGTTGCTTATCCCTATCTTTAGCGCGGCTCAAGCGCGCTGGAGTGCACAGGATATCTTCCTGTTTGTTGGCGCGTTTGGGGCCATGGGCCATCACTTGCCTGGGATGATCCGTGCCTACGGCGACCGGGCTCTATTTGATCGTTTTCGGACGCGGTTCATGCTGGCACCGCTTGCGCTGTTAGCTGTGTGTATCTGGGCTTCGGTTTACGATATCCAGGCGATCCAGCTGGTGGCGCTGGCCTGGGGGATCTGGCACGGCATGATGCAGACTTACGGGTTCTGCCGAATCTATGACGCCAAGGCGTCCGGGAAGGCGCCCGCCCGCGCCCGGATCGATCTCGCCCTGTGTTTCTCCTGGTTCCTGGCGGCCGTCATCCTCTCGCCGCTGCGTTTTCGGACCTGCCTCGACCTCTACTACGAAAGCGGGGGTCCAGTTGTTCCGCGGCAAGTTATTTTGGGTCTGCAGTACGGGGTGATCGGTGCCCTCGCCATCGTGACCGCCGCCTTTTTTTGGCGGCAATGGAAAGATTGGCGCGGAGCCGCGATTCTGAGCCCGATAAAGATTACCCTGCTGGTCAGCAGCATCGCCTTCTGGTGGTATTGTAATAACGGCGTCCAAAATATTCTCGTTGGCATCGCGCTCTTCGAGGTTTTCCATGACGTGCAGTACCTGGCGATCGTCTGGATCTACAACCGCGCCCGGGTTGAGCGCGATGATACGATCGGCGGGTTCATGCGCTTCGTGTTCCGCCGCAGCGGGTCGCTCGTCGGAGTCTATGTTGGTCTGGTTCTGGCCTACGGATCGATCGCGCTAACGACTTCCGGTGTTTCTATCGACGCGGTCAAACACGTCTTGATCGGAATCGTAACGGCCTCCGCGCTTCTTCATTTTTACTACGACGGCTTCATCTGGAAAGTTCGGGAGACGCAGACCCGGGCCATGCTCGGCATCGATGCGACGGGATCCTCCACGCTTCCTGCGCCGCGCACCTGGCCGCCATGGGTGCGGCATGGACTTCGGTGGGCCGTGCTCATCGTTCCCGTGGGCGCCCTTTGCGCTGCCCAGCTGGCCGGACGGGTTGTTCCGGCACTCGAGCGCAGCGCCAAAGTTGCCGAAGTGCTTCCTCGCGACGCGCAGGCTCAACTCAATTACGGCAAAGCTCTGCAGGAGTCAGGCCGTGTCCAGGAAGCGATCGAGAAGTACGAGTTGTCTCTCAACCGAAACCCAGCTTTGGCTGAAGCTGAGTTCTATCTCGGACTTGCGTGGAGCGATTTGGGAGAGACGGACAAGGCGACCGATCATTATCAGCGGGCGCTGGCGATCACTCCGCGAAACGCCAAATGCGAATCCAATCTTGCCGGCCTTCTCGCCGCAAAAGGACGCAGGAGCGAAGCGCGGACTCATTACGAGCGTAGCCTCTCCATCGATCCCCGCCTCCAGATTGCGCATAAAGAACTGGGGGACCTTCTTTGCGGGGTGGGCGAGTACCAGGCTGCGATCGATCATTACGAGGCCGCGCTGCGTATCCAGCCCGACTATGCCCAGGCCAAGGAAAACCTGAGTTTCGCAAAGTCGCTTGCTGGCAAATAACAGACGGAATTCTCAGGATATGCCCGCCAAAGGTGGCTGGCATAGCCGCTGCTATAAAAACCATAACTATTATGGTGCTCGTCAGCCTCGATCCGTTTGCTTCCCGCCGGCTTCTTCTCGTCATCGCTGCTTTGCTGGGGTTTTCAGCTTTGTGTTTTGCCGATCCGGTTTTGATGGCGCAGCGTTACGCCTCCAGCCCCGCGGAGCGATCGACCCACCTCAAGCCTGACGGGCGCGAGTTCCCTGACGTCAACGGAGTGGATTTGCCCCCGCGTGCGCAGGAGCTGCTACCTTCGGGAAACGCGGCGGAAACGGCATCAGTTCCTCCGGCAGACCTGTTCTTTTCGGCACTCGAATCTACCGGTTCCACCGTCTGACAGAAGGCGAAAGCCCCCGGAACCTGGGCCGCGAGGGTGGAAGCGAAAGGTCGGTCGACTGCGAAAAATATCCGCCCTGCGGAAAGATTTTTATTGCGAAGCGCAGGAGAAAGTCCTATCCTCGTTTTTGTGGATATGGAAATTATGAGAACATTCGCTACTCCCTTTGCCCGGTTATCTGGTTGCCTCCTCTTGTCGGTATCGAGCGCTTTCGCGTCCGATATTGTCCTTCAAAAGGTCCCGGCGGTCGCCGAACAGGCGTCAACCGTATCGAAGTCAAACCTCAGCCCTCAGGCGAGTTTTGCGCTCATTAACTACAACGTTCGCACCAAGGCCCGGGCACTGTATGTCAGTTCAGGCAATGACCTCGCGCTGGCGGCCAACATGATCGACAATCAGGCCGCGACCTCGTTTGGATTCTTACCGTCGGATAACTCGCCGGTAACAATCATCGACCTGGGCAAAGTCTCCACCGTTCGGCGTCTGTCGGCGGTCTACACGCCGCGAGCGACGGCAATCGACTTTTACGTCCTCCAATCGGTTCCCGGTGTGGACGGCGATAATTCTCCCAGCGCTCTCAAGATCGACGATAAGACGCTGGCGAAAATGAAAGCTGTTGGTTCCGTCATCGATGATGGAACGCAAGGCCGCGCTTCGATCGACTTTCCGGCCACGTCCGGGCGTTATGTGATGTTGCGCTGGACCCCTGCGGCTCATAGCGACACTGCTTTCACCGTGGCCGAGGTTTCCGCTTTTAGCCCGAGCAGCGGTAACCTGCTCGCTTCGAATCGCGACTTCTCGACCGCCCGCACCACTTCGGATTCCAAGGACGTCGCGGACTCCAAGGACGTGGGCGAAAGCAAGGATCTGCCGGAAGTTGGCCCTAACCCTCCGGCTGAAGGTCCTCCGCCGCCACTCCAGGGGCCGCCACCCTTCACGTTTATCCCGCAGCTCACCCCAGTGAGCGACTAAAGCGCGACACGTCCCTTTTCAAACCCGTCAATCAGTTAGGCTGATTGACGGGTTTTGCTTTTCCCCCATAAGACACCCGGCGCGATTAGAGAGAGTCGCGGATAAACTTGAAAATGGTCGTGCTCTCGATCGTGCCATGAACTCTCTCGGCGCCCGGGCCGGCGGCGAATACCACAACATCTTCGACGGTCTCGAGGGCAGCCGGCGCATAGAACGCGGCTGGCTCCTGCGGCGGCTCTGGCAGAGCCGATTCGCTTGACGGCGGCGACTGTTGCGCCGCCACTTTGGCCGCGCCGTAGGATTTCGCGCCGTGCGGCCCGGTCGCCCACGAAAGCCAGGGATCGCCCGTCGAATTCAGCCCGAGAATCGCGATCCCCCGATCAGTGCGAAAAGGCGAGCCGCTCAAGTGCAGGCCGCCCAGGCCCACGTCGCCACAGACCATGATCGTAGATTTGTCTCCGGCGTATCGTCGCGCCACCGAGACCGCTCGATCGAGCTCCGCTGTTTCTGCCAGGGTATGTTCCGCGTCGTTTTGCTCCGCTGCTTTGCGCATCAACCTGGCATCGACGACGAGCAAATACCCGCCCCGGTTGTATTGCAGAAGTTCGATCGCCCGCCGAACCATGTCCGGCAGACCTGGCTGTTCGTTCCGTGCTTCGATTTGGTCCGCAAAACCGAACTCTGCGTTTGCAAAAACGCCAAAAACTTTTGGGCGCCGCCACGCAGGAATTGTTTCGAGGTCGGCCTTGGTGCGAGCGCGATCGAATCCTTTAGAGTGGATCTCGGAGAGAAGATCGCGCGAATCAGGGCGCGTTCCGCCTTTCGACTGCGGCAGGAAATCGTGGGCTCCGCCGCCCAACGCGAGATCAATGGTGGAGCTATCAGCCAGAACGCGGGCGTGGTCGGTCGCCGTCCCGGGCTCAGATCCATGAACGTAGAACGCGGCCGGCACGGGCCCGGTTAGCTGACCGTCTGTCACCAGTCCTGTCGCTCGTCCCGCGCGACGGGCGAGTTCAAAGAGATTGGGCGCCTCTGAGCCGATGGATTTGTTATTGACCCGGATGCCTGTGGAAATGGCAGACGCGGCCGCTCCGCTGTCAGGAGACGCGAAATCCTTCGACGAATTTTTCACGAACGCGAGGTGCGGCATCGCGTCAAGCGTCAACGGAGTGTCGGCACCGCCGGCGAACACCCGGGTCGCAGCGACCCGCGAGGGAGTGAGCCCTTCGCCGATGAAAAGAATGATGCCGAATGGCTTTTGGACGACCCAATGCTGGAAATAAAAGACGCCGAAAGCCGCGAAGAGAATGAGGCAGAAAAGCGCGAGCAATTGGTTGCGCCATTTCATGAGGCCGATCTAACGAGCGCCGCGTCGGCGTTGTCAATCCGCAACGACGGGAAACCGCTTGTGCGCGGGAAGGAACCTCGCGAAACTTTGCCACCGTGCCGAAGCCCGTCATCCTAATCATCCGCGACGGTTGGGGGATTAATCCCGGCGGCCGGGAAAAGCGGGAGCAAAATGGCGACGCGACCCTGCTGGCCGACACGCCGTTTCACGACCAGCTCTATCGCAATTATCCAGGCGGCAAGCTCAGCGCGAGCGGAGTCGACGTCGGATTGCCTGCGGGACAAATGGGCAACTCCGAAGTAGGCCATCTGAATCTCGGCGCCGGCCGGATCGTTTATCAGGATCTCACGCGAATCAACAAGGCGATCGAGGAGGGCGAACTGACTCGGAATCCGGTCGCGCAGAAGATATTTGCGGAGGCGCGCGGACATCGTCTCCATTTTCTTGGCCTGGTTTCGGACGGTGGCGTGCACAGCCATTACGAACATCTGATTGCGCTGGCGGATGCCGCGCATGCCGCCGGAGTTACCGATATCCTCGTGCACGCGTTCACGGACGGGCGCGATACTTCGCCGACTGGCGGCGCGAACTATCTCGAAGCCTGTTCTGCCGGCCTAACGAAGAGCGGCGCGAAGATCGCTACGATTATTGGCCGATACTTTGCGATGGACCGCGATCGCCGTTGGGACCGGACCAGGAAGGCCTGGGACGCGATCGTCCTCGGCCGCGGAGAGGTCAGCGAGTTGTCGCCCGCCGAGGCCGTTCGGGCCCAGTACCAGAACGGCAACACCGACGAATTCCTCCCCCCGCTCATTTTTTCCCACGCGAACGAACAACGCATTCGCGACGGTGATAGCGTTTTCTTTTTCAACTTTCGGGCGGACCGGGCGCGCCAACTTTCCCAGGCTTTTCTGCTCAAGGACTTCGACGGGTTCGAACGCGAATCCTGGCCGCAGGTTCGTTACGCGACCCTCACTCAGTACGACGTCACCTATCCGTCGCCCTTTATTTTCGCGCCCGAGACATTGCCAAACATCCTGGGCGAAGTTGTGAGCGGTGCCGGCAAAACCCAGTTGCGCATCGCCGAGACCGAAAAGTACCCGCACGTAACTTATTTTTTTAACGGCGGAATCGAGCGGGCATTTTCGGGCGAGGATCGCAAGATCGTTCCCTCGCCAAAAGTTGCGACCTACGATCTTCAGCCGGAAATGAGCGCGCGCGAAGTTACCGGAGAAGTCCTTGCCCGTCTCGGTGACTACGATTTGATCATTCTGAATTTCGCCAACCCCGACATGGTCGGCCACACCGGAGTCGTCGCGGCCGGCGTCAAAGCCGTCCAAACGATCGACGAATGCGTCGCGCGGATCGTCCCGGCGGTCCTGGCGCAGGGCGGCGCGTGCCTGATCACCGCCGACCACGGCAACTGCGAGTTAATGCGCAACCCGGACGGGTCGCCCAACACCGCGCACACCACCAACCTCGTCCATCTGATCTACGTGGCCGGGAACGCCGCCCGCTTCAGAGTCGACGACGGCATCCTGGCGGACGTTGCGCCGACGCTGCTTTTTCTTCTCGATTCTCCGCAGCCCAAAGAAATGACCGGCCGCAATTTACTGGTCGCCTCTTCCTGAGCCCGCAAATCCGCCCGTGGCGACAATTTGATCGCGGGTAATGGCGAAGGCGCGATTGAACTGGCGCGTGCCCGCGACGGCGATTCGTTGGAGTAACCGGATGCGCGCCTGGGCGGCGTTGTCGTGCCAGGCTGGCTTGCGAACCCGTTCCAGCGCGCCGTCCGTTTCGACCAGCACGCCCCAATCCGCGGGCACCTCCGTCTCGCGAAACAAGTCGTTAGGCAGAACGAGAAAGAACAGGTTCGCGCACCGGTATCGCACGAGACATTCGAATTTTGTTCCGCCGTAGAGCCGATTTTCGAGCGCCGCCGATTCGCGCAGAACCCTTCGATACCCGTGGTGTCCGATCGCGTCGAAGTCGTGCGAATCGTATTCGGCAAAAAGAGAATCGCTGGTCCGGAGGGTGGGATAATGGACCCGCAGATGTTTTTCCAGAATGTCGCGACGGCGCCGGAGTGTCCGCAGCCGCTCGCGGGTTCCGGCGGTCTCGCAATTATCGCGGCGCAAATCGGGCAGGGCTTGTTTGCATTCGAAAATCGCCGTTACGGTCTGTTCGCGGAGACGCGATCGATAGGCGGCGACATCGGCGCGATAGCGGCACTGCGGGAGGCTCACCTCCGCTGCGCAGGCGGAATATCCATTTGCCTGGGCCCAGACAAGCGCCAGCCGTTTGAGCCGCAGATGCCTTTCTGTTTCGGCGCGACGCGGCGCTATAGTCGCGTCCATTCCGCAAGCTCCCTGGCCCAGTAGGTCACAATCAAATCGGCGCCGGCGCGCTTAAGGGAAGTCATGATCTCGAGCACCGCCGCGCGTTCGTCGAAGTACCCTTTTTCGGCGCCAGCTTTCACCATCGCGAATTCGCCGCTCACGTGATAGACCGCCGTCGGTTTATCGAACCGGTCGCGAACGCGCCACAGAATATCGAGGTAAGGCAACGCCGGTTTCACGAGCACAATGTCGGCGCCTTCTTCGATATCGAGCGCGACCTCGCGCAACGCTTCCTGCGCGTTCGCGCTATCCATCTGGTAGGAACGCCGGTCGCCAAATTGCGGCGGGCTTTCCGCTGCGTCGCGGAAAGGTCCATAAAAAGCCGAGGCGAACTTGGCCGCGTAACTCATGATGCCCGTGTCCTGGAACCCGTGGTTGTCGAGCGCTTCGCGGATCGCGCCGATCCGTCCATCCATCATGTCGCTCGGCGCGACAAAATCCGCACCGGCCGCGGCGTGGGAAAGGGCGGTCTTGGCCAGCAGCTCGACCGACTCGTCGTTCAACACGTGAAAATGATCGCCATCGATCCGGGTCACACCGCAATGCCCGTGACTCATGTATTCGCAGAGACAAACATCGGTCATCACCACCAGGCCCGGACATTTCGCCTTGATCGCACGGACGGCCTGTTGCACCACGCCGTCCTCAGCGAACGCGCCGCTCGCCCCCTCATCTTTTTCGCGGGGAATTCCGAAAAGCAGGACCGCCTGGAGACCGAGGTCGAAGGCGCGCTGCGCTTCCTCGGCGACTTCGCTGATCGCGAGCTGAAAAACTCCCGGCATGCTCTTAATCGCCTGCCGCGCCGTCAGCTTCTCGCTAATGAAAAGCGGCAGCACGAAATCGTGCGCCGTGAGTTTGGTTTCGCGCACGAGATTGCGCACGCCTTCGGTCCGGCGCAAACGCCGCGGGCGATGAACCAATCTTCTCATTCGCCGAGGGTACCCAATCGGTCCGCGCGTCGCAAGCTCAGCGGGACTTGACGGGGTCGCTCCTTGCCGCCTGAATGCGGTCAGATGCGCGGCGCCGGAAAACGCATGACCGATTATCTGTTGATCGACATCAGCAATTCGTTCGTGAAGCTGGCGTTCGCGACGACCGCGAAGATCGGCAAACCGGCCCGACTGGCGACCAGCAGACTGACGACGACGGCGGTGAAACGAATTCTTCGCGGGCGCAAAGTCAGGACGATCGTTGTGTCTTCCGTGGTCCCGAAAAAGAACGAGGCGATTCGCGGCGCGGCGGGCTCTGCGCGAGTGCTATTCCTCAACCCGAAACTCGATCTCGGCGTCGGCATTGAATATCCGAAGCCGCGCACGATCGGCGCGGACCGTCTCGCGAACGCCGCCGCGGTCGCGGAGCTCTACGGCGTGCCGGCGATCGTCGTCGATTTCGGGACGGCGGTAACCTTCGACGTGGTTTCGAGCGCCGGGAATTACGTTGGCGGCGTGATCGCGCCCGGCTTGGAAGTGATGACGAATTATTTGTATCAACGGACGGCGTTGCTGCCGAAACTGAGCTTGAGCGAGCCGCCGCGCGCGATCGGAAAAACGACCCGGGGCGCCATGATGTCCGGCGCCGTTTTCGGTTACCGGGGCCTGGTCCGCGAGATCGTTAGGCGGCTTACGGACGAGAATTTTCCGCGAAAGAAACCGCGCATCATCGCGACCGGCGGTTACGCGCGCCTGATTGCCCGAAAGCTGCCGGAGATCGAAGCCGTCCATCCCAATCTGACGCTGGAGGGTTTGCGCATCGTAGCGAACCGAAATATTCCCCCGGAATAACGGTTTTGCCGTACCCTAAGTCGCACCCTGTCAGTCTTTTCGAGGAAAAACTAATTTTCGCGGGAGAAACGGCAAAATAGGCTTGTCATCAGGCTCGGCCAAAGCTTCTATGCCTCATTGCATGAACATTAGGAAATTCGCGACGATTTTGGTCCTGGTTGTCAGTTCTTTCGCGGCGACGAATGTCGCGCCCACGAAGGCCGAGCTGGAGGCGATGTATAACCGGGCCTTCCGCGAATTCAGCGCCGCCAATTACGATCAGGCCCTCAAGGAGCTCGACGCGATCGATGCGCGCCAGCCGGATCTGGCGGAGTCCCAGAATTTGCGCGGCGTCATCCTGATGCGGCAGGCCCAATACGATCAGGCGGAGGCGGCGCTCCAAAAAGCGCTCGCGACCGACCCGAAGTTTTGGAACGCGCGTTTCAATCTCGCGGAGATTCCGTTCCTCCGGAAGGATTGGGCCGAAGCGCGGAAAAGATTTGAAGGATTGCTCCAGGGAAATGCGTCCGAGCTTCAGGGCGACGCCGCCCAGCTGATCCAATACAAAATTCTCCTGACCTACCTGCTCGAGGGCAAGGAGAACATGGTTGATTCGATCCTGGCGAAATTCGAGCTGACGCCCGACACGCCGGCGGTGACCTACTCGAACGCGGCGGTCGCGTTCCAGCACAAGAAGGAGCAGGAAGCGAAGGACCTGATCGCGGGAGCGGAGAAGAAATTTTCGCCCGCGTTGAACAAGCTGTTCGCGGAATCGCTCTACGAAGTGGGCTGGATGCAGAAGCCGGCCGGCCAGACGCGCGTGGCGCTGGAGATCACGACAGCGGCCGATCGCGCAGCCAAAGCGAAGGCGATTGCGACGGAGAAATTTGAAGCGGCTGAGCAGGCCTTTCAGCAACGCGATTACACCGCGGCGAAGCGTTTGATCGACGAAGCCGACGCAGCCGAACCGAACCAGCCGGCGACGATCAATCTGCGCGGCGAAATTCTGCTGGCCCAAAAGGATTTCGATGGCGCCGAGAACGCGTTCAAGCAGGCGGCGAAGATCGATCCGAAATTCCGGGAAGCGCAATACAACCTGGCCCAGATCCCGTTCAAGAAAAAGGAATACACGAAGGCGCGCGATCGTTACGAGGCGCTGTTCAACAATACGCCGTCGCCCGGCGGCGATAAAAACCAGGCTGCGCAGATCATCAAGTTCAAGATTTATCTGACGCTGCTCCTCGAAGGAAAAGACAGCCGCGCCCAGAAGATGATGGAGCAGTTCCAGTTTACGGGCGACACGCCGGCGCTCTACTACGCCCAGGCGGCCTGGGAGTTCAAGCATAACAACTCGGCGAAAGCGAACGACTGGATCGTGTCGGCGAAGAAAATTTATTCACCCGCGCTCAATATGGTGTTTGCCGATTCGTTTTACGACGTCGGCTGGCTGCAGCCTGCCCAGAACGTCGCGGCTGCCCCGGTAGCGCCATCGAAGGAAATCGCGAAGACTGAGTCCGCTCCGCCGTCCATCGAGCCGAGCCCGATTCCGGCGCCGGCGCTCGCGTTGAACAAAACGGCGAAGGCCCCGGAGATGGCGCCGCCGAAGACCGAGACCATTACCCTGGCGCCCACCGTTGCCGAATCCCTGGCGAAGAACGAAAAGCCGCCCGGGCCCGTGACCACGAATTCGCCGAGTGTCGAAATGCCTTCGGCCGCGAACGCCCTCCCGTCCGAGACGCGCGCGCCTTTGCCGAAAGAGCCTGACACAACTGCCCAGGCTGCTTCGAGCCCGGCCACCAGCCCGGCGAACTCGACGGCGGTGACCGCGCAAAGCCCCGCCAACGAGCCGGCAACATCAAACGCCGTGGCGCAACAAAGTCCGGCGACTTCACCGGCGAACAAGGCGCCTGCGCCCGCGACAAATGTTGCCACGACGCCGGCTACCGTTCTCGCGCCGGCCACGGTCCAGCCGCAGACCGTCGCTGAGAACTCGGATCGTTCTATTTCAAATAACCTGCTCGTTGGCGGCCTCCTGGTGGCGGGCATTTTGCTCATCGTTTGGGTCGTGTTTTCCGAATTTCGTCGCCGCGTCAGTGTTTCCGTTTATCGCTCGCCCGCGCCCGCGAGCGGCCCAAGTTTCGATGCCATCGAAGCCGAGCCGGCCGTCGAGAAGTTGTCCGCGCCGAAGCGGCTCGCCGGTGGACCGCCGCAAGTTTCACTGCATTTAAAAGCGTCCGAGCCTTCCGTTCGCCGGGGCGCGGTTCCGTTTACCAAACCCAACCGGCCGTTCGGCACGAATGGCGGCCTGACGGGCGCGACGCCGGTGGTCGAGAATTTCGCGCCGCGCACCAAGGCGCCGGAGCCCGAACTCGCGCCGGCTGAAACACCGATCGTCGAGCGTATCGCCGACATCGCGCCGGAGATCGAGAAAGCAGTTTTCGCCGAACCTGAACCTGTCTCCGCGCCCGAAACCGAAATGGCGGAATTCAGTTCGGTGGGCGAACCGCGCGTCATCGAACAAGCGGCGCCGGAAATTATCCAAAGCCTGGCGGACATTCCGCCTGCTTCGAAAGAGGAAGCCGTTGTCGCCGAAGCGCCAGTCGCATGGACCGAGCCGGTAACGGCCGAGCCGGTGATAACCGAGTCCGTTACACCGGAGCCCGAGACTGTTTGGGCCCCGATCACGCCCGAGCCTGAGACGACCTGGGCTCCGATCACGACCGAAGCGGAACCCGGCTGGACGCCGATCACACCCGAGCCCGCCTGGACGCCGGTCGCCTTCGAACCGGCTACGCCTGTGTTTGAAACGCCGGCGCCGGAACCAGTCGCGGAGACCGAGGCCGCCTTCGAATCCGTGAGCGAACCCGTCGTGATCGAGCCGGAAGTCGCGCCGGAAGCGGTCGCCGAAATTTCAACCGTGGCTGAGGAACCAGTTGCGCAAGGGCCGCCTATCCCGTATCAAGTTCCCGCGTTTGAAACCGATTCGCCCATGGCTGAAATCACCAAACCGGAACCGGAAGAACTTCCCGCACATGTCGCCGCCGGCGTCGTCGCGGGGACCTCGATGGCCGGAGTGGGTGCGCTTCGCCATTCGGTAGAATCGCCCTCATTTGCACCCAAAGTTATATCCACCGAGCCTCTGGCTCAGCAGCCAACAACACCAGCTACCATGCCTCAACCGAACCAACCAACACCTGCCCCTTCGATTCGTCCCAGCCCAATGACCGGCGGCGCTCCTCAAACGCAAACTCCGTCCATGCAGAGCCCGGCTCCCAGCGGAATGCAGACCGCAGTGCAGCTTACCTTCTCGTTCGAGATCGCGTCGCTGCAGCTCACCCCGAGTTTCAAGATGGGCGCGCTCCAATTGAAGCCGACCTCGAAGATCGTCACGATGCGCCTCGCGCCTTCGCAGCAGCCGCAGCCGGCCATGAATCTCCAGGTCACCTTCGAGATCGCGACCGTCCAGGCATCGGGCGGCGGCATCGGCCAGATCCGGCTCACCCCGTCGCAACAGCAGCGGCCCAGCGTCATCAGCTCGCCTGCCTTTAATATCGCCGGTCTGCAGTTGCTCTCCGGCGCGGAAAGCGGCGCGGTCCAGCTGACGCCATCGCAGCAGGGCCAGGCGTCCGTTCATGTGACGGGCCGGTTCCAGATCGCGACCGTCGAATTTTCACCGTCGTTCGAAATCGCGTCGCTCGTTCTGAACGCCACTTCGAAGAGCGTCTCGGTGCAATTGCCCGGCGCCGGACCGAGCGCCGTCGAAGGCGCGCCGGTGTTCGACATCGCGAATGTCCAGATCACGGGCAACGGCGAGATCGGCATGATGCAGCTGAACGCGCAGGGTGCCGCCCCGAAAGCCGCGTAAGGAAAACGCGAAATCAAATTAGCGAACGAGGAGGCAGCGATGCCTCCTCGTTTTGCGTACTGCTGTGGCTGGGATCGCTGATCCCGGCTGAGTGGCAGCTACGATTCTGTTCGGCCGCGATCACCGATCCCGGCTACAACGCCGGAATTACTTCTTCGTGAAACGGCCGCGATTCAGCGACTTCAAATTCGCGGGCACGAATTCGCCGTCCTTTCGAATCAACTTGCCGTCGAAATAGACTTCGCCGCCGCCGTAATCGGGACGCTGGATGTTTACCATGTCCCAGTGGACCTGGCTTCGGTTCCCGTTGTCGGCATCTTCGTAGGCCTGCCCGGGCGTGAAGTGAAATGAGCCCGCGATTTTTTCGTCGAAAAGAATGTCGCGCATCGGATGAAGCACGAACGGATTGAAGCCGAGCGAGAATTCGCCGATGTAACGCGCCCCGGGATCCGAATCGAGAATCTTGTTCAGCTTCTCGGTGT
This sequence comes from Chthoniobacterales bacterium, assembly GCA_035941675.1. GTDB lineage: Bacteria > Verrucomicrobiota > Verrucomicrobiia > Chthoniobacterales > UBA10450 > AV80. The sequence continues at coordinate 84,408 of DASZDT010000036.1, forward strand.
TATTTCCCGTCGCCTGCACAACTTTTCCGTCCTTGAACTCGAGCCGGATGTTATCGAACCCGGTCCCCTGATAAATTGTCGGCGCGTTGAACAAGACGTGGCCCTGGACGGAATCCCTAACCGGGCAACTGAACACTTCGCCGTCGGGAATATTGCGATCGCCGCCGCAGATGACCGACCCGATGCCTTTGATACTAAAACGGAGGTCGGTGCCGGGCCCTTTGATTTCGACCCGGTCGGTTTTGTCCATGAGCGCCTTGAGGGCCTTCATGCCGGGCTGGAGCTTCCGGTAATCGAGGGTGCAGACCTCGAAATAAAAATCTTCGAATGCTTCCGTGCTCATGCCGGCGAGCTGCGCCATCGAAGGCGACGGCCAGCGCAACACGACCCACTTGGTTTTCTGGACCCGCCAATCGATGACCGGCCGCATTTTCCGGGCGACAAGTTTCATCTGCTCAGGCGGCACATCGGATAATTCGGTGATGTTCTGGCTGCCGCGCACCGCGATGTAGGCATCCATTTTTTTCATACGCGCCAGCTCATGGATGGCCGTGAGATTGAGTTGCCGCTCGGTCGCGTTGAGCGCGAGTTCGCGGTTGAGCCGCGCGCGGTTGATCTGCGCAAACGGAATCGCGCCGGCCTTCCGGGCGGCCCGGACGAGCGAAATCATCATCTCGTCCGGCACATCGAACGTCTCGATAAGAACCGTTTCGTTCCGCTTCAAACGGGTCGAATACTCTACCAGAACGCTGGCCAGTTTGTCGTAACGCGGATCATGCATAGGGCGTTACGATTCCATTCGCGGTGGACGTTGCAAGATGTTGTAGCGACGCCGCTCTGTCGGCGTAAACACGCTTCGAATGCAGCCATCCCGTTCTACGGCGACAGAATGCCGTCGCTACAACTGCCGGATTAACTTTGCCGCGAACGCGCCGTCGAACCCGTCGCGGAACGGAAGGATCGAAACCTGATCGACCAGTTCCAGGAAGGGAAACGACGCGAGCACTCGCCGGACGACGTCCTCGTTTTCCTCCGGCTCGATGCTGCACGTGCTGTAAACGAGCGTCGCGCCCGGCTTGAGCAAGCCAACAGTGGCGCGAACGATTTCAAGTTGCCCGGCAGCCATGCGCGAAAAATCGTCCGGCGTCAGGCGCCAGCGAACGTCGATACGGCGGCGCATAACGCCGGTATTGCTGCAGGGAGCGTCGACCAGGATTGCGTCGAAAGCTTCCTCGGCCGGCGCGTCACCGGCGAGCCAGTCGTGTTGCCGGCATTCGGTGATAGCGACGCCGAGCCGGCCGAGATTCTCCCGCAGCGTCGCCACGCGGAGCGGATCGCGGTCGCAGCTCAGAAGAAACCCGTCGTTCCGCATCAATTCCGCGATGTAACCGCTTTTGCCGCCGGGCGCCGCGCAAGCATCGAGAACGCGCTGGCCCGGCCGCGGATCGAGAAGGGAACAGGCCGCTGCCGTACTTGGATCCTGAATGTAACAGTGGCCGTCTGCCAGGGCCTCGTTTGGGAGATTTGTTAGGCAAACGAAGTTGGTCGGGACGCCGTCTCGGTCAGCGTAGCGCGCCGACCCTACCTGCGTTAGAAAATCGTCGTCTGAAATCTTGAGATGATTAATCCGCGCGTAGATGGGCGCCGGGGAATTATTCCAGTCGCAAAGCTTTTCCGTTTCCGGTTCGCCAAAGTTCCCTGTCCACCGATCGATGAGGAATTGCGGATGCGATCTGCGAACGCTGAGATTTTGCAGATCACCTTGCTGAAGAAGATTCGCTTTGGTGCGGACGGCGTTACGCAGGACGCCATTGATGAGCGCTCGATTTTGGCGGCGGGCGAGCTCCACGGTTTCATAAATCGCGGCGTGCTCCGGGGTCTGGAGAACGAATAATTGATAGAGGCCTAGCCGAAGCAGATCGCGAGAATCATGGTCGAGATGACCGGAGCGCAGCTGGCCGATCCAAAAATCGAGCAGGCTAAGGTTACGAATGATGCCGTAGAAAAGCTCGGTGGCGAAAGCGCGGTCTGCCGCGCTGAGCACGCTGGTCCGCAGGCGCTCGCCCAGAATGGCATCGGCAAATTTTCTTCCGGCCCGCCATTCCTCCAATGCGGCGAGAGCAACCTGCCGTGAACTGATTTGGCGCACCTACTGCGGCTTCACGCTCGCCCGGCCGATGGAGTGATACTGGAAACCGAGCTTCGCCATCGTCGCCGGATCGAACAAGTTCCGGCCATCGAAAATGATCGGAGTCGTCATTTTTCCTTTTACGACTTCGAGATCGATGTTGGCGAATTCAGGCCATTCGGTAGCGACGATGAGCGCCTCGGCGCCCTCGACCGCTTCCAGAGCTGAGCTGGCGAACCGCGCGCCGGAGATCGCTTCGACGCCGCGGGCCTTCTCCATCGCCTGGGGATCGTAAACCGACACATGCGCGTTTTCCTTCAGCATGTCGCCAATAAGATCGATCGCGACCGACGACCGGATGTCATCGGTATTGGGTTTGAAGGCCAGCCCCCAGACGGCGACCTTTTTGTCGCGCAACACCCAGAGCGTTTCCCGAATGGATTTGAGAAAGCGCGTCTTCTGGTCCGCGTTGATCCGCTGCACTTCCTTCAGCAGGTTGAACGGCACGCCGAGCTGCTCGCAGATCGTGATGAAAGCCGCGATGTCCTTGGGAAAACAGGAACCGCCGTAGCCGATCCCGGCGTTGAGAAAACTCCGGCCGATCCGCTTATCCATGCCGATCCCGTCCGCGACTTTCTCGATATCGGCGCCGCTGGCTTCGCAGATCGCCGAGACCGCATTGATGTAGGAAATCTTGAGGGCGAGAAACGAATTCGCCGCGTGCTTGATGAGCTCCGCGCTGTTGATGTCGGTCACCAGAATCGGCGCCATGAACGGTTCATAGACCTTCTTCATCAGGTCGATGGCATGTTCGCTTTGCGCCCCGATCACGATCCGGTCCGGGCTCATCAGGTCGGCCACGGCGCAGCCTTCGCGTAGAAATTCAGGGTTGCTGACGACGTCAAACTCGGCGCCGTGCCGGTTGTAACGCTTGATCGTTTCGCGGACTTTGTCGCCGGTCTTTACCGGGACCGTGCTCTTGTCGACGATGACGCGGTAATCGGTGAGGACCTCGGCGATGTCGCGCGCGACCTTTTCGATGAAGCTCAAATCGACGCTGCCATCGGGCTGCTGCGGGGTGGGCACGGCGATGAAAACGATCTGCGAATTATCGACGCCTTCCTTGATGCTGCCGGTGAAGCGGAGCCGCCGCGCCGAGACGTTGCGGTGGACGACTTCCTCGAGCCCCGGTTCGTAGATGGGGATTTTTCCCGCCTGGAGCGCTTCGACTTTGCGGGGATCGTTATCGACGCCGATGACGTTGTGGCCGACGTCGGCGAAACAGGCGCCCGTGACCAGGCCTACATAGCCGGAACCGATGATCGAAATATCCATGGGAAAAAATTGCTGCGCGATCGACGGACCGCTGATTACTGCGTTTGTTCCGCGCCCGCAGGATCGAAATTCAAATCGAAACTAAGCTTCGGGAGCGCTTTCAACGTGAAGGTGAGTAGCACGCCGTATTCCTTGACGCCGCCGTTGTCGCGAATAATGGCGCCGACCGACGCGACCCAGCTGGTGAGGTCGCGATAGATGGAGTAGCGCTGCTGTTCGAGCACGCCAGTGGTGCCTTCGTATTGCTCCTGGATGCCGACGCCCCAGTTGTCATTGATCCGGTAGTAGCCGCCGAAAACGTAGAGGCTGCTGTTATCGAAAAACGGGTTCGCGTTCAGATAACGATGGGCGAACGACACCTGGAGGTTCGCCATCGGCTGCACGGTGATGTTGGTGTTGAATTCGGTGAAGCCTTTTTCGAACACCGGGACCTGCGAGGAAATGCCGAACGACATCCAGGGGACGGGCGTGAAGTTGAGCCGATTAAACAGGTTCGAGTACTGGGTTTTGTCGAACGGGTTGTCGAAGTTGACGTCCATGTAGGTCTCGATGTCCATCCAGCTCACGGTGGAATCGTCGCGCCGGGTGAGGAGCCGGTTGCGCACGCCGAGGCGCAGGATCGTCCAGTTATCGATCGAATCGATGGTGGTGAACTGCGGGAAATCGATCGGGCGCAATTGGGTCGAAGGCTGGTAGCGATCGAACTGGAGGATGGACGCGGGATCGTGCGCCGAAGTCGAGACCCAGGAGAAATTCAGGAACGGCTGGATGACGTGCTTGAGGCCGTCGAGGCCGATCGCATTGCTTTGGGCGCCGTCCCAGGTCCGGGTCATCTTAAACGAGGCTTCCACCCCGCCGTTGAAAACCGTGCGGAGTTTGTTGCCAGCAAAAGCAACTTTGTCGGCCGGATTTATGTTCAGGAAATCGGGAATGAACGGGTTGTTGCTCGGCGGAATAATCGTCTGGCCGAGATCGCGGGTTTTGTCGTAATAGGTCGCGCGGAAGCCGACCCGCGGCACGACCGAGAGCCAGCCGAACCAATTTGTCGGGTAGGTGAACTGGTGGAACGAGTCCAGCCGCAGCGAACTGTAATCGTGAAAGGCCGATCCCTCGGCGAAACTGCGGCGGAGCTCGGCGATGCTGGTCTCGCCTTCGTAAAACAGGCCGCTGCCAAAGATTGGCTGGCGCGTCACATCGAGCGCCACTTCCGGCAGCCGCTCCGTCGTTTCAAAAAAATCGTTGGCCTGGAAACGGCCGAGCGCGGTAAGCGTGTAATTCGGATGCCACTTCGTGACGGCGATGATGTTATCCGGCTGGGGATTGAGCTGAAATTCTCCCTGGAAAAAGTCCTCGAGGACGAAGGCGTCGCTCAACTTCGTGATGTTCGCGATCGCGGTGATGTCCTCGGTAATTTTGGTCCGGCTTTGGAGGGAGACACGGTAACGGTCTTCGGAAATCGGCGGACGAACGATGGAGGTCTGGTTGATCTCCGGGTTGTCGTCTTTCAAAAAATAGGTGCGGACCCGGGCCCAGCTTTGCTTGTCGGCGCCGAACTTTATGTCGGGATCGAATCCAACGGCGACGCCGCGCCGGTAACGGTAATCCAGGCGAAAGACGCCTTTGATGTTGTCCGTAATCGGCATGGTGACCCGGCCCAGAATGGATGGGCCCCACGAGCTGAGGTAGGCTGGCGAAATCATGTAGCTGAACGAATCGTCCAGCGATTGGTACATGTAAGGCCACCAGAAGACCGGGACGTTCCGGATATAAAAGGTCACGTTCTGGAAGATCACCCGGTCGTTCTGATAAACGCGCATCGTTTTCGCCTGAAGCCGGAAGTCCGGCTTGTCCGAGTCGTGGGTGGTGAAGTTGCCCTTCGAAACCAGGAAGGCGCCTTCGGAGATCGAAGTGATGTTCTCGCCGGCCACGAGATACGGCTGTTTATCGGTCTTGATGTCGACCGCCTTGATCTCCTTCGTCTCGGTGTTGTAGATCGCGCGTTCGCCGATGAACGTGCCGGCGGTGCGATAAATCCGGACGTGTCCTTCGGCGACGATGTCGTGCGTTTTCGGGTTGTAAGTCGCCTGGTCGGCGTAAATGTCGGCGTCGCCCGAATGAATGGCGACATTGCCGTGGGCGGTGGCGAGGCCGTCCTGGTAATTGGTGTCGCCGGTGGCCGTGATCTCCATCGGCTGCTTCTCGGTGCCGACCTCTCCCAACGCGGAAGCGCAGGCAGCAAACAACCCTAAAACCGTTAAAACCAGCCTACGCATCGCGGGATGCGAAGTTACCGAAGGGGCCGCTGCCTGCAAAGGCAAAACGCCCCGGGGCGCACCCGGGAGAACTAAATGGAGAGCCGAAGACCGGCCGCCTGCTGGTTCAGGCCGCAGGTTGAGACGAGGGCCGTCCGAAAATCGCCGCGGTTGGGCTGGCCTGGAAGCCGTTTCGTTATGAGGGCCTGCGCCGCTGCAATGGCTTGCCACAGGCTGCTGGCTCCGACGCTTTCTCCGAGGTGCCGCTTAACCGCAAAAATGGCGGCGCCCGGCGCCTGTTTTTCCAGCGCGGCGCGTTCGGCACCATCGATGAAGGTCCCGTTCGCGCTTGCCGCGACGAGTTCAGGCGGCGGCAGACCCAGTTCCGAAAAGACCTTGCCGACGGCGACGGCTGCTTCCCGTTGTGTTTTAAAATTTGTGCCGCCGGAAATCTTCTCCATTCGGATCGGGCCGCTGCGACCAACGAGAACAGCGCCGGCGCCTTCGCTCAAAACCGTTCCCCGCGACGGTTGCCCGAATGGCTCAATGGGTGGGGCCGCGCGAAGGAGGCGCCATTTCCGATAGGCATCGCAGAGTAACCAGTCGGCTTCCTCAGCGCCGACGACGAGGCAGTAATCGAGCGCGTCGCCAGCCAAAAGATCCTCCGCCATTTTCAAGGCGAGCGTGCCCACGGCGCCGTCGCCGACGAGCGTGTAACTGGCGCCCGTTATTCCCAGGATGGCGGCGAGATGACTGGCCGGCGCGTTGAACACTGTCTCCGGAAACAGAAGCGGACTCGCGGCCTGCGCGCCCGACTCGACGATGTCGTGATAGAAGCGTTTGGTGTAAATCACGCCGCCGTTGGAGACCGCAAAAATCAGCGCGGTTCGCTTTGCGGTTTCGGGATCGAGTTCGACGTTCGCGTTGGTGAGCGCTTCGAGTCCCGCGGCAGCCGAGAAGCGTGAGATCGCGCTCGAACGGCGCAGACGCGGGTGGGGTGGCAGTTTGGCGAGGGCGGAAGCTGGAACCCGGAACACCGGGTAGTCGCGACCGAGCGGGCTCGAAAGCGGTTCCGCGACCGCGCTGTCGCCGTTCAACAGGCGATTCCAGACTTCCTCCACGCCAGCCCCGAGAGGCGTGACCCAGCCCATCCCAACGATCTGCATACTCATGCGGCCGTCCGCATAATGACCGAGGCATTCGTGCCGCCGAAGCCGAAGGAGTTTGAGAGCACCGTCCGGATGCGCGCCGTTTTCGATTCGTTGGCGACGATGTTCAAATCGAGGCCGGCATCGCCTTCACGAAAATTAATGTTGGGCGGCAGGATTTGATGTTGGAGCGCGAGCAGGCTGATCACTGCCTCGATCGCCCCGGCCGCGCCTAACGAGTGGCCCATCATTCCTTTCGTCGAGCTGACGGGGACGCGGTTGAAAAGTTCGGCGATCGCCTTGCCTTCGGAAGCGTCGTTGAAGGCGGTGGCTGTTCCATGCGCGTTGATGTAATCGATCTCGCCCGGTTCCAGACCCGCGCTCCGGAGCGCCCCTTCCATCGCCTGCCGCGGCCCGATCCCGGACGGGTCGGGTTGGGTAAGATGAAAATTATCCGTGGAGATTCCGTACCCGATGATTTCCGCGAGGATCTGCGCGCCGCGCTTCTGCGCGGTCTCAAAGTTTTCCAGGGCCAGGATCGCGGCGCCTTCGCCCAGGACGAGACCGCTGCGGCCGCGATCGAAAGGACGGCAATGGTCCGGCGTCGCGGCCTGGAGCGAATCGAACCCGACAAAGACCAGCTCGGAAATCGCGTCGTAACCGCCCGTCAGGACACGTTGATAACGACCCGACCGGATGCACTCGAAGGCGTGGCCGATGGCATTCGTCCCGGAAGCGCAGGCATTCGCAATCACCTGGCAGGGCGCGCTGATCCCAAACGCTTCCTGCGCGTCCATCACCGGTTTTTGCGGGGTGTAATTAGCGATCAAGGTCGGGGCGTGGCGGCGCTTCCCGTTGATCTGGAGTCCTCGATAATATTGCTCGCCGAAGGTCATCCCGCCGCTGGTGGTGCCCACCACCGTGAGCTCTGGCTGGAAATTGCCGGCCTGCTCCATGGCTTCCTTCAAGGCCAGGATCATCATCCGGGCTACCCGATGGAGCCGATCGGGATGGGACGTGAAATCGTTCGCCTCCGCCAGGGGCCCGTTCGCGACCTGGCCGGCAGTCTGGCACCGGCAACGGTCCACGGGGAACGCGGTCACGCGCGAAACGCAATCTTTGCCGTCGCGTAACGAGCCCGTGGTCTCTTCAAGTCCGAACCCAAGCGGGCTGACAATTCCAGCGGCCACGACCGCAACGCGGACGCCGTTTCGGGATTCTGAAGATGATGGAAAATCAGGCATTTTTACGAGGGGCAAACCGGCCCCGAATCTAGTTGCTTTCGCTCACAAAAGCCTCTACTAATCACGCCGAAAAGAAAACGGAAGCTCGGTGCGTTGGTAGATTGTCAGTTGAGTTTTTCAGTGGCGATTTGAAATCCGATGAGCGGGAACAGTGGCCTGGCGGCGTTTTCCTCAGTTAACTCAGATGG